>CAVWII010000021.1:0-120000 GCA_963754975.1 uncultured Alphaproteobacteria bacterium | reverse complement strand
CACATAGACGACCGGCGGCGTTTTCGGCTCGTTGCCGAGGAGACGCAGAACGTCGAGGCCCGTACCCGCCGGGAGGTGATGATCCAGCGCGATGACGTCGAACGGCGTCTCGCCCTGTCGCAAAAGCGCCAGGCCGGCCTCGCCGCTTGCCGCGCTCGTCACCGCGAAGCCGCGGCGGCCGAGCCCCTTCTCGACGAGCCGGGCGATGCCTTCGTCATCCTCGACATAGAGAACGCGAAGCGATGTCACGCTACTCGGTCTCCGGCACTTGCATGACCGAGAAGAACAGGCCGAGCTGGCGGATGGCGTTGGCGAAGCCCTCGTAGTTGACCGGCTTCGTCACGTAGACGTTGGCGCCGAGATCGTAGCAGCGCTGGATCTCGCGCTGGTCGTCGGTGGTGGTGAGCACGATCACCGGCGAGCGCTTGGTGTGCCGATTGCCCTTCACCGTCTCGAGGATGTCGATGCCGGTCATGTCCGGCAGGTTGAGGTCGAGGAGGATGAGGAGCTGGCGTCCGGCGCTCGCCTGGCCAGAGCCGTCCGCGCCCATCAGGAAGGCGAGCGCTTCGGTTCCGCTCTGGAATGGCAGGATCTCGTTGCGGATCCCGGCCCTGCGGATGTTGCGCTCGATCAGGCGGGCATGGCCCTCGTCGTCCTCGATCATCACGATGCAGACGGGCTTTGCTTCGTCGGTCACGGCCATGGTCTCACGCGGTCCTCAAGGTTCCGGGCAGGCTGACTTGAAAGGTCGTGCCCCGGCCGAGCTCGGAGCGAACCGAGATCTCACCGCCGAGGCGCCGGACCAGCGACTTCACATGCGCAAGCCCGATGCCCTCGCCGGGCATATCCTGCGCGCCCGAGCGCCGGAAGAGCTCGAAGATGCGCTCGTGGTCCTGCGCGCCGATGCCGCGGCCGTTGTCCTCGATCTCGACAACGATCCGGCTGCCCTCCCGGCGCGCGCGCACGGCGATGAGGCCCGGCCGCGCGGGGTCGAGATACTTGACGGCATTGTCGATCAGGTTGCCGAACACCTGTTCGAGGGCGAGCTTGTCCGAAATCACGACGGGAAACGTCCTCGACGCGGTCAAGGTTGCGCCGGCGGCATCGAGCTGGTGGCGGATGGCCGCCGCGGCGGTCTCGATGAGCGCCCCGAGGTCGATGCGCTGCGGCGTCAGCCGGCGGCGGCCTTCGCGGGAAAGCTTGAGGATGGCGTTGATGAGGCGGTCCATCTTGCCCGTCGAGGAGCGGATGAAGCGGATCGCCTCCGGAAATTCCTCGCGAACCGCCGCCTGCGCCTCCTCGGCGAGGGCCGGATCTTCGGGCGCAGGCGCCGCGTCGAGATAGCGTTGCAGGGCGGCAAGTCCCGTTTCGAGTTCGCTCGTGAAGCCCATGACATTGACGAGCGGCGCTCTCAGATCGTGGCTGACGATGTAGGCGAAGCGCTGGATCTCCTCGTTCGCGCGCTCCAGGTCCGCCGTGCGCTCGCGGACGCGGTTTTCGAGATCGGCATTCAACGCGTCGACCTGGTGGCGTGCGACGGCGAGGGCGCGCGTGTGGCGCATCACCGTGAATGTGCAGCCGGCGGCGAAGACGATGATCAGGAGCCCGCCGCCCATGCTGACCCAACGCAGGAGAAGCGCGCTCCACTGCAGGTCGGCGAGGCGCGCGTTCAAGCGGGCGTCGGAATCGGCGATGATTGCCGAGACGACCGTGCGCGCCTCGTCCATCAGGGCCTTGCCGCGGTCGCTGCGGACGATCGTCAGGGCCTCGTCGGTGCGCCCGGCCGCGGTCAGCGCCACCGTCTCGGCGAGTTCGGCGAACTTGTCGTCGACCAGGGCGGTCAGGCGGTCGATGCGCTCGGCGCCCGTATCCGCCGCGCCGGCCGCTTCGCGCAGGCGTGCGAGGTCGGTCCGGATCTGGTCCTTTGCCCGGTCGTACGGTTCGAGATAGGCCGCCTCTCCGGTGAGGAGATAGCCGCGCTGCCCGGTCTCGGCATCCTGGAGCAGGCCGAGGACGCGGAAGGCCCGCAGCCGCAACTCCTGCGCCCGCGCCACCTCCGCCGAATGGGTTCCCGTGCGCTCGACGAGCCAGAGCGAAGTGCCGACGATCGCAAGGAGCGCGATGGCGCTTGCGATCAGAAGCGTCAGGGTCGTGCGCGCGAACGCAGAGGGAAACAACGGCATCGTGCGATGCCGGTAGCATGTGTGTGACGCTGCGGCAAAAGCAACCTTTCGCGAAGCTTGGCCGCCTCAGCCGAGCTCGAACACGGCCATGCGGTCGGCGATTCCGCGCAGGGCGGCGTCGCGGGAGGTCGGATGCAGCCCGCGGGACGCGATCAGGGCGCTGGAGCCGGGATGCTGGACGACGGTACTCGTCGCGAGAATCGCCTGCGAGGAGGCAAGACCCTGGACCCGCGAGGCGATGTTGACGGTCTGGCCGAAGTAATCCTGCCGGTCGTTCAGGGTGACGGCGAGGCAGGGGCCCTCGTGAATGCCGATCTTGAGCAGAAGGTCTTCGCGCCCGCGCTCGTCGTTCAGCCGGCTCATCTCCTCGCGCATCCGAAGCGCCGCGGCGACGGCGCGGTCGGGTGTCGGAAAGGTCGCCATCACCGCATCGCCGATCGTCTTGACGACGGCGCCCGCCTCCGAAGCGACGATCTCGTGCAGGACGCGGAAATGGGCCCGCACGAGGTCGTAGGCGACGAGATCGCCGACCCGATCGTAGAGCTCGGTCGAGCCCTTCAGGTCCGTGAACAGGAAGGTCAGGCTCGTGATCTTCAGGCGCTGGTCGACGTCGAGCGTGTCCGTTCGATAGATGTCGCGGAAGGTCTGGTTCGAGAGCAGGCGCTTCGCGGTCAGGAACGGCTTGCGGCGCGACAGCAGGTCGTGAAGCACCTGGCCGGCGATCCAGAGCGACGGCAGGGCCCGGCGGTCGGTGCGGTTCTCGAAGGTGATGCGCAGGGGTCCCGGGCGAAGCTCGACCTTGCCTGTCGGAGCGCGAACGCGGTTGAGAACCACGGCGACCGACTGGCGCTCCTTCGTCGGCTCGCCCTTCACGTCGAGAAACTGCGTCGCGTGCGTGACCGGATCGAAGACGATCACGAACTCGGCCGGAAGTGTCGTCGAGAGAACGGCCTTCTCGCCAGGAGGCAGCTCGATGTGATCGAGGGTCATGCTGTCGATCACCGCTTCAAGGTCGCCTTCCGGAAGATCGATGCCGGAGCCCCAGAAGATCTGGCGCGCATATTCCGCGAGCGGCAGGGAATCGGGATCGTGCGCGGCAATCCTGCGCACGCGCGGGCTCACGGTGAAGGTCACCTCGACCATCTCGTCGAGGGTCGGCTCGTAGCCCGCGGCGCAGAGTGAGCAATCGTATTCGTCGCGGTGGATCGCCTTCAGCGAATCGCCGAATTCGAGCACGCCGCCGCAGCCGGGGCAGAGCACGTTCCAGGAGAGATCGAACAGGCCGAGTCGGGCCGCGTGCAGAAGGGCCGCAATGGTCTCTTCCTCGCCGAGACCTGCGCGACGCGCGAAATCGAGGGCGTTGATGCGATTGAGCGAGGCGTCGCTTCCCTGCGCGACGAGGCGCTCGATGGCGTCGACCGCCTTCGCATCGGCGGTCTGGCGCAGAATCGTGAAATGGGCGACGGCTTCATTCATGCCGAGCCTCCGGGCGGCCGGAACGGCCGCTGAGTTCATCCAATTCTAGCACCTTTCCAACGTGCCGGCGCGCACCGACGGTGGGCCGATCAGGCCCGCAGGGCGGCCGCCGTCTCGTCGATCCGCGCCTTGAGGCCCGGCTCGAGGGAAAGTGCTTCGGCGAGCCGGCGCAGGAACTCGCGCTCCTGGATGGTGTCCGGATCGATGGCGATTCGGGCCGCGGTGTAGATCTGGGCCGCCTTTTCCGGCCCGCCCGCGGCGGCGGCGAGTTCGTCGATATCTGGCGGGTCGGCGAAGCGCTCCTCCAGCCAGCGGGCAGCGTTCGTGTCGATCCCGGCCTCGCCGAGGCCCTGCATGATCAGCTTGCGCTCGGCCGCATCGATGATGCCGTCCGCCGCCGCCGCGGCGATCATGGCGCGGAGGTAGAGAAGGGCGTCCTCGTCGCTCTGGGCGACCGCATCGAAGGCGGAGCCTGCCGGAACGTCGAGGGCATGAAAGCTGTCCCGCGTCTCGCCCGCCGGCAGAGGGCTGAGGTCGAGCAGGGGCTTTGCCGCCTGCCGGTTCTGCCAAGCCTTGTAGGCGATGCCGCCGATGGCCGCGAGACCGCCGAGCCGGGCGAGGTTGGAGACGACGCGGCCGCCCTTGCCCTTGAAGATGAGGCCCGCGAGGCCGGCGAGCGCTGCCTGCGCCAGGGCGGGGTTCTGGACGAGGACGTTCTTCGCCGTTTGCAGGAGCTGGTCGGAGACCCTGCCCGGAGCCGGGGAGGTCTTTGCAACCTTGGCCGCCGCTCCCTTTCCGGCGGTCGGCTGCGCGAACTGGGCGGCGGCGCCGACCACGGCGTCGAGCAATCGTTTGGCGTCGAACATCGGCAAGTCTCCCGCGTCCCGAATCTCTCAAGGGAAAACGAGGGGCGGGCCGGAATGGTTCAGCGCCGCAAGGCGGCGGCCTCGCGCGCGAGGCGACCGATGGCCTCGAAATCGCCGTCCGCGATGGCCTTCGCGGGCGCCATCCAGGTGCCGCCGACGCAGACGACGTTCGGCAGGGCGAGGTAGCTCGGCGCGTTCGCAAGGTCGATACCGCCCGTGGGGCAGAAGCGGAGCGCCGGGAGCGGGCCGTGAACGCCCTTGAGCCAGGCCGTTCCGCCGGATGCGGCGGCGGGGAAGAATTTGAGGGCCCGGAAGCCGATCGCCATGAGCGTCATCGCCTCGGACGGCGTCGCGCAGCCGGGCATGACCGGGATCGGCGCGTCGGCGAGCGCCTCGGCGAGCTTCACCGGCGTGCCAGGCGTGACGATGAACTTGGCGCCGGCATCGGCGACCTCGCGGATCTGGCTCGGCTCCGTCACCGTCCCGGCGGCGATCACCGCCTCCGGCACCGCCTTGGCGATCGCGGCGATGGCGTCCATTGCTGCGGCCGTGCGCAGGGTCACCTCGACCACCGGCAGCCCCGCCGCGACGAGGGTCTGCGCGAGATCGATGCTCCGCCGCGCATCCTCGATCGTGACGACCGGAATCACCGGCGCGAGGCGGGCATAGGCGAGGAGGGTCTCGGTCGAGGTCGGCATGTGTCCGGTCTAAAGCAGGATCGCGCCTCGGGGAAGCGCTGCGTCGCCTCTCCCCGCTTGCGGGGAGAGGGCCGCCGAAGGCGGGGCGGCGACGAAGAAGGCCCTGCGGCGAGGAAGGCGCCTCTTTCTGCACCGCCCCCTCACCCCCGCTTCGCTTCGCTCCGCTTGTTTCGGCAAAGCCGAAACCCTCTCCCCGCAAGCGGGGAGAGGCGAATTCGGCGCCTATTCCGCCGCGATCTTCAGCGGTTCCTGCGGATAGGCTTTCACCTCGTGACCGAGGCGTGCGGTGACGAAGCTGTCCACCTCGTCGAGGTCCGGCTCCTCGTCGGTCGGGCCGACGAAGCGGCCGAGGAGCCAGGAGAAGAAGCGAGACAGGTCGTCCATCAGGATGAAGAAGGCCGGCACGAAGACGAGGGACAGCATCGTCGAGACGATGAGGCCGCCGATCACCGCGATCGCCATCGGTGCGCGAAACTCGCCGCCGGCGCCCAGCGCCAGCGCCGAGGGCAGCATGCCGGCGGCCATGGCGATCGTCGTCATGACGATCGGCCGGGCGCGCTTGCGGCCCGCATCGATGATGGCGTCGACGCGGTCGACGCCCTTTGAAACCTCTTCGACCGCGAAATCGACGAGCATGATCGCGTTCTTCGTGACGATGCCCATGAGCATGAGAAAGCCGATCACCACCGGCAGGCTGATCGCCTTCTGCGTGATGACGAGCGCCAGGATGGCGCCGCCGATCGAGAGCGGCAGGGACAGAAGGATGGTGAAGGGCTGCAGGAAGTTCGCGAACAGCAGGATCAGCACGCCGAGCACCATCATGATGCCCGCGCCCATGGCCTTGCCGAAGCCGGCGAAGACTTCCTCCATCACCTCCGCGTCGCCGGTCTGGCGGATCGAGACGCCGGCGGGCAGATTCTGCGCCGTCGGCAGCTTCATCACCGCCTCGATGACCTCGCCGAGGGCGTCGGTGCCGCGCATGTCGCCTTCAAGCGCGATGCGCAGGGCGCGGTCGTAGCGGTCGATCGAGGTCGGGCCCTGGCCGAACTCGACATCCGCGATCGCCGACAGCGGCACCGCGGCGCCGTTCTTCGCCGGCACCTTCAGGACGTCGATGATGCCGCGGTCGGCGCGAGCGCTCTCGGGAAGCTGGACACGGATCGGCACCTGCCGGTCGCCGGCGTCGAACTTCGCGAGGTTCGCGCCGATATCGCCGATGGTGCCGACGCGCACGGTCTCGGCGATGACGTCCGTCGAGACGCCGAGCTCGGCGGCGAGCGCCGGCTTCGGCCTGATGCGGATCTCGGGCCGGTTGAGCGGGATCGTCGAGACGACACTTTCGAGGGTCGGGATCCTCGCCATCTCGCGCTCGAGCTTCGCTGCGGTCTCGACGACGACGCCCTGATCGGGTCCGGCGACGATGAGCGAGAGCCCGCGCTGGCCGTTCTCGTTCAGCCGGAAAAAGCGCACGTCGGGGATCTCGCGCTGAACGAGGTCGATGATGCGGTTCTCGAGCTGGCGCTGGCGAAGCGAGCGCTCCTCCTTCGGCGCGAAGTTGACGGTCAGCGTCGCGAGCCGGACCTCCTTCTTCGCCGGAAGCTGCGTGCCGCCGCTGACGAAGACGGAGCGCACCTCCGGCATTTCGCGCAGGCGCTCGGTCAGGCGGTCGGTCTCGGCCTTGGTGTCGTCGAGGCGCGCGCCCGGCGGCAATTCCATCACGAAGAGCGAGCGCGAAATGTCTTCCTCCGGCAGGAAGCCGGACGGGAGCAGGTTCGTCGACCAGATCGAGGCGGAAAAGAAGCAAAGGCCGAGAACGAAGGTGACGAACTTGTGCCGCACCGACCAGCCGACGAGGCGCGTGTAAAAGCGCATGATGAAGCCGTCGCGCTCCTCGACGTGCTTGTGCGGCCGCATGAAATAGGCGGCGAGCATCGGCGTGATCAATCGCGCGACGAGGAGCGAGATCAGCACCGCCGCCGCGACGGTCAGCCCGAACTGCTTGAAGTACTGGCCGGCAATGCCGCCCATGAAGCTGACCGGCGTGAACACCGCGACGATCGTGAAGGTGATGGCGATGACGGCAAGGCCGATCTCGTCCGCCGCCTCGAGGGCGGCGCGATAGGCGGACTTGCCCATGCGCATGTGGCGGACGATGTTCTCGATCTCGACGATGGCGTCGTCGACGAGGATGCCGGTGACGAGGGTGATCGCGAGCAGGCTGACGAGGTTCAGCGAAAAGCCCATCGCGCTCATCGCCCAGAAGGTCGGGAAGACCGAGAGCGGCAGCGCGAGCGAGGTGATCAGCGTCGCCCGCCAGTCCTTCAGGAAGATGAAGACGACGAGCACCGCGAGCGCCGCACCCTCGATCAGGGTGTGCATCGCGGATTCGTAGTTGCCGACGGTGTAGACGACCGAATCGTCGATGGCGGCGAAGTGGATGCCGGGATGCTCGGCGCCGAATCTGCTTCACCTTGGCGGCGACGGCGGCGCCGACCGTGGCGTCGCTCGCGCCCGTCGCCCGCGACACCGCGAAGGCGACCACCGGCTCGCCGTTGAAGCGCGCATAGGTGCGCGGCTCGGCGGCCGAGTCCGTGACGGTCGCGAGCTCGTCGAGGCGCACGCGCCGTCCGCCGGGCAGGCTGATGCTGGTGGCGGCGAGCGTCTCGAGGGTCTGCGCGCTGCCGAGGGTACGGATCGACTGCTCGCGGCCGCCGACCTCGCCGCGGCCGCCGGCGAGATCGACGCTGGTCAGGCGAAGCTGCCGGTTGACGTCCGCGGCGGTGATGCCGAGGGCGAGAAGGCGGTCGACATTGAGCTCGACGCGGATCTCCCGGTCGACGCCGCCGACGCGGGTGACGCCGCCGACCCCGCCGATGCTCTGGAGCTGCCGGGCGACGACGTCGTCGACGAACCACGAGAGTTCCTCGGGCGTCATCGCCGGATTGGAAGCGGCGTAGGTGACGATCGGCAGGCCGGCGATCTCGACCCGCTGCACGATCGGCTCGTCGATGGTGCGCGGCAGGTCGGCGCGGATCTTGGCGATCGCGTCCTTGACGTCGTTGACGGCGCGGTCGCTGTTGATCTCGAGGCGAAACTCGATCGTCGTCGTCGAGAGGCCTTCCGAGATGTTCGAGATGATGTGCTTGACGCCGTTGACGCCGGCGACCGCATCCTCGACCCGCTTCGTGACCTGGTTCTGCAGCTCCGACGGCGCGGCGCCGGATTGCGTCACCGTGATAGCGACGATCGGGATGTCGATGTTCGGAAAGCGCGTGATCGGGAGCTGCCGGAAGCTGAACACGCCCAGCACGATCAGGACGATGAACAGGACGACCGACGGAATCGGCTTCCGGATCGACCACGCGGAGACATTGAGACGCATTACCGAACCCCTTCGGCCGCCGCGGTCTTGTCGGCCGGAACCGGCCGCACCACGTCGCCGTCGCGCAGGAAGCTGCCGGCCTTGGCGACGATCAAGTCGCCCACCGCGACGCCTTCCTGAAGCTGCACGAACCCGTCCGCGGCAAGCCCCGGCTTCACCGCGCGCGTATGCACCTTGTTGTCGACGACGACCTGAACGGTTGCGCCGTCCTGGCCGTAGATCACCGAGCCGACCGGCACCACGATCCCGGTCTTGCGGGCGATCTCGACGGTGCCGCGGGCGAAGGAGCCGATGCGCACGACGGTGTCCCTCGGCAGCGCCACGCGGACCGTGCCGAGGCGCGTCGCGCGGTCGACCTCCGGATAGACGTTGCGGACGCGGCCGGTGACTGTGCGCGTCGCGTCGACCGCGATCATAGCCGGCGCGCCTTCGCGGAGGCGGCCGATCTGCGTCTCGGTGACCTCGCCCTCGAGCTCGATCTCTCCGTCCGCGATGATGCGGAACAGGGGCTCGGCCGCGGCGCTTGCGGTGGCGCCGACCCGCGCGGTCTTGCGGCTGACGATGCCGCCGCGCGGCGCCTTGATATCGGTGCGGGCGAGGCGGACCTCGTTCTCGCGGTGCTGCGCCTCGGCGGAGCGCAATTCGGCCTCGGCCATGCGCAGGCCATCGCGGGAGGCCGACAGTCGCCCTTCCGCCGCGCGCCCCGCCGAGATGCGCTGCTCGAGCTGCACCTCGGTCGTGTTGCCGCTCTTCATCAGGGAGCGGGTGCGCTCGAGGGCCTGCTGCGCCTCGAGCTGGGCTGCCTCGGCCTGCACGATCTGGCTCTTCGCCTGCGCGATCGCCGCATCGGCGCGGGCCGTGGCGGCGGCGTTCTGGGCGAGCGTCGCCTCGAGGATGTCGCGGGACAGGCGGGCGAGGACGTCGCCCTGCTTCACGGACGCACCTTCCTCGACGAGCACCTCGGTGATGCGCAGGCCCTCGACCTCCGGAGAGACGAGAATCTCCTCGCGCGGCATGAGCGTGCCCGTGACGACCGCCCGCTCGACGATCTCCCGTTCGGCGGCGCGGACGACCGTGACGGCCGGCGCGAGGCTCGGCGTCGCGGGCGGGGGCTCAGCCGCTCGGGCGAGCGGCGCCGCTGCAAGAAGAATTGCGGCGACGGCCGCCGGGAAGCTGAAGCGCGTCACGGCGCGGTCTCCTGCGCTTTCGCAGAGGGCTTCGCGCCCGACAGGCTCTTCAGCGGAATACGGCCGGCGAAAGCCGCTTCGATGACCGCCATCACGGTGCCGAACTCGCGCTCGGGATCGAAGGAGGGCGCCACGGCGCGGCGGACGAAGAGACCGTCCGCGAGGGTCGCGACGAGGAGCGCCAGCGCCTCCGGATCGACGTCCGTATCACCCCCGCCCCGCTGCAGCGCCTCGCGGAAGAGAGCGGTCATGCGCTCGATCACGTCCCGGTCGAACTCCGCCGTCATCGCCGCGAAGGCGGGGTTGCGGGTCGCCTCGGCCCAGATTTCGAGGCACAGGACGGCCTTCTCCCGCGGTTCGTCCTCGAAATGCTTGCGCCCGAGGGCGGCGAAGCTTTCCATGAAGTTCTCGGCCCCGACGACGGAGGCGAAATCGCTCATCACCCGCGCCCGGTCGCGCTCGGCAAGGCCGGCGACGATCGCGTCCTTCGAGCGGAAATAGCGGTAGAGGTTGCCGGGGCTCATCGCCGCCTCGGCGGCGACGTCCTGCATGGTCGTGCGGTGGAAGCCCGCGCGCACGAAGCAGCGCTCGGCCGCATCGAGGATGCGGGCGCGGCGGCCGGCGCCGCCGTCATGGCCGAAATCCGCCGGCGCCTCGCCCGCGGGGGTGGAGGTCAGAGTATCCATCGGGATGCGCTTGGTCCGAGAATGAACGTTCATTCTCATATGCAGAGCAAGGCCGCGGACGTCAAGGCCAGCATCGTGGCCTTTGGGCAACAGGCGCGCCTCTTCCCTCTCCCGAACGGGAGCTAGCAGATTCCCGCTTCGCGACTGCGGCTCGAGCGGTCGAAAAGGAGCGCAATTCGCCTCTCCCCGCGAGCGGGGAGAGGCGAGGGTGCCCTACGCCGCCTTCCGCGCGGCCAAAAACTCGCCCATCCGCTCGAGCGCCCGGGCGATGTTCTCGGCCGAGTTAGCGTAGGAGAGGCGGATGTAGCCCTCGCCGTGGATGCCGAAATCCGGGCCGCCGATCGTGGCGACGCCCGCTTCCTCGAGGAGCGCCGAGGCCAGGGCCTTGGCCTTCCAGCCGGTCTTGGAAACGTTCGGGAAGGCGTAGAAGGCGCCCTTCGGGACGATGCAGGAAAGGCCGGGGAGCCGGTTCAAGCCCTCGACCACGAGGCGGCGGCGGCGGTCGAACTCGGCCACCATCGCCCGCGCGGCGTCCTGCGGCCCGTCGAGGGCTGCGATGCCGGCCCATTGCGTCGCCGCGTTGACGCAGGAATGCGCGTTCACGGCGAGCTTGCGGGCGGCATCGTAGAGCGGCTTCGGCCAGACCGACCAGCCGAGGCGCCAGCCGGTCATGGCGTAGGTCTTGGAGGCACCGTCGAGATAGATCAGGCGCTCGCGCAGCTCCGGGTATTGCAGGAGCGAGACATGCGCCTCGCCGTCATAGGTCATGGTGCCGTAGATCTCGTCCGACAGGATCGCGACCTCCGGGTGCTTCGCGAGGCCGGCGACGAGGGCGTCGATCTCGGCCTTTGGGGTGACGCCGCCGGTCGGGTTCGCGGGCGAGTTCAGGATCAGGAGCCGCGTCCGCGGGGTGATCAGCGACAGCGTCTCGCGCCGCATCGAAGGCGAAGCCGTTCTCCTCGCGGATCGGCACCGGGATCGGCGTCGCGCCGGTGAACTCGATCATCGAGCGGTAGATCGGAAAGCCCGGGTCCGGATAGAGGATCTCGGCGCCGGGCTCGCCGAACATCAGGATCGCCATGAACATCGTGACCTTGCCGCCCGGCACGATCGAGGACGCTCTCCGGCGAGACCTCGACCGAGAAGCGCCGGCGCAGGTCGCCGGCAACCGCCTCGCGGAGCGGCAGGATGCCGATCGCCGGCGTATAGCCGTGATGGCCGTCGCGCAGCGCCTTCACCGCCGCCTCGACGATATGCGGCGGCGTCGGGAAGTCGGGCTGGCCGATGCCGAGATTGATGATGTCGCGGCCGGCGCGGATCAGGTCCGTGGCGCGGGCGAGGACGGCGAAGGCGTTCTCCTCGCCGATGCGCGAGAAAGCGGCGACGGTCGACGGGGCATGCGGCGTTCCTTGCGGGCGTTTCCTTCCGGGCGCATTGAGGGCAAGCGCCGGGCCCAAGTCAAACGTGCGCAGCCATGCGCCGCCGGAATGGCGACAAGACCCCGACGAGAGGTTGATTTCCCGCCCGGCCGCCCGGTTCACAACGGGAGCCAACGATTCGGGAGGACGACGATGGCCGATCGGCAGAAGATCACGCCGGCGCAGCTGCGCTCACGCCTGTGGTTCGACAACCCGGACAATCCGGGCATGACCGCGCTCTATCTCGAGCGCTACCTGAATTACGGCCTGACGCGGGCAGGAGCTGCAATCCGGCAAGCCGATCATCGGCATCGCGCAGACCGGCTCGGACCTCTCGCCCTGCAACCGGCACCATCTCGATCTCGCCAAGCGCGTCCGCGACGGCATCCGCGAGGCAGGCGGCATCGCCTTCGAGTTCCCGGTGCCACCCGATCCAGGAGACCGGCAAGCGTCCGACCGCCTGCCTCGACCGCAACCTCGCCTATCTCGGCCTCGTCGAGGTGCTCTACGGCTATCCCGCTCGACGGCGTCGTGCTCACTGACCGGCTGCGACAAGACCACCCCGGCCTGCCTGATGGCCGCCGCGACGGTGAACATTCCGGCGATCGCGCTCTCTGTCGGGCCGATGCTGAACGGCTGGCTCAACGGCGAGCGCACGGGCTCCGGCACGATCGTCTGGAAGGCGCGCGAGCGCCACGCGGCGGGCGAGATCGACTACCAGGAGTTCATCGACATCGTCGCCTCCTCGGCGCCCTCGGTCGGCCATTGCAACACGATGGGCACGGCCTCGACCATGAACTCGCTTGCCGAGGCCCTCGGCATGTCGCTGCCGGGCTGCGTCGGCGATCCCGGCGCCGTATCGCGAGCGCGGTCAGATCGCCTACGAGACCGGCCGCCGCATCGTCGAGATGGTCTTCGAGGACCTGAAGCCCTCCGACATCATGACCCGCGAAGCCTTCGAGAACGTCATCGTCGTCGAACTCGGCGATCGGCGGCTCGACGAATGCGCCGATCCACCTGAACGCCATCGCGAAGCACATCGGCGTGCCCGCTCGACAACGACGACTGGGAGCGCATCGGCTTCGAGATCCCGCTCCTCGTCGACATGCAGCCGGCCGGCGAATATCTCGGCGAGGAATACTACCGCGCCGGCGGTGTGCCGGCGGTCATGGCGGAGCTCATCGAGGGCGGCAAGATCCACGAGGGCGCCCTCACCGTGAACGGCAGGACGATGGGCGAGAACTGCCGCGGCAAGACGACCTCGGACCGGCAGGTGATCCGCTCCTGCGAGAAGCCGCTGCGCCGCAAGGCCGGCTTCCTCAACCTCAAGGGCAACCTCTTCGACAGCGCGATCATGAAGACGAGCGTGATCTCGAAGGAGTTCCACGACCGCTACCTGTCGAACCCGAAGGACCCCAACGCCTTCGAGGGTCCGGTCGTCGTCTTCGACGGGCCGGAGGACTACCATCACCGCATCGACGATCCCGCGCTCGGCATCGACGAGCACACGATCCTGATCATGCGCGGCGCCGGGCCGATCGGCTATCCCGGGCGCCGCCGAGGTCGTCAACATGCAGCCGCCCGGCGCGCTGATCCGCAGGGGCGTCATCTCGCTGCCCTGCATCGGCGACGGCCGCCAGTCCGGCACCTCCGGCACGCCCTCGATCCTCAACGCCTCGCCGGAGGCGGCAGCCGGCGGCGGCCTCGCCCTGCTGCAGACCGGCGACCGCATTCGCATCGACCTCAACAAGCGCACGGCCGACATCCTGTCTGCCGCCCGAGGAACTGGCGAAGCGCCGCAAGGATCTCGAGGCCCGCGGCGGCTACGCCTACCCGGCGAGCCAGATCGCCCTGGCAGGAGATCCAGCGCAGCATGGTCGACCAGCTCTCGGAGGGCATGGTGCTGAAGCCCGCCGTCAAGTACCAGCGCATCGCCCAGAGCATGGGCGTGCCGCGGGACAATCACTAGCGCCATGCCCTTCGCTCCCGCGCGCGAAGCCTTCCGCCGCCTGCACGCGGGCGGCTGCTTCGTCATCCCGAATCCGTGGGACATCGGCACGGCGCGCTATCTGCGCCATCTCGGCTTTCCGGCGCTCGCCACGACGAGTTCGGGCTTCGCCTTCGGGCGCGGCCTGCCCGACACCGACTGGGCGGTGCCGCGGGACGCCATGCTCGCGCACATCGCCGAGATCGCCGCCGCCACCGACCTGCCGGTGAACGCCGATTTCGAATCCGGCTACGCCCACGATCCGGAGGGCGTCGCGGCCAACGTGCGCCTGTGCGTCGAGACCGGCGTTGCCGGCCTCTCGATCGAGGATTCGACCGGCGACCGCGGCAAGCCGCTCTACGACCTCGATCACGCCGTCGCGCGCATCCGCGCCGCGCGGGCGGCGATCGACGCGACGGAAACCGGCGTGCTTCTCACCGGCCGCGCCGAGTGCTTTCTCGTCGGCCATGCCGATCCGCTGAGGGAGAGCCTGCGCCGCCTCGTCGCCTATGCGGAGGCGGGCGCCGATGTGCTCTACGCGCCGGGGCCGACGAAGCCCGACGACATCCGCGCCATCGTGCAAGCCGTGGCGCCGAAGCCCGTGAACGTGCTCGTTTCGAGCCCGCTCGGGCTCTCGGTCGCCGATATCGGGGCCCTCGGCGTGCGCCGCATCAGCGTCGGCTCGGCGCTCGCCCGCGCCGCCTGGGCGCGGGTTCATGCGCGCGGCGGAGGGCATCGCGCGCGGGGGCCGCTTCGACGCCTTTGCCGAGAATCGCCCGTTTGCGGAGATCAACAATTTCTTTCGCGCCGATCTGAAGGACCGCGCACAGGGGACATCATGACCGATCGATTGAAGGGCAAGACCGCGCTCGTCACCGCCGCCGGCCAGGGCATCGGCCGCGCCATCGCCGAGGCCTTCGTGGCGCGAGGGCGCGAGGTCTGGGCGACCGATCTCGACCGCGACAAGCTCGCCGGGCTCGAGCGTGCCGAAATGCGCGAGCTCGACGTGCTCTCGACCGAGGCCGTCGAGGCCCTGGCGCGCGAGATCGGGCCCGGTCGACATCCTCGTCAACGCGGCGGGCTACGTGCATCACGGCACGGTGCTCGACTGCTCGGACAAGGACTGGGACTTCTCGTTCGACCTCAACGTCAAATCGATGCACCGGACGATCAAGGCCTTACGTGCCGGGCATGCTCGAGCGGGGCAGCGGCTCGATCGTCAACATCGCCTCCGGCGCGTCCTCGGTGCGCGGCATCCCGAACCGCTACGTCTACGGCGCCACGAAGGCGGCGGTGATCGGCCTCACCAAGGCGGTGGCGGCGGATTTCATCAAGCAGGGCATCCGCGCCAACGCCATCTGCCCCGGCACCATCCAGTCGCCCTCGCTCGACGAGCGCATCGCGGCGCAGGCCGCCGCCTCCGGCGAGAGCGTCGAAGGCGGTGCGCCAGGCCTTCGTCGACCGCCAGCCGATGGGCCGCCTCGGCACGCGCCGAGGAGATCGCCTGGCTTGCGGTCTATCTCGCCTCCGACGAGGCGAGCTATACGACGGGCCAGATCCATCTCGCCGACGGCGGCTTCGCCCTCTGAACGCCGTTTGGTCGTTGCGATGCACATCCTCATTCTCGGCGGCGGCGGCATGGTCGGCCGCAAGCTCGCGGAACGCCTGGCGAAGGACGGCAGCCTCGGCGGCCGCGCCGTCGACAAGCTCACTTTGCACGACGTCGTCGCGCCGCAGGCCGCCCGCGGGCGCAGCGTTCCCGGTCGAGACGCTGACCTCGGACTTCGCGCAGGCGGGCGCGGCGGAGCGCCTGATCGCGCCGCGGCCGGACCTCATCTTCCACCTCGCGGCGATCGTCTCCGGCGAGGCGGAGGCGGATTTCGAGAAGGGCGACCGCATCAATCTCGACGGCACGCGCTTCCTCTTCGACGCGATCCGCAAGGCGGAGGGCTACACGCCGCGGGTGGTCTTCACCTCCTCGATCGCCGTCTTCGGCGCGCCCTTCCCCGAGGCGATCGGGGACGACTTCTTCACGACGCCGCTGACGAGCTACGGCGCGCAGAAGGCGATCGGCGAACTCTTGCTCGCCGACTACACCCGCCGCGGCTTCTTCGACGGCGTCGGCATCCGCCTGCCGACGATCTGCGTGCGTCCCGGCAAGCCGAACAAGGCGGCCTCCGGCTTCTTCTCCGGCATCATCCGCGAGCCCCTCGCCGGACAGGAGGCGGTGCTGCCGGTCGCCGACGACGTCCGCCATGCCCACGCCTCGCCGCGCTCGGCGGTGAATTTTCTGGTCCACGCGGCGGCGATCGACGGCGAGAGGCTCGGCGCGCGCCGCATCATCACCATGCCGAGCGTATCGGTGACGGTCGGCCGAGCAGATCGATTCGCTCCGCCGCATCGCCGGCGACAGGGTCGCCGCCCGCATCCGCCGCGAGCCCGACCCGACCATCGAACGCATCGTCTCCGGCTGGCCGCGCCGCTTCGACGCGCAGCGGGCGAAGGCGCTGGGCTTTGCGAGCGAAACGAATTTCGACGAGATCGTCCGCATCCACATCGAGGACGAACTTGGGGGGACGTTCGCGAAGTAGAAGGCGAGGCGCTCCCTCGCCTCTCCCCGCTTGCGGGGAGAGGGCCGCCGCAGGCGGCAAGCCTGCGAAGCAGGCGAGGGTGAGGGGGCGGTGCAGGAAGGAGCGCCCTCCATCGGGCCAAGCGCCATTTTCTGCGGTGCCCCCTCACCCCCGCTACGCTTGTTTCGATCTCACGATCGAAACCCTCTCCCCGCGAGCGGGGAGAGGCGAGGCGCGTCTCTGGGACGCGGAATTACCCCTTCCACGGCGTCTCCGGCACGGGCGTCAACGGTCCCTTGCCGGCGAAGAACGAGGCGAGGTTGTCGAGGACGAGCATGCCCATGGCGGTGCGGGTGTGCACCGAGGCCGAGGCGATGTGCGGCGTCAGGACGACGTGCTCCATCTCCAAAAGCGCCTGCGGCACCCGCGGCTCCTCGGCGAAGACGTCGAGGCCGGCGCCCTGGATGGCGTTGTCGCGGAGCGCCTCGACCAGCGCCTCCTCGTCGACGACGCTGCCGCGGGCGACATTGATCAGGATGCCCTCCGGCCCGAGGGCGCGCAGAACCTTCGCGTCGACGAGGTGCTTCGTCTCGGAGCCGCCGGGGGTGATGACGATCAGCACGTCGGCGGCTTCGGCGAGCGCGAGGACGGTCGGATAGTAGGGATAGGGCACGTCCGCCTGGCGGGTGCGGCCGTGATAGAGGATTTCAACGTCGAAGGCGGCGACGCGCCGAGCGATCGCCTTGCCGATGCGGCCGAGGCCGACGATGCCGACCTTGCGCCCGCGCAGGGTCGCGCCGAGCGGGTAGTTGCCCTCAAGCCAGCGCCCGTCGCGCAAGTGGCGCTCCGCGTGAGGGATTTTTCGCAAGGTCGCGAGCAGGAGGCCGACGGCGAAATCCGCGACCTCATCGTCGAGGACGCCGGGGGTGTTCGTCACGACGATGCCGCGCCGCGCCGCCTCGACCGCGTCGACGTTGTCGTAGCCGACCCCGAAGCTCGCGGCGATCTTCAGGTTCGGCAATTTGTCGAAGAAGGCGCCGTCCCAGCGCGCATGACCGCCGCTGACGGCAAGGCCGCGGATGCGCGGGCCGACCTCCTTCAAAAAGGCCTCCCGGTCCTTCGCCTCGAACAGCCGGTGCAGCTCGAACTCGGCCGCGGCGCGCTTCATCACGGCGGGCAGCATCGGCGCGGTCATCAGGATTTCGGTCTTCGGCATCGGGCGGGTTCCGGAATGGCGGCTCGGGGTTGTCTAGCCGAAGGCGCGGCGCGCCGCGAGCCCCGTCATTCGGCGGTCGTTGGCGCGACTCCGCGGATGCGCTCACGGGAGAGGAGGTAGAGCCCGGAGGCGATGACGATGCCCGAGCCGACGAAGGTCCAGCGGTCCGGCCAATCGCCGAAGACGATGTAGCCGAGGGCGAGCATCCAGACGATCTGCGTATAGATGAACGGCGACAGGATCGCCGCCGGCGCCCGCGCATGGGCGAGGATCAGGAGCCAGTGCCCGAAGGCGCCGAAGGCGCCGACGCCGCAGAACATCAGCCACGTCGCCGGGTCGTGGGGAGTCGACCAGATCCAGGGCAAGGCCGGGGTCATCAGGGCGACACCGGCAAGGCCGGAAAAGACCATGGTCGTGGCGGAGGAATCGTGGCCGGCGAGCAGGCGCGTCGTGATGCCGTAGAAGGCGTAGGCGATCATGCTGAGCACGGACAGCAGCATCGCCGGGTGCATCGCCCCGATCCCCGGGCGGGTGACGATGAGGACGCCGATCAGCCCGACGCCGACCGCCGCGAGCCGGCGCGGGCCGATCCGCTCGCCGAGGATCGGCCCGGCGAACAGCGCGACGAGGAGCGGCGTCGCGAAGATGATCGAGGTCGTCTGGGCGAGCTGGAGGTATTGCAGGGCGGTGAGGTTCGCCGCCGTCGAGATGAAGAGAAGCAGGGAGCGCAGAAGCTGGACCCAGGGCCGGCGGGTGCGCAGGACGCCGGGCCGGCTGACCGGATTGATGAAGATGCTGACGAGGACCATGCTCGCGGCATAGCGCCACCAAACCGTGAGGAGCGGGTCGTAGGTGCGGTTGAGCCACTTCGCGGTCGTGTCGAGGCCGGAGAAGCAGATCAGGGCGGCGCACATCAGGCCGATGCCGACGAGCCGATCGCGGCGCTCGGTGCGGGCCGAGGCGCGCAGGCTCTTGGGCGATGAGGCATCCATTGCGGCCATCGTAGCGCCTTGGCGCCGTCGCGGCGACGGTCCCGGACGCACAGCCCCGTTGCGCGACGGGCAGGATCATCTTTCAAATGTGGCAGGGGTCGTGGCGGACACCCCTTCAGGCGCCCGCCCAAGCTCCGCGACGAACTCTCTTGAGAGGTCGTGGGTCCGGTTCTCGCGCCGAATGCGGGCGCGACGGCCGAATCGTCGCCTGCGCCGACAAGACCGCTCTCGCCGGGCTTATGCCGACGCTACTACGGGGATGATGCCCGCCGGCTCGGCGATCTCGTCGATATCCTCCTCCCCCAAATCGAGGCCGCGCGGGTCGGCGCCCGAGGCTTCGGCGAGGTTCTTGGCGATTCGGCGCAGGAGCTTGCGCAGGCGCTTGCGGTCCTTCGAGTCGAAGCCGCCGAGAAGCTCGGCCTCGACATCGTCCCAAACGCTCTCGATCGCCGCCGCTTTCTGCTGCCCTTCCTCGGTCAGCTTGACGCGCACGATCCGGGCATCGTCCGGCTCCGCGTGGCGCTCGACGAGATGCAGCGCGGCGAGGCGCGAGACGGTCTTCGAGGCGGTCGGCGGGCGCACCCGCAGCACGTTGGCGAGCTCGCCCATGGTCATGAGGCCCGTCGCCGAGAGCGCCTGCAGCACCTGCTCCTGGCCCGCGAAGAGGCCAAGCTCGCCGAGCTTGTCGCCCATGCGGCTGCGATGCAGGCGCGCGGCCTGGACCAAGGCCCAGCCGACGCTCTTGGCTCCTGGATGCTTCAAGGCTCGCTCCATCGCGCACCTTACGTTGCGAACCGCAGGCCGTCACCATGGCGTCGCCCCGTGACGGTTCGATGACGAAGACGCGGTTATTTTCTTAGGCTAAGGGTCACAGGCCGGCCATGGCCTGCCGAACCCTCTCGATAAAGGCGGCGCGGCGCTCCGGCGTCTGCCGGTTCATGTCGTAGAGGGCGAGATAGCGGCGCCGCGCGAGGGGGGCGACGAGGACGCGCAGCACCCGCATCACGGTCCGGCGCGGCGGATCGCCGACGAGGATGGCGCGCCAGCGCGGCGCGCCGTAGGTCGTGACGGCGACGATGCGCTTCAGATGCGTCAGGTTCGACCTCGCGAGCCCGTCGACGAGCCGGAAGCTGACGCCCGGCAGGAAGACCCGGTCGAGATAGCCCTTGAGGATCGCCGGAAAGCCGAAATTCCAGACCGGGTAGACGAGGAGCAGCCCCTCGGCCCGCTCAAGCCGCTCGACATAGGGTTCGACGGCCGCTCCGGTTCTCGGGGATGTCGAGATAGCGCAGCCGCTCCGCGACGCTCATGACCGGATCGAAGCCCTCGGCGTAGAGATCGCAATCGTCGACCTCGTGGCCGGCGGCCGCGGAGGGTGCCGACGACGGTCCGGTGCAGGGCGGCGACATAGCTCTCGGGATTGGGATGGGCGTAGAGGACGAGGACGCGCATCGCTCATTCCGCTCGCCGCGAGGCCGCGGAACAGATAGGTCTTTCCGGAGCGGTAGTCGTAGGCCGGATCCTCCCAGGCGATCATCTTGCCCGGATTGAGCAGCCCCTGCGGATCGGCCTCGCGCTTGAAGGCGAGCTGGACCTCGTCGGTCTGCTTCATGCCGCCCTCCTCGAGCGTGTAGCGGTGCGGGTTGAAGATCGGCGCGCCCATCTCCTCGTGGATCGCGCACGATCTCGTCGAGCCGCTCCTCCGTGGTGAAGCGCACGAGCGGCAGGCCGAAGCAGGTGACCTTGCCGTCGAAGCGCACGAATTCGAGATGCGCCGGCACCTCGTCGCCGAAGCGCGCGTGGATGCGCTCGACGAGATCGATCTGGTTCGGGAAGGGATAGAGCACCTGGAGATAGGTGATCGCCGGATCGACCCGGAGCGCCCGCAGCGTCGTGTGGTTCCAGGCGAGCTCGAAGACCGGCGGCAGGCCCTTAGCGTCCTCGGCCGAGAGCACGTCGCTGCGGAAGAGGATCTCGCGCGCCCTTGTAGCGGCGCGGTGAAGGCGAGGAACGGCGTCGAGCGCGTGCGGCGCGATGCATCGCAGGACGACGTGCTTGTCGCGCGGCATGAAGCGCGGTGGCGCAAGAAATAGTCGTGCGGCGCGGGCGCGCGCGACGACGGCGAGCTGCTTGATGAGGAGCGCCGTCCTGCTCGCCGAGCGCGTTGGCGTACTCGGCCGCCGCCGCGCAGGCTGTCGAAGCCGACGATGACGTCGACCCAGTCATAGGCCGGGCGCGAGCGGCATCTCGACCTCGGCGATGATGCCGTTCGTGCCATAGGCGTGGCTGACCTTGTGCAGGTCGTCGCCGGTGAGATCGAGCACGCGCGGCGCCTGCCTCCATGGTGACGACCTTGAGGCGGATGATGTTGCCGGAGTCGCGCAGGCCGCCCCAGCGGATCGAGCCGACGCCGCCCGAGCCGCCGGCGATGAAGCCGCCGATCGAGGCGGTGCTGTAGGTCGAGGGGTGGAGCCGCATCTCCTGGCCGGAATGGGGCCGTGTCTCGCGGTCGATCGCGGCGATGATGGCGCCGGGCTCGGCCGACGACGCGGCCGGCGCCGATCGCCGAGACGCGGTTGAAGCCGGAAAGGTCGAGCACGATGCCGCCGGAAAGCGGCATGGCCTGGCCGTAATTGCCCGTGCCGGTGCCGCGCGGCGTGACCGGGATGCCGAGCTCGTAGGCGGCTGCGAGGACGCGCACGACCTCCGCCTCGCTCGTCGGGCTGACGACGATGTCGGCCGGTGACAGCGTCGAGCTGGCGCTTCAGGATCGGCGAGTACCAGTAGAAGTCGCGGCTCTTCTGGCGCACGAGCGTCGGGTTGTCCTCGATGCGTGATGCCGTCGAGGCGGGCCTTCAGGCGCGGCGATGTCGTAGCGGGCCGTCACGCTGCAGGTCCCGCTCCGGCCTGCGACCGGCGCATCAATCGGTCGAGTTCGCGATAGTCGGGCAGGGTCGTGTCGATCGCCGCGGCCGGCGACGAGGACGGTGCGGTCGGCCTGCGGCCGCGCCAGAAGCTCGGTGAGGCTGCGGGCGCGCAAGAGCACGAGGTCGGCCGCGTCGCCCGCCTCGATGCGGCCGTGCCGGTCGAGGCCCATCACGTCGGCCGGCGTCGCCGTCACGGCGCGCGGCCAGTCGCGGCCCGGATGGTCGAGATGGAGGATGCGCGTCGCCTCGCGCAAGACCTCGAGCATGTCGAGATCGCCATAGGCGTAGAAGGGATCGCGGGTGTTGTCGCTGGCGACGGCGACCGGCACGCCCGCCGCCTTCAACTCGTGCAGCGGCGCGACGCCGCGCCAGCGCGGCGTGCGGCCTGGGCGGCGGTCCTGCAGATACATGTTGCACATCGGCAGGCTGACGACGGCGATGCCGCGCCTCCGCGACCTTGGCGATGATGCGGCGGGTCTCCTCCTCCGGCGCGCAGGGCAAGCGAGCAGCAATGCCCGCACAGGACCTTGCCGGCGAAGCGATTGCGGATGACCGCGTCGGCGATGTGCTCGAGGGTGCGCGCCTGCGGCGTCGCCGGTCTCGTCGACATGGAAGTCGAGGTCGAGGCCCTCTCGGCGGCAGCGGCCGAACGATGCGCGTCGAGGGCGCGGTCGGTCGCGTCGTCCGGCGGCGTCCCGATGATAGGTGACGCCGCCGAGGACGCCGCCGTATGCGCGCGACGGTCGCGCACGACGGTCGCGGAAATCGGCCTCGTCGTCGGCGACGAGGTCGATCGGGAACAGCGGCCGACGCCTGCAGCGCGATGCGATCCGCGCCAGGCCTCGCGCATCTCGGCGAAGACGGGCCAGGAGATGCCGGTCTGCGTGCCGATCGAATCGAGATGGGTGCGGATCGCGCCGGTGCCATGGGCGAAGGCGCAGCGGAGCGCGAAATCCATGCGGGCGCGCACGTCCTCGGCCGTCCAGTGCGCGTCGCGGTCGCGGCCGACGTCGTCGAGCGCGCCGCAGGAAGGTGCCGTCCGGATTGCGGCGTCGCGGCCAGATATGGCCCTTGTCGAGATGGGTGTGGATGTCGACGAGGCGGGGCAAGACGATGCCGCCGTCGAGATCGAAGGCGGGCAGCTCCGTGTCGAGGCTCGACCGTGCCGGCCAGGACGACGGAGACGACGAGCCCGTCCTCGATCGCGATGTCGAGCCGCGGCGAAGCCCTCCCGGTCGGCGCCGCAGGGCGGCGCTCGTCGCGAGCGCCAGCGGGCGCGCGGGCGTTCGTGAGCCGAAGCGCGGAGCGCCCGGAAGCGCGGCGAAGCCCGGTTCCCATCTCAGCGCTCCCGCGTCAGCGCGCTCTCGTGCCAGCGGCGCAGGAGAAGGTAGGAGAGGGCGGAGAGCAGGAAGAAGATCAGCACGCCGGCCGCGGCGAGAGAGCGCCAGAGCCGCGAACAGGCGCGGGATGTTGAGCCGGTACTGGCTCTCGACGATGCGGTAGGCGAGGCCGGAGCCGGCGCCGGCCGAGCCGGCCGCGATCTCGGCGACGACGGCGCCGATCAGAGACGAGGCCGCCGGCGATCTTCAGGCCGGCGAGAAAATAGGGCAGGGCGGCCGGCCGGCGCAGATACCAGAGCGCCTTCAGGCGCGCGAGAAAACCGCCGACGAAGGCCGGCACGCCGCGCGGCCGGGTGGCGCCGTAGAGGTCGAACAGGTCGAGCAGGTTGCGGTCGACCGATTGCAGGCCGAGCGTCGTATTCGACAGGATCGGGAAGAAGGCGACGATCCAGGCGCAGGCGAGCACGGCGACGTCCTGCGGCAGGTAGATGAGGAGAAGCGGCGAGATGGCGACGACCGGCGTCACCTGCAGCACGACCGCGTAGGGGTAGAGCGAGTATTCGACGAGCCGGGACAGGCTGAGCAGGACCGCGAGGCCGACGCCGCCGACCACGGCAAGGCCGAGGCCGTGGAAGCGTCGTCGTCAGAGTGACGAGGAGCGAGGCGAAGAGCACCGGCCAGTCCTTGACGAGAGTCGCGCCGATCGGCGCTCGGCGCCGGCAGGATGTAGGGCGGGACGTCGTTGCGGACGACGTAGGATTCCCAGGCCCAGAGGGCGAGCGCGAAGGTCACGCGAGCGGCAGCCCGATCTTGAGGACGCGGTTCGCGATCGAGCCCCGGCGATGCGGGCCGGCGCCGCCGCGGGACCGGCGCGATCGTCGTCGCTCACAGGTGCTCGTCCGGCGGCCATGGCGCCGTGCAGGGCCTCGGAGGTCCGTGCGGCAGAGATCGGCGTAGAGCGGCGTCGCGCGGAAGCCCTCGTCGCGGCGGTGCCGGCAGCGTCGACGGGGATCTCGGCGACGACGCGCCCGGGCCGCGCCGCCATGACGACGATGCGGCGAGGACAGGTAGACGCTCTCGTAGACCGAGTGGGTGACGAAGACGACGGTGCAGCCGAGATCGCGCTGGAGGCGCAGGAGATCGTCGTTGAGCCGGAACCGGGTGATCTCGTCGAGGGCCGCGAAGGGCTCGTCCATGAGGAGCAGCTTCGGGCGCAGCGACAGGGCGCGGGCGATCGAGACGCGCATCTTCATGCCGCCGGACAATTCGCGCGGATAGGCGTCGGCGAAGCCCGAGAGCCCGACGCTGCGCGAGCGCCGTCCGCGATGCGCTCGCGGGCCTTCGCCTTCGAGACGCCGCGCAGGCGCAGCGGCAGCCAGACATTGTCGGCGACGCGGTCGCCCAGGGCATCAGCGTCGGCTCCTGGAAGACGAAGCCGATCTCGCCGCGATGGTCGTCGCCGAGCCTTCGCCGGGCCACTCGACGCGCCCGCCGCTCGGGTCGGCGAGGCCGGCGATGATCCGCAGCGCCGTCGACTTGCCGCAGCCCGACGGCCCGAGCAGCGAGACGAACTCGCCCGGCACGCATGTCGAGGTCGAGACCCGCGAGCGCCGTCGTCGCCGTTCGCGAAGGTCTTGCGCACGCCGCGCAGGGACACGACGACGGGCGCGGCCTTCTGGGCGGGATCGGCGAGCGCGAGCATCGGCCGGGTCTATCACCTCTCGACGCGAAGGGTGCCGCCGTCGCCGCTCCCGGCGGGGGCAGCGCCCGCTACTTCCTCAAATCGATGCCGACGCCCTTGTTCACGAATTGCAGCGTGTAGGCCTTCTTGTAGTCGAGACTCGGCCTTGAACAGGCCGGCCTTCACCATCTTGTCGAAGAAATCCTTCATCCGCTCGTCCGTCATGGCGCCGATGCCCGAGCTTCAGCGCATCGCCGGAATCGACGATGCCGTACTCCTTCATCTTGGCGATCGAGAAGGCGATCTGCTCGTCGGTCATCTCGGGATTGTCCTTCTTGATCAGCGCGTTCGCCTTCTTGTTGTCGCCGTAGAGGTAATTGTACCAGCCGATCGTCGAGGCATCGACGAACTTCTGCACGACGTCCGGCTGCTTCTCGACCATTTCGCGCCGCGCCTCGACGGTCGTCGCGTAGGTGCTGAAGCCGTTGTCGGCGAGCAGGAAGACGTTCGGCTTGAAGCCGCCGGCCTTCTCGACGGCGAGCGGCTCGGAGGTGACGTAGCCCTGCTGCACGGCCTTCTTGTTGGCGATGAAGGGCGCCGGGTTGAAGGTGTAGGGCTTCACCTGCTCCTCCTTGAAGCCGTACTCGACCTTCATCCACTGGTAGAAGGTGGCAAGGCCCTCCTTGCCGACATCAGGATGTCGTTCGATTTCTTCAGGTCCTGGAAGGTGTCGTAGCCCTCGTCCGGATGCGCGCAGGAAGACCTGCGGGTCCTTCTGGAAATGCGCCGCGACGACGAGGGTCGGGATGTTCTCCTCGACGGCCGAGAAGCGCCTGCACCATGTTGCCGCCCATGTAGAAGTCGATGCGGCCGACCGGCAGCAGCATGCGGTTGTTGGCCTGCGGGCCGCCCGGCACGATCGTGACCTTGAGGCCGTATTTCTCGTAGGTGCCGTCGGCGATCGCCTGGTAGTAGCCGCCGTGCTCGGCCTGGGCGACCCAGTTGGTGCCGAACTTGACCTCGGTCAGCTTGCCTTGCGCCGTCGCCGGGGACAGGCCGAGCGCGAAAAATGCGGCAATTGCCGCGGGCCTGTGCATCCTGAGCTTCACGGTCTGCCCTCCACTGCATTCGTCTTGCTCACCCGAGCCGGACTCTGGGCGTGCCCGCTTTGGATTGGCAAGCTTCGTGCCGAAGTTCCGGGCATTGCCAAGGCCCAAAGGGAAGGCTACTCACCTTACAGCGTTGCTTGGAGACGTTCCAGATAGGGAGACATTCCAAAGGGACGACGAAGACGTCGCGCTGCCGTACGCGTCCGGCCTGACGGCGGCGATG
The DNA here is from genome assembly GCA_963754975.1 of uncultured Alphaproteobacteria bacterium. Taxonomy (GTDB): domain Bacteria; phylum Pseudomonadota; class Alphaproteobacteria; order Rhizobiales; family Beijerinckiaceae; genus Microvirga. The sequence continues at coordinate 94,059 of CAVWII010000021.1, read as the reverse complement.
CCCGGCCGATGAGCCGCACTGTCCGGCTCGCGTTTTCCACGCACGAACTCCGCCCGCCCGCCGTCCGGGCCTCCCTGTCGATCGAGCCTGCCATCGATGCGCACCTTCACGCCGCCGGCCATCCGACCGCCCTTCGCCGCCTACAGCCATGCGGTCGAGGTGCCGGCCGGCCACCGGCTGCTGTTTGTCTCGGGCCAGCTCGGCATCGGCCGCGATGACGCGGTGCCCGAGGATGCGGGCGCGCAGGCCGAGCTCTGCTTCCGGGCGATCGGCGAGATCCTCGCCGCGGCCGGGATGGGCTTTGCCGACATCGTCCGGATCAACGCCTACGTGTCTGGCCGAGAGCATCTGCAGCCCTACATGGTCGTACGCGATCGCTACGTCGGCACGCCGCCGCCGGCTTCGACCTTGATGATCGTCCAGGGTTTCGCCCGACCCGGAATTCAAGGTCGAGGTCGAGATCGTTGCAGCCAAGGCCGAGTAAACCCCGCGTTTCCAGCCCCATCCCGTCCGCGAGGAGCCGCGATGCCCGCCCGCTTCTGGATCGACTCTGACCACCGAGGAATTCCGCCGCCGCGACATGCGGCGGGCCATCGCCGTCCTGCCGACGGCGGCGATCGAGCAGCACGGCCCGCACCTGCCCGTCGGCGTCGACACCATCATCAACGAGGGCTATCTCGCCCGGGCGATGCCCCTCGTCCCGGAGGAACTCGACGTCCTCGTGCTGCCGACCCAGACGGTCGGCAAGTCGAACGAGCACGTCGCCTTTCCCGGCACGCTCACACTCTGCGCCGAGACCGCGATCCGGGCCTGGACCGAGATCGGCGACAGCCTGCATCGGGCGGGCGTGCGCAAGCTGATCTTCCTCAACTCCCACGGCGGCAACGTCCCGATCATCGACATCGTCGCCCGCGACCTCCGCGTCCGGCACGGCATGGTCGCGGTGAACTGCGCCTGGCACCGGCTCGGCCTGCCGCCCGGCCTCTTCAGCGACGTCGACCTGCGCCACGGCATCCATGCGGGCGACCCGAGACTTCCCTCGTCCTCGCCTTGCGGCCCGATCTCGTGAACATGGACGAGGCGGCGATGTTTCTCCCGCGCGGCGAGGCGATGGAAAAGCGCTTCAGGCACCTGCGGGCGACGCAGCCGATCGGCTTCGGCTGGATGAGCCGAGGATCTCCATCCCTCCGGCGCCCTTGGCGAGGCCGCCCTCGCCACGGCGGAGAAGGGCGAAGCCTCCCTCGCCCACGGCGCCCGCGCCTTCGTCGATCTTTTGCGCGATGTCGATGCGTTCGAGCTCGATCAGTGAGAGCGGACGGGCCGATTCAGGAAAGATCCTTCTCGAACCGGAACGCCGCCTCCCCGTCCTCGTAGTAGTCCTCGACGATCTCGAAGCGGCGGTAGCCGCAGCCTCGTAGAGCGTCTGGGCGCGGGCGTTGTCGGACCGAACCTCCAGGCGCAGCCGGTCGCAGCCGTGCCGGCGCGCATTCCGCTCGAGGGCGGCGAGAAGCGCTGCGCCGAGCCCGCGGCCGGCGGAGCCCGGGGCGACGGCGATCGAGGTGAGTCGGCCGAGCCGTGAACCGGCCCGCCTGTGGACCATTCCATAGCCGGCAACGCAACCTTGGTCGGAGATGACGAGGCAATCGATAGTCGGCGAAGCGATGGCATACCGAAAGGATCGTCTCTCCAGGCGGTCCGTGGGAAACACCGCTTCGAGCGCCAGCAGCGCCTCGATGTCGTTCGCCCGCGCGCGCCGGACCCGGGCCGTCACTCGACCGACCAGGGGAAGGTCCAGGTCTCCGTCAGGGTCCGGTTGCCGGCCTTGAGGAAGGCCCGGAGATCGGCGCTCTGGCCCGGCTCGAGCTTGACGTCGATCGCGGCCCGAAAACCCTCGATGTGGTCATTGGGCGTCACCGAGGTATGGACGATGCGGCCGGCGGAGGTCGACGGCACGAGCTGCACCTGGCCGGGATCGGTGAGATAGAAGGCGAGGTCGCCGCCGGCGAAGTCGATCAGGAACCGCCGCAGGGTCGAATCGCTCGGGGCGTTCGAGCCGCTCGCCCGGGCCGGCGCCTGGAAGGTGTTCACGACCTTGCCGCCGGGGTGCATCTGGGCCGAAGAGGACACCGCCCGCATCCGGTAGGCGTAGGTCACCTCCTGGCCCTGCTCGTAGGGCTGCCGCGGCTGCCAGTAGACGACGACGTTGTCGTGCGTCTCGTCGCCGGTCGGGATCTCGATGAGATCGACCCGGCCCTCGCCCCAGTTGCCGGACGGCTCGACGAAATAGCCCGGCCGGCGGTGATAGAAGGCCTCGAGGTCCTGGTAGTTCTCGAACATCCGGTCCCGCTGCATCAGGCCGAAGCCGCGCGGGTTCGTGTCGATGAAGGAGGAAACCGTCCGCTTTTGCGGGTTGCGGAGGGGCCGCCAGAGCCATTCGCCGTTGCCGGAATGCATGAGGAGGCCGTCCGAATCGTGCAGCTCCCGCCGGAAGTCGTCCGCCGGCTTCGGGTCGTTCTCGCCCTGATAGAACATCGAGGTCAGAGGCGCGAGGCCGACGGCGGTGAGCTGGCGGCGCGGGAAGAGCGTCACTCCGACGTCGAGGGTGGTGGCCTCGGATGGCCAGATCTCGAAGCGGTAGGCGCCGGTCACCGAGGGGCTGTCGAGGAGCGCGTAGACGACAGCGCGGTCGGCGTCCGCCGCCGGCATCTCGATCCAGAACTCGCGGAAATGCGGGAACTCCTCGCGCTCGGCGCCCTGGACGTCGAGGGCGAGGCCGCGGGCGGAGAGGCCGTATTTCTGGTCCCGCCCGAGGAAGCGGAAATAGCTCGCGCCGAGAAAGGCGATCAGCTCGTCGGAGACCTTCGCGGCTGTTCAGCGGATAGTGGAGCCGGAAGCCCGCGAAGCCGAGATTGACCGGCAGCGGCCGCTCCACCTTGTTGCGGCCGTAGTCGAACAGTTCGCGCTGATACGGCACCGGGCGTCGGCACGCCGTCGCGGATCACGTTCACCGTCACCGGCCGCTGGAACAGGAAGCCGAGGTGGAAGAGCTGCATCCGGAACGGCCCGCCCCCGGAGGCGAGGAGCGAGCGCTCCGGGCGAAAGCGGATGTCCCGGTAGGCGTCGAAATCGAGCCGGTTGAGCGGCTCCGGCAGGTTCGCCGTCGCGGCTTCGAAGGGCAGGGCGGACAAGTTCGCGCGCCCGCCGCACCACGTCCTCGTAGCGGAACGGGTTCGTCGCCGGCGCGGCGCTCTGCTGCGCGAAAGCCGGAGCGGCGGCGGAGAGAAGCAGGCTGTGCAGCAGGGAGCGGCGGGTGAACTTCGACATGTTTTCACGGGATGGGGTGAAGGGGGGCCGGCAGAGTTAAGCAGATCGGCGTCCTGCGTCCACTTCGCGCTTGAACCGTTCCTGAACGGGCCGTCGCGGGCTCGAACTCAAACTTTTGTCATCGGAAAAGTTGCAAAAAGACCTTGTGACCGGGGGAATTCGATCGTATCTACCCCCTGCCCAATTTCGCACGTGCCTGTGGTCGCGTGCCGGTTGGTGGGCATCCGGACAAGAGGCCGGACAGTCGCCCGAGAGCGGAAGACCTCGAGCTCTCGATACCCCTAACCGGCAGCCGGAGGCGAAACCGGTGAACCCCGTTCTCCGCGGGGGACGCGGCTTAAAGCAACGACGAACGGGCTTTTTTGGTCTCGTCGGCCCTCCAAAGGTCGACACCGAAGAGGCTTGTTTCTCATTGCCGGGCGTGCGGACAGGGACCTCTCCCGATCCAATCCAAGGCAGCTTCGTCGGGTGAAGAACCCATCGACGCGATCCGTGTCTCCATCGCCGGCCGCGGCGATCGACTCGTCGACCCGCTGACGCCGGGCGGCTTCGCCGCCTGATCTTCAATCCGGAGCCCTGACGAGGGCTCCATTGACCTTTGGTGGGGAGAGCGCCATGACCGAGCGCATCCGCGACTTCCTGCGCAACCGCGCGAGGACGGGCCCTGCCTCGTCGTCGACCTCGACGTCGTGCGCGACAATTACGCCAAGTTCGCCCGCGCGCTCCCCGACACGCGCGTGTTCTACGCCGTGAAGGCCAATCCCGGCGCCGGAGGTGCTCGAGCTTCTGGCCGAGCTCGGCTCGTGCTTCGACACGCGCCTCGGTCGTCGAGATCGAGCTGGCGCTCGCCGCCGGCGCCGACGCCGGACCGCATCTCCTTCGGCAACACGATCAAGAAGGAGCGCGACATCGCGCGCGCCCTCGAGCTCGGCGTCGCGCCTCTTCGCCGTCGATTGCGAGGCCGAGGTCGAGAAGATCGCCCGCGCCGGCCGCCCCGGCGCCAAGGACGGAGTGTTCTGCCGCATCCTGTGCGACGGCGCCGGCGCCGAATGGCCGCTGTCGCGGAAGTTCGGCTGCGCGCCCGAGATGGCGGTCGAGCGTGCTCGAGCACGCGCCATCGCGTCGGCCTCGAGGCCTATGGCGTGTCGTTCCATGTCGGCTCGCAGCAGCGCAACGCGAAGCCTGGGACGGGGCGCTCGCCTCGGCCTCCGGCGATCTTCCGCGCCTGCGCGGAGCGCGGCATCCTGCTCTCGATGGTCAATCTCGGCGGCGGCTTCCCGACGAAGCTACCTGAAGGACGTGCCGGCGGTCGAGCCTATGGCGAGGCGATCTTCCGGTCGCTGTCGAAGCATTTCGGCAACCGGCATTCCGGAGACGATCATCGAGCCGGGCCGCGGCATGGTCGGCGACGCCGGCATCATCGAGGCCGAGGTCGTGCTCGTCTCGAAGAAGAGCCGCGACGAGGACGAGCTGCGCTGGGTCTATCTCGACATCGGCAAGTTCGGCGGCCTCGCCGAGACGATGGACGAGGCGATCCGCTACCCGATCCGCACCGAGCGCGACGGCGAGGCGACGGCGCCCTGCGTGCTCGCCGGCCCGACCTGCGACTCGGTCGACGTGCTCTACGAGAAGGCGCCCTACGCTGCTGCCCGTCAGCCTGTCGATCGGCGACAAGGTGCTGATCGAGGCCGGGCGCCTACACGACGACCTATTCGTCGGTCGGCTTCAACGGCTTCCCGCCGCTCGCGAGTCGTACGTGATCTGAGCGCTCGGGCAGCCCGTCCGGCGCTGACCGGCGGGACTCGCCGTTCCGAGCGAGCGCTCTGTCCCGGACGGCCGGCCGACGAGCGCCGGTGCGAGGGCTGTCGCTTCCCCTGTCGACGCGCTTCGAAGGAGCTACGGCCATGATCGACATCGTTCACCGAGACCATCCGCCGACGTCGCGGCCCGCGAGGCGCTGCTCGACGCCGCCTTCGGCCCGGCGCGGTTCCACAAGACCTGCGAGCGCCTGCGCGAGGGGCGCCTGCCCGCCGAGGGGCTCTCGCCTTCGTCGCGCGCTCGAGGGCGGCCGCCTCGTCGGCACCGTGCGCCTGTGGCACGTCGCGGCCGGTCCCGGCCGCGCCGGCCTTCTCCTCGGCCCGCTCGCGGTCGATTGCGCCCGCCAGCGGCGAGGGCTCGGCGCGCGCGATGATGGATGCCGCCCTGCGCGCGGGCCGCGGCGCGCGCGGCCACGACGCCGTGCTGCTCGTCGGCGACGCGCCCTATTACGAGCGCTTCGGCTTCTCGGCGGACCGCGACCGGCGGCCTCTGGCTGCCGGGTCCCTATGAGCGCGAGCGCTTCCTCGGCCTCGAGCTCGTCGCCCGGCGCCGCTCGCCGGCGCCGCCGGCCTCGTCTCGGCCACCGACCGGGTCGCGGAAAGCCCGAGGTCGCGGCGGCATCGTCCGCCGCGCCGCGTGAGGCCCCGCGCCCCGCCTCTCCCCGCCTGCGGGACTAGCGGATTCACAGTTCGCGGCAGCAGCTCCAAGCGCTCAAAGAGGAGCGCAATTCGCCTCTCCCCGCTTGCGGGGAGAGGGCTGCCGAAGGCAGCAAGCCTGCGCAGCAGGCGAGGGTGAGGGGGCAGGCGACGAAGAAGGCGCCGCGGCGAGGAAAGGCGGCTCTTCCGGCACCGCCTCACCCCCGCTTCGCTTCGCTTCGCTCGTTCGGCCGCAGGCCGAACCCTCTCCCCGCAGGCGGGGAGAGGCGAATCCGCGCCCTTCAGAGAGATGTCTGAATGCCATAGCCCCGCAAGCGGGGAGAGGCGAGAGCCCTTCGTCTCGCCCTTGCCGTGTTGACCCGCCGCCCCTGCGAACCCTAGATGCCGCCCGTCGTCCCCTGCCACGTCGCCGCCCTTCCCGAGGAGACCGCGATGACCGACTGGCCCGTGCACGGCCGGATCACCGGCCCGATCGTGATGATCGGCTTCGGCTCGATCGGCCACGGCGTCCTGCCGCTCATCGAGCGGCATTTCACCTTCGACCACGACCGCCTCGTCGTCATCGATCCGAGCGACAAGGATCGCGCGCTCCTCGATGCGCGCGGCATCCGCTTCATCCAGGAGGCCGTGACGCGCGAAAACTATCGCGAGCTCCTGACGCCGCTTCTCACCGCCGGCGGCGGCCAGGGCTTCTGCGTCAACCTCTCCGTCGACACCTCCTCGCTCGACATCATGGAGCTCTGCCGCTCGCTCGGCGCGCTTCTACATCGACACCGTCATCGAACCCTGGGCCGGCTTCTACTTCGACAAGAGCACCGGGCCCGAGGCGCGCACCAACTACGCCCTGCGCGAGACGGTCCTGGCGGCCCGCCGGCGCAAGTGCCCCGGCGGCCCCACGGCGGTGTCGTGCTGCGGCGCCAATCCCGGCATGGTCTCGTGGTTCGTCAAGCAGGCCCTCGCTCGACGTCGCCCGCGATCATCGGCCTCTCCGGCGAGAGCCGAAGACGCCGCGAGGACTGGGCGCGGCTCGCGCAGCGGCCTCGGCGTCAAGGGCATCCACATCGCCGAGCGCGACACCCAGCGCGCCCGCATCCGAAAGCCGAGCGACGTCTTCGTCAACACCTGGTCGGTCGAGGGCTTTCTGTCCGAAGGCGATGCAGCCGGCCGAGCTCGGCTGGGGCACGCATGAGCGCTGGATGCCGCCAAACGGCCGCACGCACGAGTCGGCTGCCGGGCCGCGATCTATCTCCTGCAGCCGGGCGCCAACACCCGCGTGCGCTCCTGGTGTCCGACGCCCGGGCCGCAATACGGCTTCCTCGTCACGCACAACGAGGTCGATCTCGATCGCCGACTACCTGACGGTCCGCGAGGGCGGCAAGGCCGTGCTACCGGCCGACCTGCCACTACGCCTACCATCCCTGCAACGATGCGGTCCTGTCGCTGCACGAGATGTTCGGCCGCGCCGGCGATCGTGCAGAGGCAGCACGAGATCCTCGACGAGCACGACATCGTCGACGGCATCGACGAGCTCGGCGTGCTGCTCTACGGCCACGGCCGCAACGCCTATTGGTACGGCTCGCAGCTCTCGATCGAGGAGACGCGCAAGCATCGCGCCCTACCAGAACGCCACCGGCCTCCAGGTCACCTCCGCCGTGCTCGCCGGCATGGTCTGGGCGCTGGAGAATCCGCGAGGCCGGCATCGTCGAGGCGGACGAGATGGATTATCGCCGCTGCCTCGAGATGCAGATGCCCTATCTCGGGCCGGTCGTCGGACACTATACCGACTGGACGCCGCTCGACGACCGGCCCGGCTTCTTCCCCGAGGACATCGATCCCTCCGATCCCTGGCAGTTCCGCAACATCCTCGTGCGCTGAGAGCGCCTTCGCCGGGGCGGCGCAGGCCATCCGCAGCATACGGCATCGCTTGAGGTAGCCGCATCATCCCACGCGGGGGCTCGACAGCGTGCGCGGACGCGATCAAGGATGAGCGATGGCCGATGTATTCTCTTCAGTTCTGTCTGCCGATCCGACGCCACAGCCGAGCTTCGTCCTCATCGTCGAGGACAACGACATCAATCGCGAGGTGGCGCGCGCCATCCTTCAGGCCGCGGGCCATCGCGTCGAGCTTGCCGAGAACGGCGAGGAGGCTGTCGCGGCGGTGCAGGCGCAGGAATTCGACGTTGTCCTGATGGACATCCAGATGCCGGTGCTCGACGGAGTTGCGGCGACGCGGCAGATCCGGGCGCTGGCGCACCCGGCGAGCGGCGTGCCGATCATCGCCATGACCGCGAGTTCCCTGCCGCAGCAGGTCGGCGCCTATTTCGGCGCCGGCATGAACGGCCATGTCGGCAAGCCCTTCAAGCGCGACGAGCTCGTCGCCGCGGTCGTGCGCTGGAGCCGGCGCCTCGCGGCCGAGCCGCCGGCCCAGGCGATCCTGGACCGGCCGACCTACGAGGGCGTCGTGGCGATGCTGGGGGCCGAGAAGTCGCATGTCCTCCTCGACGCGCTCGCGAACCAGCTCGCGCAGCTGCCGACGGACATCGCCCGGCCGCTCGAGCGCCAGCGCCTGGCGCGGGAGGCCCATTCCATCGTGTCCTCGGCCGGCCTGCTCGGCTTCGCCGCCCTGTCCGATCTCGCTCGCCGGGTCGAGGCGGGCTATGAGGCCGGGATCGATCTCGCGCCCCTGCTGGCCCGGCTCGCCGCGATGCGTTCGGCTGTCGCCGCGGAAATCGAGCGCACCAAGGCGAGGGCGCGCTTGACCGCCTGAGCGATTGTTGCTTTCGCGCATCGGTCGGCGAAGCATCGGCCTCTCATGCATTGCCGTCATATTAAGGTGTGTTAGAAATCCATGAACATAACTTTTGTTTGTCATTGTATTACCGAGGGGCGAGGGGAGTGCAATTCAGGGCACAGAGCCCGCTCGGGCGGCGTTACATTGCGGGATGTGTGATAGGATTGCAGTCCCTCGTCGCCTGCGCTGCGCAGGAAGACAGGTTTAGTCTCAGTGTCATCTCGCAAGCCCAGTCTGTTCCGGTTGGTCAGGCCCTGATCGTTCCGCCGCCGGGAGGGCCGGCCGTGGTCGGCGTCACCGAGACGGCCTACGAGAACGGGCTGGCGCAGAACGTGCTCCTCGCCACCAACTCCGCCGTGCCGGGCCAGAATGAATTCGCGATCCGCGCCCTCAAGGACGAGCCGACCGACAACCAAACGGTCGTCCTCGGCGAAGAGCGCCTGCGGCCGGACCGCATCGGCGAGGAACTCGAGGAGCGTTTTCCCGGCGTCGACATGCAGGTCTCGCTCGCCTACGCGCAGAACAAGTACGGCCCCTTCGGCTTCGCTGTCGGCCGGCCGCGGGCGGGCGAGCAATGCCTGTACGCATGGCAGCGCATCGAGCGGGGCGAGCGCCCGATCCTGAGCTTCGAGGGCGGCTCGGTCTCCGTCCGGCTCCGGCTCTGCGAGAGCGGCCGCACGGCAACCGAGCTCCTGCGCACCGCCTACGGCTACACCTTCGTCGGCTACAGCCGCGCCGTCGGCTGGAACCCGCTCGGCGAGCCGCCGCCGCCCTCGCCGACCCTCGGCGCGACGAGCGCGCCGATCTATCCGGCGCCGCCGCGCGGCACCTTCGACGACGCCTTCCCGCCGCGCGCGGAGCGGGCGCGCGCAGCGCCGCGGCCGGCGCGCCCGGTCGTGCGCCGGCCGGCGCCGGCCGAGATCGAGGCCCCGGCGGCGAGCGAGCCGCTGCCGGGCTACCCGACGGTGCCCGCCGCCGGCGCCCGTGCCGCCGAAACCCGAATAGCGAAGCGGGCCCGCACGGATGAGCAAAGCGATCGTCATCGGCATCTGGGCCCTCACCGCCATCGTGGTGATCCTCCTGATCACGCTGCCGATCAGCCTGCAGGCGCACCTCGTCGTCGGCACGGTCGCGCTCGCCGCGATGATCATCCTGAAGCTCCTGCGCGCCGCAGGGCGTCTGGCGCCTGATCGCGCTCGCCTTCGGCACGGCGATCGTGCTGCGCTACATCTACTGGCGCACGACGAGCACCCTGCCGCCGGTCGACCAGCTCGAGAACTTCATTCCGGGCCTGCTGCTCTACCTTGCCGAGCTCTACAGCGTCGGCATGCTGGCGCTCAGCCTCTTCGTCGTCGTGACGCCGCTGCCGCACCGGGTCGCGCCGGCGATCCCGGAGGACCGCTATCCGACGCGTCGACGTCTTCGTGCCGAGCTACAACGAGGATGCGCAGCTCTCGCGACGACCCTCGCCGCGGCACGGGCGATGGACTATCCGCACGACAAGCTGACCGTCTGGCTCCTCGACGACGGCGGCACCGACGAGAAATGCGGTTCGAACGCGTCTACACCACCGCCGCCGCGGCGCAGGCGCGGCGGGCCGAATTGCAGGCGCTTTGCGACGCGCCTCGGCGTCCGCTACCTGACGCGCGAGCCGCAACGTTCACGCCAAGGCCGGCAACCTCAACAACGGCCTCGACATGTCGCAGGGCGACCTCATCGTCGTCTTCGACGCCGACCACGTCCCGGCGCGCAGCTTCCTGACGGAGACGGTCGGCTATTTCGGACAGGACCCGCGACCTGTTCCTGGTGCAGACCCCGCACTTCTTCATCAATCCCGATCCGCTCGAGCGGAACCTGCGCACCTTCAGCACCATGCCGTCCGAGAACGAGATGTTCTACGGCGTCATCCAGCGCGGCCTCGACAAGTGGAACGCCGCCTTCTTCTGCGGCTCCGCCGCCGTCCTGCGCCGCGAGGCCTCGTCACCACGAACGGCTTCAGCGGGCCTCGCATCACCGAGGACTGCGAGACCGCGCTCGAGCTGCACTCCCGCGGCTGGAACAGCGTCTACGTCGACAAGCCGCTGATCGCCGGCCTGCAGCCCGAAACCTTCGCGAGCTTCATCGGCCAGCGGTCCCGCTGGGCGCAGGGCATGATGCAGATCCTGCGCTTCCAGTTCCCGCCCTTCAAGCGCGGCCTGCACCTCGCGCAGCGGCTCTGCTACATGTCGAGCACGCTGTTCTGGCTGTTCCCGTTCAATCGCTGGATCTTCCTGATCTCGCCGTTCTTCTACCTGTTCTTTTCGCTGGAGATCTTCGTCGCCTCCGGCGCCGAGTTCATGGCCTACACGACGAGCTACATGGCCGTGAACCTGATGATGCAGAACTATCTCTATGGCCGCTACCGCTGGCCCTGGATCTCCGAGCTCTACGAGTACATCCAGTCCGTCTACCTTCTGCCGGCCGTCGTGTCGGTGATGCTCAACCCGAGGAAGCCGACCTTCAAGGTCACGGCGAAGAACGAGAACCTCGACAAGAGCTACATCTCCGAGCTTGGCCGGCCGTTCTTCATCATCTTCGCCCTGCTCGCCATCGCCGTCGGCGTCACCCTCTGGAAGATCATATCGCAGCCCTATCAGGCGGACGTCACTCTCGTCGTCGGCGTCTGGAACGTGCTCAACCTGATCATCGCCGGCTGCGCCCTCGGCGTCGTCTCCGAGCGCCAGAGCGACCGCCAGAGTCAGCGCATCAACGTCGAGCGCTGGTGCAAGCTCAAGGTTGGCGGCGAGGGCATTCCGGCGGTGATCGAGAACGTCTCGGTGCGCGGCCTCGGCATCCGGCCGATGGCGCCCTCGCACAACCTGAAGCCGGGCGACACGACCGAAATCACGATCGTCACGACGAGCGACGAAAAGACGCTCACGCTGCCGATCACCATCCAGAAGACCGGCCGCGACGAGAAGGGCCTGTCCCTCGGCGTGCGCATGGATACGAGCGCGCCCGACTACAGCCAGGCGATCGCCGATCTCTTCTTTGCCGACGCGGAGCAGTGGAACGCCTTCCAGCAGGCGCGGCGAAGCAATATCGGCGTCCTCCTCGGCACCGCGCGGTTCCTCGTCATCGCGCTCTACCAGACCGGCCGCGGCCTCTCGTATCTGTTCGGCCTGCAGCGCCTCGCCAGCCGTCCGAATCCCGAAGGGGTTTCGGTCGCCTCGGAGGGCGCCGCGTGAAGGCGTGGCCGCTCATCGCCGTCGCGTTTCTCGCGGCGCAGGGCGCGCTGGCGCAATCCACGCCGACGCCGTTCGGCATGCAGCGGCCCGCCCCCGCGCCGGCGGCGCCGCCCGCCCGCTTGCCGGCGCCCGCCGATCTCACCGCGCCCTTCGACATGGGCGGTCCGAAGCCGCCCCCGCCCGCAATGGCCCCGCCGCCGCCGGTTGTCGCGGTGCCGCCGCCGCCACCCACCGTCAACGCCTATCCGCCGCCGATCAACGCCTTCCCGCCGCCCGTCAACGCCTTCCCGCCATCGACGGGCACGGTGCCGGTGGCGCCCCTGCGCGGCTTCGAGCGCGCCGGTCCGTCGGCCGTGACCGCCGTGCCGTTGAAGCCCGCGCCGCCGCCGCAGATCGAACGCGTCGCCGCCGCCGCAGCCGCGCCGCCGCCCGGCAGCCGCGCCATCCTGCCCCTCGAAAAGCTCCGCCTCGAGGGCGAGATCGACGGGCGGAGCTGGGCCGTCTTCCTGACCCAGGAAGAGGCCGCCGCCGCGGCGACGCTGACCATTGCCTACACCAATTCCGTCGTGGTGATGCCGGAGGCTTCGCGGCTCAGGGTCAGCCTCAACGGCGAAGTCGTGTTCGACGCGCCGATCTCGTCGCCCGGGGCGGTCGCAACGGCTGCGGTGCCGGTGCGCCGCAACCTCCTGCGCCCCGGCGCGAACCGCATCCGCGTCGAGGTCGCGCAGCGCCATCGCACCGATTGCACGGTCGATGCGACCTACGAGCTCTGGACCGAGCTCGACGGCGCCCGCACGGCCCTGACCTTCGCCGGCGTGTCCGACATCCGGCTGCGCACCCTCGACGATCTTCCCGCCGTCGGACACGCGGTGAACGGCACGACGACGCTCGTCGTGGTCGCGCCCGGGCCGCCGGGCGCGCAGGTTGCCGACCGACTCCTGCGGGCCGTGCAGGCCGTCGCCATCCGCGGCCGCTTCCAGCATCTCGTGGTCAAGGTCGGCGAGGCGCCGCAGGCGGCCGGGCCCGGCGCGCTCACCTTCGTCATCGGCACCGCGAACGAGTTGCGCGACCGTGTCGACGGCCTGCCGGGGGAAGCGGCGACGCGGCCCTGGATCGGCTTCGCGGTCGATCGCCGGCTCGGCACCGCGGTCCTCGTCGCCTCGGGCCCGAGCCAGGCCGAGGTCGAAAGCGCGGTCGAGGCCCTCGCCGGCCCGACCGAGCGGCCCGCCGGCGTGCCGCGCACGGAGGTCGACACGATCACCTGGCGGGCGCCCGACGCGCCGCTGATCATCGGCGAGCGGTCGGTCCGCCTGTCGAACTTCGACATCGCGACACAGGAATTTTCGGGCCGTCGCTTCCGCACCGAATTCTCGATCGCGCTGCCCGCGGATTTCTATGCCGAGTTCTATGGCGAGGCCGTGCTCTATCTCGACGCCGCCTACGCGCAGATGGTGAAGCCCGGCAGCCATTTCGACGTCTTCGTCAACGGCCGCATCACGGCGACGCTGGCGCTCAACGGCGCCCGCGGCGGCATCTTCCAGCGCTTTCCGCTGAAGCTCCTCCTGCGCAACTTCAAGGCGGGCGTGAACGATGTCGTCATCGAAAGCGTGCTCCTCACCGATACGGACGCGCAATGCCCGCCCGGCGGCACGCTGTCCGGTCCGAACCGCTTCGTCCTGTTCGACACGACCGAGCTGAAATTTCCCGAATACGGCCGCGTCGGCCGCATGCCGGATCTCGGCGCGCTGTCGGCCTCGGGCTTTCCTTATTTCATCGGCCAGAATCCGGTCGCGCTCATTCTCGGGCGGCACGATGCGCCGCATTATGCCGCCGCGGCGACGCTGGTGGCGAAGCTCGCGCACAGTGCCGGTCGGCCGCTGCGCGTCGACACGAGCGCGCAGTTCCTGTCGATCGGCGACCGCCGCGCGATCTTCATCGGCCTCGCCGGCGAGCTGCCGCCGAGCATCCTGCCCAGCATCGGCATTGCGAACACCGCGCGCACGGCCTGGCCCAATTCCGTCGAGGCGCCGACGGCGACGCCCGCGGACGGCCAGCCCTACGACGCGATCGTCGACCGCTTCCGCGAGCGCCAGTCGGGCCAGGTGGAGGACCTGGTGCCGGCGAGCGGCACCGAGGAGATCCGCGACCGCTGGCGCAAATCCCTGGGCGGCGGCGCGCTGAGGCGCGAGTTCACCTCCTTCGAGGATTGGATGAAGCGCACTTTCGACGTCTCCTTCGCGTCCTTCAGCCCGTTCTCGGAAGAGCAGGAGCCGTTCCAGCCGCTGCCGCAAACCTCGATCATGCTGGCGCAGGGCCTGAACCCGCAGGGCGGCGATAGCCTCTGGACCGTCGCGGTCGGGCGCAACGAGGGCGCGCTCGCGGACGGCATGGCCGCGATCGTCAACCTGCCGATCTGGCGCAGCCTCGCCGGGCAGCTCGCCGCCTATCAGGTGCAGCAGCAGCGCCTCGACCAGCGCAACCCGACATCGGTCGTGTTCGTCGAGACACGGCCGTTCTCGGTGACCAACACGCGCCAGGTCCTCGCCAACTGGCTCTCGGCCAACATGATCTTCTACGCTGCCGCGCTCCTCGGGCTGTGCACGATCCTCGGCCTCGCGACCTCGATGATGCTGAAAGGGCTCGGACGCAAATGAGCCGCCGCCGCATCGCCCTCGCGCTCTGTGCCTCCCTTGCCGCGATCGGCGCGGCGCCGGCTCCGTCCCGGGCAGAGACGCTGCCGGGGGCGCCCCACAGCGGCTCGCTGTCGCCCGAGATGTGGAGCGCCTACAAGGCGCGCTTCGTGCGCAGCGAAGGCCGCGTCGTCGACGACGCCAACGGCGACGTCAGCCACAGCGAATCGCAGGGCTACGGCCTCCTCCTCGCCTATCTTGCCGGCGACCGCGTCGCCTTCGAGACGATCTTCACCTTCACCCGCGTCGAGCTTCTGATCCGCGACGACGGGCTCGCCGCGTGGCGCTGGGACCCGGCCGCGACGCCGCGCGTGACGGACATCAACAACGCCACCGACGGCGACATCCTGATCGCCTATGCGCTCGGCCTCGCCGGCTCGGCTTGGCGCGTGCCGGGCTACCTGACGGCGGGGCGCGCGATCGCGAAGGCGGTCGGGGCGAAGGCGATCGAGCGCAGCAACGATCAGGTCCTTCTGATGCCGGGGGTGACGGGCTTCGGCCGCAACGATCGCGCCGACGGGCCGGTGGTCAATCCGTCCTATTGGGTGTTCGAGGCATTCCCGGTGCTCGCGCGGCTCGCGCCCGAGACGAACTGGGCCGATGTCGCAAAGCAGGGACTTGCGCTGATCGACACCCTCGCCGCGGCGAACAAGGTGCCGCCCGACTGGCTCTCGATGCGCGCGAAGCCCGTTCCCGCGCAGGGCTTCGATCCCGTCTTCGGCTACAACGCCGTGCGCGTGCCGCTCTACCTGATGCGCGCCGGCCTCGCCGAGCCGCGCCGCCTCGCCGCGATCCGCGAGGCATGGAAGGGAGGTCCGGGCATCGTCTCCTTCGCCACGGGCGCGGTGACGAAGCCGTGGCCCGAGCCCGGCTATCGGCTCATCGCGGCCGCGATGGCCTGTGTTCTCGAGAAGACCGCCATCCCCGAAGAATTGCGCCGGTTCGAGCCGACCCTCTACTACCCTTCGACTCTCCATCTCCTGAGCGTTGCCATGCTCGAGGAGCGGTACAAGCCATGTCTATGAGAACACCCCTCTTCGTCGCGGGCGCGCTGACGGCGGGCATTCTCATGCTGCGCCTCAACGCCGAGAGCGAGACCGCGGCCGCGCCCGCCTTCGCGCAGGCGACGCCCGCGCCGGGCGCTTCGCCGCCGCCGCCTTCGCCGGCTCCCGCGACGACGACCACGAGTTCCGGCGTCAAGGTCGACGAGTCGGCCCTGCGCTACTTCGCGGCTCAGGGCGACCAGCGCCGCCTCGAGGCGGAGATCGCGCGCCTCAGGGCGCTCTATCCCGACTGGGTGCCGCCGACCAATTTCAACGCCGGCCCGGCGCCGCAGGGCGATCCGGAGATCGAGCGCTACTGGCAGCTCTTCGGCGAGGGAAAGTACAGCGAGGTGCGCAGCGCCATCGCCGAGCGCGTCGCCCGCGACAGCGCCTTTCAGCCACCGAAGGAATTGCTCGACAAGCTCGATGCGGCGGAAGCCTCGCGCCGGCTCGTCAACGCCTCCGACGCGAAGCAATGGGCGACCGTGCTGACGATCGCGACGCAGAGTCCGGGCCTGCTCACCTGCGACAACGTCGATGCGCTCTGGCGCGTCGCCGAGGCCTACGCGAAGACCGACCGGCCCGACCGCGCCCTCGACGCCTATCGCTATGTGCTGACTCGCTGCAACAACGCCGGCGAGCGGCTGGCGACCGTGCAGAAGGCCTCGACGCTGCTCTCCGACGGCGACCTGCGCGACCTGATGAAGCTCGAGCGTCCCGGCCCCGACGGCAGGGGCGAGTTCGACGTTCTGCGCAACGACCTCGCCCGCAGCCGCGTCGGCAAGGCGGCCCAGGATCCGAAGTCGACGGTCGATCCGGCGGATCTTGCGATCGTCGAGCGCTTCGCCCGCGAAGGCAATTCGCCGGACGACGCCCTTGTCGTCGGGTATTACTATTACAGCCACGGCGACCCGACGCGCTCCCTCGACTGGTTCCGGCGGGCGATGGAGCGCGACGGCGGCGCCCGGGCGGCGGAGGGCTACGCGCTCGCGCTGATCGCGCTGAAGCGCTTCGCGGAAGCGGAGGCGGCGGCGCAGCCCTGGCGCACCGCAACGCCGAGCAACATGAAGGCCTACCTGACGGCGGTGACGGCGCTCCTGAGCCAGACGCCGCCGCCGAAGCTCGAGGTCGAGGTGCTCTCCCGCGCCGCGGCCGCGGTGAACGAATCGCATGACGCCACCGCGGCGCAGGCGATGGGCTGGTACGCCTACAATGTCGGGCAGATCCGGACGGCGGCGAGCTGGTTCGCGCTCGCCTTGCGCTGGCAGCCCGATCTCGAGCCGGCCGCGTTCGGTCTCGCCGTCGTGCGCCAGCGCCTGAAGGACCGCGCCGGGCTCGCGGCGATCGTCTCGGCCTGGGGCGCGCGGTCGGAGCGGATCCGGGATATTGGCGCGAGCCGGCGTCCGCGCTCCGCCCCGGCCGATCCCGCGAGCGATCCGACGGCAAAGCAGCAGACGCCGCCAGCCCTGCCGCTGCCCGGCGGCAACGCCGCCACGCGCGGACGCCAGAGCGTCGCGCCCCTCGGTCTTGCGGAGCCGTCGGCGCTGGCGAAGCGCGCCGGCGAGGCGACCCGCGAACTGCTGGCGCTCGACGAAGGGGGCGTTCCGGCGGCGGCGCCGCGCGCGCCGCTGGCGCCGGGCGAGGTCGTGATCCAGGACGACGGCGAGGACGCGTTGCCGGCGCGGGCGCCGCGGCGGTCCGGCGGGCGCGCGAGCGCGGTCGGATGCCGCGCCTCGATGCCGGCGCTGCGGGTTCGCGATCTTTCGCCGGGCGCGGCCCTCACCCGGGGCTGGTGCCTGATGGGGCTGAAGCGGCCCGTCGAGGCGGCGGCGGCCTTCGAGGTGGCGCAGCAGCGCGGCAGCGGCCAGGTCGCCTCGGACGCGACCTACGGCCGGACGCTCGCGCTTCTCGCCGCGGGGCTGACCTCGGACGCCGGCGTCGCGGCGGCCGGCGGCAACCTGTCGGTCGCGCGGCGCGGCGAACTCACCGCATCGTTGACGACGCAGCGCGCGCTCGCCGCCTATCGCGAAGGGCGCTGGCAGGACGTGCTGATCAATCTCGACGAGCGGGCCCGCATTCTGCCGGAGCAGACGGACCTCATGGTCCTGCGCGGCTGGAGCTATTTCCACCTCGGCCGCTACGGCGACGCCGAGCAGGTCTTCGACGCGGTGATGCGCACCGGCACCAACCCGGACGCCGCCCGCGGCCTCATCGTCATCAAGCAGAAGACGGGGCGCCTGCCGGAGTGACTTGCCCTCCGCTTGCGGGCGAAGGCGCGGTCGCTCCGGTTCGGAGGACGCGCTCGACGCATGACGAACGCGGCGCCCTCCCTCGTCTTATGTCCGAGGCCGATCTTAGGCCGGAGCCATCGCCATCGCCGCGCGCACCTGCTTCGTTGCGATCAACATGCGCGGCTCGTGTCCAGGCATGTCCACGAAGCCTAAGCGGCGATAGAGGCGAGCGGCCTGCTCGTTCAGAGCATCGATGACGATGAACGCCGCGCCGATCCTGTCGGCCGCCTCGGCGCTTCTCTTGAAAGCATTGGCGAGAAGGAAGCTCCCTATGCCACGTCCTTGGTTGCCTTCGTGCACGCCCATCACCGACAGGTAAATCGCGGGAACGGCGGGATACCGCGGCAAGCGTTTCTGCTGGGCAGGGGGCAGGGTGGATATGTCGATTGCGTGGGCATTGAGGGCGTAAAATCCCAAGATGGCGACGGATTCATCGAGACATGCAACCCAACAACGCGCTGTCTCCACATCCTGGAAGCCGGCAACCTGCGTCTGAAGATAGGTATCGATCCGAGGGACGCCGCACGAAAAAGCCGCCCGATCGTGACGTTTCCGATCGAGCGGCTCTATCCGGAGGCGCGCCAGAAAGGCGCGATCGAGGCTCATCTGGCCGAGGTTATCTCGGCATGCGTGCCCATGAGAGCGACGAGCTCGGACGTGGGCTCCGTCGCATCGAAGGCATCCATAAAGGCACGATGGGCCTCGGGCTTGAGCGCGGTCGTCTCATAGGCACGAAGCGTATCCCGCGCAGCTCTGCAGGCGCTCGCGATCACGAACTCGGACGCATTTATTCCAAGCGCCCGTGCGGCACGTTCGATCAGGTTCTTTGCCTCCGGGGTCGTGCGCTGCTCCATTCGCGCTTGCCGAGGGGCGTGAGCCGAGGCGTCCGCTTCAACGGTCGGCATATTTCCCTCCAGAGGACCTTCAAAGGAAGCGGCATCTTGTACGGCATCTGCCGTACAAGTCAAGATCCGTTCCCGCTGAATCAAACTCCGCGTCGTCATTCCGGGGATGACAGAGCCGATGCCAACTCGTTCTACGCCGCCGCGGTCTCGCTGAAGCGTCGGTAGAAGAAGCCCGTGAGGCCGCCGAGGAGCGCCCAGGAGATCAGCGTCGTCAGGGTGACGGCGACGACGAACTGGTGCGAAAGCGATTCCGGCACGTTCGTCTCGACCGCCGCGAGTTGAGGCGCGCCGACGAGGTGCGGCGCGATCAGGAGCGCCACGGCGAGGATCGCCGCGAGGGCGGACGGCCGGAAGGCGATGAGTCCGATGGCGATCGCCGTCGCCGCGACCGTCGCGACCCACCAGATTTGCCGCGGCCCGAGGGGTGCCGCCGGGATGCCCGGCAGTTCCGGCGGCAGGCCGAGGGTCGGCGCGACGATGAAGGCGGCAAAACCGGCGAGCCCGACCAGGAAGCCCTCGCGCCAGCCGATCGGCCGCCGCCAGAGGGCGAGCGCGCCGCAGAGGACGAGGCCGAAGCCGATCCATTCGACAACGTTGAACAGCGTCGTATAGGCGTTGCGCTCGAAGCCGTCGGCGGGCTCCCAGGCCTCGTCGGCGTGCTCTTGTGCGGCGCCGTGGTCGTGCGCGGACGCGGCGGCGGGCGCGGCGGCCTCGGCCGCCTTCTCGTAGACCTCTGCCTTCAGGATCAGCGGCACCGTGCCGAACTGCTGCGCGACGGTGATGACGAGGCCGACGATGAGGCCGGCGAGGGCGGCCGAGAAGACGATGGAGCGAAAGATGCTCATGCCGCCGTCCTCAGTGGCACGGGAAAGCGTTCGAGTGCCGCGTGTCGTGCGCGGCATTGTGGATCGTCTCGGAATGCGAGAAGCCGGCCATGCCGACGATGAACAGGCCGAGCATCATCGCCAGCGCGGCTTGCACGAAGATTCCCTGCCTGGCGCCGACGGCGCTTGCGGCAGGTGCGGTTACGGTGTTGTCCATCGCCATCGCGGCTCTCCAAAAAGTGCGTCGGGGAAACCGGGAGGGCCGCCGCGGACGATAGCGCCGAACGGCTCGATACCGCCCGATTCGCGCCTCCGCGTGCCGCACTCGTCAGGACACCCCGCCCGACCGTTGCACATCCTTCGACGGCAGGTCTCCTGGCTCGCGGGTCAACACCCACCGTCGCCTTCCCAGGGCCGAGGCCCCAGTGGCCGATGACGATGAACTCGCCGCTCACAGTTGCGGGGGCAGCCGCCGATTTGGCTCCGGGGAGCCGCACGGCATTCCCTTTCGATCCCGTGAGGGAACCGTCACCGGTAGCATGAAGGCGAACCGCGCAAGCGTCAATCGCCCGAGGAAGCCGATCCCAACCTTCTCGCGACGTCGCGGCTGGTGAGATGGAGATTGGCGTCGGGCGGCAGGCGCCGCTGGGCGATCTTGACGAGGGCCGCCGCCGCGAAGGCGTCGGCGTTCTCGCGATGGAAGGCGACGCAGGCGGCCGCGTCGGGCTCGGCCCCGACAAGCGTCCGGAAGGCGAGGCGGTGCACCATGCACCAGCCGTCATGGCCGGGCACCCGGAAGGCGAGGGCGTCGAGATCGGCCCGCCACGTCGAGGTCGATCCGCTTGCCGGCATTGCGTCTCCCGTGGGTCGCGAACATGGCCCTCCTACCCTCAAACGCTACGGCCTTCACCCCTCTCATCGAAAGCCGCGGATTCGCCTCTCCCCCGCAAGCCTATCGGATTCACACATCGTGGGAGTTGCGTTTGAAGCGAATTGAAGAGCGCGATTCTCCTCTCCCCGCTTGCGGGGAGTGGGCTGCCGGAGGCAGCAAGCCTGCGCAGCAGGCGAGGGTGAGGGGCCGGCACAGAAAGAGGCGCTGCGGCGCGGAAGGGCGCCTCTTCCGGAGACGCCCCCTCACCCCGCTCCGCTCGTTCGGCCGCAGGCCGAACCCTCTTCTTGCAAGCGGGGAGGCGAATCGCGCCCGACCCCCCGAGCATGCTTCTTGCTTCCTCGCCCGGGATCACGATGCTGTCGTTCCGACCCGCCAGGTAGATTTCTCCGTGTCCATTCGCGTCGCGCTGCACCACGTCACCCATTACACCTACGATCGCCCCGTGGCGCTCGGCCCGCAGGTCATCCGCCTGCGGCCGGCCCCGCATTGCCGGACGCGGGTGCCGAGCTATTCGCTGCGCGTCCTGCCCGAGAAGCACTTCGTCAACTGGCAGCAGGACCCGCATGGCAATTGGCTCGCGCGCTTCGTCTTCCCGGAGAAGACCGAGGAACTGAAGATCGAGGTCGATCTCATCGCCGACATGGCGGTGGTGAACCCGTTCGACTTCTTCGTCGAGCCCTATGCCGAGACCCTGCCCTTCGCCTACCCGGACGAGTTGAAGGCAGAGCTGGAGCCCTATCTCGAAGCCGAGCCGCCGACGCTGCTTCTCGGCGCCTTTCTCCAGGAAGCGCTGCCGCAGGGTGCCAACACCGTCCAGTTCCTGGTCGATCTCAACGCCCGCATCCAGCGCCGGGTCGGCTACGTGGTGCGCATGGAGCCCGGCGTCCAGACCCCGGACGAGACGCCTGCGAGTCCGGCTCCGGCTCCTGCCGCGACTCGGCCTGGCTCCTCGTCCAGGTGCTGCGCCAGCTCGGCCTCGCCGCCCGCTTCGTCTCCGGCTACCTGATCCAGCTCAAGCCCGACATCGATCCCGTCGAGGGCCCGCGCGGGTCCGCGACGGACTTCACCGACCTGCACGCCTGGGCCGAGGTCTATCTCCCGGGCGCCGGCTGGATCGGCTTCGACGCCACCTCCGGCCTCCTCTGCGGCGAGGGTCACCTTCCCGCTGGCGGCGACGCCGCACTACCGCTCCGCGGCGCCGATCAGCGGCCTCGTCGAGCCGGCAAACGTCGGCTTCGGCTTCGAGATGGAGGTCACGCGCATCGCCGAGGCGCCGCGGATCACGCTGCCGTTCTCGGATGCGGCCTGGCACCAGCTCGACCGCCTCGGCGAACTCGGTCGACGCGGACCTTGCGGCGCAGGACGTCCGCCTGACCATGGGCGGCGAGCCGACCTTCGTCTCGATCGACGATTTCGAGGCGGCGGAATGGAACACCGCCGCTGTCGGTCCGACGAAGCGCGCCTTCGCTGACAAGCTCGATCCGCCGCCTGCGCGAGCGCTTCGCGCCCGGCGGGCTGCTGCATTATCGGCCAGGGCAAGTGGTATCCCGGGCGAGAGCCTGCCGCGCTGGGCCTTCTCGCTCTACTGGCGGCGGGACGGCAAGCCGCTCTGGAGCGACCCGGCGCTGCATCGCGCCCGAGACCGAGCCGGCGCCCGGCCGAGACCGCAGGACGCCGCCGAAATCGCGGAAGGCATCGCCGAGGGCCTCGGCGTCGCCACCGACCACGTCCTGCCCGCCTACGAGGATCCGGCGCACTGGGTCCTGAAGGAGGGCGACCTGCCCGTCAACGTCGAGCCGGGCGATCCGAAGCTCGCCGATCCCGAGGAGCGCGCCCGCATGGTGCGGGTCTTCGAGCGCGGCCTCAACAAGCCGACCGGCTTCGTCCTGCCCGTGCAGCGCTGGAACGCCCCGGACGGGCGCAAGCGCTGGAAGAGCGAGCGCTGGTCGCTCCGGCGCGGCCATCTCTACCTCGTTCCCGGCGATTCGCCCGTCGGCTTCCGCCTGCCGATCGGCTCGCTGCCCTACGTCGCGCCGAGCGCCTACCCGCACGTCGTGCCGCAGGATCCGTTCGAGGCCCGCGCGCCGCTGCCCGATCCACCGCCGCAGCCCGTCGCCGCCGCCTCGTCGCAGGACGGCGGCGCCGCGCGCCAGGACGTGCAGGAGCAGCGCCATGTCGAAGGCGCCGTGCGCACGGCGCTGGCGGTCGAGGTGCGCGACGGCATCGTCTGCATCTTCATGCCGCCGGTCGAGCGGCTGGAGGATTATCTCGAGATCGTCGCCGCCATCGAGGCAAGTGCCAGGGCCGCCGGCCGGCCGGTGCGGATCGAAGGCTACGCGCCGCCGTCCGACCACGCGCCTCAACCTCATCAAGGTGACGCCCGATCCCGGCGTGATCGAGATCAACATCCATCCCGCCGCGAGCTGGCGCGAGGCGGTCGATACGACGATGTCGCTCTACGACGAGGCGCGCCAGTGCCGCCTCGGCGCCGACAAGTTCATGATCGACGGCCGCCATACCGGCACCGGCGGCGGCAACCACGTCGTCGTCGGCGGCGCGAAGCCCGCCGATTCGCCTTTCCTGCGCCGGCCCGATCTCCTGAAGAGCATCGTGCTCTACTGGCAGCGGCATCCCTCGCTGTCCTTCCTGTTCTCCGGCCTCTTCATCGGGCCGACGAGCCAGGCGCCGCGCATCGACGAGGCCCGGCACGACAACCTCTACGAACTCGAAATCGCCCTCGCCAAGGTCCCGCCCGGCGAAAAGCAGGTGCCGCTCTGGCTCGTCGACCGGCTCTTCCGCAACCTCCTCGTCGACGTCACCGGCAACACGCACCGGGCCGAGATCTGCATCGACAAGCTCTATTCTCCCGACAGCGCCACGGGCCGCCTCGGCCTCGTCGAGTTCCGCTCCTTCGAGATGCCGCCCGATCCGCGCATGAGTCTTGCGCAGCAGCTTCTCCTGCGCGCGCTGATCGCCTGGTTCTGGCGCGATCCGCAGCTCGGCAACTGCGTCCGCTGGGGGACGGCTTTGCACGACCGCTTCATGCTGCCGCATTTCCTCTGGCAGGACTTTTTGGGGGTCATCGCCGACCTCGACCGCGCCGGCTATCCGTTCCAGCCGGACTGGTTCGAGGCGCACCGCGAATTCCGCTTCCCGGTCTTCGGCTCGATCGAGCACGCGGGTGTGGACATCGAGCTCCGGCAGGCGCTCGAGCCCTGGCATGTGCTCGGAGAAGAGGGCAGCGTCGGCGGCACGGTGCGCTATGTCGATTCCTCGGTCGAGCGCCTGCAGGTCAAGGCCGCCGGCTTTGTCGAGGGACGGCACATCCTCACCTGCAACGGCCGGCGCATGCCGATGACCGGGACCGGCCGGACGGGGGAAGTCGTGGCGGGAGTTCGCTTCAAGGCCTGGCAGCCCGCCTCCGGGCTGCACCCGACCATTCCCGTCCACTCGCCTTTGACCTTCGATCTCGTCGACAGCTGGAACGGGCGCTCCCTCGGGGGCTGCGTCTATCACGTCGCCCATCCCGGCGGGCGGAGCTACGACACCTTCCCCGTCAACGCCTACGAGGCGGAGGCGCGGCGCCTCGCCCGCTTCCAGGACCACGGCCACACGCCCGGCGCCGTCGAGGTGCCCCGCGAGGAGCCGTCCCTCGAATTCCCGCTGACCCTCGACCTGCGGAGCGGCCATGGCCGCTAGGTTGCGCGCGAAGGCCGCTTCCGCAGCGGCCGACGCCGCCGCGGCGGCGCTCGTGCGCGGCTACGCGCCCCTGCCGGGAGTGCCGGACGAGCTCGTCGGGGGCGACGGCCGACCGCGCGGCCCCTGGCTGCGCTTCCTCGCCGCCCTGACCACGCTTTCGCCCGACGAGATCGAGCGCCGCTTCGCGATGGCGGACCGGACCATCCACGACACCGGCATGTCCTACCGCGTCCAGGGCGAGACGCGGGAGCACGAATGGCGCCTCAGCCACCTGCCCGTCCTCCTCGACGAGGCTGATTGGCGCGGCATCGAGCGCGGCCTGGCGCAGCGCGCCGAGCTCCTCGACGCGGTGCTGCGCGACCTCTACGGCGAGCGCCGCCTCTTCGCCGAGGGGTTCCTGCCCCCGGCCGCGATCGCCGGCAGCGTCGAGTATCTGCGGCCCCTCATCGGCGGCATGCCTCCCGGGCCGATGCTGCGCGTCTACGCTGCCGATCTCGGGCGTGGGCCGGACGGCCGCTGGTGGGTGCTCGCCGACCGCACGCAGGCGCCTTCCGGCGCCGGCTACGCCCTGCAGAACCGGCTCGTCCTGTCGCGCGCCTTTCCCTCGCCCTACGAGGCGATGAACGTCGAGCGCCTGGCGCCCTTCTTCGGCGCCCTGCGCGACGGCCTGCGCGCGGCGGCGCAGCGCTCGGAGCCGCGCATCGGACTGTTCACGCCGGGTCCCTACAGCGAGACCTATTTCGAACAGGCCTATCTCGCGCGCTATCTCGGCTTTCTCCTCGTCGAAGGCGACGACCTCACGGTGCATGACGGGCGCCTGCATGTCCGCACCGTGTCCGGGCTGAAGCGCATCGACGTCCTCTGGCGGCGCGTCGATTCCGATTTCGCCGATCCCCTCGAACTGAACGCCGCCTCGCGCCTCGGCGTGCCCGGCCTCGTCCAGGCGATGCGCGCCGGCGGCGTCGCGATCGCCAACGCGCCGGGCTCGGGCGTTCTCGAAAGCCAGGCGCTCCTCGCCTTCCTGCCGGTCCTCTGCCGGCGCCTGATGGGGGACGACCTCGCCCTGCCGAGCATCGCGACCTGGTGGTGCGGCCAGCCGGCCGAGCGCGACATCGTCCTGGACGACCTCGACGCGCTCTCGCTCCGCGGCGCCTATCGCGACACCGTGCCGGACTTTCCGGGCCGCACGATGGTGCTTGGCGCCGAGCTCGACGCCGGCGAGCGCGAAAGGCTCGTCGCCGGCATCCGCGCGCGGCCGATCGACTATGTCGGGCAGGAGGTCGTGCGCCTCTCGACGACCCCCGTCTGGGAAGAGGGTCGCCTCGTGCCGCGGCCCTTCGTGCTGCGCGTCTTCGCGGTGGCGACGCCGGACGGCTGGCGCGTCATGCCCGGCGGCTTCTGCCGCATCGCCGCGCGCGCCGACGTCCGCGCCGCCGCGATGGGCGAGGGCGCGAGCTCCGCGGACGTCTGGGTGCTCGCCGACCGCCCGGTCGCGCCGGCGTCCCTGCTTCCGGCCGGGGGCGCACCGCAGATCCGCCGCGTCGCCGGGCACCTGCCGAGCCGTGCCGCCGACAACCTGTTCTGGTTCGGCCGCTACCTCGAGCGGGCCGAGGCCACCCTGCGCCTCGTGCGGGCGCTGACGACGAGCCGCGACAGCGCCGACGGTCCCGCTGCGGCGACGCGCACCATCGACAGGCTCGAGCACCTTCTCGTCGCCTGGGGCGCCGTCGCGGCGTCGGCGCGCGAGCGGGTCGAGGACGTCGCCGCGGAGGCGGTGCACGGCGAGGAGCGGATCGGCTCGGCCCTCGGCCTCGTGCGCGCGGCGCGGCAGGCGGCGTCGAGCCTGCGCGAACGCCTGTCGTCCGACACCTGGCTCCTCGTCGCCGCCCTCGAAGGCCAGGTGGCCACGCCCTCGAACGGCGGCGCGCGGGCGGAGCTGCCGGAGCGCACCGAGCGGGCCCTGCGCACGATCGCGGCGATTTCCGGACTGGCGCAGGAGAACATGACGCGCGGCTCGTCATGGCACTTCCTCGACATGGGCCGCCGCATCGAGCGCGCCATCGGCACGTGCCGGCTGGCGCGGCAATTCTCCGGCGACGATGCGAGCGTCGACGATCTCGACGTGATGCTCGATCTCATCGACTCGCAGATCAGCTATCGCTCGCGCTATCTCGTCGGTCTCTCGCTTGCGCCGGTGCGCGACATGGCGGTGCTCGACCCGAACAATCCGCGTTCCGTCGCCTTTCAGGTCGCGGCCCTCGAACGGCATCTCGAGCGGCTGCCGACCCTGCGCGCCGACGGCATCCTCGAAGCGCCGCGCCGCCTCGCGCTCGCCCTCGGCACGCGGCTCGCGACGCTCGAAGCGAAGGATCTCGATCCGGCCGGCATCCTGTTTGCCGAGCAGAGCCTGATGAATCTCG
Organism: uncultured Alphaproteobacteria bacterium; assembly: GCA_963754975.1. Taxonomy (GTDB): domain Bacteria; phylum Pseudomonadota; class Alphaproteobacteria; order Rhizobiales; family Beijerinckiaceae; genus Microvirga. Next base: position 67,479 of record CAVWII010000021.1, on the reverse strand, counting down.
CGGATGAGATGGGGAAGCGCTACTTCCCCTACGGTTCCGAGGCGGCGAGGCCCGAGAAGCTGACGGGCCTCGCGTGATCTACCAGATCCGTCACGTCACGACCTATTCCTACGATGCGCCGGTCTCGGTCGCCGCCTGCACCCTGCGGCTGACGCCCCTCGACGCGGCACCGCAGAAGCTCCTCAAGAGCGAGCTCGAGATCACGCCGCGCGCGACGCGCCAGGCCGAGCGCGTCGGCGCCGACGGGATGAAGACGGTCGTCCTGTCGATCGAGACGCCGCACAAGGAATTGCGGATCGAGGCGCGCTCGCGGGTCGAGGTCGAGCGCAGGCTGCCGCAGGCGCCCGGCGCCGACGCCTCCTGGGAGGACGTCCGCGACGCCGCCTTCCGAACCACCGACGGCAGCCTGTCTTCGCCCGTGTACTACCTGTTTCCGAGTCGGCTCGTGCCGCTGCCGGAGGCGCTTTCCGCCTATGCGCGGGAGAGCTTTCGGCAGGGCCGTGACGTGCTCGAGGCGGCGGCCGAGCTGATGGCGCGGATCAAGGCCGATTTCGCCTACGACCGCCGCGCGACGCAGGTCTCGACGCCCCTGAAGGAGGCCTTCGAGCGCCGGCGCGGCGTCTGCCAGGACTTCGCGCACGTCATGATCGCCGGCCTGCGCGGCCTCGGTCTCCCGGCGGCCTACGTCAGCGGCTACCTGCGCACCCGTCCCGCGCCCGGCCGGCGACGCCTCGAAGGCGCCGACGCGACCCATGCCTGGGTCGACCTCTGGTGCGGCCCGGACGTCGGCTGGGTCGGGCTCGACCCGACCAACGCGATGCTCGTCGAGAACGAGCACATCGTCCTCGGCGCCGGCCGCGACTACGCAGACGTCTCCCCCATCGACGGCATCATCCGCGGCGGCGGCGAGCAGGAGCTGAAGGTCGCGGTCGATGTGGTGGCGCTGACGTAGACTTACAACAAAAGTGTTGTATTCTCCCCGCGAGAAGAGTTGTTTGCGGTCGTGAATGCCAACGAGGCCAAGCGCTATCCGGCGCATCGGGGCTGTACTTTCGAGCCCGGCAAAGGGGGCCACCTGCTGGTACGGCGCGGGAGCCGAACGTCCATCTTGCCGCAGCATGGCGGTCGCAAGGAGCTCGGAACCGGGCTGTGGCGGAAGATCCTGAAAGATCTCGGTATCGAGGATTGACCATGCGCTATCGAATCCGTTTCAAACGCGACGACGACGACACGCTCCTCGTGACCTGCCCCGATCTGCCGGAGGTGACGACGTTCGGGGTCGACGAAGCCGATGGGCATCTTCGCGCGCGCGATGCCATCCTCACGGCCCTGCAAGGCCGCATCGCAACCCGGCAGGACATTCCCGAGCCGAGCGCCGGCCGCGGACGAGCGATCGATCTCGATCCGCTCGTCGAGGCGAAGATCGCGCTCTATCGGCTTATGCGGGCGGAGGAGGTCAACAAGGCCGAACTGGCAAGGCGCCTCGATTGGCACGGCCCGAGCGTCGACCGACTCCTCGATCTCGATCACGATTCCCGGTTCGGATCGATGGCTGCTGCCTTCCGCGTGCTCGGGCGCGAGATGCACATCGCCGTGGACGAGCCGGCCTGAGCGCCTCCGCGCCTCAGCCCGGTACGCGCGCGATAATCTCGACCGGGGCGATCAGCCCCTCGGCGAGGGCGCGCGAGACGTTGGCGATCTGCTCCGGTCCCGCGGGGCCGATGATCACGTGCAGGCCGAGGCGGGGCAGGCCGTGCGTCTCGATCTCGGCGCGGCGCTCGCGGCCGAGGGCGAGGCAGAAGTCGCGACGGTTGCGCTCGGCGTCGATGCGGAAGCCTGCTGCCGCCAGGAGGCGCCGATAGGTGTCGAGGGGCTCGACGAAGCTCGTCTCCGCCGCTGACCGCCCACGGCAGGGGAAAGGGCAGCTCGCCGCTTCCGGTTCGGACGATGTCGTAGAGGCCGAAGGCGGCGCCGGGCTTCAGGACGCGGCGGACCTCGGCGAACGCGGCCGCCTTGTCCGAGATGTTCATGCCGACATGAAACTGGATCGCGCCGTCGAAGGTGGCGTCGTCGAAGGGCAGGTCGAGGGCGCTCGCCTGCCGGAAGGAGACGCGGTCGTCGAGCCGGCAGCGCCGGGTCAGGGCGTCGGCAACGGTGATGAAATCGGGGGTCAGGTCGATGCCGGCGACGCGGCATCCGGAAAACTCCGCGAAGCTGCGCGCCGGTCCGCCGATACCGCAGCCGACGTCGAGGATCAGCATCCCGGGCCCGAAGGAGAGCTCCTTCGCGAAGGCGAGCGTTTGCTCGTGCCAGCCGAGGTGGAATTCGTCGACCGGCGAAAGATCGGACGCGATCAGCCGATCCGGATCCTTGCCGGCCGCCCGGACCGCCTCGACGATCTGCTCTTCGAGACGATCGCGGCCGTAGTGCCGCATCACCTTGTCGTCGATGCTCATGCGGGCCTCCCGGAAGCGCGAGCAGCTTCGCAGCTTCCCGCGCCGGCGTCACGCACGCCGCGTCGTCACCGGCCGTCGCCGCCGAAAAAGGCTGCCGCAAAATCCCGCGAACAGCAGCACCGCGCCCCAGACCGCGACGAAGCCGACCGCTCCGGCGATCAGGCCCTCTTCCGTCACCGGCATCGCCGGCTCGAAATCCCGGTAGGCGGAGCGCAGCACGTCGCCGTCGCCGTCGCGCACCATGAGCGCGACTTGGGCGCCGGGGCCGGCTTCGAGCATGCCCTGACGATGGCGCTCGAGCCGCGCCAGGCGGTCGACGTTGCCGGCCATGGCGATGCCCTGACGATTGGCAAGATCGTCGCCGTTGCCGCGCAGGCGGGCGATGGCGGAGTCGCGGTTCTCGCCATTGGCGCGGGCATCGGCGTCGAAGCGGTCGACGATCCGGGTCAGTTCATCGAGGGCGCCGCCGAGGCGCTGGCGGTATTGCTGTGCGAATTCCGGCCCCTGCGAAGCGGCCACGCCGCCGAGGACACCGCAGCCGAGGGCGGCGACGCGGACGATGCGTGACAAGGGTGCCTCCGGGCTAGGGTTTCGTTTCGGAAAGAGCCGCGCGGACGTCCTGTTCCGTCACCGCGTCGAGGGTCTTGCCGATCTTCGCCGCGGCCGTGCGGCGGCCCGGCGCCATCACCAGGATCACCGTCTCGACGCCCGGGCAGGCGGGATCGGTGCAGGCGATCTCGTTGACGACGAAGGCGACGTCCTCCTGTGCGGCGAGGCTCGCCCGAGCCCAGTCCTTGATCCGCGCGATCGCTTCCGCGTCGGGCCTCGGCCCGGACGGTGCGCGCCTGAAGAGGGAGCCGAACCGCGACATCGGCGGGCTCAGGCCGGCAGCGTCAGGATGCCGGCTTCGCCGTCGGCGCAGCCGAAGGCGAGGCGCGTGCCGGGTTTGTCCCAGGCGAGGGCCGTCACCGCGCCCGCCTTCGTCGCCGGGCGGACCAGGAGCTCCGAGGCGTCGGCGAGGCGGACGAGGAGGATGCAGCCATCCTCGTAGGCGACGGCGAGGACCGGGCTGTGCGGGTGGAACGCCACCTGGCTCACCCGGGCGGTGCGGACGCCGCATTCCCGCGGGGCCTTGCCGGTCGGCCCCTCCTTCGTGTCGAACGGCCAGATGATGGCTGCCTCGGCGCCCGAGGTCGCGAGAAACTTGCCGTCATGGCTCCAGGAGAAGGAGCGCGTCTTCGACGGGTAGCCGCTCATCCGCATGTGGGCCTTGTCGGGGACGAGGCGCCAGCCGTGCAGGGCGTTCTCCTGCATCGAGCTGACGAGGAACCGCGCATCGGGCGACCAGGTGACGTCGAGGTGCGACCCCTTCCATTCGAGACCCTCGGGCTTCGCCTCGACGTTCGGGAACCAGAGCGTGGCGCCGTTGTAATGGCTGATCGCGAGCCGGTAGCCCTTCGGCGCGAAGGCGAGGCCGCGGGCGGTCGAAGGCACGTCGAGGGTCCTCTCGCGGCCCCTGTCGTCGCGGGCGAAGACTCTTCGCCCGGCGGCGTAGGCGACCGCCCCGGAGGGGCTCGCGGCCAGCGCGTCGATCCAGGCGCCTTTCGCCTCGGCGAAGGTGCGCGTCGAGCCGTCCGGGCCTGTCACCGCGACGCGGCCGTCGTCGCCGCCCGTGATGAGGCGCTCGCCGGCGGCGGCTGCGACGAGCACGGCGCCGTCCGGATGCGCCGCGACGCGGTGAGTTTCACCGTCCTTCGCCAGCAGGACGCCGCCGTCGCCGAGGGCGAAGGCCGCCGTGCTCTTCAGCCAGCGGATCGCGGTGACGTGCGCGCCCGCCGCGACGGGCGCGATGCTTTCGGTCAGCGACGGAGCGGCGGTCGAGGTCATGGCGGGCGGCCGTCGCAGAAAAAGCCGTCGGTCATCGCGGACCGGCTTTCTCAGGCGGCGCAGGCGAGAAAGCCGTCGCGGATGGCGTTCTCGTTGAGGTCGCGGCCGATGAAGACGACGCGGGAGCGGCGCTTCTCCTCCGGCTTCCAATCCTGCTGCACGTCGCCATCGAGGATCATATGCACGCCCTGGAAGACGAAGCGCTTCGGCTCGTTCGGGAAGGCGACGATGCCCTTGCAGCGCAGGATGTTCGGCCCCTCGCGCTGCGTGAGATCCGAGATCCACGGCATGAACTTTTCCGGATCCACCTCGCCGTCGATGTTGAGCGCGACGGACTGCATGTCCTCGTCGTGATGATGGTGGTGGCCGGCTTCGAGGAAATTCGGCTCGAGCTCGATGATGCGGTCGAGGTCGAAGGCGTTGCGGCCCAAGACCTCGGCGATCGGCAGGGTGCAATTCTTCGTCCGGTGCAGCGTCGCATAGGGATTGATGGCGCGGATGCGCTCCTCGACCGCATCGAGTTCCTGCGGCGTCACGAGGTCGATCTTGTTCAGAATGATGACGTCCGCGAAGGCGATCTGGTTCTTCGCTTCGGGCGCATCCTTCAGCCGGTCGGAAAGCCACTTCGCATCGGCGACGGTGACGACCGCGTCGAGACGGGCCGCGTCGGAGACGTCCTGGTCCATGAAGAAGGTCTGCGCCACCGGCGCCGGGTCGGCGAGGCCCGTCGTCTCGACGATGATGGCGTCGAAGCGGCCCTTGCGCTTCATCAGCCCGTCGAGGATGCGGATGAGGTCGCCGCGCACGGTGCAGCAGATGCAGCCGTTGTTCATCTCGAAGACTTCCTCGTCGGCGCCCACGACGAGGTCGTTGTCGATGCCGATCTCGCCGAACTCGTTGACGATGACCGCATATTTCTTGCCGTGCGGTTCGCTCAGGATGCGGTTGAGCAGCGTCGTCTTGCCGGCGCCGAGATAGCCGGTGAGGACCGTGACGGGGATCTTGTCGGGCATGCTTTGCCTTTCGAGGATGGCGGCCGGGCTTTCGCCCGCCTTCTTACGAGGAGAGCGCCGTGCTGAACGCCTTAATATTGTGGCGCATCATGTCAATGTAAGTGGCCGCCGGCCCCCCAGGTCCGGAGAGGGCGTCCGAATAGACGCGTTCGCCGATCCGGGCACCGGTCTCCTTGGCGACGCGCTCCATGAGGCGGGGATCCGAGATGTTTTCGAAGAACACCGCCGGGATCTTCTCGCGCTGGATCTGGACAATGATCCGGGCGACGTCCTTCGCCGAGGCCTCGGTCTCCGTCGAGACGCCCTGCGGCGCGACGAAATCGAGCCCATAGGCCTTCTCGAAGTAGGCGAAGGCGTCGTGCGAGGTGATGATGCGGCGCCGGTCGGCCGGGATGCGGGCCACCGCCGCGCGAATTTCGGCGTCGAGGACGCCGAGCTGCGAAAGATAGGCGGCGGCGTTGGCCGCGTAGGCGGCGCGGCCGTCCGGGTCGGCGGCGATGAGCGCGTCGCGGATATTGGTGACGTAGGTCCTGGCGTTCGCGACATCCTGCCAGGCATGCGGATCGACGCCGGGGGCGGCGCGGTCGCGGCCGGCCGGCTCCGCGAGCGGGGGAATGCCCTTGGCGGTCTCGACGAGCGGCGCCTTCGAGCCGGCGGATTTCACGAGCCGGCCCATCCAGCCCTCAAGCTTGAGGCCGTTCACCAAGACAAGCTTCGCCTCGGCGATGCGGCGGCCGTCGGCCGGGGTCGGAGAATAGACGTGGGCGTCCCCGTCGGGCCCGACGAGAGTCGCAAGCTCGATCCGGTCGCCGCCGACGTTTTTCGCGAAGTCGCCGAGGATCGAGAAGCTCGCGACGACCTTCAGCTTCGCCGAGTTCTTGCGCAGAGGCGCCGCCGGGCAGGAGGAGGGATGCGAGAAGTATATACATTGTTATAACATAGCGATTCTGAATCATTTCCACGCGCTCCATTGCGGATCGTCACGCCTCCAGGTGCTTGCCCGGGAGCGCAAGCCACAGCAAGCCTCCGCGCGTGCCGAAGGTCAACGAGAAAAGATAGGCCGCGCCCGCGGTCAGGATGATGGCGGGGCCGGCCGGCCATGCGAGGTGGAAGGAAAGGAGGAGGCCCGCATAGCCCGAGGCGATGCCGACGATCGAGGCGACGACGAGCATGAGCGTGATGTCCGTGGTCCAGAATCGCGCCGTGGCGGCAGGCAGCATCATCAGGCCGACGGCCAGAAGCGTGCCCAGGGCCTGGAAGCCGCCGACGAGATTGAGCACCACGAGGCCAAGGAAGATGAGGTGCGTCGGCGTCCCCGCCCGGCTGACCGAGCGCAGGAAGGTTGGATCGACGCATTCGAGGACCAGCGGCCGAAAGATCAGCGCCAGGGTCGAGAGCGTGACGGTTGCGATGGCCGCAAGGAGGTAAAGCGCCGGATCGTCGAGGGCGAGCACGGTGCCGAAGAGGACGTGCAGGAGATCGACGTTCGAGCCGCGCAGCGAGACAATGGTGACGCCGAGCGCCAGGGACAAAAGATAGAAGGCGGCGAGCGACGCGTCCTCCCGCAGGTCCGTGAAGCGGGCGACGAGCCCGGCGAGGACCGCGACGATCATGCCGGCGACGAGGCCGCCGAGGCTCATCGCCGGCAGCGACAGACCTGCCACGACGTAGCCCATGGCCGCCCCCGGCAGGATCGCGTGGGCCATTGCGTCGCCGGTGAGGCTCATGCGGCGCAGCATCAAGAAGACGCCGACCGGCCCGCCGCCGACCGCGATCGCGATGATGCCGACAAGGGCGCGGCGCATGAACTCGAAGTCGGCGAAGGGGGTCAGGAGGGCGTCGTGCATCGCACTTTATGGGCACGGGACCGGCGCGGTGTCACGGGCCCTCCGCGGCAGGCGCCGTCAGGCGGCGCCCTTGTCACAGGCCTCGGCGTGGGGATCGTGGGCCTCGATCATCCGGCGGGCCTTGAGCAGGTTTTCGGCGCTGAGGACCCGGCCGGTGTCGCCCCAGGCGACGGGGGCGCGGGCGATCAGGAGCGTGTCGGGAAAGACCCGCTTCACGACATCGAGATCGTGCAGCACGGCCACCACCGTGCGCTCCTCGTCGTGCCAGCGGCGGACGAGGTCGAGGAGGTCCGCGGTGGTCTTCGAATCGATCGCCGTGAACGGCTCGTCGAGCAGGATCACCGCTGGCATCCTGCAACAGCAGCCGCGCGAACAGGGCCCGCTGCATCTGACCGCCGGACAGCGTGGCCATGGGGCGCCGCTCGAAGCCGGTCAGGCCGACGGCGGCGAGCGCCTCCTCGATCCGGGCCCGGTCGCAGCGGCCGATGCCGCCAAAGAGGCCGGTGCGCGACCACAGTCCCATCGCGACGAGGTCGTAGACCGGCAGCGGGAAGGAGCGGTCGATGTCCGCCGCCTGCGGCAGATAGGCGATCTTCGCCGAAGCGCCGCCGGACAGGGCGATGGCGCCGTCGAGGGGCCGCAGCGTCCCGACGATGCCCTTCAAGAGCGTCGACTTGCCGGCTCCGTTCGGGCCGACGACGGCGGTCAGGCTCCCGGCCGCGAGGGTGCCGGCGAGATGGTGCACCGCCGGGCGCCGGCCGTAGCCGAGCGTCACGTCCTCGAAGCGGATGGCGGAGCCCTTGCGGATCATGCCTCGACTATCTCATGCCAGCACGGCGATGACGAGAACCCACACGAATCCCAGAACGAGACCGGCGGCGGCGAGCCGCTCCAGCGCGGACATCCGGAGGAGCGACAAAGTCGGTTTTGCGGCCTCGGCGTGGCGAGGCGGCTCCGCGTGACGGTCATGGGTCATGCGGGCTGTCCTAACGCGAACGCACGCCAATGGCTAGCACCCCGAGCCGAACCGCGTGGTCCCGAACCGCGGGCGGAACGGTTTCACAAAGCCAAGCCCTGGGATGCTACAACATCCCCGCCGGCCTCGTCGGCCGGCATCCGAGAGGAGGTGACGCCGTATGAAGCTTCCTAAGTTGACCCTGCTGATCAAGTTCAGGCCATTCAAACTTGTCCTGATCATCGGGTGATACGAAGGGGGGTCGGGCGAGAGCCCGGCCCTCCAAGGAAGGTAAGTTCGGCGTCACCTCCGAAGGAAACAATACCACGGCGGCGGGCGAAGTGAAGGGCCGTGCGGGTCGCCCGTGCTGCGTCAGCCGGTCGGGTGGTACTGGTAGAGCCAGGTCTCGCTGAGAATCTCGTCCCTGTTGCGCAGGTAGCATCGCATCTCGACCGGCTCCAGGCCCTGGGCGGTGAGGTCGAACTCGGTGCGCCAGTGGCCGGGCACGTCGTTCGGGACCGCTTCGGTGAGGAGGTTCGAGAACTCGCCGCGCGAGGCCGAAAGCACGGGTACCGGGATTTCGCCCTTGGCGAGGCGGGTCAGGGGCTCGCCCTTGAACTCGAGCACGAACTTGCGCACGCCCTTCGGGCGAGCGGTGCCGGCCTGGCCGCCGTTGCCGAGGCGGGTCGCGACGCAACGGGCGAGGGGGGTTGGATAGGGCTCGTCGGCGGTCCAGTGCATCCGGTAGCGCAGGTTGAAGGCCTTTCCCGCCGCGGCCGGCTCGCCGGGCACCCACATCGCGACGATATTGTCGTGGATCTCGTCGTCGGTCGGGATCTCGACGAGCTGGACCGCCCCCTTGCCCCAGTCGCCCTGCGGCTCGATCCAGAGCGAGGGCCGGCGGTCGTAATAGACGCCGTCGAGGTAGTGATCGAAGGTGCGGTCGCGCTGCAGAAGCCCGAAACCCTTCGGTCGCTCGTCCGCGAAGGACGAGGTGATGATCCGCGGCGGGTTGTTGAGAGGCCGCCAGATCCGCTCGCCGGTGCCGGTCCAGAGGGCGAGACCGTCGGAATCGTGGATCTCCGGCCGCCAGTCGATCGCGGTCGGCTTCGACTTCTCGGAGAACCAATACATCGAGGTCAGGGGCGCGATGCCGAGGCGCGCCACGTCGGCGCGCATGTGGATCTCCGCTTCGAGGTCCATGATCACCGCCGCCGTCCGACGCATGTCGAAGCGGTAGGCGCCGGAGACGCTCGGGCCGTCGAGGAGGGCGTAGACCGTGACCGTGTCGGAACCGGCCTGGGGCGTCTCGAAATAGACGTTCGTGAAGCTCGGAAACTCCTCCGGCTTGCCGAACACGGCGACGTCGACGGTGAGGCCGCGGGCCGAGAGCCCGTACTGATAGAGTTCGCCGATCGCTCGGAAATAGGAGGCGCCGAGAAAGGCGACCCAGTCGTTCTTGCGCCAATCGAGCTTGCCGTTGCGGTTTTCCTGAAAGCGGAAGCCTGCAAAGCCGGAATTCTTCGGCAGTTGATGGGCGGGAGAGCCGGCCGGCATGTCGAAATAGGCGTCGTCGTAGACGATCTCCCGGGTTTGGCCGCGCTCGACGACGTGCATCCGCACCGGAGTCGTGAAATAGCGCCCGAGGTGGAAGAAGGTCACCGGAAAGTCGCTCGGTCCGTTCGCCCACAGGGCGAGGTCGGTCTTGAAGCGGATCTTGCCGTGGGCGTCGTAGTCGATCTGCGCCAGGATCTCCGGCGCCGGGCGCGGCGGGGCGGCATAGGGCCGGGCGGCGCGGCTGCGCGCCTCGGCCTTCAGGGCCTCGAAGGAGAAGGGCTCCGCCGGGCCGAATTGCAGCGCGGCCTGGGCCAGGGCGGGCGCGGGAAAGCCGGCCGCGGCGAGCCCGGCCGTGGCGGCCGCGGAGGTGAGGAAGAGACGGCGGTCGATCATCGAGTCCTGCTGCGTGCGGGGGCGTTGCGGCGGCAAAGTGTTCAGCCGCCAATCGTGACCGTCCTAGGGCAGGCCGGCGAAAAGGGGAAAGCACATTTGCGCCGATTTCCGGCCGCGCTGCGACACCGGCCGCTTCGCCGGGGGTCCCCGCCGCAGCGTCTCACTCGTTGGCTTCCGGGGGCTGAAAGTCGACCTCGTGCTGCGCCGAGAGCTCGAGCACCCGCGGGATGTCGGACAGGTCGTGGAGGGCGTCGAAGAGCGCTTCGAGCTTGCCGGCGGGCGAGACCCAGAACAATGCCCGCGCGGGAGCCTGCGACTTGTTGAAGTAGCCGTGCGGGAGGCCGCGCGGCATGCGCACGAGATCGCCCGCCTTCGCCTTGCTCCAGACCCCGTCGAGCTTCAGGTCGAGCTCGCCGTCGAGGACGAGGATGAACTCGTCCTGGGCCGGATGGATGTGCACCGGCACGTATTGCCCGGGCTCGCTGTTCGTCTCGAAGGCGAAGGTCGACGCGCAGGAGGCCTTCGGGAAGTAGCGCTGGCCGAGGATGTTCCACGTCTTGCCCCCAATCCCCTCTCCCGCCCGCGTGATGCCCTTGTCGAGATCCGCCATCGTTTTTCCCCCTTTGCGTCCCGCCGTCGTTTCGCGGCGGGGCGACCATCGCAAAACGCCAAGCCGATTTCCACCGCCGCGTGAGCATCCGGCCGCGAGGTGGGACGTAACCCCTTTCCGGCCGCGTCATCCGAGGGGCCGGGATCCGTCGCCGCGACGGTTCAGAGTCGGTGGGTGGTCCGTCGTGTGTCGTCCAACCTCTGATCTCACGCCGCCCGGCTTGGCGCCGAGAGCCGCCCCGCGAGTCTCGCAACGACGGTCGGAGGATGTCGACTGCCCCACTCAGCTTGCCCAACTCGTCCAAGCTGGACGGTCATCTTACATTCATAATCGAAACGTGATATAGTTCGCATCAAGCGGTTTTTGACCGAGGCTGCGCAAGGCGGAGCGAACGATGTCTCTACTCACACTCAACTCGACGATCCCGGGCACCCAGACCACCGGAGCCGTCGCCCCCTGACGGACGGAGGCTTCATCGCCGGTTGGAGCGCACAGGACAGCGGGCTCGTTGGACGACGATTCGACGAGGCGGGACTTCCGACAACGGATGAGTTCGTCGTCAGCCCAACGGCAATCGCCTACTCGCCGGCAGTGGCCGGGTTGACGACGGGCGGATTTGTCTTCGTTTGGGAAACCGTGAATCCTCGAAATCCGTCGAACGTCCTCCTCTACAGTCAACGCTACGCGGCCAACGGCGTCGCAGCCGGAGGTCCGGTCCAGATCGCCTCCGGTCTGGACCTTACATATCCGCCCGATGTCGCGCCCCTTGCTGGCGGCGGGTACGTCGTGGCTTGGGAGGCGACCGGTGAGGTCAAGGCTCAGCGCTTCAGTGCCGTCAGCGTTCCTGTGGGCGGCGTGATCGATGTCAACGAGACCACCGCCGGAACGCAGAACCAGCCGTCCGTCGCGCTTCTGAGCGACGGGAAATTCGTCGTCGTCTGGGAAGGTCCAGATTCCTCCGAAACCGGCATCTTTGCCCGAGTCTTCAATTCAGACGGCACAGCGAAAACAGGCGAACTCGCGGTCAACGGGACGACCCAAGATGGGCAATTCGCTCCGTCGGTAGCGGGGCTCGACGGCGACAATTTCGTCGTCACCTGGTCGACGGCTCCGGCGACCGGTGACTTTGGCGTCAGGTTGCAGACGTTCACGAACGCCGGCGCCAAGGTCGGGGGCGAGACGCCAGTCGATCAAGCGGCGACGGGCGATCAATCCACCGCGTCCGTGGCCGCCGCCGCGGGTGGCGGGTATGTCATCACCTACTTCTCCAACGCACCGGATTTCGAGGGCATCCTCGCCCGCCGTTTCGCCGCCGACGGGAGCGCCATCGGAACGGAGTTCAAGGTGGCGTTCGAGAACATGGATGACGTCGTTTCGTACTGGCCGCCGGCTGCCGCGGGTCTGGCGGGCGGCGGTTATGCCGTCGTCTGGGCGGCCAAGCATTCCGATAACTACGACGTGTTCGGCCAGGTCTATTCCTCGTTCGACAACTCGCCGCCGAACGGCGTGCAGATCACCAACCAGACGAAGACCATCGTCGAGAACACCATCGTCGGGCCGGGGACGAAGGTCGCCACGCTAACGATTTTCGACGACGGGATGGGCATGAACGGGCTCAGCCTTTCCGGCGCCGATGCGATGAAGTTCGAATCCAAGGCAACGCGCTCTACCTCAAGCAGGGCACGCTGCTCGATCACGAGGCGAAGGCGACGCTCACCGTCGACGTCGTTGCGACGGATCAGGCCACGGGAGCGTCCGGCACCGGCACCTACACGCTCAGCGTGCTCGACGTGAACGAGAAGCCGACCGGCATCACTCTGTCCGCGACGAGCGTGAAGGAAGGTGCGGCCGGCGGCACGGTGGTCGGCAAGCTCACGACCGCCGATCCCGATGCCGGCGAAACGTCGGCCTACACACTCTCCGATCCGAGCGGCAAGTTTGCCGTCAGCGGCTCGAACCTCGTCGTGAAGAGCGACGCCGTTCTCGATTTCGAGAAGCAGTCGTCCTACGCCGTCACGGTGACGTCGACGGACAAGGGCGGTCTCGCGGTGACGGAGAGCTTCACCCTGTCTGTGCTGGACGTCGCCAACGAGACCGTGTCCGGCCTCGGCGCGAACGACGTCCTGAGCGGCGGCACGGGCAACGACGTCGTCGCCGGCGGCGCGGGGAACGACGCGCTGTTCGGCGGCGCCGGGAACGACAAGCTCGACGGCGGCAGCGGCAACGACAAGCTCGACGCCGGGATCGGCAATGACGGCCTCATCGGCGGCACGGGGAACGACGCGCTGTTCGGAGGCGCCGGCAACGACCGGCTCGACGGCGGGCTCGCCAGCGACCAGCTCTACGGCGGCGCGGGCAAGGACACCTTCGTGTTCTCGACGAAGCTGTCGTCGGCGAACGTCGACATCGTGCGCGACTTCGTCGTCAAGGACAACTCGATCTGGCTCGACAACGCGGTGTTCAAAAAGCTCGGCTCCGGCAGCGCAGCGCACCCGAAGAAGCTCGCGGCCGACGCCTTCCATATCGGCAAGAGCGCCGACGACGCCGAGGACCGCGTCGTCTACGACAAGGGGACGGGCTACCTCTATTACGATGCGGACGGCCTCGGCGGCGCCTCCCAATCCGCTTCGCCAAGCTCGCAAAGGGCCTGAAGCTGACGAGCGCGGATTTTTTCGTGGTGTAGGGAAGTCGGGGATTGGGGGTAGGAAGTAGGAAGTAGGAAGTAGAAGGAAAGCTCTGGCGCCGCGCGCGGGTCGAGGAACGGCCATGTTCCAGCGACGCGCCAACCTCCGCCTCTCCCCGCCTGCGGGGAGAGGGTTTCGGCCGCAAGGCCGAAACGAGCGAAGCGAAGCGGAGCGGGGGTGAGGGGCGGATGCCGGTTAGGGCGCCCGGCCCGAACCGCCCGCGCCTTCTCCGTCGGCCCCCCTCACCCTCGCCTGCTTCGCAGGCTTGCTGCCTTCGGCAGCCCTCTCCCCGCGAGCGGGGAGAGGTGAAGTTGCATCACGGGGGCTTGTGAATCCTGTCCCGGTCGGCATGTTAGGGCGCACGCGCGGCGCCGGCGAACGGCGCCCGTCAGGGAGAATGAAATGCCGGGTCCAGTTTCGCGCCGCCTCGCCGGCGTCGCTGCCGTCGTCCTTTTCGCGTGCGCGAGCCTGCCTGCGCGCGCGCAGGACTTCATCAACGTCCTCACCGGCGGAACCTCCGGGGTCTATTACCCGCTCGGCGTCGCGCTCTCGAAGATCTATTCGGACCAGATCAAGGGCAGCCGGCCGTCCGTGCAGGCGACCAAGGCTTCGGTCGAGAACCTGACGCTGCTGCAGCAGGGTAAGGGCGAGATCGCCTTCACCCTGGGCGACAGCCTTGCGCTGGGCTGGGCCGGCGACGAAGAGGCGGGCTTTCGCCAGAAGCTGACGAAGCTGCGCGGCATGACCGCGATCTACCCGAACTACATCCAGGTCGTCGCCTCGAAGGAATCCGGCATCAAGACGCTCGCGGATCTGAAGGGCAAGCGCCTCTCCGTCGGCGCGCCGAAATCCGGCACAGAGCTCAACGCCCGCGCGATTCTCGCCGCGGCCGGCATTACCTACAAGGATCTCGGCAAGGTCGAGTACCTGCCCTTCGCCGAATCCGTCGACCTGATGAAGAACCGCCAGCTCGACGCAACCCTGCAATCGGCGGGCCTCGGCGTCGCCGCGATCAAGGACCTCGCCTCGTCGGTCGAGATCGTCGTCGTCGAGGTGCCGGCGGCGGTCGTCGACAAGGTCGGCACGCCCTACGTCAAGGCCACCATCCCCGCGAACACCTACACCGGCCAGGCGGCCGACGTGCAGACCGCGGCGGTCGTGAACTATCTCGTCACGCATTCCGACGTGAAGGACGACACGGTCTATGCCATGACGAAGGCGGTCTTCGACAACCTGCCGGAACTTGCCGCCGCGCACAGCGCGGGCAAGGAGATCACGTTGAAGGGCGCGCTCGCCGGCATGCCCGTCCCGCTGCATCCCGGCGCCGAACGCTTCTTCCGCGAGAAGGGCCTGATGAAGTAGCGTCGGCGCCGTCAGCGCGCCTCCTCGCCCGCCATGACCGACATCGCGCTCGCTCCCGGCTCCGGCCCGTCGACGACGCTCACGGAAATGGAGATCGAGCACGGCCTGCCGCCCGGCTGGGGCGCGGGCTTTCCGGGACGGGCGCTGTTCTGGATCGCCGTCGCCTTCTCGCTCTTCCAGATCGCGACGGCGGTCTACGCCATCCTGCCGACGCAGGTGCTGCGCACCATGCATGTCGGCTTCCTGGTGCTTGTCGCCGCGGGCCTGATCGCCAATCACAAGGCGCCGAACCGCTTCTGGCAGACGCTCGGGTGGGCCGTGGCCTTCGTCGGCTTCGGCGTCGGCCTCTATCACTGGGTCTTCTATCTCGACCTCGTCAATCGCGCCGGCGAACTGACGAGCGCCGATCTCGCGGTCGGCATCATCGGCCTCGTCATTCTCTTCGCCGTCGCCTGGGTGCTGATGGGCGCGGCTTTGCCGCTCATCTGCCTCGCCTTCCTCGCCTACGCGCTGTTCGGGCAATACCTGCCGGCCCCGTTCGATCATCGCGGCTACGCCTTCGAGCAGGTCGTCGAGCAGATGGCCTTCGGCACGGAGGGCATCTACTCGACTCCGACCGGCGTCTCCGCGACCTACATCTACCTCTTCATCCTGTTCGGCGCCTTCCTCGAGCGCGCCGGCATGATCCAGCTCTTCAACGACGTCGCGCTCGGGCTCGTCGGCTGGGCCCGCGGCGGCGCCGCGAAGGTGGCGGTGATCTCGTCGGCCTTCATGGGCACGATCTCGGGCTCGGGCGTCGCCAACGTCGTCACCGTCGGCCAGTTCACGATCCCCTTGATGAAGCGCTTCGGCTACAAGCCGTCCTTCGCCGGCGGCGTCGAGGCGACGGCCTCGATGGGCGGCCAGATCATGCCGCCGGTGATGGGCGCCGTCGCCTTCATCATGGCCGAGAACATCGGCGTGCCCTATTCGGAGATCGTCAAGGCCGCGATCATCCCGGCGATCCTCTACTTCGCGTCGGCCTTCTGGATGGTCCATCTCGAGGCCGGCAAGCACGGCCTTCTCGGCATGCCGCGCTCCGAGCTGCCGAGCACGCTCGGCGCGCTGAAGCGGCAATGGCATCTCGTTTTGCCCCTCGCCGTTCTCGTCTATCTCCTGATGCACGGCTTCACGCCGCTCTTCGCAGGCTCGGTCGGGCTCGCGCTCACCGTCTTGATGATCCTCGGCGGTTCCTTCGCCCTCGGCATCGGACCGCAGGCCCTGCGCGTCGTGTTCTGGATCGGCCTCGGCCTCGCCGCCTCGGCCTTTCTCAAGTACGGCGTCGCCGTCGTCGTCGCGCTGGTAGCGCTATTGATCGTCCTCAACCTCTTTTCGCGGGGCGGCCGCGAGACGCTGGTCATGTGCCGCGACGGTCTCGCCGACGGCGCCCGGCAGGCGCTCCCCGTCGGGCTCGCCTGCGCCATCGTCGGCACCGTCATCGGCACGATGACGCTGACCGGCACGGCGACGATCTTCGGCAACTACATCGTCTCCTTCGGGCGCGAGTCGATCTTCCTCTGCCTCGTCCTGGTGATGATCACCTCGATCATCCTCGGCACCGGCCTGCCGACGATACCGACCTACATCATCACCGCCTCGCTCGCCGCGCCTGCGCTCTTCAAGCTCGGCGTGCCGCTGATCGTCAGCCACATGTTCGTCTTCTACTACGGCATCATCGCCGACCTGACGCCGCCGGTCGCGCTCGCGGCCCTGGCGGCGGCGCCGATCGCGCGCGCCTCGCCCGACGCCATCGGCTGGCAGGCGACGCGCATCGCGCTCGCGGGTTTTCTGATCCCGTTCCTGTCGGTCTACGAGCCCTCGCTGATGCTGCAGGCGGGCGGCGCCATCGCCGCGCAATACGGCTATTGGATCGAGGTGGCTTTGGTCTTCACGAAGGCGCTGATCGTCATGGCGATGTCCGGGGTTGCCGCGATCGGCTTCTATTTCGCGCGCACGACGCTGTTCGAGCGCATCGCCGCGGGCGTGTCGGCTCTGCTCATCATCGCCGAATTCCCGCTCAGCGACACCTCCGGTCTCGTCCTCGCGGCGATCGTCACCGCGCTCAATTTTTCGCGCGCCCGGCGCCTCGCGGCGACGGGCCCGCGGCCGGCCGGGTGAGCGGCCTCTGCCTCGCGGCGGCGGGCGCCATCGTCGCGCGCTTCACCGGCGTCGCCGCCTTCACCCTCGCCTGGAGCCATTCCGTCGAAAAAACCCGCTGGGAGGAGGATTGGCGCGTCGAACCCGCCGGCCTCGTCGTCGTCGAAGCGCGGGTCGAAGGCCACGGCGCCGGGATGGAGCCGCCACCGGGCGCTCGCCGCGACGGCCGCTTCTGGCGCTGGGCGCCGCAGGTGCCGCCGCAAAGGGAGGTCGTCCTGCGTCGTTCGGGCGCAACGGCGGACTGGCAGATTCTGTCTCGCCGGAGACTGCCGCGACCTCGGCAGTCTGGTGCCGGCGGAAGCGGACCCTGTCGTTCTTTCGGCTTGCGACTAGCTACCGGATCGGCTCGACCGCCGTCGCGCTCTTCCAGAGGGTGTGCAGGGCGTAGAGACCAAGGAGGCTGAACAGCACCATCAGGACGATGCGCACGATCTCGCCGAGCTCGAACAGGCCGGCGATGGCCCAGCCCGCCGCGAGCGCCACGGCCAGGACCTCGGTGCCGACGAGCACCATCACGCTGATCAGCGTGACGAGGTTGCGGCCGGCATGGCTGTTGGTCGCCGCCAAGAGGCTCTCCCTTTGTTCGGCCCCCGCACTAGCCTAAAGAGGTCGCTCCGCGCAACCTTCGGCACCCGTCCCCGGTGTCGCGTCCCTCCGGATCATGCCAGACAGCCCGACCTTCTCTTCCGCGGCCGTCGCCGCGCCGCATCGCCTCGCGGCCGAGACCGGCCAGGCCATCCTTGCCCAGGGCGGCAATGCCGCCGAGGCCATGATCGGCATGGCGGCGACGATCGCCGTCGCCTATCCGCACATGAACGGCCTCGGCGGGGACGGCTTCTGGCTCGTCCGCGAGCCGGGCGGCCGCGTCCACGCCTTCGAGGCCTGCGGTCCGGCCGGCGAGTTGGCGACGATCCGGCGCTACCGGGACAAGGGCTGCGACGCCATCCCGGCCCGCGGCGCCGACGCGGCGCTGACGGTCGCGGGCGCCGTGGGTGGCTGGCAGCTCGCCCTCGATTTCGCCCGCAGCCTCGGCGGCGCCCTGCCGCGGGACGTTCTCCTCGCGGATGCGATCCGCCTCGCGCGCGAAGGCTGCCCGGTCTCGGCCTGCGAGGCGCGCACGGTGCCGAAGGATGCCGCGGAGCTTTACGCGGCGCCGGGCTTCGCCGGCCTCTTCCTTCAGGAGGGCAAGCCGCCGGCGGCGGGGACGCCGCGCCGGAACCCGGCCCTCGCCGAGGCCCTGGAGCAGCTCGCGCATGCAGGTTTCGAGGATTTCTACCGCGGCGATGTCGGCCGCGAGATCGCCGCCGATCTCGACCGTATCGGCGCGCCGGTGACGCGCCGGGACATCGCGGCCTTCCGGGCGCGGCCGGTGCGGCCCCTGTCGGCGCGGATCGCCGGTGCGACGCTCCATAACTTCCCGCCGCCGACTCAGGGCCTCGCCTCGCTCCTGATCCTCGGCATCTTCGGCGCGCTCGGCCTGCCGGCGCAGGAAGATGCGGCTTTCCACCACGGCCTCGTCGAGGCGACGAAGCGGGCCTTCGCCATCCGCGACCGGGTCGTCACCGATCCGGCGCACCTCGACGAGGATCCGGCGGCGTTCCTGTCGCAGGAGGTTTTCGCCCGCGAGGCGGCGCGGATCGGGGCGGGGCGGGCGGCCGCCTATCCGGTCGCCATGCCGGCCGAGGGCGACACGATCTGGATGGGCGTCATCGACCGGAACGGCCTCGCCGTCTCCTACATCCAGTCGCTCTACTGGGAATTCGGCTCCGGCTGCGTGCTGCCGGCGACCGGCATCCTGTGGCAGAACCGCGGCCTCTCCTTCTCCCTTGATCCCGCCTCCAGAAACCCGCTCGAGCCGGGCCGAAAGCCCTTCCACACCCTCAATCCGGCGCTCGCCGCCTTCGACGACGGCCGCGTCGCCGCCTACGGCACGATGGGCGGCGAGGGCCAGCCGCAATTCCAGGCGCAGGTCTTTACCCGCTACGCTTCCCGCGGCATGGGGGTCTTCGACGCCGTCGACGCGCCGCGCTGGCTCCTCGGCCGCACCTGGGGCGCCGCCTCGACGACCCTGAAGGTCGAAGATCGCTTCGACGACGAGGTCCTGCGCGGCCTCAGGGCCCGCGGCCACGACGTCGAGGACCTCGGCGCTCCCTATCTCGACACGCTCGGCCATGCCGGCCTTCTCGTGAAGCACCGCCGCGACGGGCGCGTCGAGGCGGCGCACGACCCGCGCTCCGACGGCGGGGCCTTGGGCTTGTGACGGCGGCGCAGTAGCATTCCCGCATGAGCGCGCAGTCCGATCACGACCACGATCACAGCCACCTCAGCGAGATCGAGTTGCGCGTGCGCGCCCTCGAATCGGTGCTCGTCGAGAAGGGCTACGTCGATCCCGCCGCGATGGACGCGCTGATCGAGACCTATGAGACGAAGGTCGGCCCGCGCAACGGCGCCAAGGTCGTCGCCAAGGCCTGGGCCGATCCTGCCTACCGGGATTGGCTCCTGGAGGACGCGAACGCCGCCATCGCCTCCCTCGGCTTTGCCGGCCGCCAGGGCGAGCACATGGTCGCGGTCGCGAACACGCCGGCCGAGCACAACATGGTCGTCTGCACGCTCTGCTCCTGCTACCCCTGGCCGGTGCTCGGCCTGCCGCCGGTCTGGTACAAGTCGGCGCCCTACCGCTCGCGGGCGGTGATCGACCCGCGCGGCGTCCTTGCCGAGTTCGGCGTGACGCTCCCGAGCGAGACCCGCATCCGGGTGTGGGATTCGACGGCCGAGATCCGCTACCTCGTCGTGCCGATGCGGCCGGAGGGCGCGGCGGGCCTCGACGAGGCAGCCCTCGCCGATCTCGTCACCCGGGATTCGATGATCGGCACCGGTCTCGCGCTCAGGCCGGACCAGGTGGCGCGGTCGTGAACGGCGGCCAGGATCTCGGCGGCATGATGGGCTTCGGGCCGATCGGCCTCGAGCCGGAGGAGCCGTGGTTTCACGCGCCCTGGGAGCGCCGCGCCTTCGGCCTGACCCTCGCCGCCGGCGCGGCCGGCGCCTGGAGCATCGACACGATGCGGCACGCCCGCGAGAGCCTGCCGCCGGCCGAATACCTGTCGTCGAGCTATTACGAGATCTGGACGAAGGGTCTCGAAAAGCTCGTCGTGAAGACCGGCCTCGTCGGCGAGGATGAGTTGCGCCTCGGCCATGCGCTGACGCCGCCGGTGGCGGTGAAGCGCGTCCTGAAGGCCGCCGACGTCCCCGCGGCGCTTGCGAAAGGCGGTCCGACGGACCGGTCCGCGACGCAGCCGGCGCGCTTCGCCGTCGGCGACCCGGTCGTCACGCGGGTCATGCATCCGAGCGGGCACACCCGCCTGCCGCGCTATGCCCGCGGCAAGGCCGGGACGGTCGAGCGGGTGCACGGCGCGCACGTCTTTCCGGACAGCAGCGCCCGCGGCGAGGGCGAGAATCCACAATGGCTCTACACGGTCCGCTTCTCCGGCCGCGAGCTCTGGGGCGAGGAGGCCGACGCAACGCTCGATGTCTCGATCGACGCCTTCGAGAGCTACCTTGAGCCGGCCTGAGGCTGCCGCCGCCGCGGCGCTCGCCAGGATCGCGCCCCTGCCGCAGCAGGACGGCGGCCCGGTCTTCCGCGAGCCCTGGGAGGCGCAGGCCTTCGCGATGGCCGTGTCGCTCAATGCCGCCGGCCTCTTTACCTGGCCGGAATGGGCCGCGGCGTTGGCCACGGCGATTCGCAGCGCGCAAGAGGCCGGCGATCCGGACGACGGCTCGACCTATTACCGGCACTGGCTCGTGGCCCTCGAACGCCTCGTTGCCGAGAAGGGCGTCGCGAGCGCCGACGCCCTCGCCGTCCGCCGCGATGCCTTCGACCGCGCCGCTCACGCAACGCCGCATGGCCAGCCGATCCTGCTCGGCAACGACCCGTCGGCCTGACGACTCCTCAGCTTCCCGCCGCCGTCCACAACCCGAGGAGCAGGCTCAGGCCGAGAACGAGGACGAAGGCGGCGGCCAAAAGCTCCAGGCCGGCCATCGCCAGCGCTCCGCCAGCGCCGCGGCCGCCGGCGAGGCGCAGGGCCAGGCTCTTCGCGAAAACGGCAAGGGCGGCGGCAAGGCCGGTGGTGAGAGCGGTGCCGAGCGCCATCGCGAAGGTGGCGGCGATGCCGGCGGAAAAGAGGCCCTGCGAAAGGGCGAAGACGAGGACGACGATCGCCCCGGCACAGGGGCGGATGCCGGCGGCGAGGACGACGCCGCCCCAGTCGCGCCAGCGGGTCAGGCGGTCGATCGCCTCGGGGCCCGGCAGGTGGACGTGATCGCAATCGGCGGCCTGCGGCCCGGCAAGGGGGTTTCCGGCAAGCGCCAGCGTACCCAGCGCCGCTCCGGCCTTGCGCCAGGTCATGACCGCGCCGAGCGCCGCGACGGCGGCGAAGCTCGCGAGCTCGACCCGCGTCGCGACCTGCGTCATCGCTGCGGCCGTGGCCTTGAGGAGAAGCGCCGCGACGCTCACGAGGAGGATCGCGACGAGGGCCTGGAGCAAGGCGGCGGCGAGACTCAGCGCGAAGCCGCGGCGGAGGCTGCGCTCGTTGGCGACGAGGTAGGCGGAGACGACCGCCTTGCCGTGGCCGGGTCCGGCGGCGTGGAAGACCCCGTAGGCGAAGCCGAGCCCGAGCAGTGTCGAGAAGGCGGCGCCGCTCTCCTTCAGGGCGGAGAGGGCCGCTTCGAGGCTCCGGTAGAAGCTCGACTGCACCGCGAGGATGGCGCCGCCAAGCCCGGTTGCCGCGGGCGCCGCCTCGCGCAGCCCCATGCCGAAGGGAGAGCGGACCGGCGGCAGCGTTGCGGGAAAGAAGAAGAGGACGAGACAAGCCGTCGCGGCGGCGACGAGGGCTACGGCGCCGAGCGAAAGGGCAAGCCGTTTTCCGAAATGCGACGCAGCGGGCGCCGGGAGGGCGGCGGGACCGGCGGTCACGGACATGCGACGATCGCCCGGCTGGCGAACTGGGCGCCGTAGTCGGAGGCGCCGGTGAGGGTCTGGAAGAAGGCCTCCGAGAGGTTCTGCTGGGACTGGCCGGCGTCCTGGCCCTTCGGGCGGGTGATCGTCGTCGCGCAGCCCTTCGGGGCGCCGACGAGAGTTACCGCGTCGCTGCCCGCGGCGAGGGAGAAGGAAACGAAGAACGTCGGATCGAAGACTTCGATCGAAAGCGCCTTCGTCGCCGCGGCCGGGCTCTTCAACGGCAGCACGTAGCGCAGCGTCACCGCCTCGTCCGCATAGCTCATCGCCGGCTCGCGGGGCGGATCGAAGGCCTGCTTTGCGCCGTTCGCCTTGAGCACCGTGAAATAGTCGAACTCGACGAGGGACTTGGTGTTCTCCGCCGCAAGGTCTTTCAACTCGTCCGGGGACAGCTTGCCGTCCCCGTTCGCGTCGAGGCCCTGGGTGATGAAGGCGGAATAGCCCTTGTCGAAAGTCCAGGCATGCCGCACGCCGGTGACCTTGCCGTCCGGTCCGTAGAGGAGTTCCGCGCGGGCGACGATCCAGACATGAGGATGGGCGACGGCCGGCGCCGCCCCGAGGCAGACGAGGGCGGCGGTGGCGAGGAAGCCGGCGGGGCGAATCATATCGATCCGGACTGGTGACGGACGCAGCGGAGCGTCATCTAATACAAGGCCGGCGCAGCCGTCGCCGGGGACCCCATGTCCGCCCGCGAAGGCGGCGAAAGATGGGCGTAGCGGTTGACCCCTCCACCAGATTATGTCAGCAATGCTGTCATAATCGAGACAGGGCAATCGGCGTACCGAAGGCTTCGGGAGGGACGGGCGAATGGCCGAAACGGGCACTGCGCTCCGCAACGTCGCGCTGGACGACAAGTACGACCTGGCAAAGGACCGCGTCTTCATCACCGGGACGCAGGCGGTCGTCCGGATGCTCCTGATGCAGCGGGAGCGGGATCGGCTCGCCGGGCTGAACACCGCCGGCTTCGTCTCCGGCTATCGCGGCTCGCCGCTCGGCGGGCTCGACCAGAACCTCCTGCGCGCCAAGAAGTGGCTCGATGCCGCGAACGTCGTCTTCAAGCCCGGTCTCAACGAGGAACTCGCCGCCACCGCCATCTGGGGCACGCAGCAGGCCGAGATGCGCGGCGAGGGCCGCTACGACGGCGTCTTCGGCATGTGGTACGGCAAGGGCCCGGGCGTCGACCGCTCGGGCGACGTCTTCCGCCACGCCAACATGGCCGGCTCCTCGAAGCACGGCGGCGTGCTCGCGCTGATGGGCGACGACCACACGGCGGAATCCTCCACCGTCGCGCACCAGTCCGAGTTCCATTTCGTCGACGTGATGATCCCGATCCTGAACCCCGCGGGCGTGCAGGAGATCCTCGATTACGGCCTCTACGGCTACGCCATGAGCCGCTTCACCGGCTCCTGGGTCGCGTTCAAATGCGTCAAGGAGAACATCGAGTTCGACGGCCTCCGTCGACGGCTCGCTCGACCGGGTGAAGATCGTCGTGCCGGACGATTTCGCGATGCCGCCCGGCGGCCTCAACATCCGGACCGGCGACGGCATCCTCGAGCAGGAGGCGCGGCTGCAGGACTACAAGCGCGACGCCATGCTCGCCTTCGTGCGCGCCAACAACCTCAACCGCATCGTGCTCTCCGGCGGCCGCACGCCGAAGGTCGGCGTCATCACCGTCGGCAAGTCCTATCTCGACGTCCGCCAGGCCCTCGACGATCTCGGCCTCGACGAGGTCAAGGCGAGCCAGATGGGGCTGCGGCTCTACAAGGTCGCCTGCCCGTGGCCGCTCTCGCGGCGCGAGCTCGTCGACTTCGCCCGCGGCCTCGATCTCATCATCGTCGTCGAGGAGAAGCGCTCGCTGATCGAGGTGCAGCTCCGCGAGGAGCTTTACGGCGCCGCCGAGCAGCCGATCTGCATCGGCAAGAAGGACGAGGACGGCAACTGGCTCTTCCCGGTCAAGGGCGCGCTCGATCCGAACGACATCGCGATCTGCATCGGCGAGCGCCTCCTGCGCTACCACGGCAACGACGACCTGCGCGGCCGCGTCGAGCGCCTGAAGGAGGCGCAGCGCATCCTGGCGCGAGACGAGCGACATCGCGACGCGCACGCCGGGTTTCTGCTCCGGCTGTCCGCACAACACCTCGACCAAGGTGCCCGAGGGCATGCGCGCCTATGCCGGCATCGGCTGCCATTACATGGCGCAGTGGATGGACCGTTCCACCGACGGCTTCACGCAGATGGGCGGCGAGGGCGCGAACTGGGTCGGCGAATTCGCGCTTCTCGACGCGCCGGCACGTCTTCCAGAACCTCGGCGACGGCACCTACAACCATTCCGGCATCCTGGCCCTGCGCTGGGCCGTCGCGACGAAGACGAACGTCACCTACAAGATCCTCTTCAACGACGCCGTCGCAATGACCGGCGGCCAGCGCCACGAGGGCGGGCTCACGGTCGACGTGATCGCGCGGCAGGTTCGCGCCGAAGGCGTCGAGCGCATCGCGCTCGTCACCGACGAGCCGGACAAATATGCCGACGCACGTGCAATGGCCGCCGCGCATGACGATCCATCATCGCGACGACCTCGACGCGGTGCAGCGCGAGCTGTCGACGATCGCCGGCGTCACGGTGATGATCTACGACCAGACCTGCGCCTCCGAGAAGCGCCGCCGCCGCAAGCGCGGCGAGTTTCCCGACCCCGACAAGCGCGTCATCATCAACGATCTCGTCTGCGAGGGCTGCGGCGATTGCTCGGTGCAGTCGAACTGCGTCGCCGTGCAGCCGCTCGAGACCGAGTTCGGCCGCAAGCGCCAGATCGACCAGTCGAGCTGCAACAAGGACTTCTCCTGCGTCAAGGGCTTCTGCCCGTCCTTCGTCACGGTGCACGGCGCCAAGATCCGCAAGGCGGTGCCGGAAACCGTCTCGACGGCAGGGGTCGACGGCTTCGACCGCTGCCGGAGCCGGCGATCCCGGCGATCGACAGCACCTTCAACATCATCGTCACCGGCGTCGGCGGCACCGGCGTCGTGACGATCGGCGCGATCCTCGGCATGGCGGCGCATCTCGAGGGCAAGGGCCTCGGCATGATCGACATGGCGGGCCTCGCGCAGAAGGGCGGCGCCGTCTACAGCCATGTCCGCCTCGCCAACGCGCAGGACGACATCCACGCGATCCGCGTCACCGCCGGCGCGGCCGACCTCGTGCTCGGCTGCGACCTCGTCGTCACCGGCACGAAGAAGGTGCTGGCCTCGGTGCAGGCCCGGCAAGACGCGCGCTCGTCGTCAACACCGCCGAGGTGATGCCCGGCGACTTCGCCCGCAACGCCGATTTCTCGCTGCCGGCGGAGCGCATCAAGCGCGCGATCGCCGCAGCGGCGGGCGCCGACGCGGTCGACTTCACCGACGCCACCGCGATCGCGACGGCGCTCCTCGGCAATGCCATCGCGGCGAACATGTTCATGCTCGGCTACGCCTTCCAGAAGGGCCGCGTGCCGCTCTCCGCCGACGCGATCGAGAAGGCGATCGAGCTCAACGGCGAGGCGGTGAAGATGAACCTCGCCGCCTTCCACTGGGGCCGCCGCGCCGCCGCAGAGCCGGAGACGATCGACCGGCTCGTGGCGCGATCTCAGCGCGCCGACGCAATCGCGCGAGCTGTCGCATTCGCTTGACGAGACCATCGACCGCCGCGTCGCGCTTCCTCACCGACTACCAGGACGCCGCCTAGGGCGAGCGCTACAAGCGCACGATGGCGCGGGTCCTTGCCGCCGAGACGGCGGCGGCGCCGGGCGCGACGGCGCTCACCGATGCGGTCGCCCGCTCTCTGTTCAAGCTGATGGCCTACAAGGACGAGTACGAGGTGGCGCGCCTCTACACCTACGGCGCCTTCGAGAGGCAGGTCGCCGCGACCTTCGAGGGCGAGACGCTGCGCTACGAGTTCCACCTCGCGCCGCCGCTCCTCGCGCAAGATCGATCCGGCGACGGGCGTGCCGAGGAAGATGAGCTTCGGGCCGTGGATGATGCACGCCTTCCGCTTCCTCGCGCGCTGCAGGGGTCTGCGCGGGACGAGGTTCGATCCGTTCGGCTACACGCACGAGCGCAGGACTGGAGCGCCGGCTGATCGAGGAATACGAGCTGCGTGGTCGAGGAGATTCTCGACAGGCTCAATGCCGGCAATCACGCGCTCGCCGTCGGCCTCGCCACGATCCCGCAAAAGATCCGCGGCTTCGGCCACGTCAAGCTGCGCAACCTCGAGGCGGCGAAGGCGGAGGAAGTGGCGCTGCTGGCGCAGTTCCGTTCGTCGAAGGCTCCGCTGCCCGTCGCGGCGGAGTAGAGCAGTGTTCCTGGAAGCTGAGTCGCGGGCCGAGCTAGCTCGAGCTCCTCGCAGGCTTCTCCGCCCATGCGAGGTTGCCGTCGGCGGCCTCCGCAAGCGGGGAGAGGCGAAGGTCGGCCGCCCCTACAGCTCCAACTCCCAAATCTCCCCGACGAGGTCCTGGCCGAAGCTGCGGTGCGGTTCGGATTTCACGAGGGTGAAGCCGGCGCGTTCGTAGAGGGCGCGGGCGGCAAAGAGGACGTCGTTCGTCCACAGGCTGAGGCGCACATAGCCGGCGGCGCGGGCAAAGCGGATGCACTCCTCCACGAAGCGGCGGCCGATGCCGAGGCCGCGCGCCTTCGGCTCGACGTAGAGCAAGCGCAGCTTGGCGACCGCGTCGGATTGCTTCACGAGAAGCACGGAGCCGACGACTTCCCCGTCCTTCTCCGCGATCCAGCAGCGCTCTCGCTTCGGATCGAAGCTCTTGATGAAGCCGGCGGCGATCTCCGCGACGAGAGCCTCGAAGCTCTCGTCGAAGCCGTATTCCTGTGCGTAAAGGGCCCCGTGCCGGTGCACGATCCAGCCGATGTCGCCGGGCCGGTGCGGGCGCAAGGCATAGGGCGGCTCGGCCGGTTCGCTCGCGGAGAGAAGCGCCTCGACCTTGCGCATGGCGGCGACGAGCTGCGCCCGCTCCGTCTCCCGCAGCGGCTTCAGGAGGGCGTCGACCTGCAAGCGCGAGCGCTCGTCGAGGGGCGCGAAGGCGCTGCGGCCGGCCGCGGTGAGCGTGAGCGTCGCCTGGCGGCCGTCCCGCGCCGAGCGCTCGCGGCGCAGGAGGCCCTGCTCCTCGAAGCGCTTGAGGATCCGGCTGAGGTAGCCGGCATCGAGATTGAGGTCGCGGCCGAGATCCGCCGCCGTCGGGGCGGTGCGGTTCGCGAGCTCGTAGAGCACGCGGGCCTCCGTGAGCGTGAACGCCGAATCGAGCAGACCCTCGCGGAGGACTTCGAGCCGGCCGGTGTAAAAGCGGCGTGAAATGCCTCACGGCGGCGATCGGATCGTCGGGCGACAGGGACATGGGACGGTTCCCGGAGCGGGCCGAGGTTCCGCGCGATCATTGACTGAGTCAAGCAATCCGTCCAGCCCGCCGTCGCGACCGCTGGGCAAACTCGCACGGAGCCGGCCGGCCTCCGATTCCTGAATATTCGCATTTCCACACGCCTTCGAACTCTTGTCGCGTTGCCGCCCGCGGTCCAAACTGCCACCAACGGGCCTCGGGGAAGGCTCAAGACGACGGGACGCACCCGCCGCCAGAGGGTTCGAACGCTCCGCCGCGGCCTTGGAAGCCGCAGCGGCGCCAGGGAGGGAAGGCCGGTGACGACGGCGGCAGCCGCGCGCGACGACACATTTCCGAAGCTGATCGTACGGAACGCCCGCGTCCGCCCCGCGCGGACGGCGTTCCGGCACAAGGACCTCGGCATCTGGCAGTCCTAGACCTGGGCCGAGGTGCACGACGCCGTGCGCGCCTATGCGGCGGGCCTGCAGGCGCTCGGCCTGAAGCGCGGCGGCAAGATCGCCATCGTCGGCTACAACCGGCCGCGGCTCTACTGGACCATGGCGGCGGCGCAATGGCTCGGCGCGGTCCCGATTCCCGTCTATGCCGACAGCGTCGCGGACGAGATGGCCTATGTGCTCGCCCATGCGGAGGTGACGCATGCGGCGGTGCAGGATCAGGAGCAGGTCGACAAGCTCCTCTCCGTCGCCGCCGAAGTGCCCCTCCTCGACCGCGTGCTTTACGACGAGGAGCGGGGCCTGCGCGATTACGACCATGCCCGCCTGAGCCCCATCTCCGAGGTGATCGACGAGGGCCGCAGGCGCCTCGCCGACCCCGCCGAGGCCGCCGCCCTCGAGGCCGACCTCGCCGCGGGAAGCGGCGCCGATCTCGGCGATCATCCTCTACACCTCCGGCACCACCGGGCGGCCGAAGGGCGTGATGCTGTCCTACGACAACGTCATCGCCGCGGCGCAGATCGGCTGCGATTTCGACAAGCTCTCCGAGAGCGACGAGATCATCGCCTACCTGCCGATCGCCTGGGTCGGCGACCACATCTTCTCCTACGCGCAGGCGATCCTCGCCGGGCTCTGCGTCAACTGTCCGGAAAGCCCGGATACCGTCGTCGAGGACCGGCGCGAGATCGGCACGACCTACGCCTTCGCGCCGCCGCGGGTGTTCGAGACCATGCTGACCTTGACCATGGTGCGCATGGAGGACGCGTCGCGCGCTGAAGCGGCGGATGTTCAAGTTCTTCATCGCGCAGGCGGACAAGGTCGGCGAGAAGATCCTCAACGGCGCACCGGGCGTCGGCGTGCTCGACCGCCTGCTCTGGAATATCGGCGACGTCCTCGTCTACGGCCCGCTGAAGAACCGCTTCGGGCTCTCGAGCATCAAGGTCGGCTACACCGCGGGCGAAGCGATCGGCCCGGAGATCTTCCGCTTCTACCGCTCGATCGGCGTGAACCTGAAGCAGCTCTACGGCCAGACGGAAGCGTCGGTCTACGTCACCATGCAGCCCGACGGCGAGATCCGCGCCGACACGGTCGGGCGGCCGGCGCCGCAGGTCGAGATCCGCATCGCCGAGAACGGCGAGGTGCTCTACCGCTCGCCCGGCGTCTTCCTCGGCTACTACAAGGACGAGGCGAAGACGGCGGAGACGAAGACCGCGGACGGCTTCGTGCATTCGGGCGATGCCGGCTTCTTCGACGAGAACGGGCACCTCAAGATCATCGACCGCGCCAAGGACGTCGGCCGCATGCGCGACGGCGCGCTGTTCCCGCCGAAATACGTCGAGAACAAGCTGAAGTTCTATCCGAACATCAAGGAGGCCGTGGCCTTCGGCGACGGGCGCGACTACGTCGCCTGCTTCCTCAACATCGATCTCGTCGCGGTCGGCAACTGGGCCGAGCGGCAACGGCGTCACCTACGCCTCCTACCAGGAACTCGCCGGCCATCCCCTCGTCTACGACATGATCGAGAAGCATGTCGACGAGGTGAACCGCTCGCTGGCCGCCGAGCCGCGCATGGGCGGCGCCGCAGATCCGGCGCTTCCTCATCCTGCACAAGGAGCTCGACGCCGACGACGGCGAACTGACGCGCACGCAGAAGGTCCGCCGCGGCTTCATCGCCGAGCGCTACGCACCCCTGATCCGAGGCGCTCTACGACGGCGCGCAGGAGGCCGACATCGCGACCGAGGTCACCTTCGAGGACGGCCGCAAGGGCACCATCGCGGCGCGGGTGAAGATCCGCGACATGGCGGCCTACCCGGTGAAGGGCGAGGGCGGCCGGGTGCTGGAGGCGGCGGAATGAGGGCGCCGGACAGCCCGATCCTGGTGAAGGGCGACGTGCTTCTCGCCGTCGAGGAGGTGTCGCTCGGCTTCGGCGGCGTCAAGGCGCTGACCGACGTCTCCTTCGACATCCGCAAGGGCGAGATCCGCGCGATCATCGGTCCGAACGGCGCCGGCAAGACCTCGATGCTGAACTGCATCAACGGCTTCTACCACCCGACCGAAGGCTGCATCACCTTCAAGGGCAAGACGCGGCCGAGGATGCGGCCCTCCGAGGCCGCTCGCGGCGGCATCGCGCGCACGTTCCAGAACGTCGCGCTGTTCAAGGGCATGTCGACCCTCGACAACATCATGGCCGGCCGTTCGCTGAAGATGAATGCGAACTTCTTCTGGCAGCTCCTCCGGCACGGGCCGGCCCTGCGCGAGGAGGTCGAGCATCGCCGCGTCGTCGAGGACATCATCGACTTTCTGGAGATCCAGCACATCCGCAAGGTGCCGGTCGGCAAGCTGCCCTACGGTCTGCAGAAGCGGGTCGAGCTCGGCCGCGCGCTCGCGATGGAGCCGGACCTCCTGCTCCTCGACGAGCCGATGGCCGGCATGAACCTCGAGGAGAAGGAGGACATGTCCCGCTTCATCCTCGACGTGAACCAGCAGTTCGGCACCACGATCGCGCTGATCGAGCACGACATGGGCGTGGTGATGGACCTCTCGGACCGCGTCGTCGTGCTCGAATACGGCCGCAAGATCGCCGACGGCGCGCCCGAGGAGGTCAAGCGCGACCAGCGCGTCATCGACGCCTATCTCGGCGTGGCGCATTAGGAGCGGCCATGGACCTCCTCTTCAAGATCTTCGTCGAGCCTTTCGTGCTGATGGTCGACGCGCCGGACCTCCTGGTGCAGACGCTCTGGGAGGGCCTCGTCTCCGGCGTCCTCTATGCGCTGATCGCGCTCGGCTTCGTGCTCATCTTCAAGGCGTCGGGCGTGTTCAACTTCGCGCAGGGCATCATGGTGGTGTTCGCGGCGCTGACGCTCGTCGGGCTGCACGAGAAGGGCGTGCCGGCGCTCCTCGCGCTCGTTCTGTCCGATCGGCGTCATGTTCGTGCTCGCGGTCGCGGTCGAGCGCGTCGTGCTGCGGCCGCTCGTCAACCAGCCCGACATCATCCTGTTCATGGCGACGTTCGGGCTGACCTATTTCCTGATCGGCCTCGGCGAGATCATCTTCGGCGGCAATCCGAAGCAGATGATCGCGGCCGAGCTGCACCTGCCGCAGGGCGCGACCGACGTCATGATCTTCGGCGGCCCGGTGCGCTTGCAGCACATCGACATCGCCGCCGCCGTCATCGCCTCGCTGATGATCGCGGCGCTCGCCGTGTTCTTCTCGAAGACCCGCATCGGCCGCGCGCTGCGGGCCGTCGCCGACAGCCACAAGGCGGCGCTCTCGGTCGGCATCTCGCTCAACCAGATCTGGGTCATCGTCTGGTTCACCGCCGGCATCGTGGCGCTCGTCACCGGCATCATGTGGGGCGCGCGCTCGGACGTCTCCTTCGCGCTCCAGATCATCGCGCTGAAGGCGCTGCCGGTGCTGATCCTCGGCGGCTTCACCTCGATCCCCGGCGCCATCGTCGGCGGGCTCATCATCGGCGTCGGCGAGAAGCTCGGCGAGTTCTACTGGGGGCCGCTCCTCGGCGGCGGCATCGAGACCTGGCTCGCCTACGTCATCGCCCTCCTCTTCCTGCTGTTCCGGCCGCAGGGGCTGTTCGGCGAGAGGATCATCGAGAGGATTTAGCGAATGGCGAATGGCGAGTGGCGAGGGGATTCGTGCTTCGTGAAGTCGTCGGTCGTGCTTCGCAGGAGCGCTCATCCGTCGCACCCACGAAGCACGACCCACGAAGCACGACCGACTGCACCCGCCGTTCGCCGTTCGCCATTCGCTCCTTCCCGTTCCCCACGCGCCAACCCCTGAGCTAGCCATGCTCTACCGTGAAGCCTCGCAGTACAAATCCAGCTACGCCGCCGACATGGCGGTGTTCCCGCTGCGCGAGGACCGCATCGGCATCGGCATCGTCATCGCGGCCGCCTATCTCATCGCCTTCGTCGGCAACGACTTCCTGCTCCAGGCGGTGATGATCCCGTTCCTGGTCTTCGCGCTCGCCGCGATCGGCCTCAACATCCTCACCGGCTATGCCGGGCTGCTCTCCCTCGGCACCGGCGGCTTCATGGGCGTCGGCGCCTATGCCTGCTACAAGCTGACGACCGCCTTTCCGGGCGTGAACATCATCGTCTGGATCCTCGTCTCGGGCTTCTTCTCCGCCGGCGTCGGCGTGCTCTTCGGCCTGCCCTCGCTGCGGATCAAGGGCTTCTATCTCGCCGTCGCGACGCTCGCGGCGCAGTTCTTCCTGCAATGGTCGTTCAACCGCGTGCCGTGGCTCACAACTACAACGTCTCCGGCGCGATCGAGGCGCCGCTGCGCACCCTGTTCGGCGTGCCGATCGTCAGCGCCATCGCGACGCCGCAGACGCGCTACCTCGTCGTCCTCACCCTCGTCATCGTCCTCACCTTCATCGCCTCGAACATCGTGCACGGCCGCATCGGCCGGATGTGGATGGCGGTGCGCGACATGGACATCGCGGCCGAGCTGATGGGCATCAAGCTCCTGCCGACGAAGCTCCTCGCCTTCGCCGTGTCGTCGTACTACTGCGGCGTCGCCGGCGCCCTGATGGTCTTCCTCTGGTACGGCGGCGCCGAGTACACGCGTCTTCGACATCAACCAGTCCTTCTTCATCCTGTTCATGGTGATCATCGGCGGGCCTCGGCAGCCTGATCGGCTCGTTCTTCGGCGCCGCCCTCATCTTCATCATGCCGATCGTCCTCGGCATCGTGCTGCCGGCGATCCTCGACCCCCTTCGGAATCTCGATCCGCTCGGATACGATCGAGCATCTTCGCTTCATGATCACGGGCGCGCTGATCATCTTTTTCCTGATCGTCGAACCGCACGGCCTCGCGCGGCTCTGGCAGATCGGCAAGCAGAAGCTCCGGGTCTGGCCCTTCCCCTATTAGGGGCCGGAGGCAAGGAGACGCTACGAATTCGAGGTCAATCGCCCGGCCGACGCGCCGGGCATCCACGAAGGAGAGGAACCGAGATGTCATTTCGGACCATCGCACTGAGCGGCGTCGCCGCCGTGCTTCTTGGCGCGGCGGCGCTTCCCGCCACGGCGCAGGAATCGATCTACGTTCCGCTGCTGACCTATCGCACCGGCACGTTCGCGTCCTCCGGCATCCCGATCGCCGACGGCATGTCCGACTACCTGCGCATGCTCAACGAGCGCGACGGCGGCATCGGCGGCGTCAAGATCGCCATCGAGGAATGCGAGACGGGCTACGACACCAAGAAGGGCGTCGAGTGCTACGAGTCGGTCAAGGGCAAGAATCCGGTCATCACTAACCCCTATTCGACCGGCATCACCCTGCAGCTGATCCCGAAGGCCGCGGTCGACAAGATCCCGGTCCTGTCGATGGCCTACGGCCTCTCGGCTTCGGCGGACGGCAGCACCTTCCCCTGGGTGTTCAATCCGCCGGTGACGTATTGGGACGGCGCCTCCGCCTTCATCAAGTACGTCGCCGAGAAGGAGGGCGGGCTCGACAAGCTCAAGGGCAAGAAGATCGGCCTCATCCATCTCGACGCGCCGTTCGGCAAGGAGCCGATCCCGCTCCTCGAGAGCGCTCGCGAAGGAATACGGCTTCGAGCTGAAGCTCTATCCCGTCGCCGCGCAGGACATGCAGAACCAGGGCTCGATCTGGCTCAACGTCCGCCGCGACCGGCCGGACTGGATCTACAATCAGGGCTGGGGCGCGATGAACCCGACCGCCGTCAAGGAGGCGATCCGCGTCGGCTTCCCGATCGACAAGCTCGTCGGCGTCTGGTGGGCCGGCGGCGACGACGACGCCCGCGCCGGCGGGGCCGAGGCGAAGGGCTACAAGTCCCTCGACTTCCACGCCTCCGGGCCCGACTTCCCGGTGATCAAGGAC
Organism: uncultured Alphaproteobacteria bacterium; assembly: GCA_963754975.1. Lineage (GTDB taxonomy): Bacteria > Pseudomonadota > Alphaproteobacteria > Rhizobiales > Beijerinckiaceae > Microvirga. The sequence goes on along the minus strand of CAVWII010000021.1, from coordinate 33,845 downwards.
ATCCAGAAGCACGTCGTCGACAAGGGCCTGTCGAAGTACCCGAAGGACAAGGTCGGCGATAACCTCTACAACCGCGGCGTCTACAACTCGATGCTCATCGCCGAGGCGATCCGCAACGCCCAGAAGCTCACCGGCAAGAAGGTCGTCACCGGCGAGGACGTGCGCCGCGGCCTCGAGAGCCTCAACATCACCGACGCGCGCCTGAAGGAGCTCGGCATGGAGGGCTTCGCGGCGCCCGTGAAGGTCGCCTGCGAGGACCATAACGGCCACCACAAGGTCTACGTCGCCGAATGGGACGGCACCAAGTGGACAATGGGTTCCGACTGGATGGAGCCGATGCGCGACAAGGTGCGCCCGCTGATCGAAGCCGCCGCGAAGGAATACGCGGCGGCGAACGCCGGCTGGCCGAAGCGCATCGAAGCCTGCGAGAAGTCGTCGTAGGCCGGCCGCGGCCGGATGCGCGACCGAAGAGACGCCACTTCGCCTCTCCCCGCCTGCGGGGAGAGGGCTGCCGGACCTCGGGTCTACCCGAGGTCCGTTCTTTGGTGCGCAAGCCGGGAACACCCGGCTTGCGAAGGCAGCAAGCCTGCGCAGCAGGCGAGGGTGAGGGGGCGGTGCCGAAGGGGGCGCCGCGGCGGCGGAAGGGCGCCTCTTCCGGGACCGCCCCTCACCCCCGCTTCGCTTCGCTCCGCTCGTTCGGCCGAGGGCCGAACCCTCTCCCCGCAAGCGGGGAGAGGCGGGGGGTCCTCCTTCGGAATTGACGCCCGTGAGAACCGTGAGTGCTTCCAAGGCAGCGATCGGACCCATCATGACTAACGTCGTTCCGACCGAGTCCGCCGCCGAGCCGGTGCTCTCGGTCAACAACATCGAGGTCATCTACGACCACGTCATCCTCGTCCTGAAGGGCGTGTCGCTCAGCGTGCCGCGCGGCGGCATCGTGGCGCTGCTCGGCGCCAACGGCGCCGGCAAGACGACGACGCTGAAGGCGATCTCGAACCTGCTCCACGCCGAGCGCGGCGAGGTGACGAAGGGCTCGATCGCGTTCGAGGGCGAGCGCGTCGACAAGCTGTCGCCGAACGAACTCGTGCGCCGCGGCTGCATCCAGGTCCTCGAAGGCCGCCATTGCTTCGGGCACCTGACGATCGAGGAGAACCTTCTCACCGGCGCCTTCACGCGCCGCGACGGCAACGCCGCGATCCGGCGCGACGTCGAGATGATCTACGACTATTTCCCGCGCCTGAAGCAGCGCCGCTCCTCGGTCGCCGGCTACACCTCCGGCGGCGAGCAGCAGATGTGCGCGATCGGCCGCGCCATGATGTCGAGGCCGAAGATGATCCTGCTCGACGAGCCCTCGATGGGCCTCGCGCCGCAGATCGTCGAGGAGATCTTCGAGATCGTGCGCAAGCTCAACGGCAGCGAGGGCGTCTCCTTCCTCCTCGCCGAGCAGAACACCAGCATGGCGCTGCGATACGCGACCTACGGCTACATCCTCGAGACCGGCCGCGTCGTCATGGACGGCCCGGCGAAGATGCTGCGCGAGAACGAGGACGTGAAGGAATTCTACCTCGGCGTCGCCGAAGGAAGCCGCAAGTCGTTCCGCGACGTGAAGAGCTACAAGCGGCGCAAGCGGTGGCTGGCGTGAGAAGTTGAGTGGGTCGTGGGTCGTGAAGTCGTGAAGTCGTCGTGGGTCGTGGGTCGTGGTCGTGGACAGCGCCCGCTGATGAAACGATTGCGTCACAATTCAGTCCAGGCCTCCGCTCCTCCCACCATGCTCAGCTCAACGATCTCACGACGCACGACTTCACGACTTCACGACCTCACGACTTCACGACCTCACGACTTCACGACTTCACGACGCACGACTTCACGACCTCACAAACTCCCCGAGCCCCCAATGCCCGACCTTTTCGACGCTCGCGACTCCCAGGAACCGGCCGCCCGCGAGGCCGATCTCTTTCGGCGGCTGCCGGATGTGCTGCACAGCGCCCTGAAGGCCCCGGCCTATGCGCAAATCCTCGCCGGGCTCGATCCGGCGGCCGTCGTCGATCGCGCGGCCCTGGCGCGGCTGCCGGTGCTGCGCAAGTCCGACCTGCCGGCCTTGCACAAGGCGAACGCCGCCCTTCGGCGGCTTCGTCGCCGGGGCGCCGGGCTCCTTCGGCCGGCTCTTCACCTCGCCCGGGCCGATCTACGAGCCGGAGGGCCGCGAGGCCGATCCATGGCGGGGGGCGCGCGCGCTGCACGCGGCCGGCCTGCGGCCCGGCGACGTCGTGCTCAACACCTTCAGCTATCACCTGACGCCGGGCGGGTTCGTGCTCGACACCTCCGCCCGCGCCCTCGGCTGCGCGGTGATTCCGGCGGGGCCGGGCAACACCGAGGCGCAACTCGAACTGATCGAGGCCTACCGCCCCTCTGCCTTCATCGGCACCCCGGACTTCCTCAAGATCGTGCTCGATGCCGCGGCCGCCGCGGGCCGCGACGTCTCGTTCCTGACGAAGGCCGTCGTCTCGGGGGCGGCCTTTCCGAAATCCCTCCAGGAGGAATTCTCCGCGCCGCGGCATCGAGGCCTACCAGTCCTACGCAACGGCCGATCTCGGCTTCATCGCCTACGAGACGAGCGCCCGCGAAGGGCTCGTCGTCAACGAGGACATCGTTCTCGAAATCGTGCGGCCGGGCACCGGCGATCCGGTTCCGGACGGCGATGTCGGCGAAGTCGTCGTTACTTCGCTCGATCCGCACCATCCCTGGATCCGTCTCGCCGTCGGCGACCTTACGGCCGCGCTACCGGGGAGAAGCCCCTGCGGGCGCACGGGAGCGCGCATCAAGGGCTGGATGGGCCGCGCCGACCAGACCGCGAAGGTCAAGGGCATGTTCGTCCGCCCGGAGCAGATCGCGGAGATCGCACGCCGCCATCCGGGTCTCGGCCGCCTGCGCCTCGTCGTGACGCGAGAGGGCGAGACCGACGCGATGATTCTGCGCGCCGAGGCCGCGTCGGCCGGAGCCGCGATGGCGGCCGCAATCGCCGAGACGCTCGCCGCGGTCACCAAGCTCAAGGGCGCGGTTGCCCTCGTTCCGCCCGGCAGCCTGCCCAACGACGGCAAGGTGATTGCGGACGAGCGGAGCTACGCCTGAGGTGCCGGGCGACCTTGACGTAGCATCGATTTTTCGACTTGTAATAACATTTTGATGGGAATAGACATGGATAGAGAAGGTCCGCCTCACCAAGGCATTTCCGCGCAAATGTTCTCTTCGTAACTTTGTAGTCTTCGACCCGTGATCAAAGGCCGAAATAAAGGAAAACCTGCAATTCTGGCGCACAAAACGCCAATCGAATCGGCGGCGTTTACGGCAGGCTCCAGTCAATCAGCCGTTGGCCCTTTTCCGCGAGAAACGCATTGGCCCTGCCGAACGGCCTGGTGCCGCGGAAGTCGGCGAGGCGATTGAGCGGCGACGGATGCCCCGATTCGACGATCAAGTGCTTCCCCCGGTCGACGAGAACCGCCCGTTGCCGGGCCGGGCCGCCCCAGAGCAGGAATGCGACCGCCGGTCGCTGTGCCGAGACCGCCGCCATCGCTTCGTCGGCGAGCGCCGCCCAGCCGAGCCGCAGGTGCGCGCCGGCCGCCCCCGCCTCGACGGTCAGCGCCGTGTTGAGGAGGAGGACCCCTTGCCGGGCCCAGGGCGTCAGGTCGCCGCGGGTCGGCGGCGGGACGCCGCAATCCTGCGCCATCTCGGCGAGGATCGTCTTGAGCGAGGCGGGCAGGCGGCGGCGGCCGACATAGGAGAAGGCGAGCCCGTGCGCGTCGCCCGGCGTCGGGTAGGGGTCCTGGCCGAGGATCACGGCCTTGACGCTCTCGAACGGCGTCAGGCGAAGGCCGTTGAAGATGTCCGCCGGCGCCGGGAGCAGCGCAGCACCGGCGGCGATGCGGGCATCGAGCCGCGCCGCCGACATCGTCCGCCGCGCCTTCGGCGAAGAACGGCAGCCGGCACCAGCCTTCGGCCTCCGGGCTCGCGCGGAAGGCCGCGAGAGCCCGCGCGACGGCTCCCGTCACCTGATGACGATGCGGCCCTCGACCTTCGCGTCGACGGTGCCCTTCCTGCGCACGTAGACCATGACCTCGTTTGCGAGGAGCTTGCCGTCCGTGAGCCCGATCAGGACTCGGCCCTTGGTGAAGGCGACGTAGCCGTCGCCGCCCGTGAGCATGAAGTTGTTGGTCGCGACCTTGTACTTCTTCGCCGGGTCGAGGGGCTCGCCGTTCGCCATGACGTTCGCGATGCGCGAGCCGACCGGCTGCTTCGGGTCGACGTCGAACTTGAGGCCCGAGACCTGCGGGAAGCGGCCGGCCTTCTGCTCGTACTGCGAGACGCCGTTCTCAAGCGCCGCCTTGACCTCGGCGCCGGTGATCTCGACGAGGGAGGTCGAGTTGCCGAACGGCAGTTCGGAAAGGATGTCGCGGCGCGACAGCTTCGCGCCCGCGGCATAGACCTTGTTGGCGCGGATGCCGCCGCCGTTGGTGATGGCGATGTCGCCGCCGGTCGAATCCTTGATCGCGTCGGCGATGAGGTCGCCGATCGCCGCCTCCTGCGAGCGCACGGTGGCGGTGCGGCTGTCGAGCTCGGTCGCGGTCGTGCCGATATCGACGTCGAGTTCCTTCGAGAGCGCGCCCTCGTAGCGCTTGACGATCGCCAGCACCTCCGGGTCGGCCTCGACCGTGGTCGAATTGTGCACGCGGAAGCTCGGCGCCCAGGTCACCTTGCGGTCCTTGCCCTCGCCGGTGGCGGTGGCGATAAAATCGATCGCGGTGACGAAGTTCCCTTCCTCGCTCGATTCGACCATCACGGTCTTGCCGTCATAGCCGATGGCGAGATCGTGGTCGTGGCCGGTGAGCAGGACGTCGACGAGGCGCGAGCGCACGATCGTGTAGTCCATGTCGCGGTCCGTATGCGTCACCGCGACGACGAGGTCGGCGCCCTGCTGGCGCAAAGCCGCCGCCTGCGCCTTGAGCGCGTCCATCTCCGAGACGAACTTGATGTCGCCGGGCGACGACATGCCGGGCGTTCCCGTGAGCGCGAGGCCGACGATACCGACCTTGATCGGCCCGAGGGCGAAAATCTGCCCGTCCTTCATGCCCGGGATCGGCGAGCCGTCCGCCTGGCGCATATTGGCCGCGAAGAAGGGGAAGGAGGCCTCGCCCATCCGCTTCAGGTAGACGTCCTTGCCGAAATCGAACTCGTGATTGCCGGGCACGAAGACGTCCGGCTTGATGAGGTTGGTCAATTCGATGATGTGGGCGCCCTGGTCGAAGCCGGACATCAGGGAGGGCGAGAAGGTGTCGCCCGCATGGCAGAAGAGCATCGGCACGCCCCGCGCCCGCTCGGCCTTGACGACCGCCGCGAGCTTCGCGAAGCCGCCGCGGCCCTTGTCGTCGGACATCTTGTAGATGTCGTTGACGAGGAGGAGGCTGAAGGTGACGTTCGCCGGCGCGGCCTGCGCCTCCTCCGCTCCCCCCGTCAGCATCGTGACGGAAAGGCCCGCCCCGAGGCCGAGGCCCAAAGTCTGACGCCGAGAAACCCTCGCCATGCCCGCTCTCCCCTTCGGTTGTCATGCAACCTTGTGCGGCCGACAGAATGCGGCGCCAAAAGCGCCGCCGCAAGCCTTCGCAAAGCGCATTGCCGCGAGCCGTTCCCGGTCGGGCTGGCGTATGCACCCATCTCGTCGAAAGGCGCGGGCTCGCCTCTCCCCGCTTGCGCGGAGAGGGTTCGGCCTTCGGCCGAACGAGCGGAGCGAAGCGAAGCGGGGGTGAGGGGGCGGTGCCGAAAGAGGCGCCCTCGCGCGCCGCATCGCCTCCATTGTCACCGCCCCCTCACCCTCGCCTGCTGCGCAGGCTTGCCGCCTCCGGCGGCCCTCTCCCCGCAAGCGGGGAGAGGCGAAGAGACGGGGCTCAGATGACGAGGAAATCCACGAAGGTCAGCTTCGCCTTGTTCGCCAGCATGGCGAGCTTGATCGCGGCGATCTTTCCGCTCCCGTCGGCGTCGTAGAAGAGGTTGCCGCTGGCGGCGTCGTAGACGATGCGGTCTTCCCCTCCGAGGGCCTTCTTGCCGAGGACGAAGGCGTCCTTCGCCAGCTTGCCGTTCTTGCCGACCGCCTTCATCGCCGCGTTGTCGAGGAAGATCGTGTCGTCCTTGACCGAGAAGTCCGTCAGCACGTCGACATTCGCCGCCTTGTCGGGCTTCGTGTCGAAGACGAAGAAATCCGCGCCGGCGCCGCCGGTCAGCGTGTCGCGGCCGGCGCCGCCCTTGAGGATGTCGTTGCCGGCAAGCCCGAAGAGGGCGTCATTGCCGGCAAGACCGGAGAGGACGTTCGCACCCGCATTGCCGGCGATCGCGTTGGCAGTGACGGAGCCGGTGAGGTTCAGCGCCATCGTCCCGCCCGGATCGTAGGCTTGCAGGAACTCGATCTCGGCCGCCGCGGAGAGGATGTGGCTCGCCAGCGCCTGCACCGTGTCGGTGCCGCCGCCGACATGCTCGATCACCGTGTCGCCGTCGGCGGAGGCGGCGGGGGTGTCTATCGGGAATTTACGTCCTCCCTCGACCACGAACGTGTCGTTGCCGAACCCGCCGATCAGCGTGTCCCGGCCGGTACCGCCGTCGATCAGGTCGTCGCCGTTGCCGCCGTCGCAGACGTCGCTCCCCGTGCCGCCGAAGAGGCCGGCGGGCGAGCCAATGGTGAAGTATTCGCCAAAGATATTCGCCCCCGATTCGTTGCCGTCGCCGCCGAACAGATAATCGTCACCCCCTCGCCCCAGGAGCGAGTCGCGCCCCAATCCGCCGTAGAGCCAGCCGAGAGGCAAGCCGAGGCTGTCGTCGTAATCGTCCAGGACATAATCGTCACCCTCCCCTCCAAAGAGGCGATCGACCGACGTGGCCCGGCCTGCGATCAGGTCGTTGTCGGCGCCCCCGTAGAGCGTTCCCGCGGTCGGGTTGGCATTCGGAAACAGCATGATCAACTGATCGTCGCCTGTCCCCCCATACATCGCGACCGCCGCGTCCGTAGAGGTGACCAAACTGTCCGGCCCCTCGCCGCCGTAGATCCCCTCGGCTTTGCTGAGGAAGTCGTCCATTCCGTCATTCCCGAAAGGCTCCGAAGCCATGAACTTCCCTTTATGCAAAACGCGGCATTTCCGCAGCCGCCACCGGACGAGACATAGTATTATATTGCAAATCGACTTTCAACCGGCCCCTCGTCCGGTCAGAGCGGCCGGCAACCGGCGCCCCTTGCGTCGGCTCGCATTTCGTGTTGCAATTCATTTGCAACTGCAATATTCGTCGACCTCCCGGAGACTCACGCACCATGGACTTCGCCCCCGGCCCCACCCTCGCGACCTGGCGGCGCGAGCGCGGCGCTCCCTCATTGGCCGAGGTCCACCGCTCCATCGCCGTGGCGGCGCAGGGTTCGACCTTCAGACGGGCGCTCGCCTTTTTCGGGCCCGGCTATCTCGTCGCCGTCGGCTACATGGACCCGGGCAACTGGGCGACCTCGCTCGCGGGCGGCTCGAAGTTCGGCTACGCGCTGCTCGTCGTCGCGCTGGTGTCCAACATCATGGCGATCGTGCTGCAGCACGCTGTGCGCGCGCCTCGCCATCGCCTCCGGGCCGCGACCTCGCCCAGGCCTGCCGCGACGCCTACCCGCGCGCCGTCGCCCTCGTCCTCTGGTTCCTGGCCGAGGTGGCCATCGTCGCAACCGACATCGCCGAGGTGATCGGCACCGCCATCGGTCTCAACCTGATCTTCGGCATGCCGCTCGAGATCGGCGTGATCATCACCGCCGCTCGACGTCTTCCTGATCCTCTATCTCCAGACGCTAGGGCTTCCGCTGGTCGAGGCCTTGATCATCGCCCTCCTCGGCGTGATCGCGGTCTGCTTCGGGATCCAGATCGCTCTCGCCAATCCCGACTGGGCCGCGGTCATCAAGGGCTTCGCGCCCACGACCGCAGATCGTCACCAACCCGGAGATGCTCTACCTGGCGCTCGGCATCCTGGGCGCGACCGTGATGCCGCACAATCTCTACCTGCATTCCGGCATCGTGCAGACCCGCGCCTACGGCGAGACCCTGCCGGAGAAGCGCGAGGCGCTGCGCTTCGCGACCCTCGACTTCGACCGTCGCGCTGATGTTCGCGCTGACCATCAACGCGTCGATCCTGATCCTGGCGGCCGCGACCTTCCACAAGACGGGGCGCACCGACGTCGCAGAACTGGGTGAGGCCCACACGCTTCTCGCCCCACTCCTCGGCCTCGCGATCGCACCGACCCTGTTCGGGATCGCTCTCCTGTGCTGCGGCATCAACTCGACGGTCACGGCCACGCTCGCGGGTCAGATCGTCATGGAGGGCTTTCTCGACATCAAGCTTCCGGCGTGGCTGCGCCGGCTCATCACGCGTGCGATCGCCATCATGCCGGCGGCGATTGTCACGATCTGGTTCGGCGAGAGCGGGACCGCGAGGTTCCTCATCCTGACCCAGGTCGATCCTGAGCTTGCAGCTGTCCCTTCGCGATGTTCCCGCTCGTGATGTTCACCTCGAGCCAAGGGCAAGATGGGCGAACTCGTCGCGCCGCGGTGGCTCATCGGTCTCGCCGGCCTGATTGCGGCGATCATCATCATCCTCAACGGCAAGCTCATCGTCGATTTCATCACCGGCTGACGACCCAGACGCCCACATCCCGACAGCGTGCGAATTGTTCCGATTAGAGACGCGGGTTTCGCCTCTCCCCGCTTGCGGGGAGAGGGCATTCACGCATCTCGCGATTGGGCGTTTCGCGCCCCTCCCCCCTTGCGGGGGAGGGTAGGGAGGGGGGTCGGCGCCGACGGGAAAAGGAGGGCGCCCGTTCCATTCGGTCGGCGCCATACCCCCCTCTCCAACTCTCCCCCGCAAGGGGGGAGAGGGCCTGTCGCGCTGCCAGTCCTCCTTCTGCAAAGCCGCTCCGCTCGTTCGGCCGCAGGCCGAACCCTCTCCCCGCTTGCGGGGAGAGGCGGACCCGCGCCTTTCGCCCGAAAGATCGACACGTCTCAGGATGAGGTCGCGAGGGTGGGAACGGAACGACGGGCCGGACCCTCGGCGGAACTGCGAATTCGACATCGAACCCGTTTCGCCCTAAATCAGGTCGGTTTCGACTCGGCGGGCTGCCGTGAGCTCCTCAATTCGGCCCGCGTTCCGGCAAGGGGTCCTGTTGCGATGAACGAAATGGTCGAGCCCACCGTCGTCGGGCGCCCCGCCGCCCGCCCGGTCGATCACCCGCCCGTGCGGCCGGGCCGGATCGGGGTGCTCTTGATGAATCTCGGCACGCCCGAGGCGACGGACTATCGGTCGATGCGCCGCTATCTGAAGGAGTTCCTGTCCGACCGCCGGGTGATCGAGACGCCGCGGCTCCTGTGGTGGCCGCTCCTGAACCTCGTCATCCTCTCGACCCGGCCGGGCCGCAAGGGCCGCGACTACGAGACGATCTGGAACAAGGAGCGAAACGAGGGGCCGCTGAAGACCATCACCCGCGCCCAGGCCGAGGAGATCGGCCGCGACCTCGCTCGCGTTCACGGCGACAGGGTCCGTGTCGACTGGGCGATGCGCTATGGCAAGCCGGAGGTGAGCGAGCGGCTCGAAGGCGCTCCTCGCCGAGGGTTGCGACCGCATCCTCCTCGTGCCGCTCTACCCGCAATATTCCGCAGCCACCTCGGCGACCGCCTGCGACCAGGCGTTCCGCGCCCTGATGGAGATGCGCTGGCAGCCGGCGGTGCGCGTCTCGCCGCCCTATTTCGACGACGAGGTCTATATCGACGCCCTCGCCTCCTCGATGAGGAGGGAACTCGCCCGCCTTGCCTTCCAGCCGGAAGTGATCCTCGTCTCCTTTCACGGCGTGCCGAAGGAATACCTCCTGAAGGGCGATCCCTATCACTGCCATTGCGTGAAGACCTGGCGCCTCCTGCGCGAGGCCTTCGGCTGGCCGGAAGAGCGCTTCCGCATCAGCTTCCAGTCGCGCTTCGGCCCGGCGGAATGGCTAAAGCCCTATACGGACGAGACCGTGAAGGCCCTCGCCGAAAGCGGCGTCAAGCGCATGGCCGTCGTCGCCCCCGGGTTCTCCGCCGATTGCCTCGAAACGCTGGAGGAGCTCGACGGCGAGAACCGCGAGATCTTCGAGCACCACGGCGGCGAGGCCTTCGCCTATCTGCCTTGCCTCAACGACAGCGCCGACGGCATCCGCGTCATCCGCCATCTCGTCGAGCGGGAGCTCAAGGGCTGGTTGTGAGGCCGGCCTCTCGGCCGCGCCCTAGCGGCGGCAGGGGGATTCCAGTAACACTGATGCACGGCTCGACGGGAGCCTCGGCGGGGGCGAGGGCGATGGCATTGGGCTTCAACATCTTCGTGGTCGCTTTGCTTGTGGTGGTGATCGTCACGATTGCCATGGGCGTGCGCACCATTCCGCAAGGCTATGCGTATACGGTCGAGCGCTTCGGCCGCTATTCGCGCACCCTCGGGCCGGGGCTCGGGCTGATCGTTCCCTATGTCGAGCGCATCGGCCACAAGGTGAACGTCATGGAGCAGGTCGTCGACGTGCCGAGCCAGGAGGCGTTCACCCGCGACAATGCCGGCGTCACCATCGACGCGGCGGCCTTCTTCCAGGTGCTCGAAGCGGCCGCGCGCCTCCTACGAGGTCTCGAACCTGCAGCAGGCGCTGCTCACGCTGACCATGACGAACATCCGCACCGTCGTCGGCTCGATGGATCTCGACCAGCTCCTCTCCCATCGCGACGAGATCAACGAGCGCCTGCTCCGGGTCCTCGATGCCGCGGCTTCGCCCTGGGGCCTGAAGGTCACCCGCATCGAGATCAAGGACATCCTGCCGCCGGTCGACCTCGCCGGCGCCATGGCGCGGCAGATGAAGGCCGAGCGCGAGAAGCGCGCCGCCGTGCTCGAGGCCGAGGGCCTGCGGCAGGCGGCAATCCTCCAGGCCGAGGGCCAGAAGCAGGCGCAGATCCTCGCGGCGGAGGGACGCAAGGAGGCGGCCTTGCGCGACGCCGAGGCCCGCGAGCGCCTCGCCGAGGCGGAGGCGAAGGCCACCACGATGGTCAGCGACGCGATCGGCCGCGGCGACCTCGCCGCGGCGAACTTCCTCGTCGCCGAAAAATACATCGAGGCCCTGCGCGCGATCTCGACGGCGCCGAACCAGAAGGTCGTCATCGTGCCGATCGAGGCGGCGGCCCTCGCCGGCACGCTCGGCGGCATCGCGGAACTCACCGCATCGGTCTTCGGCGGGGCTCCCACCATCGCGCCGCGCGGATCGAAGACCGTGCCGAAGGCCGGCTCCGCCGCCCCGAGCGCCTGAGATGGCGGAGTTCTTCTTGGGCTTCGGCGCCTGGGCCTGGATCATTCTCGGCCTCGTCCTGTTCGGCCTCGAACTCGCGGCGCCGGGGATCTTCTTCGTCTGGCTCGGCATCGCGGCCGTCGTCACCGGCCTCGTCGACGGGTTCTTCGGCCTCTCCTGGCAGACCGCCGTCCTCGTCTTCGCGGCGCTCTTCGTCGTCGCGGTGATCGTCGGCCGCCGGCTGACCGGCTTCGATTCGCGCTCCGAAGCCTCGCTCCTTAACCGCCGCGGCGAGGCCCTGATCGGCCGCGTCTTCACCCTCGAGGCGCCGATCGCGCGCGGCGAGGGCCGGGTGAAGGTCGACGACAGTTCCTGGCGCGTAAGGGGCCCCGACGCGCCGGCGGGCGCCGCCGTGCGAGTGGTGCGCGTCGAAGGCGCGACGCTGATCGTCGAGGGGGCGTGAGGCGCCTCAGAGTTTGGCTTGTAAATCCCGTCTCGGCCTCAAAAACCTCATCCTGAGGAGCCCAGGACCGTCAGGTCCAGGGCGTCTCGAAGGAGGCTCAAGAAGGCGCTTGAACCTCCCGACGCGCGGCGTCGCGCCGAGGGTGTTTCCGAGCCTCCTGGAGCCTCCTTCGAGACGGGTCGGACCTTAAGGTCCGACCCTCCTCGGGATGAGGGGGTTTGGGGCTGAAACGAGGTTGGTGAACCGGACACTGAGGCACTCGAAGTCTTCGCGCCATTCGTTGCGGTCAGACCGTGTAGAGCGAGGTCGTGCCGCAGATGAAGAGACGGTTGCGCTTGGGGCCGCCGAACACGACGTTGGCGACGACCTCGGGGACCAGCACCTTGCCGATCAGGGTGCCGTCCGGGTCGTAGCAGTGGACGCCGTCGCCGGCGCTCGTCCAGATGCGGCCCTGCGTCGTCGAGCCGGAAGCCGTCGAAGAAGCCCGCTGGTGCAGTCGGCGAAGACCTCGCCGCCGGAGAGCGTCGCCCTCGTCCGACGACCTTGAAGACGCGGATGTGGCGCGGGCCGTCCTTGACGTGGGTGGCGCCGGTGTCCGACGACGTAGAGCAGGCTCTCGTCCGGCGAGAAGGCGATGCCGTTCGGGCGCACGAAATCGTCGGCGACGATGCGGATCTCGCCGGCTGCCGGGATCGACCCGGTAGACGTGGCAGCCGCCGATCTCGCTCTCGGCCTTGTGCCCCTCGTAGTCGGAGTCGATGCCGTAGGCCGGATCGGTGAACCAGATCGAATCGTCCGATTTGCACGACCACGTCGTTCGGGCTGTTGAGCCGCTTGCCGTCGTAGCGGTCGGCGATCAGCGATCACCGAGCCGTCGTGCTCGGTGCGGGTGACGCGGCGCCCGCCGTGCTCGCAGCTGACGAGGCGGCCCTGGCGGTCGACCGTGTTGCCGTTGGTGTAGCCGGCCGGGTGGCGGAAGACGCCGACCGCGCCGCTGACGTTTCGTCCCAGCGCATCATGCGGTCGTTCGGGATGTCGCTCCAGATCACGAGCGCCCGGCCGGGAAATAGGCCGGTCCCTCCGCCCAGCGGCAGCCCTCATAGAGCTTTTCGAGCCTCGCGTTGGAATTGACGAGCGGCCCAAAACGTTCGTCCAAGACGATGCGGACATCCCTGATCATGCGTGTTCCACCCTTTGGTTCGCGGTTTTGGCGCCGCTTGAGTTTGTCCGCACCATTGCCGTCCTGTTCCGCTAAGGCAAGCGTCGTTGCCCGTATGGCCGTCATGCGCGCAGATCTGGCATTTGTTCCTGAGTTGGTCTTGCGCTGGTTTGGATATTGGGGAGGATGGCGGCCGTTGGGTTTGGGTGACGAAATCTGGGAGAACACGGACCATGGCGGCAACCTACAGCGATCTGTCCGGCAAGGTGGTGCTGGTGACCGGCGGCGGCTCGGGCATCGGCGAGGCCATCGTGCGCCGGTTCGCGCAGCAGAAGTCCAAGGTGGCCTTCATCGACATCAAGGATTCGCAAGCCCTGGTCGACGAGGTGTCCGGGCAGGGCGGCACCATCCGCTTCGAGCACGCGGACCTGACCGACATCGCCGCCCTGCGCGCCGCCATCGCCCGCATCCGCGAGGCGTTCGGGCCGATCCAGGTGCTGATCAACAACGCCGCCCATGACGAGCGCCACCCGACCGAGGACGTCACCCCCGAATACTGGGACGACCGCATCGCCGTGAACCTGAAGCACCAGTTCTTTGCCGCCCAGGCGGTGCTGCCCGACATGAAGGCGGCCCAGGGCGGCGCGATCGTCAATTTCGGCTCGGTGTCCTGGATGGTGGGCCAGGGCGGGATGGCGGCCTACACGGCGGCCAAATCGGCGGTGCTGGGGCTCACCCGCTCTCTGGCGCGCGATTACGGCCCCTACAACATCCGGGTCAACGCCATTGCGCCGGGCTGGATCATGACCCAGCGCCAGATCGAGAAGTGGCTCACCCCCGAGGGCGAGGCCGAGCTGATGCAGCGCCAGTGCCTCAAGCGCAAGCTCGTGCCCGACGAGATCGCCAAGGTCACCGTCTTCATGGCCTCCGACGAAGCCTCCGCCTGCACCAACCAGCAATACGTCGTCGATGGCGGATGGGTGTAGAGCAAATCCGTTCGGGTCGACCCATCGCCGCCCTGTCATCCCGGGGCCGCGAAGCGGAGCCCGGGATTCATAACCGCCGACGGCGCAGAAGGGTGCGCGACCGTGCGGCACTCGTCCTCGGCCTGCGGTGTGCATGGGTTCCGGGCTCCGCTTCGCGGCCCCGGAACGACGACGTCACGTCTAATTCTATATGAACGGATGCTGGCTCCAGCCCCGCAAGGGGAGCGGGGCGCGAGAGGCGCGATGGCAGCAAGCGGGGACAGGCGGAGGACGCGCTTCTATCCTTCGTTGCCGCGCCTTCGCCGCTTCAGAATTTCCCGTGCTCCAAGTAGAGGTCGGCGAGGGCCTTGCCCTCGCCGAGGGAGGTGCGAATTTTGCTCTCCCGCACGAGCACGCGTTCCGCCTTCTCCAGCACCTCGAGGGTGAGCGAGGAAGGGATGATGACGATGCCGTCTTCGTCGCCGAAGACGTAGTCGCCAGGCTCGACGCGGACGCCGCCGATCGTCACTGGGCAGTTGAAGTCGACGATGTTGAATCGGCCCACCGCGTCGGCCGGGCTCGTGAAGCGATGAAAAATCGGGAAACCCGTCGAGCGGATGTAGGCTGTGTCGCGGATTCCGCCGTCGACGACGGCGCCGACGCAACCGCGCCGGCTCGCGCCGGCACTCCACAATTCGCCCCACACGCCCGTGGTGGTGTCACCGCTCGTGTCGTACACCGCCACGACGCCCGGCGTGAATTGGTCGATCACCCTGGGGCCCATGCGCTTCGTGATGTCGCGGGTGGAGTCCTGCCGGCCCTCGATCGTGAATGCGGGGCCGGCGACCTTCATCGCGAAGTGCAGCGGCCTGAGGCCCGGATCGACGTACTGGTGGCGAAGCTCATAGTCGTCGAGGACGTCGCAGACCGCCGGCACGTAGAGTTTCGAGAAGCGCTCGGCGACATTCTTGAGGTCGTACTTTATCATCGCTGTCACCATGCCGGCATCGAGGGGAACCAGCCCGGCCGCGCTTGATCCGCGAGGGCGGGATTGAGGAAGCGATCGACGGCCGCGCCCGAGGTCGCGACGGACGAGTACCGTGCGAGCTTCTCCTCGTCGATCTCGATGCCGAGGCCGACGCCCTCGGGCGGCGCGATGCGGCCGTCGACGGGCAAAAGTCGCCCACCCTTGATGATGTCGTCGGTGAGGTGGGTATACATAGCGTCCGCGGCGAGCGTGCAGTGGGGCATCGCAACGCCGGCGTGGATCATCGCTGCCCAGCCTACGCCGAGTTCGGTGCCGCTGTGGATTCCGACGTCGATTCCCATCGCCGAGCATAGCCGATCGAGCTCCATCGTCGGGCGCATCCCGCCCCAGTACCAAAGGTCGCTGAGGACGATATCGACGGCGCCGGCGGCGATACCGGGACCGAATTCCTCGAAGGACGTCACGCACATGTTCGTCGACATCGGCGTCGACACCGCTCGCCGCACGGTCGCCATTGCCGAGATGCCCCAGCACGGATCCTCGTAGTATTCGAGGCCGATGGTGTCGAGCTCGCGGCCGATGCGGATGGCTGTCGTCGTCGTCCAGGATCCCTGCGGGTCGAGGCGCAGGCGCATATCCTTACCGAACGTCTCGCGCAGGGCGAACAGCGAATCGCGGTCGGTTTCGGGCGTGAAGTAACCGCCCTTAAGTTTCAGCGTCTCGAAGCCATAGCTTTCGACAAAGCGCCTCGCGAGAGAAACGATATCGTCCGGCGTGTGCACCTGTTCCGAGCCGTCCTTGTTGGCGTGCGAGTAGAACAGGTACCCGGAGACCGGGATGGTGTCGCGTACCTTGCCGCCAAGGAGCTCGTAGACCGGCACCTGCGCCGCCTTGCCCTGCAGGTCGAGGCAGGCCATCTCGATGCCGGCCATGATCGGCTCGAGCTTCTGCCAGGGATAGTAGTTCCAGTTCTTGATGCGGGCGGAGATGACGTTCGTGCGCCACGGGCTGAGACCCCGCAGGGACGGCTCGAACGTCTTCAGCGTCTCCGGCTTCACGCGGGCCGAGACGTCGCCCCAGCCGACGAGGCCGATGTCCGTCGTGATGCGCACGAGCGTCCGCGCCCAGGAGGTGAGCGAGCCGTAGCTCGTCAGGATGGGCGCTCGGCCCGGGATCGTCACCGGTATCCCCTCGATCGTCTCGATCCGCATCGTACCCTTCCGTTGTTCGCTTGTTCGTCACAGTCCGGCGCGGACAAGTTCGTGGCAGCGCGCCGCGATCATCATCGTTGCCGCATTCGTGTTGCCGCTGACGATGCTCGGCATGACCGAGGCGTCGGCGATCTTCAGGCAGTCGACGTCGTAGACGTTGAGGTTCTCGTCGACAACGGCGGCGGTGTCGGTGGCGATGCCCATCTTGCAGCTGCTCGTCGGGTGGAAGGCCGAGCCTCCCGTCCTCGCGATGAAGCGATCGATGTCCTCCGCGGAGCGCACGTCCTCCCCCGGCATTAGCTCCTCGCCGCGATAGTGGTCGAAGGCCTTCTGGGCGAAGATCTCGCGCGCCTTAGCAATTGCCCGGTGCGCGCCGGCGCGGTCGCGCGGATCGGAGAGGTAGCGCGGCCGGATGAGCGGGCGGCTCGCCGGATTCGCGTCGCGCAGGCGGATCTCGCCGTGGCTCTCCGGACGCATCACGTAGAAGGAGAGCGAATAGGCGTGGCGGTCGCCGCCCGGCACCCCTGCTTTCAGGAAGGGAACGCGCAGGGTCGCCTGCGAGTGGGAGGGCGTGAAAAAGCCCTGGACGTCAGGCTCGGGAAGGGACGGGTCGGAGCGGAAATGGATCGCCGAGCCGATCGGCATCGACGTCGCCGGCCCGCTCTTCAGGAGAAGCGCTCGCGCGACGGCAAGGCTCGCGCGATCGACGCGGGTGAGGCTGTGCAGGCTGACCGGCAGCCGGCAGGCGTGCTGCACGCGGATCGAGAGGTGATCCTGCAGATTGCCCCCGACACCCGGCCGGTCGGCGACGACGCGTACGCCAATGTCGCGCAGATGCTTGGCCTCGCCGATGCCGGAGAGCATGAGAAGATGCGGCGAGCCGATTGCGCCGGCGCAAAGGATGACCCTGCCGGCAGCGATCGTCTCGGTGACACCACCACGCGTGACGACGACACCGCTTGCCCGCCCGCCATCGACCTCAATGCGCAGGACAGTAGAGCGGCGCAGAACGGCGAGGTTAGGGCGCTTCAGGGCCGGCCACAGAAAAGAGCGAGCGGCGGACCAGCGCTCGCCTTTCGCGATGGTAAAGAAGTAGCGGCTAACGCCCTCGTGCGGCGGCGCGTTGTAGTCTCGGACGCGCGGTGGCCGGCTTGCTCGGCCGCCTCGAGAAAGGCGTCATGGAGTGGATTGTCGCTCGTGCTCTCCGTCACCGGCACGGGACCGCTGCCGCCGTGCTCCTCCGAGTCGCCGTCCTCGAAGCGCTCGAGGCGGCGATAGCGCGGCAGTACCGCTTCCCAGTTCCAGCTTCTGAGGCCGGGCTGCGCCCAACGCTCGTAGTCCGAGGGCCGGCCGCGGTGCCAGATCATGCCGTTGATCGTCGACGACCCGCCGATGACGCGACCCGCGCGGCCAGGAGATGCGGCGCTCGTCGAGTTCGGCCTCCGGCTCGGTTTCGAACAGCCAGTTGGCGTAGGGCTGACGGAACAGCACGCCGGTCATCAGCGGCACGCGAAAGATCGGGTTCCAGTCGCTGCCGCCCGCCTCGACCAGTACGACGCGACAGGACGGATCCTCGGACAGCCGCCCGGCGAGACAGGCACCCGGCGGTGCCCGCCCCGACGATCATGATATCGGCCATCCTGTCCATTGTCGCTTCGGAGCGCGATGCCTGCGGGATTGCGCGAAGGGCGGTGCGGGCGCTCGCCGCTCCGGCCCCGTGGCCGCTACTGCGCGTCGGTGAACTTCTGCTCGGCTTCTTTCAACGCCGCCATCGGGTCGATCTTGTCGATGCACGACGCGCGCCGTCGCCTCGTTCAGGGCGGCCTGCAGGGTGCGCGTGTTGCACCGGTGGCTCCATCTAGCTCGATTCGCTCCACGCATCGATCATGGTCGTCACCCAGTCGTTCTCGGGCTTCTGCGAAGAACTTGTCGGTCGAGCAGCGAGCTTGCGCGTCGGAACCTGGCCGCCGACCGTCGACCACAGCTTCACGCCCTTCGGGCTGACCATGTAGTCGACGAACTTCGCCGCCTCGGCCTGATGCGTCGACTTCTTCCATATCGCGACCCACCAGCCGGACACTGGCATGGCGCCGGGCTTCTCGCCGCTCCAGGAGGGCCACTTCATGATGCCGAAATTGTCCTTGCCGAAGGTGGCGCGGCTTGCGATGACGCTGAAGCGCAGGTTCGAGCTGATCGCGATGGCGTAGCGGCCGGCGATGAACTGGTCGGTGATGTCGTCGACGTTGAGGACCAGCGCCTCCTGTCGGCGTCACCTTGTCCTTCGTGATGAGGTCGGCCGTGTAGTTCAGCCCCTTGACGCCGGCTCGGTGGCGAAGTGCGCCTTGCAGCCGTTGTACAGCGCGTCCGGCTTGTCGAGCAGGCCGATCAGATCGGCGTGCTCTCGGTCTTGAGCGGCGAAAGCGGCATGCCGAAGCCCCAGACGTCGACGCGGCCGTCGTTGTCGGCGACGGTGAGCTTCTTCGCGGCTTCGCGCAGTGCGTCCCAGGTCGTCAGCGTCTCCGGATCGATGCCGGCCTGCGAACAGATCCTTGCGGTAGTAGATCACGCTGCGCGCCATGGAAGAGCGGCAGCGCGTACGAGCTTGCCGTCCAGTGACGCCGGCGTTCCAGCCGGCCTTGACGAAGTAGTCGTCGCGGTCGGCCTGCGGCCATGCCTTGGCGACGAGCGGTGTCGAGATCGGCGCCGGCGCCCGACTGCGCGAGAGCCCGCCGAGGTTCTTGGCGTCGATCCAGACGATGATCCGGATTGCCGCCGGTGCGATGGCCCAGGAAGAACTTCGCCGGCATCTGCGCGAAGTCCTGCGGCTCGACCTTGATCTTGATGCCTCGGATTGGCCGCCTCGAAGTCCGCGATCATCTGCTTCAGGGCGACCTCGCGCGGCGAAGTCTTGTTCGGATCGAGGAAGCGTCCACATCGTGACGGTCGTCTGCGCGAATGCCGGGCCCGCCACGAGCGCGCCCCACAGAAGGGCGCCGGCGAGGCGAACGGCGCCGTGACCGGGAAATTTGGTTTCTTTCATGGACTCTGGCGGCTCCTTCCCTCTCCTCGCCTGGTATCGTAGTCTCGTCCCCCGCCGGCGCCGCCTACGCTCGCGCGCGGACAGTGCGAGACCCGCATTGCCGGTCACCGGGTCGAAGAAGTGCAAATGTTCGGGCACGAGCACGAGGCCGACCCGGTCGCCGGGATCGACCCTGACGCCACCCTCGGTTCGGCAGCAAAGTTCGACCGCCTGGCTCGCCGTCGCGAAAACGACGAGGTCGGGTCCGGCGGGCTCAGTCTGCGTGACCACCGCGGGATGGCTCCAGGCTCGTCAGCAACGGCGAAACGCAGCGACTCCATCCGCAGCCCGAGGCGCACCGGCAGCCCGGCAGCGGCGGCCGGTTTATGGCAGCGGCGGCGAACCGGCAGCAGCGAAAGGTGCTTCGTCTCGAAGCGCCAGCTCGCCGTTCGCTTGCGAGGCGGCCGTCGACGAGGCCGATCTCGCGGTCGCCGACGAAGTTCGCGACGAAGACGTTGGCCGGCCGGTTATAGATCTCCAGCGGTGGCGCGAACTGCTGCAGGGCGCCCTCTTGAAGACCGCGATGCGCGAGGACATCGACATCGCCTCCGCCTGATCGTGCGTGACGTAGACGATCGTCGAGCCGATCCGCCGATGCAGCGCCTTGAGATCATGGCGCATGCGCATCCGCAAGCGCGCGTCGAGGTTCGAGAGCGGTTCGTCGAGGAGGAAGACCTTCGGATCGCGCACCATAGCGCGGCCGAGCGCGACGCGCTGCTGCTGGCCGCCGGAGAGTTCCTTCGGATAGCGGGGCAAGAGGTCGGCGATCGCCGAGCACCTCGGCGACGCGGCGTCACGCCGCTCGATCTCGGCTCGGTGCCGTCGCCGGCGAGCGCGCAGCGGAAAGGCGATGTTCTCGAAGACGGTCATGTGCGGATAGAGCGCATAGGACTGGAACACCATCGCGATGTCTCGCCTGTCCGGGGCCACGCCGTTGACGAGCCGGCCGCCGATCCAGATATCGCCCTCGTCGGCTTCGATGAGGCCGGCGAGGATGTTGAGCGTCGTCGACTTGCCCGAACCGGACGGGCCGAGAAGTGACACGAACTCCCCCTCCTCGATCGTCAGATCGAGCGCCGAGCGCCGTGACGGCGCCGAACCGCTTCGTGACCTCGTCGAAGCGCACGAAAGCTCATGGGCTCAGCTCTTGATGCCGCCGCTCGTCATCCCGGAAAGGAAGTACCGCTGGAAGAAGACGAACACGGCGATGACGGGCAGGATCGAGATGATTGCCGCGGCGGTGAGCGGTCCCCAGTCGCGACCGTAGAAGCCGAGATAGCCGTAGATCGCGACCGGCAGCGTCTTGATGTCGGCGACGAGATCATCGCGACCGCGACCACGAAGTCGTTCCAGGCGAAGGTGACGACGAAGAGACCGGCCGCGACGAGGCCGGGCCCGGAGAGCGGCAGCACGATCTTGCGCAGGGTCGCGAAGCGCGAATAACCGTCGATGAGCGCCGCGTGCTCGAGTTCGACCGGCAGGCTCGAGAAGTAGCCGTAAAGGATCCAGACCGCGATCGGAATCTGGTACGCCGCATAGAGCAGCGACAGCCCGAAGAGGCTGTTCGTGAGGCCGACATTGGCGAGGAACGTGAAGGTCGGCACGATCAGCGACGGCAGCGGAATGCTCATCAGC
Organism: uncultured Alphaproteobacteria bacterium; assembly: GCA_963754975.1. GTDB lineage: Bacteria > Pseudomonadota > Alphaproteobacteria > Rhizobiales > Beijerinckiaceae > Microvirga. The sequence goes on along the minus strand of CAVWII010000021.1, from coordinate 12,998 downwards.
GCGACGATGAAGAACAACAGCGCGCTCTTGCGCGGAATTGCAGCCGCGCGACGGCATAGGCCGCACTGTGCCGATGCCGAGCGACAGTAACACCGCCCCGAACGAGACGACGGTGCTGTTGAGGATCGGACGGTGGATGCCGGTGTCGAACAGAAGCGATAGTGCTGAGCGTCGGCCGGCCCGGAATGATCTGTGGCGGGCCGGAACCCAAGCGTGTCATCCGCGCGCGAGCCCGGTCCATAACCTGGTGACCGGGTAAGGCACTTGTCGTTCTCCGCATCTTGTCGCGCAGGGCGCAGAGAATCCTCAACTGGTGGTACTGCATCGCTTCCTCCCGGCCGCATACCGGGCGGCGATCCGCAGGGGTGGGGAGTCCGAGGGGGTGCCAGCCAAGGACACCAGGTGCTCGGGGATGCGACGGCGGGTACGGCGCATGGCCTTGAGCCGGAACTCCTCGGCCCTCTCGTGCTCGCCCTGCTTGCGCAGCTCAGCCACTATACGGACCTCGTGGTACTCCATTAGCTACCTGCACTCACCTTCCCGGTATCGGAGAGCTAGCCGAAGGGGCGGCCTGTCCGAGGGTGTATCGGCCGAAGGAATCAGGTGATCCGGATTGGTCGTGTGCACGACGACCTTCCGGTAGGTGTAACGACCGGATCGCATGTAGCCGCTCACCCACCCTTTGCCTAATCTGCCATGGCGAGGACCTCCTTCGGTTGTGGGTCAAGCGCCCTAGCGTGGCTCGCATCAGCGCCGGATGACCCCAGCGGCATGAGCTACTGGTCGGGTTGACCGCGAAACTCCCCGTGCGAACTTTCGTGGCGGCGCGCTACCGCGGCGGCGTCTTCACGCCACCGGGGGTCGTTCATGTCGGTGCCGGGCATGTCTATCCACTGGCAGCCCAGGCAGGCGGCGTGAGCGACCCACTGCACCGCGTCGATCACGATGCCCGGATGGCGATGGGGCCAGTTGTCTGGATCGCTGCCGTGCTTGGCTTCGTAGGCTGCGCGCAGCTCCTCGCGCTGGTCCCACAGCCGCCGCGCAACGTTGACGCCGGTGCTCATGACCTTGAACCTGATCCACGGTGTGACCAGTCCGCCAGGAGGAAAAAAGCTCTTGTGGTAGGCGCGCCACCCCATGCTCGTCGGCGGCGTCCATCGCTCGATCAACTCTGACTTCGCGCGCGGCCCTCCCGGCCCCCAGTTCCTCTGCTCGGGCGGGGCAACAGGCCCACCGTGCGTCGTATTCATATCAGGGTCGTGGGTCATGATCCGGCCTCTCGGTCCGGCCTCCATCGCGGGAGGCGCTCTTGCCCGCACCGGTCGGCGCTTGCCGCTTCGTCATCCGAGCCACCCACGAGCGTGGGGTTGGCGTGCCGTCCAGTCGGAGCTTGGCGACGGCAAACTCGTGAAGCAACTTGATTCTACGAAGGGCGGCCCGGGCTCGGGCACATGTCGATCGACGGTGGACTCGCGGCAGTTAGGGCGAGCGGCGCGGTGTACGCCGTCGACAGATAACGGACTTTCGGCCTCACCTTGTCAGATCCGCTTCCGCCGAGTTCGAATCGCGTGCACGATGGAGGCGTCTGCGGGTCTCACAAGGTTGAGGAAGGGAGCGGGCGATGAAAGCGAAGGTGGGCGACTTCCTCGTGGTCAAGGGCACGACTACCGAACGGCATGATCAGCACGCGGAGATCATCGAGGTCCGCTCCCAAGACGGCTCGCCGCCCTACGTGGTGCGCTGGCTCGTGACCGACCACGAGGCCACGGTGTATCCGGGCTCCGATGCGGTGGTGGTCACCGCCGCCGAGCACACGCAGGCGGCCGAGCGGGCGTCGGCGCGTGCGGGCCGCGTGGGTTCGTAGCCGCGCCTCAGGCTAGATCCGGGCTGGATGACCCACTCCACTGCGTCGATGACGATGCCGGGGTGTCGGTCGGGCCATTGGTAGGGATCGGTGCCGTGCACCGCCTCGTACGCAGCGCGTAGCTCCTCGCGCTGATCCCACGGACCCGAGCGGCCAGGCATCCGGAGCGGTCGCCGACCCCGACTCCACCATGCTGGGGATCGTCGTCGAAGCCCCAGGGGCGAGCACCGTATGCTACGGCCAAACTATTGCAGGGGCGGAACTACTTCTTCTTTTTTGAGCCGGGCACGGCGTTCGGCGGGGGCTTGGCCTTGGTTTGCGGTTCTGCCTTGTTGGGTCCACGAGGATCGTTCTTCTTCTCTCCAGCCATGTCTCCATATTAGGTGGTGGTACAACCTCAACACGCCGCTCACGTTGGACGCAGACGGCGCCTACGTCGACCTCGCCCGGACGGCATAGCGGGCTGCCACGCGGAGCGGTGGGGTGGTCGTCGGCGACGGAGTCCCGGGCACAAGGTGGCCAGGGTTGGTCGTATGTGCCCAGTCACTCGCACGGACCCCGAGGGGGTCGGCAGCGCAACAGCACTTGTGCTGCTGCATCAAGCCCCGGCCACCGACACCGGTCTATCGGTCAGGTACGGCCCTGAAGGTTATCCCTCGCCGCCGAGTTCGGTTTGGTCCCGCTCAGTCTCGGCGGTGTCCTGGGCCATCACCGACTCGTCGAGCCACTTCTGGACATCGCCGCCGAGGCGGTCCGCGGACAGGTGGGCGAAGTCGAGGGCCTGTACCGCCATCGCTGCCAAGACCTTCATGGCCCGTCCGCTGCGGTGGATCTCCGCCATCAGCGCACCGAGCGCCTGATTGTCTTCGGCGCACAACGCCGACAGGTACCGGCGGGCATCCGCGAACTCCTGGTCGACGTGGGCCATCTTCCTCAGGTACTCGTCAGGCGACGGCAGGTCGTCGGGCGTGTCGGTCATGGGATTCTCTTTCGGTGGTGGGCCAATCCCATTTTGGGGTGGTTTGTGCCGGTGGTTACTTTCTGGGCTTTTTGCACGGCTTGCGGAGTTCGCCTGGCAGGACAAGTACGGGTGCGCGCTCGTCAGTCGGAGTCGAGCAGGTGGGCAAGCATCCGGAGCGTGCAAGCGGTGCCCCAACGTCAGGTAGCCCGGCGAACGTTTCGACCAACCGACCTACGTAACCCGGAAACGCCACCGGCGAGGTTACTTCGTTGCCGAAAAATGCGAAGGTTCTGTGCAGGTGTAGGAGACAAAATCGCAGCTCACAGCCCTGAGTGTCCGACCCTCGGGGTGCCTGGATGCGCTCCCGGAGTGCGTATCTATCCTGTGTCACTTGGACTGTGATTCCTTCTGACTCCGGGCCTGAATGTGTGTAGGTGGTGCGCAGCTTGCGCTGCCACCAGTGCCCGCCACACAAGGCAGAATGATGCCAGCCGATCCCACCACACAGATCGCCGCACTCGGGGTTGAGCCCACCTACTCCGCCCGGGAGGCTGCTCTCCTCCTTCGGAGGTCCTACAGCTGGCTAGACCAGCGGTTGCGCGCAGGCCAATTCATGCGCTCTGACGGCACCACGGTGCAGCCGTTGCGGACGCCGGGGGGGTACAGGCGCTTCACTACGGCGATGCTCAAGGACATCGAGGTTGTCCCGGTCTTCGTGGAACTTGAGGTGGCGGTCCCTCACCTGAGGCCTGCCGGATGGTAGGTCTTCGGGTGAACCGCCAAGTACACCTCGAAGAAGGAGTAAGGGACCGCCATGAAGACACTACCTACTGTTCGCCTGGCCGACGCGTCCAACGCCGCGGGCTTGCCCGATCTGCCAGAGGAGATCCAGCTGGCAATGAGCGATATCGCCGGCGCCGCGCGGGAGGGGCTGCTGGCGATGAGCGTGGCCGCCGGGATGGCGGTGATGCAGGCGATGTTTGAGGCCGAGATCGCGGAGGTGGCCGGGCCGAAGGGCAAGCACTACCGGAACCGGATCGCGGTGCGTCACGGCAGCGGGCGCGGCTCGGTGACCCTCGGCGGGCGTCGGGCGCCGGTGAGCCGGCCGCGGGCACGCACTCTGGATGGGCGCGAGGTGCCGTTGAGCAGCTACACGCACTTCGCCGCCGATGACCTGCTGACCGAGGTGGTGATGGAGCGGATGCTGGCCGGGGTGGCCACTCGCCGACACGCCCGCATTGCGGAGCCGGTGGGCGCCCAGGTCGGTGAGGAGGCGAAATCGACTAGCCGCTCGGCGATTTCGCGCCGGTTCATCCGCCAGACCGAGACCGCGCTGGCCGAGCTGATGAGCCGCGACCTGAGCGAGCTGGACATCAAGGTGCTCATGTTGGATGGGGAGCACCTGGCCGAGCGGTGCGTCGTCGTGGCGCTGGCGATCACCGCCGACGGCACGAAGGTTCCGGTCGGGCTGTGGGACGGTTCCACGGAGAACAAGACCGTGGTCCGCTCGCTGCTGGCCGACCTCGTCGCGCGCGGCCTGGCCGTCGACGATGGGCTGCTGGTGGTCATCGACGGCGCCAAGGCCCTGTCGGCGGCGGTGCGCGAGGTGTTCGGCGCCAAGGCGGCGATCCAAAGATGTACCTTGCACAAGCGGCGCAACCTAGCCGATCACCTGCCCGATAAGGAGCAGGCGTGGGTGGACGCCAAGCTAGTCAAAGCGTTCGCCCACCCCGACCCCGACGCAGGGCTGCGCAATGCCAAACACCTTGCCGCACAACTGGATAAGAAATATCCCAGCGCAGCCGCCAGCCTGCGCGAGGGGCTGGAGGAGATGTTTACCGTCGCCCGCCTCGGCATCGACGGCCGCCTCGCCAAGACGCTGACCACGTCCAACCCGGTCGAGTCGATGATTTCCATCGCGAGGGCCACCAACCGCAACGTCACCCGCTGGCGCGACGGGCAGATGGTGCTGCGCTGGACCGCGGCCGGAATGCTCAACGCCGAACGATCCTTCCGCCGCATCAAGGGCCACAAACAAATGCCCCAGCTCGTCACGGCCCTGCACCTACACGCCCACCCCAAAACCGCCGAAGACACCGACACCGTCGGTGCCGCCGCCTAGAGTTCACCGTGGATCGTCATGAGGGGGACCCGTTTGGTGGTCCAGTCGCTATGCGACTTGGGATTGGTGGGTCGTGGTCCACTGTAGGGCGAACTCGGCTGGGGTGAGTTCACCGTGGGCGGAGTGGGGTCTGTTGGCGTTGTAGTCGCGGCGCCAGTCTTCGATGATCACGCGGGCTTCCCGTAGCGAGTCAAAGCGCCACGAGTTGAGCAGTTCATCACGGAACCTGCCGTTGAACGATTCGATCCAGGCGTTCTGCCACGGCGAGCCGGGATCGATGAAAAGTGAACCGGCGCTGTTGAATCGGCACCAATCACTGACAGCGTGCGCCACGAACTCGGGACCGTTGTCGAAGCGCACGTAGTGCGGCGCCCCATGCTCGAGGGCCAGGCGATCCAGGACATCGACGACGCCGTCGGCGTCGATGCCACGATCGACGCCGATCGCGAGTGCTTCGCGGGTGAACTCGTCGATCACGTTCAACATCTTCATGGTGCGACCATCGGCGGTCGTGTCGAACTGGAAGTCCATCGCCCAGATCACGTTCGGACGAATCGGTGACATCGCGCCCACGGCGACACCAATACCGGTCAAACGCTTCTTCTTGCGGCGCTGCGGGACCCGCAGCCCCTCCTCACGCCACAGACGACGGATGCGCTTGTTGTTGACCTGCCAGCCCGCTCGACGGGCCATCTTGGCTGCCCGTCGCCACCCCCAGCGAGGCCGGTCAGTGGAGAACCGGCGCAACCAGGCACGTAACTCGGCCTCCTCAGAAGTGATCGGCAGCGGCGCCAGGCGCATCGTGGAACGGTGGATGCCCACCACCGTGCAGGCCCGGCGTTCAGACACCCCGAACCGGTCGCGCAGCACCGTGACGGCGCAGCGCTTGCGGTTCGGGGTCAGAAGTTTCCCGCCGAGATCTCCTTGAGCATGTCGATGTCGAGGGCCTGGTTGGCGACCAACTTCTTCAACCGGGCGTTCTCGGCTTCGAGTTCCTTGAGCCGTTTGGCCTCGTTGGCCTTCATGCCCCCGTACTGGGCAAGCCACCGATGCCACGTCGACTCAGCGATCTCCAGGTGTCGGCACACCTCGTTGAGTTCCTGGCCGGCCCCCAGGAGCTTGTTGCCCTCGGCGAGCTTGCGGATGATCTGATCCGGCGAATGCCGCCGGCGCTTGTTTGATGCCATGTCGTTGCTGATTCTTCCTTGCCCGAACACCGGGCGACAGAGTCGCACAACGACTGGACCACTACAACGGGCTCACCTCAGTCACCCAAATTCCACGCGACTCGGGACACGCTCAGGACATCGCCCTGAATTGTTACCGCCAGCACTGGTTCACGATGGACGCGCTGAAGCTCGTCCTCCGCGAGCTGGCTATAGCCGCCTATCGCGACTCCGAAGAGCACAAGATCCTGGGCTGAGCGTCTTCCTACGGCAAGCTCCCCGGCTTGTGATCAAGGTTCCTCTCGGCATGGCGCCGTAGGTGGTCAAACCTATGGCTTCGGGCCAGCCAGTAGTCCGCAACAGCGGAGTGCCGCAGGTGGGCCGTGGCACTGCGGTATGGGTTCAGACGCCAGGGCACCGGATGCAGTACCGGGCGTATCGACGCTCTCCCTGCGAGCCATACAGGAGACGTTGTTCCACGAGATCTGTCGGTCCGATCCTCGCAGGTCAGCGGTTGTTACCTCCAACTGAAAGAGGGGGGTAGAGGATTGAGTACCCCGAGAGTCCTTGAGGTCGAGTCGAAGTCCGTACTCTCTGGATACCTCGATCATCGTTTGACTCAGCATGTCGGCATCAATGTCCGGGACCAGGAAGGAATCATGGATAGGTAGCGGGCACCGCCCTGTCCTTTGGATCATCCTGGTCATGACCTCTATGGCCATATCCGAATCCTGGCGCTGGAACAGTGCCCCACAGTCTGAACCGAAGTAGCTCTTGATCCGGCGATGCTTGTCGTGGATCGCAGCCACTACCCGTTTGGCTAGAGCACGACACGGACTCCGGTTACCTGACTTAATGTCGTCCCCTGCCCGGAGGGCGGGGACGTAACGCAGCTCCTCGGTGATGGCCAGGATTGCGCTATTCGTAGTGGGGGCATTGAACAGCGTGTTCACCGCCACCTTGACCAGTCCACGGTCGAACCCGTCGATGGTGTACTGGTCGCCGTGGGGTATCCGCTTGCCCGCCTCCGAATAGGCCATCCTGATGTGAAGGTTGGCGTAGTCGATCTCGACGGTGGGATGTGCCGTACCGCCGATAATCCACTCAAGTTCAAGACGCTGACCGGCGGGCATGTTCTGGAACGACGGGCCGTGGCAGTAGAACCGGCCTCCGCGGTCGAACGACCCGTTGAAGACCCGACGTCCGATGGGGATGTCGAGCTTCTGTCCGCGATGGCGGAGTTCGAGCTGCGCCAGACTGTCGTTCACGATCCGCACCAGCTCGCGCATGGTTACCGTGGCCGCCGTCTCGATGTAATCGACCTCGGTCTTGTCGGCACGGTCACGCAGGACGATGGTTTCCACCCTCCTGGAGATCCCACGCTGCTCCCAAACGTCAACCAGGGGGCCGACCAGGCTCATGAGTTCGTCGGTGGCCCAGGCCACCGACTGGCATCCCTTGGCGTGTCGGAACCAGACCCCAACAGCGTGCTCGATCAGCCCAGCGCTGAGTAGGGCGTCCATCGCCCCTGTCACGTAGTGCCAGGTGAACCGCGGATCGCCGTCCCGGTATCGCTTTGGTTGGCGGTAGGCGTCTTTCGCCCGGGCATAGTGCGTGCCACGGCCGCTGAGGTTTTCTTCGGTCACGATCGACCTTGCGATACTTGCGATGGCGAGCTGCATGTCGTCGGTCAACTTATTCGGCAACAACGGCGCAAGTCGTTCGACGAGCGGCTTCAGTTGGTCATCGCTCCACCTGAGAACAAGTGGACAGTGGTCTCCGAAAAGCGGATTGTCGAACAGACCTTGGAATGCCATGTCAGGCCTCCCAACGCACGGCAGATGATGTTGGCGACGATCGCATCAAGCAATACGAACGTGCATCAATGTGGACAGCTTGGCCGCCCACACAGAACGGCTGATACCAGCCTCTGGGTTCAATCATGAATGGGCCTTATTGCCGCTCACTGGATTTCGTCCTCGTCATCGCTTTCGGCAGAGTCCGCGTCATCGCCCCAGTCGAGTGCTGGCAGCAACCGCATGCGCAGGATCTCAAACGCGCCCGAATGCCTCCGGAGCAGCCATTCAGGAATATGGTCGTCGTGCGGGTCGATGGGCAAGACGTAGGAGATCGTCCCTCGGGGATGCTCGTTGACCGCACCATCACCGAGCATGAATTGGTTGTGTTCCCAACTGAAGTCCGAGAGCTCCGCGGGTTCGATCCGAATCTGAATCATGACGGGGCGGCCATCGCTATAGGTGTTGTCGGCCTCGTCCCAGGTGCAGTCATCGGTGTCCCAGTCCCGCACAGCGCATACAGTGCCGGAATGCAGGGCTTCCCAGGTCCAAACACCTCCCCCTGCAAGCTCATTGACATTCCGGGGTCGAGTTGACCGGTACCTGCCAGCTCAGCGAGCCGATACTGGAGAGCCGCCAGCATCTGAGTGCCTGTGGCGTACCCATGCTTCGCCCGGTCAGCCACATCGTCGACATTCGGGTTGACCGCCGGCCGTTCCGCCATAGTTGTGTCTCCTCTTTCGGTCGCTGACGGGTCGGATCTGGAAGTGCTCTTGCATCCACGGATTGCTCCGGTGGCCCGACCGCGCGCGGTGCAGAGGTCCCCTGCGCCGGGCGGGTGGCCCGCGACGCCCGCAATGCTGAGCTAGGCGGTGCCGATGCCATCCAGAGACACTCACGACGCAGATACAGGTGCAATGTCGGACGGAGGGATGGGTGCATCGGGCTCTCACAGCCGCCTCTCGGTCCTGGGTGTTCAGCCGCCGGTGTCCACCAGCCAGGCCTGTAACTCGTTGGTGTCGTCGGTGGACACGATCCGGCGCGTAAGGCCCCGTGCGGGGTTGGTCAGCAGGGTGGCCCGGATCAGGCTTTCGTCGTGGTTGTGATCCGACAGGATGATCGTCTCGCCCTCGGTGTGGGCTGCGCGGGATCATGACTGCCTGTCACCCATGTCCATCAGCAGCCTCTGTATCCCCTTGGGCGTGACTCGGGGCTGGGGCGGGTCGAGTATCAGCTCGCCGGTCTTCGGGTGGTGGTGCGACTGGGGCAGCACGGACATGTATCCGATCTCCAGCACGTTCTGGCGGACCCGCCACTTGCGGTCACCCCGGTGGCGGTAGATCCAGCCCCGGTTCGCCAGCTCGTTGAAGAGCCTGATTTCGCCGGTCTTGATTCCTGCCCGCTGTAGTTCGGTGGCGACGTCCCCGACCGATAGGTCCGCCGTGGCGTCGAGGAGCTTGGTAGCGACCAGTGCCTTGGGTTCCAGCTCGGCGATACGGGCCTCGCGGGCTGCGATCACCTTCTGGGCCTCTAGCACGGCCATGGCCAACAACTCCTGGCCCTCCAATGCCGGGACAATCGAATAGCTCCCCTTGTCCCGGATCGCTGGCCAGACCGTCATGGGTCAGCAACCGGCGGAAAGCCCGAGCCTGCGGCTTACGCGACTCCAGGATCAGGTCGGTCGCGCCGTCCTCGCTGACCAGGTGACCGTCTGGATCTGGGGAGCGAATTGCTCCCAGATACCGTCCGTTGAACCGACAGTATCTGACCTGCGCAAAGTCGCACTTATCCTCCGTCGTCAGCTTTGCTAGAGCATCCCGCGAGTTCTTGATGTCCAGTGCCGCGCAAATGTCAGCAGCCAACGCCACCCGGCAACCGTCGATGTCGAAGACCCGGATGCGGTCACCGTCGAATTGAAATACATGAGGAACGGCTACAAGCTCAGTCATTCACCATGTCCCAACGAAGTCGTGGTCGATGAAAGATGCCGACGACCGCCTGAACGCATACTCCAGCGCCGCCCCAACCGGGGTCTCATCATCGTATGAATCTGCCGCCGGTTGGCTGGTTCCGACTAGGGCACTCTTTTCCGGGCCTCCTTTACGCGGGATCATTGTCGACTGGATCGTCCTCGGGATTGATGGGCGCGATGTCGCAGATCGTTCCGAGCGGATGCTCGTTGACCACGCCGTCATCCCGAGCAGGACTCCGGTTGTGCTTCCAGCTGAAGTCCGAGCTGTCGCACGGGAGGCTCGATACGGATCTGGACCATGACCCTGACGACCGTCGCTGTATGTGTTGTCGGCCTCATCCCAGGTGCAGTTGTCGGTGTCCCAGTCCCGCACGGCGCATCACGGTGCCGAAATACAGGGCCTCCCAGACGGAGGCGAGGTTGTGCTGCAGGCTCATCGACTCGTCGGGGTCGAGCCGATCCGGTGCCGGCCAACTCAGCGAGCCGGTACTGCATGGCCGCCAGCAGCTTCGTGCCTGTGGCGTAACGGTATTTCGCTTGGTCAGCAATGTCGTCGACAATCGGGTTGACCGGCGGTCTTTCCGCCATGGCTATATCACCTCTAAGGGCGCTGAGGGGATCTGAACGCAGCCCAGCAACGAGTGCCGTCAATCCAGTGGCAGGGGCCTCATCGACCCGCTTTCCGGTTCCCGGCGAACTCGATCGATCCCGTATTGGGAACCTGATCGACTGTGGTACGTGTCCGGTGACACCGGGAACCGGTCGCCGAACTTGCCGCTCAGCTCGTCGAGCAGCTGACGAGATGTCGACGGCACGATCACCTTCGCTGCGAATGAATTTACGCGCGGCGGCGACGAGATCGCGTCCAGTCGGGTGTAATTACAGACATTTTGCTTGCTCCTTTCCCGTTTCGGACTTTCACCGCGGTGGATTTGTGAGGGTGTACGGCACACTGCACCGTCGTATAGCGTCCTTAAATTGACGGCGAGCGTTACTCCTTTGTCGAAGGCGACGGAGCGTGGTTTTGGTCATCGAAGATGAAGGTGCAGGACAAAGGGTAGCATCGGTGGAGAATGCAGTGGGGGTTACAGAGCAGATTTGGAGAATGGCCGCAATGTCGTCTTCGGATAACATCCAGCGCCGCCCGATCTTGTGGCCAGGAAACCGTCCAGTCCGTAGATCCTCGGCCAGCCACCGCTGGGTGCACCGTATTGCCTCGGCGGCTTGGTGCAGGTCCTTAAGAATCATCCCTGCCGAGTCCTTCGATAAACGATATGGATCGAAGATAGCCCAAGAGGCCCCGAGAGAATTTGCTTAGGTGTCCTAGTGATCGTCAGTTCACTGATCACGAGGCTGAACAAAAACTAATCAATCAGGGTCCGGATCAGGATTGTTGTTCGCTCCTGGCGAAATAAGCAATTTGCTCGGCGTGGTGACTCCTTCTAAAGGCCCAGCTTCAGAACCGCTGAGGAGAACGCCGAGGTGGCCATAAAGAGGGTCAACCTGATGGCCTGATGGGCGGGCTTATGCGGCATGAACCGGAGCTGGGAATAAAAGTCAGGTGGTGGCCGCGCTCTCTTGCCTCGACCGGCCTTTCTCGGCTTGAGAGCCTTGCCGACCACATCGGCCACCACCCGTGAGGTCTTGCGGTCCAGATGGCCGTAACGGTCGACCGTCGTCTGGATGCTCTCGTGGCCCAGGTGCCGCTGAATCACCGGCAGCGCGACACCGCCCTGGATGAGCCACGAGGCATTGGTATGCCTCAGGTCATGGGGTCTGGGCCGCTTCGTCAGGCCCTTGTCCTTGGCCTTGGTCAAAGCGGGCACCCAGACGTTGGTGTGGAAGTTCTGCGCTCGCACGGGATCGTTGGGTGCTCCCCGCCAGCCCCTGCCGGAGCGAGTGAACACTAGCTCAGTCCAGCATCGTGGCCATTGCTGCGGCTGCCGCCTGCCCGGCTGTGCGATCCAGGTGGCCGTAGATCTTCGCCGTCACCGACGTGTCCTCGTGCCCGAGGTGGGCTGAGATGGTGATCAGCGGAACGCGTGCACTCAGCAGCCAAGAGGCGCAAGTGTGGCGTAGATCATGGATGCGGGGATGCTTCTCCAGGACAACCTTGTCGGGGTTCTTGGGGTCCTTGCGCCGCGCCTTGGCCAAGCTGTTGACCCAGACGTTGGTCCGCCACGAGTAGAGCCTGATCGGCCCACCGTGGGAGTTGGTGAACAGCCACTCGCGGGTGTAGTCGAGCTGGTCCAGAACGGACTTGGGGACGTTGACCGTCCTGATTGAGCCGCGGGTCTTGGGCTGACCGAGTTCATACTTGCCCTCGTCGCTGCCCGGCGTCCGCTTCCAGGCCTTGCTGATCCTGACTGTGTTGTTGACGCGATCAACATCTGACGGTGTCAACGCAGTGGCTTCCGAGAAGCGGCACCCAGATGCCACCAGGAAATCCAGCAAAGGCTGATATCGCTCGGTGAACCCGGCGCGGAGAAGTGCGTACTGCTCCTTGGTGAGGAAGGTCATCTCACGGGCGACGGTGCGGGGCAGCCTGACACCGGCAGCCGGGTTTGCGGGCATCAGCCCCTCCCGGGCGGCGACGTTCAGGCAGCCGGACAGGAACCCGAGTTTGTTCTGGATTGTCTTGCCAGTCGATCCGTTCTCGCGCATGTTGTTGACCCAGCGGCTGATGTCGGTACGGCTCAGCGTTGACAGCGGGATGTGGCCAAGCATCGGCTCGATGTCGCGGGAGAGATACCGCCGATACTCGGCGATGGTCTTCTTCTCTACACCGGACAGCACGTCAAGATGCCCGTCAATGAAGCTGGCAACGGTGTGGCCGTCGCCGGGCGTGGCCGCTTCCCAGATACGGAGAGCCTCGGCCGGGCCGAGTCGGTTGCACCACGCCCTGGAATCGGAGCGCCTCGGCGTGGTCGTTGAAGCTGCTGCTGGTCTGCTTGCCCTGGTGGACATACAGCACAGATGTGTAGGCGGTTCCGTCTTTGCGCTGACGGGTGCGCAAGCTGGCCACAGACCGAGGCTACATCAAGAATCTTGACGGGACCTTGACGTAGCCTCTGCATCTGTCGTCTATGGTTCTCTGACCAGCTATTTCCTTGTGGA
>CAVWII010000020.1:0-93708 GCA_963754975.1 uncultured Alphaproteobacteria bacterium | reverse complement strand
GATCCCGGAGCGCTTCGCGCGCTTTTCCCGGGAGGTCGCGCTGCCGCGGCTCAACCGCTTCGGCGATTTCGGGCGCATCGAGACGATTCCCGAAGTCTCCGTCCCCGGCCTCGCGCCGGAGCCGGGCTCCGCCGCCGAAACCCTCGGCAAGCGCCTCGCCGGCCGCAACCGCACCGATACGGTGCCCTTCGGCACCGAGGCCGGCCACTACCAGGCCGCCGGCATCCCGACCATCGTCGCGGCCCCGGCTCGATCGACCAGGCGCACCAGCCGGACGAGTTCATCGCGCTGGCGCAGTTCGAGGCCGGCGCGGCGTTCCTGCGAAGGCTCGCGGCCGAATGCGCGACCGGGTGATCGCCTCTCCCCGCCTGCGGGGCAAGTGGCATTCACGCATCGTCTCCCCGGATGGCCGGATTGGGATTTAGAAGGGGTGCGAGAGGGCGTAAGGCGGGGCGCCCTCGCCCCGAAATAATCGATCCCCATCACCCTCGACCCACGATCTCACGAAGCACGAAGCACGAAGCACGACCCACGACCTTACGAAGCCCGCCCCGCGTGAATTTTCGCACAGGGCCGACGCGGGAGGGCTACCGCTGGGGAAAAGTTCTGATATAGCGTCCGCGGTTAGATCGGCTTGCGCTGAAAGCTGGAGAGGACGCCCATGGGCCTGAACATTCTCTATTCCCCCGGCGAGCAGAAAGTCAGTGTCGCCGACCCGCTGCACAACCGCACCAACTCGGCGATCGCCGGCCTGACGGATGGCGGCTGGGTGGTGACCTGGACCTCGAACGAGACGACCTCCGGCGACATCTACGAGCGCCGCTACACCAAGGCGGGGGCCACATCGGGAGGCGACATCGTCGTCAACAGCGTCACCGGCAACGCGCAGACCGACCCCGCCATCGCAGCCCTGGCGAACGGCGGCTGGGCGATCACCTGGACGACGAAGCAAACGGGCGACGAGAATATTGCCGCGCGCGCCTACAACGGGGCCGGCGGTACCTCCGGTAGCGACCTCATCGTCGCGAGCGGTGTCAGCCTGCAGCGGCACGGCTCCTCGCCGCCTTCCCCGACAATACCTCGTCGTCGCGTGGGTCGACGATCCCGGTTCGACCGGGTCTCACGGTCGACCTCTCGGGGACCTTTTTGACCGACGTGCAGACGATCCTCGCTTCCGCTCTCGGCGACTCGCGACCGCTTTGGGCCGCGGATGGAACCTTCATCCAGTAGTTCTCACACTGCCGAGCGGGCAGTCGATCATCACGTACGACTCGAAACCGTGGTTTCAGGCGACAGCTTCGATACCCTTTACGCGGTGGGCTTCGTGACGAGGGCGTCCGATCACCCCTTCGTCCGTAATGGTAAGGCGTACGTCGGCCCGATTAGCCAGACCTAAGAACTGCGACGGCCCGAGCCTGAGGATCTACCAGCAGGAAGCGTCGACGGGTCGGGCTATGCGATCTTATGACGGAGCTCGGTGGATCGACCCCAAGAGGTCAGCACTTTCGTCAACAACGACCAGATCAATCCGAAGGCCGCGGCCCTCGATGACGGCGGCTACGTCGTCGTCTGGCAGTCGAAGAACCAGGACGCCTCCGGCTGGGGCGTCTACCAGCAGCGCTACGATGCCGACGGCAACAAGGTCGGGGTCGAGTCGCGGGTCAACGGCGTCACAAGCGGCAGCCAGCTCGATCCCGACGTCACGGCGCTCGATGACGGCGGCGGCTGGGTGGTGTCGTGGACCTCGGACCAGAGCGGCACGCCCGAGATCTACCAGCGCCGCTACACGCCGACGTGCCTCTCGCTCTCGCAGTCGGAGGTCACGGAGAAGGGCGACCCCTTTGTCGGCTTCCTGTCGCCGACGACGGCGGACGGGGCGAGCATCGCCTGGTCTCTCGTCGACAGCGCCGGGGGGCGCTTCAAGATCACTCCGGGCACGAACCAGCTCGTCGTCGCCAACGCCGCCGCCATCGACGGCGACGAGGGCGAGGACTCCTACACGATCACCGTGAAGGCGACGGCCGGCGGCGCCAGCGAGACGCAGACCTTCAAGATCACCCGCAACGACGTCGACGAGAAGCCGGTGAACCTGCACCTGATCGGCAGCGGCCCCGTCAAGATCGCCGAGAACAGCAACGCCGGTATCGCCGTCATGGCCGTCGAGGCGAAGGACCCGGAGAACGCAGCGATCACCTACTCCCTCACCGCCAACGGCGGCGGCGCCTTCAAGATCGATGCGGCGACCGGCGTCGTCAGCGTCGCCGACAAGACGAAGCTCGACTACGAAACGAACAAGACCCTCGGTATCGAGGTGAAGGCGAGCGACCCGGCCGGCAACTTCGTCAAGGCGGGCTTCACCGTCACGATCGAGGATGTCGACGAGACCGTCACGCCGCCGGGCGGCGGCGGCACGAACAACGCGCCGACGGGGGTGAGCCTGTCCGGCGCATCGGTGGACGAGCTTGCCTTGAACGGCACCGTCGTCGGCAAACTCTCGGCGATCGATCCCGATGCCATGCAGACCTTCAGCTACCAGCTTTCCGACGATGCCGGCGGGCGCTTCGTCCTCCTCGGCGATACGCTCTACGTGCTCAACGGCGTCGCCCTCGATTTCGAGCAGGCGGGCGCGCATCGGGTGACGGTCGTCGCGACCGACCAGGGCGGGCTCTCGAAGACGCAGACCCTGAGCATCGCCGTCGGCGACATCCACAACGAGAAGAGCGCCGGCACCGGCTTTGCCGACACGCTCTTCGGCGACTACGGCAAGGACGTCTTCTCCGGCGGCGGCGGCAACGACGTCTTGAAGGGCTTCAAGAACGCCGACACGCTCACCGGCGGCGCCGGCAACGACAGGCTCTTCGGCGGCCTCGGACGGGACAAGCTTTTGGGCGGCAAGGGCAAGGACGTCTTCGTCTTCGACACCAAGCCGGCGTCTTCGAACGTCGACACGCTGAAGGATTTCTCGCACAAGGACGACACGGTCTGGCTCGAGAACGCGCTCTTCAAGGGCATCGGTTCGGGGTCGCTGTCGAAGCCGAAGAAGATGAAGGCCGACGCCTTCTTCCTCGGCAAGGAGGCGCACGACGCCAACGACCGCATCCTCTACGACAAGAAGAAGGGCGCGCTCTGGTACGATGCCGACGGCTCGGGTTCGCACGCCGCGGTGAAGATCGCGGTGCTGACCACGAAACCGGCGCTGACCCTGTCGGATTTCTACGTGATCTGAGGAAGGGCGCCCTTCGCCTCTCCCCGCTTGCGGGGAGAGGGCCGCCGAAGGCGGCCGAGTCGTGCGAAGCAGGCGACCGGGTGGAAGGGAACAGGCTCGGCGGCGAAGAAGGCCGCTACGGCTTGGGAGAGACCTGCGTGCCGGGGAGCGCCTGAAGTCCTGGACCGCCCCGCTCACCGGAGCCCGCTACGCTACGCTCCGCTCGGGTCGGCCGCAAGCACCGGCTACCGTGGGCGGCGCGCCATGCGGAGGAGCCGGGCGGAGGACTTTCGGACCGTTCGCATGGGCCGCATCGGGTGCCGCATCGGCTGGCTGCGGATTTCGGCGGAGCTGATCGTGGCCTTGCGGCGCGCGCATCCGACTTGGGGCCCGCGCAAGCTGCGGGCGCTGCTGCAGCGGCGCCATCCGGGGCTGGCGGTTCCGGCGGCCTGGAGGATCGTGGGCGCTGCATCCCACCCCTCGCGCAAGCGGTCACCCGCTGGCCGAGAAAACGTGCGAGCCGAGCTCGTTACCCCCAGGTCCCCATCCAGGAATGTAGCGAATGTAGCCGCGCGCTTCGCACCGCCGCGCGTGATCCTGACACCAGCGCGCGAACTGAGCGTACTTGAGCCTGAAAGGGCGTACCAGCTCTCGGCGTCGTGCCGAAGGATGACCCGGCCGTAGCTCTTCGAGGCGGCTTGCACGTTCGTGCGTCATCCGTGGTCGCCCGAGACGTGCGCGGCTGTCCCTTTCCCTCTCTGAGCTCACTGCGATGAGGAATCGTGAATTGATCGGCCCCGGCGTAGAACGCTTCTGCGTGCGTCAGGAATTGAAACAGAAATCCACCCCACTTGTCCTCGTGCTCGGTAAGGGCAATGACCGATTCCGCGGGCCGCGCGATAGTCGGGAGCCATCGCGTCGATGTCACCCGCGAGTGCCCGGATGCGACCGACACCCTTGCGGGTTCCGATCATGACAGCGGCAGGATCGATGCCGGTTGGTGATGTCCGACGACAAGCGATTGGCATCGGCTTTCGCCTTAGGGTCGTTGGGCGGCTGCCGAGGATGTCAGGTCGATGGAACCTCGGCCAGACCGACGAACAAACGGACGAGGTGAGCGGACCTGTCGGTTCAAAGTCTCGATCCTTCAGGCAGGCCGAAAGCTCGTCGCGAAGCGCGCCCACCACCTCGCGCGCTCGCAGGCGGATGAAGTCCGCTGGATCGCGCGGCATCCGTGATGCGTTAAGCCCATCCTCTATGGCCGCCATCACGCGGTACGCCGAATAGCTTCCATCGAGCCAGACGCTGAACGAAGCTCGCCCCCGGCTCCCACCCAACACGATAAAAGAAAGGGCGGCGGACGCTTCGCTCCCCTGGACACAGACGACTGCGTCATCCTCCGATTTGAACGGGCCGACACAGCGCAAACTCCTATCCGAGGTGTCCGAATAGGATGGCGAGGGCGTCCACTTGCGCGTTTCCGATCTCTCCCTCGGTGTTGTCGAACAAGAAATCGCCTGCGCTCCGCTCGCAATGTAGGTGGTCAGTACCTTGCGAATTTGGCCGCGTCTTGATTGTCGAAACCGACGTTCGGCGCCCGCGCACCGGTTGCAACAAGGATCGCGATCTCAGCCAGGAGCGACTTCCCCTGTCCTCGCCCGCACCTTCGTCCCAGGAACCGTACATTCGATCGATGAAGCGCCTCCGTCCCCGAACCTCTCGGGCCAGGAAGCCTTTGCGATCATAAAAGCAGTCATTCGCCAGTAGCGCGGATCATCGCGCGCGTAAGGATCGCGCGCGTAAGGAACGTCGAATTCATTTAGGATGCCTTCGAAAATCGCCCACTCGTCCGCGCGAACCTCTTCAGCCTCGGTCATGTCCGACGAGCGATCCGGGTCGTCGAGGTAACGCCTGAAACATTCGATTTCATGTAGTCGGGCCTCTTGCGTTCGAGAATTTTCCAAACTTGTCTGCTCTTTTTGAGAGCGTTTTTTCGATCTGCTCATGTCGACCTCTTATCGTGAGCTACGGAGTGTCCCGGCTCGTCAAGGCAGTAGTGAGCCCATTCGTCGAGCAACTCTCGGCGAGTTCCCAGAAAGTCGCCGCGAACATGCGCGCGCGTGACCGCTGAACCGACGTGATGCGCGAGCGAGGCGTCGATGATCTCGAGCGGGGCCTTGCGATCGGCAGCCCAGCGAAGTTCGGTAAACATGTTCGTCGGTCACGGCGGCGACGTCGAGGTCCAGAAGCCTCGCGCAGTGCTTGGCTATCGAGCCCCGCCATCGCGTCTCGCTGCTCTTGCCCCGCCAGTCGGGCGAGACGGACCGTACGAGATCGTCGAGCACGGCCGCGATCGTCGTCGCTGCGAGGGCGCCATCCTGAGCCTCGAGTGGATCAATGCCGCGGGCGATGAGCCGCTTCGCCGCGTCGGCCTTCTCGCGGGCGGCGAAGAGATCGACACTGCGCAAGGGTCCAAGTCCCATGTCACGGACGCGCCGGTCGGCGGGCGCGCGATAGCGAAGCACCCACCTCCGCGAGCCGTCCGGGGCGACCCACGTCGCTCCCGAACCAGAGCGCGTAGCCGGCCGACGCCTCGATCAGTCGCTGCCGCCGCCCGGCGCTTCCACGACGATGTCGCCGGCGTTGTCGACGCGGAAGCGATCGTTTCCCGAGCCGCCGTCCAGCGTGTCGGCGCCGCTGCCTCCTCGAGGTAGTCGCCTCCCGAGCCGCTCGTCCAGCGTGTCGCTTCCCTCACCGCCGTACAGTCCCTGCGGATCGGAGGTGACCGTGCCGAGGGCGTCGAGAGGCCGAGGATGCCGCCGAAGAGCTTCCCTTGACCCTCGCCGCCGTAAAGGATGTCGACGCCGGCCATCCCGTAAAGCGCGTCGTCGCCACCGCCGCCCTCGAGAACGTCCGGGCCGTCGAAGCCGCGCAGCCAGTCGTCGTCCCCACCGTCGAGGCCGTCCCCTCCGGGGGCGCTGCCGCCGCGGAGATTGTCGCTGCTTCGCCGCCGTCGAGGTTGCCGAACGCGCTCTCGTAGAAGCCGAGAAAGTCGTTGCCGCGGTTTCCCTCGATCCGGCTGAACGAGGGCGACGTCGACGCGAGCAGGTCCGGTTCGTCGAGCCCGCGCATGTAGGAGTAGTCGCCTGCTACGACGTTGCTTGCGTCCGTGCCGAGATAGACGGCCATGTCGAGCCTCTTTGCGCCCGATTGCCTTACGCTGGACGTCATCGCCGGAGCGCCTCAGGCGCCCCGGCACCCAGGCACGCCCCGGCCCGGACGGACGGACCGATGCAAACACTAAATCGGATCGAAGCGCCCCGGCGCCAGCGCCAGTCCCGCCGTGCGGGCGGCGCCAGATGGCGCGTCGCGCGATCGCGCACGCCAGCCGATCACCGTGGAGGTCATCGGCGCGGACCGCACAGGGCGCTCGCGCGTGCCGCCTCGCTGCGCCGCCGTGAGGCACGCCTTCGCCTCTCCCCGCTTGCGGGGCTACGTATTCACACATTTCTTCGCGGGTGGCGGGGCTCAAATCCATGAAAAAGGGCGCATTTCTTCCCCTGAGAGTCCGACTTGTCATTCGAAACAACCCTCAAACCCCCTCATCCTGAGGAGCCTCGGACCTTAAGGTCCGAGGCTCCTCGAAGGATGCTCCAGGGGGCTCTGAAACACCTCGCGCGACGTCGGGCGTCGGGAGCCTCCCGCGGTTCCTGGATCATCCTTCGAGACGGCCGCTGCGCGGCCTCCTCAGGATGAGGTCGCGGCGCTCCCCGGACCGGCGAACTTCCTCTGCGTCAGTCGCGCTTCTTGCCGCTGCGGTCGTAGCACTCGGCGAAGTAGAGCATGAAGGCGTCGACGAGGCCGTCTTCGTAGGGGGCCGTCTTGGCGGTCCAGCGGGCAGTGTAGGTGTCCCAGGCACGGCCCTTCTTCGAGCCGACGAGGGCGGACAGACCCGTGTCGGCGCCGGCGGCCTCCTCGACCGCCTGCGGGTCGAGGTCCTCGGTGAGGAGGCGGAGCGCGGCCTGCATCGCGGCGTAGGTCTTGACCTGATGCACCTTGAGGTCCTTGAAGCTCTGCTCGAGGGTGCGGCGGGCGTCGAGATAGCCGCTCGTCGGCCGGCCGAACATCAGCCGCAGGGCGTCCTCCGGCGTCGGCGAGAATTTCAGCGGGTTGTTGTCGAGGGCCTGCACCGTCGTCTGGTTCGTCGAGCGGGCGAGGCGCTTGCTCTCGGCTCTCGCGAGGAGGAGCTGCTTCAGGTCCTCGGCGACGAGGCGCATGAGGGACCCGAGAAGCTCGGCGAACTCGGCCGGATCGCGCCAGGCGATGACCTCCTCCGGCATGCCGGCGCCGCGGGCGAAGCGGCGCAGGATCTCGGCGTCGCCGGCGACGGGCGGCGGGGCGGCGGGCGGCGCGGCGATGGGGGGCGGCGGCGGCTCGAAGGCGGGCGGCGGCGGCTGAAGGCGGGCGGCGGCGGCTGAAAGGCGGGCGGCGGCGGCTGAAAGACGGGCGGCGGCAGCGGCTCGGGCTCCGGCGGCGCGAAGGTCGTCGGGACGGCGCCGGGCTCGCTCCAGGGATCGTGCGCGGGCGTCGGCCGGCGCGGCGTCGGCACGGGCGGGGGCGGCGCCGGCTGCAGCGGCACCGGGGTGGGAACCGGCGCCCAGGCCATGTCGTCGGACGGCGGCACGGCGGCGCGCGGGGCCGGCGGTCGCGGCTCCTCGCGGGCGGGCACCGGCGCGTCGACGGCCCAATCGAGGAAATCCGGGCGCACCGGACGCTGCGAGGCGACCGGCTGCAGGTCGCGGCGGGCGATTGGCGGCGCGGGCTCGCCCTTCGGGCCCCAGAAGGCATCGCTGCCGGCCGTCGGAGCGGGGGGCGCGGCCTCGGCGCCGTTCGGACCGGCCGCCGCCGCCTCCTCGCCGTCGAGGGCGACGGCGACGATGTAGTGGCCGATCTCGAGCCGGTCGCCGTGGCGGAGGCGGTGCGGGCCCTGCATGCGGCGGTCGCTGCCGTTGACGAAGGTGCCGTTCGTCGAAACGTCATGCAGCCAATAGGCGCCGTCGTGGTAGCGGACTTCGCAATGCTTGCCGGAGACGGTGCGGGACGGATCGGGAAGGGTCCAGTCGAGATGCTGGTCGCGGCCGATGTCGAGGCCGCGCCGGCCCGGCACGCTGACGCTCAACGGTCCGCCGTCCGGAAGGCTCGTCTCGTTCTCGATCGAGAGGCGCAGGACCATGTCAATCCCTCTTGCGCGGACACGATGGCGGCAAAGCCTGCCGTCGCGGTCAGGCCGGAGCCGCCGCAAGGCGGAGGGCGCCGTCGAGGCAGCCCGCGATCCGCGCCGCCCGCTCGTCCGCCCCGACCCGGGCGAGGGCCGTCAGCACCGCGATGCGGACGGCCTTGGCGGTGAGGTGCGGCGCCACCGGCACCGCGTGCTCGCCCGCCATCATGGTGCCGCCCGACCAGCCCGCCGCGAGGGCGTTCCAAGTCGTGGCCGCGTTGCGGTCGCCGGCGAGCCCCTCCGTCATGGCGGCGCGACGGCGGCCGTCCTCGGGCTCGCGGACCCATTCTTCCGCAGCCTTAAGACCCTGTAGCTCCTTCTGCGTCAGGTTCGGTGTGAGGCTGCGCACACATTGGCAGGACCACCACACGGCTTCGCGCCGCGGCAAAAGGTAGGCGCAGAAGGAGAGCGCGTCCTCCGGCGTCGGTCCGGCAGCGAGCGAGCGCGCGAAGACGAGCGGCGCCTCGCTCGTCGGCGCGACCCGGATGTCGTCGGCGGCGGAAGGAAAGGCGTCGAACACTTCCCGCGCGGTGGCGAAGCGGACTCTCGATGCCACGGAAGCCTCAATTCAAGGTGATCATGCCGCCCTTCACGACGACGGTCGCGTCGCCGTTGATCTCGGTGTTCAGGCTTTTCACGGTGACCTGCGGCGAGTTGACCGTGACGCTGTTCGGCTCGACGGTGATGGTGCTCTGGCCGACCTTCAGGACGATGCTCGTCGCGGCCTCGACGAGGAGGCTGCCCTTGTCGATCTTGAGCACGTCGTCGCCGTTCTTGATCGTCGTCTTGCGGGCCGGCTTGCCCTTCGGCGGCGAGAACTTCTCGCCGACCTCCCGGGTCTCAGCGTTGAGGACGACGGAGTTGTGGTTCTTCTCGGCATGGAAGAAGACCTGCTCCTCGCCCTTCTTGTCCTCGATCCGCATCTCGTTCGAGCCGCTGCCGTTCTTGGTCGAGTTCGACTTCAGGCCCGACTGCGTCTTGTTCGCCGGCAACTCGTAGGGGTGCTTGTACTGGTCGTTGTAGACCGTGCCGATGACGAGGGGCTGGTCCGGGATCGCCCTCGAGGAACTCGACGACGACCTCCTGGCCGATGCGCGGGATGACCTGGCCGCCCCAGCCCTTGCCGGACCAGACCTGGGCGACGCGGACGCGGCGGGAGGTCGTGTCCTTGTCCCGGTCCCAGTGGAACTGGACGAAGATGCAGCCGTATTCGTCGACGTCGATCTCCTCGCCCTGCTTGCGCTTCTCGCCGACGACCTTCGCGGTCTGCGGCCCGTGCACGAGCGGCTTCGGCGTCACCGCCGGGCGCGCGGAAGCGCCGCTCGCTCTTCAAGAGATCGTAATGCCCGAGATAGGGCGCGACCTCGCCGTCGAGACCCGAGCGGTAGCCCTGCTCGGAGAAGGAATGGGTTGCCTGGACGACGAGGTATTCGGCGTTCTCGGCGCCCGCGGAATGGCCCGCGATCGTGATCAGCGCGCCCGGATAGACGCTCGGCGCGTCGCCGGAGGCCTGGCGGCGCTCGTCCATCGCCTGCTGCGCCTGGACGCGGATCTCGGCGAAGCGCTCGCCGTCCTTCCGCTCGGTGTATTTGCCGGGATAGTCGTAGACCTCGTACTTCTTCGCGGTCGGCAGACCGTCCTCCTTCGAGCGGCGCAGGTCCGAGGTCGACTTCTTGAAATCGTAGTCGTTGAGTTCGACCTTGCCGGTGCGTAATCTGCGGGTCTTGTGCCAGTCGGTGAAGTGGTCGATCTTGTGCCGGTCGGCATGGCTCGGCGGCAGCAGAAGATAGGCGCTGCCGCCCTCCTCGGCCGGAGCTTTCTGGGTGTCGTGGCTCGATTTCGAATCCGACAGCACGAGCTTGTGCCCGTCTTCCGTGTGCTTGAAGTAATAGTAGATGCCGTGGTGCTCCATCAGGCGCAGGACGAACGAAAGATCAGTCTCGCGATACTGAACGCAGTATTCCATCTTCTGGTAGGATTTCGACAGGCGATCGTCGAAGTTCTTCTTGCCCTCCTTGTTGAAGATCTCCTTGATGATGTCGGGCGCCGTCTTGTCGTGGAAGATCTTGCAATCCGCCCGGTGCGACAGGAGCCAGAGCCACGGCTTCAGGACGAAGCTGTAGCCGGAGCGGTAGCCGCGGGCGCCGAGCCAGCGCGCCTCCGCAAGAACGCCGTTGAAGTGCCGCGTGCCGCCCCCGCGCAAGCCGTACTTGACGCTGCAGAGTTCGCCGAGGATCTTGCTGAGGTCGACGTTCTCGTCGTCGCTCACCGCTTCGATCCGAAACTCGAACAACTCGCTCAGGCCCTCGGTGCCGTCGAAATGCGTGACTACGAATTTGTCGCTACCTAGAGGGGTCTTGAAGGAGGCAATGCGTTTCGCCTGACTGAGGCCAGAGCTCATGAAACTGCCTTTAGTGTGTGACCGTGCTCACGTTGCGTCCTTGACGATACATGGGCCGTCCGGCATAGTCGAGTGCAATAGAAAAACGGTCGCCCCATGAGAACGCACGCTGTATTCGCCATCGCAGTCGGGTTGTTGTCGGCGGCAGCCCTCCCCGCCTCTGCCGACCCGGCTTACAAGGCCATCGACATCATCCAGCACTTCGCGCCGGCGACGCCGACGAACCTCGGCGCGGGCCGCGGATTGTGCATCGGGACGGAGCGCGAATGCGCCTCGCCGGCCACCGGCCAGGCGACGGCGGCAAAGCCGGCCCGTCCCCTCGAAGGCTTCGACCTCGTCGTCACCTTCGACCACAACTCCGACATCCTGACGAAGAAGGCGCGCGAGAACCTCGACGAGTTCTCGAAGGCGCTGAACGACCCGCAGCTCGCGGCGTCGGCCTTCATGATCGAGGGCCACACCGACGCGACCGGCACGGACGCCTACAACCTCACCCTCTCCGAACGCCGCGCGGCAGCGGTCGTCCGCTATCTCGAGGAGAAGGGCATCAACGCGGACAAGCTGCAATCGCGCGGCCTCGGCAAGTCGAAGCCGCGCACGACGAACCCGTTCGACGCGGCCAACCGCCGGGTCGAGACCCGCATTCGGACGGAATAAGTCACCCGATCGCGCAGCCCCCGCCCGGCGGGAGGCTCGCCTGCCGGAAGCGTCATGGCATCGATCGACTATGCGACGCTGACCGCGCCCATCGACGGCACTGCGCCCTGCGGTCCCGACCTCGACTTCGAGGGCGATCCGGATTTCATGAACTACGTCGCCCGCGCCGAGGGCCTCCTCCCCGCGGCGTACATCGTCCTCCATCCGAAGGGGGGCGGCTACGTCGTTTTCGACCGCCTCTCCAACCATATCCCGATCCCCTACCCCGAGGAGATCGCGGCGATCGCGGACCTTCTCGCCCGCTCGCGCGACCTGCGGCTCCTGTCCCTGCTCGCGAAGTTCCACATCCTCAACCGCGACATCTCCGGCTTCGCGCAGACGATCGACGCGACGGCCCGCCTCGTCGTGGAGCGCTGGGACGAGGTGCATCCGGGCGCCGACGGGGATTTCGGCCTGCGCAGCGTCGTCCTCGAAGGCCTCGACGATGCCGCGACCGTGGTGCAGCCGCTCCTGCACGCGCCCCTCCTGACGAGCCGGCGCTTCGGCCCGCTGAGCCAGCGCAACATCATGGTGCGCCGCGGCGAGGGCACGGCCCGCGAGGAGGAGGAGGTCCCCGACGAAGCGACGATCGAGGACGCCTTCGAGAAGGTCGACTTCGCCGAGCTCGTGCGCCGCCGGGACGAGATCGCCCGCGTCAAGGCGGGGCTGGCGCAGATCCGCGCGACCTGGCTCGCCAAGGCCGGCCACGGCCAGGCGATCGCCTTCACGAAGCTGGCGCCGGCGGTCGACGCCATCCTGAAGACCGTCGACGAGGCGGTCGGCCGCCGCGATCCCGGCGCCCGCTTGACCGCCGCCGAGGCCGAAAGGCCGGAGGCCGAGGCGGAGAGCGGCGAGGCCGCGGAAGTGCGCGCCGCGCCGGCGGCCGCCGGCAAGATCGGCTCCGTCGCCGAAGCCGCGGAGGCCCTCGCCGCGGCGGCGGGCTATTACGCGAAGCACGAGCCGTCGAGCCCGGCCCTTCTCCTCACCCGCCAGGCCCAGAGCCTGATGGGCAAGTCCTTCCACGAGGTCATCGAGGCGCTTTTGCCGAACCAGGCCGAACAGGCCTCGATCCGCTTCGGCGTCGACGCGGTCTTCGACCTGCCGATCCAGCGGCTCTCCGGCCTCAACGGTGCCGACGCCTCCTCGTCCTGGGACGAGACGCCGGCCGAGCCGGAGCCCGAAGCCGAATCGGACGGGTGGGGCAGCGCGGAGCCGGCCGCCGAATCGGAGGAGGACGCCGCGGCGCCGGCGCCGGCCGCACGGCCTGTGCCGAACGGCACGGCCCGGCGAATCGGCCCGGCGCAGACGCGCCAGGAGGCGATTTCGCTCTTGCAGCAGGTCGGAAGCTTCTATCGCGCGAGCGAGCCGGCGAGCCCGATCCCGCTTTTCACCGAGCGAGCGTGCGGTCTTTCACAGAAGGATTTTCTGACTTTGCTTAAAGATGTACTGCCCGGCCTGAAAGTAACAGTATCCGAGTAGCAGGGCGCTGAGCTGTTTATTTGACGGGTTCGTTGTCATGCTCTTCAATGCGGGGAGTATCCCGGCAGAGCTGACGTAGAGGGTGAAGGAGGCCAAACCTCATGGCTGATACGGGTCAAAAATTCATCCGCCGCAATCGCGCGCCGCGGGTGCACATCACCTACGAAGATCCCTACGATGCCGAGCAGCAAGGTCGAGCTCCCCTTCGTCATGGGCGTCCTGGCCGATCTCTCCGGCAACAACCCGGGCGTCGAGAAGCCCGATGTCGCGCGAGCGCAACGTTCCTCGAGTTCGACATGGACAACTTCGACAAGCGCATGGCGGCGATCGAGCCCGGCGTCACCTTCAAGGTCGACAACAAGCTCGGCGACGGCGAGGGCGAGAAGCTTTCCGTCAACCTCACGCTTCAGCAAGATGGACGACTTCACGCCCGGCCGCGGTCGCCCGCCAGGTGCCGGCCCTCGCCAAGCTCCTCGAGGCGCGCGAGCAGCTCGCCAACCTGCTCCGCTACATGGACGGCAAGGTGGCTGCGAGCGACCAGATCAAGGCGCTCCTCGCCGATCCGAAGCTCATGGCGGCGCTCAAGGAGCGCCTGAACGAGCGGCCGGCGACGGGCGAGGAAACCGAGTAAGCGACGACAGATCCAAAGGGGGTCGCCATGGCGGCAGGAACCGGTCAGCGTCAGGCCGAAGTCGACTACGGTCGAGACGCGCAATCCCGACGAATTCGCATCCCTCCTCAAGCAGAGCTTCAAGCCGCGCACCGAGCGCGCGGCGACCGAGGTCGAGAACGCCGTCACGACCCTGGTGCAGCAGGCGCTCGCCGACACGACGCTCGATCAAGGACGACGTCCTCGACACGATCGAGGAGATGATCGCGCGGCATCGACGAGAAGCTCTCGGCGCAGATGAACGAGATCCTCCACGCCGAGGAGTTCCAGCAGATCGAGAGCGCCTGGCGCGGCCTGCACTACCTCGTCTTCAACTCCGAGACCGACGCGAAGCTGAAGATCCGCGTCATGAACGTCGGCAAGAAGGAGCTCTACCGCAACCTGCAAGCTCTATCCCGGCGCGCGCTGGGACCAGAGCCCGCTCTTCAAGAAGATCTACGAGGCAGGAATTCGGCCAGCTCGGCGGCGAGCCCTACGGCTGCCTCGATCGCCGACTACCACTTCAGCCATCTGCCGACCGACGTGCAGCTGATGCGCGACCTCTCGAAGATCGCGGGCTGCCGCGCACGCGCCGTTCTTCGCCGGCGCGCGATCCGAACCTGCTCGGCATGGACTCCTGGACCGAGCTCACCAATCCGCGCGACCTCGGCAAGATCTTCGACACGCCCGACTACGCGGCCTGGAAGTGCGCTGCGCGACTCGGCCGACTCGCGCTACGTCGGCCTGTGCATGCCGCGCGTGCTCTCCCGCCTGCCCTACGGCGCCAAGTCCGAGCCGGTCGAGGAATTCGCCTTCGAGGAAGAGACGGACGGACACACCGGCGAGAAGTACGCCTGGATGAACGCCGCCTATGCGATGGCCGCGAACATCAACCGCGCCTACAAGGAATACGGCTGGTGCACGCGCATCCGCGGCGTGCAGTCGGGCGGCGAGGTCATCAACCTGCCGACCCACACCTTCCCGACCGACGACGGCGGCGTCGACCTGAAATGCCCGACCGAGATCGCGATCAGCGACCGCCGCGAGGCCGAGCTCGCGAAGGCGGGCCTGATCCCGCTGATGCATCGCAAGAACACCGACAAGGCCGCCTTCATCGGCGCCCAGTCGGTCTACAAGCCGCACCAGTATTTCGGCCCGAACGGGGTCGAGGCCACGGCGTCCGACAACCTCTCGTCGCGGCTGCCGTACATGTTCGCGGTGTCGCGCTTCGCGCACTATCTGAAGTGCATGGTGCGCGACAAGATCGGCTCCACGAAGGAGAAGCGACGGAGCTGACGCCGCTGGCTGCAGGACTGGATCTACGAGTACGTCGATCGGCGATCCCGTCCAACTCGTCGGAGGAGACCAAGGCCCGGAAGCCCCTGGCCGATGCCAAGATCGAAATCATCCGAGGACGAGGAAAATCCCGGCTACTACTCGGCGCGCTTCTTCTTGCGCCCGCACTTCCAGCTCGAGGGAATGGATATCGGGCTGAGTCTCGTGTCCCGAGTCCGCTCCGGCAACTGACAGTACCCGCGGCGCGCTTCGCGCGTGCCCCGGTTCTTTTCTGGACCCGTCGCGATCCCCGTGATGAGCCAGCGTGATGCCGTGCATCCGCGCTGATGCGGAAGCACGTCCGAAGTCGAGAGCAACAGGAGAATTTCAATGGCTGTCGACATGTTTCTGAAGATCGATGGAATCAAGGGCGAATCGAAGGACAGCAAG
This sequence comes from uncultured Alphaproteobacteria bacterium, assembly GCA_963754975.1. Classification (GTDB taxonomy): domain Bacteria; phylum Pseudomonadota; class Alphaproteobacteria; order Rhizobiales; family Beijerinckiaceae; genus Microvirga. Next base: position 78,275 of record CAVWII010000020.1, on the reverse strand, counting down.
CACGGCGGCGAGATCGACGTCCTCGCCTGGTCGTGGGGCCTCAGCCAGTCCGGCGCCGGCCACGTCGGCGGCGGCAGCGGCGCCGGCAAGGTGAGCGTGCAGGACATGCACGTCACGAAGTGGCTCGACAAGTCGTCGTGCGACCTCGTCTTCGCCTGCGCCTCCGGCAAGCACATCCCGAAGGCCGTGCTGTTCGTCCGCAAGGCCGGCGAGAACCCGCTGGAGTATCTGAAGGTCACGATGGAAGACATCCTCGTGACCTCGGTCTCGACCGGCGGCTCCGGCGGCGAGGACAAGATCACCGAGTCCGTCTCGCTCAACTTCGCCAAGGTGAAGGTGGAGTACCAGGAGCAGCAGAAGGACGGCAGCGGCAAGCCGGCGGGCAACGTCGGCTGGGATATCGCCTCCAACAGCAAGTACTGATTTTTACGATCCGCGCGGCGCCCCGGGGCGGCGCCGCGCGGATAAGTCTTCGTCACCATCGAGGAGGCAGGGATGAACGGGCCGTCGTCGAGGGACCGCCTAAGCCCTCCCCTCATGCACGCCTTCCGCGCCGCCCACGCCGCGCGCGACGCGAAGACGAAGCTCGACCTGCGCGACGAGGAAGGCGAGCGCATCATCGCCAGCCGCCGCTCGATGAAGCGCGGCGCCGATCACCGAGCCGACGCTCCGGCGCGAAGTGGCGATCGATCTCGAGGCCTTGATGAATACCGATCGGCGCTCGAATCGAGCGTCGACCTGTCCGAGTTCGACCACGTCCGCACCTCGATCCTGAATTTCGGCCTGCCGGACATCCAGCACCGCTCGATCGACGAGGCCGCGGTCGGCGACATTCCCGCCGAGATCCGCGCCGCGCTGATGGTGCACGAGCCGCGGCTCGTCCCCGCCACCATCGCCGTCGCGCGCGACACGAGCGTCGATCCGAAGCAGCTCAAGGTGCGCTTCATGGTGCGCGCCGACCTCCTCTGCGATCCGGTCAACGTGCCGGTCGAGTTCGTCGCCGATGTCGAACTCGACAGCGGCAAGATCGCGATCAACCGGCTCTAGGCGCATCATGAACCGGGAATTCCTCGACCTCTACAATCGCGAACTCGCGCTCCTGCGCGAGCACGGCGCCGAGTTCGCGGACGAGTATCCGGGCATCGCCGAGCGCCTCGGCGGCCTCGTCGAGGAGCGCACCGACCCGATGATCGCCGGGCTGCTCGAAGGCGCGGCCTTCCTCGCGGCGCGCGTGCAGCTCAAGCTCAAGCACGAGTTTCCCGAGTTCACCAGCAACCTTCTCGAGCAGCTCGTGCCGCACTACCTGGCGCCGACGCCCTCGGCGCTGCTCGCGAAGATCGTGCCGCCGTTCGGCGATCCCGGCCCTGCGCGAGGGCAACCGCATCCCGCGCGGCTCCTATATCGACGCGACCTATCGCGAGCGCGAGCGCCGCGTCGCCTGCCGCTACCGCCTGTCGTCCGACGTCACGCTGTGGCCGTTCGACATCGCTGGCGCCGAGTATCATCGCGAGCCCCGGCCCGCTGCAGGCGCTCGGCGCTGCCGTCGGGCCGAACGTCGCTCGCCGGGCTGCGGCTCACGCTCAGCCACCGCGTCGGCCGCTGCGCTCGAGGACGAGCCCTCGGACGCCGAGGCGGCGACGAAGCCGGAAGCCTGGTTCGCCGGCTGCCGGACCAAGGAGCTGCCGATCCATCTCCTCGGCACCGAGGCCGATGCGATCGCGCTCTACGAGCAGCTCTTCGCCGATTGCACCGGCGTCTATCTTCCGCTATCTCGATGACTTCGGCGATCCCGTCGTCGTGGCCGTGCGCCGAGGACATGCCTGCGCCAGATCGGCTTCGACGCCGGACGAGGCGCTGCTGCCGAACGACACCCGCGTCTTCCGCGGCTTCGATCTCCTGCGCGAGTATTTCCTGTTCCCGCGCAAGTTCCTCGGCTTCACGCTTGACGAGCCTGGCGAGGTCCTGTCGTCGGCTCACGGCGAAGACGATCGACCTCATCTTCGCCTTCGACGAGGTCAACACGCGCCTGCCGGCCGCCGTCCAGGCGCCGCATGCTTCGCGCTCTATGCAGCGCCGGCGGTCAACCTCTTCGAGAAGACGACCGACCGCATTCCGGTGCAGCGCGAACCAGCACGAATACCATGTCGTGCCCGATCGCAGCCGGCCGCTCGACTTCGAGCCGCACCGCGTCCTCGACGTCTACGCGCATTATCCTCGGCGGGCGCGAGAAGGTGCCGGTCCGCCCGCTCTATTCGGCGCCGGAGACCGGCAGCGCCGACACCGGCCTCTTCTACACGGTGCGGCGGCTGCCGCGGCGGCGCTCCGCCGAGGAGCGGCGCTACGGCCAGGCCTCCGACTACACCGGCACCGACATGTTCGTCTGCGCTGATCGAGCCGGCGGGCCTCGACGACGAGCCGCGACGGTCGCCGAGCTCAGCGTGCGCGCGCTCTGCTCGAACCGGCACCTGCCGGAGCACCTGCCGGTCGGCGAAGGCGGCGCCGATTTCCGCCTCCTCGACAACACCACCCTCGACGTCGTCTGCCTCGCCGGCCCGACGCCGCCGCGGGAGCCGATCGTCACGCAGCTCGCGCAGCCGCACCGAGACGGCCCATACCGGCGCCGTGACCTGGCGCCTCATCAACATGCTGAGCCTCAACCATCTCGGCCTCGTCCAGCGCGGCGCCGGGCGCAGCGGCCAGGCGCTGCGCGAGATCCTGTCGCTCTTCGCGCGATCTCTCGGAGCAGCGCGACCGAGCGCAAGATCCGCGGCGTGCGCGAGCGTCGACAGCCGCGCCGATCGTCCGCCGCATGCGGCAGCGCGGCGGCGTCGGTGCGGCGCGCGGCATCGAGATCACCGTCACCCTCGACGAGAGCGCCTTCGAAGGCAGCGGCGTCTTCCTGCTCGGCGCGGTGCTCGACCGCTTCTTCGCCGAATATGCGGCGATCAACCATTTCACGCAGACCGTCATCCGCACCGTCGAGCGCGGCGAGATCATGCGCTGGCCGCCGCGGGCCGGCGCGCGGGGGCCGCTGTGAGCCTATCTCGACGAGCTCGAGGCGGAGCCGTGGCGCTTCGATCTTCTTCGCGCGTGCTGCGGCGCCTCGAGCGCAGCCGCCCGGACCGGCCGCGGATCGGCGACAGCGCGCTCGCGCCGCGACGAATATCGTCGTGCTCGGCGCAGGATCCCTATCTCGACTTTCCGGCCTCGAACATCGCCGAGGCCGAGCACGGACGCGACAGGGCCGCCTGCGGCTCTTCGTCAAGTTCCTCGGCCTGCTCGGACCGCAGGGCGCGCTGCCGCTCGCGACGACCGAAGAGGCCTATGCACTGGCTCGCTCGCGCGCGACGATGCCTTTCCGCGCTTTCTCGACATCTTCAACCACCGCTTCCTGCAGCTCTTCTTCCGCGCCTGGGCGGATGCGCGGCCGATCGCCCAGCACGACCGGCCGGACCACGACCGCTTCGCCGCCTATCTCGGCTCGCTGCATCGGCGTCGGCATCGCGGCCCTATCGCGACCTCGGCTCGGTGCCGGACGCCGAGAAGCTCGCCTTTGCCGGCCTGATCGGCGCCGCAGGCGAAATCGGCCTCGCGGCTGCAGCGGCTTCATCGCCGGGCTGTTCGGCGTCGAGGTCGAGATCGACCAGTTCGTCGGCATGCTGGCTCGCCTTCGAGCCGGCCGACCGGACGCGGCTCGGCAGGCGCCACAGCGCGCTCGGCGTCGACGCGCTGCTCGGCGCCAGCGTCTTCAGCGTGCAGGACAAGTTCCGCGTCCGCATCTTCGCCGAGACCTCGACGCAGTATCGAGCGCTTCCTGCCGACCGGGCGACCGCTGCGAGCCGCTGGCCGATGCGGTGTTCCTCTATCTCGGCGACGCAGCTCGACTGGGACGTCGAGCTCGCCTTGCCGGCCGGCGCGGTCGAGCCGGTGCGGCTCGGGCGGTTCGGCGCAGCTCGGCTGGACCAGCTGGATGGCGCCGAACTGGGCCGCGACCGACGAGACGCATCGCGCCGCGACGCCCGCTTCCATCCCGCCGAGCGCATGCGGCGGAAGCGCGAGCGCGTCGCAGCGACTGCAGGACACGGGGGATGATCATGGCCGACATCAGCCTCGAAGCCGTCACCGGCAAGCTCAACCGGGTCGGCTACGAGGCCTTCATCCAGGCGCTGCGGCAGGCCAAGGGCGCCGGCAACCGCAATGTCGAGCTCGCGCACTGGCTCTTCCACATCCTGCAGAGGGACGCAGACCGACCTCGCGCCTGACGGCCGATCACTTCAAGCTCGACCGCGGCAAGCTGCTCGCCGATGTCGGCGCGGTCGATCGACGGCTTCCGCAAGAACGAGACCGAGATGCCGGGCGTCTCCAACCACGTCGTCGACATGCTCGACCGCGGCTGGCACTACGCGACCCTGTTCTTCGGCGAGACGCAGATCCGCACCGGCCATCTTCTGGTCGGCGGCGCTGAAGTCGCTCGAACTGCGCCGCGCGCTCACCAACGCTCTCGAAGGAATTCGCCAAGATCAACGTCGACGAGCTCGCCGCCGAGCACCGCGCGATCTGGGCGGGCTCGGAGGAGGAGAACCTGCGGCCGATGGACGGCTCCGGCCTTGCGCGCCGCCGGCACCGCCGGCGCCGAGCGCCGCCGGCGGGCCCGAAGGGCACGACCGCGCTCGACCGCTTCTCGCAGGACCTCACCGCCAAGGCCGCAGTCCGGCGAGATGGACCCGATCCTCGGCCGCGACGACGAGATCCGGCAGATCATCGACGTGCTGATGCGGCGGCGCCAGAACAACCCGATCCTCACCGGCGAGGCCGGCGTCGGCAAGACCGCGGTCGTCGAGGGCTTCGCGCAGCGCATCGCCGTCGGGCGACGTGCCGCCGCCGCTGCGGGCGTGCGGCTCTGCGCGCTCGACATCGGCCTGATGCAGGCCGGCGCCTCGATGAAGGGCGAGTTCGAGCAGCGCCTGCGCTCGGTGATCGACGAGGTGCAGTCCTCGCCGACGCCGATCATCCTGTTCATCGACGAGGCGCACACGCTGATCGGCGCCGGCGGCGCGGCCGGCACGGGCGATGCCGCCAATCTGCTGAAGCCGGCGCTGGCGCGCGGCACGCTGCGCACGATCGCCGCGACGACCTGGTCGGAATACCGCCAGTATTTCGAGAAGGACCCGGCGCTGACCCGGCGCTTCCAGCCGATCCAGGTCGACGAGCCGGACGTCGCGCGCTGCTGCGACATGCTGCGCGGCGTCCTCGGGCCGATGGAGAAGCACCACAAGGTGCGCATCTCGGACGCGGCGATCGTCGCGGCGGTCAAGCTCTCGCACCGCTACATCCCGGCGCGGCAGCTGCCCGACAAGGCCGTGAGCCTGCTCGACACCGCCTGCGCCCGCGTCGCCATCAGCCAGAGCGCGACGCCGGCGGCGATCGAGGACGCGCACGTCGCGCATCGCTGCGCGCGAGAAGGAGAAGGCGGCGCCTGGTCGCCGAGCGCGATCTCGGCGCCGCCGACGAGGAGCGCATCGCCGAGATCGATGCGGAAGTCGCGGCCCTCGCGGACAGGCTCGTCAAGCTCGAGGAGGAATGGAGCCGCCGAGCAGGGCATCGTCGACGGAGATCCGCGGCCTGCGCGAAAAGCTCGGCGTGCGAGGCGCCGGCGAGGACGATGCCGAGGACGCTTGCGCGGCGATGCTGCGCAAGCGCTTCGAGAGCGCTCGAATCGCCTCGATCCCGAGCGGCGCATGATCTACGCCCATGTCGACGAGCAGGCGGTCGCCTCCGTCGTCTCGGACTGGACCGGCATTCCGGTCGGCCGCATGGTCAAGGACGAGATCGAGACCGTGCTCGACCTCGCCGAGATCCTCAACCGGCGCGTCGTCGGCCAGTCGCATGGCCTCGAAGATGATCGCCAAGCGCATCGAGACCAACCGCGCCAAGCTCGACAATCCGAACAAGCCGATCGGCGTGTTCATGCTCTGCGGCCCGTCCGGCGTCGGCAAGACCGAGACGGCGCTCGCGCTCGCCGAGGCGCTCTACGGCGGCGAGCAGAACATGATCACCATCAACATGTCGCGAGTTCCAGGAGGCGCATACCGTCTCGACGCTGAAGGGCGCGCCTCCCGGCTATGTCGGCTACGGCGAGGGCGGCCGCCTCACCGAGGCGGTGCGGCGCAAGCCCTACAGCGTCATCCTGCTCGACGAGGTCGAGAAGGCGCATCCCGACGTGCACGAGATCTTCTTCCAGGTCTTCGACAAGGGCCAGATGGAGGACGGCACCGGCCGGCGCATCGACTTCAAGAACACGCTGATCATCCTCACCTCGAATGTCGGCACCGACATGATCATGGCGCTGTCGCGCGATCCGCTCTACGCGACCGACGCGGAGGCGCTGGCGCAGCAGCTCAAGCCGGAGCTGCTGAAGGTCTTTCCGCCGGCGCTGCTCGGGCGCATCGTCACGATCCCCTACTATCCGCTCTCCGACGACATGCTCGGCGGCATCGTGCGGCTGCAGCTCGACCGCATCGGCAAGCGCATCCGCGAGAACCACGACGCCGACTTCGTCTACGACGACGCCGTCGTCGATCACATCGTCTCGCTGTGCAACGATCCCGGACTCGGGCGGGCGCATGATCGACAACATCATCACCAACACGCTGCTGCCGGCGCTGTCGCGCGAGTTCCTCAAGCGCTCGCTGCGCAAGGAGCCGCCGGCGACGGCGCGGGTGACGATCGAGAACGGCGACTTCGCCTATCACTTCGGCGACGAGGAACCGGCGCCCGCGCCGCAGGAGACGGCTGAGGAGACGGCTGAGGCGACCCCGCCGGAGCCGTCGGTCGAGCCGGGCGTCGCGGCCGAATAGGCTGGGGCGGGGGGCGATGTTCGTCAACCACGCGGCGCTCGCCCCGACGGTCATCGCGCTCTGGAAGAAGGGCGGCGGCGACAGCCTCGTCAAGGTCGCGCCGCTCGGCACCGTGCCCGATTCGCGCCGGCCGATCGGCTATTGCACGACGCTGAAATTCGTCGTCGGCCGCACGCCCGCCGAGATGGAGAGGATTCTCGGGCTCGCCCCCGAGAGCAAGCTCGGCGCCGGCGCCGACATCTTCAAGGTCGCGCCGCTGCCGCGGGCGGACGAGTTCGAGATGAAGGGCTATTCGCAATGCCCGGACGGCCTGCCCGTCGATCCGGAGGCCGGCGTCACGCATCCGCTCTACCCGCCGGGCCTCGGCGCGCCGCAATGGCGGCTCGCCCTCCCCTCGTCCCGCCTGACCCTCCTCGGCCGCGTGCCGCGAGGCGAGATCTTTGCATTCGAGGTGCGTCGCCTGCCGCCGCTGCCGTGACGGCGACGGCCAGCCGGCGCGGATCGGCCGCGTTGCGAACGCGGGCGTTCAACTTGTGCTCGCCGAAGAGGTGTGTTCGGATGCCGCGCTCCGCGATCCTGCGTCGCACCGGGGCGCTTCGGGCGGAACGTCCGCGCCAGGCGAGTCCGCTCTTCGGAGCGCCGCCTTGAATGTCGCGCTCGATCCTGCCGGCGGCGATCCGTTGCGCGGCGGCCTGCGGGCGTAGTGCACACGGGAGAGCGGCACGGTGCCCGACGACGACGCGCATCACCTGCACGATCGGCTCTCGCGGATCGAGCGCCGGCTCGACCACCTGCTCTACATCTGGGTCGTCACGTCGTGCATCCTCGCGATGCTGATCTGGCTGTTCTAGGGCATATAGCCCTGTGACTGGGGCGGTGACGCAGGAGGCGCGGCGGTTTGGACCGAGCGCTCTTCCGGCACCGCCCCCTCACCCCCGCTTCGCTTCGCTCCGCCCGTTCGGCCGAAGGCCGAACCCTCCAGTTCTGCGAGCGTTCGGCCACAAGCGGCCGCTTCCTGTTCATGCGTTCCGGGCTCCGCTTCGCGGCCCTGGGATGACAAGGTCGGTTCGATCCGAGGCCGGCGCGCCGGCCGCTCACATGCTCTCGGCCCGCACGTCTTCGGCCAGCGCCCGCACCGAGGCGATGGCGTCGATGCGGTGGCGGTCGAGCATCAGCGTGCGGGCCATCGCGAGGGCGCGGCGCTCACAGCTCGCGCGGTTTTCCGGGTCGGCAATGGATTCGAGGTCTTCGACATGGGCGAGGCCGAGGATGCGGCGGGCCATCTTGGCGCCGGCGAAGCCGAGCAAATCGGCGAAGAGCCTTCCCATCGTCTCCTGCCGGAAGGCGTCGAGCGCGGCCTCGCCGGCGGCGTTGGCAAAGAGCGCCGGCGCAAGCGCGTCGCCCATGGCGTCCTGCGTCCAGCAGGCGAGGAACTTCTCGGAGAACAGCGTCCAGTAGGATTCGAGCGCATCGAGGATCCAGGCGGCGTGCGCGGCGCGGTCGTCGCCCTGGCCGGCATGGCCGTCCTGCGCGAAATAGGCGAGGAGGAGATTGGCCATGAAGGCCCCGACATCGAAGCCCATCGGGCCGTAGACGGCGAATTCCGGATCGATGACCCGCGTGTCGGTCTGCGTCACCATGATCGAGCCGGTGTGCAGGTCACCGTGGATGAGCGCCTCGCCGTGGGCGAGAAACGCCCATTTCAGCTCCTGCACGGCGACCTTGAGCGCCGCGTCCTCGCGATAGGATTTCGCGACGTCGTCAAGCTGCGGCGACGTCCAGCGGTTCAGCGGCGCGACGCGATACGGGTCCGTGAAGACGAGGTCTTCCGTGATCCGGCAGAGCGCGACGTTGTGCGAAAACAAGGCCTGCCGGCGCCGCTTCTGCGCCGCCGGCGCGCCGAGGTCGGAGGTGTAGAACAGAACGCGTGCCGTGAAGGTCGCGATGTCCTCGGCGATGCGCGGATAGCGCAGGCCGCGGGTCAGGCCCTTGCGCAGGATGATGTGCGGTTCGAGCAGCTCCATCACGAGCGCCGCCTGCCCGGCGTCGAAATGATGCACCCGCGGCACGAGGGACGGCACGATCGCGCCCTGTGCGGCGAGGGCCTCGCGCTCGAAATACGCGCGCTCGAGGGGCAACGGCCAGGACTCGCCGACGAGGCGCACATAGGGCAGCGCCTGCTTCACGACGAGGCCTCCCGCCGCGCCCTTGACGATGAAGACGAGGTTGAGGTTGCCGTCTCCGACCTCGCGCACGCGCCAGCTCTCCGGTGCACCGCCGAGGATGTCGCGTAGGCCCGGGATGCCGGCGAGAAAGCGGGCCACGCTCGCCTCGTTCAGCGGCGCGTAGTCGGGGCCGCCGATTCTCGGCCCGTCCCGCTCGCGCTCTTGCAGCGCGACGGGCGTTGCGGATTTCGGGCGTTCGGTCATTGGCGCGTCGATCTTTTTTCAAGCGGCGGAGCAGCGGAGACGGGGCTTTCCGCGGACAGCTTCTTCCAGCGCGCCGCCGCTTCCGCCAGCCCCGCGAGCGGCAACGGCGCGACGGAATCGAGAGCCACGGTGTCGACCGGCCCGGCCCGTGAAAAGCGCTGCCAGAGGAGCGCGGCGCCGAGCGCCGTGCCGTCGCTCGATCGACTCATCGCGACGGGCTCGCCCGGCCGCAGGGCCGCGAGCAGGCGGCCGAAGGCGCGGTTCGAGGAAAAGCCGCCGTCGACGACGATCGGCGCGCGGCTCCCGAGCGCGTCGAGGCAGGCCGAAGCCGTGAGCGCGGCGTAGAGGGCAGCGAGCGCGCGCCGTTCCGAATCGCCTTGCGGCGGCGGGCCGACGATGCGGCCACGCTTCCCGCTGCCGGGAAAGAGCCCGTCCTGCTCGACGAAGGAGGGCAGCGCGAGGGTGCCGCGCGCGAGGAGATCCGGCAGCGCCGCTTCGATCGCCCCGTTGTCCGCGATCGCGCCCGCGGCGACGAGCGCATGCTCGCGCCCCGTCATCGTGAGTGTCGAGGCGATGGGAGCGCCGTCGACGTCGACGTTCGAGACCATGCCGCGGGCGCCGTCGAGTTTTTCGAGCGGGCAGCGCCGGTCGAAGCCGATCATCCAGGTGCCGGTCGAGAGAATCGTGCGATCCGCCAGGCCCGCCGCCTTGTAGCGGAAGAGGTTGGCGTTGCTGTCGTGCACGCCGCAGAGGATCGCCGTATCGGCGGCGAGCCCCGTGCGCGCGGCGAGCGCCGGCGCGAGCGTGCCAAGCACCTCGCCGGCCTTCGCGAAGGGCGGGTAGAGCGGCGCAAAGCCGTTCCGAACGACGAGGCTCGAGAAGCGGCCGGCGCGCGGGTCCCAGAGGTGGCCCTGCGCGGCGATCTGCGAGACCTCGCTCGCCGGCCGCCCGCCGAGCCGCCAGGCGACGTACTGCGCCGTCGTCAGATGATGCTTTGCGCGGGCGAATTCGCGCGGGAAGAGATGGCGCTGCCAGACGAGCTGCTTGCCGAGCTGCATCGCGCCGGGCGCCGTGGCGCAGAAGACTTCGTCGAAGGGCGGCGCGAGGGTCGCATAGAGCGCATCGATCCCGGGCGGCGACGGCGCCTCGTAATCCATCATCGGCAGGACCGGGCCGCTCTCGTCCGCGAGCACGGCGGCGCAGCCATGCGCGGTCGTGACGACGGCGCCGATGCGGTGCCGCGGCGCAAGGCCGGCGAGGGTGTCGACGAGCCAGTCGAGGATGCCGTCGATATCGATCGACGGGTAGGGCTGCGTGCGCAAGAAATCGTGCGGCCGCGACACCGCCTCGAGGGGCGCGCCGTCCGACGTCGCGATCAGGATCTTGAGGTTCGTCTTGCCGATGTCGAGCACCGCGACGGTACGGTCGTCATCGCCCGCGGCCATCGTCAACGCCCTCCGCGGCGCTGGCGCATTTGCGTCATGCCGGTCACGGCGATGAGGATGCCGCCCCAGATCGCCAGCGTCAGGAACGGGCTGAAGTTCGAGCAGGTTGAAGGCCGAGGAGATCACCTGCAGCATGATCGAGCGACAGGACGAGCCCGCTGACCTTGCCGAAGCCGCCGATCGGATCGATGCCGCCGAGCACCGCGGCGAGGATCGTGACGAGCAGATAGCTCTCGCCGTAGGAGGCGTTGGCGGAATTGAAGCGCGCCATCATGACGACGGCGGCGACGGCCGCGAGCAGGCTCGACAGCACGTAGACCTTGAGGATGACGCGGCGCGTGTCGACGCCGGAGAAGCGCGTCGCCTCTCGTTCGAGCCGATCATGTAGATCGCGTGTGCCGAGCGGCGTGCGGTTGAGCATCACCGCCAGCGGGATCGCACGAGGCGAGGAAGACGAGGAGCGCCGACCGGCACGCCGAACGACGGTGCCGTTGCCGATGAAGACGATCGGCTCGGGAAAGCCGGAAATGACGTTGCCGCGGGTCATGCCGATCGAGATGCCCTTGACCATCGTCATGGTGCCGAGCGTCGCGAGGATCGGCGAGACGCCGAGATAGGCGATGACGAAGCCGTTGATCAGCCCGATCGACGGCCGCGACGGCGAAGCCGGCGAGCACGGCGATCACCTGCCAGAACGACCCACATGACGCCCTCGCTGCCCGGCACGAAGCGTCGTCAGCACGTAGGCCATGGTCAGCGCGCAGAGATTGGCGGTCGCGATGATCGACGAGATTGATGCCGCCCGACGAGGAGCGTGATCATCATGGCGAGCGACAGGATGCCGAGCTCCGGCAGCTGGAAGGCCATCGACTGCAGCGCGCCGACGGAGAAGAGCTGCTCGCCGAGCGAGGAGCGCGAAGACCGACGACCAGCGCGAGCAGGAGCGAGCGACAGCGTCGGTACGGCGCCGCCGCGCACGAAGCGCGACAGCAGGCGGCGCCGCGGCGACGGCTCGATGTTGCGGCGCTCATCGCGCGGTCATGCCTCGACTGATCGCCTTCGCGGCGCGGCGGCGGCGCATCGGACCAGCGCGGTGAGCGACACCGAGACGAGGATGACGAGCCCGACGAAGAACTGCGACCAGTAGGACGAGACGCCGAGCAGCACGAGCCCGTTCTGCATGACCGCGAGAAGCGTCAGCGCCGAGAATGGTGCCGAGCACGGTGCCGACGCCGCCCGTGAGGCTGGCGCCGCCGAGGACGACGGCGGCGAGCACGTCGAGCTCCTTGCCGACGAGCACCGTCGGCGTCACCGACTGCGCGAGCTGCGCCTGCACGAGCGAGGCGATGCCGGCGATGAAGCCCATGTAGCCGTAGACGAAGAGGTTGAGGCGGAAGACGTCGAAGCCGAGCCGCTGCGCGGCGTCGCGATTGCCGCCGAGCGCGTAGATCTGGCGGCCGATGTTGGTGCGGTTGAGCAGCAGCCAGGTCGGCAGCGAAGACGAGCACGAGGATGAGGATCTGGAGATTGAGCGCATAGGGGACCTGGTCGGCGTCGACGTACTCGAACCACCAGATGCCGTCGCGAGAACCAGTCGGGCAGCGAGTAGATGTAGCTTGCCCGCCGGTGAAGAAGATCAGCAGGCCGTAGAAGATGTTCAGCGTCGCGATGGTGACGATGATGCTGACGAGATGCGCAGCCGCTGATGAAGACCGCATTGATCAGGCCGCAGAGCGATGCCGACGCCGCCGGCGATGCGCGAAGACGCCGAACCAGTCGAGGCCATAGGTGTATGCGCGAGCGTCATGCGCGACATATTGCGCGACCGAGGCGGTCGCCGTGAACGAGATGTCGATGCCGCCGGCGACGAGCACGACCAGAAGCCCGGCGCGCGAGGATGCCGACGAAGGCGTTGGAGGTGAGGAGATCGAACAGGTTCTGCAGCGTGAGGAAGCTGTCGGTGGCGAGCGACAGCGCGAGGACGAGCAGCGAGGATCGACGCAGCGAGGAGCCAGAACTCGTGGCTGCGCCGGAAGGCGGCGCAAGCGCTCACGCATTGACCGCCGCCTTCAGCTCGGCCTCCGAGGTCTCGGTGCGGCAGAATTCGCCGGTGATGCGGCCCTCGCGCATCACCAGGACGCGGTGGCGTGTGATAGAGCACCTCGGGAATCTCGTCGGAGATCAGGATCACCGCGACGCCCGTCGCCGGCGAGCCGCCTGACGATCTCGTAGATGCCGTCCTTGGCGCTGATGTCGACGCCGACGGTCGGGCTGTCGAGGATGAGGAGCTGCGGCTTGCGTCGCCATCCACTTGGCGAGGACGACGCGCTGCTGGTTGCCGCCGGACAGCGTCTTCACCGGCGTTCTCGGGATTGGAGCGCCTTGATCGCGAGGTCGTCGATCCACTTGCCGCGACCGCGTCGCGCGGCGCGACGTCTCGGATCAGGCCGAGCGCGCCCGGCGAGCTTGTCGAGGATGGTGACGACGATGTTCGAGGCGATCGGCTGCTCGAGCACGAGGCCGAGGGTCAGGCGGTCCTCGGACACGTAGGCGATGCCGTTGCTCGATCGCCTCGCGGATTGGTCTGCGAGCGCGAGCGGCTTGCCGTCGATGCGGATCGTCGCCCGAATCGGGCCGGTTCATGCCGAAGAGCGAGAGCGCGAGCTCGGTGCGGCCCGAGCCGAGCAGGCCGGTGATGCCGAGGATCTCGCCGGCATGGACCTCGAAGCTCACGTCCTCGTACTCGCCCGTGCGCGTCAGATCGCGCGACCGACGAGCACGGTCTCGCGCCTGCCGAAGCTCGACGTCCTTGAGGTCGTAGGCGAAGTCCTTGCCGGTCATCAGCGATGGCGAGCTTGCTTGTCGTCCATCTCGCGCGGCGTCGAAGGTGCCGACCTTGCGGCCGTCGCGCAGCACCGTGACGCGCTCGGCGACCTCGATGCACCTCGTCGAGCCGGTGGCGAGACGAAGACGATGGCGATGCCCTTCGCCTTGAGGTCGCGCGACGAGGCGCGAGGAGCGCGTCGACCTCGTGGCGGGTGAGCGAGGCGGTCGGCTCGTCCATGATGACGAGCCGGGCGTCGGCCGCCATGGCGCGGCAGATCGCGACGAGCTGGCGGTTGGCGATCGAGAGATCCGCGACCTTGGCGTCGGGGTCGAGGGTGACGCCGATGCGCGCCATCGCGGCCTCGGCGGTCGCGCGCGATCGTGCGCCAGTCGACCAGGCGCGGACGCCGCCGAGATGGCCGGCCGACGGCGATGTTCTCGGCGACGGTCAGATTGGGGAAGAGCGAGAGGTCCTGGTAGATGACCTGGATGCCGAGGCGCGTGCTCTGCACCGGCGTCAGGTGCGCGATGCTCGCGTCCCTCGATGACGATGCGCGCCGCCCGGCTCCGGCGGCTGCACGCCGGAGATGATCTTGATCAGCGTCGACTTGCCGGAGCCGTTCTCGCCGACGAGGCAATGGACCTCGCCCGCCTCGAGGACGAGGTCGACGTCGAGGAGCGCGTCGAACGCCGCCGAAACGTCTTGGAGATGTGGCGTGAGTTCGAGGAACGGCCATCGCCGACGTCGGCTCCGGCACGGGAACGGGCCGTGCGTATCCGGGCGAGGGCGCCCGGATGCCGGCCGCGCTGATCCGGATCAGAGGCCCTGGGCGATCAGGCCGTCGACCGTGTCCTTGTTGATCTCGCATGATCTTGTCGACCTTGATCCGCTTGTCTGGCGACGTCGACCGAGGCCTTGCCGAGGCCGGGGATCTCGATGCCGTCCTTGATCTCCTTGCCGTCGAGGACGAGCTTGGCGACCGCGACCATGGCGTAGCCGGCATCGGTCGGGTTCCAGAGGAAGCCTTCGCGGATCGATGCCGTCCATGATCAGCGGCTTCGCCTGCGACGGCAGCACCGTGCCGACGACGGCGATCTTCTTGCCGAGGCGCTTTTCGCGCACCGCGTTGCCGGCGCCGATCGGGCCGTTCGAGCCGAAGCCGAGGATGCCCTTGAGGTTCGGATAGGCCTTGATCACGTCGAGCGTGGTCTTGTAGCGCGGTGTCGATCTCGTCGGCGCCGGGGAAGCGGTCGGCGACGAGCTTCATCTTCGGATAGTGCTCCTTCTGGTAGGCGATCGCGGCGTCGGCCCACTTGTTGTGGAGCGGCGTCGTCAGCGTGCCGACATAGACGACGTAGTCGCCTTCCTCGCCCATCTCCTGGGCGAGGCGCTGCATCTGGACCTCGCCGAACTTCACCGAATCGATCAGCTCGACGTTCCAGTCGCGGCCTTCCTGCTCCGGGCCCTCATGGGTGATGACCTTGATGCCGGCGGCCTGGGCGCGCTTCAGCACCGGCTCGCAGACCTTGACGTCGAGCGGCACGAGGCCGATGACGTCGACCTTCTTGGCGATCAGGTCCTCGAGCAGCTTGACCTGCTGGGCCGGATCGACGTTGGCCGGGCCGACCATCGAGGCGTCGATCTCGAAGTCCTTGCCGCCCTTCTTGACGCCCTTCTCGAGCGCGTTGAACCACGGGATGCCGGCGATCTTGACGACCATGACCATCTCCTTCTGCGCCTGCGCGGCGGCGAGGCGCGGCAGGCCGAGGCCGGCGGCGGTGACACCCATCAGGGACAGCAATTCACGTCTGTTCATGGTTTCCTCCCATTGAGAGCGACGGCTCTCGTCGTTGTGATTGCGGTGGCGGCCGGGGTGAAAGCCCGGGACGAGCCGTCCCGTGGACGTGACGGGATCTTCAAAGCGGCTCTACACCTCCTCGCACGGCGAGCGCCGGCCGGGTCCGCGACGCCTCTTGACGGACCTGGCGTGGGTCGTGCGTCGGGTGGGCCATCTTTCACCGGCCTCCCGTTGCCCGCAAGAGGCTCTTGCCGGAGGGTGGTCCTGAAATTTACGGTAGGATCAACTCGAAACCCGGCCCGGCCCCCGGCCCGCCGGGCTGCTCCGCTTCGGGACGACCGTCCCTCGCCACCCCTCTGATCGCCTACCGGAGACCACGATGAACGTTGCCAAGTTCGGAATCGGCCAGGCCCTGCGCCGCGTCGAAGACCAGCGTCTCCTCACCGGCGGCGGTCGCTATACGGACGATTATCGGCCGGAAAACTGCCTTTCGGCCTTCGTGCTGCGCAGCCCGCACGCCCATGCCCGCTTCACGATCGGCGACGCTTCAGGCCGCGCGGGCTCTCCCCGGCGTGCGCCTTATCCTCACCGCCGGCGACATCGCCCATCTCGGCGACGTGCCTTGCCTCGCGCCGATGCCGAACGGGGACGGCTCGCCGGGCCACGTGGCGGACATCCCGGTTCTCGCAAAGGACGTCGCCAAGCATGTCGGCGATGCGGTCGCCTTCGTCGTCGCCGAAACCCTGGCGCAGGCCCGCGACGCCGCCGAGGCGATCCCGGTCGACTACGAGATCCTGCCGGCGATCTGCGACGTCCGCGCCGCGGTGGCGCCCGGCGCCGCCAAGGTCTGGAGCGAGGCCGCGGGCAACGTCGCGTACGATACGACCATGGGCGACAAGGCCGCCGTCGATGCCGCCTTCGCAAAGGCGAAGCGGGTCGTCTCGCTCACCGTCGAGAACAACCGCCTGATCTCGAACTTCATGGAGACCCGCGGCGTCGTCGCCGAATTCGATGCGAAGACCGAGAGCTTCACGATCACGACCTCGAGCCAGGGCGTGCACAGCCTGCGCGACACGCTGTCGGAAAAGATCCTGAAGGTGGCGCCGGAGAAGGTGCGCGTCATCACCGGCGACGTCGGCGGCGGCTTTGGCACGAAGAGCTTCATGTACCGCGAATACCCGCTCGCCGCGGAAGCCGCTCGGCGCCTGAACGGGCCCGTGAAATGGGTCGCCGACCGCGGCGACCATTTTCAGGGCGATGCGCAGGGGCGCGACAACGTCTCGGTCGGCGAGGTTGCGCTCGACGGCGAGAACCGCTTCCTGGCGATGCGCTTCGACATTCTGGGCAATCTCGGCGCCTACCTGTCGCAGTTCGGGCCCTACATCCCGTACCTCGGCGGCACCATGATGACCGGGGTCTATCGGACGCCGCTCGTCTTCGTGCGCGTGCGCGGCGTCTACACGAACACCGTGCCGGTCGACGCCTATCGCGGCGCCGGCCGCCCGGAGGCCGCCTACCTCCTTGAGCGTCTCGTCGACCGGGTCGGCCGCGAGACCGGGCTCGGGCAGGCGGAGATCCGCCGCCGCAACTTCATCAAGGCCTCGGAGATGCCCTACACGACGCCGATCGGCGATCGCACCTACGACACGGGCGATTTCGACGGCCATATGACGAAGGGGCTCGAATTCGCCGATTGGACCGGCTTCGAGGGCCGCCAGAAGCAGGCGGCCGGCGCCGGCCGCTTCCGCGGCATCGGGCTCGCCACCTACATCGAGTGCACCGCCTGGGGCGAGGGCGAGGACGTCGTCGTGCAGCTCGAGAAGGACGGCACGGCGACGGTCTATTCCGGCACGCAGTCGAACGGCCAGGGCCATGCCACCGCCTATGCCCAGTTCGCTTCGCAGCATCTCGATTTGCCCCTCGACAAGATCCGCGTCGTGCAGGGCGACACGGCCCGGGTCGCGACCGGGAACGGCACTGGCGGCTCGCGCTCGATCCCGGTCGGCGGCGTCTCGGTCTACAAGGCCTCGGAGAATCTCGCGCGGAAGCTGAAGGAGCTCGCCGCCGATCATCTCGAGGCGGGCGTCAACGATCTCGAGATCGCCGATGGCACCGTGCGCATCGCCGGCACCGATCGGCACATCGCCTTCAGCGATCTCGCCGCCCTGCCGCAGGCGAGCGAGGACAAGCTCAAGGGCGAGGGCGACTTCGTACCGCCAAACGCCACCTATCCGAACGGGACGCACATCGCCGAGGTCGAGATCGATCCCGAGACGGGTGTGGTCTCGGTCGAGCGCTATACGATCTGCGACGATTTCGGCATCGCCGTGAACCCGCTTCTGCTCGCCGGACAGGTGCATGGCGGCGTCGTGCAGGGCATCGGCCAGGCGTTGCTCGAACGCACGGTCTACGACGCGGACGGGCAGCTCGTCACGGCGAGCCTGATGGATTACTGCCTGCCACGCGCGCACGACGTTCCGTTCTTCCGCTTCGAGACGCGCAACGTGCCGTCGACCACGAATCCCCTCGGCATCAAGGGCGCCGGCGAGGCGGGCTCGATCGGCTCCTGCCCGGCGGTAATGAACGCCGTCGTCGACGCCCTCGACCGCGGCTGCGGCGTCCGCGACATCGACATGCCGGCAACGCCGGAGCGCGTCTTCGCGGCGATCGCCGCCGCCCGCCCCCGCGCCGCGGCGGAGTGAGGCGCTCCTTCGCCGAGATGTGTGCATACGCTCGCCCGTTCGGGAGAGGAGAGCCGCGCCTCCTCATGCCGCATCGGCATTTCTTCCCGCCAGCGGCGGCAGGCCGCGGATCGCGTCTGCGGCCTTCTCGCCGATCATGATCGTCGGTGCGTTGGTGTTCGACGAGACGAGCCGCGGCATGGTCGAGGAATCGCAGACCCGGAGGCCCTCGAGGCCGTGCACGGCCAGCGTCTCCGGATCGACGACGGCCATCGCGTCGCGGCCCATCCGGCAGGTGCCGACCGGGTGGTGGTCGGTCTTCGCCGTGCGGCAGGCGTAGGCGAACAGATCCTCATCCGTCACCGCGCCCGGTCCCGGCAGGCGCTCGGCCTCGATGAAGGGCGCGAGCGCCTTCTGGCGCAGGATGTCGCGGGCGATGCGCAGGCCCGCGATCGCCAGGCGCCGGTCGTGCGGATCGGAAAAATAGTTCGGATCGATCAGCGGCGCGGCGCGCGGGTCGGCGCTCGCGAGGCGCAACGTGCCGCGGGAGCGCGGACGCAGATAGGCCGAGTTCAGCGTCACGCCCGGATTGCGCAGCTTCTCGACCCCCGCCTCGATGCCGGAGCCGAGGCCGAGATGGAACTGGACGTCGGGCGAGGGCGCCGCCGGGTCGACGTACCAGAAGCCGCCGGTCTCGAAGAGGCTCGAAGCGACCGGGCCCGTCCGGAACAGGGCATATTGCAGCCCGGCCCAGAGCGAACGGTGCAGCCGCGCGTAATTGTCGTAGGTGTGGTCGCCGGTGCATTCGCAGATCGCGAAGAGATCGAGATGATCCTGGAGGTTCTCGCCGACGCCGGGCAAATCGTGCACGAGCGGGATGCCGACGGCGCGCAGATGATCCGCCGGGCCGATGCCGGATTGCAGGAGGAGTTTCGGCGAGCCGAAGGCGCCGGCGGTGACGATGACGTCGCGCGCGCAGCGGACGCGCGCCGCGCCGGCGCCGTCGAGATAGTCGAGGCCGACGGCGCGGCCGTTCTCGACGAGGACGCGGGTCGCCACCGCGCCGGTGCGGATCGTCAGGTTCGGCCGGCTGCGCACCGGGTCGAGATAGGCGACGGAGGCCGAAGAGCGCCGCGCCGCGCGCTGCGTGAGCTGGTAGAAGCCGACGCCCTCCTGCCGGGCGCCGTTGAAATCGTGATTGTAGGGGATGCCGAGCTCCTGCGCGGCGCGCAGGAACGCATCGCAGATCGGCAGCGTATAGGTCGGCATCGAGACAGCGAGCGGGCCGCCGGTGCCGTGATAGGCGTCGCTGAAGCGCTGGTTGTCCTCGGCGCGCTGGAAATAGGGCAGCACGTCGCGATAGCTCCAGCCCGGGCAGCCGTCGACGCTCGGCCCAGCCGTCGTAGTCGAGCGGCCCGCCGCGCGTGTAAATCTGCGCGTTGATCGAGGAGCCGCCGCCGAGGACCTTCGCCTGCGTGAAGCGCAGCACGCGGTCGCCGAGATGCTTCTGCGGCACGGTCGACCAGCCCCAGCTCGCCATGCCCTTCGTCATCTTGGCGAAGCCCGCGGGCATGTGGATGAGCGGATGCCGGTCCCGCGCCCGGCCTCGATCAGCAGCACGCTGACGTCCGGATCCTCGGACAGCCGCCGCGCCAGCACGCAGCCTGCGGAGCCGCCGCCGGCGATGACGTAATCCACGACGCCGGTCGCCATGGCCGGCCTCAGAAGCGCGGCACGGCGAGCGCGCCGTCGACGTTGATGATGCTGCCCGTCGCGAAGGCGAGGCTCCGGACGCGCCAGCGCGACGATCGGCCTGCGCCACGTCCTCCGCTTCGCCCCAGCGGCGCGCGGGCACGAGGCCGTCCGCGATGCAGCGCATCGTAGCGGGCCGCGACCGCGGCGGTCATGTCGGTCCGGATGATGCCGGGGCGGACCTCGAAGACGCCGATCCGCTCGGGGGCGAGCCGCACCGCGAGCGCCTTCAGCCACATCGACAGGCCCGCCTTGGAGACGCAGTAATCGGCGCGCTCGGGACTGGCCACCTCGGCGCTGACGGAGGTGATGGTGACGATGGCGCGCGGCATGCGGCACCGGCCGCGAGATCATCAGGCGCGCAGCCTGCTGAGTGAGGAACACGGTGCCGCGCAGGTTGACCGAAAGAACCCGGTCGAAATTCTCCGGCTTGAGGTCGAGGAGATCGCCGCGGACCGGCGCACCGATGCCGGCATTGTTGACGAGGCAGTCGAGCCGGCCGAAGAGCTGGGCGACCGCGCGGACCGTCGCCGCATGCTCCTCGATCCGGGCGAGGTCGCATTCGAGCTCCAGGATTTCGGCGCCGTGCTCGCCGCAGGCCGTCGCCGTCTCCTCCGTGGATTCGAGGTCGAAGAGTGCGAGGTCGTAGCCCTCGCGCGCCAGCGCCTCGGCGGCGGCGCGCCCGATGCCGCGGGCGGCGCCGGTGACGAGGGCGACGGGACGCTCGCTCACGCCCTCACCTCGGCGGGCCGCGCAATGCCGTGCCGCGCGATCGATGGTCCGCCACCCGCAGGGCCTGCGCTGCGATGGTGAGCGCCGGGTTCACGGCAGCGGACGAGGGAAAGAAGCCGCCGTCGACGACGTAGAGATTTTCCAGGTCCCAGGCCTTGCAGAACGGGTCGAGCACGGATGTCGCGGGGTCCGTGCCGAAGCGGATCGTGCCGCATTGATGCGAGGTCGTCTGCAGGTCGAGCCATTTCGTCAGGATCAGCGGCGAGCCGAGCCGGCGCATGATGCGCGCGATCTCGCGCACGAGGCGCCGGTGCGGCGCGAAATTGTTGCGGCGATAGATCAGGCGGATCGTGCTCGCCGTCGAGGACGACGCGGTTCTCCGGATCGGGCAGGTCCTCCGACATCACGTACCAGTCGATCGAGCGCCGCGACAAGGCGGTCATGGCGGTGCGCGGGACGAACGGCATCGCCGCCGTGAGCATGCCGGCCTGGAGCTTGCCGAGCATCTGCAGATTGCCCATCGGCTTGCGGTAGCCCGGCATGCCGAAATAGAAATCGTTGACGGCGAACGTCTTCTGGTACGTGACCTCGGTCGGTCGCGCGCCGACGGCCATCACGGCAGTCGGATTGTGGGCCATGTAGTTCCGGCCGACGAGGCCGGAGCCGTTGGCGAGGCCGGCGCGATGAATGCCGCCGGCGGAGCGCAGCAGCAGCGCCGCCGAATGAATGGCGCCGGCCGCGAGCACGACGATCGGCGCCCGCCGGATTTCACGCTGCCGCCGCGTCTCGACCTCGACGCCGTCGACGCGGCGGCCGTCCGGCGAGGCGATGAGGCGCAGCGCCTTGACGCCGGTCTCGAGGGTGACGTTGCCGCCGAGCAGGGCCGGCCGCAGGCAGCGGTTCTCGGCGTCGCCCTTGGCATCGAACGGACAGGGGAAGCCGTCACAGGTACAGCAGCGGATGCAGCCGCCGCCGTCGCCCTGCTGGATCGAGACCGGCAGCGGAAAAGGGTTCAGCCCTTCGCGCTTCAGACTGGCGACGAGCCTCGCGATCGGCGGGTCGTGCGGGATGGCGAGATGCGGATAGGGCCTCGAATGAGGCGGCTCCGTCGGATCCGTCCCGGTCTCGCCGCGCACGCCCATCATCGCTTCGGCGCGGGCATAGGAGGGCTCGATCTCGGCATAGCGCAGAGGCCAGGCCGGCGAGACGCCGTCGGCATGGTCGACCGCCTCGAAGTCGCGGGCGCGCAGGCGCATCATCGCGGCGCCGTAGACCTTGGTGTTTCCGCCGACATAGTAGTGAATGCCGGGATTGAAGCGCCGGCCGCCCCCGTCCGTCCAGACGTCGACGGATCGGTAGCGCTTCTTGTGGAAGACCTCGTCGACGGAGGCGTTCTCCTTCTCCCGCGGCAGGAAGCTGCCGCGCTCGATCACCTGCACCTTGAGGCCGCAATCCTTCAGCCCGTAGGCGAGGGTCGCGCCGCCCATGCCCGAGCCGACGATGAGGATGTCGGGCGCCCGCATGTCATGCTCCGAGGCGGCGGCCGGTCGCGGGATCGAACAGAACGGCCTTGTCGAGGTTGAAGGCGAACGGGCATGCGTCTGGCCCGGCCTGCACGTCGGCATCGGCGCGCATGCGCGCGATGACCTCCTTGCCGCGAAGATGCGTGACGACGAAGGTGTCCGAGCCGGCGGGCTCGACGACCTCGACCTGGCAATCGAGCGATCTCGACGGCCTTCGCCTTGCGGTCGGCGCCGTCGCGGTCGGTGATCGCCTCCGGGCGGATGCCGAGGATGACCTCGTCGGCGCTCTTCGCCGCCGCGGCGAGATCGTCCGAGAGCGGGCAGCATGATCGGCTCGGCATCCGCGCCGCGCGAGGGCGAGCGCCTTGCGCGCGCCGCCGTTCGCCACCTTCGCCCGGATCAGGTTCATGGCGGGCGAGCCCATGAAGTCGGCGACGAAGAGGTTGGCCGGCCGGTTGTAGATCTCCGCCGGCGTGCCGACCTGCTGCACCTCGCCGTCCTTCAGCACGGCGATCTTGGTCGCCAGCGTCATCGCCTCGATCTGGTCGTGCGTGACGTAGACGATGGTGGTGCCGGTCTTCTGGTGCAGGCGCTTGATCTCGGTGCGCATGTCGACGCGCAGCTTGGCGTCGAGGTTCGAGAGCGGCTCGTCGAACAGGAAGACGCGCGGATTGCGCACGAGCGCCCGGCCCATGGCGACGCGCTGGCGCTGGCCGCCGGAGAGCTGGCTCGGGTTGCCGCTTCAGAAGATGGCTCGATCTGCAGCATCTTGGCGACGCCGCCGACCGCCTTCTCGCGCTCCTCCTTCGGCACGCCGCGCATCTCCATGCCGAAGGCGATGTTCTGCGCCACGGTCATGTTCGGGTAGAGCGCGTAGGACTGGAACACCATGGCGATGTCGCGCTTCGAGGGATGCAGGTCGTTGATCGACCTCGCCGTCGATGCGGATCTCGCCCGGCGGTGATCGTCTCGAGCCCGGCGATGGTGTTGAGCAGCGTCGACTTGCCGCAGCCGGACGGGCCGACGAGGACCAGGAAGCCGCCCTTGTCGAGGGTGAGGTCGATCCCCTTCAGGATCTCGACGCTGCCGAAGCGCTTGCGCAGGCCGGCGATTTCGAGGAAGGCCATGGCGTCATCCTTTGACCGCGCCGGCCATCAGGCCGCGCACGAAGTAGCGTCCGGCGACGACGTAGACGAGGAGCGTCGGCAGGGCGGCGATCATCGCGGCGGCCATGTTGACGTTGTATTCGACGCACGCCGGTCGAGGTGTTGACGACGTTGTTCAGCGCCACCGTCATCGGCATCGTTGTCGCCGGTCGGCGAAGGAGGCGCCGAAGAGAAAGTCGTTCCAGATGTTGGTGAACTGGTAGATCACGGTCACGACGATGATCGGCACCGAGTTCGGCAGCAGGATGCGGCGGAAGATCTGGAAGAAGCTCGCGCCGTCGATCTGCGCGGCCTTGATCAGTTCGGTCGGGAACGCCTCGTAGTAGTTGCGGAAGAACAGCGTCGTGAAGCCGAGGCCGTAGACGACGTGGACGAGGACGAGGTTCCGGTCGGATGCCGAAGTGTCGGCCGAGTGCCGAGCGATGCCGAACGGCCGAGTGCCAGATCGTCGCCATCGGGATCAGCACCGCCTGGAACGGGATGAAGCAGGCGAACAGCATCAGCCCGAAAACCAGCTTGTGGCCGGGGAAGCGCCACTTCGTCAGCACGTAGCCGTTGAGCGCGCCGAGCAGCGTCGAGATCGCGACGGCGGGCACCACCATCTTGATCGAGTTCCAGAAATAGCCCTTGATGCCCGCGCAGGTGAGCCCGACGCAGGCCGTCGCCCCAGGCCGTCGAGCCAGGGCTCGAAGGTCGGGGCGCGCGGCAGCGCCAGCATGTTGCCGTCGCTGGATCTCGTCCATGCGTCTTGAACGAGGTGACCAGCATCACGAAGAGCGGCAGCAGGTAGAAGGCCGCGAAGAGCAGGAGCAGGCCGTAGATGACGATGCGGTCGTCGTCAGAGACGAGCCGGCGGGACCCGACGCGGCGGCCGCGGCGCTCATCGCGTTCTTCTCCCGCAGCTCGGAATAGAGATAGGGCACGATGATGGCGCAGATCGTCATCAGCATGATCACCGCGCTCGCCGAGCCGACCGCCATCTGGTTGCGCGTGAAGGTGTACTCGTACATGAAGTTCGAGGGCAGCTCGGTCGACGCCGCCGGGCCCGCCGCCGGTCAGCGCGACGACGAGGTCGTAGGACTTGATCGCCATGTGCGCGAGCACGATGAAGGCCGACAGGAAGACCGGCCGCAGCATCGGGATGACGATGCGGCGGTAGAGCTGCAGCGTGCGTTGCGCCGTCGATCTGCGCCGCCTTCATGATCTCGCCGTCGATGCCGCGCAGCCCGGCGAGGAACATCGCCATGCACGAAGCCCGACGCCTGCCAGACGCCGGCGATGACGACGGTGTAGATCGCCATGTCCGGGTTGATGATCCAGTCGAACTTGAAGCTCGTCGCAGCCCCATTCGTGCATCGTCTTGCTCGAGGCCGAGGCCGGGATTGAGGAACCACTTCCAGGCCGATGCCGGTGACGATGAAGGAGAGCGCCATCGGGTAGAGATAGATCGGCCGCAGCACGCCCTCGCCGCGGATCTTCTGGTCGAGCAGGATCGCGATGAGCAGGCCGAGCGCGATGCAGATGCCGATATAGAGCGACGCCGAAGATGCCGAGATTGGTGATCGAGATGTGCCAGTCGACGCAGGTCGGCTGCGACCACAGAGCCGCTCATAGGCGTCGAAGCCGGCGAGCTCGTAGACCGGCAGGAGTCTTGCGAGTGCGTGAAGGAGAGATAGATCGTCCACAGGATGAAGCCGTAGACGAAGAGGAGGACGACCGCGAAGCGACGGCGCGAGCACGAGCTTCGGCAGCGCATCCTTGCGCAAGCCGGCGCGCCGTGCCGGCCTCGGCGCGCGGCGCCGGCGCGACTTCGATCGGTCGCGGCCGTGGACGTCATGGCACGATCTCCTCCTGCGGCGGTCCGTCCGCCCGCGCCGCACGGGCGCGGGCGGAGCCCCGCGCACGGCTCGGTCGCCTTACTTCGCGCTCGTTGATCGCCGTGGCGAGCTCCTTCGACCGCCTGGTCCGAGGTCTTGATCTGGCCGTTGAACGAACTTGCGTCACGACGTCGTATATAGGCGTTCTTCGACCGCCGGCGGTGCGCCGTAGCCCTGGGCCAGCGAGCCGAACAGCGTGCCCTTCTCGCTCGCGTCCTTGAGGTCGGCGATGCCCTTCTTGCCGCAGGCGTCGAAGGCGGTGTCCGGCACGTCGGTGCGGGCCGGAACCGAGCCCTTGACGACGTTGAAGGCCGACTGGAAGCTCTTGGATCCAGCGTCGCCGTGGCGAGCGCGATCTGCGCCGCCTGGCGGTCCGCCGCGACCTTGAACATGCCGAACATGTCGGAGTTGTAGATCACGTTGCCCTCGCGTGCCGGGGAAGCGGAAGCAGAGGAAGTCCTGTGCCCGGCTTCTTGCTCGGCGGCGACGAACTCGCCCTTGGCCCAGTCGCCCATGACCTGCACCAGCGCGTCGCCCTTGATCACCATCGCCGTGGCGAGGTTCCAGTCGCGGCCCGAGAAGTTCGGGTCGACATAGGCCTGCGCAGCTTCGCCAGGTTGCTCGAACGACCGTCTTCATCGTCGGCGGAGGTAAGCGCCGCCTGGTCGAGGTCGTTCATCGCCTTCTTGTAGAAGTCGGCGCCGCCGGTCGATGAGCACGACGGAGTCGAACATCGTCGCTTCCTGCCAGTCCTGGCCGCCGTGGGCGAGCGGGATGACGCCGGCCGCCTTGGCCTTGTCGAGCACGACGATCAGCTCGTCCAAGGTCTTCGGCGGCTTGCCGCCGATCTTGTCCATGACGGCCTTGTTGACCCAGATCCAGTTCGACGAGTGGACGTTGACCGGCGCGGCGATCCACTTGCCGTTATACTTCGAGAACTTCTGCAGCGGCGCCGGCACGACCTTGTCCCAGCCTTCCTTCTTGGCGATCGTCGGTGAGGTCGCCCGAGCACGCCCTGCTCGGCCTAGTCGAGGACTGTCGAAGCCGAGCATCTGCGACGGCGGTCGGGATAGTTGCCGGCGGTGACCATGCGCCGTGAGCGCCGTCATCGCCTGCGTCGCCGCCGCCGCCGGCGATCGGGACGTCCTTCCAGGCATAGCCCTCCTTCTGCGAGATTGCTCCTTGAGCACGTTGAGCGCCGCGGCCTCGCCGCCGGAGGTCCACCAGTGGACCATCTCGACTTCCTTCACCTGCGCCCGGGCGCCGGTGGTCGCGACCGCAGCGGCGGCGAAGACGCTCGCCAAAAGAACCGATTTCACCCTCATGACCTTCTCCTCCCAGAGACTGCGAAGGGACTCTTGCCCTTGCCGACAGTGTGATCTTCGCCTTCGCCCCGGCGAAGCCGGATCGCGGCCTTTCCCGACGCCGTAGCGAGGTGCGGGTCCGGCCGCCGCGACGGTGACGGTACGCCGCAAAGCGGCGCGGAGCAAAGCCGTCCCGCCTCATTTTCGAGGGACGTCACACCGTCACCGGTTCCGGTAGTCGCGGCGCTCGCTTCTCGCGGAAGCTCGCGGCACCCTCGCGCCCGTCCTCGGTCGTCGGCGGCGAGCGCGCCGGCGACGGCCTCGAGGGCGACGGCGCTCTCCTCGCCCTCGGCGGCGTTGATCGAGTTGCTTGGCGAGCTGCACCGAGACCGGCGCCCGGGCGGCGATGGCGCGAGCGATGTCCTGGGCGCGGTTGAGCCCACTCGCCGGTCGGGCACATCTCGTCCGCAAGGCCAAGCGGAAGCGCCGCCTCGGCGGAGATCGATCTCGCCGAGAAGGGCGAGGCGCTTTGCCGCCTGCGGCCCGGCGCGGCGAACGAGGCGCTGCGTCCCCGACCAGCCCGGGACGGCGCCGATCTTCGCCTCGGGCAGGCCGAGCTTCGCCTGCGCCTCGACGATGCGCAGATCGGCGGTCATCGGCGAGCTCGAGCCCGCCGCCGAGCGCCTGGCCGTTGAGGACAGCGATCAGCGGCTGGCGCAGGCGTGCAAGCGCGATCGAAGACCCGATGCCCCTCGCGGATCCAGCATCCGCCACATGTCGAGGGGTCGAGGGCCGACCAGGCCAGGATGTCGGCGCCGGCGCAGAAGGCCGTTGCCCTCGCCGCGGTCAGGATGACGGCGCGGATGTCGCGTTCCGCCTCGATCGCGTCCGCGGCCTCGGCGAGGCCGGCGAGCATCGCCCGCGTCAGCGCGTTGAGCTTCTCCGGCCGGCGAGGTTCAGCGTCGCGAGATGGCCGCTCCGGAACAGCCGCACTTCGCCCTCCGCGAAGAGCGTCTCCGTGGCGACGCCCGGGATCATCGATTCGCCCTCAGCCTTGGCGCCTCCGAGCATCGAGGCCGATCGGTTCCGGCGGAACAGCGCCGGCGTCCATCGTCCGGGGCTCGTCGCGCACGAGGAGCGGGAACTCGGCCTGATCGAGAATGTCGCGCTCGAGATCGACGCCGGGCGCGATCTCGGTGACGCTCGACGCCGTCCGGCGTCAAGCTCCATCACGCAGCGCTCGGTGACATAGGTGATGTCCTGGCCCTGCGCGATCGGCGCGGCGGCCGGAGAAGGAGACGTGCTCGACCGTCTCGACGAGCTTCATGACCTTGCCCTCGCGCGCGATCGCGAGCCGCCCATCCTCGATCGACGAGGCTCGCGCCGGCGCTGAAGAAGCCGGAGAAGACGATCTTCCTCGCCTGCGCCGTGATGTCGACGAAGCCGCCCGCGCCGGCCGTGACGTGCGGCCGCACGCCGAGCTTGGAGACGTTGACGCAGCCGTCCCGGTCGATCTGCAGGAAGGAAAGCAGCGAGGCGTCGAAGCCGCCGCCCTGGAAATAGGTGAACTGGTAGGGCGAGGGCACGATCGCCTCGGCATTCGACGGCGCAGCCGAACTGGAAGTCGAGGAGCGGCACGCCGCCGACGGCGCCCTGCTCGATGACCCAGGTCACGTCGCCGTGCCGGCCCTCCTCGATGAGGATGCGCGGCACGTTGGCCGAGATGCCGAAGCCGATATTGACGGCGTCGCCATCGCTGCAGCTCCTGCGCGACGCGGCGGCGCGATCACCTTGCCGGACGCCGAACTCGGCGAGGCGAGAAGACTCGACAGCGGCCGGAACACCTCGCCGGAGATCGCCGGGTCGTAGACGGTCTGCGTCGTCTGCATCTGCTCGGGCGCGACGACGATGGCGTCGACCAGAATGCCCGGCACGAAGCACGTGCTGCGGCTTCAGCGTGCCGCTCTTGGCGAGGCGCTTCACCTGCGCGATGACGATGCCGCCATTGTTGCGGACCGCGAGGGCCTGGTCGAGCGGGCCGAGATAGCCGCCCTCGTGCTCGTAGGTGAGGTTGCCGCGCTCGTCCGCGGTCGTGGCGCGGATGATCGCGACCTGCGGCACGATCGTCGGGAAGAAGAGCCAGGTGTCGCCGGCGAATTCGACCTTGCTCGACGATCGGCTCCGCGGCGGCGCGCGGCGTTCATGGCGCAGCCCTCGCGGTCGGGATCGACGAAGGTGTCGAGGCCGACCTTGGTCAGCACGCCCGGCCGCTTCGCCGCCGCCTCGCGGTGCATGTCGAACAGGATGCCGGAGGGGATGTTGTAGGCGGGGATCGCGTCGCTCGCCGATCATCTGCCAGATCACCGGCGGCTCGGCGCGACGACGGGCCGCGACGGATAGGAGCCGCCAAGGATGCGCGCGAGCAGGCCGGGCTTGGCGATGTGGTCGATGCCCTTGATGCCCCACATGTCGCCGGCGGCGATGGGATGCAGCGTCGTGAGGTCGCGCGGATGCGCCGGTCGTCGTCGAAGCGGCGGCCGATGGCGGCGAGCACGGCGTCCGGACAGCCGAGGCCGCTCGAGGAGGAGACGGTGACGACAGCGCCGTCCGGGATCGAGCGCGGCGGCCTCGTCGGCGGTGATGATGCGGGGAAAGGCCATCGCGTCAGCTCCCGAGGCCGTGATCGATGGCGACCCGCCGGCCTGTCCGCGCCGCTTCGCAGAACGGCCAGCGCCGACGGCGAGCGAGCGCACGCCGTCCTCGCCGCGTCGCCGCCGGCGTGCCCTCGCCGCGCATCGCGGCGTGGAAGGCGGCGGAGCGAGCGCGCGTAGAGGATGCCGCCCTCGACCGGCAGCGTCGCTCGCCGTCGGCGTTGCGCAGCGACGACCTCGCCGACGGGCTTCTGGGTCATCACGTTCCGCCCGAACAGCGAGCCCTCGGTGCCGTGCACCTCGAAGCCGGTGCCGGCATATTTCGTCGTGAAGCCGTCGTGCAACTGCGCGAGAGGCCGGAGCGGAAGCGCATGTGCCGCCATGACCCCGTCCTCGATGCCCGCCTGCGCCATGCCGCGCGGACTGGATGACGGCGACGACCTCGACCGGCTCGTCGTCGAGCACGAAGCGCAGCGTGTCGGCATCGTGCACGGTGATGTCGAGCACGACGCCGCCGCCTGCCTCGGGCCGTGTGATGCGCCAGCCCTGCAGATGCGGCGGCAGATAGGACGGCATGGAACACCCGTGCGGCGACAGCGGCCGGCCGATGCGACCGTCCTTGATCGCCTCGCGCATCGCGCGGTGCGTGCCGGCGTTGCGCAGATGGTGGTTCGTGCCCATCACGACGCCGGCGCGCTTGCAGGCGTCGACCATGGCGCGGGCATCCGCGAGCGATCAGCGCGAGCGGCTTTTCGCAGAGCACGTGCTTGCCCGCCCGCGCGGCGGCGAGAGTCTGGGGCTTGTGCAGCTCGTTCGTAGTCGAGATGTAGACCGCCTCGATCTCCGGATCGGCAAGGAACGCTTCGAGGGAGGTCGAGTGCCGCGCGATGCCGTGCTCCTGCGCATAGCGCGCGCCGCGCTCCGCATCGCGCGACAGCACGGAGACGAATTCCCCGTCCGCCTCACGCAGGGCGTCGATCATGTATTCGCGGGCGATAGCGCTCGCTCCGATCAGTCCCCAGCGTGTCGTCATGCCACGTTCCTCCCAGCGTGAAGCACGGACGCAGAAGCCGGGCCCTGTCAAGGGCGGCGCGGCCCTTCGCTTCTCCCCGCAAGCCTAGCAGATGCGCATCTCTCAGAAAGAGGCGCGGCTCCGCCTCTCCCCGCTTGCGGGGAGAGGGTTCGGCCTTCGGCCGAACGAGCGGAGCGAAGCGAAGCGGGGGCGAGGGGGCGCTGCCGGAAGAGGCGCCCTGCCGTGCCGCGGCGCCCTTTTCGTCGCCGCCCCCTCACCCTCGCCTGCTGCGCCGGCTTGCCGCCTTCGCAAGCCGGGTGTTCCCGGCTTGCGCACCAAAAAAGGACCTCGGGTAGACCCGAGGTCCGGCGGCCCTCTCCCCGCAGGCGGGGAGAGGCGGGAAGCGCTCCTTTTCGACGGCGCGGAGCCGCGGTCGCGAAGTGTGAATCCGCTAGCCGTGTGGGAAAGGGGAGTCTACGCGCGCTCGGCGACCGTGCGCTTCGCGCCCTTCTCGAAGAGCGCGCGCAGCGCCTCCGTCACGGGCCCGGAAAAGCGCGGGTCGGCGCCGAGATCGCCGAAGATGTCGCGGATTTCGAGGAGGGCGGGCGCGAGGCGCTCCGGCTCGGGACCGGCGGCGTCGGCGGCGGCCTTAAGCCGCGCGGCCAGGGGATCGCGCACGTCGATCGGCCGGCCGTGCTCGTCGCGGCCGGTCACGTAGCGCATCCAGCCAGCGACGCCGAGGGCGAGGCGCGGGAACGGCGCGCCGGTGGCGAGGAGGTCGCGGATCGTGCCCAAAAAGCGCTGCGGCAGCTTCTGCGAACCGTCCATGGCGATCTGCCAGGTGCGGTGCTTGAGCGCCGGGTTGCGGAAGCGCTCCTGCAGCGCGCTCATGTAGTTCGGCAGGTTCGCGTCCGACGGCACCGTCAGGGTGGGCGCCACCTCCTCAGTCATCAGCGCCGCGACGAGACGCGCGAAATTGACGTCGCCCATGACGTCGGAGATCGTCTCGTAGCCGGCGAGATAGCCGAGATAGGCGAGAGTCGAGTGGCTGCCGTTGAGCAGGCGCAGCTTCATCAACTCGTAGGGCGCGACGTCGGCGACGAGCTCCGCGCCGGCCTCCTCGAAGCGCGGCCGGCCGGCCCCGAAGCGGTCCTCGATTACCCATTGCGAAAACGGCTCGGCCAGCACCGGCCAGGCGTCCTCGACGCCAAGGCGGCTCGAAACCGCGGTCCGGTCCGCATCCGTCGTCGCCGGCACGATGCGGTCGACCATCGTCGACGGGAACGACACTTCGTCGGCGACGAAGCGGCCGAGGTCGCCGCCCGCGAGTTCGGCGAAGCGCGAGACGACCTTGCGCGACGGTATGGCCGTTCGCAGGAAGGTTGTCGCAGCAGAGCACCGTGAAGGGCGCGAGGCCCGTATCGTGCCGCCGCCGCAGCGCCTCGACGAGAAAGCCGGGCGCGCTGCGCGGCTCGCGCGGATGCGCAAGGTCGGCGACGATGTCGGGATGGTCCTCGCGCAGGGCGCCCGTCGCCGGATCGTGGCAATAGCCCTTCTCGGTCACGGTAAGGCTGACGATGCGCACGTCCGGATGGGCGAGCCTTTGCAACAAGGCCTCAGGATCGGCCGGCGCGACGAGGAGCGCGCGCACGGCGCCGACGACGCGCAGCGCCTCGCCCGCGCCGGAGCGCACGGCGAGGGTGTAGAGACCGTTCTGCGCGGAGAGCGCGTCGAACGGTATCGGGCGAGCGTAGACTTGCGCCGCAAATCGCCCAGCCGCTTTCGCCCGCCGCGAGACGGTCGTCGACATAGACGGCCTGGTGCGCGCGATGGAAGGCGCCGATGCCGAGATGGACGATGCCGATGCGCGTCCCGGATCGGTCGTATCGCGGGCGCGCGACGTCGTCCGGAAGCGCGCCGAGCGTCGCGTCGGACAGGCGCCTCAATGCGCCGGCTCCTGCTTGGCGCGGGTGACGATCTGCGTCGGGTTGACGAAGCGCAGCGCGATCGAGCAGCCAGACCAGCGTCGTCACCATGTAGATGACCGCCATGGCGTCGATCGACTGCACGGCGCGCACGCCGGCGGCGAAGACCGCGTAGTAGAGCGCGACGACCAGCGTCTGGCTCGTCGGGCCGGCGGTGAGGAAGGTCAGCTCGAACATCGCGATGGTGCGCACCAGCACCAGCAGCAGCGCGGCGAGAATGCCGGGCAGCAGCAGCGGCAGCAGCACGTGGATGAACAGCCGAACGGTGCTGGCGCCGAACACGCGCGCCGCCGCCTCGATGCGCGGATCGATCTGCTCGATGAACGGGATCATCACCAGGATGACGAACGGCACCGTCGGCACGAGGTTGGCGAGCACGACGCCGGACATCGTGCCGGCGAGCCCGGCCTGGTAGAGCACCGTCGCGAGCGGAATGCCGAAGGTGATCGGCGGCACCAGCAGCGGCAGCAGGAAGAGCAGCATCACGAGCCGCTTGCCGGGAAAGTCGCGGCGCGCCAGCGCATAGGCCGCCGGCACGCCGATCAGGCCGGACAGGAGCGACCACCGGGAAGACGATCTGGAAGGTGACGATGAGCACGTCGCCGAGCTGGAACTCGTCCCAGGCCGAGACGTACCAGCGCGTCGTCCAGCCGGCGGGCAGCCAGGTGCCGAGCCAGCGCGTCGCGAACGAATTCGTCACGACGGTGGCGATCATCGCGAACAGGTTGAGCGACGAAGAAGCCGACCAGCGCCCAGATCGCGGCCGCCCAGAGCTTCGCGCGCGAGCGTCGTGTCGCGGATCATCGGCCTCAGCCCTTCGCCGCCGCCGACGGGGCCGCGATAGAAGAAGCCGCGCGCGCCGAGCACCGCGACGACGATGACGAGCTGCACGAAGCCCATGATCATCGCGATCGCCGACGCCATCGAGTAGTCGTACTCCTCGAAGGCCGCCTGATAGGCGGCGATCGAGATGACGCGCGTCGGCCCCGCCGGCGCGCCGAGCAGCACCGCCGACGGGAAGACCGAGAAGGCCTGCACGAAGGACAGGCAGAAGGTGATCGCGAGCCCCGGCAGCAGCAGCGGCAGCAGGACGTGCGGAAGCGCTGCCGCGGCGCCGGCGCCGAGCGTCGCCGCCGCCTGCTCGAGCGCCGGATCGATGCCGGTGACGTAGGACAGCGTGAGCAGGAAGGTGAACGGAAAGCCGGTGATGATCAGCGAGAGGAAGACGCCCCAGTAATTGTGCACGAGCCGGACCGGCGTGCGAGATCAGGCCGAGGGTCAGCAGCGTGCGGTTGAACCAGCCCTGCGGCCCGAGATAGTTCAGCAGCCCTTCGGCGACCAGCACGGTGCCGAGCGTGATCGGCAGGACGAGGATCGTCGTCAGCAGGCGCTGCCGGCGCATCAGCCGCACGCGGAAGGCGATCGGGACCGACGAGCAGCGAGGTTGAGATGCGTCACCGGCATCGCGAGCCAGAGCGTCGTGGCGATCGTGTCGTAGAGGAACGGGTCGGAGAAGAAGCGCGCGTAGTTGGCGAGCAGCCGGCCCGGCCTTCGGCTGGAACGACAGCACGAGGCCGTAGAGGAACGGATAGACGAACAGCGCGAGCATGAACAGCACCGCCGGCACGACGAGCAGCGTCAGCGCCGTCGAGGCCGCGCGCGGCGAGCCGCTGCCGCAGCGGCGACTCGCGTCGCGGCGTCGCGCGGCGCATGGCGGTCGGGCGATCGCTCACGCGCGGCTCCCGCATAGACCAGCACGCGGTCGCGGATCGGCGCCGAGGCGGACCGTCTCGCCCGACGTCGAGCCTGCGCGTCGGAGCGGAAGACGAGCTCGGTGCCGTCGGCGCGTGCGCGCCGAAGCCGAAGAAGTCGCGGCCGCGGATACTCGGCCGACGTCGACCGTCGCCGCGAGCCCGGCGCCGTCGGCGCACGGCGTGGAGATCGTCGGGCCGGATCGCGACGATGGCCGCGTCGCCCGGCTGCACGGCCGTCGCGGCGATGCCCTCGATGCGCGGCGCCGCCCGACGTCGACGGCGGCACGCGCCGTCCGACCGACGGCGACGCGTGCCGGTGAGGCGGTTGCGGAAGCCCATGAACTCGGCGACGTCGAGATGAGCCGGGCCGCGCGATAGAGATCCTCCGGCGTGCCGACCTGCCGCATCTCGCCGTCGCGCAGCACGACGATGCGGTCGGCGAGCGACAGCGCCTCGTCCTGGTCGTGCGTGACGTAGATCGTCGTCGAGCCGAGCGTGTTGTGGATGCGGCGGATCTCGGCGCGCATCTCGAGCCGCAGCTTGGCGTCGAGGTTGGACAGCGGCTCGTCCATCAGCACGAGCGGCGGCTCGATGACGATGGCGCGGGCGATGGCGACGCGCTGCTGCTGGCCGCCGGAGAGCTGGCCCGGCAGCTTGTCGTCCTGGCCCTTGAGGCGCACGAGGCCGAGCGCCTCGTCGACGCGGCGCTGCGATCTCGGCCTGCGGCACGCCGCGCATCGTCGAGGCCGAAGCCGATGTTCTTGCGCACGCTCATGTGCGGGAACAGCGCGTAGTTCTGGAACACCATGCCGAAGCCGCGCTCCTCCGGGCTGCAGCTGGTCGATGCGCGTCTCGTCGAGCCAGATGCCGCCGCCGGTGAGCGGGCAGCAGGCCGGCGATGCAGTTGAGCGCCGTCGACTTGCCGCAGCCGGACGGGCCGAGCAGGGCGATGAACTCGCCGCGCTGACGTCGAGTGACGTCCTTGAGCGCGTTGACGTGCCGAAGTCGCGGCTCAGCCGTCGAGCGAGCTCGCGAAAGTCGCGGCGTGATGGCCATGGTCGACGCCGTCAGCGTCGCGACGAAGGCGGCCGGCGAGTGAGTCGGCCGACGCTCGCCGTCGTCAGCCTACTTGCGCTTCTGCGGCGCCGATCTCCTCGTCCCAGCGGCGGAAGGCCTGCGACCAGCTGGCTCGGGCATCGAGCGGCAGCTCCGAGCGGGTCGCTCGGCGATCAGCTTCTCGTATTCCGGGCGGCCGAACTCCTTGATCGCCTTCTGGCTCTCCTCCGGCGCCATCGACGAGCGGCACGTCCTTCACCGCCGGGCCCGGATAGAAATAGCCCTCGTCGTAGGTGTAGGCCTGCTGCTCCGTGCGTGAGCAGGAAGTTCATCAGGTCGAGCAGCACCGCGAGCTTCTCGTTCGGCACGCCCTTCGGGACGCACATGTAGTGGGCGTCGGTGACCCAGTGGAAGCCCTTGAGCGTGCCGACCTTGGCCTCCTTCGGCACGATGCCGAGCGACGCGCGGGTTGATGTCCCAGCCCGTCGTGCGAGGCGATCATGTCGCGCGTGCCTTCGCCGAGCTCCTTCATCGTCGCGCCGGTGCCGGTCGGGTAGTACTCGATGTTCTCGCCGAGCTCCTTGAGATAGGCCCAGGTCTTGTCCCAGCCCTTCATCGGATCCTTCGGATCCTTGTCGCCGAGGATGTAGGGCAGGCCCATCATGAAGGTGCGGCCGGGGCCGGAATTGGCCGGGCGCGCATAGAGGAAGCGGTTCGGGTTCTGCCTTGGCCCAGGCGAGCAGCTCCTCGGCCGTCGTCGGCACCTTCTTCACCTTGTCCGGCATGTATTCGAGCAGCGGGCCGGACGGGTAGTAGCGCGACGCACGACGCCCTGGTCCTGCGGCGAGCGCCTGCATCTTCTTGGCGCCGGGCAGGATAGATGTCGTCGAGCTTCGGCAGCTGCGCGGCGTAGTCGCTGCAGCAGCGGGATCCAGAGCTTCTGGTCGATGCCGGCCGAGAGCGCGTCGGTGCCGGTCAGCACGCAGGTCGATGTCGACGCGGTTCGGCGTCCTGCTGCGCCTTGATCTTGCCCGGCAGCTCGGGCGCCGGCGCCTTGGTGAAGGTGATGCGCGAGACCAGCTTCGGCTTGGCCTGTCGCGATAGTTCTCGATCGCCTTCTGGGTCAGCGCCAGATTGCCGGCGACGTCGACGATTGACAGCGCGACGGGCGAGGTCGGCAGCTGCGAGCTGCCTTGGGCCCGCGCGCCGAAGGTAGCAAGGCTGGCCGCGCCGGCGACGCCGCCGACGAAGGTCCGTCGTGTGATCTTGATGTCCGTCATGGTTCCCTCCCGGGAGCTTGGCGAGGTCTCAGAGTTTGTAGGCTTTCTTGGCGAGCCTGTAGGCGAGGTCGTGGGCGACCTCGTGCGCTTCATCCTCGTCCAGCCGGTGCGTGACCACAAGCTCGGCGAGATAAGCGCAATCGACCCGGCGCGCCACGTCGTGGCGGGCCGGGATCGACGGGAAGGCGCGGGTGTCGTCGTTGAAGCCGACGGTGTTGTAGAAGCCCGCCGTCTCGGTCGTCAGCTCGCGGAAGCGGCGCATGCCCTCGGGCGCTGTCGTAGAACCACCAGGCCGGGCCGAGCCGCAGGACCGGGATAATGCCCGGCGAGCGGCGCAAGCTCGCGGCTGTAGGCGGTCTCGTCGAGGGTGAAGAGGATGATCGTCAGGCCGGGCTCGTTGCCGAAGCGGTCGAGCAGCGGCTTCAGCGCCCGGACGTAATCGGTCGCGCGTCGGGATGTCGGCGCCCATGTCGCGGCCGAAGGCCTGCGAACACGCCGGGATTGTGGTTGCGCATCGAGCCCGGGATGGATCTGCATCACGAGCCCGTCCTCGAGGCTCATGCGCGCCATCTCGGTCAGCATCTGGGCGCGGAACAGCTCGGCATCCTCGGGCGAGGCATTGCCCTCGCGTGACGCGCCGGAACAGGGCCTCGGCCTCGGCTCGCGACAGGTCCGCGGTGCGGGCGGTCGGATGGCCGTGGTCGGTCGAGGTCGCGCCGAGCGTCTTGAAGATAGGCGCGGCGCTTGCGGTGGGCGGCGAGATAGCCCGCCCAGGTCGACGTGTCCTCGCCGGTGAGTCTCGCCGAAGCGCGCCGAGGTTCTCGCGGAAAGCCCTCGAAATCCGGATCGACGACCGGGTCGGGCCGATAGGCGGTGACGACGCGGCCGCTCCAGCCGGAGTCGCGGATCGCGCGGTGCCACTTCAGCTCGTCGAGCGGGCTCTCGGTCGTCGCGATGACCTCGATGTTGAAGCGCTCGAACAGCGCCCGCGGCCGGTATTCCGGCTTCGCCAGCGCCTCGGCGATGGTGTCGTAGTAGAGGTCGGCGTTCGCCTCGCGAAAGGCGCTCCTCGAAACCGAACAGCGTCGCGAAGGCGTGGTCGAGCCAGCTTCGGGTCGGCGTGCCGCGGAAGAGGTGATAATGCTCGGCGAAGACGCCGCCAGATCTCGCGGCCGTCCGTCTCGACCGGCGCCGCCGTCGCGGCGGCCGGATGCCGAGGTCTTCAAGCGGCACGCCCTGGCTGTAGAGCATGCGGAAGATGTAATGGTCCGGCACGACGAAGAGGCGCGCCGGATCGGGAAACGGCTCGTTCTCGCGCGTACCAGCGCGGATCGGTATGGCCGTGCGGCGAGACGATCGGCAGATCGCGCACCTGCATCGTAGAGGCGCCGCGCGACGGCGCGGGTCGCGGGATCGGCGGGAAAGAGCCGGTCCTCGTGAATGAGCATTTGGCCTCCTGGCTCTCCGGGCCCGTCAGACCGTGGCGGCCGACATTCCCCAGCAGTCGGTCCCCGTTCGAGCACCGCGCCGACAGCGACACTAGTATGGAAGTTGTGCCTCCGCAAGCCGCGGCTGGTATGCTAGAAGACAAGTCCATGAGCCGCCGCCCTCGCCATCGACCTCGCTCCGACGGAGCCGATCGCCCGGCAGATCACCCGCGCGCTTGCGGCACGCCATCGTCACGATGCGGATCAGGCCCGGGCGAGATGCTGTCCGAGCAGGACATCGCCACGCGGCTCGGCGTCAGCCGCCAGCCGGTGCGCGAGGCCTTCATCAAGCTCGGCGAGGCCGGCCTGATCCGGGTCCTGCCGCAGCGCGGCACCCTGGTCGTCAAGATTTCCCGCGCCGCGGTCGAGGATGCTCGCTTCATCCGCGAGGCGGTCGAATGCGCCGTCGCGGCGCGAGGCCGCGGCGAGCTGCACCGGCGCCGGCGCTCGCAATTCTGGCCGAATGCATCGCCCGCCAGCGCCGCGCCGCGAAAGTGAAGGACGCGGATGCCTTCTTCGCGCTCGACGAGGAATTTCACCGCCTCCTCGCCGAGGCCGCGGGCCGGCCCGTCGGCCTGGCGCGTCGTCGAGGACGTGAAGCCGCAGATGGACCGGGTCCGCTTCATCGACATGACGGACGCGATGCCGATGCGCCTCGTGATCGACCAGCACGCGGCCATCCTCGCCGCCATCACGGCGCACGATGCCGACGGCCGCCCGGGCCGCCATGCGCGACCACCTGTCCGAGATCCTGCGCTCGCTGCCGCGCGTCGCCGAGCAGCACGCGGACCTCTTCGAGGAGGCAGGGCGGTAGAGGCAGAGGCGCGCCTCTCCGTACCCAAGCCGTCTCGCACATCTGTCGAAAGGCGCGGGTCCGCCTCTCCCCGCTTGCGGGAAGAGGCCTGCCGAAGGCAGCAAGCCTGCGAAGCAGGCGAGGGTGAGGGGTGTTGACGAAGAAGGCGCTGCGGCTCGGCAAGGCGCCCCTTCCGGAGACGCCCCCTCCCCCCGCTTTCATGTCTCCGTCGCGACCGCTACCCTAGTGTCACCTGCGTCCGTGCGGCATGTCCCTTGCGTGCCGTCCGGCGCATCGGCGAAGGACCATGCGAGACGATGGAACAGGCTGCATCCGGCCGCCCTCCGACCTTTCTTAGCGGCCTCATCGATACGCTCACGGAACGCGGGCGGGCGCTGCTCGGCCTGCGCGGCTCGCGCGCCCTCATCGAAGGCGACCTTTCCGGCCTCGGCGAGCTGCTCCTGTCGCGGCGCGGCGAGGCGTCGGGGGTGGCGCTCGCGCAATCGCTCCTCGCGGCCTACGCTTCCGCCTCGCCGGACGAGCGGCTCGTCTTCCTCACCGCCCTCGCCGAGCGTTTCGGGCCCGATCCGGATCGGCTCGAAAAGGCGATCGCCGCCTATCGCGCGAACGACGGCGACGAGGCGACGCACGAACTCCACATCGCTGCGGAGCCGCGCCGGCAGGAGTTGTTTCGCCGGCTCAATCTCGCGCCCGGCGGCACGGCTGCGCTCGTGCACATGCGCGAGGACCTCATCGCGCGCCTGACCGAACGGCCGGTGCTGAAGCGCGTCGATGCGGATTTCGTCCACCTCTTCTCGTCCTGGTTCAACCGGGGCTTTCTGGTGCTGAGACGCATCGACTGGACGACGCCGGCCAACATTCTCGAAAGGATCATCCGCTACGAGGCCGTGCACGCGATCGCGAACTGGGACGATCTGCGCAACCGGCTCGAGCCGGAGGATCGCCGCTGCTACGGCTTCTTTCATCCGCAGCTCATCGACGAGCCCCTGATCTTCGTCGAGGTCGCGCTGACGAAGGAGATCCCCGACGCCGTCGCGCCGCTCCTCGACCTCACGCGCCGGCCGATCCCCGCGCGCACCGCGACGACCGCGGTGTTCTATTCGATCTCGAACACCCAGCAGGGCCTTGCCGGCGTCTCCTTCGGCAACTTCCTGATCAAGCAGGTGGTCGAGGAACTGAAGCGCGAACTGCCGAACCTCAAGACCTTCGTCACCCTCTCGCCGGCGCCGGGCTTTTCGGCCTGGCTCGCCCGCGAGCGCAAGGTCGAGCGCTCGGCCATCCTGAGCGAGGCCGACAAGGAGACGCTGGCGCTCCTCGACGATGCCGCTTGGGCGGCCGATCCCGAAAAGGCGGAGGCGCTCGACGCCGTGCTGATGCCGGCGGCCGCCGCCTATTTCTTGAAGGCGCGCACGGCGAGCGGGCGCCCGGTCGATCCGGTCGCGCGCTTCCATCTCGGCAACGGCGCCCGGCTGGAACGGCTCAACGGCTTCGGCGATCTCTCGCCGAAGGGCCTCAAGGAATTGCACGGCCTGATGGTCAACTACCTCTACGCCCTCGACGAGATCGAGAAGAACCACGAGGCCTTCGCCGAGAAAGGCGTCGTCGTCACCGCGAACGGCGTCCGCCGGATGCTGAAGCCCGACCGCGCGCCGCCCGAACTCGTGGCGATGCCGTGACCCTTGCGCGTGCTCAGGCGGCGAGATCGGCCACCAC
Organism: uncultured Alphaproteobacteria bacterium; assembly: GCA_963754975.1. Taxonomy (GTDB): domain Bacteria; phylum Pseudomonadota; class Alphaproteobacteria; order Rhizobiales; family Beijerinckiaceae; genus Microvirga. The sequence goes on along the minus strand of CAVWII010000020.1, from coordinate 38,132 downwards.
GGCGTTAAGGACGGGGAAGCCCGCCGGCGTCACGGCGAGGCGGCCGTCGCGGCGCGAGAGGAAGCCGCCGGCCTCGAGGGCGCGGATGCGGGTCTCGTCGAGGCTGCGGCCGGTGAAGGCGGCGTAGCGGTCCGGGTCGATGCCCTCGGCGAGTCTGAGGCCCATAAGCAGGAACTCGTCGCCTTCCGCCTGCGCCGACAGGATCTCCTCCTCGACGATGCCGTGGCCTCCGCCCTCGACGAGGCCGAGCCAGCGTTCCGGGTGCTTTTCGGTCACCGTCGCGATGCGGGAATTGCCGGCGACGAGGCGGCCGTGGGCGCCGGGGCCGATGCCGGCATATTCGCCGTAGCGCCAGTAGACGAGGTTGTGGCGCGATTCGGCGCCGGGGCGGGCATGGTTCGAGATCTCGTAGGCCGGCAGGCCGTGCGCCGCGCAGATCGCCTGCGTCAGGTCGTAGAGCAGCCGCCCCTCGTCGTCTGATGGCACCGCGAGCTTGCCGGCCCGATGCAGGCGCTCGAAGACGGTGCCGGGCTCGATCGTGAGCTGGTAGAGCGAGAGATGCTCGGCGGCATGGCCGATCGCGGCTTGGAGTTCCGCCTCCCAGTCCTGGAGGGTCTGGCCCGGCCGGGCGTAGATCAGATCGAACGAGAAGCGCTCGAACGTCTGCGCCGCGACGGCGACGGCGGCAAGCGCCTCCGCAGCGCTGTGCAGCCGGCCGAGCCGGCGAAGGTCCGCATCGTTCAGGGCCTGCACGCCGAGGGAGACGCGGTTGACGCCCGCGGCGCGGTAGCCGCGGAAACGCTCGGCCTCGACACTCGTCGGGTTCGCCTCGAGGGTGACCTCGGCCCCGGGCACGACGCTCCAGGCAGCAGCGACGGCGTCGAGGATCGCCGCGACGGTGCCGGGCCGCATCAGGGACGGCGTGCCGCCGCCGAAGAAGACGCTGGAGACGGTGCGCCCGGGCGTGCGGCCGGCCGCATGGGCGATCTCGCGCCGGAACGCCGCGAGGAAGCGCGCCTCGTCCGGCGGCTCGTGCCGGACGTGGCTGTTGAAGTCGCAATAGGGGCATTTCGAGGCGCAGAAGGGCCAGTGCACGTAGACGCAAAAGCCCGCATCCCGCGTCGGATGATCGCTCATGCGACGGGTCATAGAGCATTTTCGGCCGGAGCGGAGCCCGGCCGTTTCGTCGCTCGCCCGCAACGCGCCTAGGCGAGCACCGCCACGGGTGTGCCCTCCGCGGCGCGGCCGTAAAGGTGGATCACGTCCTGGTTGACCATGCGGATGCAGCCGGACGAGACATTCGTGCCGATCGTCTCCGGCTCGGTCGTGCCGTGGATCCGGTAGCCCGAATCGCCACCATAGGCGGCAAGGTACATGGCGCGGGCGCCGAGGGGTGAGCGTGGGCCGCCCGGCACGCCGAGGCCGCGCCCGGTCATGACGAGCTGGGCGCGGATCTCCGGATCGCGCGCCACCATCTCGCGCGGCGGCACCCAATCCGGCCAGGCGCGCCGCATCGCGATCTTGGCGCCGCCGGACCAGGCGAAGCCCTCCCGCCCGACGCCGACCCCATAGCGGGTCGCGCGGCCGTTGCCCTCGACGAAATAGAGGTGATGCGAACGCGGATCGACGACGACGGTGCCGGGGGCCTCCGGTCCGAGGTAGGCGACCTCCTGGCGAAGATAGGCAGGATCGACGGCCTCGTAGTTGAAGGCGGTGACCGGGTGTTGCTCGCCCGGCCAGGTGCCGTACACGAGGCGATAGTCGGGGCGGCCGAGGGTGCGGCCCTCCCGGCTCGGCGGCGCGAAGCCGCCCCCGGCCATGGGGCCGAAGCCGCACCCGGCGAGGCCGGCGGCGGCGGTGGCGAGCGGAGCGGCGAGAAGAAGGCGGCGGCTGATACGCGACATGTCGGAGACTCACGCTGATACTCTGCAACATCAGCGACGAAACTGGTTAAGGGAGCCTTGCGGCAGCGCTTCCGCGGGAGGGATTTTTGACAAAAGCAGGGCGCCGTCACGCCCGGGGCGGCGGCAGGCACGCCACGGCGAGGCTGACGAAGGCCCGGGCGCGGTGAGAGAGCGCGCGCGGCGGCGCCGACCAGGCGATGCCGTGCTTCGCTTCCGAGGAGAGTTCGCCGAAGGTTTCGGCGCAGCCGTCCGGCACGAACATCGGGTCGTAGCCGAAGCCCTTGTCGCCCCGCGGCGGCCAGACCACCCGGCCGAAGACGCGACCCTCGAAGAGTTCCTCATGGCCGTCCGGCCAGGCGATGACGAGGGCGGACACGAAATGGGCGCGGCGGCGGTCCTCCGGCACGTCGCGGCGGCGAAGCTCGCGCTCGACCCGCTCCATCGCGGCGGCGAAATCGCGCTCCGGCCCGGCCCAGTCGGCGGTGAACAGGCCCGGCGCCCCGTCGAGGGCGTCGACGCAGAGCCCCGAATCGTCGGCGAGGGCCGGCAATTCCGCCGCCTGCGCCGCGGCATGGGCCTTGATCGCGGCGTTCTCGGCGAACAGGAAACCGGTCTCCGCCGGAACGCCGAGCCCGAGGTCGCCCGCCGACACAGCCTCGATTCCGTAGGGCGACAGCAGCTCCTGCATCTCCTTCAGCTTGCCGGCGTTGTGCGTAGCGATGACGATCCGGCCATCGAGAGGGCGGTGCATCGACGATCCTTTCCCTTGGAAAATATCTCGCGCATCGATCGTTTCAGTGGGAAACGACCTCTCAGGCGACCGCCTGCTTCTGAAGTGCCACGAGCCGCTCGACACCGCTCCTTGCGAGCCGAAGGAGGGCGAGGAATTCGTCCTCGGAGAAGGGTTTGCCCTCGGCGGTGCCCTGCACCTCGACAAGGCCGCCCGAGCCGGTGATGACGAAGTTTGCGTCGGTCTCCGCGGCCGAATCCTCTTCATAGTCGAGATCGAGCACCGGCGTGCCGCGGAAGATGCCGCAGGAGACCGCGGCGACGGGTTCGCGCAGGGGGTTGAGCGAGATGATCGAGCGACCCTGCATCCAGGAAAAGCAGCCGTGCAGCGCGACCCAGGCGCCGGTGATCGAGGCGGTGCGCGTGCCGCCGTCGGCCTGGATGACGTCGCAATCGACGACGATCTGACGCTCGCCGAGGGCGGGCAGGTTGACGACCGCCCGAAGCGAGCGGCCGATCAGGCGCTGGATCTCCTGCGTCCGCCCGGACGGCTTGCCGGAAGTGACCTCGCGGCGCGTGCGCTCGTGCGTGGCTCGGGGCAGCATGGCATATTCGGCCGTCACCCAGCCGCGGCCGGAGCCGCGCAGCCAGGGCGGGCCCTTTTCCTCGAGGGAGGCGGTGCAGAGCACCTTGGTGTTGCCGAACGAGACGAGGCAGGAGCCCTCGGCGTAGCGCGCGACACCCTTTTCCAGGGTCACGGACCGCAATTCGTCGGGCGCGCGCTTCGAGGGCCGCATGATCGTTTCTCCGCTGGGGTGCGGCTGCTTAGCGGCGGCGCCGGGGGCCGGCAAGCCCGAATGCGTCAGGAGGCCCGGCCGAGGTTGCAGACGAGCTTCGGCGCGCCGAAATCGACGATCGAGAGCACGCTTTCGGGCGATTTCAGCTCAGCCCTGAGCCTGGCGTCGGCATCCTCCATGGCCTTGCCGAAGGTTGCCCGGACCTTCGCCGAATTCGCGGCGAAGACGATTGCGAAGGCGAAGGCGCCGTTGCCCTTGCCGACCGCGAGTTCGAGACCGCGCACGCTAAGGCCCCAGGCCTGGCCGAGGAGTGGCGCGCTGATCAGCACGTAGGAGCCCTGGTCGGACGCAATCTCCTTGCCGATCGCCTCGCGCACGCCGTCGGGCAGCTTCTCCTTCCCGTAAGGCCGCGGGGCGCGGAAGGACGTCACGTGCCGCTCCCCGAGCAGCATCAGAAATTCCTCGAAGGCGGCCGAGCCGCGGCAGCGGCTCTCGACGCCGGCGAGGAAGCCGTTGAAGTCGACGGATTCGGCGGCACGCGGCGCCGGCGCGGTCAGCAGCAGCGCGAGGAGCAGGGCGAGGGAGCGGAGAGAAGAGCGCATGAGATATCCTATTACAGAACATCGCCGGCCTTCAAGGGAACGCCACGGCGCGCGCCCTTCGCGTCTCCCGCAAGCGGAGAGAAGCGAAGTGTGTCCCGCGGAAGGTTGCCTTACGGTCGCCGAGCCCGCACATAATCTTCACCCGCTTCCGAGCGCTGCACCCGCATGTCCATGCCGAGCCAGCCGCCCTCTTCCGCCGAATTCCGCGCCATCGCGGAACTGAACGACCGCTCCCGCGAGATTTTTCGGCAGATCGTCGAAAGCTATCTCGCCACGGGTGAGCCGGTCGGTTCGCGCAACCTGTCGCGCATCCTGCCGATCACCCTGTCCCCTGCCTCAATCCGCAACGTCATGGCGGACCTCGAGGCGGCGGGCCTCGTCTTCGCGCCGCATACGAGCGCGGGTCGGCTGCCGACCGAGCTCGGCCTGCGCTTCTTCGTCGACGCCATGCTGGAGATCGGCGACGTCGCCGCCGAGGAACGGGCCCGGATCGAGGCGCAGGTCAAGGCCGCCGCCACGGGCCACACCTTCGAATTGGCCCTGTCGGAGGCGTCGTCCCTGCTCTCCGGCGTCTCCCGCGGGGCGGGCGTCGTCCTGACGTCGAAGTCGAACGCGCACCTGAGGCATATCGAGTTCGTCCGGCTCGATCCGATGCGTGCCCTCGTCGTGCTCGTCGCCGAGGACGGCTCTGTCGAGAACCGCCTGCTCGACCTGCCGGCGGGCCTGCCGGCGGGCGCGCTGACCGAGGCCGGCAACTTCCTCAACGCCCGCATCCGCGGCAAGACCCTGGCCGACCTCAAGGCGGAGGTGCAGGCGCGTCGCGCCGAGATGGAGAAGGACCTCGACGCGCTCACCGCGAAGCTCGTCGAGGCCGGACTCGCGATGACCGTCGGCTCCGCCGAAACCCGCCAGCTCATCGTGCGCGGCCGGGCGAACCTGCTCGAGGACCTGCACGCGGCCGAGGATCTCGAGCGCATCCGCCTGCTCTTCTCCGATCTCGAGACGCAGACCGACGTCATCGAGCTTCTCGCCCGGGCGGAGTTCGCCGACGGCGTGCGCATCTTCATCGGCTCGGAGAACAAGCTCTTTTCCCTCTCCGGCTCCTCGATGATCGCGGCGCCGTTCCGGGATGCGAGCCAAAAGATCGTCGGCGTGCTCGGCGTCATCGGCCCGACGCGGCTCAATTATGCGCGTATCGTGCCGATGGTCGACTACACGGCCCGCGTCGTGAGCCGGATTCTCGATTCGGGGCGTTAGTGTTGCAGGCGCAGCGCGCCGGCACGATCCATCGCGATGCCGCAATCGTGCCGGATACCGGTCCGGTCTCGCGGGGACTGCGAAGGGTCCTGCCATGCTCTACCGAATCACGCTCCATCTGGCGCGCAGCCAGCCGTTTCCGGACGGATCGAACCGGCACGGCTACGAAATCGTCGCGCCCCTCGACGCGGAGGGCCATCTCGACCCAATCGAATGGAAGAGCCGCCGCCGCTCCTGCCGGGTGCGCCGCTTCTGGGCCGGCGAGCCGGCAAAGCACGGCCTCCTGATCCATCGCCCGGGCGGGGTCGGCGGCGCGACCTGGCTGATCGACTACGACGATTCCCGCGACATCGACGACGAGGCCGGCTACCGCCTCGCCACCCACCGCTTCGCGCCCGGCGAATACGTCTCGGTCCGCGACGATGAGGGCGCGCTGCACACGTTCCGGATCGCGTCCCTCATCGCCGCCGAGAAGACTGCGCCGGTGAAGGCCTGAGACGCGATGCGGTCGCGGGCGCTCGCCGCGCTTCTCGTCCTCGCCGCCGCCGTTCCGGCCGCGGCGCAGGATGGGCGCATCCAGCGCGGGCGGAGCTTCGTCGAGAGCCGTTGCTCGGAATGCCATGCGGCCGGCCCGACCGGCGACAGCCCCCTCGCCAAGGCGCCCGCCTTCCGCACCCTGCGCGAGCGCTACCCGATCGAGGACCTCGCCGAGTCGCTCGCGGAAGGGATCGCGACCGGCCATCCCCCGATGCCGGAATTCCAGCTCAACCCCGGCCAGTTCAACGACGTGATCGCCTCCCTGAACTCGATCCAGAAGTAGCCGCAGCAAAAGTCGAAGCGCCGCGACACTGTCTCGGGGCGCTTCGATACGGCGCCGCCGCCGCCGCCATCCTCAGATGACGAAGAAGTCGGCGGCGGTGAGGATGAACTTCTTGTGATCGAGGGCGGAGAACTCGATGGTGCCGAACTTCACCTGCGCCTTTCCGCCGAGGCCGTCGGCGTCGTAGGAGAGGTCGTAGCCCTTCTTGGTCTTCGTCGCGACGATGCGGTCGTTCTTGTCGTGCGCCTTGGCGCCGATGAAGAAGGCGTCCTTCAACAGCGCCTTCGGCTTTGCCAGCGTGCCGGCGCCGAGTTTCGTGAAGACGGCGTTGTCGAGGAAGAGCTTGTCGTCCTTGGCGTAGAAGTCCTTGATCGTGTCGACGTTCGTCTTGCCGAGCCGGGTATCGAAGGCGAAGGCGTCCTTGCCGAGGCCGCCGTAGAGCAGGTCCTTGTTGCCGAGGCCGCCGAAGAGCACGTCGTTGCCCTTGTCGCCCTTGATCGTGTCGGTGCCGGCGCCGCCGGACAGGGTGTCGTTGCCGGCGCCGCCGAAGAGCTTGTCCTTGCCGGCGCCGCCGACGAGGCGGTCGTTGCCGAGGTTGCCGCCGAGGCTATCGTTGCCGGCGCCGCCGACGAAGACGTCGTTCGCCGTGCTGCCGCCGGTGACCTCCGGGTTGATGTCGCCGACGGCGACGGTGAAGACCTTGTCGGTGAAGAGCGTGCCGTCCGAAACCCGGACGGTGATCTGGTGCGAGGCCGCCTGCTCGGCATCGAGGAGGAAGCCGTTGGCGACGACGATCTTGTCGCCGGAGACCGCGAAGCGTCCGCCGGCCGTGTCGACGAGGCTGAAGGTCAGGGCCGCGCCGCCGTCCGGATCGCTCGAGGAGAGCGTGCCGACGACGGTTCCGGCGCCGGCAAGCTCGGTTGCCGCCGTGCCGGCGAGGGTCGCTGCCGCCGGCGCTTCGTTGACGTCGCCGACCGCGAGGCTGAAGCTCTGCGTCAGATCGGGCGGGGCGCTGCCGCCGAGGCTCGCGTCGTCGACGACGATGTCGACGGCGTAGAGGGCCTTGGCCTCGAAGTTCGGCGAGGCGCCGACGAACCACAATTCGTAGGTGTCCGGCGCCGCGCCGTCCTTGATGACGAAAGCGTCCTTGTCCTTTGCGTCGGCGACAACCGGACCGTGCGTGCCGAGCGCATCGTCCTTGACGGTGAAGTCGGCGACCTTCACGCCGCCGACCGGGATCACCGCGTTCTCCGCAATCGAGGTCACCGCGTTCGTGAACGCCACCTCCGTCGGCGCCTCGTTGACGTCCCGCTGCCGCCGAGCTCGCGTCGTTCACACGATGTCGACGCGTAGAGGCCTTGGCCTCGAAGTTCGCGAGGCGCCGACGAACCACAATTCGTAGGTGTCCGGCGCGCACGAAAGCGTCCTTGTCCTTTGCGTCGGCGACAACCGGACCGTGCGTGCCGAGCGCATCGTCCTTGACGGTGAAGTCGGCGACCTTCACGCCGCCGACCGGGATCACCGCGTTCTCCGCAATCGAGGTCACCGCGTTCGTGAACGCCACCTCCGTCGGCGCCTCGTTGACGTCCTTGACGAGCAGCGTAAAGGCCTGGCTCACGCTCGGCCCGGCGCCCCCCGACGCCTTGATCTCGATGTCGTAGTGGCTCTTCGCCTCGTAATCCAGCTGCGTGCCGACGAAGAACAGCTTTGCGACATTGCCGACCTTCTCGACCTTGAAGAAGACCGAGTTCCTCCTTCAACACTTCGAACTGGCTCGTGCTTGCCCCGCCATCGGGATCGACCGCGCCGAGCGTCGCGATCTCGATGCCGTCCGCGCCGACCGGCGTGTTCTCGGCAATAAGGTTCACGAAGTTCGAGAACAGGACACTGGTCGCGGCTTCGTCGACGTCGGCGATGCCGAAGGTGAAGGTGCCCTGCGAACTCGGACCGGCGCCGCCCGATGCCGTCACCGTGAGCGTGATCTCGCTTCCGGCTTCGTAGTCGATCTTGCTCGGGTCCTTGACCACCACCTCCCAGGCGCCTTCCTCGTTCTTGACGATGTCGAAGGCATCGTTATCGCCAAGGAAGGTGACCTGATCGCCGTCCTGGTCGATCGCCGACAGCACGCCGATGACCGTCCCGGCCGCCGGCCCCTCGGGCAGCTTGCCGTCCTTGAACGCGGCCTGATTGAGCGTGAGCTCCGGCACGCTCGGCGCGTCGTCCCCGCCCGTCACCGTCACCGCAAGCGCCTGCTTCGTCGCGTTCAGCCCGTCGAACACCTTGACCACGACGTCGTAGACATTATTCCCGCCGTCATCCGCCGGGTTCTCGAAGTCCGGCGCCTCCTTGAACGTCAGGCCGCCGGTCTTCGCATCGATCGCGAAGAGGTCCGCATCCACGCCGCCGGCGATCGAATAGCTCAGCGAGGCAACCGGCGTGTCCGCGTCCGACGCCGTCACCGTTCCAACGACCGTCGCATTCTCGGCGACGAAGAAGTCGGCGGCCGACGTGATCACCGGCGCGATCCCGTCATCGACATCCGTCACCCTCACGACAATCGTCTGCATATCGGAGTTGTCTCCGTCCGAGACCTTGACCTCGACGTCATAGTCGTTGTCGCCGGCGGCACTCCCGGGGTACTCGTAGTCCGGCGGCGAAGTGAACGTCAGGACCGCTGTCGCATCGATCTCGAACAGCTTCGTGTCCGCGCCGCCCAAGATCGAGTACGTCAGCGAACGCCGCTGTCCTTGTCCTTCGCCGTCACCGTTGTCACCGCCGTCGTGTTCTCGTACGACGTCGATCGCAGCCGCCGACGTGATCACCGGCGCGTTGCCGTCCGCGCTTCGTCACCGTCACCTCGATCGCCTGCGAGCTCGATGCTTGCCGTCCGAGACCTCGACGACGACGTCGTAGACGTTGTTCTTGCCGGCGTCCTGCGGGCTCTCGCGGTCCGGTGCGTCCTTGAAGTCGAGCTTGCCCGTTTTCGCGTCGATCGTGAAGAAGGTCGCGTCGGTGCCGGTGATCGAATAGGTAAGCGTCGTGTCCTTGTCGCCGTCGATCGCGATGACGGTCGTCACCTCCGTCGTGTTCTCGGCCACGTTGTACGCGGCCGGCGAGAGGATCTGCGGCGTGTACTCGTTCACCGCCTGGAGGGTGACGACGACATCCTCGACGACCGTGCCGTTGATGTCCGACACCTCGACCTTGAGCACGATCGTCGTGAGGTCGGTCTCGTAGTCGAGCTTCAGGCCGGCCTTGATCTTCAGCGTGTAGCCGTCGGCCGGGTCGCCGCTGACGGGGACGAGCTCGAAGAGGCCGTTGTAGTTGCCGAAGAGGGTGAGCGTCGGCGCACCGACCTTGCCCTTCAGCGTGCCGATGTTCGCTCCGGGGATCTCCTCCGCGGTGTTGAAAGCCGTCTCGGCGAGGGCCGGCGCGAAGAAGGCGCCGTTCGCATCGTGGATCTCGTCGATGCCGGCGGCGAAGAGGGCGTTGATCTCCGGCTGCGTAAACATGCCGCCGCCGGCGAGCGTCAGCTCGTTGTAGCTCTCCTCGGGCGCCGAGACGAGGAGGGCCAGCGCCTTGTCGTCGAGGCTGATGTCGGAGTCGTTCAGGAGGACGATCTTCTCGACGCCCTTGACGACCTTGCCGATGAGGTTCGCCGTGCCGTCGAAGACGAGGGTGTCCGTGCCGATGCCGAGGTCGATCTGCGCGAAGGGCAGATTGTCGTTCTCGACGATGACGACGTCGTCCGATGCCGTTCCGAGAAGTTCGTCGAAGCCCGAGATGGCGGCTGTGGCCTGAATGGTGAGCTTCTCGCCGACGATCTGGAGATTGTCGCCGCCGCCGCCGTAGAGTTGGTCCCCGGCGGTGATCTCGCCCGCTTCCACCTTGAGGGTTTCCGTCGCCGCGGTGCCGAGGACGATGTCGTCGCCCGGACTCAGGTTTCCGCTGGGAGAGCCCGCGTAGCTGCGCTGGAAAACGCCGGTGCCGTCGCCGTCCGGCCCTGTCCACGAGACGAGCCAGCCGCCGTCGGCGAGGGCGGAGACGGTGGGTGCCGACAGGTTCCCCGGTTCGGTGGTGCCGACGAGCAAGTCCGGACCCAACGGCTGCCAGGCGGAGTCGAAGAGGTGCTGCCAGACATCTCCCGCCGCGTCGGTCCACACGACGACGAAGTTGCCGTCGGTCAGGGCGGCGATGCTCGGGTCCGACTGCACGCCGGGGGCCGCGGTGACATCCTGGACGGCGCCGGGATTGCCGGCGGCATCGAAGATCTGCAGGCGAATGTCCGCGCCGTGCGCCGCATCCTCGCCCCACGCCGCCACCCAGCCGCCGCCCGGCAGCGCGGTGATCGTGGGCAACTGCTTGATGGTCCCGGCGCTGCCGATCTGCTGCTCCCCGCCGATCGTCATGGCGGACGGGTTGCCGAGGGAGTCGTACTGCCGATACCAGAGGCTGCCGTCGTCGTTCTGCCAGGCGACGACGAAACCGCTGTCGATCGCCGTGATGACCGGGAATTGCTGGTCTCCGGCCGTGACGGCCGTGTTGGCCTGCTTCTCACCGCCGATCTTGCCACCGAACCGGTCGAAGACCTGGAAGGAGATGCCGTAGCCGTCGCCGTCCGGCCCGAAGGACTCCCAGGCGACGACGAAGCCGCCGCCGGGCAGCGCCGTGACGGTCGAGCTGTCCTGATAGTCGGTCGAGACGGTGTTGACGGAGAACTTTTCGATGCCGGTGTCGCCGTTGACGTCGAAGGTCTGGGCGAACACCTCGTAGTTGCCCGGCGCGACTTCCTCCTCCCAGGTGACGACGACGTATCCGGACTCGAGGAGCGCGATCGAGGGATAGCCAGAGGGGGCCCCGTCGGGATTGATGATGCCGTCGAAGAAGATGTCCGTCCCGAACAAGGTGTGCAGCCGGATCAGCGGCGTACCGGTCGAGAGGTCCGTGAAAACGGTGTATTGGGCACCGTTCGCCGGATCGACCGCCGTCGCCTGATCGGAGGCGTCGCCGTCGGTCGTTTGATTGACGATCTGCTGGGCGGAAGCGTTGACGACCTTGAAAGCCACGACACGTCTCCCCTGGAGGGCGCCCATGCCGCGCCCGTATTCATACTATATCATATCTTAAACCCTGTCGGCCGGCTTGCAAGCGCGGTGCGGAGACGAACGGCATGGCGGAGGCTCGCGATTGCCGTATCGGACGTTCCTATACATCGCAATAGTTGTCTGGGGAGCGTAATTCGGCAGGAGAATGGCTGAAGAGGCGCGCAGATCCGACGTATCAATTCGCGATAAGTTAACGCTTTCAGCAGTTTGGCGATTCGATTGCTCGGCTCAGACTATTGAAGCACCCGAAGTATACTATCGTTAATTTGCTCAGCTTAGGCCCGCTACATGCCGTAGAGAAAGTCGGTCGCCGCCAGCAATGAGCCGTTGTCTCTACAGCGCCGTCACTCCTTCCTCTCTGGAAGCGAGTTGCGGACGGGACGCCGGGCCATGCGTGGCGGTCAGGGCCTCCGCCCACCGGAGGCGCCGGAGGCGCCGCGACACCGCCCCCGCTTGGAAAACCCCCGCCGCCCTGCTATGCGCGGCCCCATCCCCGTCACCCCCGAGGCCCGGCCCCCGACGCGGCGGCGCGGCCCGCGCCCGCAAGGCCAAAATGCCCACACCCCTCGCCAATATCCGCAACTTCTCCATCGTCGCCCATATCGACCATGGCAAATCGACCCTCGCCGATCGGCTGATCCAGAAGACCGGGGCGGTGGCGGACCGCGACATGGTCGAGCAGGTGCTCGACAGCATGGAGATCGAGCGCGAGCGCGGCATCACCATCAAGGCGCAGACGGTGCGGCTCGAATACGTCGCCGAGGACGGCAAGACCTACATCCTCAACCTGATGGACACGCCGGGCCACGTCGATTTCGCCTACGAGGTCTCGCGCTCGCTCGCCGCCTGCGAAGGCTCGCTCCTCGTCGTCGACGCCTCGCAGGGCGTCGAGGCGCAGACCCTCGCCAACGTCTACCAGGCGATTGACGCCAACCACGAGATCGTGCCGGTCCTGAACAAGATCGACCTGCCTGCCGCCGAGCCCGAGCGGGTGAAGGAACAGATCGAGGAGGTGATCGGCATCGACGCCTCGGGCGCCGTCGCGATCTCGGCGAAGACCGGCCTCAACATCGAGGGCGTGCTCGAGGCGATCGTGAAGCGGCTGCCGCCGCCGAAGGGCGACGAGGCGGCGCCGTTGAAGGCGCTTCTCGTCGACAGCTGGTACGACGCCTATCTCGGCGTCGTCGTCCTGGTGCGCATCGTCGACGGCGTCCTGAAGAAGGGCATGACCATCGAGATGATGGGCACCGACGCCGCCTACGGCGTCGACCGCGTCGGCGTCTTCCGGCCGAAGATGACGGATGTCGAGGCGCTCGGACCGGGCGAGGTCGGCTTCCTCACCGCCTCGATCAAGGAGGTCGCGGACACCCGGGTCGGCGACACCATCACGGAGGCGAAGCGCAAGACCGCGGCGGCGCTGCCGGGCTTCAAGCCGGTGCAGCCGGTCGTGTTCTGCGGCCTCTTTCCGGCCGATGCGGCGGATTTCGAGAACCTGCGCGCGGCGATGGGACGGCTGCGCCTCAACGATGCGAGCTTCACCTACGAGATGGAGACCTCGGCCGCGCTCGGCTTCGGCTTCCGCTGCGGCTTTCTCGGGCTGCTGCATCTCGAGATCGTCCAGGAACGGCTCGAGCGCGAGTTCAACCTCGACCTGATCTCGACGGCGCCGAGCGTCGTCTACCGCCTGCGCATGAGCGACGGCTCGACGCGCGAACTGCACAACCCGGCCGACATGCCGGACCCGATGAAGATCGAGGTCATCGAGGAGCCGTGGATCCGCGCCACGATCCTGACGCCGGACGATTATCTCGGCGCCGTCCTCAAGCTTTGCCAGGACCGGCGCGGCGTGCAGATCGACCTCAACTATGTCGGCAAGCGCGCCATGGTGATCTACGACCTGCCGCTCAACGAGGTCGTGTTCGATTTCTACGACCGCCTGAAATCGATCTCGAAGGGCTACGCTTCCTTCGACTACCACATCTCGGACTATCGCGAGGGCGACCTCGTCAAGATGTCGATCCTCGTCAATTCGGAGCCGGTCGACGCGCTCTCGATGCTCGTGCATCGCGCCCGCGCCGAGAGCCGCGGCCGCGCCATGTGCGAGAAGCTGAAGGACCTGATTCCGCCGCACCTCTTCCAGATCCCGATCCAGGCGGCGATCGGCGGTAAGATCATCGCCCGCGAGACGGTGCGGGCCTTGCGCAAGGATGTGACGGCGAAATGCTACGGCGGCGACGCCACCCGCAAGCGCAAGCTCCTCGACAAGCAGAAGGAGGGCAAGAAGCGCATGCGCCAGTTCGGCCGCGTCGAGATCCCGCAGGAGGCCTTCATCGCCGCGCTGAAAATGGATTCGTGAGGCGCGCCGGGACGCGCCGCCCGCCTAACCCTTCCCCTTCGTCCGCCAGAGCTGGAAGCCCTCCTTGCCGATCGCCTGCTCGATGGCGACGCGGGAAAAGTTGTGCGGCGGCGAACTGCGGGTCCCAACGGTTCCGGTGAGGCCCCACGGGCCGAATTTTTCCGGCAGCTTGCTGCCGGCCTCGTCCCCCGCGAAGGCGTGCAGATCGGAACGGGTCTGGGATGAGAACATAAAGAGACGCACGGAGGTGTCTTTCGTTCGAAGGACGTCGCGCCGTCCCGTTGGCCGCCCCCGGGGATGCACTTTGGAACTTCGCCGCGGCGAAGGCAAGGGCATCGCGGCCGGCGGCTCGCCGACGCGACCTCAGACCGTGTCCCGGACGCGCATGCGCGCCGTCCGCGCCGTGCGCCTGACGAGGTAGGGCTTCAGCCATTCCGCCGGGCCGCCCACCGCATCGGTAAGGAAGATCGGATCGAAATAGCGCCGGCGGTCGCTCTGCGAGAGATCGGCGGGGCGCTCGAAATATTGCGGATCGAGGGTGTCGGTGCCGGCCCGGTAGGTGCGCGGCACCGACACCGCGCCGCGCGACCACACGAAGCAATGCAGGTTCGCCGAGGCGATGACGTACCAGCGCACCGGGTCGAGAGTCCGCGCGCGCAGGATGCGGCGCAGCGTCTTGAAGAGGATGCGCCAGCGGCTGACCACGGTCCAGGGCCGGCGGAACATGCGCTCGACGAAGGACACGAGCGCGCCGGGATCGTCGGCGAGCGCGGAATAGGCGATCGTCTCGCCGTCGAGGTCGCGCAGGCGCAGATTCGCCGCGAGCCGTCCGGCCTCCAGATCCTGAAAGAAGCTCTCCGTGCCGGCGAGCGGCGCGACGGTCGAGAGATAGACCGGCATCGGCATGCGCGGATCGCGCGCGATGGCGACGACCTGCGCCTCCATCTGCGCCGCATTCTGGTGACGCGGATCGAAGAGATAGCCGTAGGCGATGGCGATGCCGCGCGATTCCGCAAAGGCGATGTCGTCGACGACGTCATGGCGGCGGCTCAGATTCTGCGTCTTGTTGTAGCGGCGGAGAAGCTCGCGATCGAGGGATTCGAGGCCGACGAAGAGGCCGATGCATTTCGCCGCCGCGAGAGCCTCGACAAGGGCGCGGTCCTGCAACACGTTCTGCGTCACGAGCGCCGCCCAGCCGCGTACGCGCGGATGCGCCTTCAGGAGCGCGACGACATCGCGCATGAAGGCGCGGTCGTCGGCGAAATTGTTGTCGAGAAAGAGCACGATCGGATAGCGGCGGCGGAAGGACCAGCGCGGGCTCGTCGCGATGCTCGATTCGATGGCCGCCGCGACGGAGTCGATGCCGTACGGGGCGTGGCCGCCGACTTCGGACGGGATCGAGCAGAAGTCGCACTTGAAGCTGCAACCTCGCGTCGCCTCGACGAGATGCACGCTCGGGCCGATGCCGCTTTTTGGCAGGAGGCCATAAGCGACGTCGTAGCCGGAGATGCGCCGGGTCGGCGAGCGGTAGATCGGCCGCAGCGAACCGCTCAGGTAGTCGGCGACGACGGCGGCCACGCTGTCGACGCCGCCGGCGCAGACCGCATCGAAGAACTCGGACGCGAATTCGGGGAAGTTGGTGCAGATGCTGCCGCCGGCGACCACCGTCGCGCCGTGCCGCCGGAAGTGATAGGACAGTTGCCGCATCCGGTCGAAATCGGGCTGCAGGCCGGTCAGGAAAACGAGGTCGTACCGCTCAGCTTCAGCCGTGTCGTAGGGCCCGTGCCAGTCCTCGTTGTGAAGCGTGACGTCGAAGAGGGTCGGGTCGATGAACGAGCCGACATGCAGCCCGGCGATGGACTGCATGAGATAGCGCGAGCGGCGCTTGGTGCGTCCGGGGCGGAGATGGGTGCAGACGACGAGGGCACGGCGGCGTGTCTTCGGGCCGACGGACGCGCTCACTAGCGGAAGCCTGTCCCGAAAAGCTTCAGGTGAAACAACATTCACGCGCCGCCCCCACGACACGAACGCATTCGTAAACTAAAGTCGCAACAAACCCATGCAAGAAATGTGGATATTACACGCTAGGATGAAGGTTGACAACCAGCCACACTCTGTAGGCTGAACCGGCGGATGGCAGATACGTCTACCGACTCGGTCGAATCACTTGCGTCCGCGGCCCGCCACGGTCCCGAGCGACGCTACGTCACGATCATGTTCGTGGACCTTGTCGGGTACACGGGTCTGTCCGAGGACCTCGACCCGGAGGACCTGCTTGCGATCGAGAGCCGCTACAAGCAGCTCGCCCTCGTCACGGTCGAACGCTACGGCGGTTTCGTCGCGAACCTCCAGGGCGACGGCATCCTCGTCTATTTCGGCTATCCGGCCGCCCGCGAGAACGATGCCGAACGGGCGGTGCGGGCCGGGCTCGAGCTGATCGAACGCCTGAAGACTCTCGACGTCAGCATCGGACCGCAGGAACTGCCGAAGCTCGCGGTTCGCATCGGCATCAATTCGGGCGTCGCCGTGATCGGCCCGGAGACGATCAGCGCCGGCGGCGTCGGGCACGGCGCGGTCGGCGAGGTCGTCAACATCGCCGCTCGCGTGCAGGCGAAGGCGCCGCGCAACGGCGTCGCGATCACCTCCGATACGCTCGAACTCGTCCGCGGCCAGTTCGAGTTCAAGCGGATCGGCGCCCGCAGCCTGAAGGGGTTCTCGCGCAAGATCGTGATCCATCAGGTCATGGTCGCGCTTCCGGCGGCACAGCGCCTGCCGGCGCCGCCCGGCTCGCACAAGAACCGGATGATCGGCCGTGAGGCGTCCCTCGGCCACCTGCTCCGGCAATGGCAGAGCGCGCGCTGGGACCGGCGTTGCAGGATCGTGCACGTCTATGGCGAAGCCGGCCTCGGCAAGACGCGGCTCGTGCGCGAGTTCTGCGGCCGGCCCGAGATGTCGAACGCGGCGATCGTCCAGGTGCAATGCCAGGAGCTCTTCGCCGGAACGCCGCTGTACCCGGTGGGCAGCTTCCTCTGGACCCGACTGTCCGTGACCTCGGCGGACGATGCCGCCGCGCGGCAGCAGAAGGTGGCTGCGTTCCTGCGCGACGTCGGATTGCCGGGTCCGGAGAACGAGCGGATCGTCGCGGGCTTCCTCGATCTCGCCCGGTCCGGTGTCGCCGAAGGCTACGACCAGACGCCGCAATTGTTCAGACGCAAGCAATACGACTTCATCTGCAAGACGATTGCGATGACCGCCAAGCGGGCGCCGACGATCTTCTGGGTCGACGACGTGCATTGGCTCGATCCGTCCTCGGCGGAGCTGCTCATCGAAATCGTCGACGGGCTCACGGACCAGCCGGTCCTCGTCATCCTCACGGCGCGGTCGTTCCCGAAGGCGCCGACGGTGCCGCCGGCGGACGAGACGATCCGCCTCGAACAGCTCGCGCCGGCGGAGTGCCGCGAGCTTGCGATGTCGCTGCCCGGCGTCGCCAAGCTGCCCGAGAACACGATCGCCCAGGCGATCGAGGCGGCGGAAGGCGTGCCGCTCTTCGTCGAGCAGCTGATCCGCTCCTTCCTCGACGAGCAGTCGCAAACCGCCCGGCCCAACCGTCGCCCGGCGGGCCTTTCGCACCTCCTCGCGGAGATGATGTCGGAGCGGCTCGACCGGCGCCCGGGCGGGCGCCGCATCGTCCAGGCCGCCGCCTGCATCGGACGCTCCTTCCGGCCGGACTTCCTCGCCTCCTTGCTGCACCAGGAGGCGCGCGAGCTCGGGGCGCCCCTCGAATCCCTCGTCGAGGCCGAGATCCTGCTGCCGCGTCGCTACGGCGCCGAAATCCTCTACGAGTTCCGGCATTCGCTGCTCCAGCGCATCGCCTACGAGACGATGATCCAGGACGAGCGCATCGCCATGCACGGGCGCGTCGCCGACGTCCTGCAGCAGCAGGGCAGCGACCTGCCGACCGTGCCGGAGGTGCTGGCGCTCCACCTCACGCGGGCGAGGCGGTACGGCGAGGCGGTCGCGAGCTGGCTCGCGGCGGGCGTCAGCGCGGCGCGCCGCTCGGGCCACGCGGAGGCGATCGACCATCTCCGCCGCGGCCTCGAGCTTCTGCACCACCTGCCCGATGCCGGCGCGCGGCGCGGCCTCGAACTGCATTTGCAGGCGGCGCTGATGAGCTCGATCATCGCGACGCAGGGCGCGACCTCCTTCGAGCTCGAAGCCTGCTGCGAGCGCGGCCTCGAACTCTGCCGCGAGGGCGAACCGACGCCGCTGGTGTTCCCCTTCGTCTTCGGCCAGTTCACCTTCGCCAATTGCCGCGGGCGCATCGCCGACGCATCGAAATTCGCCGGGCTGTTCCTCTCCCTCTCGGAGCAGAATTCCTACAATGCCGGCCGCGTCATCGGGAACCGGCTCTGCGGCATGATCCACCTCGGCCGCGGCGATGCGGTCAGCGCCCGCGACCAGCTCGAACTGTCGCTCGCGCAGTATTCGCCGGAGCGGGACGCCGCGAGCACGCACCTGTTCGGCCAGAACGCCGAGGTCCACAACCGCTCGCTCCTGGCGCTGGCGCTGTTCTGCCTCGGCGACATCGAGGCTGCGCTCGCCGCCGGCCACAGCGCCCTCAGCGCCGCCGACGCCTTGCGGCATCCGCATTCGACGGCGATCGCGCTGACCTATGTCGGAGGCTGGATCTTCGGGCTCAGCGACGCCAGCGAGCACCTCCTGCGCGAGGCGACCCGCTTGCAGGACCTGTGCGAGCAGCATCGCCTTGGCGGCTTCCGCCCGCACGGCCTCGGCCTCTTCGGCTGGGCCCTGTGCCAGCGCGGCGAGATCGAGAGCGGCATCGCGCTCCTCGAGAAGGCGATCGCCGAATTCGACGCGATCGAGTACCGCCTCGCCGAGTCGGGTTTCCTCGGCAACCTCGCTGAGGCTCTAAGTCGCGTCGGACGGATCGACGATGCCGTGAAGGCGTCGCGCCGCGCCCTCGACCTGATGCTGGAGAGCAGCTACGGCTGGTGCGAAGCGGAGCTGTTGCGGATCGATGCCCTGGTGCACGCCGCAGCGGCGCCGACCCGGCGGGCGGAGACGGAGCGCAGGCTCCGTGCCGCCGTCGACCGGGCCGCGGCGCAGAAATTCCCGGTCTTCGAGCGCCGCTGCCTGATCAGCCTTCGCGAGCAGCTCGGGCCGTCCCGCCGCGACGGTGCGGTCGAGGCGCGCCTCAAGGCGCTCGCGCCTCTCGACGACCTGGCGCGGACGGTGGCCCGGAAATTTCAGGCTTGAACGCGCTCGGTGTCGCCCACAACGCCGTCTTCGCTCTCGCGGACCTCATCTTGAGTGTCTGGCCCATAAATCCGTCTTCACCCGCGACCTCATCCTGAGGAACCCTGGACCGTCAGGTCCAGGGTATCCCGAAGGATGCTCCAGGGAACGCGGGAAGCTCCCGACCCCGGCGCCGCGCGAGGGCGTTTCCGAACCTCCTGGAACATCCTTCGAGACGCGCCGGACCTGCGGTCCGTCGCTCCTCAGGATGAGGTGGTTTGGGGTTGAGATTCTCAGTTCATGAGGTCGGGGCCGGCCACCGTGCGCGGCAGCAGGGGCGGGCGGCAGCTTTCGCCGAGCAAGCGCGCGGCTTCCGCCTGATCGGGCAGCCGCGCGTCGATCTCGGCCGAAAGGGAGCCGCGGCCGGAGACGCGGAAGGACCGTATGCCCTGGAGGTGCAGCGGACCGACGACCTCGTCGTCGACGGCGGGGTGAAGCACGCCGGCGACCCGGCGAAGCACCAGGAAGCCCCCATCCGCCTCCACGACGGCAAGGTCGCAATCGCTCTCCGCGAGCATCACGACGCGGCCGCGCGCTTCCTCGGACGGAGTCGAGCGGACGAGAGCGATGAGGGTCACGGCGAAAGCGGCGAGCCAAACGCTGAGGAGTAGGGCCACCCGGTTCATCACGCCCTCCTTGGCGACGCCGGCTTCTGGCGCCGCACGACGGACGATGGCACTCTGCGGACCGGAGTATCGCAGCGGAACGCCCCGGTGGATGTGAACGAGTGCACACAGGCGCGGCCGGCGCGTATGGCGACGCTCGTTTTGAAACGAAAAAGGCCCCGGACGGGTCCGGGGCCTCCGAAGAGAGATGGCGGGTGAGACCGGTCAGGTCCCCGAGCCGCCGATGCAGGTGTGCGGCGTTCTGCGGCGTGCAGACGTCGAGGCCGGTATAGGTCGGATCCTTCGGGGCCGCCTTGCCGTCCTTCATGTCCTTCAGGAAGCACATGGTCTTGTAGCCCATCTCGAACGGCCGCTGGCCGACCTGGCCCGTCGGAGAGGCCCGCCTTCATCAGGTCCATCTGCACCGGCAGCGTGTCGGCGACGACGAGGGCGAGCGAGCCGTCGGCGATGCGTGCCTTGTACTTCTCGGCCACCGTCGCGATAGGCCTGCGGCATGAACTGCGGGAAGCCGCCGGTCGGGATGAAGGCGTCGAGCTGCGGGTACTTGCCGAGGATGTCCTCCATCTGCTGCACGGCGCGCGGGAAGTCGTCGTCCGTGTAGAGCGGGCAGCCGTCGATCTCGTTCCAGCCGTTCTGGCCGGTCGAGCTTCGTCGCCGGGCGCTGCCGCCGACTTCGCGCCCGACGAGCGTGTCGCGGATGCCCTGCATGCGCTCGTTGTGGTTGGCCGCCGCGGCGCCGCCCGACTGGATGCAGATCGTGCCGCCCTTCGGCTTGATCTGCTGCGCGAGCTTCGCGAGGTTGACGCCGATGTCGTAGTTGTAGGTGCCGACATAGGCGACGCGCAGCGCCTTGTCCTTGTCGCAGAAGGTCGGAGTCCCAGGTCAGGACCGGGATGCTCGGCCTTCTTGGCGCGCCTTCGAGCGCCTTGCCCATGGCGGCCGCGTTCGAGGGCGACACGGCGATGCCGTCGACCTTCTTGGTGATCAGGTCGTTGACGATCTGCACCTGCTCGTCGCCGCCGCCATGCTCGCCGGGGCCGATATAGAGGCATTCGATCGCGCCGTTCGAGTTCCTTCTCGGCCTTCTTGCAGCCGTCGCGGGCCTGATCGAAGAACGGGTTGTTCATGTTCTTCGGCACGAGCGCGAAGGTGTATTTCTTGCCTTGCGCCTGAGCGCCCGGCGCCGAGCCGCGAGCAGCGCCGCGGCCGCGACGCCGAGTGTCAGATAGCTTTCATTGCGTTTCCTCCGTTGCTGGTCTTACGGTCTCGCTCGGTCATCGGTCCTTCCGGACTCAGGCCGACCGCTTGCCGCGGATCCGCTCGAGCAGAACCGCCAACACGATGAAGAGGCCGACGAAGGCGCCCTGCCAGTTGGAGTCGACGCCCGCCATCAGAAGCGAGTTGCGGATGACCTCGATGAGCGCCGCGCCGACGAACGCGCCGTAGGCGCCGCCCTCGCCGCCCATCAGGTTGGCGCCGCCGATCACCGTCGAGGCGATGACGCGCAGCTCGTAGCCCTGTGCCGAGGGCGTTGATCGCCGAGCCCTGCCAGCCGACGATCAGGACCGAGGCGAGCGCCGCCGTCAGCCCGGAGACGATGTAGGCCTGCAGCTTGATGCGCCGCACCGGCACGCCGGTGAGCCGCGCCGCGTGCTCGTTGCCGCCGATGGCGTAGAGATGGTTGCCCCAGCGCGGTGAAGTTGAAGATGAAGCCGAAGATCGAGCGCCAGGATCGACGAGCAGCCCAGACCGGGTTGGCGATGCCGAGGATCGAGCCGCCGCCGATGGCGTTGAAGGTGTCGCCGCCAGGGTCCGAACTCGTAGATCATGCGGTTGCCGGACAGCACGATCGCGACGCGAGCGCGCGATCGACAGCATGCCGAGCGTCACGACGAAGGCCGACAGGCCGACATAGGCGATCGAGGACGCCGTTGACCGCGCCGGCGAGCGGCGCCGGTGGCGAGGCCGGCGACGACGGCGACCAGCCAGTGCTGCCGGCCTGCGAGCACGAGCCCGCAGACGACGCCGACGAGACCCATGATCGAGCCGACCGACAGATCGATGCCGCCGGTGAGGATCACCGCCGTCATGCCGAGCGCCATGATGCCGATGAAGGCGAAGTTGCGCGTGATGTTGTAGAAATTGTCCGCCGAGGCGAAGGCGGCCGGCTGATCGCAGCTCATCACGACGCAGATGACGAGCGAGCGCGATCGTCACCCAGAACGGCTGGCTCGACGACAGGCGCTGCCAGAGCCGTGCGTTCCTTGAGGCCGGTGATGTCCTCGATGGCGACGCTGCTCTGAAGCGGACGGGTCGCGACCGGTCGATCATGCGCCCTCGCGGTCAGGCGGCGTGGATGGCCCCGGTGATCAGGCCGGTGACTTCCTCGGGCGAGGTCTGGCCGATCGGCTTGTCGGCGACCTTGCGTGCCGCGGCGCATGACGACGACGCGGTCGCAGACCGCGAACACGTCGGGCATGCGGTGGCTGATCAGGACGACGGCGATGCCGTGGTCCCTGCAGGCGGCGGATGAGGTCGAGCACCTCGGCGACCTGGCGCACGCTGATCGCCGCGGTCGGCTCGTCCATCAGGACGATGCGTGGCGTCGGACGAGGCGCGTGCGGGCGATCGCGACCGCCTGGCGCTGGCCGCCCGACATCTGCTTGACGAGATCGCGCGGCCGCGTCTCCGACTTCAGCTCGCTGAAGAGCTCGCCGACGCGCGCGTACATCGCCGCGATAGTCGAGCACCTGAACGGGCCCGATGCTCCGCTTCAGTCTCGCGGCCGAGAAAGACGTTGGCGGCGGCCGTCAGATTGTTGCAGAGCGCGAGGTCCTGGTAGACGACCTCGATGCCCTTGGCGCGTGCGTCGACCGGCTTGTGGAAGTGCATCGACCTCGCCGCTCGAGGCAGATCTCGCCCTCGGAGGGGCGGAAAGTTGCCGGCGATCACCTTGACGAGGGTCGACTTGCCGGCGCCGTTGTCGCCCATCAGGCCGACGACCTCGCCGGGCTCGATCGACAGGTCGACGCCCTTCAGCGCCTCGATCGCGCCGAAGTGCTTGGCAATTCCCGGACAACTCCAGAAGCGCCATCCGTCCTCCCGGCGAGGGCCCTTTCGCGAGCGGGCCTCGTTAGGCGGGCGAAGATTACAGACCTACCCCGCCGGGACAAGCGATTTCCGCAACCGCGGATCGCCCCGGCGGAGCCCTGGACCGGGCCGCGCGGACCGCTAGGATGCCGAGCCTCAGGGAGCTGAAACCAGTCATGCCATCGCCTCTGTTCGACCTCACCGGCCGCACGGCCCTCGTGACCGGCGCCACCTCCGGCATCGGCCTCTCCCTCGCCCGCGGCCTCGCCGAGCCGGCGCCCGGGTCGTCGTCAACGGCCGCGACGAGGCCCGCATCGCCGCCACCGTCGAAAGCCCTCACGGCCGAGGGCCTTGCCGTCTCCGGCAGCCGCTTCGACGTCACCGCCGCGGCCCAGATCGAGCCCGCCCTCGCCCGGATCGAGGCGGACGTCGGCCCCCTCGACATCCTCGTCAACAATGCCGGCATCCAGCGCCGCGGGCCCGCTCCTCGACATGGACCTGGCCACCTTCGAGGAGGTGATCCGCACGAATCTGCACCGGCGTCTTCCTCGTCGGACAGGCGGCGGCGCGGCTGATGGTGCCGCGGCGGCGCGGCAAGATCGTCAACATCGCCTCGCTCGCAAGCGAGGTCGCGCGCAAGACGATCGCGCCCTACGTCGCCGCCAAGGGCGCCGTGAAGCAGCTCACCCGCGCCATGTGCACGGAATGGGCGGCCGACAACATCCAGGTCAACGCCATCGGCCCCGGCTATTTCAAGACGCCGCTCAACGTCGCCCTGTCGAGCGATCCGGCCTTCGATTGCTGGGTCAAGGCGCGCACGCCGGCCGGCCGCTGGGGACGACGGAGGAACTCGTCGGCGCGGCGATGTTCCTGTCCTCCTCCGCCTCCGATTTCGTCAACGGACAGGTGACTCTATGTCGACGGAGGGCTCCTTGCCCTCCATGTGAACCGGCGATCGACGCGCACCAGCACTTCTGGCGGCCGAGCGCGGCGACTATTTCTGGATGAAGCCCGAGGTGACGGTCCTCTACCGGGATTACGGTCCCGCGGATCTTGCGCCGCTCCTCGAGCGCCACGGCATCGACCAGACGATCCTCGTCCAGGCGGCGCCGACCGAGGCCGAGACGCAGTTTCTTGCTCGACATCGCCGGCACGACGCCTTCGTCGCCGGCGTCGTCGGCTGGGCCGAATTCTCCGACCGCGAAGCGCCCGCGCGCATCGCCCGCCTCGCGGACGACCGGCTCCTCGTCGGCCTCGGCCGATGGTGCAGGACATCGCGGACGACGACTGGCTCGTGCGGCCGGATCTTGCGCCGGCCTTCGGCGCGCTTCTCGCACACGGCCTCGTCTTCGACGCGCTGCTAAAGCCGCGCCACCTCTCGCGGCTGCTCGTCGTTGCTCGATCGCGCATCCGGACCTTGCGGTCGTCGTCGATCACGGCGCCAAGCCCTTCATCCGCGACGCCGGCCTCGATCCCTGGCGGGCGGACATGGCGGCGCTCGCGGCGCGGCCGAACGTCGTCTGCAAGCTCTCGGGTCTCGTCACCGAAGCGGCGCAGGACTGGAGCCTCGACGACCTGCGGCCCTACGCCGATCACCTTCTCGAGGTCTTCGGTCCGGAGCGGCTCCTCTTCGGCAGCGACTGGCCGGTCGTGAACAGGGCCGGCGGCTACGACCGCTGGCGCGAGGCGGCCCTCGCCCTCGTCGCGCCGCTCTCCGAGACCGAGCGGCGCCGCGATCCTCGGCGGCAACGCCGCGCGGATCTCTCGGCCAGCGCGGCGCACCTTGCCTCTGCACCCGGAGGGGTGAAGCACGATCGCGTCATCGAACCCGGCCGATGACAGGTCGGCGTTGGGTCGACCCGGGCGGACTTCTCTAAGTCCAGCCGCCGTCGACGACGTAGTGCTGGTTGGTGCAGGCGGAGGCTTCGTCGGAGGCGAGGAAGAGCGCGAAGCTGGCGACCTCGTCGGGCATCAGAGCTTGCGCTTGAGGCATTGCCGCTGCATCAGCTCGGCCTCGCCCTCCGGTGTCAGCCATTTCTCGATCTGGCGCTGCGTCATGATCCAACCCGGCGCGATGGCGTTGACGCGGATGTTGTCGTTTCCGTAGTCGCGCGCGAGCGAGCGGGTCAGTCCGAGCACCGCCGATTTGGCCGCCGTGTAGGCGGCCATGCCGCCCTGGCCGGACCATCCAGGAGACGGAGCCGAAATTGACGATGGCGCCGCCCCCGGCCGCCTTCATGTCCGGCAGCACCGCCTGCGCGGCGAAGAACTGGTGCTTGCAGGTTCACGGCGATGCGGTCGTCCCAGTATTCGGGCGTCACGTCCGTCGGTCGCATGGCGCTCGTCGTGCGCGGCGTTGTTGATCAGGACGGCGATCGGCCCGAAGGCGTCGCGCACGCGCGCGACCGCGGCGCGCAGCGCCGCGATGTCGGTGAGATCCGCGTGCTCGAAGTGTACGCTCGCGCCGCCGCGGCTCAGTTCGTCGGCGAGGGCGCGGACTGGGCCTCCTTGATGTCGATGAAGGCGATCTTCGCCTTCTGCTGCGACGAAGCGGCGCACGATCGCCTCGCCGATGCCCGAGCCGCCGCCGGTGACGAGCACGGTCTTGCCCGCAAGGTCGCTGTAGGTCGCCGCCACGATGTCCTCCCGATTCGCGGTTTCCGCGTTGGCTCATCCTCGCCATGGCGCCTCGGCGCGCAAGGGTCGGCGGAGGGCGTCGGAGCGGGTTGCCTTTCTCGCGGCGCCCGCTGAGAGTGCCGCCGACGCGACGGCCGCCAAGGGCCGCGCCGGGATGGGAGCGGCCATGTTCAGGGATTTCACCGTCGTCCTCGACACGCGCTTTTCGCGCCTCGTCAATTCCAACGCCCGGCTCGAGCGGCTCTACGAGGGTTGCCGCTGGGCCGAGGGTCCGGCCTATTTCCCGGCCGGGCGCTATCTCGTCTGGAGCGACATCCCGAACGACCGCATGATGCGCTACGACGAGACCTCGGGGGCGGTGAGCGTCTTCCGCCATCCGGCCGGCTATTCCAACGGCAACACCGTCGACCGGGAAGGCCGCCTCGTCACCTGCGAGCACGGCAACCGCCGGGTCAGCCGCACCGAGCACGACGGCTCGATCACCACGATCGCCGAATCCTACGACGGCAAGCGCCTCAACTCGCCGAACGATGTCGTCGTCTCCTCGGACGGCGCGATCTGGTTCACCGACCCCGCCTACGGCATCGATTCCGACTACGAGGGCCATCAGTCGGAGAGCGAGATCGGCGCCTGCCACGTCTACCGGGTCGATCCCTGGTCGGGGAAGGTCGGGATCGCAGCGGGCGATTTCGTGCGCCCGAACGGGCTCGCCTTCTCGCCCGACGAGAAGCGCCTCTTCGTCGTCGACACCGGCGCCACCCACGTTGAGGACGGCCCGCGCCACATCCGCGTCTTCGACGTCGACGAGAAGGGCGGCCTGTCCGGCGGCGAGGTCTTCGCGAGCTGTACGAGCGGGCTCTTCGACGGTTTCCGCTTCGACGTCGCCGGCCGCCTCTGGACGAGCGCCGGCGACGGCGTCCATTGCTACGACGCGGACGGCACCCTCATCGGCAAGGTCCTCGTCCCGGAGGTCTGCGCCAACCTCGTCTTCGGCGGCCCGAAGCGAAACCGTCTCTACATCTGCGGCACGACCTCGCTCTACACGGTGCTGACCGCAACGAACGGCGCGAAGACTTTCTGAGTGCCTCGGTGTCCGGTTCACCAACCCCGTTTCAGCCCCAAACCCCCTCATCCCGAGGAGGGTCGGACCTTAAGGTCCGACCCGTCTCGAAGAAGGCTCCAGGAGGCTCGGAAACACCTTCGCGCGACGCCGCGCGTCGGGAGGTTCAAGCGCCTTCTTGAGCCTCCTTCGAGACGCCCTGGACCTGACGGTCCTGGGCTCCTCAGGATGAGGTTTTTGAGGCCGAGACGGGATTTACAAGCCAGACTTTGAGGCGCCTCACGCCCCCTCGACGATCAGCGTCGCGCCTTCGACGCGCACCACTCGCACGGCGGCGCCCGCCGGCGCGTCGGGGCCCCTTACGCGCCAGGAACTGTCGTCGACCTTCACCCGGCCCTCGCCGCGCGCGATCGGCGCCTCGAGGGTGAAGACGCGGCCGATCAGGGCCTCGCCGCGGCGGTTAAGGAGCGAGGCTTCGGAGCGCGAATCGAAGCCGGTCAGCCGGCGGCCGACGATCACCGCGACGACGGAGAGCGCCGCGAAGACGAGGACGGCGGTCTGCCAGGAGAGGCCGAAGAACCCGTCGACGAGGCCGGTGACGACGGCCGCGATGCCGAGCCAGACGAAGAAGATCCCCGGCGCCGCGAGTTCGAGGCCGAACAGGACGAGGCCGAGAATGATCCAGGCCCAGGCGCCGAAGCCCAAGAAGAACTCCGCCATCTCAGGCGCTCGGGGCGGCGGAGCCGGCCTTCGGCACGGTCTTCGATCCGCGCGGCGCGATGGTGGGAGCCCCGCCGAAGACCGAGCGGTGAGTTCCGCGATGCCGCCGAGCGTGCCGGCGAGGGCCGCCGCCTCGATCGGCACGATGACGACCTTCTGGTTCGGCGCCGTCGCGATCGCGCGCAGCGGCCTCGATGTATTTCTCCGCGACGAGGAAGTTCGCCGCCGCGAGGTCGCCCGCGGCGATCGCGTCGCTGACCATCGTCGGTGGCCTTCGCCTCCGCCTCGGCGAGGCGCTCGCGCGCCTCGGCGTCGCGCAAGGCCGCCTCCTTGCGGCCCTCCGCCGCGAGGATCTGCGCCTGCTTCTGGCCCTCGGCCCGCAGGATCGCCGCCTGCCGCAGGCCCTCGGCCTCGAGCACGGCGGCGCGCTTCTCGCGCTCGGCCTTCATCTGCCGCGCCATGGCGCCGGCGAGGTCGACCGGCGGCACGATGTCCTTGATCTCGATGCGGGTGACCTTCACGCCCCAGGGCGAAGCCGCGGCATCGAGGACCCGCAGCAGGCGCTCGTTGATCTCGTCGCGATGCGAGAGGAGCTGGTCGAGATCCATCGAGCCGACCACGGTGCGGATGTTCGTCATGGTCAGGGTCGAGGCAGCGCCTGCTCCAGGTTCGAGACCTCGTAGGAGGCGCGGGCCGCGTCGAGCACCTGGTAGAAGACCGCCGCGTCGATGGTGACGCCGGCATTGTCGCGGGTGAACGCCTCCTGGCTCGGCACGTCGACGCACCTGCTCCATGACGTTGACCTTGCTGGCCGATGCGCTCGACATAGGGAACGATGAGCCCGAGCCCCGGCTCCGAGGGTGCGCGCATAGCGGCCGAAGCGCTCGACCGTGTACGCATAGCCCTGCGGAATGGTGCGCACGCCCATGGCAATCGTGACGATCACCACCACAAGCAAAGCGACCACGAAGATGTTGAAGCCCAATGCCATCGCCCTCGCCCCCGCCGAGGCTCCCCGTCGAGCCGTGCATCACGTGTTACTCGGAATCCCCCTGCCGCCGCTAGGGCGCGGCCGAGAGGCCGCCTCACAACCAGCCCTTGCAGCTCCCGCTCGACGAGGTGGCGGATGACGCGGATGCCGTCGGCGCTGTCGTTGAGGCAAGGCAGATAGGCGAAGGCCTCGCCGCCGTGGTGCTCGAAGATTTCGCGGTTCTCCCCGTCGAGCTCCTCCAGCGTTTCGAGGCAATCGGCCGAAAACCCGGGGGCGACGACGGCCATGCGCTTGACGCCGCTTTCGGCGAGGGCCTTCACGGTCTCGTCCGTATAGGGCTTTAGCCATTCGGCCGGGCCGAAGCGCGACTGGAAGCTGATGCGGAAGCGCTCTTCCGGCCAGCCGAAGCGCCTCGCGCAGGAGGCGCCAGGTCTTCACGCAATGGCAGTGATAGGGATCGCCCTTCAGGAGGTATTCCTTCGGCACGCCGTGGAAGGAGACGAGGATCACCTCCGGCTCGAAGGCGAGGCCGGCGAGTTCCGCTCCTCATCGAGGAGGCGAGGGCGTCGATATAGACCTCGTCGTCGAAATAGGGCGGCGAGACGCGCACCGCCGGCTGCCAGCGCATCTCCATCAGGGCGCGGAACGCCTGGTCGCAGGCGGTCGCCGAGGTGGCTGCGGAATATTGCGGGTAGAGCGGCACAAGGAGGATGCGGTCGCAACCCTCGGCGAGGAGCGCCTTCAGCCGCTCGCTCACCTCCGGCTTGCCATAGCGCATCGCCCAGTCGACACGGACCCTGTCGCCGTGAACGCGAGCGAGGTCGCGGCCGATCTCCTCGGCCTGGGCGCGGGTGATGGTCTTCAGCGGCCCCTCGTTTCGCTCCTTGTTCCAGATCGTCTCGTAGTCGCGGCCCTTGCGGCCCGGCCGGGTCGAGAGGATGACGAGGTTCAGGAGCGGCCACCACAGGAGCCGCGGCGTCTCGATCACCCGGCGGTCGGACAGGAACTCCTTCAGATAGCGGCGCATCGACCGATAGTCCGTCGCCTCGGGCGTGCCGAGATTCATCAAGAGCACCCCGATCCGGCCCGGCCGCACGGGCGGGTGATCGACCGGGCGGGCGGCGGGGCGCCCGACGACGGTGGGCTCGACCATTTCGTTCATCGCAACAGGACCCCTTGCCGGAACGCGGGCCGAATTGAGGAGCTCACGGCAGCCCGCCGAGTCGAAACCGACCTGATTTAGGGCGAAACGGGTTCGATGTCAGATTCGCAGTTCCGCCGAGGGTCCGGCCCGTCGTTCCGTTCCCACCCTCGCGACCTCATCCTGAGACGTGTGGATTTTTCGGGCGAAAGGCGCGGGTCCGCCTCTCCCCGCAAGCGGGGAGAGGGTTCGGCCTGCGGCCGAACGAGCGGAGCGGCTTTGGCAGCAGGAGGACTGGCAGCGCGGCAGCCTCTCCCCCTTGCGGGGGAGAGTTGGAGAGGGGGCTATGGCGCCGACAGAATTGAACGCGCGCCTCCTTGCGCCGCCGCCCGCCTTCAAACCCTCACCGCTGGAGGGCCGCTCCACGCCCATCGCGATGCGGAAGCCCTCTCCCCGCAAGCGGGGAGAGGCGAAACCCGCGTCTCTAATCGGAACGATTCGCACGCTCTCGGGATGTGGGCGTCGGGTCGTCAGCCGGTCACGAAATCGACGATCAGCTTCACGTTCAGCGCGATGATGATCGCCGCGATCACGGCGGCGCAACGCGGTGAGCCAGCGCGGGGCGACGAGCGGCCCCATCTTCTTGCGGCTGCGGTGAACATGACGAGCGGGACGACCGCGAAGGGAAGCTGCAGGCTCAGCACCACCTGGCTCAGGATCAGCAGCTTCGCGGTGCCGCTCTCGCCGTAGATGATGCGTGACGCCGCCGCCGGCACGATGGCGACGGCGCGGGTGATGAGCCGGCGCAGCCACGGCGGCAGGCGGAGGTCGAGAAAGCCTTCCATGACGATCTGGCCGGCCATGGTCGCCGTCACGGTCGAGTTGAGGCCGCAGCACAGCAGCGCGATCGCGAACAGGCGTCGGCGCGATCGCCGAGCCGAGCAGCGGGCGCAAGCAGCGTGTGCGCCTTGTCGAGTTCCTCGACGCCGGTATTGCCCGTGCGTATGGAAGGTCGCCGCCGCGAGGATGAGGATCGAGGCGTTGATCGTGAGCGCGAACATCAGCGCGATGCGTCGAATCGATGGTCGCGAAGCGCATGCGCCTCGCGCTTCTCCGGCAGCGTCTCGCCGTAGGCGCGGGTCTGCACGATGCCGGAGTGCAGGTAGAGATTGTGCGGCATCACCGTCGCGCCGATGATGCCGAGCGCGAGATAGAGCATGTCCGGGTTGGTGACGATCTCGCGTCGTCGGCGCGAAGCCGCGGATCACCGCGCCCCATTCCGGGTCGGCCAGCGCGATCTGGACGAGGAAGCAGACGGCGATGACGCCGAGCAGCGTGATGATGAAGGCCTCGATCCAGCGAAAGCCCTTGTTCTGCAGGTAGAGGATCAGGAACACGTCGAGCGCGGTGACGATGACGCCGATCTCGAGCGGTATGCCGAAGAGCAGGTTGAGGCCGATCGCCGTGCCGATGACTTCGGCGAGGTCGGTGGCGCAGATCGCGATTTCGGCCAGCAACCAGAGCGGCCGAAGCGACGGCGCGCGGGATAGGCGTCGCGGCAGGCCTGCGCGAGGTCGCGCCCGGTCGCGACCGCCAGCGCGCGCACAGAGTGCTGCAGGACGATCGCCATGAAGTTCGACAGCGAGCGCGACGAAGAGCAGCGCGTAGCCGAACTTGGCGCCGCCGGCGAGCGACGTCGCCCAGTTGCCCGGGTCCATGTAGCCGACGGCGACGAGATAGCCGGGCCCGAGAAAGGCGCCAACGCTTGCCGCCAGGCGAGCCGTGGGCCGCCACTGCGATCGAGCGATGGACCTCCGACAGCGACGGATCGCCCCGTTCGCGCCGCCAGTTCGCGAGGGTGCGGCCGCTGGCGAAGTCCATGGTGCGTGAGTCTCCGGGAGGTCGACGAATATTGCAGTTGCAAATGAATTGCAACACGAAATGCAAGCCGACGCAAGGGGCGCCGGTTGCCGGCCGCTCTGACCGGACGAGGGGCCGGTTGAAAGTCGATTTGCAATATAATACTATGTCTCGTCCGGTGGCGGCTGCGGAAATGCCGCGTTTTGCATAAAGGGAAGTTCATGGCTTCGGAGCCTTTCGGGAATGACGGAATGGACGACTTCCTCAGCAAAGCCGAGGGGATCTACGGCGGCGAGGGGCCGGACGATTTGGTCACCTCTACGGACGCGAGGCGGTCGCGATGTATGGGGGACAGGCGACGATCAGTTGATCATGCTGTTTCCGAATGCCAACCCGACCGCGGGAACGCTCTACGGGGGCGCCGACAACGACCTGATCGCAGGCCGGGCCACGTCGGTCGATCGCCTCTTTGGAGGGGAGGGTGACGATTATGTCCTGGACGATTACGACGACAGCCTCGGCTTGCCTCTCGGCTGGCTCTACGGCGGACTGGGGCGCAACTCGCTCCTGGGGCGAGGGGGTGACGAGGATGTCGTTGCCGGCAAGCCCGAAGAGGGCGTCATTGCCGGCAAGACCGGAGAGGACGTTCGCACCCGCATTGCCGGCGATCGCGTTGGCAGTGACGGAGCCGGTGAGGTTCAGCGCCATCGTCCCGCCCGGATCGTAGGCTTGCAGGAACTCGATCTCGGCCGCCGCGGAGATCGCCCGCCGGCCTCTTCGGCGGCACGGGGAGCGACGTCTGCGACGGCAGCAACGGCGACGACCTGATCGACGGCGGTACCGGCCCTGACACGCTGATCGGCGGGTTCGGCAACGACACGTTCGTGGTCGAGGGAGGACGTAAATTCCCGATAGACACCCCCGCCGCCTCCGCCGACGGCGACACGGTGATCGAGCATGTCGGCGGCGGCACCGACACGGTGCAGGCGCTGGCGAGCCACATCCTAAGAAATCCGCGCCGGCGCCGCCGGTCAGCGTGTCGCGGCCGGCGCCGCCCTCTGATTATCTGTTCGGCGGCGACGGCAACGAATCGGGGGCGAATATCTTTGGCGAATACTTCACCATTGGCTCGTCTTCGACACGAAGCCCGACAAGGCGGCGAATGTCGACGTGCTGACGGACTTCTCGGTCAAGGACGACACGATCTTCCTCGACAACGCGGCGATGAAGGCGGTCGGCAAGAACGGCAAGCTGGCGAAGGACGCCTTCGTCCTCGGCAAGAAGGCCCTCGGAGGGGAAGACCGCATCGTCTACGACGCCGCCAGCGGCAACCTCTTCTACGACGCCGACGGGAGCGGAAAGATCGCCGCGATCAAGCTCGCCATGCTGGCGAACAAGCAGAAGCTCACCTTCGTGGATTTCCTCGTCATCTGAGCCCCGTCTATTCGCCTCTCCCCGCTTGCGGGGAGAGGACCGCCGGAGGTACGGACCGGGTAGATAGGTAACAGGGTAGACCGGGAGGAAGGGTAACAGGTTCTCTGGCTGGCGGGAGGGACCGCCGATGGGTTGGAGAGAGACCTGCGTGATGGAGGAGCGTCTGAAGTTTCTGGCGGCGTGGGTTGAAGGGAAGAAGTCGCGCAGTGCGTTGTGTTCGCGCTACGGGATCAGCCGCAAGACGGGATACAAGTGGGCGGCGCGCCATGCGGAGGAGCCGGGCGGAGGACTTTCGGACCGTTCGCATGGGCCGCATGGGGTGCCGCATCGGCTGGCTGCGGATCTGGCGGAGCTGATCGTGGCCTTGCGGCGCGCGCATCCGACTTGGGGCCCGCGCAAGCTGCGGCGCGGGCTGGCGTCAGCGGCGCCATCCGGGGCTGGCGGTTCCGGCGGCCTCGACGATCGGCGATCTGTTGCGGCGGGAGGGATTGGTGGAGCGGCGTCGGCGGCGGCATCGGCCGGTGCCGCAGGGCTCCGCCCTTTGCGGCGGTTGAGGCGGCCAACGACACCTGGTGCATCGACTTCAAGGGCTGGTTTACGACGGGGGACGGGGAGCGCTGCGATCCTTTGACGGTGAGCGATGCCTACAGCCGCTATCTTCTGGCCTGCGTGATCGTTCCGCCGACGAAGGCGGGGGTGCGGCCGGTGGTCGAGAGGCTGTTGCGCCGGCACGGGCTGCCGAAGGCGATCCGCAGCGACAACGGGCCGCCTTTTGCGAGCGCCGGCGCGGGCGGCCTGAGCCGGCTTTCGGCGCACTGGCTGAAGCTCGGCATCCGGCTCGAGCGGATCGCTCCGGGCTGCCCGCAGCAGAACGGCCGTCACGAGCGCATGCACCGGACGCTGAAGAAGGACACGGCGGCACCGGCGGCGGCGAACGCGAGAGCCCAGCAGGCGCGCTTCGACGCCTTCCGCCAGCGCTACAATCACGAGCGCCCCCACGAAGCGCTCGGGCAGGTCCCGCCGGCCGCCTTGTGGACGCAGAGCCCGCGCCGCTACCGCAAGCGGGTCGCGGAACCGATCTATGCGGCCGGCCATGCCGTGCGCCAGGGTGCGCTCGAACGGAGAGATCAAGTTCGGCGGCGAGATGATCTATGTCAGCGAAGCCCTGATCGGCGAGACGGTCGGCATCAGCGAGACAGAGAGCGGCGACTGGCTCGTGCGCTTCCTCGACCTCGACCTCGGCACCATCGACCGCACGAGCAACAGGCTTCGCCGCTTTGCTGAGCGCCCCGGCCGGGCACCGCAGAGCGGCTGCCGTCGGAGAAGGTCTACGCCCAACGTCCAGGACCTGCGGTGTCGTAACCTATCAGCACCAGGTCTCGAGAAGGCGGCCAGCCTGCGCGGCGCAGGAAGGCGCGCGACTGTTCTGGTTGTAGAAGTACGGGTGCGGATGGGTTTTCACGTCGAGTAGCTTGCCGTTGAGGACGACGAGCAGCTTGCGAGCGAGAGCGATGCGGATGACCATTTTGGGTTTTCCGGCCTCTTGCAACCTCTGATAGAAGGCAGCGAGGTTTGGATCGTACTTCGCCGCGCCCCGGGCAATGAGAAAGAGGATCGAGCGCGGTCCGGCGCGACCGCCGCGCACTGGCCGGCGGCCGTGCCGCTTGCCGCTGTCGTTGGCGATCGGGGCCAGGCCGACGAGCTTGGCGACGGCCTTGTTGGAGAGGATGCCGATCTCGGGCACCTCGGCCATCAGCCGCGCCACGGTGCGCGAGGCGACGCCCTTGATCTGGCGGAAGGCCTTGTCGAGGCAAGCCCACAAGGGATCGTCGTCGATCAGCGAGGCGATCTCGCCCTCGAGCCGGCGCTGCTGGCGCTTGAGCAGGACGATGATCTCGTCGAGGCTGGCGATGGTCTCGGCGTCGGCTGCAGCGGACCTGCGCTGCTTATTGACGGTGAGGTCGCCCGTCACCTGGGAAAGCCGGGAAACCAACGCCTTGAGCCGTTGCTGGGCCGCGCTCGGCGGTGGCGTCGGGCACACACGCTTGACCTCGGCGTAATGGGCGATGACGCCGGCATCGATGTCGTCGGTCTTCTCCAGGAAGCCCATCGCCTCGGCAAAGCGACGCACGTTGCGCGCATTGACCAGGGCGCAGGGCTGCCCCTTCTCCCACAGCAGCAGGAAGGCCAGCCGCTCGTAGCCGCCGCTCGCCTCCATGACGACGAGCTCGACGCCATGGCGCGACAGAAGCCGTCGAATTTGGCGATACCCGCCGCGTCGTTGCCAAAACCGCTCCGACGCGCCCCGCCCGGCCCGACTTTAGCGTCGAGCCAGGCCTTCGAAACATCCACTCCACAGATGATAGTCGTTCACGGTAACCTGCCTTGTACGTGCGATTGTAACCAAGCGACTATTCGGTCGTGCGTGACGATGGCGAAGATCCCATGCTCATCCACGGTTGTGGCCGGAGGGGGTGCGGGCGACTTCGCCACGCCTCGGGTCGGGTGGCCGTCCGACCCGAGGCACAGTCGCTTCCATCGCACAAAAATCAGCTCTGTGCAGATACAAGGGGGCGGTCACGAACGAGGCGCTGCGGCTCGGGCCGGGCGCCTCTTCCGGCACCGCCCCCTCACCCCCGCTTCGCTTCGCTCCGCTTGTTTCGGCAAAGCCGAAACCCTCTCCCCGCAAGCGGGGAGAGGCGAGCCCGCGCCTTTCGACGAGATGGGTGGGTTTGCGCGAGCCCGACCAGGAACGGCTCGCGGCAATGCGCTTTGCGAAGGCTTGCGGCGGCGCTTTTGGCGCCGCATTCTGTCGGCCGCACAAGGTTGCATGACAACCGAAGGGGAGAGCCGGCATGTCGAAGGTTTCGCGGCGCCAGACGCTGGGGCTCGGCCTGGGTGCCGGCGTCTCGGTGACCATGCTGGCGGGCGGCCAGGACGAGGCGCTCGCGGCACCGGCCGGGGTCACCTTCTCGCTCCTTCTCGTCAACGACATCTACAAGGCCGGCGACACCAAGGGGCGCGGCGGCATTTCCAAGCTCGCGGCGGTCGTCAAGGCCGAGCGGGCGCGGGGCGTGCCCGATGCTCTTCTGTCATGCCGGCGACAGCTTCTCGCCCTCGCTGATCTCGGGCTTCGACCAAGGCGAGCACATCGTGCGCCTGACCAACATGATCAAGCCGGATGTCTTTGTCCCAGGCAATCACGAATTCGACTTCGGCACCGAGATCTATTTCAAGCGCATGGGAGAGGCCACCTACCCCTTCTTCGGCGCCAACATGCGCCAGGCCGACGGCACGCCGGTGCCAGGCATGACCGACCACCGCCTCTATGATCTCGGCCCCGTCAAGGTCGGGGTTGTCGGCATCGCGCTCGCCGCGACGCCGCAATGTCGCAGCCGGGTACGCTCGTCTTCCATCCCGAGCTCGACGCCACGATCGCCCAGGCCGCGACGCTGCGCGCGGCGGGGGCCGACATCGTCGTCTGCGTCGCGCACACCGCTCGCGAGATGGACTACGCCATCGTCCGCTCGCGCGCCGTCGACGTGCTGCTGTCCGGTCACGACCACGACCTCGCCATCGGCTATGACGGCAAGACTGTGATGGTCGAATCGAACGAGGAGGGCAATTTCGTCACGGCGATCGATTTCACCGTCGACGTCAAGGGCGAGGGCAAGACCGGAAGGTGTCCTGGTCGCCGAGTTTTCGCGTCCATGACTCGATGACCGTCGAGCCCGACCCCGAGGTCGCCGGCGGTTGTCGCGGCGTTGGAGGCCGAACTGTCCCAGGAACTCGACGTCGTCGTCGCGACCAGCGATGTCGAGATCGACAGCCGGACCGCCAGCGTCCGCTCGCAGGAGACGGCGATGGGCGACATCGTCGCCGACGCGCTGCGCGCCGCGACCAAGGCGGACTGCGCCATCACCAATGGCGGCGGCATCCGCGCCAACCGGCTCTACCCCGCCGGCGCCAAGCTGACGCGGCGCGACGTCCTCAGCGAATTGCCCTTCGGCAACACGACGGTGCTGGTCGAGATCACCGGCGCCGACATCAAGGCGGCGCTCGAGAACGGCGTCTCGCTCTTCAGCGAGCGGGCCGGCCGCTTCCCGCAGGTGTCGGGCTGACGTTCGCTTCGACCCGAAGCGGCCGGGCGGCCGCGCGTCGCGTCGTCCGGTCAGTGGCGGTGCCGCTCGATCCGCGGCGCCATACGGTCGCCTCCAACAACTTCATGCTGGCCGGCGGCGACGGCTACACCGCGCTCGGCGAGGGCCAAGTCCTGATCGGCGCAACCGACGGCAAGCTGCTCGCCAACGAGGTCATGAGCTACGTGCGCAGGAAGGGTCCCACGGTCGACGCGAAGGTCGAAGGCCGCATCGTCATCAGGTGACGGGAGCCGTCGCGCGGGCTCTCGCGGCCTTCCGCGCGAGCCCGGAGGCCGAAGGCTGGTGCCGGCTGCCGTTCTTCGCCGAAGGTGCGGCGGACGATGTGGCGGCGCGGCTCGACGCCCGCATCGCCGCCGGTGCTGCGCTGCTCCCGGCGCCGGCGGACATCTTCAACGGCCTTCGCCTGACGCCGTTCGAGAGCGTCAAGGCCGTGATCCTCGGCCAGGACCCCTACCCGACGCCGGGCGACGCGCACGGGCTCGCCTTCTCCTGTCGGCCGCCGCCGCCTGCCCGCCTCGCTCAAGACGATCCTCGCCGAGATGGCGCAGGATTGCGGCGTCCCGCCGCCGACCCGCGGCGACCTGACGCCCTGGGCCCGGCAAGGGGTCCTCCTCCTCAACACGGCGCTGACCGTCGAGGCGGGGGCGGCCGGCGCGCACCTGCGGCTCGGCTGGGCGGCGCTCGCCGACGAAGCGATGGCGGCGGTCTCGGCACAGCGACCGGCGGTCGCATTCCTACTCTGGGGCGGCCCGGCCCGGC
The DNA here is from genome assembly GCA_963754975.1 of uncultured Alphaproteobacteria bacterium. Taxonomy (GTDB): domain Bacteria; phylum Pseudomonadota; class Alphaproteobacteria; order Rhizobiales; family Beijerinckiaceae; genus Microvirga. The sequence goes on along the minus strand of CAVWII010000020.1, from coordinate 768 downwards.
AGCGGGCGGTTCTCGTCGACCGGGGGAAGCACTTGATCGTCGAGTCGGGGCATCCGTCGCCGCTCAATCGCCTCGCCGACTTCCGCGGCACCGGCCGTTCGGCAGGGCCAATGCGTTTCTCGCGGAAAAGGGCCAACGGCTGATTGACTGGAGCCTGCCGTAAACGCCGCCAATTCGATTGGCGTTTTGTGCGCCAGAATTGCAGGTTTTCCTTTATTTCGGCCTTTGATCACGGGTCGAAGACTACAAAGTTACGAAGAGAACATTTGCGCGGAAATGCCTTGGTGAGGCGGACCTTCTCTATCCATGTCTATTCCCGTCAAAATGTTATTACAAGTCGAAAAATCGATGCTACGTCAAGGTCGCCCGGCACCTCAGGCGTAGCTCCGCTCGTCCGCAATCACCTTGCCGTCGTTGGGCAGGCTGCCGGGCGGAACGAGGGCAACCGCGCCCTTGAGCTTGGTGCGCCCGCGGCGAGCGTCTCGGCGATTGCGGCCGCCATCGCGGCTCCGGCCGACGCGGCCTCGGCGCGCAGAAAATCATCCCGTCGGTCTCGCCCTCTCGCGTCACGACGAGGCGCAGGCGGCCGAAGACCGGATGGCGGCGTGCGATCTCCGCGATCTGCTCCGGGCGGACGAACATGCCCTTGACCTTCGCGGTCTGGTCGGCGCGGCCCATCCAGCCCTTGATGCGCGCTCCCGTGCGCCCGCAGGGGCTTCTCCCCGGTAGCGCGGCCGTAAGGTCGCCGACGGCGAGACGGATCCAGGG
>CAVWII010000019.1:0-193788 GCA_963754975.1 uncultured Alphaproteobacteria bacterium | reverse complement strand
GCGCGATGTCCGAAGACATCGTCCCGCGGACAAAACCACCCCGCCTCAGGAACCCTGAAGTGAGGTGCCGATCCGTCGAGAAACGCCAGGCGCCGCCGAGCGGCCGCCTCGCGATAGACCCGATCTAGGGACGGCAGGGACTGTTGTCAACACCCGTCCGCAGAAATTCTTTGCCGCCGTCTCGCTCTACTCAACTAAAGCTTGATCGAGGCGAACATCATCCTTCGCAGAAGCCTTGGCTTCCGCGTCAAAACTGTCCGACGGGTCCACCGCTCGGATGAATTCGCTTCGTCAGAGGAGCCGGCGGACCGCCAGGGTCCGGGCTCATGAGCGCGGCTGACGCCGCAGGGGCGTCTCGCCGCTCCGGTCCGGGTGGCAGGCCGCGAAGAGCCAGCCATGACCGCAGCCCTTCACCGCCAAACGGCGCTCGGGACACGATCGGTCGGATCGGGAGGTCCCGCCCGGCCGAGGCCGTCGCGGGGACGCCTCACATAGCGATTCCCGCGCGCTTTGCAAGAGGGACGGGCGGCCGCCGCCAGCTGCGCCGGCTCCCTCCCTCCCGCGGCTAGGCGGAAACGGCCGATCCGTCTACGAAACGCGGGCCATGAAGGACACCGTCGTCCCCGTCGAGACCCTCGCCAGGAACCGGCCGGAGCGCGCGCGCCAGGCGATCGCGATCATCTTCTTCACGCACGGCCTCCTCGTCGGCGGCTGGGCGCCGCACATCCCGCTCGCCAAGGAGCGCCTTGCGGTCGGCACCGGCCTGTTCGGCTGGATCCTCCTCGCCATGGCGGCGGGCGGCGTCGCGGCGATGCCGGTCGCCGGCGCCCTCATTCACCGCTACGGCAGCGCCCGCCTGTGCCGTGCCGTCGCGCCGTTCATGGCCCTGAGCTTCCTCGCGCCCGTCGCGGCCGGAACGCCGGCCGGCCTCGCCGCCGCCCTGGTGCTGTTCGGCGCCGCCCTCGGCACCCTCGACGTCGCCATGAACGCCCACGGCGTCGCCGTCGAGCAGGCCCTGCGGCGGCCGGTGATGTCGTCGTTCCACGGCTGGTACAGCGTCGGCACCGCCGCGGGCGCGGGCCTCGGCAGCCTTCTCGTCGGCCTCGCCGGGCCGGCGACGCACGCCGTCGCCAGCGTCGCCGTCGCCCTCGCCCTTTTCGGCTTCGCCCTGACGCGGCTGCTGCCGGCCGCCGCCGACCGCGGCCATTCGGGCTCGCATTTCGGCTGGCCGACCCGGGCGACCATGGCCCTCGGAGCGCTCGCCTTCCTGGCGCTCGTGATCGAGGGCGCGATGCTCGACTGGAGCGCCCTGCATCTGCGCCAGAACGCGGCGGCGCCGCTGACGCTCGCCGGGTTTGGTTTCGCCGCCTTTTCGACCGGAATGGCGGCGACGCGCTTCGCCGGCGACCGGTTGCGCTTGCGATTCGGGTCGGTCCGTTTGGTGCGGTGGAGCGCCGCCGCGCTCGCGGCGGGCCTTGCGGCGGCGATGCTCGTGCCGAACGCGCCTCTGGCGGTCGCCGCCTTCGCCATCGCCGGGCTCGGGGTCGGCAACATCGCGCCGGTCCTCTTCGCCGGCGGCGGACGGGCTGAGCCGGGCGCCCCCGGGCGCGGCATCGCCGCGGTGACGACGCTGGGCTATTCGGGCTTCCTGCTCGGCCCGCCGCTGATCGGCATGGTGGCCGAAGAGACGGGGCTGCGCTTCGCCCTCGCCCTCACGGTCCCCGCCGCCGTCGCGATCGCGCTTTCGGCGCGCGCGGCAAAGGCCGCCGACGGCGCGGCGGCCCGGGACTGATTTGCGCTCGCCTCAGAGACTCGCCTGACGCAGAACCGGCAGGGGCTTCACCGCCGGGCCGCTGAAGCGGCTCGCGACGAGGTCGCCGCCGGGCCTCGGCGCGAAGCGCAGGTCGAGGGACGGCTGGCCCGCATCGGCGACGGAAAGGACGGCTGCGCCGGACCGCGCCGGGTCGCTGCGCAGACGTGGCGTCGCGTCGAGGGGAGTCGCCGAGAAAAGCAGCCGCGAGGCCGGCGACGCCGACTCGGCGGCGGGCGCCGGGCTCGACGCAGCGGCACGCGCCGGGACGGCCGCCGCGCCCGCGAGAACCGGCGACTGGGGCCGGAGCACCGGGAGGGGCATGGCGGGCAATTCGTCGTCGAGGGACGCGGTCTGGACGCGGGCGGGCGCCTTCGGCAGCGCGGGAGCCGCCGGATTTGGCGAGGCCGCCGCGGCGAGGACCGCCTCGGCCGGGCGGCGCGGGGGCAGCGGCGCGAAGCCAAGGGCTGCGGCAGGCAGGCTGTCGGCGTCGGCGGAAGCGACGGTCACGCGGCCCTGCTGCAGGGCGACCGGGGTGGGCGCCGGCGCGGCGGCGACCCGGGTCGCGGCCACCACCTTCGCCGTCGGCGCGGCGGGCGTCGCCACGTCGTCAGAGCGGAACAGGCCGGCGAAGATCGAGCCGAGCGAAGGGCCCGAGCCGCCGCTGCCGAGGGAGGCCTTGCGCGAATCGACCTCGAGCCGGGCCTCCTCGTAGCGGGCCATCGGCTTGCCGCTTGGCGGCAGGTGCACGGTCTTGCCGTCCGGGAAGAGGCGGGCGAGCTGCTGCTCGCTCATGCGCGGCCAGGCGCGGACGCTGCCCGTGTCGACATGCACGAAGGCCGAGGAGGCGTAATAGCCGACACCGCCGTATTGCAGCTTCATCGCGGCGGCCCGGAGCGTCGCGGTGTCGACGTCGGGCAGGCGGATGTCCATCGCCTTGCCGGCCATGTGCTGGCTGTGCTCGGAGACGGCCTTCGAGCGCCGGCGCAGCATGGCGTTCGTCTCGGGCGAGCGGTAGGCGGACACGACGTTGATCGGCTGGTGCGATCCGACCTCCCGGTAGACTTCCCACAGGATGTCGAACAGGCGCGGGTCCATCTCCGCCGGCTTCTCAACGCGCCAGTCGCGCAAAAGCCAGTTGAGCTGCTTCAAGGCGGCGTCGTCGTAGCGACCGTCGCGGCGGAAGGTGACCGAGGCGCTTTCGCCGGTATGGGTGTGCAGGAAGCTCAGGGTGCGCGTGTCGCCGTTGGCGACCGCGTCCTGCGTGCCGCCGGTCGTCGCGACGAGGGCGGTGAAGCCTCCGAGGAACGCGAACGCGAGATGCACGGGCATCTTCACGGGAACCTTGGCGGCGGCGAAGGAATCTTGAGAAGCGAAGTGCTGCAATGTCGGGCCCCCGCGCAAGCCATGGACCGTTTGCCGAACCGCAAGAGGCTGCGATGGGCCGCGGCTGCGCTGCAAGGCGTGGTGGGGGCGAACCATGGCGAAAATGGCACCTTCCTTCACCACGCCAAGATTTGGCGTGAGAGTGTGTCTCTATGGCCACAGCGAGTTCTTGCGCCAATCATCTTAGAAAAGGGTGAATGACGTTGAGGGATAAGGACATGTCGCGTTTCACCCGCCGCTCCGTCCTCGCCGGGGGCGGGGCTTTTCTTGCGGCCGGCCCGCTCGCGGGCTGCGTCAGTTCGGCGCCGCCGCCGATGTCGGCCGGGCCCTCGCCGATGCTCGAGGAGCCGGCGCCGCGCGGCATTTACGGCGCCATCAACACGGAGCGCTTCCCCGTGGCCGCGGTCGACACCGCGGCGATCCCGCCGCGATTCCTGCGCACGCGCGTCGCCTACGCATCCTCGGAGGCGCCGGGCACGATCGTCATCGATCCGGCGGATCATTTCCTCTACGAAGTGCTGGGAAGCGGCAACGCGAACCGCTACGGGATCGGCGTCGGGCGCGAGGGCTTCGGCTGGTCGGGCGTCGCGACGATCAACAGCAAGCAGGAATGGCCGGACTGGTATCCGCCGAAGGAGATGATCGAGCGCCAGCCGGGCCTGCGCAAGGATCTGGCGGATCTGCAGAGCGGCATCGGCATGCCCGGCGGGCCGCGCAATCCCCTCGGCGCCCGCGCCATGTATCTCTGGCAGAACAACAAGGACACCCTGTTCCGCATCCACGGCACGCTGGAGCCGAAGACCATCGGGACCAACGTCTCCTCCGGCTGCATTCGGATGATCAACCAGGACGTGATGGACCTCTACACCCGCACCAATGTCGGCACCAAGGTGATCGTCCAGCGCTGAGCGATCGTCGGCCCGCGCTCAATCGAGCGCGGCCGATCCGCCGTTCGAGATCCGGGTTGCGAAGTAGCCGATCGTCTGCGCGTAAACGGCAGACTTGTTCCAGGCGCGCAGGACTTCCGCATTGGCGGTGCCGGGCGCCCAGCTGCCGCCGCGCTGCCAGCCGTAGCTCTTCAGGTAGTTCGCCGTCGAGGCGAGCACGTCGGGAACGCTGCGGATGAGGTCGCGCCGGCCGTCGCCGTCGAAATCGACGGCGAGGCGATAATAGTTCGAGGCCATGAACTGGGTCTGGCCCATCTCCCCGGCCCAGGCGCCCCGCATCTCGGAGGGCGTGAGGTCGCCCCGGTCGACGATGCGCAAGGCGTCGAAGAGCTGCGAGGTGAAGAGGTCCGTGCGCCGGCAATCGTAGGCGAGGGTGGCGATGGACCGGATCGAGGGGAGGTTGCCGCGGGCGCCGCCGAAATCGCTCTCAAGGCCCCAGATGGCGATCAGGATCGGGCCCGGAACCCCATATTGCTGCTCGATGCGGGCGAGAAGGCCGGCGTATTGCTTGAGATACGCAGTGCCCTTCTGGATGCGGTAGGGCGGCACCATCTTCGCCGAAAATTGCTCGAAGCTCTGCTTGAAGAAGCGCTGGCCGCGGTCGTGCCGGATGATGCTCGGATCGAATGAGACGCCGGCGAGGCCTGCCTCCACGGCCCGCGCGGAGATGCCCTGGGAGGTCGCCTCGCTCCTGACGTCTCCGAGCCACTTCTCGAAGCCGCCGGGATCCTGGCAGGTGAGCGCCTGGGCCTGAGGCGCCGCGATGAGGGCGGCCAAGCCGAAAGCCGCCGTTAGTCCCTTGAATGTCGACATGGTTCGCCCTCCGGCAGGTCGTATTGTGCCGATTGGGAACGATGCCGCAACCGGCCCGAGCAGGAAACGGCGAAGCTTGCCGCTGGTTCCGAAGGATCGTTCGCGCCGCGGGCGTCGGCTCAGGCCCGACCGCCGTCGACCGAGAGGACCTGTCCGGTGATCCAGCCGGATGCGGGCGCCGCGAGGAAGGCGACCGCCCAGGCGATGTCGTCGGCGGTGCCGAGGCGGCGGGTGAAGATCGATTGCAGAAGACGGTCCTGTCCGTCGGGGCCGTAGGCCTGCCACTGCCGTTCCGTCGTCGGGTTGGAGCGCACGAAGCCGGGAGCAACCGAGTTGACCGTCACGCCGGCGGGTCCGAGCTCCTGGGCGAGCTGCTTCGTCAGGCCGATCAGGGCGTGCTTCGCCGCCGTGTAGGCGTGGATGCCGGTGAGACTCGGGCGCAGGCCGGCGCCGGAGGAAATCGTGACGATGCGGCCGTAGCCCTGGCGCTTCATGACCGGCGCGACGTGCTTCGCGACGAGGAAGGCGCCCGTCGCGTTGACGTCCATGATGGCGTGCCAATCCTCCTCCGTCACGGCTTCGAGCGGGCGACCGATCTGGCCGCGCACGCCGCCGGCGCAATGGACGAGGACGTCGATGCGCCCCGCCTCGGCGGCGATGCGCGCGACGAGGGCGCGAATGGCGGCCTCGTCGGTGACGTCGAGCGCCGCGATGTCCGCGCCGGCCTCCTGCGCGAGCGCCGCAAGCGCGCCGGCCTCGACGTCCGTCGCGAAGACGCGGGCCGGCCGCAGCGCGCGCACGATGGCGCTGCCGATCCCCTGCGCCGCTCCCGTGACGAGGGCGACCTGTCCGGCAAGGCTCGCGCTCATGGCGCCAGCATCGCGTCGAGGGTCGACCAGGCGAGCGGCCGCCTTCCGTCCTCGATGGCGTGGATCAGCGCCACGAGCCGGTCGAGCGCCGGCGTCGGCACGCCGGCCGCATGGCCGATCGTCGCGACAATGCCGATCTGCGCGTCGACTTCCGTCTTGCGCTTGCGCACGGCGAGGTCGCGCCAGATCCCGGAATGGCTTTTCGCGGAGCCGCGGTTGAAGGCGACCATGGCGTCGATCGAGGCGGCGAGCGCCGCCGCGTCCGCGCCGGGACGGAAGGCGTCGGGATCGAAGCCATTGAAGCCGCGGGGTGTCACGCCCTTCGCGTCGGCGACCGCCATCACTTCGCCGCCGAGCGCCTGCCAGACCGGGCGATGGCGCGGCGAGGCGAGGGCGTCGGCGATCGTCTCGTCCGTGAGAGCGGTGCCGAACAAAAGCGCGCCGTAGCCGAGCTTGCCCCACAGATACGACCAGATCTCCGTCGTCAGCACGGCGTCAGGCTCGAACTGCTGCAGGAGCGCGTGCATCTCGCGCGTGCGATCGCGGACCGTGCCGTCGATCTCGCCGACGACGACCGCGGCGCGGTTGCCGCGCAGGATCCGGCCGGGCGCGAGGTAGTCGGCGCCGTAGTTGACGAAGCAGCCCATCACCCGCGTCTCGCCGAGGATGCGGGCGAGGGCGATCTCGTTGAGCCCGTTCTGCGCCGACAGCACGAAGCCGTCGTCGGCAAGATGCGGTGCGAGGCGGCGCGCCGCGTCCTCGGTGTGATGCGCCTTCACGGCGAGGACGATGCGCCGATAGCGGCCGGAGACGGTCTCCGGCAGCGTCGCGCGGACGCTTTGCCGAAAGGTCTCGACCGGGCCCTCGATGAAGAGCCCGTCGCGATTCATCGCCTCGACGTGATCCGCGGCGGTGTCGACGAGAAGGACGTCGTGGCCCGCCCGCGCGAAGGCGGCGCCGAGGGTGCCGCCGATGGCGCCGGCGCCCCAGATCAGGATCGCGTCGGCCATGGGCCCTCCAGAAGCGCGCGGGTCTCGGCGACGCCGGTCCGCCAGAGATCGATCATCGTCTCGTCGGGCTTGCGATAGGCGCCGCCGAAGGAGCCGTCGCCGAGGATGCGGCGCACGCCCGGAGGCGACGAGGCGCGCATCGCCTCGCGGTCGAAGGACGCCTTCTCGCCTTCCGGCGCCGCGGCGTCGGCGAGCCGCGTCCAGGGAAAGTTCTCCATCCAGTTGGCGTGCGATCCGGAGGTGTCGATCTCCTGCACCTTCGCCCAGGTCTGCGGCGCGTTCCACCAGCTGTGGAACTTGATCGACAATTCCGGATGCAGGGCCATCATCTCGCCGGCAAGGGCTGCGACCGGCTGGTTGCCGCCGTGCCCGTTGACGATGAGGATGCGCCGGAAACCCGAGCGGCGCACGGAAGCGATCATGTCGCGGGCGACCGCGACCAGCGTCGAGACGCGCAGGCTGATCGTGCCGGGGAAGTCGGCGAAATAGGGCGCGATGCCGAAGGGCATCACCGGAAAGACCGGCACGCCGAGGGGCTCGGCCGCCTCGACGGCGACGCGCTCGGCGAGGATGAGATCGACGGCGAGCGAGAGATAGGCGTGCTGCTCCGTCGAGCCGATCGGCAGGACGCAGCGATCGTCGGCGGCGAGATAGGCCTCGACCTGCATCCAGTTCATGTCCCTGATCTGCATCATGCCGCCTTTCAGACGTCGATGACGTCGTCGCCGAAGATGGCGATTCCGGTCCGGCCGTTGCGGGCGATGCCGCGATACATGCCGGGCGTGTTGAAGGGGAGGGCGGCCGCGCCGGTGCGGTCGACCGCGATGAAGCCGCCGCTGCCGCCGATCGCGGCGAGCTCTGCGAGAACCTGCTTTGCGGCGTCGGCGAGGCTCATGCCCCTCATCTCGATGAGGCACGAGAGGCGATGCCCGAGCACGAGCTTGATGAAGCTCTCGCCGTGCCCCGTTCCGGAGAACGCGACGGTGCCGTCGTCGGCGAAGGTGCCGGCGCCGACGATGGGGCTGTCGCCGACGCGGCCCGGCAGCTTGTCGGCATAGCCGCCCGTCGATGTCGCCGCGGCGAGATGGCCGGCCCGGTCCCGCGCGACCGCGCCGACCGTGCCGTGCCTGTCGCGTTCGCTCGACGCCGCCTTTTTCGCCTTCGCGGCCTGCACGCGCTCGAGGGCGGCGAGGCGCTCGGGGGTGAAGAAGTACCACGACGCGGCGAGCGGCAGGCCTTCGTCGCGGGCGAATTGATCGGCGCCCGCCGCCGTGAGCAGGACATGCGGCGTGCGCTCCATGACGGCGCGGGCGGCCGAGATTGGGTTGCGGATGCGCGTCGTGCCGGAGACGGCGCCCGCGGCGCGATCGCGCCCGTCCATGATCGCGGCGTCGTGCTCGATGCCGCCGTCGCGCGTCAGCGCGGCGCCGTGGCCGGCGTTGAAGTAGGGGCTGTCCTCCATGACGCGCACCGCCCGCTCGACCGCGTCGACGGCGCCGCCGCCGTCGTGCAGGATGGCGTAGCCTTCCTCGACGGAGCGCAGTCAGCGCCGCGCGGATCGCGGCCTCGCGCTCGGGAGTTGCTTCGCCCTTCTCGATCGCGCCGGCGCCGCCGTGGATGAGGAGAACGGGTTCGGATTGGCGCGGTGCGGTCATGAGCGGATGGCGGCCTTCTTCCGTTTCGGCGCGGGCGCGACGAGGCTGTCCGCATCGGGCCAGGTGAAGGTGTCGAGGACGATCTTGGCGAGGAGGACGGAAAGCGTCTCCTGCTCCCGGGGCGAGAGCGATTTCAGCATCTCGTCCTGCAGGCGCTCGAAAGGAGGCATCGTCTCGTCGAAGATGGTGCGGCCCCGCGCCGTGAGGCTGAGAAGGAAGCTGCGCCTGTCGGTCGGGTGCGGCTTGCGTCGGATCAGCCGCCGCTTCTCGAGGCTCTGGATCGCCCGGCTGAGAGTGTTCTTCGGAAAGCCGTACGAGATGCCGATGTCGCGGGCGGTGACGTCGTCGCCGGTGAGGCCGAGCGAATAGACCACCGCCATCTGCGGCCGGCGCAGGCCGTAGGCGCGCTCGATCCAACCGTAGACGGGGATGTTGTACCTGAGCGAGAGATAGTTGAACCGAAACGCGAACCAGCACGGATTCTCCCACAGCCGCGCGATCGTGACCGCGTCGATGCCCTGGATGTCGATCGCGTCGGGGCGCCCGGGAACGGGCTTGGCGGGGGGAGAGGCGTTCAGCACAAAATCGCGTCGCAACTAGTTCCAAATGGAACTTGACGGATCGCGGCGCCCTGGTCAAGCTGCCTTCCGAGGTCGTCCGCCTCGGGCTGTCGTGCCCGGACGCGCGGGGCGGCCGATGGCAACGGCCATCGCCACAGGGGAGAACGAAGATGCTGTCCATGACGATGCGGCCGCTGGCCGCCGCGATCCTGTCGACGACGATGCTCGCGGGCCTGCCGGCTCTGGCGCAGACGCTCACCGTCGGCACCCGCGCCGGGCCGGAATCGGTCGATCCGCATTTCACTGCCTCGGGCACCCATGCAGAGGCGCTGAAGCACGTCTTCGACACACTCGTCTGGTCCGGCGACAAGCTGCAGCTCGAGCCGCGCCTCGCGGAAAGCTGGAAGCCGCTCAACGACACGACCTGGGAGTTCAAGCTGCGCAAGGGCGTGAAATTCCACGACGGTTCCGACTTCACCGCCGAGGACGTGAAGTTCTCGATCGAGCGCATCCCGACCGTTTCGGGACCGAACCCGACGACGATCTACGTCCGCCGCGTCAAGGAGACGAAAATCGTCGATCCGCACACGATCCAGATCGTCACCGACGGTCCGGCGCCGACCCTGCCGAACGATTTCATCCGCCTGTTCATCGTCTCCGCGAAGGCGGCGGCGGGGTTGACGAAGGACAACGCCAACGAGGCCTTCAACACCGGCAAGGCGGCAATCGGCACGGGACCCTACAAGTTCGTGTCCTGGACGCCGAAGGAGGAGTTCGTGCTCGACCGCTTCGACGGCTATTGGGGCGAGAAGCAGCCCTGGGCCAAGGTCGTGCGCAAGGAGATCCCGAACGATGCCGGCCGCGTCGCACAGTTGCGCGCGGGTCAGGTCGACATGATCGTGCGCACGCCCGCCGCCGACGTGCCGACGCTGGAGAAGGACGCTTCCCTCTCCGTCGTGAAGGGCGACACGGTCTACGTCTTCTACACCGAGTTCGACATGCGCGAGAAGCCGCCGCAGGTTTTCTCGAAGGATGGCTCGCCGCTCGCCTCGAACCCGCTGCGCGACGCCCGTGTGCGCGAGGCGATCGATCTTGCGATCGATCGCGAGGCGCTGGCCGAGATCGCCATGGAGGGCCTCGGCAAGCCGGCGAGCCAGCTCGTGACGCCGGGCATCTTCGGCTACAACGGCAAGCTTCAGGTCGTGAAGCCGAACCTCGCCAAGGCGAAGGAGCTTCTCGGTCAGGCGGGCTTTCCGAACGGCTTCAAGGTCAACTTCAACTTCACCAACGATCGCCTGCCGGGGGACCGCGCCGTCGGCACCGCGGTGGCTCAGATGCTCGCCCGTATCGGCATCGACGTGAACGCCAACGGCCAGCCGGGCGCGGTCCTGTTTCCCGCCCGCACCCGCGGCGATCTTTCGTTCGTGATGTCTGGCTGGGGCACGCTGACCGGCGAGGCGAACTATACGCTCTCCTCCCTCGCCCATTCGAACGCGCCGCAGCTGAAGCTCGGTGCCTTCAACTGGCGCGGCTACGCCAATCCGGAGATGGACAAGTTGCTGCAGGCGGCGGCGGTCGAGATGGACGACGGCAAGCGCCGGGCGCTCCTCGAAGAGGCGAACGCCCTCGTCGCGAAGGACCGGCCGCTGATCCCGCTTGCCGCGGTCTCCTCCGCCTGGACGTTGCGCAAGGACCGCGTCAAGATGATCCGCACCCGCGCCGACGAGGACAGCCTCGCCATGGACGTCGTTCCGGCGAAGTGAACGCGGCGGAGGGCGGGCGCTTCGCCTCGCCCTCCGCCCCCGCCCGTCATGCTCGGCTTCATCATCCAGCGGATCCTGCAGGCGGCGCTCGTCATGCTCGCAATGTCGGCCCTCGTCTTTACGGGGGTCTACGCCATCGGCAATCCCATCGACGTCATCATCTCGCCGGACGCGACGCAGGAGATCCGGGCGCAGGCGATCGCCCGCTACGGGCTCGACCGACCGCTCTACGAGCAATACTTCGTCTTCCTGCGCAACCTCCTCAACGGCGACCTCGGCCGCTCCTTCGTCTTCGGCATGCCGGTGATGAAGCTGATCGGGAGCCGGCTGCCCGCGACCCTCGAACTGACCCTCGTCGCCGTGCTCGGGGCAACTCTCTTTGGCGTGCCGCTCGGCATCTATGCCGGCTACCGGCCGCAGAGCGCGCTTTCGAAGTCGATCATGGCCTTCTCGATCCTCGGCTTCTCGGTGCCGACCTTCTGGATCGGGCTCATCCTGATCCTCACCTTCGCGGTCTCGCTCGGCTGGCTGCCGGCGGGCGGGCGCGGGCCGACGGTCGACATCCTCGGGACGTCGTGGAGCATTTTCACCCTCGAAGGCTGGAAGTTCCTGCTGCTGCCGGCGCTCAACCTCTCGCTCTTCAAGTTCGCGATGATGGTGCGGCTCTCCCGCGCCGGCACGCGCGAATGGATGCTGAGCGACACGGTGAAGTTCGCCCGCGCCGCCGGCCTCTCGGACCGCACCATCCTGCACCGGCACGTCCTGAAGCTGATCGCCATCCCCCTCGTCACCGTCTTCGGGCTCGAATTCGGCTCGACCCTGGCCTTCGCGGTGGTGACGGAGACCATCTTCTCCTGGCCGGGCGTCGGCAAGCTCATCATCGATTTCGATCAACGCCCTCGACCGTCCGGTCATGGTCGCCTATCTCGTCCTCGTCGCGGCCCTGTTCGTCTCGATCAACGTCGTCGTCGATCTCGTCTACGCGCTCCTCGATCCGCGCCTGCGACCGGGAGCGAAGGCGTGAGCGCGGCCACCTCGCCCCTGCGGAGCGCGGTCGCGGAGTTCCGCGAGAACCGCATCGCCGTCACCGCACTCACCGTGGTGATCGTCATCGTCCTCGCGGCGGCGCTCGCGCCCTGGATCACTCCGCAGAACCCCTACGACATGGCCAATCTGAGCCTGATGGACGCGCGCCGCCCGCCGGGCTATGTCGGCTCGGAAGGCTACGTGCATCTCCTCGGCACCGACGCCAACGGGCGCGACCTCCTCTCCGCGATCCTTTACGGTTTGCGCATCTCGCTGCAGATGGGCCTGGTGGCGGGGCTGACGGCCCTCGTCATCGGCACGACGCTTGGGCTCGCCGCCGCCTATCGCGGCGGCCGCATCGAGACGATCGTCATGCGCATCGTCGATCTGCAACTGTCCTTCCCCGCGATCCTCCTCGCCCTCGTCCTCGTCGCGCTTCTCGGCCAGGGCAAGACGCAGCTCATCGTCGCCCTCGTCTGCGCGCAATACGCTTACTTCGCCCGCACGGCCTACGGCGCCGCCGCGACGGAGCGGCGCAAGGACTACGTCGAGGCGGCGTCGGCGATCCCGCTGACGGGCCGCCGCATCGTCTTCCGCCACATCCTGCCGAACGTGATGCCGCCGCTCATCGTCGTCGCGAGCGTGCAGATCGCGAACTCGATCGCCCTCGAGGCGACCCTGTCGTTCCTCGGCCTCGGCCTGCCGGTGCAGGAGCCGTCCCTCGGCATGCTGATCGCGAACGGGTTCCAGTACATGATGTCGGGCCGTTACTGGATCTCGGTCTATCCCGGCGTGGCGCTGATCGTCCTCATCGTCGCCATCAATCTCGTCGGAGACCAGATCCGCGACCAGCTCAACCCGAGGCTCAAGCGATGAGCGCGCCGCTGCTTCAGGTGCGCGATCTCGCGACACATTTTTTCACCCGCGCGGGAATCGTCAAGGCGGTCGACGGCGTTTCGTTTTCCGTCCGCGCCGGCGCGGTTCTCGGCCTCGTCGGCGAATCCGGCTCGGGCAAATCCGTCACCGGCTATTCGATTCTCGGCCTCGTCGATCCGCCGGGGCGGATCGTCTCCGGCAGCATCGCCTTCGAGGGCGAGGAACTGACGGTTCTGCCGGACGCGGCGCTCCGCCGGATCCGCGGGCGGCGCATCGCCATGGTCTTCCAGGATGCGACGGCGACGCTGAACCCGGTCCTTTCCGTCGGCGACCAGATGACGCTCGCGGTCTTCGCGCACGAGCGGATCTCGAACAAGGCCGCGAAGGCGCTGGCGATCGAAACCCTCGCCAAGGTCGGCATTCCCGATCCGGTCTCGCGCTACCGCGCCTTTCCACATCAGCTCTCGGGCGGCATGCGCCAGCGCGTCGCCATCGCCATCGCGCTGTTGCACCGGCCGGCGCTGATCGTCGCGGATGAGCCGACGACGGCCCTCGACGTCTCGGTGCAGGCCCAGATCATCCACGAAATGCGCGACCTCGTGCGCACCTCCGGCACCGCCATGATCTGGATCACGCACGACCTCGCCACCGTCTCGAGCCTCGCCGACGACATCCTCGTCATGTATGCCGGCAAGGTCGTCGAAGCCGGGCCGACGCGGGCGATCCTGAAGGCGCCGCGTCATCCCTACACGAGCGGGCTCCTCGCCAGCGTGCCGAGCCGCAATCCGCGCGGTGTCGACCTGCCGCAGATCCCAGGCTCGACGCCCTCGCTCCTCTCGCTGCCGTCCGGCTGCCCGTTCCGGCCGCGCTGTCCGTCGGCGACGACGCGCTGCGAGAGCGTGCCGCCGGCGGAGCTGGCTGGCGGCCGCATGGTGCGCTGCTTCCACCCGCGGGGCCTCGCCGCATGAGCGCCGCCGTGCTCGACCTCGCCGGCATCGCCAAGAGCTTCGCGCCGAAGCTCACCCTCGGCGACCGCATCGCCGCGGCCCTCGGCGGCGACGTCGAGACGCGCAGCGTGCAGGCGGTGCGCGCCGTCAGCCTCTCGATCGCCCGCGGCGAGACCCTCGGCCTCGTCGGCGAGTCCGGCTGCGGCAAGTCGACTCTCGGCCGCATCGCCGCGGGCATCATGCGCCCGAGCGCCGGCAGCGTCCGCCTCGACGGCGAGCCGATCATGGCGCCGTCCGGGGCGAAGCTGACGACCCGCATCCAGACCGTGTTCCAGGATCCCTTCGCCTCGCTCAACCCGCGCATCCGGATCGGCGATGCGCTCGCCGAAGGGCCGATCGCGCACGGGCTCGTTCCGCGCGCCAAGGCCCGCGCCTACGTCGCCGAGTGGCTGTCCCTCGTCGGGCTCGATCCGGCCTTCGCGTCGCGCTACCCGCACCAGTTCTCCGGCGGCCAGCGCCAGCGCGTGGCAATCGCCCGGGCGCTGGCGATGAGGCCCGACGTGCTCGTCTGCGACGAGCCGGTCGCCTCCCTCGACGTCTCGATCCAGGCGCAGATCGTCAACCTGCTGCTGAAGCTGAAGCGCGAGCTGAAGCTCACCTATCTCTTCATCAGCCACGATCTCGGCATCGTGCGGCACATCAGCGACCGCGTCGCCATCATGTATCTCGGCCGCATTGTCGAGATGGGCGAGACGGCGGCGCTCTACGAGACGCCGCGCCATCCCTACACGCAGGCGCTCCTCGCGAGCGTGCCGCGCCTCGTCACCGACGAGAGCGATCTCGCCGAGTTCAAGCCGATCGCCGGCGAAATCCCGTCGCCGCTGACGCCGCCGCCCGGCTGCGCCTTCCACACCCGCTGCCCGCAGGCGGGCCCGCGCTGCCGCGCCGAGGTGCCGGCGCTCGTCGCGGGGGCGGCCGGACGGCCCGTCGCGTGCCATCTCTACGCGGGCGGCGTCGACCTCGCCGCCTGAGCCTCAGCGAACGACGCTTGGCGTCCTCCGCACCCTCTCCGACCACACTCGCCATTTTTCCTCGGACGCGGCCGGATAGCCCGGCGATCCGGGAAATGGTGATGTGTGTCACTCACAAGGGCGTCACGGTCGCTTACGGTACGTTGCGCTTTCGAGAGCAGCATCCATTCACAGGGAATTGGACACGGCACTGTCATTCCGGGGCCTGAAGCGCAGCCCGGAACCCATAACCACCGCAGGCCGAGGACGAGCGCCGTACGGTCGCGCATCCTTCTGCACCGTCGGCGGTTATGGATCCCGGGCTCCGCCTCGGCCCCGGGACGACAGGGCGGTGTTGGATCGACCGGGACGGATATTGCTCTCATTGTCGGAAAGGGGCTGCGATGTCTGCCTGGGATCATCGATACGGCTGGACCTCCGACGTGTACTACCGCTATCGCAAGTACGTGATGGCCAACGCCACGTCGTACGAAAAGAGCGAAAGGGACTGTGCCGACCTCTCCATCACGCTCCTGATCGAGTTCGCGGCGAAACACCTCCTCCCTCTCACGTTCCAAGACGCAGTGGACGGTAAATATATCTCCAAGGCCAAGGGCCTCATTCAAAAAACGTCCAAAGGGAATTACGAGCTGGACGACGACGTCACCTGGAAGTCGAAGGACGACTTTGTGAAGGCCGTACTTTCGAGGACCAGTGCATGGGATCTATACCGTTACAACAGCAGGATAAACGAATACGGACCGGTGCCCGGCGACCTGATGCTCAGAGCCAAGGAGAAGAGCGACAGTCACGCCGCCTTGGTTTTCGGGACCTACTCGCCGGGCCAGCCCGCGATCCCGGAGTACAAGGATCTCAAGGGCTATCCGAACTTTCCCGGCGGCGATTCGGCCATGAAGCAGGTCAACCAAACCCGGTACTTCCGGGGTGACGTGGACGCCGACGGCGTCACCCTTTCGCGGGAGCCGAAGCCTCCCTTCGACAAGGATGTCCATTTCAATTACCTGAATTCCCGGGGCAACGCCAAGCGCAACGCGGAGCTGATCTACTTTGCCAACGAGCGTCAGTTGCGCAATGACGGCTTCGATTTCTACGAGTACTCTTTTCTGGTAACCGACAATTGGCCCGATTTCAAAGGTGACGGGGTGCCGCCGTTCCGCACTCACAGTTATCGGGATCACCGCTAGTCTAGGTCTGCGACTGCCGTGGCCACCTGAGCGGCGTCGAAGCCGCCTTCCGCTTCCGCCGTATGCTTTGCCCAGATGCGCGTCGGTATGAGCGTTTAGCGCCGCCTGAGCCTCAGCGCGCGCGCAGGCGCGCGGTGTCGGCGCAGTAGCGCGCGATCTCGGCATGGGTCGCGAACCAGGCGCCGCCAAGCGACCGCGCGAGGCGGATGATCTCCTCGAGGATGAAGATGCGGGAGCGATGGCCGATGACGTGCGGATGCATCGTCAGCACGAAGAGGCCGCCGTCGGCGTGCGCGCCTTCGAGCTCGCGGCGGAAGATGTCGAGCACCGCCTCCGGCGCGGTGTAGGGGCGAAGCGCGCTCATCCGGTCCATGTTGAAATAGACCGCATCGTCGCGGATCCATTCGACCGGCACCTCGACGATGCCGCTCGGCGCGCCGTCCTCGAGGAGTTCGTAGGGCTCGCTGTCGGCCATCAGCGAGCTGTCGTAGTGCAGGCCCATCTCGCGGAGGATGGCGAGGGTCGACGGGCTGAAATCCCACGACGCGGTGCGCATCCCGACCGGCTCGCGCCCGGACAGCCGGGCCAGCACCTCGCGCGAGCGGAACGCGAGCTCGCGTTCGGCCTCGTAGGGCAGGGTCGAGTTGAACTCGTGAATCCAGCTGTGGATGCCGATCTCGTGCCCGGCCGAGACGACGGCGCGCGGCTCCTCGGGATGGATCAGCGCCGACACCGCCGGCATGAAGAACGTCGCCGGCACCGCCTGCTTTTCGAGCAGCCTCAGGATACGCGGCGTTCCGACGCGGGCGCCGAACTGGCCCTGGCTCAGCTTGCCGGCGGAGCGGCCGCCAAAGCGCAGTTCGAGGGTCTCGTGGTCGGCGTCGAAGGAGAGCGCGACGGCGAAGCGCGCGCCGTCCTTCCAGTGCGCCGGCTTGAGCGAGCGTCCGGCGCGCACGCGCTCGACCTTGCGCCGCCATTCGGCCTCCTCCCATTGCCAAGGCTCGGGCGAAACGGCGGTCTCGGACATCGGGGGCCCACGAGGTTCAGAGGTCGGGCAGGGGGCCTGGCGGCGCGGACGGCGAGCCTAGCTCAGCCCGCCGCCGGTCGCCACGGCAGACCCGCTTTCCGTAGGGGATCGCGGCCAGCCTCAAGGGAAAGGCGCCCGGGCGACCGGCCCGACCATGAACTTTCGGGTGACGGGCGGTTCTGAATGGGCGCGAAACCCTCCGTCGTCCGGTCGCGGTTCATGCGAGTTGCGGTCGTTCATCGACCCCTGGAGCCCTTGACTCTTGTGCGCCGCACCATGATTGGTTGCATTGCGAGAACTGTCAGGGATCCCGCCCGCCATGGCCTTCCGCTACGCCTGCGTCAGTTGCGGCTGCCCGTCGATCAAGCTCCCGACGGAGCTGACCGCCCACGCGCTCGTGACCTGCGGCCGCTGCGGCGCCTCGCTGGCCACCTGGGACGCCTTCAAGCGCCTGACCACGAGCATCGTGCTCGCCGAACAGCCGGGCCCGGTCGAGGGCGCGAGCTACGACCCCCTCGCGCACGACAGCTACGAGCCGGACCTCGACCCGCCTGCGACGACGCTCATCGTCCGCTCGTCGCCGGGAGCCGCCTGAGGTTTCGAAATCAGCTCGGCGCGAGTTCGCCGAGGCCGCTGTCCTTCAGCGCGTGCAGGATCTGCAGCGCCACCGACCACGGCACCAGCTGCTCGAACCGGATCAGGACCTTTTCGCCGTGATCCTCGATGGCCTGGATCGGCGAGCGCGGCCCGGCGCCCGACGCGGCGCTCCGGAAGATCTTCAGTTCCGCCGTCTCGGTGCGCGCCGTCGGGGGGCTTTCGCGCTCGACGGGTACGAGCTGGCGGCGCGCCTCGCCGCCGACGAGTTCGGAGGCGCGGATGCCGAGCGCACGGCTCAGGGCTTCGAGATGGCCCGGGCGCGGAATCGAGCGGCCCTGGCGATAGTGGATCAGATTGGTGTCGTCGAAACCTTCGCCCTCGGCGAGGTGCTTGCGCACGCGTCGGGCGGTCTCCGCGATCGTGAGACCGCGTTCTTGCATCAGGGTCTTCAGGCGCTCCGCGAACTGTGCCTTGTCGACCTTGATGGCATGGGATTTGTATCGTGTGACCTGGCGTGCCGCCGTGCGGGCCATGACGGTGTTTCCTCGTGATTTTTGCTCTTAACGACTCATTGTCAGCGGTTTTCAATGCTACTTTGTGATCGAAACGCAGCGAAGCGTTGCCCCGCTTGCGCATTTGCGTCGTTCGCGTCGCGATCTCACCCTGACATTGAGCTCCCAGACCGGTTACATAGTTTCCTATCCGGCGCCCAGAGTCAATGCCGGCCGGATTGAGACTATCGGCCAACGTCGAACGGGTGACTCCGCGGCGTCACCGCCCAAGCGGCCCGATCGACGGGTCGGCGCGATCGAAAATCGCGCCGCGCGGCTGCGCTCAGCCGACGTGCCAGCCGCCGTCGACGAACAGTGTCGTGCCGGTGATGTAGCGGCCCGCGGCGGAGGCGAGGAGGAGGCAGGCGCCGACGACATCCTCCGGCTGCCCGAGGCTGCGCATCGGGATCTGCGCTTCGACGCGCCCGCGGTAGGCGGCGTCGGCGAGCACCGCCGCGTTGCGCGGCGTCTCGATGGCGCCGGGCGCGACGGTGTTGAAAGTGACGCCCTGCGCCGCGTATTGCCGGGCGAGGTTGACCATCATGTTGGTCTGCGCCGCCTTCAGCGCCGCGTAGACGACGAGCTGCGGGTTGGGCCGCGCCTCCTGGATGCTGCCGATGGCGAGGACGCGACCGAAGCCGCGCTGCGCCATTGCCGGCACGAGCGCCTGGCACAGGCCGAGCGGCGCCGTGAAATCGATCGCGACCTGGGTCGTAACGTCGGGCTCGGCGATCTCGAGCCAGGGCTGCCGAATCTCGATCGAAGCGTTGAGAATGAGGATGTCGATGCGCCCGAGGGCTCGCTCCGCCGCTTTGCCGACCGCGGCGGCGGCGCCGGCCTCGGCGAAATCGCCGAGAATGTGCACGCCGCGGACCCCGAAATCCGCAAGGGCGCGCACGAGGCCCGCGCCCTCTTCGGAGAGGATCGGCTCGTGCACGGCGACAGCGGCGCCCGCTTGCGCGAGGCCGATGGCGATGGCGCGGCCGATGCCGCGATTGGCGCCCGTGACGAGGGCCGCGCGGCCGGTGAGGTCGAACGGCGCGCCAGCCATCGCCTCAGCCCTTGAGGTGGATCGTCACGAGCACCGTCATGGCGCCGCCGTCCGGCAGGTCCGCGGCGATGCGCAGCCAATTGCCGAAATGCGCGACCCGGGCGAAGGTCACGGCGTCGGGCGCGCGAAGGCAGCGCGAAACGTCGTACCCTCCGCGACCCAGCGCATGCCGTCGGGCGAGATCTCGACCCGGGCCGTCGCGGCGTCGCCGCTCGGCGTCGGCGAGCGCGCGCACGAAGATCGATCGCCTCGCTCGCCCAGCCGGCCTCGTAGGGCTCGGTCGCGGCCGCGCCGGTCCAGCGCTCGTTGCGGGCGACGACGGCGGTGTGGTTTTCGCGGCATCATCAGAAATCTCCCGACAGGCAGACGGAATCGAGATAGACGAAGGCGCGCTTGTCGGTGTCGGTCTCGACGAAGAAGCCGAGGTTGAGCATGCACCACAGATTGCGCATCGCCGGGATGCGGATCGAGTCGAAGGTCGAAAGGTCGAAGACGCGGTCGTTGCACTGGAAGTCGGTCGCCTGCATCGTGGCGAGGTCGAAATCGAAGCGCACGTAGTGCCAGTTCACCTTGGTCGGGATCTCGTTGTAGCAGAGCTTCTGCTGCGCCGCCCGGGCAGGTCCTCCCAGTCGTGCGGCGCGAGATGGTAGTGCGTGACGGTCTTGTTCTCGGTGCCGATCGGCTTGAACGTCGGTCGTGCGTGCGCTTGAACTGCCATTTCTGCAGGTGCTCGCCGTCTTGGCGTTGAGGAAGCGCAGATGCGGCATCACGCGCCACGGCATCGCCGTCGCTGGTCGCCGGTCTGGAGATCGTAGAGAAAGCCGATGGAGCGGACGTCGGTCTCCAGACAGCCGCAGCTCGTTCGCCTCGGGCTTGAAGGTGAAATAGAACTCGATGCCGGATCGGCCCGCGCTTGCGGAAGGTCAGGCGCTTGATCGCTGACGTTCTGCGCGCCCGGCCTGCGGCCGCGTCGCGATCTTCAGCGCATAGCTGCCGTCGACGCGAGCCGTGGCTGCCGAAATCCCAGGTCGGCAGGGTCGAGAGCATCGCCTGGCGTGTGCTGCGCGTAGCCGGGCAGCATCGAGTCGAGCGTGTGCTCGTAATTGCCGACGAGCTGCGTCCAGCCGCAGATGCCGCGGTCGAAATCGTCGAAGGCGATGATGCGCGGCAGCGGATCGAAGCGCGACTGAGCTGCGGATCGGCGAGCGCGGATGGCGCGGCGCATGTCGTCGAGCGGTGGCCGTCATATGATCTATCCCTTCGTGGCGCCGGCGGTAAGGCCTTCGACGAGATGGCGTCTGGCAGAGGACGACGAAGACGAGCACCGGCAGGAGCTGCACGGTGGTGGCGGCGAAGAGCACGCCCCATTCGACGCCCTCGAGCGCGCCGATCATCTCCGACATCACCAGCGGCGCGGTCTTGGCGTGCCGTGGTCGTGAAGATGAAGGCGAAGAGGAATTCGTTCCAGGCATAGACGATGACGAAGACCGCGACCGCGAGCATGCCCTGCGCCGCGAGCGGGCAGGATGACGCGGCGTGATGATCTGCGAGCTGCGAGGCGCCGTCGATCATCGCGGCCTCGTCGAGCTCGCGCGGGATCTGGTCGATGAAGGTGCGCATCACCATCGTGCCGAGCGACACGAAGAAGGTCGCGTAGAGCAGGATCAGGATCGAGATGCGTGTCGTTGAGCCCGAGCCAGTTCACGATCGGAAACAGCGGCAGCGTGATGACGATCGGCGGGATCAGCCGCAGGAAGATCAGGAAGAAGGCGCGAGCCTGACAGCGCCGCGCCGGCGACAGCGCGAATAGGCGAAGCCGGCAAGCGTCGAGACGGCGACGGCGAGCAGCGGTCGCGCCGATCGTCACGATGAAGCTGTTCCACAGCCCGGTGAAGAAATCGCCCCAGCGGCTCCACAGCATGCACGATAGTTCGCGAGCGTCGGCGCGAAGGCTCGAAGCGCGCCGGCGGCGAGAAGATGTCGCGGTCGGCCTTGAAGCGACGACATCACGATCAGCGCGATCGGGCACGATCGACCAGGCGAGCACGATCGACGAGCGACGCCGACGGCCTTCAGCGATGCCGCGCAGCATGGGCACGGAGCGCTCATCGGCATTGCGCGAACATCTCCCGGTAGAGCCGGCGCAGATAGAACAGCGCGAGCAGGAGCGAGGCGAGCGACCAGAGCCAGCCGGTCGCGGCGGCGGCGCCGAAAGTGTTGTAGCGGAAGGCCTCGAGATAGAGATAGACGGCGACCACCTCGGTCGAGCGCGCCGGGCCGCCCTGGTCATCAGCCAGACCTCCGAGAACAGGCGGAAGGCGAAGATGTAGCGGAACAGCATGGCGATCAGCATCGCCGGCATCAGCAGCGGCAAGCGTGATCGCGGCGGAAGGCCTGCCAGCCGGTGGCGCCGTCGATGCGCGGCCGCCTCGTAGAGCTCGCTCGGGATCGCGAGCCGCGCCGCGTAGAGGATGACGAAGGTGAAGGGCAGGTGCAGCCAGATCGAGAGCAGCGCAGACCATGCGAGGCCGTGCGTCGGCTTCACCGACCATTCGATCGGCGGCAGGCCGATGCGCCGAGCAGCCGGCTCATCATGCCCGACATCGGGTCGAACAGGTAGCGCCACATCACCACCGCCGCCGACCTCGCTGACCGCGTAGGGCGCGAGCACCGCTGCGACCAGCATCAGCGCGCGCAACGGCAGCCGCGCGGCGAACAACAGCGCCATGCCGAGGCCGAGCAGCAGTTCGACATGCACGACGACGACCACGACGATCACCGTGTTGAGCAGCGCCCGCCAGAAATAGGGATCGCCGAGCACCTTGGCGTAGTTGGCGAGGCCGACGAAGCGTCGCCGCCTGTGCCGAAGGTCGACTGGCTGAAGGACTGAGCCAGAAGACGTAGATCGCCGGCAGGAGGATGACGCCGCCGAGCAGCATGAGCGACCGGGGCGACGAAGGGCGAAGCGCTGCCGGCTGTCCCGCTCCGCCGTCGCGAGGGCCGCCATCGCTCAGGCGATCCGGTAGGCGCGCGAGCGCCGTCGCGGTCGATCTCGATGCCGAGGCCCGGGCCCCTCGGGATCGGCAGGCTGGCCGTCGACGCAGCATGGCTGCCTTCGCCGACCGGCTCGGCGAGTGAGCGACTGCGCGCAGCGGATTGTCGTAGACCATGCACTCGAAGGTGCGGCAGCTCTCCGCCGCGGCCGCGAGCTGCAGGCTCGCGGCGACGCAGATCGCGCCGGACCAGCCGACATGCGGCGCATAGGCCGTGTTGAAGGCTCGCGGCGAGTTCGGCGATGCGCCAGGTCTCGGTGATGCCGCCGGAGCGGGCGACGTCCGGCTGGATCAGGCCGAGCGAGCGATCCTGCAGCATCGCCAGCGCCTCGGCGGCGACGAAGTCGCTCTCGCCGGCGGCGAGCCGGATCGGCAGGTGCTGGCGCGAGGCGGCGATAGCCGTGCGCGGTCCTGCGGGCGCGATCGGCTCCTCGAAGAAGTCGTAGCCGAGATCGGCGAGCGCGCGGCCGACGATCAGCGCATCGTCGACGTCGTAGGCCCAGTTGGCGTCGACATAGAGCGCGATGTCGTCGCCGGCGAGCTTGCGCACGAAGCGTGGCCCGCGCGATCGCGTCCGTGACCGGCATGGCCGAGCTTGACCTTGATCTCGCGGAAGCCGGCCGCGAGCGCGGCCGCGACCTCGGCCTCGACCGTCGCGTCGTCGAGCCAGTTGATCGAGGAGGCATAGGCGGCGACGCGCGTCGCGGCCCATGCCGCCGAGCAGCTTGTGGATCGGCAGGCCGGCGCTTTGCCGGCGATGTCCCAGAGCGCGATGTCGAGCGCCGGCGATCGCCTCGACCAGCTGCCGCCGGTGCGGCCCGACAGAGCGCGCGCGCATCGGCGTTCCAGAGGCGCGCGGCGGTCGTGCGCGATCCTCGCCGATCGAGCGCGGCGCCAGCACCTCGTCGATGAAGCGCGCGTAGGCCGGCGCGCCGCGGCGGGCCAGGCCTTCGCCGATAGCCGACGATGCCGTCCTCGGTCTCGATCTCGACGACGACGATCTCGATCGCCGGGTAGTCGCCCTGCGAGGTGCGCTGCGGCGTCGGCAGCACGCGCGACGCAGCGGGATGCGGACGACGATCGCGGCGCGATGCCGATCGCGGCGTGCGGCGACGGAGCGTGAGGTGTCGTGTCGTCATCGATTCCTGCCGGTCGATCCGATAACTTATCTGATAGGTTGCTCGGTTGCAACCCTGAACGGCATCTGTCAATCATCCGACCGTGATGATCGACGACGACGCCCGAGCCTGCACCGGTGCCCGAGCTGGACGCGACCTGTTCGGCGCGGACGATCTCGTGCCGACCCGGCTCGGCGATGCGGTGATCGAGCGGATCACCCAGGCGATCGTCGACGGTCGCCTGAAGCCGGGCGATCCGCTGCCCTCGGAGGGCGCAGATCGCCGCGTCCTTCGGCGTCACGCAAGCCGATCGCGCGCGAGGCCATCCGCCAGCTCGCCGCGATGGGCGTCGTCCAGATCCAGCAGGGCAAGGTCGACGCCGCGTCCGGGCGCTCGACGCCGCGCCGCTCGACCGCTTCTATCCGCTTCGCGGTCGGGCACGCAAGAAGGGCCTGACCGAGGCCGTCGAACTGCGCCGCATGCTCGAGCCGCCGATCGCGCGGCTCGCGCGCCGAGCGCCGCGCGAGGCCGATCTCGCAGACGCTCGACCGCGATCCTCGCGCGGATGGAAGCCGCGCTCGGCGACGTGCCGCGCTGGATCGAGGCCGATCTCGACTTCCACGAGGCACATCGCGCGCGATGACGCGGCAACAGCCTGCTCGACCTGCAGATGCAGGGCGCTCGAGCCGGTGATCCGCGAGATGATGGAGCGCTTCAACGCGCGCAGCCTCGCGCACCCACGGCCGACTGGCGCGAGACCTTCGAGCGCCACGTCCGCGTCGTTGAGGCGATCCGCGCCGGCGATCGCCGATGCGGCTGAAGCCGCCATGACAGGCCATTTCGAAGCGGCTGAAGCCGGCCATCGCGGAGATCTCGGCGAAGCGGCCGCCGGACGAAGAAAGCCATGGAGGAAACCGACATGAGTTCGATCGACCGTCGGCAGCTTCCTGGCCGGCGTCGTCGGCGGCTGGGCTTCGCTGGCCTCGCTCGCCCGCGCGCAGGCCGGCGGGCCGCCGCTGCAAGTCTTCGCCCATCGCGTGCACGCAGACGGTCGCGATCGGCGCGCAGGGCGGCGACATCACCGAGGCCTGGGCGCAGAAGAACGGCACCACGGTCGAGTGGACGACCTTCGACACCGGCCCCTTGCAGGAGCGGCTGTTCCGCGAGGCGTCGCCTCGCGCGAGACCACGGTCGATGTCGGCTTCGTCGCTCAACACGCAGGCGGTGCCGCGCGCCGCCGACCCTGTTCGAGCCGCTCGACGACTATCTGAAGCGCGATCCGATCGAGGACTGCCGCCGACATCTTCCCCGGCCTGATGGAGGGCATGAAGGTCGGCGGCAAGCAGCTCGCGATCCCGTTCCGCCACGCCTCCTCGGGCCTGCACTACAACGAGGAGATCCTGGCCGAGAAGGGCTTCTCGAAGCCGCCGGCGACGATCGAGGAGATGGTCGAGATCGCCCGGGCCTGCACCTATCGCCGCGCCGACGGCACGGCCGTGCGTCGGCCTCGTGCATGCCCGGCGTCACCTATCCGAACGTGATCGACATCGCCCGCGCCTGGGACGGCGACTTCATCACGCCCGACTTCAAGATGCGTCGCCGACCAGCCGCCGATGCTGAACGCCATCAGGCTCCTGCGCGACCTCTTCCAGGCCGGCGCCTTCCCGCGCAATTTCGCGACGCTCTCGACCGAGGACGTCGAACGTCTGGATGCAGCAGGGCCGCGCCGCGATGAGCCTGCAGAGCATGGGCCGCAACCGCATCTACAACGATCCGCAGAAGATCGAAATTCCCCGGCAAGATCAAGACCGGTCGCCGTGCCGGCCTCGAAGACGCTCGCAGGCAAATACGACGTCGCGCCGGCGAAGGTCGAGTTCTGGGGCATGGTCGATCCCGAAGAACGCCAAGCGCAAGGACCTCGCCTGGAGCTTCATCAAGGCGATGACTGACGAAGGAGGCGACGCTGAAGGCCGCGCTCAACGGCAACGGTCCGGTGCGCGCCTCGACCTATGACGATGCGAGCTTCCGCAGCGACGCGTGCCCTATGCGGACGAGGAGCGTGAAGGTGCTGAAGGTGGCCCGCGTGCCGCTGCCGGCCTTCGACGAGGCGGCGCGCGCCGGCGACCTCTTCAAGGAAGAGGCGGAAGCCGCCGTGCTCGGCATGAAGACGCCGGAGGAGGCCATGGCCTCGCTCGTCAAGCGCGTGCAGCCGCTGCTGCCGGCCTGAACCACGAGAATCGCGCGGAACGAATCCGGAGAGAATGCCATGACGACATCGCCGATCTCACTCTCGCGCCGCCGCTTCGGCCTGCTCGCAGCCGGCGCGGCTCGTCGCTGGCGCCTGTCCGGCACGCGCCTTGGCGCAGGCAAGACGCTGACCGCGCTCGGCCACCGCGTGCACCAGACCGCCGCCACCGACGGCCCCGGCGGCGATGCCACCGAGGCCTTCCGCAAGCAGGCGGGCGCGACCGTCAACTGGGTCACCTTCGGCGACAACAACGCCATCCATGAGCGGCTGCTGCGCGAGGTCGACGCTGTCCGAGACATCGATCGACGTCGCGCTACCTGCTCAACGGCCGCGCCGTGCCGCGCAACCTCAGACTGTTCGAGCCGCTCGACGCGCTGCATGAAGGAGGCGCCGATCGAGGACATCGGCCGATTTCGCGCCGGGCCTGATCGAGCCGCTGCGGCTCGACGGCGCGCTGCACGGCATCCCGGTCCGCCACGCCACCAACGCGCTGATCTACAACGAGGCGCTGCTTCGAGGAGCGCGGCGTCATCCGAACTGTCGACGACCTTCGAGGAGCTGATCGAGGTCTCGCGCAAGCTCACCTTCAAGCGCGACGACGGCACGCAGGTCTACGGCCTCGCCTTCACGCCGGTCTTCGCCTCGAATTTCCTGACCCTCGCGCGCTGCCTCGGCGGCGACTACATGACCGCCGACGGCAAGATCGTCGCGGCCGAGGCCCCGCATGGTGAAGGCGCTCTGACGGTCCTCGCCGATCTCTACAAGCAGGGCGTCCTGCCGCGCAATTTCGCGACCGTGAACAACGAGGAAATCACGACCTGGATGCAGCAGGGCCGGGTCGCCGATGACGATCAACCCTTCGCCCGGCTCGTCACCTACAACGATCCGCAGAAGTGCACTATCCGGGCGATTCAAGTCGCTGCTGCCGCCGATGGCGGCCGACCTCGCCGGCAAGGTCGCCTTCGCGCCGACCGTCGAGTTCTGGTCGCTGGTGATCCCGAAGAACGCGAAGAACAGAAGCCGCTCGCCTGGGAGCTCATCCGCGCGCTCTCCTCGAAGGCCGGCACGACGGCGATGGCGCTGAACGGCAACGGCCCGACCCGCGATCTCGACCTATGCCGATCCGAAGCTGAAGGCAGCGTTGCCCTATGCGGCCGACGAGGCGGAGGCGCTCGACGGCCGCCCGCATCCATCTGCCGGCCTTCGACGAGC
This sequence comes from uncultured Alphaproteobacteria bacterium, assembly GCA_963754975.1. Taxonomy (GTDB): domain Bacteria; phylum Pseudomonadota; class Alphaproteobacteria; order Rhizobiales; family Beijerinckiaceae; genus Microvirga. Next base: position 167,054 of record CAVWII010000019.1, on the reverse strand, counting down.
AGGCCCGCGCCCACGACATCTTCATCGAGGAGACGCAGGCCGCCGTCCTCGGCATCAAGCCGCCGCAAGCCGCGATGGACGACGCGGTCAAGCGCGTGCAGCCGCTCGTTGGGGCGTGAGGGCGGGGTCGTGGGTTGTGGGTCGTGAGTAGTCGGTCGTGAGTAGTGGGTCGTGGGTCGTGGGTCGTGGGTCGTGAGATGGGTCGTGAGAAGTGATCTCACGACCTCACGACCTCACGATCTCACGATCTCACGACCTGACGACCTCACGACCTGACGACGCAGCCTGCCTCTCCATTCGCCGCGCTAATCCACCCCATTCCGCCTCGTGATTGGACGCGGCCCGGTTCTCGTGTCACGAAGCCGCCGTCCGTCAGGCAGGCGCCGTCGTGAAACCCGTCCATGTCGCCCTCGCGGTGCTCGTCGCGGCGCTCTGGGGCTTCAACTTCGTTGTCATTCAGTGGGGGCTCGGCTCGTTCCCGCCGCTGCTTCTCGCGGCCCTGCGCTTCCTCGTCGCGGCGCTTCCCTGCCTCGTCCTGCCGCGGCCGCCGCTGCCCTGGCAGAGGCTGATCCTGATCGGCAGTGCCTGGTTCCTCGGCCAGTTCGCGCTCCTGTTCACGGGCATGAAGGTCGGCATGACGCCGGGTCTCGCCTCGGTCGTGATGCAGTCCCAGGTCTTCTTCACGATCCTCCTCGCCTCGCTCGTGCTTCGCGAACGTCCGACGCTGCGGCAGGTCGCGGGCATGCTCGTCGCCGGCGCCGGCCTCGGCTGCATCGGCGCGACGGTGAAGGGCGCCGGCGACGTGACGCCCCTCGGGCTCGCGCTTGTGCTCGCGGCGAGCGTTTCCTGGGCCTGCGGCAACGTCCTGATGCGGCGCGAGCGGAAGGTCGACATGCTGCCGATGGTGGTGTGGCTGAGCCTCGTGCCGCCGCTGCCGCTGTTCGCGCTCTCTCTCGCCATCGAAGGTCCGGCGACGGTCGCGTCGGCGCTCGCGGGCATGGGCCCGGCCGGGATCGGCTCCGTGCTCTTTCTCGCGGTCGTCGCGACGATCTTCTGCTTTGGAATCTGGGGGCAGCTCCTCAAGCTCTATCCCGCGAGCGTCGTCGTGCCCTACGCGCTTCTGGTACCGCTGTTCGGCGTCGTCTCGTCGGCGGTCGTCTTCGGCGAGCGCTTCGGACCGTTGCGCGCGGCCGGCATCGTGCTCGTCCTCGCCGGCCTTGCCGTCATCGCGCTGCCGACGCGCTGGTTCGGTCAGACCTTCCGGAATTCGTCCTTGAGCGCCCGGTAGAGGCGCCTGAACGCTTCGACCCGCGGCGCGTAACGGGCGTGCAGAGCCAAATCCGGTTCGGTCACGGCGAGGACCGGCGGCCGCGTGCAGATCGCGGCCGGTTCCTCGCCCGTCGCCGCGAGGCGTGCAAGGCGTGCGGCGCCGAAGGCTGGGCCCTTGTCGGCGCCGTCGTAGCGCGTCATCGGCAGCGCCAGCACCGCGGCGAGGATGCGGGTCCAGAACGGAGAGCGCGCGCCGCCGCCGATGACGCCCGCGCCGGAAAGTCGGGTGCCGGCCGCCGCGAGGCAGTCCTTCGCATCGGCAAAGGAGAAGGCGACGCCTTCGAGCACGGCCTGCGCCAGATCGGCCCGTCCATGCGCCGGCGTCAGGCCGAAGAAGACGCCGCGCGCATGGGCGTCGTTGTGCGGCGTGCGCTCGCCGGAGAGATACGGCAGGAAGATGAGGTCCGAAGGTCCGCGGAAGGCCGCCTCCGCTTCCGCGAGCAAGGTCGGGATCGGCGTCGAGAGAAGCGACGAGGCGAAGGCGAGGCAGCTCGCGCCGTTCAGCATCGCGGCCATCTGGAACCAGCGGCCGGGCAGGGCGTGGCAGAAGGCGTGGACCAGCGTCTCCGGCGCGGCGCGATAGTCCGCCGTCGTCGCGAAAAGCTGACCCGACGTGCCGAGCGACACGAAGGCGCCGCCCTCCTCGATCGCGCCGAGGCCGACGGCGCCCGCGGCGACGTCGCCGGCACCGCCCGCGACGGGGATGCCCGCTTCGAGTCCCCAGCGCGCGGCGATCGCGCCCCGCAGCCGGCCGCTGGCCGCGGAACCCTCGACGAGCCGGGGCATCAGCGCCCGCTCGGCGCCGGTCGCTGCGAGCGCTGCGTCCGACCAGTCGCGCGCCGCCTCGTCGAGCCACCAGGTGCCGGCGGCGTCGGACATGTCGGTGGCGCGCTCGCCGGTCAGCTTCAGGCGGATGAAGTCCTTGGGCAGAAGCACGGTCCTCGTCACGCGCACGATCTCGGGCTCGTGCCGGCGCAGCCAGAGCCATTTCGGGCCGGTGAAGCCGGGCATCGCGACGACGCCGAGGGTGCGCGCGAGCGCCGCATCGGCGGCGAGCTCCTCCGCTTCCTGGAGGGCGCGACCGTCGTTCCAGAGGATCGCCGGGCGCAGGGGCCGATCCTGCGCGTCGAGGAGGACGGCGGCGTGCATCTGGCCCGAGAGACCGATGGCCGCGACGCCGGCAAAGTCCGCCGGCGCCGCTTGCCGCAGGGCGGCGACGGCCGCCTGGACCGCTTCCCACCAGCTCTCAGGATCCTGCTCCGACCGGAGCGGCTGCGGCCTCTGGACGCTCAGCGTCACCTCTGCCTCGGCGAGCACCGCCTGCGCGCCGTCGACGAGGACCGCCTTCACCGCGGACGTGCCGACATCGATGCCGAGAAAGGTGCTCACGCTTGGGTCCGACGACGAGGAGTGAAGGCGAGCCATGCCATCGGAGGGCAGCGCAAATCAATCGGCAGCCGGGATCAAAGCTGAACGAGGAAGAAACCCAGCGCCCCGACAGTGACGAGCGCCGCGCCCACGTGCCGGACGACGTTCAGGATCGCCCGAAGCTCGGCACGCTCGGCGTTCCGGGCCGCCCGCTCCTCCGGCGTGCCGCCGTCCCGCAATTGCGCGGCGAACAGGTCCGGCGTGTAGGCGGAGCCGATCGCCGAGCCGTCCTCGAGTTCGACGTTGTAGCTGATGAGGAGGGTCACGAGCCCGGTCACCAGCGCGCCCATGAAGCCGAGCCGCCCAAGCGAGAGGACGAACACGGCACAGATGGCAAGGCAGAACAGCAGGGCGACCGCGTTCGCGATGATGACGCCGGGGCGCACGTCCATGGTCCCATTTCCCAGAGAGTACCAGATCGCGGGGGCGGCGCAGCGCCTTTTCGGCCGCACGGCCGGCGCGCGGCCGGCATGAGCCGTCCGCCCTTGCCCCTGCGCGCCATTGCGGGCACATCGGCGCGGTTGCCCATCCTCCCCCCGTCCTCAAAGCCTGGGATCGGTCCTCAGCCCGTGTCGCTCCGCAGTCTCGCGCGCCTTGCCGAGACCCTTCTTGTCGCCGCCGGCGGCGGACTGCTCCTGGACAGGCTGGGCCTGCCGGCGGGATTCGTCTCGGGTTCCGTCCTGGCCGTCGCGGTCGCCGCGCTCCTCGGCCGGCCGATGGCCGTGCCGCCGAACCTCACCCGGATCGTCCTCGTCGTCATCGGCATCGCGCTCGGCTCCGTCGTCACCCCGGCGACCCTTGCCGCGCTCCTCGCCTATCCGGCGAGCATTGCGCTCCTGGCCTGCGGCACGCTGACGATGATGGCCGGCACCGCGCTCTACCTGAAGGTCGTGCACGGCTGGAGCGGCCTCTCCGCGCTCCTCGGCGGCAGCCCGGGCGCCCTTTCGCAGGTGATGGCCCTCTCCGCCGAGAACGACGTCAACGTCCCGGCCATCACCGTCGTGCAGACCATCCGCGTCACGATTCTCGCCGCCGGGCTGCCGATCGGCCTCTCGCTCCTCGGTCTCGCGACGCAAATGCCGGTGCCGGCCGGCGCCCCGAGCGCGACGAGCCTCGTCGATCTTGCGCTCCTGGTCGCCGTCTCGACGGGCCTCGGATTCACCCTCACCCTGGTGCGGTTTCCGGGAGCCTGGGTGTTCGGGGCGATGCTCGGCTCGGCCATCCTGCATGGCGGCGGCTGGACCACGGCGCTCCTGCCCGCCCCCGTCACCACCGGCGCCATGATCGCCATCGGCGCCGTCACGGGCTCGCGCTTCGCGGGCACGCCGCCGCGCCTGCTCACGACCTATCTCGCCGCGGCGCTCGGCTCCTTCGCCGTCTCGGTCCTGATCGCGGGTCTGTTCATCGCCGCCGCCGTCAGTCTCGTCGAGGTGCCGCCGGCGGATACCGCGATCGCCTACGCACCCGGGGCACAGGAGACGATGATGCTCCTCGCCCTTGCCCTGCGGCTCGACCCGGTCTTCGTCGGGTCGCATCACCTCGCCCGCTTCGTCGTCGTGTCCGTTGCCGTCGCGGCGCTCGCGGGCCTGCTCATCCGCCGCAAGGCCTGAGGGCTGTCAGGCGCCGGCGGAGTTGCGGACGATGAGGCGGCCGCCCTCGACGACCTGCAGGAAGCCCGAAGCCCGGGCGTCCTCCGGCCCGAACCGCCCGGCCGTGAGCGGGCCGCCATAGGCCGCCGCAGTGTCGAGATTCGTGCGATGGGTGCGGGCGTCGGGCCGGCCGCCCATCAGCGCCGTATGGCCGTGCACGACGTGCTTGCCGAAATCGAACTCGGCGGAGAGGAACGGCTCCCGGATCCAGAGGAAATCGTCCGGCAGCTGCTGCGCAATCGTGCGGCCGGGGCGGAAACCGGCATGGACGTAATGGCGGCGGTCGTCCTCGGAGCGGATCGGCAGGGCGGCGAGCCAGGCGAGGACGTCCGCCGGCAGCTCCTGCGCACCGCGGGCCTCGAAGGCGGCCAGGGTCCGGCTGCCGCCGTTCATGAGCCAAAGCGATTCCGCCGCCGGGTCGGTGAGGGCGTCGAGGAGCATGGCCTCGTGATTTCCCATCAGGCAGGTGATCGAATCCGGCCCCTCCTCCTGGAGGCGCCGCAGGGTTGAGACGACGCCGGCGCTTGCCGGGCCGCGATCGACGTAGTCGCCGAGGAACACGAGGTGGCGAGAGCGCCCCTGCGCGTCGCGCTCGATCGCCTCGAGGAGGAGCAGCAGGAGGTCGGAACGGCCGTGGATGTCGCCGATCGCGTAGGTGAGGTCAGGCATCGCCGGCGCCCGTCCCCGTTGGGCCGGAGGCCCCGCCCGCTCGCACCCTTCCCGATCTGGCCCAGCTCATAGTCTCGTCTCTGTCACTGTGTTCCGCTTTGCCATACCCCTGACAGGTGGCGCGTCCGCCGTCCATGGGGGAGGGTGCCGCGACGGCGCGGGCGGCGCCCTTGGCAGGGCCGGCTGCGGCGGCTAGCAGAAGCGCTCGTCCCGCCTGAGGAGGCTTGAAGGAGTGCCCATGCCTTCCCCCAAGCGCCGCGTGATCGTGACCGGCGCCGCCGGCTTCATCGGCTTCCACCTGACCCGCCGGCTCCTCGACGACGGCGTGACCGTGCTCGGGATCGACAACCTCAACCCCTACTACGACCCGGCCCTGAAGCGTGCCCGCCTCGCGCGGATCGAGGGCCGCAACGGCTTTTCCTTCGCCGAGGTGGACATCGCGGACGGCGATCGAATCGGGGCCTTGTTCGAGGAGTTCCGGCCGACCGAGGTCGTGACCCTCGCGGCGCAGGCCGGGGTGCGCTATTCCCTCACGCATCCGCGGGCCTATGTCGCCGCGAACGTCGAGGGCTTCCTCAACATCCTCGAGGCCTGCCGATTCCATCCCGTCCGGCATCTCCTCTACGCCTCGTCGAGCTCCGTCTACGGGGCGAACCGCAAGGTCCCCTTCTCCGAGGCCGACCGGGTCGACCGCCCCGTCTCGCTCTATGCGGCGACGAAGCGGGCGAACGAACTGATGGCGCATACCTACGCGCATCTCTTCGGCGTTCCGTCCTCGGGGCTGCGCTTCTTCACCGTCTACGGGCCGTGGGGCCGGCCCGACATGGCCTATTACCTCTTCACGAAGGCGATCCTCGAGAGCCGGCCGATCGAGGTCTTCAACGGCGGCCGCCTCAGCCGCGACTTCACCTATATCGACGACGTTGTCGAAGCTCTCGCGCGCCTCCTCGACCACCCGCCGGCGGCCGAAGGGGACGAGCCGCCGACGGCGCTCTTCAACATCGGCAACCACACCCCCGTGCCGCTCGACCGTTTCATCGCCGCGATCGAGACGGCGACCGGCCGGACGGCGGCGCGGATCGACCGGCCGATGCAGCCAGGCGACGTCGAGGCGACCTATGCGGATGTCGAGGCCCTTTCGGACAAGGTCGGCTTCGCGCCGAAGACCTCGATCGAGGACGGCATCGGCCGATTCGTGCGTTGGTATCGCGATTACTACCGGATCTGAGCGCCGCTATTCCTCGGGCGGGGGCGGCGACTCGTCCGGGACCTTGAGCATCGCCAGGACGCGCAGCGCAAGCGGCCAGGCGACCTCGATATCGATGATCAGGCGGGCGCGGCCGTCGTTCAGGTCCTCGACCCGGACCTGCGTCAAAGATTTGTCGGGGGAGCGGCCCTCTTCGGCATCCGGCCCGCCGGAGGGGTCGGGCCGAGCGAGGAGTTCCGCCGGCTCGATCTCGAGCACCCGGCTCAAGGCCTCGATGTAGCTCAGGCGTCGGGGAAAGGTCTTGCCGTTGGCGTATTGCCAGACGCTGACGGCGCTCAGCCGCGCGTCCGAGGGCAAGTGTTCGCGGGCGCGCCGCGCCGTCTCCTCGTAGGTCAGGCCTTGACGGTCGATCGCCTCTTGCAGGCGACTTGCAAAGACCGCCCGGTCCGTCGAGTACGGCCGGTTGGATCGCGAGCTGTTCATCTGAGCGGTTCCACGCTTCTTCCTATTACTCTTGCGAGAAAAAAACATCTGCGGAAAGAAAATTTTACACTGCCAAAAGGATTACACGGGTGAGTACCGCCCCCTGATTTGGCGGGATCGATCGGGCTCGAAATCCCCTGCGCATCGCCCGTTTGGGACGCGCCGGAGACGGACGGCCGAGGCTGGAACCTTCGGACCGGGGGAGGGGCTCCGTCGTCCAAGACCATCTCCGCCGGCGTCCGGAAGACCGCGCCCGTTAGGAGCTTGAAATTAGCAAAAATTGACGAAAACGGCAACGTGTCAAATTCGCCACGGGGAAGCGGTCGCGGCGCCGAATTTTTGTGAAAGTCGGAGACGCCGTTCTCCCTTGCCGCGCAGCCCGCGGCGCGGCCTTGCAGAACCGCGGGAAGCGGGTGCAGGCCGGCCGGGTCGAGGGCGGGGGGGAAGGCGCGGGCGGCTACTGCGCTCCGCTCTGGGACGTACCGGTGCCACGCGGGAACGTGTCGTGCGGACCCCGTGTGCGCATTTCGTTGAGGACGACGCGCCGTTCGATCTGGCGGCGCAGATAGCTCCAGGACCCCAGTGTCGCTCCGCATCCCGCGCAGCGGGCCAAGGTCGTCTCTTTCAGGTCTCCGTCCAAGGTGAAGGACGGCGACCGGCAAGCGATGCACGCAAAAGTCGACATCGTCAGAGCCCCCATGACTCGACCAGCTCCTCCCTGACGGCGAAGCTGCAGGAAACGCTGTACGCATCCGCCCGACCTTCACCCTTCCAACACGCTACCATAGAACGGAATTGGGAGGACTGCGCAATTATACGCTTGGAGGGAGGGGCGAACAGGCGGGTGATTCCCTTAGGATGGCAGCCGAAACGCCGGACGGTCCATCCTGGATACTATGCCGTTTCGGGGGAAGCGAGCCGCCACGGCGTCGCTTGGCGCCGGAAAGGGGGCAAAACGGCCCGAAAATCCGCAACTTGAGGCAAAGTCACAATTCTCCGTGAGGCCCGTCCGGCAGCCCCCGCGGCAGGCCGCCGCAGACTTTGGGAGGCGGCTTAAGCGGCGCGAATACTTATACGTTATTCACACATGTTAGGGTTTCTCAAATAGGCCTGCGCCCGCCTGTCTTGCAATGCCGAATCGCCGCGCGCGCTGGCGCTTCATTGCAATGCGCGATCCCGCTTCGATCGATCACGGGAATGCCCATTTGGCGGCGGCGGCGCGGTTGCAAGGCCGCTCCGGTCGTGCACAACTCTTCCGCTCCCCGCCTTCCGAAGCCGAGAGCGAGCCATGAACCTCCACGCTCTAAAGCCGCCCGCACTCCTGTCGCACGAGGCGCGCCTCGACAGGCTCGCGGAGGTCGCCGTCCGCGTCGGGCTCGGGCTGAAGGCGGGACAGGAGGTGGTGATGACGGCGCCCCTCGACGGGCTCGACCTCGCGCGCCGCGTCACCGAGCACGCCTACCGCGCCGGCGCCTCCCTCGTCACCACCCTCTTCTCCGACGAAGTCGCGACCCTGATGCGCTACGAGCACGGCGCCGATGGCGGCTTCGACACGTCGACCGGCTGGCTCTTCGAGGGCATGGCGAACGCCTACAGGAACGGCGCCGCGCGGCTTGCGATCTTCGGCGAGAACCCATCGCTCCTCGCCGGCCAGGATCCCGAAAAGGTGGCCCGCGCCAACCGCGCCCGCTCGAAGGCCTACTTGCCCGCCCTCGAGCAGATCGTGAACTACGCGACGAACTGGACGATCGTCTCCTGTGCCTCCCCGGCCTGGGCGAAGACGGTGTTTCCCGGCGAGAGCGAGGACGTCGCCGTCTCGCGCCTGTGGGACGCGATCTTCTCGGCCTCGCGGGTCGACGCGCCGGACCCGATCGCGGCCTGGGCCGAGCACAACGCGGCGCTCGCCGCGCGCCGGGAGCGCTTGAACGAGCGGCGCTTCTTCGCCCTGCGCTTCGTCGGCCCCGGAACGGACCTCACCGTCGGCCTCGCCGACGGGCACGAATGGAACGGCGGCGCCACCCGCGCCAAGAACGGCGCCGTCTGCAACGCCAACATCCCGACCGAGGAGGTTTTTACGACGCCGCACAAGGCCCGCGTCGACGGCCATGTCCGCAGCACCAAGCCGCTTTCCTACAACGGCACGCTGATCAGGGACATCGCCGTGCGCTTCGAGGGCGGCCGCGTCGTCGAGGCGGCCGCGTCTACGGGGCAGGAGGTGCTGCGCAAGGTCCTCGAAACCGACGAGGGCGCGAGCCGCCTCGGCGAGGTGGCGCTAGTGCCGTACTCCTCGCCGATCTCGCAGAGCGGGCTCCTGTTCTGCAACACGCTCTTCGACGAGAACGCGGCGAGCCACATCGCCCTCGGCCAGGCCTACAGCAAGTGCATCGCCGGCGGCGGCGAGATGAGCAAGGCGGAGCTCGCTTCGCGCGGCTCGAACGAGAGCCTGATCCATATCGACTGGATGATCGGCTCGGGCGAGATCGACGTCGACGGCGTCGATGCGGACGGCCGCGCCGAGCCGGTCATGCGCGAGGGCGAGTGGGTCGCCTGACGATCGCTCGCCGATGACCGTTCTCGTCGAGGCGCGCTTTCCGCGCACCCTCGACGCACTGCTTGCGCGCTTCGCCGACGGCGGCCATCGCGGCGCCCGCCTCGAGGCCTGGCTTTTCGAGGGCGAACCGGCTCGCCGGGCCGCCGAGGCGCGGTTGCGCGAGACCGGCGTCGAGGCCCGTCTGCGCAGCGCCTACAAGCCCCTCGTGCACGCCTTTCTCGAAGAGATCGACGCGAGCCGCCTGCGCTCGCTCGAGATCGCCTATCCCGTGCATTCCGCCGCCGCCGCGCTGCGCTTCCGCCTCGAGGCCTATCCGCTCGCGGCGATGGTCGGCGCCGCCGCGCTGACCTTCGTTCCGGGCGACGAGCGCCTCCTCTATCGCATCCGCGCCGAGGGAGAGGACGGAACGGAGGAGCGCGAGGTTTTCGCGCCGAACCGCATCGTCAGGAACCTGTTCGGCGGCGTCGATCTCGCGCCTTGCGGATGGCTGCGCCTCTCTCCCGCGGGAGCCGACGCGGCGAGCATCGACGAGCCGCTCGAAACCGAGATCGAGGCGCTTTTTGCGCGCGCCGTCGCGGCCGTGAGGGCGCATGAGTGGCCGCGGGAGCCGCCCTATTTCGAGCGGCTCTCGATCCTCGCGAATGTGCCGGCGATCGCGCGCGCCCTGCCGGTCGGCGAGGAGACGATGAGCACGGCGGAGGCGCTGAGCGAGGACCTCTCCTTCACGCTCCTCGAATCGTTCAAGGAGCGCGCCGGCGTGCCGCGCGACGACCGCACGCTGCAGCCGGGGCAGATCGTGCCCGAGGTGACGTCGCGCGACGGCGCTGCCGAATTGCGGATCGCCTGCGAGCCCTACGGCGAGGCGCACGATCCCGCCGCGGAGCCCGAGGATATCGAGACCTGCGAGCGCGCCGTCGCGCCAGCGACCGTCCGCGGCGTTCTCGATGCGCTGCCGGGGCTGCCGTTCCAGGCGCGCTCGCGCGAGGGCCGGCCGGTGCCCGGTGTCTACCGCGCGGGGCCCGAGCCGGCGGTGCTCCTCACCGCCGGCCAGCACGCGAACGAACCGTCGGGAATCGTCGGGGCTCTTCGCGCCGCGCGCCGCCTGCTGCGCGGCCCCGAGGCGCATCTCGGCCTCGTCCCGCTCGAGAACCCGGACGGCTACGCGCTCTTCCGGCGCCTTTCGTCCGCGCATCCGCGCCACATGCACCATGCCGCCCGCTACACCGCCCTCGGCAACGATCTCGATCAGGGTCCGGAGGAGCGGCTCTTCGAGGTCAAGGCGCGGCGCGAGGCGGCGGCACTCTCCGGCGCGCGGCTGCATGTCAACCTGCACGGCTATCCGGCGCACGAATGGACGCGGCCCTTCACCGGCTACCTGCCGCGCGGCTTCGAGAGCTGGAGCCTGCCGAAGGGCTTTCTTTTGATTCTCCGCCACCACGCGGGCTTCGCCGCGCCGGGTCGCCGCCTCGTCGAAGCCGTCGCCGCCGCCCTCGGCGCGGTGCCGGGACTCGCCGCCTACAACGCGCGCCAGATCGCGCTGTGCGAGGCGCATGGCGGCACGATTCCCGGCGAGATCGTCGACGGCATCCCGTGCCTCATCGCCGAGGACTCGCGCCATCCGCTGCCGCTGACGCTGGTCACCGAGTTTCCGGACGAGACCGTCGAAGGCGAAGCCTTCCGCTTCGCCCACACGGTCCAGATGGCCGCCGCCGTCGCCGCCGTCGCCGCGTACGGCGCGATCATGAAGGCGGAAGGCGTGGCGTGAGAGGGGCGGCGGGCTCCAATCGCCCCTCCCCGCAAGCGGGGAGAGGCGAAGCCGCAGGCGGCTGCCGCGGGTCTACACCGCCGTCCAGGCCGCCTTGCGCTGCGAGGAGCGGAGGGCGGCTTCGATGAAGCGGACGCCGCGCACGCCTTGGTCGACGGTCGGGACCTGCAGCGAGAGCGGATCGGGCTCGCGTCCCTCGATCCGCGCGACGATCTGCTCGGCGATGTCGGTGTAGAGCTGCGCGAAGCCTTCGAGATAGCCTTCCGGGTGGCCGGCCGGGATGCGCGAGGCGGCGCGGGAGACGGCGTCGGCGCCCGCGGAGTTGCGGCGCAGGAGCCGCGGCGCTTCGCCGAGGGGCGTGTGCAGCATGTGGTTCGGCTGCTCCTGCACCCATTCGAGCCCGGCCTTCTCGCCGTAGATGCGGATGCGCAGGCCGTTGTCGTGGCCGCAGGCGACCTGGCTGCACCAGAGCATGCCCTTCGCTCCCGAATCGAAGTGCAGGAGCATGTGGGCGTTGTCGTCGAGGCGGCGTCCCTGAACGAAGGTATGCAGATCCGCGGCGACTTCCGTCACCTCCTCGCCGGCGATGAACTCGGCGAGGTTGAAGGCGTGCGTGCCGATGTCGCCGACCGAACCCGCCGGCCCCGAGCGGGCCGGGTCGACGCGCCAGGCGGCCTGCTTCTGGCCGGTATCCTCGAGGCGGGTCGCGAGCCAATCCTGCGGATACTCGACCTGCACGACGCGGATCGGGCCGAGTTCGCCCGCCTTCACCATGGCGCGGGCCTGCCGCACCATCGGGTACCCGGTGTAGTTGTGCGTCACCGCGAAGATCAGGCCGCTGTCGCGCGCGAGCTTCTGCAGCTGCTCGGCCTCGCGCCGCGTCGTCGTCAGCGGCTTGTCGCAGATGACGTGGATGCCGGCCTTGAGGAAGGCGCGGGCCGCCGGCGCGTGGGCATGGTTCGGCGTCACGATCGCGACCGCGTCGATACCGTCCTTCCGCCGGCGCTCGCGCCGCGCCATCGTCGCAAAATCCTCGTAGATGCGGTCCGGGCGCAGGAGCAGGTCCTGGCCCGACAGCTTCGCCCTCTCCGGCTCCGAGGAGAGCGCGCCGGCGACGAACTCCCAGCGGTCGTCGAGGCGCCCGGCGATGCGATGCACGGCGCCGATGAAGGCGCCGCGGCCGCCGCCGACCATGCCGAGGCGCAGCCGCCGCGGCGCCGCCCGATCCTGCGATCCCGTAATCGTCATCCTCGCCCCCGTCCTATTCCGCCGCCTTCAGGGCCGGCTCGAGACCGAGCAGGCGCCGGTTCGCCGCCTCGTCAGTGCCGCCGGCGGCGTAATCGTCGAAAGCCGTCTCCGTGACGCGGATGATGTGGTTGCGGATGAATTCGGCGCCTTCCCGGGCGCCGTCCTCGGGATGCTTCAGGCAGCACTCCCATTCGAGGACCGCCCAGGAATCGTAATCGTACTGGGCGAGCTTGGAGAAGATCGCCGTGAAGTCGACCTGCCCGTCGCCGGGAGAGCGGAAGCGGCCGGCCTTGTCGATCCAGTTCTCGTAGCCGCCGTAAACCCCGACGCGGCCGCTCGGATTGAACTCCGCATCCTTCACATGGAAGGCCTTGATGCGCTCGTGGTAGAGATCGATGAAGGCGAGATAGTCGAGCTGTTGGAGCATGAAATGGCTCGGGTCGTAGTTGATCGCCGCGCGCCGGTGGCCTCCGACCGCCTCGACGAAACGCTCGAAGGTGGCGCCGTCGTGCAGATCCTCGGCCGGATGAATCTCGTAGCAAACGTCGCAGCCCGCTTCGTCGAAGGCGTCGAGGATCGGCCGCCAGCGCCGCGCCAGCTCCTCGAAGGCCGTCTCGATGAGCCCGGCCGGACGCTGCGGGTAGGGATAGACGAACGGCCAGGCGAGCGCGCCCGAGAAGGTCACGTGCGCCGACAATCCGAAGTGCCGCGAAGCCTGCGCGGCAAGGTGCAATTGCCGGATCGCCCATTCCGTGCGGGCCTTCGGGCGGCCCCGAACCTCCGGCGCGGCGAAGCCGTCGACGGCTTCGTCGAAGGCCGGATGAACCGCGACGAGCTGGCCCTGCAGATGGGTCGACAGCTCGGTGATCTCGACGCCGTGGGCGGCGAGGGTGCCCTTGACGCCGTCGCGATAGGCCTGCGAGGTCGCCGCTTTTTCGAGGTCGAAGACGCGGGCGTCCCAGGTCGGGATCTGGACGCCCTTGTAGCCGAGGGAAGCGGCCCAGCGGGCAATCGCGTCGAGGGAGTTGAATGGCGGCTTGTCGCCGACGAACTGGGCGAGATAGATGCCCGGACCCTTCATCGTCTTCATCGTCGTCTCCGGATTTGGTGGGAAATCTCGTTGCGGCGGACAAGATCCGGCCGTGCGGTCGGCGGCCGCGCGAAGGACCGCGAGGGCTCGCGCGCGGAAGACCCGCACGCGGAAGATCAGCCGCTTGAGATGACGGGCGTCACGGGATCCTCCATCGGCTCTCTGCGGAGCCTTGACCGCCGACCCTCTTGAAGGGTGGGGATGTAATCGTTTACATCGAGCATAGCGAAACCGGACTCGCTGTCAAACCGGTTGGCCGCGGGTGCGAACGGGGCATGGACGAGCACGACAAGCCTGGCGATCGGCCGGAGGCGGCGCGGGCGGCGCGCATCCAGGACGTCGCGCGCCTCGCGGGGGTTTCGACCGCGACGGTCAGCCGCGCGCTCGCGAGCCCCGAGCGGGTCTCGGAGAAGACGCGCGCGAAGGTCTTCCGCGCGGTCGAGCGGGTCGGCTATTTGCCCAACCCGTCGGCGCGTTCCCTGCGCTCGCAGAAGACGCGCATGGTGCTCGTCGTGCTGCCGAACCTCGACAACATCTTCTTCTCGAAGATCCTGCGCGGCATCGAGGACGCCCTCTTCGAGGCCGGCTACGGCATGATCATCGGCGACCTCGACGGCGCCCCGGCGAAGGAGGCGCATATCGCGGCCTTCGCCGCCGGCGGCCAGGTCGACGGCGCGCTCCTCCTCAACGGCCATCTCTTCGGCCAGAGCCGCGACGGCAAGGGCCGTGCCGCGCGGATCGGCGTGCCGATGGTGGCGCTCTGCGAGGCGATCCCGAACGCCGATATCCCGCAGATCGAGGTCGACAACCGCGCCGGCGCGCGGCGGATGACGCGCTATCTCGCCTCGCTCGGGCACCGCCGCATCGCCTATCTGTGCGGCCCGGCCGAGAACATCCTCGAACGCGAACGCCTGCGCGGCTATCGCGACGGCCTGCGCGAGGAAGGGCTGCCGTTCGCGCCCGCGCTCGTCCTGCCCGGCGACTGGTCGCTTCAATCGGGCGCCGCGGCGGGGGCGGCCCTGCTCGCGGCCGCCGAGCGGCCGACGGCGGTGTTCTGCTCCAGCGACGAGATGGCGATCGGGCTCGTCCGCTCCCTCGTCCTCGCCGGCGTTCGCGTGCCGGAGGATATCTCGGTCGCCGGCTTCGACGACATCGATTTTTCCGCCATGGTGCAGCCGGCGCTGACCACGATCGCGCAGCCGCGGCGCGAGCTCGGACGCACCGGCGCGCAGGTTTTGATCGACCTTCTCGAAGGCCGCCCGGCCCCGACGCGGGTGCGGCTGAAGACGGAACTCGTCATCCGCGCCAGCACGGCGCACGCTCCCATGCCGAAGAGGTCCGCATGATCCCCGTCGCCATCGTCACCGCCGCGAGCCAGGGCATCGGCGCAGCCATCGCCCGCGACCTCTACCGGCGCGGCTACCGGCTCGCCGTGATGTCGCGCTCCGACGGCATCGACGCGCTCGCCCGCGAGGTCGAGGCGGTGGCGGTGCGCGGCTCGGTCACCGAGCCCGCCGATCTTCAGCGCCTCGTCGCCGAGGCGATGAGCCGCTTCGGCCGCATCGACGCGGTCGTCAACCATACCGGCCACCCGCCGAAGGGCGACCTCCTCGCGATCCCCGACGAGGACTGGCACAGCGGCCTCGACGTCGTGCTGCTCAACGTCGTGCGCATGGCCCGGCTCGTGACCCCGCACATGGAGGCCTCCGGCCGCGGCGCCATCGTCAACGTCTCGACCTTCGCCGCGGTCGAGCCGGACCCGGACTTCCCGGTCTCGGCGGCCTTGCGCACGGCCTTGTCCGCCTTCACGAAGCTCTACGCGTCGCGCTACGCGAAATCCGGCATCCGCATGAACAACGTTTTGCCCGGCTTCATCGATTCCCTGCCGGAAAAGCCCGGGCGCACGGCGCGCATCCCGATGGGCCGCTACGGCACGGTCGGCGAGATCGCGAAGACCGTCGGCTTCCTGCTCTCGGCGGACGCGGCCTACATCACCGGCCAGAACATCCTGGTCGACGGCGGCCTCGTCGCGGGGCTGTAGCGCGCGCCTCCCTTGCCGCCTTCCGGGCAGGCTGGTAACGGAACGCCGATCCCCCATTCCGCCGATCCGTCCGAGGAAGGTGCCTCCGTGTCCCGTCAGTTCATCTATCACATGCGCGGCCTGTCGAAAGCCTATCCGGGCGGCAAGAAGGTTTTGGACAACGTCCACCTCTCCTTCTACCCGGACGCCAAGATCGGCGTCCTCGGCGTCAACGGCGCCGGCAAGTCGACGCTCCTGCGCATCATGGCCGGCCTCGACGCGGAATGGTCCGGCGAGGCCTGGCTCGCGGACGGCGCCACGGTCGGCTACCTGCCGCAGGAGCCGCAGCTCGATCCGGCGAAGACCGCGCGCCAGAACGTCGAGGAGGGCGTCGCGGAGAGCCGCGCCATCCTCGAGCGCTACAACGAACTGGCGATGAACTATTCCGACGAGACCGTGGACGAGATGACGCGCCTCCAGGACGAGATCGAGGCGAAGGGGCTGTGGGATCTCGATTCCAAGGTCGAGCAGGCGATGGACGCCCTGCGCTGCCCGCCGGACGAGGCCGACGTCGACACCCTCTCCGGCGGCGAGCGCCGCCGCGTCGCGCTTTGCAAGCTCCTCCTCGAGCAGCCGGACCTTCTCCTCCTCGACGAGCCGACGAACCATCTCGACGCCGAGACAACCGCCTGGCTTGAAGGGCATCTGCGCAGCTATCCGGGGGCGATCCTGATCGTCACGCACGACCGCTACTTCCTCGACAACGTCACCGGCTGGATCCTCGAACTCGACCGCGGCCGCGGCATTCCCTACGAGGGCAACTACTCCTCCTGGCTCGAGCAGAAGCAGAAGCGGCTCGCCCAGGAGGGCCGCGAGGAGGAGGCCCGCCAGCGCACCATCGAGCGCGAGCGCGAATGGGTCGCCGCCTCGCCGAAGGCCCGGCAGGCGAAGTCGAAGGCGCGCATCCAGCGCTACGAGGATCTCGTCGCCAAGGCCGCCGAGAAGGGGCCGATGTCGGCGCAGATCGTCATCCCGATCGCCGAGCGCCTCGGCCAGAACGTGATCGACTTCGAAGACCTGACGAAGGGATTCTCCGAGCGCCTTCTGATCGACGGCCTCAGCTTCCGCCTGCCGCCGGGCGGCATCGTCGGCGTCATCGGCCCGAACGGCGCCGGCAAGACGACGCTGTTTCGCATGATCACCGGGCAGGAGGAGCCGGATTCCGGCGCGATCCGGATCGGCGACACGGTCTCCCTCGGCTACGTCGACCAGTCCCGCGACTCGCTCGATGCGAACAAGACCGTCTACGAGGAGATCTCCGGCGGCAACGAGATCCTCACCCTCGGCAAGCGCGAGATGAACGCGCGTGCCTATTGCGGCGCCTTCAACTTCAAGGGCTCGGACCAGCAAAAACGCGTCGGCGTGCTCTCCGGCGGCGAGCGCAACCGCGTCCATCTTGCGAAGATCCTGAAGAGCGGCGCCAACGTCCTCCTCCTCGACGAGCCGACGAACGACCTCGACGTCGACACCCTGCGCGCCCTCGAAGAAGCCCTCGAGGACTATGCCGGTTGCGCCGTCATCATCAGCCACGACCGCTGGTTCCTCGACCGCATCGCCACCCATATCCTCGCCTTCGAGGGCGACAGCCACGTCGAATGGTTCGAGGGCAACTTCGAGGATTACGAGGAAGACAAGAAGCGCCGCCTCGGCATCGATTCCACGATCCCGCACCGCATCAAGTACAAGAAGTTCACGCGCTGACGCCGCCTCTTGTTATCGGGCAGCAGGTTTCTTATGGTTGGTCAGTCGATTCTCGCGCGCAAAGACGTAGTCTTGCCGTCGCTTCTCATTGCAAGCTTTGCCGCTGCGACGTGACGGCGAGGCGAGGCCGCGGTGTCGCGTGCATCGGCTGAGGGCGTCGACCGAGACGTCGAGGAGAGACCGTGTCCCATAAGTATCATGTTCGTCAGCTGGTCCGGCTCACCCGGCCCGGAATCGCGGACGGCCGCGAGGGCTCGAACCGCGTCTTCGAAGTGACGCGCCTCATGCCGGCCGACCAGACCGGCGAGTTCTCCTACCGGGTCAAATCGGCCGGTGCCGGCGAGCGCGCGGTCAAGGAGAGCGAGATCGCGGCGCGGGTCTCCGACACTTGAGCGGCTCCGCGTTCTTCAGCGGATCGCAGCTCTATACGCCGCTCGCGGTGCTGAAACGAGGCGACGAGGTGCTGGCGATTGCGGGCGTCGGCATGAAGTCGGCGCAGCGCTACATGATCCTGACGCCCGCGGCGGAACCGGCCTGGGCGCACGAGCCCCTCGGCAGCCTTTCGGATGTCGCCTGGTCCCTTCGGGCCCATCAATGGCACCTCGTGGCGCCGGAGCCGGTCGGAGCGAACGTGCGGACGGCCCGAAGGCTGGCCCGCCTGCTGGCCGAGCGGGCCTAGGCGCCGCCGGGACTCGACCGAATCGCGCAAGGACTGCAAAGAACGACACTCGCACGACAAGCGAAGTGGGCTTAGATCATAGGCTTGCGAAGCCGAGTTCGGTCGAACCCGAGCCGGCAAGGGAGGCAACGATGGCCAGAGGCGAGAAACGCGGCAACCGCGAGGTGAAGAAACCGAAGCAGGACAAGCCGAAGGAGGCTGCGCCGGCGTCGCCCTTTGCGAGCCAGAGCAAGGGCAGCACGACTCCCAAGCCCCCGATCGGCAAGCGGTAGCCGCAACCGGACCCTAGGGCGCTCTTCGTGCGGCGTCGGGCTTCGGCCGTCCCGGCGATCCTCCCGTTCGGACAGCCTGGCGAGAACTCCGCTGCGTCAACGCCAACCGCGACGGTGATCGGTTCTCGCCGACGGCACTGCGACGGGCGCGGGCTGGCGGGCCGGGGCGAGCCCCTGGCTCAGGCCAGGAGCGGCACCGTAAAATCCTCGCGCTAGGATTCTCTCCCGTGGCGCGGCGACCGCGTTGGCTGTATGAGCCTCGGGGCATCGCCGATGCAATCCCGAGGCCGCCTTGTCCGCCGATCGCCTGCCGACCCTCACCGCCGCCGCCACGCCCACGGAGGCGGTCGAGCGCCTGATCCGCCTCCATGAGGAGGCGGTCGAGGCGCAGCGGCAGGCGCTGGAGCGCTTCTTCGCCGAGGGCGTCGCGCCGACGCCGCAGGAGCGGGCCGCGCTTCCGCTATCCCGAGCTGCGCGTCACCTATGCGCCGCCGAGGCCGCTGCCGCGCGCACGCGGCGCGCCTATGCCAAGTTCCAGGGGCCCGGCATCTACGCCACCACGGTCACGCAGCCGGCGGCCTTCCGCGCCTATCTCCTCGAGCAGCTCGACCACCTTGTGCGCGGACTACGGCGCCACCATCGAGGTCGGCGTCAGCAGCCAGGAGATCCCCTACCCCTACGTGTTCGAGCGCGGCGACGAGCTCGGCCGCGGCGGCGTCACCGCCGCCGAGCTGGCCCAGCATTTCCCGACGCCGCTCCTCGTCCGCGGTCGGCGACGAGATCGCCGACGGCACCTGGATCATGCGACGAGGGCGAGCCGCGGCCGCTCGCCCTCTTCGACGCGGTGCGGATCGACTATTCGCTGCGCCGGCTCGTGCACTATACCGGCACCGACTGGCGCACGTCCAGCCCTGGATCCTGCTCACCAACTATCATCGCTACGTCGACCAGTTCGTCCGCTGGGCGTCGGCGAGCTCGCGCAGGACGGCCCGTTCGAGAGGCTGGTCCTGCCGGGCGGCGTCGTCATCGAGCGCGGATGCCCGAGCGAGGCGGCGATCGCGCGTGAGTCGCGGCCTCGCCGTGGCACCGCTTCCAGATGCCGGCCTATCACCTCGTCGCGCGCGGACGGGCACGGCGTCACGCTCGTCAACATCGGCGTCGGGCCGTCGAACGCGAAGAACATCACCGATCATCTCGCGGTGCTGCGGCCGCATTGCTGGCTGATGGTCGGCCATTGCGGCGGCCTGCGGCAGTCGCAGACGATCGGCGACTACGTGCTGGCGCACGGCTATCTGCGCCGCGACCGCATCCTCGACGCGCTGGTGCCGCCGGAGATGCCGATCCCGGCCCTCGCCGAGGTGCAGGTCGCGCTGCAGGAGGCGGCGCGCACAGGTCACCGGCGAGGAGGGCGACGCGCTGAAGCAGCGCCTGCGCACCGGCACCGTCGTCACCTACGACGACCGCAACTGGGAGCTGCGCTGGACGCCAGGAGCGGCGCCAGATCAACCTCTCCCGCGCCATCGCCGTCGACATGGAGAGCGGCACCGTCGCCGCGCAGGGCTATCGCCTGCGCGTGCCCTACGGGACGCTGCTCTGCGTCTCCGACAAGCCGCTGCACGGCGAGATCAAGCTGCCCGGCGCCGCCAACGCCTTCTACGAGCGGGCCGTCGGCGAGCACCTGATGATCGGCGCTCGCCGCCCTCGAGATGCTGCGCGAGCAGCGCGGCGCGCTGCATTCCCGCAAGCTGCAGGTCGCTTCGACGAACCGCCGTTCCGGTAGACGGGCGGCGAATGGCGAATGGAACGCGACGCCCTTCGCCTCTCCCCGCGGCCAAGGCGCACCCGGGCCGAGGGAGGGTCAAGAGGCGCAGCGTGCTCGGCCCTCCCTGACTTGCGGTCCGTCTCCAGACGCATATAAACATATCTTTATATGTGAGAGCGCGCCTCCGCCATGATCGCCGCCGCCCCGTCCCTCGACGAAACCCTCGACATCCTCAGAGCCGCCGCCGAGGAGACCCGCCTTCGCATCCTCGCCCTCCTCGGCGAGGGGGAGCTTTCGGTCTCCGACCTCACCGACATCCTCGGCCAGTCGCAGCCGCGCATCTCCCGGCACCTGAAGCTCCTCGTCGAGGCCGGGCTCGTCGAGCGGCACCGGGAGGGGGCCTGGGCCTTCTTCCGGCTGACGGACCGGGGCGCCGCCGCCAGCATCCTGCATCCGATGCTCGACGCCCTCGACCGGGCGGATCCCCGCCTCGTCGACGACAAGGCGCGCCTCGCCGCCGTGAGGACGCAGCGGGCCGAGGCGGCGCAGTCCTTCTTCGCCCGCCTCGCCCCGGAATGGGATCGCATCCGCTCCCTGCACGTGCCGGAGGCGGCGGTCGAGGCGGCGGTGCTCGATGCCCTCGGGCCGCGGCCGATCCGCGATCTCGTCGACCTCGGCACCGGCACCGGCAGGATGCTGCAGCTCCTCGCGCCGCGCGCCGCCCGCGCCGTCGGGCTCGACGCCAGCCATGCCATGCTCTCCGTCGCCCGCGCCAACCTCGAAAAGGCGGGGCTGACGCGGATCGAGCTGCGCCAGGGCGACATCTACGCGCCGCCCTTCCCGCGCAACGCCTTCGATCTCATCGTCATCCACCAGGTCCTGCACTATCTCGACGATCCGATGCGGGCGATCCGCGAGGCGGCGCGCCTCGTCGCTCCGGGCGGCCGCATCCTCGTCGTCGATTTCGCGCCGCACCGGCTGGAATTCCTGCGCGAGGCGCAGGCCCATCGCCGCCTCGGCTTCGCGGCCGATCAGGTCGCGGGCTGGCTCGACGAGGCGGGCCTCGACTGCGCGCTCACCCGCGAACTCGCACCTCCGGACCGCGGCGCCGACCAGCTCACCGTCTCCCTTTGGCTCGGCCAGGATCGCCGCGTCGTCACCGATTGGCCTTTGGCCCAGCAGGATCGAGAGGTCGCCTGATGTCCACCGTAGCATTCCGCCAGAGCCGCGAGGGCACGCGGCCGGTCCGAGTCTCCTTCGAGTTCTTCCCACCGAAGACGCCGGAGATGGAGGCGACCCTGTGGTCGTCGATCGAGCGCCTCGCGCCGCTCGCGCCGAACTTCGTCTCCGTGACCTACGGCGCCGGCGGCTCGACCCGCGAGCGCACGCACGCGACGGTCGCTCGCCTCGTCCGCGAGACGCCCCTGAAGCCCGCCGCGCACCTCACCTGCGTCGCGGCGACGAAGGCTGACATCGCCGAGGTCGTGCGCTCCTATTGGGACGCGGGCGTTCGCCACGTCGTGGCGCTGCGCGGCGATCCGGCAGGCGGCGTCGGCAGCGCCTACGCAGCCGCATCCCGGCGGCTACGAACAGACCTGCGATCTCGTCGCCGGCATCAAGCGCATCGGCGACTTCGAGGTCTCGGTGTCCGGCTATCCCGAGAAGCATCCGGAGGCGGCCTCGCTCGAGGCGGACATCGACGCCCTGAAGCGCAAGGTCGATTGCGGCGCCGACCGGGTCATCACCCAGTTCTTCTTCGACAACGATCTCTACTTCCGCTACCTCGACCGCGTCCGCGCGCGCGGCATCGACCTGCCGGTCGTGCCGGGCATCCTGCCGGTGCAGAACTTCAAGCAGGCCGCGAATTTTTCCGCCCGCGCCGGCGCGACGATGCCCGCCTGGATGGCGCAGCGCTTCGAGGGCCTCGACGCCGACATCGAGACGCGGCGCCTCATCGCCGCGGCGGTCGCGGCCGAGCAGGTCATCGACCTCGTCGACCGCGGCGTTTCCGAGTTCCATTTCTACACCATGAACCGGGCCGATCTCGTCTACGCGATCTGCCACCTCCTCGGCCTGCGGGCGCAGCCGGCGGCGGCGAGGGCAGCGGCATGAGCGAGGGGACACGCGACATGGCCTCGGCCGACATCGCCCCGGCGGACGGCGCCGACGTCGCAGCGGCGCTGCGCGAAGCCGCGCAAGAGCGCATCCTCGTCCTCGACGGGGCGATGGGGACGGAGATCCAGGCGCTGAAGCTCTCGGAAGAGGACTTTCGCGGCGAGCGCTTCCGCGACTTCGGCCGCGACCTCAAGGGCAACAACGACCTTCTGATCCTGACGCAGCCCGATGCGGTGCGCGACATCCACCTGTCGTATTTCCGCGCCGGCTCCGACATCGTCGAGACCAACACCTTTTCCGGCACCGCCATCGCGCAGGCCGATTACGGGCTGGAGGCGATCGTCTACGAGCTCAACCGCGAGGGCGCGCGCCTCGCCCGCGAGGCGGCCGTGCTGGCGCAGCGCGAGGACGGCCGCCGCCGCTTCGTCGCCGGCGCCGTCGGCCCGACGAACCGCACGCTCTCGATCTCGCCCGACGTGAACAATCCCGGCTACCGCGCCGTGACCTTCGACGAGGTTCGCGCCGCCTACGAAGAGCAGGTGCGCGGGCTCGTCGACGGCGGCGCCGAGATCGTCCTCATCGAGACGATCTTCGACACCCTCAACGCCAAGGCCGCGATCGCGGCGACGCAGGCGGTTTTCGGCGAGCGCGGCGTCAGCCTGCCGGTGATGGTCTCCGGCACCATCACGGATCTTTCCGGCCGCACGCTCTCCGGCCAGACGCCGAGCGCCTTCTGGCATTCCGTGCGCCATGCCGATCCGTTCTCGATCGGGCTCAACTGCGCGCTGGGCGCCCGCGAGATGCGCGCGCACATCCAGGAGATTTCGAAGGTCGCGGACACCTTCGTCTGCGCCTATCCGAATGCCGGCCTGCCGAACGAGTTCGGCCTCTACGACGAGAGCCCGGAGGCGACCGCGGCGATGCTCGCCGAGTTCGCCGGGGCCGGCCTCGTCAACCTCGTCGGCGGCTGCTGCGGCACGACGCCGGCCCATATCCGCGCCATCGCGGCGGCGGTCGCCGGCAAGGCGCCGCGCCGCGTGCCGGAGGTGGCGCCGCTGATGCGGCTCTCGGGACTCGAGCCGTTCGTGCTCACGGCCGATATTCCGTTCGTCAATGTCGGCGAGCGCACGAACGTCACGGGCTCGGCGAAGTTCCGCAAGCTCGTCACCAACGGCGACTTCGCCGCCGCCCTCGACGTGGCGCGCGACCAGGTCGCCAACGGCGCCCAGATCATCGACGTCAACATGGACGAGGGCCTGCTCGATTCCGAGAAGGCGATGGTCGAGTTCCTGAACCTCGTCGCCGGCGAGCCCGACATCGCCCGCGTGCCGATCATGGTCGATTCCTCGAAGTTCCACGTCATCGAGGCCGGCCTCAAGTGCATCCAGGGCAAGGCGGTCGTGAACTCGATCTCGATGAAGGAGGGCGAGGAGGCCTTCCTCGCCCATGCCCGCATCTGCCGCTCCTACGGCGCCGCTGTCGTCGTCATGGCCTTCGACGAGAGCGGCCAGGCCGACACCTTCGAGCGCAAGGTCTCGATCTGCACCCGCGCCTATCGCCTCCTGACCGAAGAGGTCGGCTTTCCGCCCGAGGACATCGTCTTCGATCCGAACATCTTCGCCGTCGCGACCGGCATCGAGGAGCACGACGGCTACGGCGTCGCCTTCATCGAGGCGACGGGGCAGATCAGGCGGACGCTGCCGCACGCTCATATTTCGGGCGGCGTCTCGAACCTCTCCTTTTCCTTCCGCGGCAACGAGCGTGTGCGCGAGGCGATGCACTCGGTGTTCCTCTACCATGCCATCAAGGCCGGCATGGACATGGGCATCGTCAATGCCGGCCAGCTCGCCGTCTACGACGAGATCGACCCCGATCTGCGCGAACGCTGCGAGGACGTCGTCCTCAACCGCCGCGCCGATGCGACCGAGCGCCTGCTCGAAGCGGCGCCGCGCTTCAAGGGCGATGGCGCCGGCGCCGCCCGCGTCGCGGACCAGGAATGGCGCGCCTGGCCGGTCGGCAAGCGCCTCGAGCATGCCCTCGTCAACGGCATCACCGAGTTTATCGACGTCGACACGGAAGAGGCGCGCGGCGAGTCCGCGCGGCCCCTCGACGTCATCGAGGGCCCGCTGATGGCCGGCATGAACGTCGTCGGCGATCTCTTCGGCTCGGGAAAGATGTTCCTGCCGCAGGTCGTGAAGTCGGCCCGCGTCATGAAGCAGGCGGTCGCCTATCTCATGCCCTACATGGAGGAGGAGAAGGAGCGCACCGGCCTCGCCGCCCGCACCGCCGCCGGCAAGATCCTGATGGCGACCGTAAAGGGCGACGTGCACGACATCGGCAAGAACATCGTCGGCGTCGTCCTCGCCTGCAACAACTACGAGGTCATCGACCTCGGCGTGATGGTGCCGGCGAAGAAGATTCTGGACACCGCGCGTACCGAGAACGTCGACATCGTGGGGCTTTCCGGACTGATCACGCCCTCCCTCGACGAGATGGCCCATGTCGCATCCGAGATGGAGCGCGAGGGCTTCGCGATTCCGCTCCTCATCGGCGGCGCCACGACGAGCCGCGTGCACACGGCGGTGAAGATTCATCCGAACTACAAGAGCGGGCAGACGGTCTACGTCACCGATGCGAGCCGCGCCGTCGGCGTCGTCTCCTCGCTTTTGTCGCGCGACGCGAAGGGGCCCTACGTCGAGACCGTGCGCGCGGAGTACAAGAAGGTCGCCGAGGCTCATGCCCGGGCCGAGCTCGACAAGCAGCGCCTGCCCCTCGAAAAGGCGCGCGCCAACCGCATGGCGATCGATTGGGCCTCCTACGCGCCGCCGAAGCCCACCTTCACCGGCGCGCGGACGTTCCGCAGCTACGACGTCGCCGAGCTCGTGCCCTACATCGATTGGACGCCGTTCTTCCAGACCTGGGAGCTGAAGGGCCGCTTCCCGGCGATCCTCGAAGACGCAGAGCAGGGCGCCGCGGCGCGCCAGCTCTACGAAGATGCGCAGGAGATGCTGCGCCGCCTCGTCGAGGAGCGCTGGTTCAACCCGAAGGCGGTGATCGGCTTCTGGCCCGCGAACGCCGTCGGCGACGACATCCGCCTCTTCACCGGCGGCAGCCGCGGCGACACGCTTGCCACCTTCCACGGCCTGCGCCAGCAGCTCTCGAAGCGCGACGGGCGACCGAACCTCTGCCTCTCCGATTTCGTCGCGCCGCGCGAGACCGGGCTTGCCGATCATGTCGGCGGCTTCGTCGTCACGGCGGGCATCGAGGAGGTGCGCATCGCGGAGCGCTTCGAGCGCGCGAACGACGATTACGGTTCGATCCTCGTCAAGGCCCTCGCGGACCGGATCGCCGAGGCCTTCGCCGAGCGCATGCACCAGCGCGTGCGCAGGGAGTTCTGGGCCTACGCGCCGGACGAGAGTTTCGCCAACGAGGACCTGATCCACGAGGAATACCGCGGCATCCGCCCGGCCCCCGGCTATCCGGCGCAGCCCGACCACACCGAGAAGGAGACGCTGTTCCGCCTCCTCGAAGCGGAACGCCGCATCGGTGTCAGCCTGACCGAAAACTTCGCGATGTGGCCGGGCTCCTCGGTGTCGGGTCTCTATCTCGCGCATCCCGACGCGTACTATTTCGGCGTCGCCAAGGTCGAGCGCGACCAGGTCGAGGACTACGCCGCGCGCAAGGCCATGAGCGTTCCGGAAGTCGAGCGCTGGCTCTCGCCGATCCTCAACTACGACCCGGCGCGCTACGCGATGATGGCGGCGGAGTAGAGGTGGTCACGGCAGCGAAGGCGCGGCTTCCGACGACCTTTGCGGAGGCCGATTCGGCGCTCGATCACGTCCGAGACGAATAGTCTTGCGGACCGTGCGTGATCGATCGTCGTGCCGCAGCGATGCGCTCAGCCCATCGGCTTCGGCGTGACCGGGATTGAGCCGGGCTGCAGGATCGAAATGAGGAGCTCGCTCATCCCCGACCACAAGATCTGCACGCCAAGGCAGAAGAGGATGAAGGCGGACAAACGGACGGCAATATCGGTTCCACCTTGACCGAGAAACCTTCGAATCCGATCCGCGTATGAGAAGCAGAGCAATATTGTGAAGGCGATTACCGCGATTGCGGCAAGGCTGGCGAATATGAAAAACAACTCGTCGGCCGGCTCGGTAAACGTCGCTCTCGAGATGCCGATGCTGATCACCACCGCGATTGTGCCCGGACCTGTCGTGAGGGGCAGCGTCAACGGATAGAAGGCTTGGCTGAGCGGATCCCCGAGTGGGACGGCGTTGGGCGAGGCCTCGATTTCCTTGTGGCTTCCCTCGTTGAGGAGCTTCCAGCCCGATACCGCGACGACGAAACCGCCGGCCACGCGCAAGACCGGTATCGAGATCCCGTAGAACTGCAGGATCAGGGCACCAAGGAGAAAGGAGCACACGAGGACGAGGAGCGAGTTGAAAGCGACCCGTCGGGCCAGCGTGCGCCGAATGTCGGGTGTCCATGTGCTCGTAAGCCCGAGAAACACGAGCGCCGATCCCGGTGGATTCACCACGGGGAAGATGGCTGCAAGCACCACAAGAAAGGTGTTGGTCAATGTCTGCATAGATGTGCCTCCAGCGGAGATCCTGTTTCGGCATTTCGGGCGTGAGGGCGTGAGACCTCAGCAAGGAGCGGAAGCACGCGGTGTCGTTATCTGCAATCGCGAAGGAACATCTTCTCCCGCTTCTTCTCGCCATCGCGACGGTGTCCGTCACGATATCGCGCTCGGGCTCTTAGTCAAAAGTGAGGCTCTCGCCGCATCACGGCGGCGTAGACATGCGTCTCATCGCTGCCCTGTGCGGCGCTCTAACTATCCTGAATCTGCTTGAGTTGCGAACGCCGAACACCGTCGATTGCCGCACTAAGGGGAGTGTCAAGCATAGGTCACCGCTCCGCTAGCGGAAGAATCCGTGCTTCATCGCATCAGCCGTCGCAGCGCGCGCAGGCGGGCGTCGATCTCGTCGTTCGGCAGGAAAACGGCCCGGCCGGTGCGCCACGCTTCCAGCGCGTTGACAACCAGGTCGAGTGGGCTGTCGCCAGCCTGGTGTAGCCGGTCGTGCAGCCAGAGAACGCCGTGAACTTCGACTCCCATTTCGCTCGCGACGCGGCGCAAGAGCTGATCGCCCGTGAGCTGCATCGCGTCTCCATGGTACAGCGTTGTCGCGAGGCAGATCGGGATTCTGTTCGAGGAGAACATGACCTACGGGTTTCGGCGGAACCTATACGGCCTACGGTGGCCCGGCCTTGTCTACTTTCTCTTCTTCGTTGCGCGAGAGAGCGTCGAAGAGGCATCCGGACAATACGCGCGGATGGCGGCAAAGCCCTCTTCGTCGCGCAGCGTTGCGACGAGGTCGATGCCGTCGTCTTGGTGGACGAGCCACACACATTCTTGTGGCGCGTTCTCCGATTCGTGTTGGGCCCCTGTGTACCGAATCGGTGATTGTCCGGCCAGTCATGCCGGCTTAGCCAGCCGGATCGGGCAATATCTGGTTCGATGGGGAGTCCTGCGGTTGCCGTAGCGTCGCGGTTGCAACCGAGACATTGCGAGAGGCTGCGAGCGCCGCCTCGATGGCGCCGTGCAGGCGGTCGGCGGCGTCGGCTTTGTCGACCCACCAATCGGTCGACCAGATCCGGATGAGCTGCCAGCCGAGGCCCTTCAGAATCGCCGCCCGCACGCGGTCGCGGTCGCGGGCGGTCGCGGCGCTGTGGTAGGTGGCGCCGTCGCACTCGATTCCGACGAGGAAATCGCCGGGGCGGTCCGGGTGAACGATTCCGAGGTCGATGCGGAAGCGCGAGACGCCGATCTGCGGCACGACGGTCCAGCCCCGCCGCGCGAGTTCCTGTGCCACGGCCTGCTCGAACGGCGAATCGTGGCCGCCGACCGAGCCGTGGACGGCCCGGGCGAGAGCGCCGGGGCCGCGATCCGCGAACTCGATGAAATGCTTCAGGTCGCGCACCGCCTGCGCGCTCGTGCGGTTGAGATCGATCATGCCGGGATCGAAGGACGTGAAGACCGCCATCTCCTGGCGGGCGCGGGTGATCGCCACGTTGAGGCGCCGCCAGCCGCCCTGACCGTTGAGGGCCCCGAAGGACATCGACATCGTCGTGCCGCCGGGCTCCGTCGGTCCGAAGCCGATGCCGAGCAGCATCACGTCGCGCTCGTCCCCCTGCACCGTCTCGAGGTTCTTGACGACGACCGGCTCGGAGCGCTCCTCCGCGAAGTGGCTCTCGAGTTCGGGCCGCTCGCGGCGGATCTGGTCGAGGAGGTTCTCGACGAGCCGCTGCTGGTCGGCATTGAGGGTGATGATGCCGAGCGTCTTTCCCGCAGCGACGAAGTCCGGGTCGAGGAGCCGGCGCACCGCCTCGTTGACGAGGGCCTTCGCCTCGATGGCGTTGGTGCGGTCCTTGCCGCGGGCGTAGACCCCCGGAACCCGATGCCACTCGACGGCACTGGGGCGCGTCACCGGCGCGGGAAAGGTCACGAGGCTGCTGTCGTAGTAGCGATGGTTCGAGAAGGCGATGAGGCTCTCGTGACGGCTGCGATAGTGCCACGAGAGGCTGTGCATCTCGAGGCCCGCCGCGAGGCATTCGTCGAGGATGCTTTCCAGATCCTCCTCGGTGTCGCCTTCGCTGTCGCTTGCCGCGGCGCTGCGGGAAAAGAAACTCGTCGGCGGCATCTGGCGGGGATCGCCGGCGACGATCACCTGCGCGCCGCGGGCCATGGCGCCGATCGCGTCCCACGGCGCGATCTGCGACGCCTCGTCGAAGATCACGAGGTCGAACAGGGCCTGGCCGGGCGGCAGATACTGGGCGATCGAGAGCGGGCTCATCAGCATGCAGGGGGCGAGCCTGGTGAAGGCGTCGCCCATTTCGGCGGCGAGCTGGCGGATCGGCTTGTGGCGCCTCTGCAACTGGATCTGATGCTTGAGCACGGCGTAGCCGTCCTTGCGGCTCGCGCCCTCCTTCTGCGGGATGGCGCCGCAGATCCGCGCCCGGATGTAGCGGGCGGCGGATCGGGAGAGGTCCGCGTCGAGACGTCGAAAGGTCTCGATCGCGTCCATGTGGTCGGACGAGGCGAAGCGCGACAGGAGCGGCTCGGCGTCGATGCGCGTCCGTGCGAACCAGTGTGCGTAGGCGGTCTCGAAGGTCGAGGCCGCATCCGCGGCAGCGACGGCGCCGCCTTCGACGGCGACGACAAGCGGTTCGAGCCCGTGCGCCGACGCCTCGTTGCGGGCGCGACGCCAGCCGGTCCAGGCCCGCAGCCGCGATTGCTGCGAGGCGAGGGTGAGGGCGCAGGCTCGCAGCGCGGCGAGGTCCTGCGGGTCAGCGAGGCTCGCGCCGAGGCTCTGCACTTGCACGACGGCGATGTCGAACCGCGTGAGCGCGTCGCCGAAGGCCCGGTGGGCGCGGGCGATCGCTCCGTCGGGGACGAGGAGATCGTTGGCGTCGATAACCAGCGTCGCGGCGGCTCGCCGGAGTGTCGTCAGCCGGTCGGCATCGTCGGCAGCCGCGGCGATCGCCTGGCGCAGGCTTTCGGCGAGGGCGCATAGGGCCGCGACCGGCTCCCTCCGGCTGGCGAGGCCGGCAATGCCGGGGACCGCGGCCGCCCGCGCCGCGAGGGCATCGAATTCGGCGAGGTGCGCATGCATCGCCTCGAGCCGCGGCAGGTCCGCGGCGACGTCGATCCGGGCCGCCACGCCCCCGTGCTCTGCGAGCGTGCGTCCGACCCGACGCTTGCCGAAATAGGACAGCGGCCAAATCTTTCCCGCTGCCGCGAGCCACTGCATCCGGACGGCCGGAAGATCGATGCGCCGGACCGCCTCGCCGGCATAGCGTGCCGACAATCCCTCTTCCTCCTGCCGGTAGAGGTCGATGAGATCGAGCGCCTTTGCGGCAGCGGCGACGGTGTCGGGAAGATTCGGCGCGAAGGCGAAGCGAAGGTCGTGGCCGTAGGCGCCGAGCAGCGTCGCGACGAAGCGCCAGAGCCGGAAGAAATCCTCCCGTTCGTTCCGCATCGGCGCGACACCCGTCGCAGCGCCGAGGGCGGCGCCCGCCGCGAGAAGTGCGTCGATCGCCTCCGGCAGGGCGCGGCAGGCGGCAACGAGCGCCTCCTGCCAGCCGTTCGACCATTCGGTCGCCGAGACGGCGGCGAAGGCCTCGGGCAGGCCCTCGACCTCGGTGCGCGCGAGCCCGAGGCGGCGGACGGCATCGCGCAGCCCCGCCATGTCCGCCTCGGTGTGGCTCGTGCCGGGGCCGAAGGCGAGGCGCGGCGCGGACGGCGTCAAGTCGCGCACGACGCGGCCGATCGCCTGGTGCACGGTCATGCCGTTCGCCTCCCGCCGGTGCAGGAGGAAGACAACGCCGTTGAGCCTGTCGCGCAGACGGCGGACCTCTGCCGCCTCGCGGGCCCAGTCGCCTTGGCTCATGGCGTCGCGCGTCGTCCAGGCGCGATCGAGCTGCTTGATGACGGCGAGCTTGGTCGCCTTGGCCGAATGCAATTCGAGGCAGAACGCGCCGAGGCCGTTCTCTTCGAGGCGCCGCTGCACGACGTCGAGGGCGGCGCGCTTTTCGGCGACGAAGAGAACCCTCCTCCCGAGGGCGAGATTATGGGCGATGATGTTGGCGATGGTCTGCGACTTCCCGGTTCCGGGCGGACCGTCGAGCACGAAGTCGTGTCCCTTGGCGGAGGCGACGACGGCGGCGAGTTGAGAGCTGTCGGCCGGGAGAGGGGTGAAGAGCGACGACGGCTCGATCTGTGCGTCGAGTTCCTCGGGACGCGGGAAGCCTTCGTCGCCGATGGTTTGCGTCGCGGCGCGTTCGATGAGATGGCGGACGACGCGGCTCTCCTTGAGCTGCGCGGAGCGGTCGACGAGGTCCTTCCACATCAGGTATTTGGCGAACGAGAACGTCCCGAGCGTCACCTCTTCGGTGACCTCGAAGCCGGGGATGTCGCGGACGGCCCGGCGCATCGTCGTCAGCACTGCCGGGAGATCGATGCCGCTGCCGTCCGTCGGCAGCGCTCCCTCGAGTGCGGGGATCGCCAATTCGAAATCCTGGCGCAGCAGCTCGAGGAGCGTCAGGTTGAATCGCGGCTCGTCCTCGTGCTGGGTCATGACGACGCCGGACAGCGCACTCTTGCGCTGCAGGACCACCGGCATCAGGACAAGCGGGGCGCGGTAGGCTCGGGGATCGGTCGCGCTCTTCTTCCATTTCAGCGCGCCGAGGACGAGGAACAGCGTGTTCGCGCCACCTTCCTCGAGGTCGCTCCTCGCCTTGCGATAGAGGTCGATCGAGGGCGGCCTCGAGGCTGCTTTTCTCGAGGGTGGAGAGCAACTCGCCGCGGGACAGCGCGAGGCGGGCGAGCTCTTCGCGCAGGTTTTCATGGTTCTGCGCTTCGTAGAGACGCTCGTCGCGGCCGCCGGCAGCGACGTCCGGCATCGGGACGATCTTCACCTTGCCGCCGGCAGCGAGCCTGTCCTCGAGGGCCGCGGGATCGGGGCAGACGAGGCGGACGATCTTGCCGGTCTCGGGGACGTTCAGAAGCCGGTTGCTGGTGGTGAGATTGAGGAGCTTGCGTTGCCACAGGGCGATCCGCTCCGGCGCGCTGCGCGTTTCCTCGACGACCTCGACGTCGAAGGCGGGGAGGACGGGGGCCGCCTCGAGCGCCTCCGGCGGCGCCTCCTCGCCGCCGGCGGCCTCGCGTGCGACGCCGTAGAGGCCGAGCGGCCTGATCTTCTGCAGGCGGGCGCGGCGAACGTCGATCGCCACCGCGCCGGCGTCCTCGGCGAGGTGCCGCATGGCGGCTTTCGTCGCAGCGCCGAATCCGGGCGGCGAGGCATGCGTCGCGAGCGTCGTCTCGAAGACGATAAGCTCGCTGAGGTCGATCCGCCGGCGCAGGGCCGCCGCCTCGTCGGTGAGGAGCGTCGCGAACTCGACCGGCTGCAGCCAGAGGCCGGCGAAGGCGTGGCCCGGAGTGAGGATCAGCAGCGGGTTGAGGCCCGCCTGTTCGAGGGCCGCGGCGAAGAGCAGCGACGTGTCGAGGCAGGTCGCGACGCGGCCGTCGAGAATGGCGCCGGGCGTGCGCACCTTCTGCCCGACCTTCTCGAAGCTCGCCGGCGGCAGGGCGTAGGAGATCCGCAGGCCGACGACGGCGGACCAGATTGCGGAGGCGAGTTCCCAGGCCCGCTCGCGGGATTTTGCTGCGTAGCCGTCGATGCCGTCCGGACGGCCGGCTCGGCGCAGCACGTCCGAGGCCGCCTTGAGGATGCGGTCGACGGCCGGATCGTTCGGCATGACGAAGGCCGGCAACAGTTCGGCCATGGCGCTGAATCCGCCCCATTCGCCGCGCGCCAGCAGTTCGACGGCGTAGGTCGCGGTGCCGACGACCTCTCCGGCACACTCCAGCCGCAGGATCAGGTCACCACGGATGCTCTCCGTGAGGTCGCCGAGCAGCGTCGCGTCGAGGGCGACGTCACGATCGAAGACGTGGAGGGTGGACTGCGGCCCGAGTCGATCGATGCGCCAGGTTTTCGACGAGACGAAGGGCGGGTCGGCGGAGAGAATGAGCGCAAGATCGTCGATCTGGCGATCGGTGTCGTTCGTCAAGGCGAGTTCGCGCAGGATCGGAACGGCATTCTGGTGTGATGCGAAGCCGATCTTCGTCGAGATCGTCGCGGCAATCGTGATGGACATCGTCAGTTCCCCGAGCCCATGGAAGGGCACGGGCGGCGCAATCGTCAATGGTGTCGTAAGGTCAGTATCAACAGCGGCGGGTCCCGAGCGCTCGTTCGAGTGCCTCTGCGTAAGCAAGAGCAAGGGAAGGCCGGGCGGTCTCCGAAGTCTGGGCCGGAGGGACGGTCGGAAAAGGGACTGCTCGCGGGCGGACGAAAGTTGCGTAGGACGCCATCTGCAGCCGATGCTGCGGGCAAAGAGGTCGTTTTCGTCGAGGCGTGAGATAGGCAGGCCCGGTCTACGCCTGGGTCACGATGCAGGCCTTCTTGTCGGACCGCCTGCCGCAGCCACTCACCGCGGATCCGGCACGTTCCGATCCACGCGCCGCCGCGGCAAGGTCGCCATTTCGCGTGCATGTCCGACGCCGGACCAGGCTCCGTGGGAGCCTACGATATAGAGGTTTCGCTTTGCCCGCGAGACTGCAACATTGAGGATGTTCGGCGTCGCGGCCGCCCAGTTTCTTGCGCCATGCTGAGCGGGGCTTTTTGCGCATACCGGATGGGGCGCGATACGCGTTGCGGCGCACCCGCCCTCGGGGGTCAGCGTCGGGGGGCTCCAAGCCCTCGCTGACGGTCTCGGGGCAGTACGGCGTCAAGGACGTCGAGCAGGTGGCGCGCCCGACGATCGGGCCGGGCATGGTGACGCTCACCGATCCGCAGCACCAGACGCAGCCCCTCGATGGGGAGCGACACTCTGACTTATGAGAAACCAAACAGAACTGAGCCACGGTTTCACACAACAATTGTAGCGCGGCGCGGTCACTTGGATTCTTGCATTGACGGGCGCGGTCGGCTACGAGCTTAAATGCGCCGACACAAAACCGCCGCATGAGCGAAATCGAGCTGAAATTGCTTCTCGACGAAACGCTTGCGCGCGAGCTTTTTGCACGTGCGAAGGCCTCTGGACTGCTCGAGAACAAGCCTCGACGCCGAACGCTCCGCAGCATCTATTTCGACACTTCGAAAAGCACCCTGAGGGAGGCGGGCATCAGCTTGAGAGTGCGCCGGGAAGGCCGGCGGTGGATCCAAACTGTCAAATGCGGACGCGACCTGAGCGGTGGCCTGTCCAGAGTCCGCGAGGTCGAGGGTCCGGTACCCGGCGGCGCAATATCGATCGACAAAATCACGGACGACGGTGTTCGGAACGACGTTCTGAAGCTCCTGGATGGCGCCGGTCTTCATCCTGTCTGTGAGGTCGTCGTGCGGCGCTCCTCAGGAACACTGCACATTGGGAAAGGCACACGCGCCGAGCTCGCCGTGGACTTGGGCGAGGTCCGCGCTGGAGGTCGCTCGGCGGCGCTCCGCGAGGCGGAGATCGAACTCATTGAAGGAAATCCGGGGGATTTGTACGATGCCGCGCAGGCCCTCGCCCCTGACGGAGGTTTGCGTCTCTCCCGTCTTTCAAAGGCGGAGCGCGGATATCTCCTCGCAACCGAAGGTCGGATCGAGCCGCCGCTCCAGCCAAGACACGCGCGAACGATCGCCCTGGACAAAACTCAGACGGTCGAACAGGCGGCGCGCGACATGCTCCGGGAATGTCTGGATCAGATTGCGACAAACATTGAGGTGGTCCGCGAGCTCGACGACCCGGAAGGCCCGCATCAGCTGCGCGTAGGCTTGAGGCGGGTGCGAAGCGTATTCGCGTTGCACGGCGAGGTCTTTCAAGGCCCGGGCCTGAAGCACCTCAACGACGAGGCGCGCTGGCTCGGGCGGGAAGTTGGGTATTTGCGCGATCTCCACGTCATCGCCGACGAGCGCGTGCGTCGGGAAGGGGATCTCCATCCAGAGGAGCCGGCACTCGCAACTCTCGCCCGCGACTTGGCCGCGCAGGCGGCCGCCCGGCGCGAAGTGCTTCGCGTACTACTCGCCGGGCCGCGCGTGCAGGCTTTTCTCCTCGGCTTGGCGCGTTTCGTCGAGACGAGGGGCTGGCTCGCGCCGCAAGATTTCGGACAAACGGAGCAGCTGGCGGTTCCGGTCGCGGTCTTTGCTCGACCGGCTTTGTCGATAATTCTAAAAAGGGTGAGGAAGCATGCTCGACATCTGGAGAGGCTGACCGAGGAAGAGCGCCACAAGTTGCGCAAGCAGCTTAAGAAGCTGCGATATTCCGTCGAGCTGTTTTCCTCGCTCTACCCCGAGCAGCGTGTCAAGCCTTTCATGAAGCGCCTGAAGGCCTTGCAGGACGCTTTTGGAAATTTGAACGACGCAGTGACCGTGCAGGCCATTCTGTCCGAGACCGATCGGCCTGGTGCCGAAGGTCCGGGTGCAGAGCGCGCCATCGGCTGGGTCATCGGCGCGAATCTGGCGAGGGCCGAAGCCAGCTGGAAAAGCGCGCAGATCCTCTGGCGTCGGTTCGAAAACGTGCATCCGTTCTGGCGCACCTAGACTAGCCCTCTCCGCGGGCCGCTGCTGGGGCGGGCGCGGTCAGCCGGGAGATGGTCCACCGGCGACTTGCGCACCTCTCCCCGCGCCCTGAACGCGGGCCAGAGGTCGGTCGGCACCTTCACGGCGAGGTTCCTCACCCGCTGCCCGGGGCAGCGTCGCCGGACCGCGGACTGCGGCCGAAGGAGCGATCAGAAGGAGAAATCGAGGCCCGGCAAGCGCACCGCTACATTCTTGATCTGGAGAAAGTTTCTCACGCCGGCGAGTTCGCGCTCGCGGCCGAGTCCGCTCTCCTTCGTTCCGCCGGTCGGCGCCTGCACGCCGCCCATGTACCAGCCGTTGATCCAGACCGATCCGGTTTCGAGGCGCCGGGCCATCGCGAGAGCGCGCGCGACATCGCGCGTGTGAATGCCGGCGACGAGGCCGGTCGGGACGTCGTTGGCGATGCGCAGCGCTTCCTCATCGTTCGCGACCGTCGTGATCGTGACGACCGGACCGAAAACCTCCTCGCGGGCGATCGGCAACGCTGCGTCGACATCGCAAAGGACCGTCGGCGAGACGAAGTAGCCGCGCGCGAAGCCCGGCGCCGGTCCCCCGCCTGCGAGGGCGCGAACCCCGCTTGCGCGCGCGCTGTCGAGGTGAGCGAGGATCTTCGTTCTCTGTTCGGCCGAGACGACAGGTCCGACGTCCGGGTCCTCCAGTCCCGGTCCGATGCGAAGCGCCTTGACCTTCTCGACGAGCCTTTCCGTGAACTCCGTCGCGACGTCGCGATGGACGATGAGTCGGGACGAGGCGGAGCAGACCTGGCCGGCATTGTCGAAGCCGCCGGCGAGCGCGTCCGCGACGGCCCGTTCAAGGTCCGCATCGCTGCGGACGATCATCGCGTTCTTGCCGCCGAGTTCGAGGACGGCGGCCTTGAAGCCTCGCGCCGCCGCGATGCCCACCTCCCGCCCGACCTCGACCGAGCCGGTAAAATGCACCGCCCGCACCCGCGGATCGTCGACGAGCGGCGCCCCCGCCTCGGGCCCGAAGCCGCAGACGACATCGACGACCCCGGCCGGAAGACCGGCCTCGAGGGCGAGCTCGGCGAAGCGCAAGGTCGAGAGCGACGATTGTTCGGCCGGCTTCACGACCGCCGTGCAGCCGGCCGCAAGGGCCGGCGCCAGCGATCGGACCGCCATCCCGAGCGGAAAATTCCACGGCACGATATGCGCCGTGACGCCGACGGGCTCGAGGTCAACGAAGTCGACGAAGGTATGGCCGAGGGGGATCACCTCGCCCTGGATCTTGTCCGCCGCGCCGGCATTGTAGCGCAGGGTTTCGACGACGCCGTCGATGTCGCCTCGCGAAGCCGACAGCGGCTTTCCGACCTCCCGGGTCTCGAGGATCGCAAGTTCCTCGCGCGCGCCGGCGACGGCATCGGCCAATTTCAGCAGGAGCGCGCCCCGCTCCGCAGGCGTCGCCTCCCGCCAGGGTCCCCGGAACGCCGCCTGCGCCGCCGACACCGCCTCCTCGACCTCGCCCCGTCCGCCGCGGGCGATGTGGGCGATCACCTCCTCGGTCGAGGGATCGAGGGACTCGAAGGTGGCGCCGCCGGCGCTCGGGCGCGCCTCTCCGGCGATGTGGTGGCTCTTTACCGGTGCACGATGTGGCATCGACTATCCCTTGAAGCCGCCCGAACTCAGGCCGGCGAAGAAGTAACGCTGGAGCAGGAAGAACAGCGCCACCGACGGAAGGCACAGGAGCGTCACGGCGGCCATGGCGACCGCGTAGCCTTCGAGCTGCGTGTGCGTGCCGATGACCGGCGCAAAGGCGGCGATGCCGACCGGCAATGTCTTCATGTCCTCGTCGAAGGTGACGAGGAGCGGCCACAGAAAGTTGTTCCAGTTGAGCGTGAACAGGATGACGCTCGCCGCGATGACCGGGCTGCGGGCCAAGGGGAGGGCGATGCGGAAGAAGATGTGGAACAGGCCGGCCCCGTCGACGAGAGCGGCCTCTTCGAGCTCGCGCGGGAAGGTCAGGAAGTACTGCCGGAAGACGTAGACGCTGAGCACGTTCGCGATCGTCGGCAGGATCAGCGCCTGATAGGTGCTGGCCCAGCCGAGATCGATCATCGCGATCAGCAGCGGCACGACGCCGACCTCCGGCGGGATCATCATCGAGGCGAGAAAGGCCGAAAACAGCACCCTGCGGCCGGGAAAGCTGAGGCGCGCGATCGCGTAGCCGGCCATCGCACCGAAGAGGACGCTGAGCGCCGTCGAGGCCGCCGCCACGATCACGCTGTTGAAGGCCCAGGTCGCGACCGGGTATTCGAGAACCTTGGCATAGTTCGCGAAGGTGACCTCGCGGGGCAGCCACTCGATCTCGCGCGTCATCACCTGCGAGGAAGGCTTCAGGGACGTCGACACCATCCAGACGAACGGCGCACCCCAGGCGGCCACCAGCGCCATTCCGACGAGCCAGACGGGCACGTCGGCGAGGGCGAGGCCGGTGCCCGGCACGCGCCTTGCGACGAGGCGGTTGCCGCTAACCACGGACCGTCTCCTTGAGGATCGCGCGCTGGACGAGGGTCAGGACGAGGATCGCCAGGAAGAGCAGCACGGACACCGCCGAGGCGTAGCCGAGCATGTTGCGGACGATCGCAGACTGATAGATGTGGAAGATCACCGACGACGACGAGCCGGCCGGGCCGCCGTTCGTCATGACGTAGACTTGGCTGAAGATCCGCATCGTCGAGATGAGCTGCAAAGTCACGACCATGCTGAGGGCGGGACGCAGATGCGGCAGCGTGACGTGCCAGAACTGGCGCGCCTTGCCGGCGCCATCGAGGGCGGCCGCGTCGTAGAGTTCCGCCGGGACGTCCTGCAGCGCTGCAAGCAGGAGCACGAAAACGAGGCCGAGATCCCACCAGACCGAGGCGATCGAGACGCCGACGAGCGACCAGCGCGTGCTCGTCAGCCAGGGCACGGGGGAGATCCCGAGCATGGCCAGATAGCCGTTGAGGAGTCCGTATTGGGTGTCGAGCAGCCAGACCCAGACGAGGCCGATCACGGTCGCCGAGACGACGTTGGGCGTGAACAGGATCGTCCGGGCGAGGCCCGAGAGCGGCCAGCCCTGGTTGACGAAAAGGGCGAAGCCGAGGCCGGCGACGACGACGCTCGGGACGATGATGAGAGCGTAGAGGAAGACGTTGACGAAAGCCTGGTGCAGCCAAAGATCGTGCGCGGCCTCGCGATAGTTCTCGAGGCCGACAAGACGAGGTTCGCCGATGATGCTCCACTCGGTGAAGCTGACATAGACGCCGAACAGGATCGGCATCACGTTGAACAGCAGGAAGGGCAGGGTAAAAAACGCGACAAAGACATAGCCCGCCCAATCGATGGCCGGCCGCTCCGACGAGCGGCCGGCCCCGATGCCGGCCACCCTCGATCGCTTCACCGAGCTCACGGCAGCGCCGGCCGAGGCGGATCGCCGCGGTGCCACCTCAACCGGCGTCGAGGCCCTTCTGCCATTGCTCGCCGATGCGTGCCATCGCCTCCTCGGGCTTCGTCTTTCCGGCCCAGACTCCCTCGAGCACCTTGGCGAGGAAGTTGCCGCCCTGGTAGATGGTGAAATCGGGTCCCGCCTGCACCGGGATCTCGCCCTCGGTCGCGAAGGCCATGCCGTCGACGAACGCGCCGCGCACCGCCCACGGCGCCCCTGCCGTCTTGTAATCCGGCGTGTTCAGGATCGACTTGCGCGGCGAGGCGCCGCGGCCGACGGTGGTCCACAAGAGGCTGTTGTCGGACAGCCATTTCACCGCGGCCATCGTCGCCTCGTAGCGGCCCTTGTCCTTCTGGACGTAGAACTCGAGGCCGCCTTCCTCGAAATAGGTCACCCGCTTGCCGCCGATGTTGGGGAACAGGGCGGTGCGGAACGGGAGCTTCTGACCGAGATAGCCGTTGAGCGTCCACGGTCCGGTCCAGAAGATCGACCCCTGTCCAGCGCCGAACGCCTTGTAGCGATCGGTGATGTCGCGCGTCGAGACCTTGCTCTTGTCGAAGAGATCGAGCACCCATTCCATCGCCGCGATGCCGGCCTTGGGATTGACGGCCGCCTGCTTGAGATCGTTCGAGGCGCGCTGGAAGCCCATTTGCGCCGCGACGATGCCCCAGGTCACGGTCGGCTGCACGCCGGACCCCGTCATCATGATGCCCGAGCGCACGACCTTGTCGCCGTCCCGCCGGGTGAGCGCCTTCGCCCATTCCATCAGAGCGGCGCCATCCTCCGGGAACTTGTCGGGATCGAGCCCGGCTTCCTTGACCTGATCGACGTTGTACTCGGGCTGCAGGCTCATCAGGTCCATCGGAACCATGAACAGGCCGTTGTTGTATTTCGGATAGCGCGCCGCCTCGATCGCGAAGCGGTCGAAGTCCGCAAGATCGAGGCCCGCCTTCTTGGCGAAGTCGTCGAGCGGCACGACGACGCCGTCCTTGGCCATCTTGGCCCGCTGACCTGCCGTTCCCCAGCCGAAGTCGGGCGCGCGCCCGGTTGCGGCGGCGGCGAGGACCTTGGTCGTGTACTGCTCCTCGGGAACGAGCTCCATCTTGATCTGGATGCCCTTCCCCGCGTGCGCTGCGTTGAAGGCCTCGATCATCTTCTGCCACACCTCGCCGTCGGAGGCGGCGAGCCAGCTCCAATGAACGATCTCCGTTGTCGCGGCCCGCAGCACTGCGGGCTTGAAGACCATGCCCGAGGCAAGCGCGCCGGTTCCGGCGATGACACTGCGTCTTGTGATGCGATATTCGGCCATCTCGTCCTCCAGGTTTTGCGTCGCTGCGGCTCTGCGGCCGCTTGCACGGCGCGCGTCAGATGTTCACGGTCGTCGCATGAAGGCCCGTCACGCCGCGAAGATCGCGGTAGTAGTAGGCGACGAACAGACGCCCGTCCGAGCGCACGGCGGCGGTCGGATAGCCGAGGTCGCGGTTCGGCAGATCGGCGCGGATCGTCAGGGCGCGATCGGAGCCGAAGCTGCGGCCGCCGTCGACCGAAACGAAGGCCTCGATTGCGAAGGGCGGCGTCCGGCGCCCCGCCACGGCGACGAGGCGGCCGTCGCCGAGGCAGACGAGGTGCGCGGGGTAGGCGCCGATCCCGGTCGGCTCGGGACGCGACCAGCTTCTGCCGCCGTCGACCGAGCGCACGAGGTAGAGGCTGCGCGAGACGTTCTCCCGCAGGAGCATGACCAGGTCCCCACCGGGAAGCGCGATCGGAGCCGGCTCCTCGAAGGCGAGCCCGTCCTCTTCCGCGATCGGTTCCGGCGGACTCCAGTTCGCGCCGCCGTCGCCGGAGCGAACGGCGAAAACCCGCCTGTAGAACGGGACGTCCGACAGGGGCAGAAGCACGTCTCCGTCCGAAAGGACGACGCCTCCGCGCATGCCGTAGCCGCCGGAGAAAGGCGCCGGATCGATCCGCGTCGACCGCTGAAACGTTCTGCCGTCGTCGAGGCTGAGGTGAGCGAGAACCTCTCCGCCACCCCGGATCCACGGCATCAGGCGGACGGCGGGGACGGTCCGCACCGCGGCCGCGTCGAGTTCGGTCGACGCGACGAGACCCTGCTTCAACGCCTCGGGACCGCAGGCGAGGGGATCGGCGGCCGCGGCGCTGGCGTCGAGATAGGAGTACCAGCGGAACCGCCACTGGTTCAGCAACACGCCGCCGGAGGGGAGGGGCGTGAGGCCGGCGCATTCCATGCCGACAAGGCCGTAGGCGGGCACGACGATCGGCGGCGACCAGGTCTCGCCCTCGTCCTCGGAGCGCATGAGGATGTTGGTGAACTCGGGATCCTGGGGCGGATGCATGGTCACGCGCCGGCGCGGGGCGCGGTTGGCGACGAGGAGCCAGGAGCCGGACGCGAGCACGGCGAGATGCGGATGCGCTACGTAGCGGTGTTCGTCCTCGTAGATGCTTGATTCCCGGTGGGCCATGGGCGGAGCCGGTGCCTCAAAGCGACAGGCGGAAGCGCGTCGTGCGCACATACTGCAGCGGCCGCTCGGCATCGTCCCATTCGTGATAGCTCGCGACCACCGTCCCGTCGGACAGTTGCACGACGCTCGGATAGCCGATGTGCTGGTAGACGCCGGGATTGCTCCAGTCGATGCGGCCGCCGCCGTACTTTCCGGACGCGGGACTCATCCGGCTGGAACCCGGCCGCTCGGACTCGCTGCGGCCCGGCACGCCGCCCTCGCGGATCACGAACTCGTTGCGCGCGTCCCAGGTGACGCCGTCCTCGGAAACGCAGCCGCGCACGCCGTAGGGCGGTCGCCGGTAGCCGTAGATCATCAGGTAGCGCCCGTCGAGGAGCGGGATCATCTCGGAAGGATAGCCCCAGATGTTGGTCCATTTCGGGGCCGTCCACGAGAATCCGTCGTCCTCCGATACGACGACGACCATCGCCTTGGCATCGCCGGACGGGTTGACATGGGTGCGCAGCGTCGACACCAGCCGCCCGTCGTGCAGGCGAAGCAGCGCCGGCTCCTCGTAGTCGACGATGCTCGCCGGGTCGAAGGCGAGCGTCGCATAGTACTCCCAGTTCTCGCCGCCGTCGTCGGAGCGCATCAGGGCGGATCGCGTCGATTCGCCTTCGCCTTCCTCCTCGTAGCCGTGGATGCGGCCATAGAGCCCCATGAGGAGCGGGCCCGAGGGAAGCTGCCAGCAGCCGAGCCGGCAGCCGCCGTGCTTCAAGGGCCGCACGTTCACCGGGATGGGTTCGCTCCAGGTCCGGCCGCGGTCGGTGGAGCGGACGACATATGTGCCGAGCCAGCCCTGCGTCTTGTAGGCCCAGGTCCAGTCGCCCCACTCGGGCGTCTTCGGATGGGCGCTCCAGGAGACGCCCTCGGGCTTGACGCCGCGCTTGAAGAATCCGGTGATGGTGAGGTTGACGATCCAGGTGCCGTCGTCGAGTTCGCAGAAGCCGCAGTCCCAGTTGCCCGTGGTGCTGGTCCACGCCAGCACCACCTCCGGAGCGGACCAGGTGACGCCGCCGTCGCCGGAGCGCGACATCAGCGTCTGGCCGCAGTCGTGGTGATAGGGGAAGCGCTCCTCGTTGAAGACGGCGACGATCTCGCCGCTCCTGACGAGCCGCGTCGCGATCTGGTTCACGCAGTGCTCGGGATGCTTGAAGATGGTGTGGTGCGAGACGTCGGAGATCTCCGGCATGAATTGTCCTCTCGGCGGGTCTTTCGATCGAGGTTCGCGCTCATTTCGCGATCGCGCCGGGGACGCCGCAGGCAATCATCATCGCCCGGCAGCGTTCCCGGTAGGCGTCGCGGATGTCGCGGGTGGGAGGGCGGCACCGGCTCGAGTCGAGGCCGACGAGCTCCATGCAGAGCTTGTCGAGATAGCCGTCGCCGGAGGTGAAGTTCTTCTCGATCTCGGTCCACAGCTTGTAGAAGGGCATCGCTTCGCGGACGAGCCGACGCTGCACCTCCGCGTAAAGGCCCTGGTCGAGATCGGCGACGAGCGCGATGCCCCATTCCGGCCAGTAGTTCGAAAGGTGCACTTCGAAGGCCCGCGCGCCGAGCGCATGGCTGAGCGGAAACATGAGATGATTGTCGATGATCGAAACGCGGGACGAGAAGGTCGAGACCACGTCCTCGAACTCCATTGCGTCGGTGCGCGGGGTCGCCCATTTCAGCCCGACCACGTTCGGAATTTCGACCAGCCGCTCGACGGTCGCGAACGACACCGCGGCGCTCGTCCAGAAGGTGTTGTAGATGATGATGCCGATCGCCGCCGACTCCGCCGCGGCCTTCACGTAGGCGAGGAAGTCGCCCTCCGTGTGGTTGAAGTAGAACGGGCAGGAAACCTGGATGTAGTCAAAGCCGATGCGCTCGGCGGCCTTCGCGAGCTTCACCAGCTCGCGGGTGCTCGTCGTCTGCGCCCCCATCGCAAGGGGCAGCGCGCCCCCTGCGGCCTCGAACACGCCTTCGGCGACGGCAACCCGCTCGTCGAAGGTCATGGTCGAGAAGTCGCCCGCCGCTCCGCCGGCGAGGAGCACACCGTTGCCGGCGGCGACGCCCTTCGCCCGCAGAAAGGCGACATGGCGCCTGATCGCCGGCAGGTCGAGTTCGAGATCGGGATCCCTGAACATCGTCGGCACGGTGATGTAGCAGCCGACGAGACTTTCGCGCAGACGGGCAAAATCCATGTCGGCAAGGTCCCCTTTTCGCCTCGCAGGGCCGGCAGGTGCGACGGGCGCATCGGCTCTTCGCGATGTCTCGGCCGAAACATCGGTTCTACATGGCGTGCAAATGCAAATAGCCTCGCGAAGCTTGCCGCTTCCGGGCATTATTTCCCTCGTGTCGAAAAGATCGCAGGAAACCCGGCGCCGCTGATTGACTTAAAGCGTCATTGATTTGATCATTCGCGGCGTTCGGGAGAGGGCCGGCCGATGTTGAAGGACGACGCGAGGATCTGCTTCTTCCTGCTTCCTGACTTCCCGCTCTACGCGCTTGTGCCGGCGACCGACGCCTTGCGCATCGCCAACCAGAATGCCGGCGAGCGCCTGTTCGACTGGTCGTTCGCCTCGGCGAGTGGCGGCCCGGTCCCCGCCAACAACGGCATGACCGTCGACGAGACCTTGGCGATCCGATCCGGCGAGCTGCCGCCGTTCGTCATCGTCTGCGCGGGGAACGAGCCGACGCAGCATCTCTCGAAGCCCGTTCTCAACTGGTTGCGCCGGCTTGCGGCGCACGGCAGCAACCTCGGGGCGCTCGACACCGGCGCCTTCGCGCTCGCGGCGGCCGGCGTGCTCGGCGGCTATCGGATCACGCTGCACTGGGAGGCCATTCCGGTCTTCAGGGATGCCTTCCCGGAGGTCGACGTCGTCGAGCAGATCTTCGTGATCGATCGCGAGCGCTTCACCGCCGCGGGCGGCATCAGCTCCCTCGATTTGATGTTGGCGCTGATCGGGGCTGCACACGGCCCCGCCCTCGCGCAGACGGTCGCGAACGCCTTCGT
Organism: uncultured Alphaproteobacteria bacterium; assembly: GCA_963754975.1. Lineage (GTDB taxonomy): Bacteria > Pseudomonadota > Alphaproteobacteria > Rhizobiales > Beijerinckiaceae > Microvirga. The sequence continues at coordinate 122,890 of CAVWII010000019.1, read as the reverse complement.
GCATGGCCGGCCGCGTCCGGCCGAGACGCCGCAACTCCTCGACGGCATCGCAAAGTCCAGCAACCGCACGCTCGTGCAGCGCTGCGTCCGGCTGATGCGGCAGAACCTCGCCTATCCCGTGCCGATCGTCGAATTGTGCGATGGGCTGTCGATTTCGCGCCGCCGCCTCGAGCGCCTGTTCGTGAAGGAGACCGGGTGGAGTCCGAGCGAGTACTACGTCTCGCTCCGGCTCGAGGCGGCCCGCGAGCAGCTCTTCTACAGCGACAATTCCATCGCCCACATTGCCGAGGCCTGCGGATTTTTGTCGAACTCGCACTTCTGCCGGGCCTTCCGCAACCATTACGGCGCGCCCCCGACGGCCGTGAGGCGGCGCTTCGAGAGCGCCGAGCGCGGCAAGTTCCACCCCTCCGGGCCAACGCTCACCAACCGGCTGCCCCTCCTGTCGCAGCGCTGAGGCGCGGCGCGCGCCGTCCGAGACGCCTGACGCAGCGGGTCAAACGCGTGCCGCAGATGGACAACAGGCGGTCACGGGGCTCTGTAATCATGAAGCCGCGATCCGCGCGGCAACAGGCGGGCGCAACGGAGCGGCGCGGCCGCGCGCTTCACCGATGGCGGCGACGCCGCCAGCCTTGAGCGGGAGCGCGCCGGCGACCGGATCGGACCACGATCGGCGGGCGATTTCACCTTCGGGCGACGTCGCGCGTCGTCAAACGGCCGAACGCGCTCCGGACGGCTAGGGACACAGGCGCGGCAGAGTGGAGGGCATCCAGATGGTGATGAGATCGACGACGCGATGGGCAGCCAGCTTCATCGCCCTGACAATCGGCTTCGGAGCAATAGGCGGCGCCGCCGCCGCGGACAAGGTCCGCCTGCGCCTGAACTGGATGTATTACGGATCCCATGCCGGCTTCGCCCTCGGCAAGGACAAGGGTTATTATGCCGATGCCGGCATCGACCTCGACATCAGGTCCGGCAACGGGTCGGGCTCCGCGCACCGGCTCGTCGCGAATGGCGACAGCACCTTTTCCTACGGCTCGTGCGCGTCGATGATCAATCTCGTGGCGCAGGGCGCCGATCTCGTTTCCGTCGCGGTGATCGACGCGATGGGGACCGAGGCGATCCTCGTCAAGCCCGACGCCGGCGTGAAGACGATCGCGGATCTCAAGGGAAAGTCGCTTCTCACCACGGCCAATGCCGGCGTGAACGTCTTCTTCCCGCTCGTGCTCAAGACCGCCGGCCTCGCTCAGGCAGACGTGAAGCTCATCAACGTTCCGGAGAGCGCTGTCGTCTCCGGCTTCATCCAGGGCGCCGGCGGCGCCGTCGGGATTCTCGGCGGGCTCGACGACAAGCCGGCCGAGATCAAGGCGGCCGGCGGCCCCTTGCCGCTCGCCTTTCCGTATTCGGATTTCGGGGTCAACCAGGTCGGCTACTGCATCGTCACCGCCCGCAAGACCCTGGAGAGCAATCCGGACCTCGTGAAAAGGTTCGTGCAGGCGACCGTCAAGTCCTACAAGGAGGCCGAGGCGAACCCGGAGGCTGCCGTCGCCGCGATGGCCGACATCGTCGGCGGCACGATGAACGAGCCGGAAGGCAAGGCCCAGGCGCTCGCGGTGCTGAAGGTCACCCTCGGGGTCCTGTATTCCCCCGGCAACAAGGACAAGAAGCTCGGCGAGCACGTGGCGAAGGATTGGGACGACATGCTCGCCCTCATGAAGACGTACAACGGCCTGCAGACGACGAAGCCGGCTTCCGCCTTCTACACCAACAGCTTCCTTCCTTGATGCGGTGCCGGCGAAGGGGAGGCGCGGGGTTGCCTCCGCGCAGCCCCGCGGACGGATCGTAAGAGCGCTCTTCGGATGGCCGCCAGGATCGAGATTCGCGGTGCCACCAAGGTGTTCGATCCGGTGCGGCCGGGTCAGGCGGCGGTGCATGCGTTCGGACCCGTCGACCTGACGGTCGAGCCCGGCGCCTTCGTCTCGTTCCTCGGGCCGTCGGGCTGCGGAAAGTCGACCCTTCTCCTGATGATTGCCGGACTTCTCCCGCCCACGCGGGGCGAAATCCGAATCGACGCCGCGACCGTCGAAGGCCCGCGGACCGACATCGGCATCATGTTTCAGGACAACACGCTGGTGCCGTGGCGCTCGGTCCGTCGCAACATCGAGCTGCAGCTCGAAATGCGCGGACTCGAGCCGGCCCGGTTCCGCGATCGCGTCGCAAGCCTCGTTCGCGCGGTGCGCCTCGAGGAGTTCGAGGACCGGGCTCCCTACGAGCTCTCGGGCGGCATGCAGCAGCGCGCCGCCTTCTGTCAGGCCCTCGTCCACGAACCCGACACGCTCCTGCTCGACGAGCCGTTGGGAAAACTCGATGCGATGACGCGGGAGGCGATCCGCCGCGACCTTCAGGCGCTGTGGATGGCCAAGCGGCCCACGGTCGCGCTCGTCACGCACAGCATCGACGAGGCGATCCAGCTCTCGAGCCAGGTCTGCGTCATCACGCCGAGGCCCGGACGCATCCACACGGTCATCGACATCGATCTTCCGTTCCCGCGCACCATCGAGGTGACGACGTCGCCGGCCTTCGCCGCCTATTCCGGCGAGATCCACGGCATCTTTCACGACTATGGCGTCCTTTGAAGATGCCGCTGTCCGGGCCGAAAAGTCTCTTCGCATCGAGCCTGCGCTCCTTCGGCTGGCTGACGCCGCTGTCGTTCGTCGCCTTCTTCGTAATCTGGGAGAACGCAATCGACTGGTTCTCCGTCCCCCGCTACATCCTGCCGAAGCCCTCCGAGATCGTCACGAAGGCCTGGGCGGACTGGCCGGTTCTCATTCGCTACACCTGGATCACCGGATTCGAGACGCTCCTCGGCTACCTCACCGCCCTCGTTCTGGCGGTTCCCCTCGGCCTCGCGATCGCCTTCTCGCGCATTCTGCGCGCGACCATCTATCCGTTCTTCGTCAGCCTCGAGATGACCCCGAAGATCGCCTTTGCGCCGATTTTCATCTCCTGGCTCGGCTTCGGACTCCTGCCGAAGGTGATCATCGTCTTTCTCGTCTGCTTCTTTCCGATCGTGCTGAATGCGATGCTTGCGTTTTCGTCGCTGAGCGAGGAATTGACCCGCTTCTGCCGATCGACCGGCGCCGGCCCCCTTCGCGCCTTCCTGAAGGTGCGTCTCCCGGCAGCGCTGCCGCAATGCTTCGTCGGCTTCAAGTACGCCGCCATCAATGCGACGGTCGGCGCCACGATCGCGGAGTTCATCGGCTCCGACCAGGGTCTCGGATTCTACATTCAGATCACCACCGGCAACATGAGGCCGGAGCTCGCCTTCGCCGCAATCTTTCTGCTCACGCTCCTCGGCTTGTTCCTGTTCGGGCTGGTGACCCTCGCCGAACGGCTCCTGATCCCCTGGGACATCTCGCAGCGTCGGCTGACCCAGACCTGAACCGGCCGCGCGGAAAAAGCCCTTCTCAACACGGGAGTCGAACATGACAGTGGCCCTCGATCTGTCCCACTACCGCTCGGTGGCAGGCGCGCTCCGCGCCCCGTCGCAGGCCTTCATCGACGGATCGTTCCGCGATGCTGCCTCCGGGAGCGTCTTCGAAACTCTCAATCCCGCCACCGGCGAGGCGATCGGCGCGGTCGCGTCCTGTGACGGGGCCGACGTCGATCGCGCCGTGGCCGCGGCGCGGCGGGCGTTCGAAGGCGGGGAGTGGTCGCGCGCGGCGCCGGAGCATCGCAAGGAGGTGCTGCTGCGGCTCGCCGATCTCGTGCGCAAGCACGCGGAAGAACTCGCGGTCCTCGAATCGGTCGACAGCGGAAAGACCATCGGCGATTGCCTGAACGAGATCGGGCACGAGGTGCCGACCTTCTTTCAGTGGTATGCCGAACTGATCGACAAGACCTTCGGCCGCGTCGCGCCGACCGCGGAGAGCGCGCTCGCCGTGATCCTCAAGGAGCCGATCGGCGTCGTCGGGCTCGTGCTGCCCTGGAATTTTCCGCTTCTCATGGCCGCCTGGAAGCTCGCTCCGGCTCTCGCGACCGGCTGTTCGGCGGTTCTCAAGCCCGCCGAGCAGACGCCTCTCACGGCGCTCCGCCTCGCCGAGCTCGCCATGGAGGCGGGGGTGCCGCCGGGCGTCCTCAACGTCGTCCCCGGCTTCGGCGAGACGGCAGGCCAGGCGATCGGGCGTCACGCCGACATCGATGTCGTCTCCTTCACCGGGTCGACCGAGGTTGGCTCCTACTTTCTGAAATACGCCTCGGAGAGCAACCTGAAGCCCGTCGGCCTCGAAATGGGCGGCAAGAGTCCCTTCATCGTGCTCGATGACGCCCCGATCGACGACGAGCTCATCGCTAACGCCGTCAGCGCCGCCTGCTGGAACGGCGGCCAGAATTGCTCGGCCAACATGCGCCAGATCGTCGGATCACGGGTGAAGGACGAGTTTCTCGAAAAGGTCGTGGCCAAGGTCTCCGCGCTGAAGGTCGGCGATCCGCTCGATCCCGCGACGGAGATGGGTTCGATGGTGAGCGAGGAGCACCGGGCGCGCGTCGAGGGCTATATCGCGGCTGGGCAGGAGGAGGGGGCGAGGCTCGTGCATGGCGGCGGCCGCCCGCCCGGGCGCGGCTTTTTCGTCGAGCCGACGGTGTTCGACGCCGTCCAAGCGCACATGCGGATCGCACGGGAAGAGATTTTCGGACCCGTCCTCGGGGTGATGACGGCGCGCGGTATCGACGAAGCGCTCAAGCTCGCAGCGGACACCGACTATGGGCTGCACGCGACGGTCTTCACCAAGGACATCGACAAGGCGCTCTACCTCGGCCGCCGGCTTGCCTGCGGCACCGTCTCGATCAACCGCTTCACCGAGGGCGACGTGAAGACCCCGTTCGGCGGCTATCGCCGCTCCGGATCGCTTGCGCGCGACAATGGCGTCGAAGCCATGGACCAGTATCTGCAGACGAAGACGATCTGGATCAACGTGCGCCCGGCGGCTTAGGCGCGGGGAGCTCGGCGCCGAGCTTTTGCGCCCACGGAGCGAGGGCTTCCAGCAAGCCCTCGTGAAGGCGCAAGCCGCCGGCCTTGGCGGCCTTGAGGCCGGCGACGGCGCCTGCCCCCGGCAGGCGGACCGGCTGTTGCGCGTCCGCGGGCGGCGTTCCCACGCAGGCGGCGGCGAGCCAGCCGGTTTGGCGCGTGAAGGAGGCCAGCCCGCCGAAGGCCTCCGGATCGAACACCTGCACGAAGACGCTGGCGCCCCAACGGCTCTCGCCATCGGCGCGGCCATAGCCGGACAAGCCTTGCGTGAGGGCTTCGACGGCAAGCCCAAGCCCGAATCCCTTGTGACCGTGATCGAGGCCGCCGACCGGCAGGAGGCTGCCCGGCGGGTCGGCGACGAGAACCGCGGGGTCATCGGCCGGCCGACCGTCAGCGTCGATCGCCCACAACCCCGGGAACCTGCGGCCCTGACGGCGCAGGCGCGCGCTCATGCCGTTCGTGGTGATGGAGGTCGAGACATCGATGAGGATCGGGTCCGCGGCCGTTGGAATGCCGACGGCAATCGGGTTCGGACTGTACACCGGGCGCTTGCCGCCGAAGGGCGCGACGTCGGCCGAGGAGGGATCGCTGCTCGCAATGACGGCGAGCAATCCCTTCTCCGCGGCGCTCGGCAGGAATGCGGCAAGACAGGCGATGTGGTGGCTGCGCCGGACGGTGACCGCGCAAACGCCGCTCGCCTTCGCGCGCTCGCAGGCAAGGTCGAGCGCTTTCGCCGTCAGCCACAATCCGGGCAGGCGGCGGCCGTCGAGCACGACGGCGCTCGCCCGGTCGGCCAGGATCTCGGGCTCGCCGGACGTCGCCATGTCGCCGTTCTCGATCTCTTCGAGGTAGCCGGGGAGCTGGGCGAGGCCGTGCGTGCTGTGGCCCATCGCATCCGCGGTGACGAGCTTTTCGGCCGTCACCGATGCCTTGTCGGCGTCGAGCCCGGCGGCCGCGAGGAGGCGGCCGGCAAAGTCGGTCAGTCCGGCGAAGGCGTATGTCGACATGCAATCCTCGTCGGCGGGCTTGGCGGTCAGTAGGTGAGGCCCATGGCCCAGGGGATGAATTCTTCCTCGCCGTAGCCGAGCGCTTCGCTCTTCGTTCGCCGCCCGGAAGCGACGTCCAGCATGAGATCGAAGATGCGTCGGCCGACCTGCGCGATCTCCTCGCGACCGTCGGCAATCGTACCGCAGTTGAGGTCCATGTCCCCGGCCATCTTCTCGAACAGCGCGGTGTTCGTCGCGAGCTTGAGGGAGGGCACCGGCGCGCAACCGAAGCAGGACCCGCGTCCGGTCGTGAAGCAAATGAGATTTGCGCCGGACGCCACCTGCCCGGTCGCGGAGACCGGATCGTATCCGGGCGAATCCATGAAGACGAGCCCCGGCCCGCTCACCGGCTCCGCGTAGGCGACGACGTCCTCGAGCGGACTCGAGCCGCCCTTGGCAACGGCGCCGAGGGATTTTTCGAGAATTGTCGTAATCCCGCCAGCCTTGTTCCCCGCGGACGGATTGTTGTCGAGGCTGCCGCGGTCGGCGGCTGCGTTTTGCTCCCACCATTCGAGCAGGCGCACGAGCTTTTCGCCCGTCGCCGGCCGCGCGGCGCGCTGGAGCAGGATTTGTTCGGCGCCGTAGATCTCCGGCGTCTCGGAGAGGATGACCGTGCCGCCTTGCGCGACGAGAAGGTCGGCGGCGACGCCCAGCGCCGGGTTCGCCGTGACGGCCGAAAAGCCATCGGACCCGCCGCACTGGAGGCCGACGACGAGCCGGCTCGCCGGAACGGGCCGGCGGCGGGCGGCGGCCGCGGCGGGAAGCATGGCCTTCAACGTCTCGACGCCGGCGGCGACCGTTGCGGCCGTTCCGCCCGCCTCCTGGATGACGAGCGTGCGCAACCGTTCGGAGCGCCGGAGGCCGGCATTGTCGAGGAAGGCGTCGACCTCGTTGTCCTCGCAGCCGAGGCCGACGACGAGGGTCCCCGCGACATTCGGATGATGGGCATAGCCGCCGAGGGTGCGCCGAAGAATGTCCATCCCCGGGCCGTCCGCCCGGAAGCTGCAGCCGTGCTGATGGGTGAGGCTCGCGACGCCATCGACGCTCGGATAGGCCGAGAGGTCGACCTGCCGGCGAAACTCCTCGCCGATGCGCCGCACCACCGTCGCCGAGCAATTCACCGTCGCGAGCACGAGGAGAAGGTTGCGCGTCCCGACGCGCCCGTCGTCGCGCACGTAGCCCTCGAACGTCGCAGCCGGAAGCGGCGATTCGAGCTGCCATTGCGGCGGGTTGGCGCCGATCCTCCGGTTCGCCGTCGAGCGGACGAAGCGCAGATTGTGGAGATGGACGTGATCGCCCGGCGCGATCGGCGCCGACGCCTCGCCGATCGTCGTGGCGAGCTTGCGCACCGGCTGCCCGGCCGCGATCTCGCGAAGGGCGACCTTGTGGCCCTTGGGCACCGGGGCCCGCGTCGCCAGGCCGGGAATGCCCGTCGGTTCGCCGGCCCGCAGGTCCTCGAGGGCGACGGCGACATCGTCCTGCGGATGCAGCGCAAGAAGCTTCAGGGGTCCGCCACAACGCTCGTCCATGTCTCAAGCCTAGGGGAAGCGCGTTCCCGCCGATTGTCGCCGAAGGATCGGGATTTGATCATCCGCGACACGGCGGCGCCGGCAAGCCAGCCCCGGGGACCGCCCGATGTCAAGCTCGCCGCCCGTGCTCGCGAACGCCCCCCGGTCGTTTGCATGACATCCAAAGTCTCATCGATTGCGAGATCGAGGAAGGACCCGGACTTGAGCCGGACGGCCCCCTGTCGACGACAAACTGGCCGATCTTCCGCTCGGGGACAAAGAGCTGTTGACGGCGGAGTTGCCTAAGCCCACCGTCAAGCTTGTCGCAGGTGGTCGAGAACGCCGTAACTCCAGGGAGGAAAGCAGATGCCGATCTACATCACACGCGGCCGCTATTCGGCGGAGTCCATCAAGAACCTCGTCGCCAATCCGGAGGATCGTCAGAAAGCCGTCAACAAGCTGGTCGAGCACGCCGGCGGCAAACTCCTGAACTTCTACGTCACACTCGGCCGCTACGATTTCCTGACTATTGTGGAAGCGCCGAGCGCCAAGGAGGCTTCGGCATTTATCCTGGCCGCAGCGGCCGCGGGAAGCGTAACGGATGTCGAGACGACAGAAGCGTTCACGGGCTCAGAGGCCAAGGAGGTCTTCGCGCTCGCCGGCAAGGCCGGGGGGAAATACAGGCTTCCAGGCAAGGAGCGTTCTTGATCGTTCGGCCAACGGCCGGGCGGTCGGCCGTTACCTTCGCCACCGTGAGACCCGGCCAGACCGGCCAAAGCGGAGGTCCGAGCCTAGACACCGGCCGTGAAATCGCCCTGTACGAGGACGCGAGCTGAGGGTGGAACACGCCCCGTTCGGCCACAAGCGGCTGCTGCCATCAAAACGCATCGCGGTCTAGAGCGGCATCCGTTCAAGATGACCCATCCCCGGCTCTGTCATCCCGGGGCTGCGAAGCAGAGCCCGGGATCCATTAACGCGACGACGCAGACGGCGCGACGGTGCGGAGATTGCGGTGTTCATGGGTTCCGGGCTCCGCTTCGCGGCCCCGGAATGACAGCGCTTGAGCTTGATTCAATATGAACGGATGCTGCTCTAGCGCCGCCGGTCGACCGCGAGCTCGCGCTCGAGCCGTCGGGACAGCATCGAGAGCACGGTGCACAAAACGAAGAATACGGCCGCGACGAAGACGTAGCCCTCAGCGGCGAGGCCCAGCCAGTGCGGATCCTTCAGCGCCTGCTGAAGAGACCCTAACAGGTCGAACAGGCCGACGATGGTGACGAGCGACGTGTCCTTGAAAAGGTCGATCGCCGTGTTGACGATCGCGGGCAGCGAGATCCGCAGGGCCTGCGGCCAGACGACGAGAAGACGCGCCTGCCAGGGCGAGAGCGAGAGCGACAGAGCCGCCTCGTACTGGCCGCGCGGAACCGCTTGCAGGCCGCCTCGGATCGCCTCCGCCACGTAAGCGGAGGCGAACAGGGCCAACGCCGTCGCGACGCAGGCGAACTTGTTGAACTCGATCCCGCGCGGCAAAAGCAGCGGCAGGATGACGACGCCGAAAAACAGGATCGTGACGATCGGCGCCGCGCGCCAGAGTTCGATGAAGGCGATGCTCGAGGCTGCGATCTCCGGATGGTCGGATCGGCGACCTTCGGCCAGAAGAAGTCCAAGCGGGATCGAAACGGCGACGGCGACGAAGGTCAGCACGAAGTTCAGAAGGAGGCCGCCCCAGAGTCGGGTCTCGACGATGCTCAAGCCGAGGATCCCGCCGCGCAGCAGAAGAAAGGCGAGAGGCGGGAAGGCGAGGAAAAGCGCGATCACGCAGGCGCGGCGCCAAGGATTGCCCTGCCAAACCGAAAGCCCTGCGAGGATGGCGAGGATCGTCGCGACGAGACCGACGCGCCAGTCCTCGCCCGCAGGGTAGCTGCCGTAGAGGAGCTCGTGCAGCCGTGCGCGGATGAAGATCCAACACGCCCCGCCGCCGTCGCACGCCTTGCGATCGTCGCCCGTCCAGGTCGCTTGCGCAACGGCCCAGTTCCAGAGCTTCGGAACGAGGAAGAACAGAAGCGCCGCCATCGCGATCGTGATGATCGCGTTTCCCGGGGTCGCGACGAGGTTCTTGAGCGTAGCGCGGAGCCGGTCCGCCGGCGAAATGCCGGGGCCCGATGTCTCGGCGATGGCGGCAGAGGGGCGCGGGGCGTTCACGATCAACCCCGCTGCAGAAGCCGACGATTGTAGAGATTGATGAGAAGCGAGATGAACAGGTTGAGCGTCAGGAAGAAGAGCATCACGATCAGCATCGTCTCGATCGCATGCCCGGTTTGATTGAGGGTCGTTCCGGCTACCACCGCCATGATTTCCGGATAGGCGATCGCCAGCCCGAGCGTCGAACTCTTGATCACGTTCAGGTACTGGCTGACGAGCGGCGGGACGAGGATGCGCAGGGCTTGCGGCATGCGCACGAGCCAGAGCACCTGCGCCGGGCTCAGCCCGAGGGCGATCGCGGCCTCCTCCTGCCCACGCGGCACCGAGAGCACCGCTCCACGCACGAGATCAGCGATGAACGCGGAAGCGTAGACCGCAAGACCCATCCAAAGCGCGACGAGTTCCGGCACGATCTGCACGCCGCCACGGAAGTTGAAGCCGCGCAGGACCGGCAGGTCGAGCTTCAGCACGCCCGCCGCAAAGAGAAAGACCGCGAGGCCGATCGCTGCGGCGACGCAACCGCTCGCGACGAGGAGACGGCGGCTCCAGCGGATCGGGAGGAAGAGGGAGCCGATCGCGAGCGGCGGCAGAAAGAGCCACAGGTTCACGGGCAGCCAAGCGGGCGACGATGCGCTCGGATCGGACAGGATCGCCGGCAGGAACAGACCCCTGACATTCAGGAAAACCAGGCCTCCGAGCGACAGGCCGTCGCGGGCGGCGGGGAGGGCCCGCAGGATCACCGTGTAGGCGAACAGGATCTGGAGAAGCTGGGGCGTGTTGCGGATGAGGTCGACGACAGCGAGCGCCGCGCGGGCAAGGAGGAGATTGCGCGAGAGAAGCGCCGCACCCGCCAGGAAGCCCAGAATCGTGGCAGTCACGACGGCGAGCGCGGAGACGACGAGCGTGTTCGCGATGCCGACGAGCGCCGCGTCCGCGTAGGTGTCGCGCGGCGAGAACGCGATAACCCGGATCGGAATGTCGAAGCCGGCGGGACGGCTCAGGAAATCGAAGGACAGGGACAGGCCGCGGGCGGCGAGATTCTGGTCGACGTTGTAAAGGATGAGCCCGACGGCGAGGGCGAGGAGAGCGAGAAAGGCCGCACCGGCGAGCATTCGCCCGGCCGACATGGAGGCTCGTCTGGGAGGCGCCGTCTCGTCGTCCGGCGCGAGCGGAAGTCCCGCCTTCGCGCCGGTCGGCATCACCCGTGTGGGCCTCGCCTCAGCGGAAGGGATAGGAATAGACGAGCCCGCCCTGGCTCCAGAGCCGGTTCACCCCTCGTTCCAGGCCGAGTCCCTTCGGCCCGAAGTGGCGGTCGTAGATTTCGCCGAAATTACCCGATGCCTTGAGCGCCTGCAGGGCCCAATCGTTGTCGACGCCGAGCATCTTGCCGAAATCTCCCTCCAGGCCGAGCACGCGGCGGATCTCGGGATTGTCGGATTCCTTCGCAAGCTTCTCGACGTTCGCCTGGGTAATGCCGAGTTCCTCGGCCGTGATGAGCGCGTTGCGCACCCAGGCCACGATGTCCGTCCACTGCCCGTCGCCCTTGCGGGTGAGCAGGCCGAGAGGCTCCTTCGAGATCACCTCGCCGAGAACCACCCAGTCGGCGGGGGTCTTCATCGAACCGCGCGCGCCCGCGAGGCTCCCGGTATCGTCCGTGTAACCGTCGCACCGCCCGGCCTCGAGCGCCGCCATCGCCTCATCCACCTTGTCGAAGAGGAGGGGCGTAATCTTCACGTTCTTGGCGCGATTGTAGTCCGCGATGTTGAGCTCGAGCGTCGCTCCGGCGAGCGTGCAGATCGTGGCCCCGTCGAGATCCGTCACCTTCTTGGCCCCGAGGCTCGATTTGACCATGAATCCCTGACCCGCATAGAAGTTGACGCCCGCAAGGTCGAGCCCGAGCTGGGTTCCGCGGGTGAAGGTCAGCGTCGAATCTCGGATGAGCACGTCCACGTCGCCGCCCTTGAGGGCGGTGAAGCGCACCTTCGTCGTCAGCGGAGTGTAAGTGACCTTCTCCGGATCCTTGAAGATTGCGGCGGCGATCGCGCGGCAATAATCCACGTCGAGCCCCTTCCAGACGCCCTTGTCGTCCTTGAAGGCGAAACCCGCGAGCCCGGTATCGACGCCGCAATTCAGCGATCCACGCTGCTTGACCTGCGCCAGCGTCGAGGGAGCCTGAGCCGCAGCCGGAGCGAAGGCGGCGACGGCGAGGAAGGCCGCGGCGCAGGCAACGATCGGTCGTGATGTCATGGGAATCCGCCTCTTTGACAGTCGAAGCTTCGATTTGCCAAAAGACTATCCGGCTCCGCAAAATCCTTTGTCAAGGCGAGCCGCCAACGCGGTTGTCGCGCCGGCCGCGCTCGCGCGCAATGCGCCGTTATTTCGACACTCCGAAAGGACCGCTGCAAGCCTTTCCGGCGGCACGGGCCCTGCGGTTCAGGCGTTTCTCCGGTTCCCGCCGGACGACGCAACCTCCGTCGGCATGCAGAGCCCAATCTCACCCGCGGCAAAAGGGGGAAGGGAGGGTAAAGTCCGCGTCGGATTTGGTGGCCGACCCCTGATTTCGTCGCCAGTGAGAGCGCGTGCGCCAGGGATCGGCCTTATCAGGGCAGGCTACTCAACGCGGCGGCGGCGAGCGGCAACCCACCCGGCACCCGCTGCGATCAGGCCTGCGAATCCAGCCCCGGCGATAGGTCCGGGGGCGCCCTTGGAATGACCGCCGCCATCACCGCCACCGCCGTTTTTAGCGTGGCCGTAGGCGTAGGCATTGCCGTTGCCACCGCCGCTGTAACCGCCATTGCCGTTGTTGTCGGCGAGGGCGGGGACGGCAAGGGTGAGGCCGGCGACGGCGACAAGCGTCAGCATCGTTTTCTGCATTCGGATGCACTCCGAAAGCCTCAAGATGAGGCCAGGACGCATCGGTAACAGTCCCTAGGAGGGTCCACGAGTCGGCCAAAGGGTGGGCCGTGCACGCTTTTGTCCGGACCCGAGGGCTCAAACGGCCTAAATCAAGACCGGTCGCGCGGCGCCGATCCGGCACGGCCGGGTCGCGGGCTTCAACCCTTGACGGCTCCAGCCATGAAGCTGCCCATCACCCGGCGCTGCGTCACGAAGAAGGCGACGACGACCGGAATGACCGTGATCGTCGACAAGGCCATGGTCGCCTGGAAGTTGATGCCATACTCGGTGTTGAGCGAAATCAGAGCAACCGGCAGCGTGTAGGTGTCGGGTCCGGTCGAAAGGACCATCACCGGGAACCACTGCTTCCAGTTCATAAGGAACGCGATCAAGCGTTGCGGTCAAGATGACTGGCCGCGCGATCGGTACGATGACGAGCGGCAAGATCTGCCATTCCGAAGCGCCGTCGATACGCGCTGCTTCGATCATCTCCTGCGGGATCGAGCGGAAGAACTGCACGAAGATGAAGAAAACGAGCGGCACGAGGCTCATGACGAGGATGATCCCGAGCGTGCTTCCGAGCAGGTTGAGCTTGTAGCTGACGAAGTAGAGCGGAATGACCAGCAGCATGTGTGGATACATGATGGTGAGCAGGAAACCGTATCGCACGCTCGTGAAGAGAGGGAGCCGCGGGTTCCGGTAGAGTGCATAGGCTCCCAGACCGGTTGCGCAGACGCCGAGCGCCGTCGCTAGCACAGTGATCACGACCGAGTTGACGGCGAAGCTCGACAAGGGCGTCGCCGCCGATGGATGCGATCGTCTGGAATGCGGTCAGGTCGAGACTGTTCCGGAATGAGGCGCAGCGGGGCCGAAAGGATCGCCTCCTGACTGCGGAAAGCGCTGACAAGCATCCAGTAGAACGGATAAACAAACATGAGCGCGACGGCGGTTGCAACCGCGTAAAGCGCCACGGCATTCCGAGCACGCGCGATCGCCGAACGTCTGGCTTGCGTCCGCTACGCAGTTCATCACCTGATCACCCCGTTCCATATACCAGTACGACGCGGCGCGAGCGCGAAGACGATAACAAAGAGAACCGTCGCGATCGCCGTTGCTTCGCCGTATTGCGCGCTGTTGAATTTGGAATAGGCATAGTAGGAAACGAAATTCGTCGAGAAATTCGGCCCGCCCTTTCGTAATCACGAAGATGACCGTGAAGGTCTTCAGGAATTCGATCAGCGCGTAGACCGTGTTGATGGTGATGGCAGGCCTGAGCTGCGGCAGTGTCACATAGAAAAAGCGCTGCCACCGGCCTGCGCCGTCGATTGAGCGCTCTCGTCCAGCGACTTGTCGAGGATTTGCAGGTTGGTCAGGAAAATCAGGGTGTAGAGGCCGACATGGTGCCAGGCCTCCACGAGGACGAGGGTCACGAATGCGCTTCCAGGCTGAGTGATGCCGGCGAAGGGCGGCAGCCCTAAGGCGCAGCAGCGCTTGGTTCACCACACCGAAGTTCTGATTGAACATCCATTTCCAGACGATGAAGCTTGCGACGTCCGGGCGTGATCACCGGCAGAAAGATCGCCAGCTTGAAGAGGGTACGACCGCGACGACAGTGCTGGATGCGCCAGCAGGAGCGCGAAGCCCAATCGCGAGGGAGACGTTCAGCACCACGGACAGCACCGTGAAGGCTAGCGTGCGCCACAGCGAGAATGGAAGGCCGAGTCTGCGAGTACTGTGCGAAAATTGTCGAGACCGACGTAAAGTCGGGCTGTCGCTTAGAGCCGTATAGGAATCGGTGAATGCGACGCGGATGCTCTCGGCGATTGGCCAGAGGCCGAAGAGCGCTGTAAGCAGCGCGAAGGGCGCCAGGAAGACGTAGAGCGTCGCATGTTTCCAGGTCCTCTGCGGCGCCCGCGGCGCGGCGAGAAGGCTGAACGAGCGGTCGATGTGGCCGAAGACGACATCGGGCTCTCTGGAACTGACGCGACGAGGATTGGCCTCGCCGCGAGGATGCCGCACAGAAATCGCGAGAACGGGCGGGTCGCGCCCGCCCTGCCCTCACCCCTTGCTCTTCAGGCGTCGCCTGCTCCTGCACGCAGCTTGTCGGCTGTCGCCTTGACCCAAGCGTTCAGGTCCTTGGGTGGGTTATTGATCGCCTCGATGAGATGCTTGTAATAGCTCTCCTGCAGCTTCAGGTACCAAGGGAAGGCCGAGCTCAGGAAGTCGTCGGTCTGTAGCTTGGCATCGCTCGGCGAGGAACGGCTTCAGGCCCGGCGTCACGGCAGCTGTATCGAGATCGCTTCGGACGACGCCGCCCATATTGTTGAGCGAGAATCTGCTGGGCTTGCTTCGAGACGATGAACTTGCACGAACTGCTTTGCCGCATCCTTGTTCTTGGCATTCTCCGGAACGGCCATTCCGCGCACGGAGCCGACGACCAACGCGCCCGCGCCGCCGTGAAGCTCGGATAGGGGACGACGACGTAGTCGCCGGCGGGAGGCTGCTTGTCCCACTTGCCGACATTCCAGTTCCCGACCCGGAACATGCCGACACGCCCACCCTCGATGAGCTGATACATGTCCGTGAAGGTGTGGTTCACGGTCTCCGGGCGAGACGAGCTTGTAGTCAGTAAAGAGCTTCATGTACTCGATCACCGCCTTGGCGACCTCGGGCTGGTCGATGACGATATCGCCGTTCTCGTTCACGAGCGGATGCGGCAGGCCGTTGCCGTAGACGAGCAGGTTGATGCCGCCGCCGGTGATGGAAGGCGCGTCGCCGGCCTGCATGGCGATGCCGAACGTGTCTTTCTTGCCGTTGCCGTCGGGATCGTCCTCCTGGAACTTCTTGCCAATGCGAAGTACGTCGTCCCATGTCTTCGGGGGCTGCTCGCCGACTTTCTCGAGCCAGCTCTTGCGCACCCCGAGCCCGGTCATGGTGCGCTGAAACGGGATCTGCACGACGCGATCCTTGAAGGTCGACGCAGCCCAGTCACCCTCAGTGATGAAAGCCTTGATCGGCCGCCGGGATGCTGATCCACCTGCGGCTTAAGGTCGGACGAGCTTGCCGGTGCTCTGCTGGATCGAGACGATCCTGGTATTGTCGTTAAAAAGGATATCGGGCGCCGTATTCGTGTTCAAGCGCTGCGATTGAGCGGCTGAACCACTGCTCCGTCGGCATCGACAGCGACTTCACTGTTACGCCGGGATGGTCCTTCTTGTAGAGTTCGGCCATCTGCTCGATCATCCGCAGGCCGTCTTCGCCCTTGTCATGCCAGATCATGATCTCCTGGGCGTGTGACCGCCCGGTCGCAGATAAGGCCCATCACGGCGCCCGGCTGATAAAGTCCAGCCATCGACTCTTGGCATCATTCTCACCTCCCATTGCGATGCCATTGCGTGATGCTGAGCCGATCGTCTCGTTGCGGCTTATCCCGTCCGCAACAGGATCTTGTAAGCGCAATCCGCTGTCAACGAAAATTTGCGCAAACCCCTTGTGCTGCGTTCGCGTCGAGACCAACAGCCTCCCGAACTGCAGTACGGCACGGCGCGACGTTCGAGGCTTGCAGGGCGCAATTTCGGATTTCGCGTTGCAATTTGCGCAAGTGCCTCTTTTATGACCGGGGGAGAAGTGGGGTCATCAATGACAATCGATCTTACGTGGCTACGTCGAAGCGGCTCGAAAGATCGTTGCGAGCCATGATCTGTCGCCAGGCACGTATCGCCGCTGGAACTGGCAGGCCGCCAGTCGAGACTCGAGACCTTGGGATCAACCCGTATGGCTGTGCTGACGCAGCCAACATCCTCTACACGATCGGTTATTTCCCTGGCGGATCGGAAGAGCGCGTCGATTGGATCGCAGCGTTGCAGTTCGCTCCAGAACCCGGAGACTGGGTTGTTCGAGGAGTCGACCCATCACACCATCCACACCACGGCCCACTGTATCGCTGCCCTTGAATTGTTCGATGCGAAGCCTGCTCACAAGCTCACGGGCCTTGCGACTTACGCCGACCCAGAAGAACGTACGCCACTTCCTCGCAGCTCTCGATTGGCGGGGAAATCCCTGGCGGGAATCTCACCGTGGTGCCGGCCTCTTCGCCGCCCTCGTCATGGCCGACGAGGTCGACCTCGCCTGGCAGGACGCCTATTTCGGCTGGCTCTTCGAGAACACGGACCCAGAGACTGGCCTGCTCGGCGGAACCGATCTGCCGCGAGTCACCCATAGCGGCTCGACAACGATGGTACCCGCACATGGCGGGCACGTTTCACTACCTCTTCAACCATGCAATGGGCCCGACGGCCGAGCCGTTATCCGGAGCGCTGATCGACGTCTGCCTCGAGATGCTACCGGAGCGCCAGTTCCCCCTCGGACAGCGCATCGGCTTCGCCGAGATCGACTGGTTCTACTGCATGAACCGCAGCCTACGGCAATGCGATCATCGCTTCGAAGAGAGCCGCGCGCCATCGAGGCGCTCGGGCGCGAACTCGCCGACTATCGTCCTTGGGCTCGACTCCGAAGACCGACGACGGACTGAACGATCTGCACGCTCTCTTTGGTAATCTCTGTGCCTTCGCCGAGCTGCAGCAGGCACTGCCCGGTCTCGTCGTGACCGACAGACCGCTGAAGCTCGTCCTTGATCGGCGCCCGTTCATCTGAACATCTGGATCATGGCCATGCAGCAAAGACCTTCGACCTGTCGGTCAGTTCGTGAGCGCGGTCTGACGCCTTCCTACGACCTTGCAGGACCGCGACGGGCCGGTGGGCTGCTATCGCTCGGCGGTGCGAAAGCGGCCCGATCTGTACGCATCCCTCGATGCGGCGCTGATCCGCGTCATCATGGGCGAGGATCTGCGAGCGTCCCTGTCGAACGAAGAGCGGCGCGAGTGGGTCGACCACATCAACTCCTTCGCGCGCCGCGACTTCGAGCGGGGCGCCGACGGTTCCTACGAGGATACCTACGGTCACTCTTCCCTTCACGCGAACGGCATGGTCGTCGGCGCCCTCGGGCCTCTCGGCGGTCGGCAGGCGTACCCGGTTCGCCTCTACGAGGAATTCGACACGGCCGACAAGGTCGGTTCGCTGGCTCGAGGCCCTCGACTGGAGCGGTCAATGGCGCGCCTCGCATCTCTTCTGGGGCGGGCTGCACTGCTTCAGCTTCAGCCGCGCCTGCACGCCCGCATGGCGCAAAGCGGTGTTCGCATGGCTCGACAAGGAGATCGACGAGGCCACCGGCTGGTGGCGGTCCGGGCGTTCCGCATGCCGATCGGCATCAGCCGCTCGGCGGCAGCGTGCACATCCTGCCGATGTACGAGCATCACGGCCGCGACTTTCCCTATCCGGAGCGGCTGATCGACAGCGTCGTCGAACTGCAACTTGCCGAACGGCCGATGGCTCGACAGGCCGGGGCCGCACGTCATGCACTACCTAGAACTCGACGCGCTCTATGCCCTGAAGGTGGCGCGAGGCCTCGTTCCGGGCTACCGAAAGGACGCCATCGAACGCGCCCTCGACAGGTATGACGCCGTCGTCCGCACGTATTGGGAGCGTCACCGCGAGGACTTGCTCCGCCTCCACCCTCACGTCGTCCTCGCCGCTGTCGGGACATTCGGTCTGCTCCAGCAACACCGTCCCGACACGTACCGCGACACCGCCGCCTGGACCGACATCTTCACGGACCGCCGCTTCTACCAGACGCAAGAGGTGGAGCGGCTCGCGGAAGCGGGTGCCGTCTAGAGCAAAATCCGTTCAAGATGACCCATCCCCGCCCTGCCATCCCGGGGCTGCGAAGCAGCGCCCGGAATCCATAAACGCGACGACGCAGACGGCGCGCGACGGTGCGGAGACTGCGGTGTTCATGGGTTCCGGGCTCCGCTTTGCGGCCCCGGAATGACAGCGCTTGAGCTTGATTCAGCGCGAACGGACGCTGCCCTACACGAGGTCTATCGCGGCCTGATGCTCGCCACGCCGGGAATCGCGCGGCAAACCGCCGAGCGTGCGGGCTGATGTGAGAAGGGCCGGAGAAGGCTTGCCGCAGGAAGCGGTCGCCAGGTGAGGCTCACTTCGGCAGGGCCTCGGCGAAATCCTGTCGGAATTCCTCGAGCTCGACGGTGTTGAGGTCGGAAACGATCCAGAAGCGCAGGCCCGCCTCGCCGAAACCGATGACGTTGTAGCCGTCGCGCTCCGATGTGCTGCGGGACGGGTCTTGCGACGGCCAGACGAACACGTTGATGACGTGGCCGTTGCGCCGGTAGACGAGAACCGCGACGACGCGACCGGCGACGTAGTCGATGCGGCCGCCGACCAGGGGATAGCCGCGCGAGGAGAGGTCCGTCACCGGCGGCGAGAAGTCGATGCGGCCGTTGAACCACGGTTTGACCGTGTGCTGGTCGGAGGTTGCGACGTCCGTCAGATGATCTGCGAGGAGCGAGCGGACGTGGCCCGCCAGGAGCTCGTCCTGCAGGGGCGGGCCGTGCGGCGGTCGCGCGACGAAGAGGAGCACGAGGCTCGCGGCGAGTGCGGCGAGGGACGGCAGGAGGCCCCAGCGTCCGAGCCAGTCCGCGAGCCTCCGCCGATGCGGGACGGGCGTCCGGGCGTGCACCACCTCGGTGCCCCGTTCACGCGCGAGAGCGTCGAGGACGCGCAACCGCAGCGTGTCCGGCGCGACAAACCTCGCCTCGCTCTCGCTGAGCCGGCGCTTCAGCGTGCGCAGCGCGTCGAGCTCCGCAGCGCACGCGCCGCACTCTGCGAGATGGCGCTCGTAGCGAAGCGCGTTCGCAGCATCGAGCTCGCCATCGACGTAGCCGTGCAGCAGCACCGACCAATCCGAGCCAGGATCGTGTCCGGCGCTCACCGTGTCGTCTCCGCAGCGGCGCCCGCACTGCTTGACCAGGCGGTCGCAAACAGTTTTCGCGCGCGTGCGAGGCGCGACATCACGGTGCCGACGGGCGTTGCCGTCACCTCGGCAATCTCGCGGTAGGAGAGGTCTTCGAGCTCGCGCAGGACGAGGACTTCGCGGAAGGGCTCCGGCACCGAGGCGAGGTGGCGGCGCACCTCCTGCGCTTCCGACCGTCGCAAAAGGTGCGTCTCCGGCGTCTCGTCGTCCCGCGGCACCGCGTGCTCCTCGCCCTCCTCGTCGATGGGATCGAAGGTCTCGGTCTGCCGCCGGTCGGAGCGCCAGTCGCGATGGCAGTTGCGCACGATCGCCAGGATCCAGGCGCGCGCGCTGCCTCCGCGAAAGGTGGCGAAACTCCGGCAGGCGCGCAGGTAGGCTTCCTGGACAATGTCCTGCGCCGCATCGGGGTCGCGGCAGAGGAAGCGTGCGAGGTTGTAGGCGGCATCGAGGTGCGGCAGCATCTCGGCACGAAAGCGCGCCGCCGCGGGCTCGTCGCCGCGTGCGGAGGCGGCTGGTGCGAGGACCGCGGGCGCGCGCACCTGCAGGACCGCAAGCGGCGCCCGCAAAGCGGCGACGATCCCGGCAAGGGAGCCGACGAACGGCCCCTGTGCGATGGGCGTCGCCGCGAGCGCGCTCATAGGAGGATCCGGCGCGCGTTGGCGGCCGCGGGTGCCGCCGCCGGCGGGCCCGGGCGGGTTTCGATCGTTGCCGGGGTGCAGCCAGCAAGGGCTGCGGCCGCCGTCGGCGCGAGCGGCGGCCGAGCCCCGGCGAACGACAGACCGGCGAGGAGGGCGAGCCAGAGGGCCAAGCCCGAGAGGTCGCCCGCCCAGGTCGGCCGGAGTTCTTGCGGGTCGTAGGTCATGCGAGCCTCCGCGGCGTCCCTCACCCGGTCATCGCCTTGACGAGAATTCGGCCGGTCATGTGCGGATGCAACGAGCAGAAGTACTCAAACTCGCCGGCGCGCGCAAAAGTGAAGGAGAACATGTCCTCCGTGTCGAGCGCCCGCGAGCGGAACGCCCCGCTCGTGGCGACGACGGTATGAGGAATGTCGTCGCCGTTGACCCAGGTGACCGTGGTGCCCTGCGCGACCGTGAGATCGGCCGGCGAGAACGCAAAGTTGTCGATCTTTACCGTTGCCGCGACGGCCGGCTCCGCCGCGGCGGGGCCGGGAGCAGCGGCGACACCGCCGGCGGCGGCCGCGAGAACGAGTTGCAACAGGGCGCGGCGGGCGATTGTCGGGCCGTTCGCGTCCGGCGCGCCGCCGTCGAGGCGGCGCAGGATGGGAAGATTGGCAGTCAAGACGGGCTCCTCTTCGCTGGCGTATGGGCGAGGTGGCTCAGCCGGCGAGCGGCTGGTGGACCACGGCGAGCGCCTCGCCGCTGCGCACGAAGTCGACGCGGGCGATGCCGAGATACCGACCGCAGGTCGCCGGCCGGCACCTTCATCGGGCCCGGCGACGGCGCGGTGCCCGGCGCAGGCTGTGGAAAGGCGGTCGATCGGGCGGTATGGAAGGCGACGTTGCCCTCGACCTTCTGCATCACCTGATGGATGTGGCCGTTGAGCACCGTCACCGAGCCGAAGCGCCTGAGGTAGGTCAGCGCCTGGGCGGAGTCGGCCGTACCCCATCCCCACTCGGGGTAGACGGTCCAGAGCGGGATGTGCGCGAAGACGACGATCGGCATGCTCGACGACAGGCCGGCGACGTCGTTCTCGAGCCAGGCGAGCTGCTCGGCGCCGAGATTGCCGAGGCCGCCGGCCTTCAGGTTCACGACATTGACGAGGGCGATGTAGTGAACGCCCTCGTGATCGAACGAGTACCAACCGGCGCCCCGCGCGCCCTTGCCGTAACGCGCGAGATAGGCCTCACCTTGCCCCTCGTCGAGGATGTCGTGCTCGCCGGGGACGTAGAACACCGGCAGGCCGGCCTCGCGGATGAGCGCTTCGGCATCGTCGAATTCCGAGGCCTTCGAGAGGTGGCTGATATCGCCAGTGTGGATCATGAAGCGCGGCTTCGTCGGAAGCGTGCGGATGCGCGCGATCGCCTCGCGCAGCGTCGACAGCGCATCCGGGTTCGCCGGCTTGTCGAAGCCGACGTGGCTGTCGCTGATCTGGATGAAGCTGAAGGGCTGTGAGGCCGGTTCGGCGGCGAGCGCCTTGCCGAGACTTGTGGCGCTCGGCACGCCGGCCGCGAGCGCCCAGAGGACGCCCGTACCGGCCCAGGCCATGCATTCGAGGAAGCCGCGGCGGTCGATTCCGTCATCGTCCGGCGCTGGGGTGGTCTCGTCCTGCGTGGTCATGGTCGCTCTCCGCGGCTGTTTCGGTGCTGCGACGGGACGGCTTCCCGCGCTCACCGGCCATGACCGGGAGAGGGCCGGTTTTATTCCCGGGGGGTCCCCAGGCATTGAAAGAACGTGTCGATTGGAAACCGACCTTCGCGCCTGGATTGAACCTTTCGCTGCCGCGACGGTCGGTCCGAGGGTCGCGAGACGCCATAGCCGCCTGCGCGGAGAGGCGATCGCCCCTCACTCTCTTCGCAGCGCCTCGATCGGATCGAGGCGGGCGGCGCGCTTTGCCGGGTAGAAGCCGAAGAAAATCCCGACAAGACCGGAGAAGAGGACCG
This sequence comes from uncultured Alphaproteobacteria bacterium, assembly GCA_963754975.1. Taxonomy (GTDB): domain Bacteria; phylum Pseudomonadota; class Alphaproteobacteria; order Rhizobiales; family Beijerinckiaceae; genus Microvirga. The sequence continues at coordinate 100,707 of CAVWII010000019.1, read as the reverse complement.
CGATGACGACCGCGTTCGGCGAGACGAGCGAGGGCCAGCCGGCGGCGTGGGCGATGGCGTAGGCGGCGCCGATGCCAAGCGCGACGCCGATAGTGCCGCCAATCGTCGCGAGGGTCGTCGCCTCGATCAGGAACTGGCCGAGGATGTCCCGCGGCCGGGCGCCGACGGCAAGCCGCAGGCCGATCTCGCGGGTGCGCTCGGTCACCGAGACGAGCATGATGTTCATGATGCCGATGCCGCCGACGACGAGCGAAATCGCCGCCACCGCCGCGAGCAGCGCCGAGAGCGTATTCGCGGAAGCGGTCGCCGTGTTCGCGATCTCGGTGAGGTTGCGGATCGAGAAGTCGTCCTCCTGGTCCGCCGGAACGCGGTGGCGCTGGCGCAGGAGCGCCGTCATCGTCTCGATGCCCGGCTCGATGTCGCTCTCCTCCGCGAACTTGACGTAGACCGAGCCGACCGAGGCGTCCTTCGCGTAGTTGCGCCCGATCACCCGCCGCCGTCCGGCGTCGAGGGGCACGAAGATGGCGTCGTCCTGGTCCTGCCCGAAGGCCGACTGGCCCTTCGCGGACATGACGCCGATGACCCGGAAGGGCACGTTGCGGACCCGGATCGTCTTCTCCAGCGGGTCCTCGCTGCCGAAGAGATTCTTCGCCACCGTGCGGCCGAGGATGACGGCGATCTCGCCGCGGCGCACCTCCTCGGGATCGAAGCCGCGACCGTCCTCGACCGGCCATTCGCGTGCCTCGAACCAGTCGAGATCGACGGCGTAGATCGCCGTCGACCAGTTGTTGCCGCCGGCGACGACCTGCGTCACCGAGCGAACGAAGGGTGCCGCCGCGACGACGCCGTCGATCTCGCTGCGGATCGCCGCCGCGTCCTCGTCGGTGAGTGAGGAGGCGGCGCCGGCGCCGAGCCGCGCGCCGCCCTGCGTGACGTTGCCCGGCGTGACGACGGCGAGGTTGGCGCCGAGGGAGCGGATCTGCCGGTCGACGAGGTTGCGCGCGCCGGCGCCGATCGCCACCATGGCGATCACTGCGGCGACGCCGATGACGATGCCGAGCATCGTCAAAAGGCTGCGCAGGGCGTTGCCGGCGATGGCGGAGAAGGCGGAGCGGATCGCTTCGAGAAGGCTCATGGGCTGCGCCCTCACGCCGCTTCGAGCGCGGCGAGGGCGATACGCGCGTCCGCCGGCTCCTGCCGCCGGTCCTGCGTCACGCGCCCGTCCTTGAAGCGCACGAGCCGCCGGGCGTGGCGGGCGACGTCCGCATCGTGCGTCACGACGACGATCGTCACGCCCTCGCGATTCAGGGCCTGAAAGAGCGCCAGGATCTCGACGGCGGTGCGGCTGTCGAGGGCGCCGGTCGGCTCGTCGGCGAGGATGAGGCTCGGCCGGTTGACGAGGGCGCGGGCGATCGCGACGCGCTGTTGCTGGCCGCCGGAAAGCTGCGTCGGCCGATGATGCGCGCGCTCCGACAATCCGACCCGCGCGAGCGCCTCCCGCGCGCGCCCGTGCCGGGTGCGCCGGTCGACGCCGGCATAGATCATCGGCAGTTCGACGTTGCCGAGGGCGTCGATGCGCGGCAATAGGTTGAACTGCTGGAAGACGAAGCCGATCTCGCGGTTGCGCAGGCCCGCGAGCCCGTCCGCGCCGAGCGCCTCGACGGCCGTGCCGTTGAGGCGGTAGCGGCCGGCCGTCGGCCGGTCGAGGCAGCCGACGAGGTTCATGAAGGTCGACTTGCCCGAGCCCGACGGGCCCATCACCGCGACGAGATCGCCGGCCTCGATGTCGAGGGAGACGCCGTCGAGGGCGACGACGCGGCCGCCGTCGAGCTCGTAGATGCGGGAGAGGTCGCGCGTCTCGATCAGCGCCATCGCCTCACCTCAGAAGAGCCGCGGACCGCGCCGCCGCGGCGCGCCCTCGGCCTCCGGCTCGCCGCTCGCGCGCGGGCCGCCGACGATCACCGCTGCGTTCGGCGGCAGGGCGCCGGCGACGACCTCCGTGTAGCTGCCGTCGGTGACGCCGATGCGCAGCGCGACCGGCTGCGGCCGGCCTTCGGCGTCGAGCACGTAGACGCGCGCCGGCAGGCCGGCATCGGACGTGGTGCGGATGCCGCCCCGGCGCGCCTCGCCGCGGAATTCGGCGAAGCGCTCGCGCTGTTCCGGCGAAAGGATCGCCGCGATCTTCGTCTGCATGTCCTGCCGCCCCTGCCGGAAGGCGGCGCGCCGCTCTTCCTCGGTGAGGCCCGCCTCGCGCAGGCCGGAGCGCATCTCGGAAAAGACGCGGTCGATCTCGGCGAGCTGTTCCGGCGTCGGCTTCACCGCGTCGATCAGCCGTTCGCGCATCGCCAGCATCGGGCCGCCGCGCCGCGCGCCGTCCGGCAGCGAGGCCGTCGGCGCCGGCGCGGCCGGGATCGGCGCCGGAGCGGCGCCGCCGGCGGGGCGGAAGCGCAGGGCGGCGTTCGGCAGGCGCAGGACGTCGCGGCGCTCGTCGGTGACGATCTGCAGGTTCGCGGTCATGCCCGGCAGCAGCGCCTGATCGAGGTTCTCGACGGCGATCACCGCCGTGTAGGTGACGACGTTCTGCACCGTCTGCGCGCCGAGGCGGACCATGCGCACGGCGCCGCTGAAGGTGCGCGTCGGATAGGCGTTGACGCTGAACGTCACCGGCTGCGCATCCTTGATGCGGCCGACATCGGCCTCGTCGATATTGGCGTAGATGTCGATCTCACGCAGGTCCTGGGCGACCGTGAACAGCGTCGGCGCGGCAAGCGAGGCGGCGACGGTCTGGCCGAGTTCGATGTCGCGCTTCACGACGACGCCGTCGACGGGCGACTTGATGTCGGTGCGGGCAAGGTCGATCTCGATGTCGCGCAGCTTCGCCTCGCGCTGCAGGATCGCGGCCGCGCCGGACTGCACCTGCGCCTCGGCGAGCGCGATATCGGCCTTCAGCCCGACGATCTCGGCGAGATTGGAGGCGATCTGCGCCTCGGCGGAGGCGAAGGCCGCGGTCTGGATTTCGAGCTGGGTCTTCGCCGTGTCGAGGGCGAATTGCGTGCCGACGGCGCGCTCGGTGAGGTCCGATTGCCGCGTCAGGTTTCGCTTCGCCTCGGTAAGCTGGGCGCGGGCGCGGTCGCGCTGCGCCTCGATGTCCTTCGTCGCGGCTTCGGCGCGCTGCAGCAGGGCGCGGGACTTGTCGACCTGGGCGCGGCGCATGGAAAGGTCGGCCTTCGCCTGTTCGAGATCGGCGCGGGCGGCATCGCGGCGCGACTTGATCTGCTCGGAATAGAGCCGGGCCAGGACCTGGCCGGACTTCACCGGGGAATTGTAGTCGGCCAGAACCTCGATGACCTGCCCCGAGAGCTGCGAGCCGACGAGGACGGTCGTGACCGGATTGAGTGTTCCCGTCGCCCGCACGCTGGCGGTGATCGGCCCGCGGTCGACGCTCGCCACGCGATAGGGCGTGTCCGCGGCGCTTCCGCCGGTCGGTCGCCACACGGCATAGCCGCCCGCGCCGGCGAGGGCCAGCGCAAGACAGGACCAGAGCCAGACCCGACGCACCACAATCCTCCCAACCGCCAGAGTGTGACGGAATTTCCCTCCCGGCGCGAGTTAACACTTTGTCACAAAAGGCCCCTGGACGCCAATCCGCCAACTTGTGCTTTCCCATTGCAATCCTTGCGATTCTCCGGATTGCCGGCGATACCGCCGCGCAGCTTCACATCGATTTGACCGTGCACTCGCCTCGCCAGAAGTCGGACGTGTGTCGCCGCTGCAACTCGATTCGGAAGCCCCGGCTGCCGACCCTGACCGTGGCCGGATCGTCGTCGGCACGGCCGCCTTCGTTCGATCGAAGTTCCTGACGCCGTGCACGTGATCGAGATCGCCCCGGCCAAGCGGCGGGTCGGGCCGGCGGCGCGCGTGGCGACGGTGTTCTCGCCGAGCTGGCCTTGTGAATCGGCGAGGCGAAGGCGGTGCGCGGCGGTCCCCTGACACCCACTTCCCTGCTCGGCGTCTCGCGCGGTCAGGGCAGGGTCGTGCCGGGCAGGCGTCCACGGGGCCTGGGTTCGCGCATCATCGCCGCGCGCCGGCCGCAGGCCGGGTCACCGCTTCCAAGCGTCGAGCAGCGCGACGAGGGTCATGTAGGCGATAACCACGGCGCTGGTGCCGATCAGCGTCCAGGTTCCGAGGCGAAGAAGCTCCAGGCTGTTCACGGCATGACCTGCGCATTCATGGCCGCCTTGTCCGCATCCGTGAGCCAGTACATCGTCGACGGCGGCGTGATGACCATGGCGCCGATCAGTTGGAGCGGGACATTGAGGAGAACGTAGGCGCGCGCCATCACCATTGTGCCGATCAGCGACGTGGCGTTCTCCATCATCTCGCCGGAAGTGCCGAGGACGGAAGTCGCGTGGATGCCGATGCTGCTGTCCGCGTGGACGTAGCGGTTCTTGCCGGCCGCCCACAGCATGAAACATGCTGACGCGCACTCGCCGCCTCTCGTGACGCCGGTATCGAAGTCGAAACCACGGACGAGATCGACAAGCCTCGCGGCTTCCATCACGTCGCCGCCGGGCGAGTTCAGCATGATCCCCCGCAGTTTCCTGCGGTTCGCCATAATCGCGTTGGCAATCTGCACGGCATCGCCTTTCTCGATCTCGCCGTGCACGTACATGGTCTCGCGGGTCTTCGACCAGCCGATCCGGTCGAGGGCCTGCGCCGGTCCGGGCGGCATGAGGGCGGCGAAGCCGGCAGCCAGGGTGGCGATGAAGGCTAGGGTTGAGAGGGCGTCTCTGAGGGTGGTCATGGCGTGGTGGTGTCCGTGGCGAGGAAGTGCAAAGGCGTTTCCCGATACCGGGCGCGAACTCCGGCTCGTAAGCGCCGCTTACCCGCGCGGTCGCGTCGGCCTGAGGGAAACCATCGCCGTCATCGGCGTCGGCACCGCCGGCTTGTAGATGTGGTCAAGCACGACGATGGACGGGATGGCCGGACCCATGACGGCCCGCGCGTCGTAGGGCATGCGGGCATTCCACTCCGCGGCGCTTGCCGGAATGGCGGCGAGCGTGCCGAGCATGGCGAGGGCGGTCGCGATCCTGCGGAGGATTTTGGTCATCGCTTCTGTTCCTTTTTCAGAGCACAGCGCTCCCGAGCCCCGCCGCCAGGCGGCGCGGGGAGGGCGCCGGTTACTCGTCGATGATTTCGACCTGCCAGCCGCTGGCGTCGGCGCCGTGCAGCCACGCCATATCGTCGCCGTCCGTCGTCATCATCTTGACGATGATGGCGTCGGGCACGCCGAGCGCCTTGTAGAGCTTCGCCATCACGCGGGTGATGGCGGCCGCGCGCGGCGCGTCCGAACCGGCTTGGCGGCCGTCATTCGAGACGCCATAGACCGAATGCACGCCGACCTTCGAGGTGGTGAAGAGTGCCCGGTGCCTGGCCGCCGCGAAGACGAAGAAGCAAATCGAGGCGCACACGTCGGACTTGCCGACGACCGCATCGATGCCGAGCTCGCGCACGTACATCGCCAAGTCGAAGCCCGCCTTCACATCGCCACCGGGCGAGTTGAGGAAGACCCGCTCGACGGCATTGCCGTTGCGGTCATAGACCGACTTGACGGCGGCGAAGAGACGCTGGGCGTCGCCGGGCAGGATCTTGCCGGTGACGACGACGGACTTGCCGCCGTAGCGCCAAATCGGGTTGAACGTCGCGGCTTGTGTCGACTGCGAAAAAAATCCAGCTGCGCTCGCGGCAATCATCAGTGTGCGAGCGAGCTTCTTAAGCGTAGTCATCGGTAAGATTTCCCTCCAACGGAGCACTGGGCTCGTGCTTTCCGACGCCTCGGCCTCGCTCCGGTGCCAGGCGATGCAAAAACGCGACGTGATATGAGCAAGGGGGATCTACTTTGACCGTGCGCTTGGCGCTTGCTAACAGTCGCCAAGTAATTGTGTGTTTTTATTTGCCTAAAGTCGATTAACAAACTAAAGTCGGTCCACAAACTAAAGTCCAAATCGGACGCAGCACTTCGAGGACTGGAAGCCAGTATTCGAAGGCTGGCGGCAGTCATGCCGCCGCAACAGAAGCTCACGCTCTATGCTTGGGGCGACGAGAAGCCCGCGGGCGTCGAGCTGAACCTACCGCCAAAGGACGCGGCGCAGGCGCAGAAGGGTGCGCTCGACGCTGGCTGGCGCAACGGCGAAGCTCGCTGGGGAGCGACGCGTTCGTGCCTCCGAAGGAGAGCCCGATGGCCGACCCGGTTCTGTTCTGCGCCCTCGCCTACACCAGCTTCGTCGTATTCATGGGCTACCACGGCGACGTCAGCGTGTACGCGAAGGACTACGCCAGCTCGATGTATGTTGCCGAGCAGGCTGGCGACATCGCCGATCGGCTCGCACGGTGCGAGGGGCGGGAGCGCGAGGCCGCGCTTCTCGCGAAGCTCGGTCGCGCCGCCGCCGATCAGGCGCACGTGCAGGAAGACCGCCTCCGGCGCGATGGGCCATCCGTTCGGTATTGAGGCGCCGCTTGCGCGCGCCCCGGTGCGCACGATGATGTCGACCTCCGCGCGGCCGTGCACCCCAATGCGCCTTCGCTCGTTGCGGCGACGCGCGACGATGAAGCCGATCTGGACAACGAGCCGTTAGGGATCCCGCGCGACAATGACCACGCGGCGGATGATCCACTCCGTCACGCCGTCATGGAAGCGCGTTCGGCCTCCGGGGCCAACTTGACCCTGCCTCGCGGCCCGGCCGCCGAAGTGCCGGCCGGGCCGAACCGGCTTGACGCCCACGTTCACGCCATCGTTTCGTTTGGCGCCGAATCGCATTCCATTGGCGTTTCCTAACAATCCTGCCGGCCGAAGCTCTGCCATTCCTCCCACGGCGAAGGTCGAGGACCTCTACTCAACCGGGCTGAGATGCCCCTTTGAGCTTTGGATTTCCGATGTCATTCGTCGCGTCAGGTCAGGCGCCCCTCTGGATCGTTCTCAGCGCTAGAGGCGGATTAGCAGCGCTCAACAGTTGGTATCGATGGGTGCCGCGTCAATGCCGCGGCACTCCTGAAGCTCGCCTGCGACTGCAGAGCGAGCATGAGGCGTCAGGACCACTCTCCCGCTCGACTGAGAAGGCATCATGAAAAAGCTTGCCTCTGCCGCGCCCCCTTTCGCGGTCGCTGCCCCAAGCGTCGAGATCGCCTCCTCGACCACTGGCCAGAACATGTCCGTCCGCGGCACGCTCGGCGCGGCAGATGCGAATCCGCGCCGGCTTTTGCGGAAGAGCGCTGACGCGTGTTCGGCGGCCACTGCGATGCTCGGTGGAGCGCGATGACCGGCCGCATCTCGAACACCGATTTGTTCCTGCGAGCGCTCATCGTCGCTGCGGAGAACGTCATCGCGCGATGGCAAACCGAGGAGCTCCCGGTTGCGATGCGTTCTCTTGAGCAGATCTGCAAGCAGGCCAAGGGTGCCTATTATGTCGAGCAATCAACGAAGCCGGTGATCGGAAAAGCGGCGCCGTCAGCCGAGACCTCTTCAAGCGGCAGCTGACCCTTTCGACGCATTTTTTCATCCACTGCCAGAGCAGTTGCGCGTCAATCCGTCTTGGACGCACGATAATCAAACGGTTTCACATCCGTGACGCTCGCCGCGTCATCCGCCAGGACGGCCCGCCCGGGCGGCGATGACGTCGCGCAAGGTCGTAATGGTCGAGGCGTCGGCGACGCCGTCGATCCGCTCGGGGCGGAAATGGCGCTGGAAGGCGGCGACCACGGCCTCGGTCTCGCGGTCGAAGGCGCCGGTGATACGCAGCGGATAGCCATACAGCGCGAACATCGCCTGCAGGGCCTCGACCGGCAAACCCTCGTCGCCGTGACTGAAGAAGCGGCCGTCGCGGATCGGCGCCGGCGGCGCCCAGTTGCCGATCCCGGCCCGGTGCAGCCGCTCCCAGGGGAACGCTTCGCCGGGATCGGTCTTGCGGCCCGGCGCCACGTCGGAATGGCCGAGCACCTTTTCGGGCGCGATCGCCCAGCGGGCGACGATGTCCGCGGCGAGGCGGATCAGCGTTTCGATCTGCGCCTCGCCGAAGGGCGGCAGTCCGGCCAAAAGGCCGCGATTGGCGATCTCGATGCCGATCGAGGCGGAGTTGACGTCGCTCTCGCCGTCCCATTGCGAGACGCCAGCATGCCAGGCCCGCCGCGCCTCCGGCACGAGCTGGAGCGCGCGCCCGTCTTCGAAGATGAAGTAATGCGCCGAGACCTGCGAGACCGGGTTGCAGAGCCAGAGCAGGGCGTCCTCCTCCCGCGCCATGCCGGTGTAGTGGAGAAGCAGGATCTCGGGCCGGCGGCCGCCCTTGCGCTCGCCGTGATTCGGAGATGGGAAGACTTTTTCCGCGACCGGGCTGTCCGGCCTCAGACGCTCGCTCACGTCAGGCCGCGCTCCCTGGCGATGCGGTCGTAGGCCGCGTTGATGGCGGCGAGGCGCCCGGTCGCGATCTTGATTGCCTCCGGCGGCAGGCCGCGGGCGATCTCGAGGTCGGGGTGGTTTTCGGCGACGAGGGCCCGCCAACGGCGCTTGATCTCGCCGTCCGTCATGGCGCGGTCGACGCCGAGAATGAGATAGGGATCGTCGGCCCGCCGGACGTGCCGCGCCGCGATGCGCGCGAACTCCTCCTCGCTGACGCGGAAGGCCGCCGCGACCGCCTGAAGATAGGCGTACTCGGCCTCGTGCACGGCGCCGTCCGCCTCGGCGATGTAGAAGAGGCCGTCGAGGACGTCCTCGAGCAGCTTCGGCTCGTCCGCGAAGAGATCGCCGATCTGCCGCGCATAGGCCTCGAAGCCGTCGGTCGTCGCCTTCGCGAGTTCGAACAGGCTGGCGACGCGGGCGTGCTCGCTCTCCGGCACGTCGACGATTTTCTCGAAGGCGTCGATCTCGTGCGGGACGACGACGCCGTCGGCCTTCGCCATCTTGGCGGAGAGGGCGACGAGGCCGGTCGTGAAGACGAGGTCCCGCGGCGGCGGCCCGAAGGGCGCGCCCTCGCGGTCGACGAGGGCGTGGCCGGTGAGCGCGCCGAGGAGCGCGCCCATCGGGCCGCCGAGGGCGAGGCCGATGCCGGCGCCGCCGATCTTGCCCCAGATCGAATAGCTCATGCGCCTTGGTAATCGGAAGGCGGCCGAAAAGAAAAGAGCCGGGGCATGAGCCCCGGCCCGGCCGTTCGCAAATGCGCGTGCGCTCAGCGGCAATAGATGTTGCCGTAGACGTCCCGCACCGTTCCGTAAGGGCATCGGGCGGCAGGGGAGGTCGCCGCGCCGACCATGGCGCCGCCGGCCGCGCCGATCGCCGCGCCCGCCAAGGCGCCGCCGGCCCGGCCGGTCGCGGCGCCGCCGATCGCCGCGCCGGCGAGGCCGCCGATGGCCGCGCCGCCGACGGCGCGCTCGCCCGGCGTGTAGCAGGCCGCGGTGGAGAGCGTCAGCACGGCGGCCGTGCAAGCAATGATTAGTTTCCTCATGGGTGCTTCCTATCTCTGCGCGGGATGAACACCGCTCGGCCCAACCTAGCTTGACCTTACGCTGTCGCCAACTCTCGGCGGAGGCAACGGTTCCGCCTCTTTCTGCAAAGGATCGGACATCCGCCGCTTTTTCCGTCCCGCTTGCGGCCTTGACGGGCCCGGCCCGTTCGCACACATCCCCCTCGTCAGCCGGCCGGGCGGCCGCTCCGGGCCTTCGGGTCCGGGGAGGAAAGTCCGGGCTCCATGGAAGCGCGATGCCGGATAACCTCCGGCGGGGGAAACCCCAGGGACAGTGCCGCAGAGAGCAGACCGCCCGAGGCGGGGTCCAATCCCGTCGAAGGCAAGGGTGAAAGGGTGCGGTAAGAGCGCACCGCGGACGCAGCGATGCGGACGGCACGGCAAACCCCATCGGGAGCAAGACCGCGTAGGGACGACAGGCGCTCGCGCCAGGCCCGCTTCCGGGCCGGTCGTCCGGGTAGGTTGCTAGAGGCGGCTGGCGACAGCCGTCCCAGAGGAATGGCCGCCACGTCCGGGCCGAAAGCCCGGGCCCTACAGAACCCGGCTTACAGGCCGGCTGACGCCTTCAAATCCCGGGTTCGCCTCTCCCCGCTTGCGGGGCTAGCACATGCACGCATCTCGCCCGGTGGCCTGGACTTTGCGATTTCAGCCCCGGGACGGGCTCCCCGCGTGACAAAAGACGCGCCTTCCCTCCCCTGGGGAGGGAATGCGCCCAGCTTGCATGGTTTGAGGCACTGCCCATCCGGGAAGACGATTTGTGAATCTAGTTGGCTTGCGGCGAGCGGGGAGAGGCGAACCGAGCCCTTCGCGCCGCTCGAAACGCAGCCAAATCTTTGGCCCGCTTACGCTTCATTAACCCTGAACGACTCTGATGGCGGCACTGCCGCCACTGCGCCGTCGTGCGCGCCGTTCCGTTGACGACCATAACATCCCATGCTATCCCATCTCATCCCGTCGACGGTGCCTTCGAGCGAGCCGACCGGGCGCGTCCGGTGTCCCGGCGCGTCCGAGCGCATGCGGGCGTCTGCGCCGGGAGACGGCGGCCGCGTCGCGGCCGTCGTGGGGCGGATCGTCAGGAGCGCGCAAGCGGCGGGGCATGGACCGCTTCGTGTCCAATTTCACCAACCGGTTGGACTCGAAGGGCCGGGTCTCGATACCGGCACCTTTCCGGGCGGTGCTCGCGCGGGACGGGTTCGACGGCCTCTACGTCCATCCGGCGCTCGATGCGCCGGCCCTGGATGCGGGCGGCCACACGCTGCTGAACGAGATCGACGCGTTCCTGTCGACCCTGTCGCCCTATTCGGACGAGAGAGACCAGTTGTCGACCGCGTTGTTCGGGACGAGCGAAATCCTGAAGGTCGATCCGGAGGGACGAGTCATCCTGACGGAGACGGTGAAGGTACATGCCGGAATCGCGGACGCGGTCGCGTTCGTGGGGCTCGGCAGCAAGTTCCAGATTTGGGAGCCACAGGCCTTTCGCGTGCACTTGGAGGAGGCGCGCGCGAAAGTCAGGGACCTGAAGCGCAGTCTCGGGGCTCGGACGACGGAACCGCGTGCGTCGCAGGACAATCCGCCGGGAGCGCGGGAGAAATGACGGATCGCGGCGACGGCGATGCCGAAGCCGCTGGCGGACCGACCCGTCACATCCCCGTCCTCCTGGCGGAGGTCCTCGATTCCGTGCGCGCCGCGCAGGGCGGCCTCTTCGTCGACGGTACCTTCGGCGCGGGCGGCTATTCCCGCGCGCTCCTTGCGGCCAACCCCGACACCGAGATTCTCGCGATCGATCGCGATCCCGACGCTATCGCCGGCGGCGCCGCGCTCGTCGATGCCTCGCGCGGCCGCCTCGTCCTCGTCGCCGGCCGCTTCGGCGACATCGAGGCGATCGTCCGCGGCGCGCACGAGGCCGTCGACGGAATCGTCCTCGACATCGGCGTCTCCTCGATGCAGCTCGACCGCGCCGAGCGCGGCTTCTCGTTCCGCAGCGACGGTCCCCTCGACATGCGCATGGAGCGCGCCGGGCCGAGCGCCGCCGATATCGTCAACGAAGCGCCGGAGGCGCGCCTCGCCGACATCTTCTACCACTACGGCGAAGAGCGTCGCGCCCGCGCCGTCGCCCGCGCCATCGTCGAGCGCCGGCGCCGGGCGCCGCTCGCGACGACGCGCGAGCTTGCCGATCTCGTTGCCGCGCTGATCCGCCAGGAACCCGGCGGCATCCATCCCGCGACGCGGGTCTTCCAGGCCCTGCGCATCGCCGTCAACGACGAACTCGGCGAACTCGTGCGCGCGCTGCACGGCGCCGAGCGCGTATTGCGGCCCGGCGGGCGGCTTGCGGTCGTGACCTTCCATTCCCTCGAGGACCGCATCGTCAAGCAGTTCTTCGCCGCACGCAGCGGCCGCAGCGGCGGCGGCTCCCGGCACCTTCCGAACGCCGACGCGCCCGCGCCGACCTTCGCCATGGCGACGCGCGGGCCGGTCGTGCCCGGCGCCGCCGAGGCCGCGAAAAATCCGCGCGCGCGCTCGGCGAAGCTGCGCGCCGGCGAGCGCAACGCGGCGCCGCCGCAGCCGCCCTTGGAGGCGCTGACGCTCCTTGCCGACCTGCCGCAGACCGCGGAGAAGCGGGGGCGGCGATGATCAAGCTTCTGCATTTCCTCGCCATCTCGGCCCTCGTCGGCTCGGCGGTCTACGCCTATTCGATCAAGTACGAGACGCTCTATCACGCCGAGCAGGTCGTGAAGCTCAAGGCCAAGGTGCAGCGCGAGCGCGACGCGATCGCCGTGCTGCACGCCGAATGGGCGCTCCTGAACCGGCCCGACCGCCTGCAGGCGGCGGCGGAGAAGCATCTCGACCTGCAGCGCCTGAAGATCCAGCAGCTCGCGCGCCTCTCCGATCTGCCCGAGCGGCCGAAGCGCCAGGACGAGATCGGCCGCCAGCTCGAACTCTTGGGCGCCCTGGAGCCGACATCGACGCCGAAGGACAGAACGGGCGAAGCCCGCGGCACGACGACCCAGACGCCCAAACGGTGAGGTCCGTGAACGAAGAACCCGCCTCCGCCCCGACCGAAGAGACACCGCCGGCGCCGCCGGCGCCGCTCGGCCCGCGCCTGCGCGCCGCCGCGCGCGACCTGTTCCGCCTGCGACTCGACCGCAGCACCGCCCGCGTCGGCCTCGTCGCGCTCGGCTTCGCGGCGTTGTTCTCGACGATCGGCGGCCGGCTCGTCATGTTCGGCCTCGCGAGCGACGGCCGCAGCGAGGTGCGCCGCGCGACCTCCTCCGAAATCTCCGCCGCGCGGCCCGACATCCTCGACCGCAACGGCGAGGTGCTGGCGACCGACATCAAGATGGTCTCGGTCTTTGCCGAGCCGCGCAACATCGTCGACAAGGACGAGGCGGTCGAACTCCTGACCGCCGTGCTGCCCGATCTCGACGCCCGCGAGCTGCGCGACAAGCTCGGTACCAAGAAGGGCTTCGTCTGGGTGAAGCGCGAGATCACCCCGCGCCAGCAGGCGGAGGTGCATCGGCTCGGCATTCCCGGCGTCGGCTTCCTGCCCGAGAACAAGCGCGTCTATCCGAACGGCGCCGCCGCCGCGCACGTGCTCGGCTTCGCCAACGTCGACAATGTCGGCATCGCCGGCATGGAGAAATACATCGACAGCCAGGGCTTGCAGGATCTCAACGGCGCCGGCTTCAACATCGCCTCGACGGACCTGAAGCCCGTCCAGCTCTCCGTCGACCTGCGCGTCCAGCACATCGTGCGCGACGAACTCGAAAAGGGCATCGCCAAGTTCCGCGCCAAGGCGGCGGCGGGCGTCGTCATGGACGTCAACACCGGCGAGGTGATCGCCCTCGTCTCGCTGCCGGATTTCGACCCGAACAACCCGGTCGACGCCCTCGAGAAGGATCGCATCAACCGGATCAATGTCGGCGTCTTCGAGATGGGCTCGACCTTCAAGGCGCTGACCACGGCGATGGCGCTCGATTCGGGCCGGTTCACCATCAATTCGAGCCTCGATGCGCGCTCCGGCCTGCGCTACGGCAAGTTCACCATCGGCGACTATCACGCGACGCACCGCGTCCTGACGGTGCCCGAGGTCTTCATCCATTCCTCGAACATCGGCGTGGCGCGCATGGCGCTCGGCGTCGGCGTCGAGGGGCACAAGGCGTTCCTGAGGAAGGTCGGCCAGCTCGACCGCCTGCGCACGGAACTGCCCGAGAACGCGGAGCCCCTGGTGCCGGCGCGCTGGGGCGAGCTCAACACCATCACCATCGCCTTCGGCCACGGCATCGCCGTGGCGCCGATCCAGGCGGCGATGGCGGTCTGCGCCCTCGTCAACGGCGGCAACCTGATGACGCCGACCTTCCTCAAGCGCGATCCCGCCGCCGGGCCGCCCGAATCCGTGCGCGTCGTCAAGCCCGAAACGAGCGAGGCGATGCGCTACGTTTTGCGCCTCAATGCGGCCAATCCCGCGGGCTCCGCCTCGGCGGCGGCGATCGCCGGCTACTTCGTCGGCGGCAAGACCGGCACCGCCGAGAAGGTCGTCCACGGCCGCTACGCGAAAAACAAGAACTTCACGACGTTTACAGCCGTCCTCCCGGCCGATAAGCCGAAATACATGTTCTTGACCCTCATGGACGAGCCGCAGGCTCTGCCGGAGACCTACGGCTTCGCCACCGCCGGCTGGAATGCCGGCCCCGTCACCGGCAACATCATCGAGCGCGTCGCGCCCGTGCTCGGCGTGCCGCCGCGCTTCGAGCCGCCGCAGCAGCCCTTTCCCCTCATGACGAGGCTCGGAGCCTGGGGGACGCGATGAGCGCCCCGGCGCGGCTCCTCGCCGATCTCTTTCCCGAGGCGCAGGGCACCCCCGGCGCCTCGCTTCCCGTCACGGGCCTCGCCTCGGACAGCCGCAAGGTCGGGCCGGGCTCGGTCTTCGTCGCGGTCCCGGGCACGAAGGCGGACGGTCTTGCCTTCGCGCCGCAGGCCGTCGCCGCGGGCGCCAGCATCGTCGTCGGCGAGGCCGAGGCGCCGGCCGGGCTTTCGGTTCCCTATCTGCGCACGCCCGACGCGCGCCGGGCGCTGGCGCTCGCGGCGGCGGCCTTGCATCCGGGCCAGCCCGAGACCGTCGTCGCCGTCACCGGCACGAGCGGCAAGAGTTCCGTCGCCGACTTTTCGCGCCAGCTCTACGCGGCCCTCGGCTCGAAATCCGCGAGCCTCGGCACCCTCGGCGTCATCACCTCGGACGGCGCCGCCTACGGCTCGCTGACGACGCCCGATCCGATCACCCTGCACGAGACCCTCGAGAGGCTCGCCGCCGCGGGCGTGTCGCGGCTTGCCATGGAGGCCTCCTCGCACGGCATCGACCAGCGCCGCCTCGACGGCGTGCGGCTTGCGGCGGCGGCCTTCACCAATCTCGGCCGCGACCACCTCGACTATCACGGCACGACGGAAGCCTACGCGGCGGCGAAGCTGCGCCTGTTCGAGGCCCTGCTGCCGGCCGACGCGCCGGCGGTGATCGACGCCGACGGCCCCTATGCCGACGTGTTTCTTGCCGCGGTGCGCCGGCGCGGCCTCAGGCTCCTCGCCATCGGCCGCGGCGGCGACGCCGTTCGCCTCCTCGACCTCGCGCCGGCGGGCTTCGGCCAGGACCTCGCGGTCGAGGCTTTCGGCCGGCTGCATCGGGCGAAGCTGCCGCTGCCGGGCGCCTTCCAGACCGAAAACGCCCTCGTCGCCGCGGGTCTTGTGCTCGCAACCGAAGGGGAAGAGCGGGCGGGCGAAGTCTTCGCCGCCTTCGCAGCCCTGCGCGGCGTGCCGGGGCGGCTCGAGCGCGTCGGCGAGGTCGACGGCGCCCTCTGCATCGTCGACTACGCCCACAAGCCCGATGCGCTTGCGCATGTGCTCGAGGCGCTGCGGCCCTTCGTGCGCGGCAAGCTCGTCTGCGTCTTCGGCTGCGGCGGCGACCGCGATGCGGGAAAGCGGCCACTGATGGGCCGCATCGCCGTCGAAAAGGCGGACATCGCCGTCGTCACCGACGACAATCCGCGCAGCGAGGACCCGGCCGCGATCCGGGCGGCGATCCTCGCCGGCGCTCCCGGCGCCCGCGAGATCGGCGATCGCGCGCGCGCCATCCGGACGGCCGTGACCGAATTGCGGCCCGGAGATATCCTCGTCGTGGCCGGCAAAGGCCACGAAACCGGCCAAATCGTCGGAGACCGGGTGCTGCCGTTTTCGGATCACGACGAGGTCCGGGCGGCCATCGCGGAAAGGACGGGCCGATGACGATGCCGCTCTGGACGGGCGAGGAGGTGCGCAAGGCCACGGGCGGCCGCATTGCGGGCGCGTTTTCCGCCGCCGGCGGCGCCTCCATCGACACCCGCACCGTCAAGGCCGGCGACCTCTTCTTCGCCATCACGGGCGAATCCCGGGACGGGCACGATTTCGTCCGCGACGCCCTCAGCAAGGGGGCCGCCGCGGCGGTGGTCGCTGAGGACCGCGCGGCGGAGTTCGCGGACGCCGGACCGCTGATCGTCGTCGACGACGTCCTCGCCGCCATGGGCCGGCTCGGCGCCGCCGCACGGGCGCGCAGCCGCGCCCGCATCGTCGCGATTACCGGCTCGGTCGGCAAGACCGGCACCAAGGAGGCGATGCGGCTTGCGCTCGCACGCCTCGGGGAGACGCACGCCTCCGTCGCCTCCTACAACAACCAGTGGGGCGTGCCGCTGACGCTTGCGCGGATGCCGCGGGACAGCGCCTTCGGCATCTTCGAGATCGGCATGAACCATGCGGGCGAGATCGTGCCGCTCGCCGCTATGGTCCGCCCGCACGTCGCCGTGGTGACGACGATCGAGCCGGTGCACATCGAGTATTTCCGCTCGATCTGGGGCATTGTCGACGCCAAGGGCGAGATCTTCTCGGGCCTCGCCCCGGGCGGCGCCGCGGTGATCGGCCGCGACGGTCCTTATTTCGAGCGCCTGCGCGCCCATGCGCAGGCCTCGCCCGCCGGGCGCATCGTCACGTTCGGCGAGGGCGAGGCCGCGGACGTGCGCGCCGAGCGCATCGTCCTGAAGCCGGACCTGTCCGTCGTCGAGGCGCGCATCTTCGGAAAGACCGTCGCCTACCGGATCGGGACGCCCGGCCGGCATGTCGCGCTCAATTCCCTCGCCGTGCTGGCGGCGGCGAGCGCGCTCGGCTGCGACGTCGCCGCCGTGGCGTCCGCGCTCTCCGACCTCAAGCCGCCGGTCGGGCGCGGCGAGCGCACGATCCTCGATCTCGGCCGCGCGCAGGCGCTGCTGATCGACGAGAGCTACAACGCCAACCCCGCTTCCGTGCGCGCGGCGCTGGCGACTCTCGCCGCCGTCGAGCTGCCGTCCGGCGCGCGCCGCATCGTCGTTCTGGGCGACATGCGCGAGCTCGGCGACGAGGCCGCAGCCCTCCATCGCGACCTCGCCGCGCCGATCGAGGCGGCCAAGGTCGATCTCGTCTTCACCGCCGGCGACCTGATGCAGAATCTGGTGTCCGTGCTGCCGCCCTCGCGGCGGGCCGCGCATGCGCAAGACGCGGCCGGCCTCGTCGATGCCGTCGCCGCGGCACTCGCGCCGGGCGACGCGATCATGATCAAGGGCTCGAACAGCATGCGCATGGCGCAGATCGTCGCCGCGCTGAAGGAACGCTTCGGCCCGGGCGCCCGCAGGGCGCTGAAAGGATAGCCGATGCTGACCTACCTTGCCGAGTTCAGCGCCTATTTCAGTCCGCTGAACATCTTTCGCTACATCACCTTCCGGACCGGCGGCGCCACCGCGACGGCGCTGCTCTTCGTGTTCTGGTTCGGCCCCGCCATCATCTCGCTCCTGCGGTTGAAGCAGGGCAAGGGCCAGCCGATCCGCGAGGACGGGCCGCAATCGCACCTCCTGACGAAGCGCGGCACGCCGACCATGGGCGGGCTGATGATCATGGCGGGCGTCCTCGTCTCGACCCTGCTCTGGGCTAATCTTTCGAACCGCTACGTCTGGGTCGTTCTCTTCGTCACCGTCGGCTTCGGCGCCATCGGTTTCTACGACGACTTACCTGAAGGTGACGAAGCAGTCGCACAAGGGATTTTCGGGCCGCTCCCGCCTCGCCATCGAGGCCGCGATCGCGGCGCTCGCCTGCATGGCCATCGCCTATATCTCGCCGGCCTTCCTCGCCAACAAGCTCGCTTTGCCGTTCGCGAAGGACTGGCTCATCAGCTTCGGCCTGTTCAGCTGGGTCTACGTCGTTTTCGCCGGGCTCGTCATCGTCGGCGCCGGCAACGCGGTCAACATCACCGATGGGCTCGACGGGCTCGCCATCGTGCCGGTGATGATCGCCGCCGGCACCTTCGGTTTCATCGCCTATCTCGCGGGCAACTTCATCTTCGCGAACTATCTCCAGATCCATCACGTTCCCGGCGCCGGCGAGCTCGCCGTCATCTGCGGCGCGCTGATCGGGGCGGGCCTCGGCTTTCTCTGGTTCAACGCGCCGCCGGCGCAGATCTTCATGGGCGACACGGGCTCGCTCGCCCTCGGCGGCCTCCTCGGCACCGTCGCGGTGGCGACGAAGCACGAGATCGTGCTCGCCATCGTCGGCGGCCTGTTCGTGCTCGAGATCATGTCGGTGATCATCCAGGTGACGTCCTTCAAGCTCACCGGCAAGCGCGTCTTCAGGATGGCGCCGATCCACCACCATTTCGAGCAGCTCGGCTGGACCGAGCCGCAGGTGGTGATCCGCTTCTGGATCGTCGCCGTCGTCCTCGCCCTCGTCGGCCTCGCCACCCTGAAGCTGAGGTGAGGGGCGCATGATCCCCATCACCGCATTGTCCGGAAGGACCGTCGCCCTGTTCGGGCTCGGTGGCTCCGGCCTTGCGACGGCGCTCGCCTTGCGGGCGGGCGGTGCCGACGTCGTCGCCTGCGACGACAATCCGGCGAGGATGGCGCAAGCGGCGGAAAAAGGCGTCCCCACCGGCGACCTGCGCGCGGCCGACTGGTCGCGCTTTGCCGCGCTCGTGCTCTCTCCCGGCGTGCCGCTGACGCATCCCGAGCCGCACTGGTCGGCGCTGCGGGCGAAAGAGGCGGGCGTCGCGATCGTCGGCGACATCGAACTCTTCTGCCGCGAGCGGGCGCTGCGCGCGCCGAACGCGCCCTTCGTCGCGATCACCGGCACGAACGGCAAGTCGACGACGACGGCCCTCGTCGCGCACATCCTGCGCGCGGCGGGCCGGGACGTCGCGATGGGCGGCAACATCGGCACTGCGATTCTTTCGCTCGAACCGCCGGCGCAGGATCGCATCCACGTCGTCGAGATGTCGTCCTTCCAGATCGACCTGACGCCGTCGCTTGCGCCGACGATCGGCGTCCTCCTCAACGTCTCGCCGGACCACCTCGACCGGCACGGCACGATGGAGCGCTACGCGGCGATCAAGGAGCGGCTGGTCGCCGATGCCGATCTCGCCATCGTCGGCGTCGACGACGCCTGGAGCACCGCCATCGCCGAGCGCCGGGCCGCGAGCGGCCGCCCGCTGCGCCGCATCTCGACGGAGCGTCCGCTCGCCGACGGCATCTTCGCCCGCGGCACGAGGCTGCATCTGGCGCAGGCCGTGATCCTCGCCGATCTCGCCGGCATCGGCTCCCTGCGCGGCACGCACAATGCCCAGAACGCCGCCGCCGCGGCCGCCGTCGCCGTCGCCCTCGGGCTCGACGCGGAGGCGATCCGGGGCGGGCTCGCGAGCTTTCCGGGCCTGCCGCATCGCATGGAGGAGGTCGGCCGCCGCGGCGCCGCGCTCTTCATCAACGATTCGAAGGCGACGAACGCCGATTCGACCGAGAAGGCGCTGCTCTCGTTCGACCACATCCTCTGGATCTGCGGCGGCAAGGCGAAGGAAGGCGGCATCGCGCCGCTGAAGCCCTATTTCTCGAAGGTCGAGAAGGCCTATCTCATCGGCGCGTCGAGCGAGGATTTCGCGCGCACCCTCGAAGGCCAGGTGCCGTTCGCCCGCGCCGGCACTCTCGACAAGGCGGTTGCGCTTGCGGCGGCCGACGCGGAAGCGAGCGGCGCGCGCGAACCGATCGTGCTGCTCTCGCCGGCCTGCGCGTCCTACGACCAGTTTCCGAACTTCGAGGTGCGCGGAGACCGCTTCCGCGAGCTCGTCCGGGCGCTGCCCGGCATCGCCTGGGCCAAGGAGGCCTCTTTGCCATGATGTCGCGCGCGGAACGCTCGGTGGTCGGCGATTGGTGGTGGACCGTGGACCGCGCGATGCTCGCGGCCCTCGCCGCGCTGATGGTGGCGGGGCTCGTCTTCCTGATGGCGGGCGGACCGCCCGTCGCCGAGCGCCTCGGCCTGACGACGTTCCACTTCGTCAACCGGCAGGTCCTCTTCCTCGTCCCGACGCTGGCGATCCTCGTTTGCGTCTCTTTCCTGTCGCTGCGCCACGTCCGACGCGTCGCGCTCGCCGTCTACGCGCTCGGCATGGTCCTCGTGCTGCTTGCCTTCCAGTTCGGGCCCGAGATCAAGGGCGCGCACCGCTGGATCATGCTCGGGGGCATCGGCGTGCAGCCCTCCGAATTCGTCAAGCCGGCCTTCGTCGTCATCGCCGCCTGGGCCTTCTCGGAGGGCTCGAAGCGCAAGGACATGCCGGGCGCGTTCCTCGCGCTCCTGCTTCTGCCGGCGACGATCGTGCCGCTGATCCTGCAGCCCGATTTCGGCCAGACCATGCTCGTGACGATCGTCTGGTGCGGGCTCTTCTTCGTCGCCGGCCTGCACTGGTTCTGGGTCTTCGGCCTCGGCGGCGCCGGGCTCGTCGGCATCGTCGCGGCCTATCAGTTCCTGCCGCACGTGCGCGACCGCATCGAGCGCTTCCTCGACAAGTCCTCCGGCGACACCTTCCAGGTCGACACCGCGATCGAGTCCTTCGCCAAGGGCGGCTGGCTCGGCCGCGGGCCGGGGGAGGGGACCGTCAAGCGCATCCTGCCGGACGCGCACACCGACTTCATCTTCGCCGTGACGGCGGAGGAGTTCGGCATCGTTGTCTGCCTCGTCCTCCTGGCGCTGTTCGCCTTCATCGTCCTGCGCGGGCTGTTGCTGGCGCGGCGCAACGAGGATACCTTCTGCCGCCTCGCGACGACCGGCCTCATCCTGATGTTCGGCCTGCAGGCGGCGATCAACATGATGGTCAACGTGCACCTCATGCCCGCGAAGGGCATGACGCTGCCGTTCATCTCCTACGGCGGCTCCTCGCTCCTCTCGCTCGCCCTCGGCATGGGCTTTCTGATCGCGCTGACGCGCCGCCGGCCGCGCTCCGAGACCCTCGACGGCGTGCCCGGCTGGCGGCACGGATGAGCGAGCCGCTCATCCTGCTTTCGGCCGGAGGCACCGGCGGCCACCTCTTCCCGGCCGAATCCCTCGCCATCGCCCTCCGCGCGAGAGGCGCCCGCGTCGTGCTCGCGACGGATGCCCGCGTCGGCGCCCTCTCCGGCGGGTTTCCGGCCGACGAGGTGATCGAGATCCCCTCCGCGACGCCGTCCGGCCGCTCCGTGCCGCAGATGGCGAAGGCCGCCCTCGTTCTCGGCCGCGGCGTCCTGAAGGCGCTGCCGCCGCTGCGCCGGCTGAGGCCGGCGGCGGTCGTCGGCTTTGGCGGCTATCCGACGGTGCCGCCGCTCTTCGCGGCGTCGCGGCTCGGCATCCCGGTCGTCCTGCACGAGCAGAACGCGGTCATGGGCCGCGCCAACCGGCTGCTGGCGCGCTTCGCGTCCCTCATCGCGACCGGCTTCCCGCAGGTGCGCGGCGTTCCGGCCGGCGCGAAGGCGGAGCGGCTCCACACCGGCAATCCGGTCCGCCCCGCCGTGATCGCGGCGGCGTCGCGGTCCTATGCCCCGGCCGGCGGCACCATGCTCCTCCTCGTCTTCGGCGGCAGCCAGGGCGCCCGGGTGATGAGCGACATCGTGCCGGACGCGGTCGCGCTCCTGCCCGCTTCCATGCGGCCGCACCTGACCGTGACGCAGCAGGCCCGCGAGGAGGACCTTTTTCGCGTGCGCGAACACTATTCGAAGCTTGCCGTGCCGGCCGACGTGCAGCCCTTTTTCAAGGACCTGCCGGAACGCATCGCCGAGGCGCACCTCGTCGTCGCGCGCTCCGGCGCCTCGACCGTCGCGGAACTCGCCGCGATCGGCCGGCCCGCGATCCTCGTGCCCTTGCCCGGCGCCCTCGATCAGGACCAGGCCGCGAATGCGCAAAGCCTCGGCGAGATCGGCGCCGCGATCGTCTTGCTGCAGCCCGAATTCACGCCCGAGCGCCTGGCGAAGGAGATCGCGGGCCTCTTCGCCGAGCCGAGACGCTTGACCCGCGCCGCCACAGCGGCGAAGAGCGCAGGCACGACGGACGCGGCGGAGCGCCTCGCGGAGGCGGTCCTTCGTCTCGCCGCCAAGACCAGGAAAGACGATCGATGAAGCTCCCGCCGCAGCTCGGCCCCATCCATTTCATCGGCATCGGCGGCATCGGCATGTCCGGCATCGCCGAGGTCATGCACAATCTCGGCTACACCGTTCAGGGCTCGGACGCCGCCGACAATTACAACGTCAAGCGCCTCGAGGAGAAGGGCATCCGCACCTTCATCGGGCACAAGGCCGAAAACATCGACGGCGCCGAGATCGTCGTCGTCTCGACGGCGATCCGGCGCGACAATCCGGAACTCCTGACGGCGCGCGAGAAGCGCCTGCCCGTCGTGCGCCGGGCCGAGATGCTGGCCGAGCTGATGCGCTTCAAGTCGTGCGTCGCCATCGCCGGCACGCACGGCAAGACGACGACGACCTCCCTCGTCGCGACCCTGCTCGACGCCGGCGGCCTCGATCCGACCGTCATCAACGGCGGCATCATCAACGCCTACGGCACCAATGCCCGCATGGGCGAGGGGCAGTGGATGGTGGTCGAGGCGGACGAATCGGACGGCACCTTCCTGAAGCTGCCCGCGGACGTCGCCATCGTCACCAACATCGATCCCGAGCATCTCGACCACTTCAAGACCTTCGACGCGATCAAGGACGCCTTCCGCTCCTTCATCGATTCGATCCCGTTCTACGGTTTCGCGGTGATGTGCATCGATCATCCGACGGTGCAGGATCTCGTCGGCCATATCGAGGACCGCCGCCTCATCACCTACGGCGAGAACCCGCAAGCCGACGTGCGCCTGATCGACATCGACCTGCGCGGCGGCAAGAGCCGGTTCGGCGTGCTCATCCGCGACCGCAAGCGCGGCGAGATCGCGATCCGCGACCTCGTCATGCCGATGCCGGGCCATCACAACGCGCTCAACGCCACCGCCGCGATCGCCGTCGCGCACGAGCTCGGCGTCGGCGACGACGCGATCCGCCGCGCCCTGTCTGCCTTCGGCGGCGTCAAGCGCCGCTTCACCCGCACCGGCGACTGGAACGGCGTCGCGATCTTCGACGATTACGGCCATCACCCGGTCGAGATCGCCGCGGTGCTTCGGGCCGCGCGCGCCTCGACGGACGGGCAGGTCATCGCGATCGTGCAGCCGCACCGCTACACGCGCCTGCACACGCTGTTCGACCAGTTCTGCACCTGTTTCAACGACGCCGACGCGGTTATCGTCGCGCCGGTCTACGCCGCGGGCGAGCAGCCGATCCCCGGCGCCGACCGCGATTCTCTCGTGCAGGGCTTGAAATCACGCGGCCATCGCAACGTGATCGCGCTCGAGCGCTCGGAGGACCTCGCCGGCCTCGTCAGGGGCATCGCCAAGCCCGGCGACTACGTCATCTGCCTCGGCGCCGGCAACATCACGCAATGGGCCTACGCGCTGCCGGGCGAACTCGAAGCGCTCGGCGAGAAGGCGGCGTGATGCGTTCGAACGGCGCGCCATCGCCTCTCCCCGCTTGCGGGGAGAGGGTTCGGCCTTCGGCCGAACCGGCGGAGCCAAGCGAAGCGAGGGTGAGGGGGCGGTGCAGAAAGAGGCGCCCTTCGCCGACGCGGCGCCTCTTCCGGAGACGCCCCCTCACCCTCGCCTGCTGCGCAGGCTTGCCGCCTCCGGCGGCCCTCTCCCCGCAAGCGGGGAGAGGCGAAGAGGAAGGCGTGCATCCGTGAGCGGGTCGGCGCGCCTGTTCGACGACATCGTCCCGGATCTGCGCGCCGCGATGCCGACGCTTCGCGGCACGCTCGAAGCGAACGCGCCGACGGCGCCTTTGTCCTGGTTCCGCACCGGCGGTCCGGCGCAGGTGCTCTTTACGCCCGCCGACGAGGCGGATCTGGCGCTCTTTCTGGCCGGTCTCGACGCAGCGATGCCGGTGCTCGTCGTCGGGCTCGGCTCGAACCTTTTGGTTCGCGACGGCGGCATCGCGGGGATCGTCATCCGCCTCGGCAAGGCATTTTCCGACATCGCGATCGAGCCGGGGCTCCGCGTCCGCGCCGGCGCCGGCGCGCCGGACGTCAAGGTGGCGCGGGCGGCCGCGGAGGCGGGCATCGCCGGCCTGTCGTTCCTGCGCGGCATTCCCGGCGCCATCGGCGGCGCGCTGCGCATGAACGGCGGCGCCTATGGCGGCGAGACGAAGGACGTGCTCGTCGAGGCGTGCGGCCTGACGCGGGCGGGCGCGACCGTCTCCTTCACGAATGCCGAGATGGGCTTCACCTACCGCCACACCGCCGTGCCGGAGGACGTGATCTTCACCAAGGCGCTGTTCGAGGGCCGCGCTGGCGAGCCCGCCGCGATTCTCGCCGAGATGAACGCGATCACCGAGGCGCGCTCCTCGACGCAGCCGGTCAACACGCGCACCGGCGGCTCGACCTTCAAGAACCCGCCGGGCGGAAAAGCCTGGCAGCTCATCGACGCCGCCGGCTGCCGCGGCCTCTTCCGCGGCAAGGCACAGGTCTCCGAGCTGCACTGCAATTTCCTGATCAACCACGGCGGCGCCACCGCGGCGGACATCGAAGCCCTCGGCGAAGAGGTCCGCCGGCGCGTGCGCGAGACGTCGGGGGTGATGCTGGAGTGGGAGATCAGGAGGGTGGGGGAAGGAGTCGGTCGTGAGTAGTGGGTCGTGGGTCGTGAACAGGGGTGAGTGAACCCGCTGTTCACCACTCACTACTCACTACTCACTACTCACTACTCACGACCAACTCCCCTCCCCAAGGAGCCACGAATGCCCAAACACGTAGCGGTTCTCCTCGGCGGCTGGTCGGCGGAGCGGGAGGTCAGCCTGTCGACCGGGCGGGCTTGCTGCCGGGCGCTCGAGGAGCAAGGTTATCGCGTCACGCCGATCGACGTCCATGCCGACATCGCCGTGGTCCTGCAGGCGACGCGGCCGGACGTCGCCTTCAACGCCCTGCACGGGCGGGTCGGCGAGGACGGCACCATCCAGGGCCTGCTCGAGGTGTTGCGAATCCCCTACACCCATTCGGGCGTGCTCGCCTCGGCGCTTGCGATGCAGAAGGACAAGGCGAAGCTGATCATGCAGGCGGCGGGGGTTCGGGTGCCGCAGGGGCTGGTCGTTAACCGTTTCGAGGCCGCGAAACGCCACGTCCTGCCGCCCCCCTATGTCGTCAAGCCGGTCTGCGAAGGCTCCTCCGTCGGCGTCATCATCGTCCGCGAGGAGCGCACGCACCCGCCCCAGGAACTCACCCGGGACGACTGGCCGTACGGCGACGAAGTCCTTGCCGAGACTTACATTCCCGGCCGCGAACTGACCTGCGCCGTGATGGGCGGCAAGGCCCTCGGCGTGATCGAGATCAAGCCCGCCACGGGCCTCTTCTACGACTACGACGCCAAGTATGTGAAAGGCGGATCGATTCACGTCCTGCCGGCAGAACTTTCACCGAATATTTACCAACAGGTTCAAGAGTTGGCCCTCACGGCGCATCAAGCGCTCGGCTGTCGGGGCGTCAGCCGCGCTGACCTCAGATACGACGACACACCGGGAGGAACCGGTGTCCTCGCCGTGCTCGAGGTCAACACGCAGCCCGGCATGACCGAGACGAGCCTGGTGCCCGAACTGGCGGCCCATGCGGGCTACACGTTTGGCGAGCTTGTGCGATGGATGGTGGAGGACGCTACCTTGAACCGCTGACGGCCTTCCCGGCCGGCGTCGCGGTCGCCCGCGCCCCGCATCCTCCGAGCTTCCCGTCCCGACGTCCCAATCCCCTGCTCTTCCGCCTGCCGCGCTTCAAGCGCCGGCGCTCGGTTTCGGTCCCCCTCGCGCGGCGCCTGCCGCGCTTCCTCGGCAGCAGCCTGGCGGTCGCCTATTTCGCCGGCATCCTCGCCGTCGGCCTGTCCGAAGGCGGCCACCTCGACGAGGTCTACCGCCGCTACGGCGAGCCGCATCACGCCCTCGGCCGCCTCGTCGGGCTCGGGCTCGAGAAGGTGACGATCTCCGGCATCGCCCAGATGCGCGAGAGCGAGGTGCTCGCGGCGGCGGGGCTCAGCGACAGGCTCTCGCTGGTGTTCCTCAGCGCAGGCGAGGTCCGCGAGCGGCTCGAAAAGGTGCCGCTCATCAAGACCGCCGCCGTACGCAAGCTCTATCCGCACGAGCTCGTCGTCACCCTCACCGAGCGCAAGCCCTACGGGCTCTGGCAGCTCAACGGCGAACTCTTCGTCATCGCCGCGGACGGCACGGTCATCGACCGCATGCACGACGACCGCTTCGCCGACCTGCCGCTTGTCGTCGGCGAACAGGCGAACACGCGCACGAAGGAATACCTCGCCCTCGTCGAGGCCGCCGGCCCGCTGAAGAACCGCATCCGTGCCGGCACCCTCGTCTCGGGCCGGCGCTGGACGCTCAAGATCGACAACGGCCTCGACGTGCGCCTGCCCGAGCTCGGCGCGAGCGATGCGATGGCCCGCCTCGTCAAGCTCGAACGGGACCAGCGCATCCTCGAGAAGGACGTGCTCGCCGTCGATCTGCGCATGTCCGACCGGATCGTCGTCCGCCTCACCGAGGAGGCGGCCGCCGCGCGGGCGGAAGCCCTCAAGAAGAAGCCGGTCCGCGGCAAGGGAGTCGACACGTGAGTGCGTCGCGTCACGGCCTGCCACCGCGGCTGAAGCCTTTGTCCGCGCGCAAGAGCGCGACCCTGTCCGTGCTCGACGTCGGCACGAGCAAGGTCGTCTGCGTCGTCGCGGAATTGCAGCCGGTCGATCCGAGCGACGCCCTGCGCGGCCGCACCCACCTCGCCCGCATCGTCGGTATCGGCCACCAGCGCTCGATGGGCCTCAAGGGCGGCGCCATCGTCGACCTCGAAGCCGCCGAGACGGCGATCCGGCAGGCGATCCATGCCGCCGAGCGGATGGCGAAGGTCGAGATCCAGTCGGTCATCGTCAACCTCACCGGCGGGCGCATCGGCTCGGAGCATTTCGAGGCGCACGTGCCGGTGCGCGGCACCGTCGGCGCGGCCGAGATCCACCGCGTCCTCGACGCCGCGAGCGGCCACAACCAGCGCCAGGGCCGCGCCGTGCTGCACGCGCTGCCGACCGGATTCACCCTCGACCGGCAGAACAACATCGTCGACCCGGAAGGCATGATGGGCGAGCGCCTCGGCGTCGACCTCCACGTCGTCACCGCGGAGGCCGCGGCGGCCCGCAACCTCATGCTCGCCGTCGAGCGCTGCCATCTCGGCATCGAGGCGGTGGTCGCGACGCCCTACGCTGCGGGCCTCTCAGCCCTCGTCGACGACGAGGCCGAGATGGGCTGCGCCGTCGTCGATCTCGGCGGCGGCACGACGAGCGTCGGCGTCTTCGCCGGCGGCCACCTCGTCCATGTCGACGCCATCGCCGTCGGCGGCCATCACGTGACGATGGACGTCGCCCGCGGGCTGACGACGCGGGTCTCCGCCGCCGAGCGCCTGAAGACGCTCTACGGCTCGGCGATCGTGTCGAGCTCGGACGACCGCGACATGATCTCCGTGCCCCAGGTCGACGAGGACGAGCGCGACGTCCCGAACCATCTGCCGAAATCGCACCTGACGCGCATCGTCAAGCCGCGCGTCGAGGAGATCGTCGAACTCGTGCGCGACCGTCTGCGCCGCGCCGGCTTTGCGGCCCAGGCGGGGCGGCGCGTGGTGCTGACCGGCGGCGCGAGTCAGCTCGTCGGCCTGCCGGAAACGGCGCGTCGCATCCTGCAGGGACAGGTCCGGGTCGGGCGGCCGCTCGGCATCCGGGGCCTGCCCGAAGCGGCGAAGGGCCCGGCCTTTTCGGCGGTCGTCGGCATGCTCGTCTATCCGCAGGTCGCGCACGCTGAATATTTCGAGCCCCGCTCCGGCGGGATCTTCCAGGGCACGGGAACGGATGGCGGCTACATCTCGAAGGTCGGCCGCTGGATTCGCGAGAGTTTCTGAGTAGCGCCGGCGGCGTGGCGGCCGCCGGTCGGAGTTCACCCTGAACGGCGCCGGCCGGGGCGCCACGACAACGAAGGCCACGAGAGGGCGAGACAGTCATGGCAATCAATCTGCAAGCCCCGGACATCCGGGAACTCAAGCCGCACATCACGGTCTTCGGGGTCGGCGGCGCTGGCGGCAATGCGGTCAACAACATGATCGTCTCGGGCCTCGACGGCGTCGAGTTCGTCTGCGCCAACACGGACGCGCAGGCTCTGTCCTCCTCGAAGTGCCCGCGCATCGTGCAGATGGGCCTGCAAGTCACCGAAGGGCTCGGCGCCGGCTCGCAGCCGGAAGTCGGCCGCGCCGCGGCGGAGGAGGTGATCGACGAGATCCGCGACCAGCTCTCGGGCTCGCACATGGTCTTCATCACCGCCGGCATGGGCGGCGGCACAGGCACCGGCGCGGCGCCCGTCGTCGCGCGCTGCGCCCGCGAGATGGGCATCCTGACCGTCGGCGTCGTCACGAAGCCCTTCCAGTTCGAGGGCGTGCGCCGCATGCGCCTCGCCGATTCCGGCATCGGCGAATTGCAGCAATCGGTCGACACGCTGATCGTGATCCCGAACCAGAACCTGTTCCGCGTCGCGACGGAGAAGACGACCTTCGCCGACGCCTTCGCGATGGCCGACCAGGTGCTCTATTCGGGCGTCGCCTGCATCACCGACCTGATGGTGAAGGAAGGCCTCATCAACCTCGACTTCGCCGACGTGCGCGCCGTCATGCGCAACATGGGCAAGGCGATGATGGGCACGGGCGAGTCCTCCGGCGACAAGCGCGCCATGCGCGCCGCCGAGGCGGCGATCGCCAACCCGCTCCTCGACGACGTCTCGATGAAGGGCGCACGCGGGCTCCTGATCTCGATCACCGGCGGCAACGACCTCACCCTCTACGAGGTCGACGAGGCCGCGACCCGCATCCGCGAGGAGGTCGACCAGGACGCCAACATCATTCTCGGCGCGACCTTCGACGAGAGCCTCGAAGGCATCGTGCGCGTTTCCGTCGTCGCGACCGGAATCGATCACGAGGTGCTGGCCAAGAACGGCGAGCTGATCTCGACCGAGCAGCGCATCTCGGAGGTCGCCGAGCGCCTGCGGGCCGAGGCGCGGACGCGCATCGTGCACCATCAGCCGGTCCCGAACCTGCGCCCGGCGGCGCAGGGCGAGGCCGCCCGTCCGGCCGCGGCAGCCGCCCCGTCGCTGCCCTTCGAGGCGCCGGTGCATCACAACGACGTCGTGCTGACGCCGACGCAGCCGAAGCAGGCGGCCGTCTTCGAGCCGGCCGGCCCCGAGCCGAGCCGCCGCGACGATCCGGCGGCACAGCCCTACATTCCGCCGGCGGCGGAGCGGACGACCGTGCGCACGCCGCGGATGCCGCGGGTCGACGAACTGCCGATGCCGGCGCAGAACCAGATCCGCGCCCGCCAGGCCGACGCCGAGGCCCATCCCGAGAAGCGCATGACGCTTCTGCAGCGTCTCGCCACGGTCGGTTTCGGCCGCCGCGAGGAGGCCCCGGCCCACGAGGCGCCGGAAGCCCAAGCGCCGGCGCCCCGCGTCCCCGTCGAGGCGCCGCGGCCGCCGATTTCGCCGGTCCACGCGGAATACGCGAAGCGCCAGGCCGCGGCCCAGCAGGGCTACCGGCCGGCGCAGGGCCAGCTCGACCCGCAGGGCCGCTCGCCGGCGCCGCCGCGCGTCACCGACGAGGACCAGTTGGAGATTCCGGCCTTCCTGCGGCGACAGGCGAACTGATAGAGCGTTACGAGGCGCATCCACGATTGTTGCAATCGACCCCGGGCGGCCTCCGCCCGGGGTTTTCGCGTTTTGGAATCGTTAACCATATCAGTTACTTACAGGAATCGGTAAAAGGTTCCCGGCTGTAACAGAGAGAAAGAAAGCGTGATTTGGCCTCCGCCGTTCGGCTGACTAATGTGCAGCCTAAGACATAAGCAAGGCGCTCGGCACGAACGGGCGTCGCGGGTCAGGCGAAAAACTTCAGGCGGGAACATCGGTTCTTCCAAGGGCCGATCGGAAGATTTTTGCCAGGGTTGAGAGTAATGAAGCAGAGCCAGCAAACCACGCTTCGCGCAGCGATCTCTCTCACGGGCGTCGGCGTCCATTCCGGAGACGAGGTCAAGATCACCCTCCACCCGGCCGAAGCGGGTCACGGCATCGCCTTCCTCCGAACCGGCCTGCCCGGCGGGCGCGACCGCCTCATCGACGCGCGGCACCTCGCCGTCACCGCCACCGAGCTCTGCACCGTCATCGGCGACCGTGAGAGCGGCGCCGTCGCCACCATCGAGCACCTGATGGCGGCCTTCACCGGCCTCGGCGTCGACAACGTCCTCGTCGAGATCGACGGCGCCGAAGTTCCGATCCTCGACGGCAGCTCCGCCCCCTTCATCGACGCGATCGACCAGGTCGGCATCGTCACCCAGGGCGCCGCCCGCCGCTACCTGAAGGTTTTGAAGCCGGTCCGCGTGGCGCAGGGCAAGGCCTTCGCCGAGCTCCTGCCGAACGAGCGCGCCTTCCGCCTCGACGTCGAGATCGACTTTACCGACCCGACCATCGGCCGCCAGCACCGGGCCGTCGACCTCTCGCCGAGCGTCTTCCGCCGCGACATTTCCCGCGCCCGCACCTTCGGCTTCATGCGCGACGTCGAGAAGCTCTGGGGCGCCGGCTTCGCGCTCGGCGCCTCCCTCGAGAACACCGTCGCCATCGGTGACGACGGCATCATCAATCCGGAAGGCCTGCGCTACACGGACGAGTTCGTCCGCCACAAGATCCTCGACGCGGTCGGCGACCTCGCCCTCTCGGGCTTCCCGCTGCTCGGCACCTACCGCGCCTATTGCGGCGGCCACCGGCTCAACTTCGCGGTCGTCCAGGCGCTGTTTTCGAGCCGCGCCAACTATGCCTTCGTCGAGGTCGGCACGCGCCGCGAGACGGGCTACGCGGAACTCGGCAACGGCATCGCCGTCCCGGCCTTCGCCCCCGAGATCCACTGAACGGCATCCCGGCTGCGGCCGGCCCGGCGGGAACGCTGCGCGGCGATGTGGGCTTGGCTCTTCCCTCCCGGTTGGGGTAAAGAGCGATCGAGCAATGTCACACGACGCGCTTCAGGATTCTGAAAGGACCGGCACCGCATGATGGCCGCGATGGCTACCGCAAGGGCAAGAACCGCCACCGTCCGCGCCGCCCTTCTCCTCGCCTGCGGCTTCGCGCTTGCCGGCTGCGACACCCTGTCTTCGCTCAACCCCTTCGACAAGAGCGACAGCTACAAGCCCGAGATCGTCCCCGAGGTGCCGGCCGAGGCGCTCTACAACGACGGTCTCGCCCGCATCCAGAAGAGCGACTTCACCGGCGCCGCGAAGAAGTTCGGCGACCTCGAGAAGCAGGCGCCCTATTCGGAATGGTCGCGCAAGGCGCTTTTGATGCAGGCCTACGCGAATTTCGAGGGCGGCGCCTACGAGGAGGCGATCACCTCCGCGAAGCGCTACCTCCAGCTTCATCCCGCCAGCGCCGACGCGCCCTACGCGCAGTACCTGCTCGCGATGTCGAACTACAACCAGATCCCCGACATCTACCGGGATCAGGACAAGTCCGAAAAGGCCCTCGTCGCGCTCCAGGAGCTCGTCGACCGCTATCCGAAGTCGGAATATGCGAGCGACGTCCGCCAGAAGATCCAGGTCGCCCGCGACCAGCTCGCCGGCAAGGAGATGGAGGTCGGGCGCTTCTACCTCCAGAAGCGCAACTACACCGGCGCCATCAACCGCTTCCGCAGCGTCGTCGCGAAGTACCAGACGACGCGCCACGTCGAGGAGGCGCTGCAGCGCCTCACCGAGTGCTACATGGCGATGGGCATCGTGCCCGAGGCGCAGACCGCGGCGGCGGTGCTCGGCCACAACTTCCCGGACAGTCCCTGGTACAAGGACGCCTTCGCCCTCGTGCGCTCCGGCGGCGTCGAGCCCTACGAGAACAGCGAATCCTGGATCAGCAAGGCGTTCCGCGGCATTCCCAAGGTCGGCCAGAGGACGGGGTAGCCGACAAGGGACCCTCATGCTGGTTCAGTTGGCGATCCGCGACATCGTCCTGATCGACAGGCTCGACCTCGAATTCGGCGAGGGCCTGTCGGTCCTCACGGGCGAGACCGGGGCCGGCAAGTCCATCCTCCTCGACGCCTTCACCCTTGCCCTCGGCGCCCGCGGCGACGGCTCCCTCGTGCGCCACGGCGAGGCGCAGGGGCAGGTCACGGCGGTGTTCGATTCGCCGCCCGAGCATCCGGCCCGGCGGATCGCGGCCGAAGCCGAGATCGATACTGACGGCGACCTCATTTTGCGCCGCGTGCAGTTCGCGGACGGGCGCACCCGCGCCTTCGTCAACGACCAGCCGGTGAGCGTGCAGGTCCTGCGCGCGATCGGCTCCGCCCTCGTCGAAATCCACGGCCAGCACGACGACCGCGCCCTCGTCGACCCGGCAAGCCACCGGGCGATTCTCGACGCCTTCGGCGGCCACGGCGGCAAGGTCCGGGCGACGGCGGAGGCGGCGCGGCAGGTCCGGGCGGCGCGGGCGGACCTGTCCGCGCACCGGGCCCTCATCGAGCGCGCCCGCCGCGAGGCCGATTTCCTGCGCCACGCCGTCGCCGAACTCGCCGAACTCGCGCCGCAACCGGGGGAGGAAGCGGCCCTCGCCGAGCGCCGCCTCGTCATGATGCAGGCCGAGAAGATCGCGGGCGAACTCAGCGACGCCTACGACGTCGTCGCCGGTTCCGCCTCGCCGGTGCCGGTCCTCGCGGCGGCCCTGCGCAAGCTCGAACGGCGCGGCGCCCAGGCGCCGTCCCTTGTCGATCCGAGCGTTCGCGCTCTCGACGCCGCCCTCATCGCCGTCGACGAGGCGCGCGCCGCCCTCGAGACCGCCTTGCGCGCGACCGAGTTCGACCCGCGCGACCTCGAACGGACGGAGGAGCGCCTGTTCGCGCTGCGGGCGCTCGCCCGCAAGTACGACGTGGCGGCGGACGAGCTCGCCGCCCTCGGCGAGCGCTATCGCGGCGAGGTGTTCGCGATCGATGCCGGCGAGGAGCGCCTCGCTGCCCTCGACGCGGCGCTCGGCGCCGCCGAGAAGGCGTATCTGACCGCCGCCAAGGCCCTCTCGGCCGCGCGGAAAAAGGCCGCCAAGGCCCTCGACGCCGCGGTCGGGGCGGAGCTGCCGCCGCTGAAGCTCGAACGGGCCCGCTTCATCACCGAGATCGCCGTCGACGAGGCGAGCCGGGATGCGGCGGGCCTCGACCGCGTCGCCTTCTTCGCGCAGACCAATCCCGGCACGCGCGCCGGCCCCCTGATGCGCGTCGCCTCGGGGGGCGAGCTTGCCCGCTTCATGCTGGCGCTCAAGGTCGTGCTCGCCGACCGCGGCTCGGCGCCGACCCTCGTCTTCGACGAGATCGACACCGGCGTCGGCGGCGCCGTCGCGGACGCGATCGGCCAGCGCCTCGCCCGCCTCGCGGAAGGCGTCCAGGTGATGGCCGTGACCCACGCGCCGCAGGTCGCCGCGCGGGCGCGGAGCCATTTCCTGATCGCCAAGGAGGGCGTGAAGGGGAGCGACCGCGTCGCGACCCGCGTCATGCCGCTCGCCGCCTCGCCGCGCCGCGAGGAGATCGCCCGCATGCTCGCCGGCGCCACGATCACGGAAGAAGCGAGAGCCGCCGCAGCAAGGCTTCTGGAGGCGGCGGTGAGGTAGGAGCGAAAGGCGCGATTCACCTCTCCCCGCTTGCGGGGAGAGGGCCGCCGAAGGCGGCAAGCCTGCGCAGCAGGCGAGGGTGAGGGGGCGGTGAAGAAGAAGGTGCTGCGGCGCGGCCGGGCGCCTCTTCCGGCACCGTCCCCTCACCCCCGCTTCGCTTCGCTCCGCTCGTTTGGCCGCAGGCCGAACCCTCTCCCCGCAAGCGGGGAGAGGCGAACCTGCGCCCTTCCCATGCTCGTCTCGAACGCTATGGTGCTGGCGCTTTTTCTCGAGCCCGTCCATGGCCCCTTCGCAAGCGCCCCGCATTCTCCCCGTGTCCGACCTGTCCGCCGCCGATGCGCGGGCCGAGCACGAGGCCCTCGGCCGCGAGATCGCGGCACACGACGAGCGCTACTACGGCGAGGATGCGCCGACGGTCTCCGATGCCGAATACGATGCCCTGCGCCGGCGCTACGAGGCGCTGGAGGAGGCGTTTGCGGAGCTCAAGGGCAGCGACAGCCTGACGCGCAAGGTTGGCGCGAAGGTGTCCGAAAAATTCGGCAAGGTGCGGCATCGGGTGCCGATGCTGTCGCTCTCGAACGGCTTTGCCGACGGGGACGTCGCCGAATTCGTCGAGCGCATCCGCCGCTTCCTGCAGATTGCGCCCGACGCGCCGCTGCCGATCACGGCCGAGCCGAAGATCGACGGGCTGTCGCTGAGCCTGCGCTACGAGGGCGGCCGTCTCGTCACCGCCGCGACCCGCGGCGACGGTGCCGAAGGCGAGGACGTCACCGCGAACGCGCGCACGGTCGAGGACATTCCGGAACGCCTGAAGGGCAAGGACGTGCCGGCGATCGCCGAGATCCGCGGCGAAATCTATCTCTCGCATCGCGATTTTTCCGCCATCAACGAACGCCAGGCGGCGGCCGGCAAGCCGCTCTTCGCCAATCCGCGCAATGCGGCGGCGGGCAGCCTGCGCCAGCTCGATCCCGCCGTCACCGCCTCACGGCCGCTGCACTTCTTCGCCTATGCCTGGGGCGAGATGAGCGCGCTGCCGGCGGACACGCAATCGGGCATGATCGCGCGCTTCTCGCATTGGGGACTGAAGACCAATCCGCTGATGCGCCTCTGCACGAGCGTCGAGGAGCTGCTCGCGCAGTACCACGCCATCGAGACCGACCGCGCCAATCTCGGCTACGACATCGACGGCGTCGTCTACAAGGTCGACGACCTCGCGCTGCAGAACCGGCTCGGCTTCGTCTCGCGCTCGCCGCGCTGGGCGCTGGCGCACAAGTTCCCAGCGCAGAACGCAATCACCAGCGTCGAGGCGATCGAGATCAATGTCGGCCGCACCGGCTCGCTCAATCCGCTCGCGCGGCTGAAGCCCGTGACCGTCGGCGGCGTCGTCGTCTCGAATGCGACGCTGCACAACGAGGACTACATCCGCGGCATCGGCGGCAACGGCGAGCCGATCCGCAACGGCGTCGACATCCGCGTCGGCGACACGGTCGTCGTGCAGCGCGCGGGCGACGTCATCCCGAAGGTGATCGACGTCATCCTCGAGAAGCGCCCCGCGGACGCGAAGCCCTACGAATTCCCGACGATCTGCCCGGCCTGCGGCAGCCATGCGGTGCGCGAGGTCAATCCGCGCACCGGGAAGGAGGATTCGGTGCGCCGCTGCACCGGCGGCCTGATCTGCCCGGCGCAGGCGCGCGAGCGACTGAAGCACTTCGTCTCGCGCCTTGCCTTCGACATCGAGGGCCTCGGCGAGCAGCGCATCGAGGAGTTCTATGCCGAGGGCATGATCGTGCGGCCGCAGGACATTTTTACCCTCGAAGCCCGCGACGCGCGCGGCAAGAAGCACATCGCGGACCGGGAAGGCTGGGGCGAGACGAGCGCCAGGAATCTCTTTGCGGCGATCGCGGCGAGGCGCTCGATCGCGCTCAACCGTTTCATCTATGCGCTCGGCATCCCGCATGTCGGGGAGACCTCGGCGAAGCTCCTGGCGCGCCATTTCGGCAGCTTCGAAGTCCTTGCGCGCGACGGCGCTCGCGGCGGCCGACCGCGAGTCGGAGGCTTTTGCGGAGATCACCGCCATCGGCGGCATCGGCGAGGTCGTCGCCGATGCGATCGTCGAGTTCTTTCGCGAGCGCCACAACGAGGAGATGCTCGACGCGCTCCTGCGCGAGGTGACGCCCGAGCCCCTGGAAGATGCGGCCTCGGATTCGCCCGTCGCCGGCAAGACCGTCGTCTTCACCGGCGCCCTCGAAAAGATGACCCGCGACGAGGCGAAGGCGATGGCCGAGCGCTTCGGCGCCAAGGTCGCGGGCTCCGTCTCGAAGAAGACCGACATCGTCGTCGCCGGCCCCGGCGCCGGCTCGAAGCTGGAAAAGGCGAAGGAGTTCGGCCTTCAGGTTCTCGACGAGGACGGCTGGCTCGCCCTGGTGGGAAGAGGGTAGGGCGCCGCCTCTCGCCTCTCCCCGCTTGCGGGGAGAGGGCCGCCGAAGGCGGCAAGCCTGCGCAGCAGGCGAGGGTGAGGGGGCGTCGACGAAGAAGGGGGCTGCGGCGCGGAAGGCGCCTCTTTCTGCACCGCCCCCTCACCCCCGCTTCGCTTCGCTCCGCTTGTTTCGGCAAAGCCGAAACCCTCTCCCCGCAAGCGGGGAGAGGCGAAGCCGCGCTCGGAGGCCCGCGCCTTCTGGAAGCATCCTTCGAGACACCCTGGACCTGACGGTCCAAGGTTCCTCAGGATGAGATCGCGTGGGTCAAGTCGGACTTATGGGAGACGAGCCATTCCGTTTCCTTATGGGTGTAATTACACAGATGCGTTTCTCTTGATGGCTGGGGCGCAGTATCGTGCCGGCCCACGCAAGGGCTGCCCATGTCCGTCACCGCGCGTCGCGTTTCGCCCGAAATCGTCGTCCTCGCCGGCTGCCTGATCGCCCTGATCGGCTTCGGGCCACGGGCCTCGGCCGGGCTGTTCCAGATCCCGATGACGCCTCGAATACGGCTGGGGGCGGGACGTGTTCTCCCTCGCCATCGCCGTGCAGAACCTGCTCTGGGGCCTCGGCCAGCCCTTCGCCGGCGCCATCGCCGACCGCTTCGGCACCCTGCGCGTCTTCTGCGTCGGCGCGCTGCTTTACGCGGCCGGCCTCGTCGTCATGGCCTATGCGACGACCCCGGGCCTGATGCACCTCGGCGCCGGCGTGCTGATCGGCTTCGGCCTTTCGGGCTGCTCGTTCAACCTCGTGCTCGGCGCCTTCTCGAAGCTTCTGCCCGAACAATGGCGGCCGCTCGCCTTCGGCGCCGGCACGGCGGCCGGCTCCTTCGGCCAGTTCCTCTTCCCGCCGATCGGCAACGTTCTCATCGACGCCATCGGCTGGCACCAGACCCTCGTCGTCTTCGCCGGCACGGTGCTCTTCATGCTGCCGCTCTCGCTTGCCCTCGCGACGAGGCCCGGCGCCGGCGCGCCGACCGCGGGCGGCCCGCGGCCGATCGCCAACCAGTCGATCCGGCAGGCCCTGAGCGAGGCCTTCCAGCACCGCTCCTACGTGCTCCTCGTCCTCGGCTTCTTCACCTGCGGCTTCCAGCTCGCCTTCATCACCGCGCACCTGCCGGCCTATCTGAAGGATGCCGGCCTGTCCGCCTCGGTCGGCGGCTGGACCCTCGCCACGATCGGCCTCGCGAACGCCGTCGGCTCGCTCTCCGCGGGCTGGCTGTCGACGCGGATGTCGAAGCGCTGGCTCCTCGCCTGGATCTATTTCGGCCGCTCGGTCGCCATCGCCGCCTTCGTCATGATCCCGGTCTCGCCCGCGAGCTGCATCGCCTTCGGCGTCTCCATCGGCCTGCTCTGGCTCTCGACGGTGCCGCCGACCTCCTCCCTCGTGATGCTGATGTTCGGCACGAAGTACATGGCGATGCTCTACGGCTTCGCCTTCTTCTCGCACCAGGTCGGCGGCTTCCTCGGCGTCTTGCTCGGCGGCATCCTCTACGAGGCAACGGGAGGCTACGACCTCGTCTGGTGGCTCTCGGTCGCCCTCGGCATCCTGTCGGCGCTGATCAACCTGCCGATCGAGGAGCGCCCGGTGGCGCGGGCGCCGGTGCTGCAGCCGGCCGAGTGAGCCGCGCGCGCTTGCTCTTCGCGCCGCGGCGCGGCGACAACCCCGCCGAGCGCAAGGGGTGAGATCGCATGGAGACGTTCAGGCCATCGTCGTCGAGAAGACGCGACACGGGCCAGGCCGTCGCCGTGCGCGACTTCGGCGAGAGCAGACCTGATGGACGGCGACGTCACCGTCCGCGTCAGCCATTCGACGCTGAACTACAAGGACGGCCTCGCGCTCACCGGCAAGGCGCCCGTCGTGCGCCGCTTCCCGATGATCCCCGGCGTCGACCTCGCCGGCACGGTCGAGACCTCCTCGCATCCCGATTTCAAGCCGGGCGACGCTGTCGTCCTGAACGGCTGGGGCATCGGCGAGACGCATCTCGGCGCCTATGCCGAGAAGGCCCGCGTCAAGGGCGACTGGCTGATCCCGCTGCCCGCAGGGCATGACGCCGGCCCAGGCGATGGCGATCGGCACCGCCGGCTACACGGCGATGCTCTGCGTGATGGCTCTGGAGCGGCACGGGCTGACGCCGGATCGCGGGCCGGTCGTCGTGACCGGCGCTGCCGGCGGCGTCGGCTCGGTCGCGGTGACGCTTCTCGCCAAGGCCGGCTGGCACGTCATCGCCTCGACCGGCCGGCCGCAGGAGGCCGACTACCTGAAGGGCCTCGGCGCCGCCGAGATCATCGACCGCGACGAAGCTCTCCGGCCCGGTGCAGCCGCTCGCCAGGGAGCGCTGGGCCGCGGGCGTCGACTCGGTCGGCTCGCACGACCCTCGCGAACCTGCTGTCGATGACGAAATACGGCGGCGCCATCGCCGCCTGCGGCCTCGCCGGCGGCATGGACCTGCCGGCGACGGTCGCGCCCTTCATCCTGCGCAACGTCGCGCTCCTCGGCGTCGAATCGACGATGGCGCCAAAGCCGCTGCGCCTCGAAGCCTGGCGCCGCCTCGCCGCCGATCTCGACCTCGACAAGCTTGCCGCCATGACGACCGACGATCCCGCTCGAGCGGGTGATCGAAGCCGGCGCGGAGATCGTCGCCGGAAAGGTGCGCGGCCGGGTGGTGGTGGAGGTGGGGTAGGGCTGCATTCCCTCTCCCCGCAAGCGGGGAGAGGCGAGCGAGCATGTCCCTCACGCCCGCTTCTTCTCGTCCTCCGCGAAGGCCGTCAGCCCCTCGATCATCCTTCGCTGCTTGGCGATCTCGGCCGGCGGCGAAGTCCATGAAGGCGCGGACGCGGGCCGATTGGCGCAGGTCCGGGTGGGTGAGGAGCCACAGGCCCGGTCGAGAAGTCCGGGTTCCGGCGGCGTCAGGCGGACGAGGGCGGGGCGGACATCCGCGATGAAGCAGGGCAGGGGGCCGATGCCGATGCCGCTCTCGACCGCCTCGGCGAGGCCGAGCACGGTGTTGATCTTGTAGACGATGCGCTCCGGCGCGACTGCGCTCGCGCACGAAGCGGGCCACCTTCATGGCTGCGAAATTGTCGCCGAGCGCCACCCAGACGCGGTCGTAGAGCCCGAACAAGGTCGACCGCGCCGGGCTGCGGGAAATCGGCGCCGCGGCCGTAGATCGCCCAGCCGATCGTCGCGACGCGGCGGCCGACCAGCGTCTCGGGCGGGTTGTCGGTGGCGCGGATCGCGACGTCGGCGTCGCGCTTCGAGAGGTTCAGGGCCTGGTTCGTCAAGCACCACGTCGAGGCGCACGTCCGGGCAGGTCTTCGTGAAGCGCGAAAAGATCGGCGTCAGGAGATGCACGAGGAGCGTGTCGTTGGTGGTGACGCGCAATTCGCCCGCCGGCGTGACGAGCTGTCCGGCGAGCTTGCGCGCGAAGGTCGCGACGTCCTCCTCCATGCGCTCGGCGAGGGCCGCCATCTCCTCGCCCGCCGGCGTCAGGGCGTAGCCGGTCCGGTGCCGCTCGAAGAGCTTGACGCCGAGTTCCTCCTCGATCTGGCCGAGGCGGCGGAACACCGTCGAATGGTTGACGCCCAGCCGCTCCGCGGCGCCGGCGAGGCCGCCCGCCTCGGCGATCGTCTTGACGAGCCGGAAATCGTCCCAGGCCAGATGCTGGAGGGAGGCCATCTGCTTGCATCCACGCAAAGATAATGCTGCGTACTTAGCTCTAGCCTTGCAGAAGCGAGAAAGGCAAGGTCCGCCAAGACCGGTCCTCGGACCGATGGAGGATTTTCACCATGATCGACGCCCGCCTCGCTCCCTATGGAATTTTCGTCAGCCGGGTCGCCCTCGGCCTGATGTTCATCGCCCACGCGCTCCTGAAATACGTCGTGTTCACGATCCCCGGCTTCGCCGCCTTCCTCGGGCAGGCGGGCTTCCCGGAGGTTCTGGCCTGGCCGACGGTCCTTGCCGAGCTTCTCGGCGGCGTCGCCATCGTGCTCGGCGTCTACAGCCGGGTCGTCGCCCTCGCGCTCATCCCGGTCCTCGTCGGCGCGCTTCTCGTGCACGTGCCGAACGGCTGGCTCTTCACCGCCGCGAACGGCGGCTGGGAATATCCCGCGTTCCTCGTCGTCGCCGCCGTCTCGCACGTGCTGACCGGCGAGGGCGCCTTCGCCCTGAAGCCGACGGTCCTGCCCGCGGCCGCGGTCTCCGCCTTCAGGGCCGCCTGAGCGGCGCCCCTCTCCCCCGAAAACCTCACTTCCCCGGACGGCATCTCCGATGCCGTCCTTTTTTCCGTAACGGAGACACCGATGACCAAGGTTCTGGTCCTGTACTACTCAAGCTACGGTCACATCGAGACGATGGCCTACGCGGTCGCCGACGGCGTGCGCGAGGCCGGGGCCGAGGCGGTGGTGAAGCGGGTGCCGGAGACGGTGCCGGCGGAGATCGCCAAGGCGAACCACTTCAAGCTCGACCAGCCCGCGCCGGTCGCGACGCCGCAGGAACTCGCCGAGTACGACGCCGTGATCGTCGGCGTGCCGACGCGGTTCGGGCGCATGGCCTCGCAGATGGCGGCCTTCTGGGACGGCGCCGGCGCGCTCTGGGCATCGGGCGCCCTCGTCGGCAAGGTCGGCGGCGTCTTCTCCTCGACGGCGACGCAGCACGGCGGCCAGGAGACGACCCTGTTCTCGGCCATCACCAACCTCTTGCATTTCGGCTTCGTGATCGTCGGCCTGCCCTACGCCTTCCAGGAGCAGATGACCCTCGACGAGATCGTCGGCGGCGCGCCCTACGGAGCCACCACCATCGCCGGCAGCCAGGGCCAGCGCCAGCCGAGCGAAAAGGACCTCGCCGGCGCCCGCTACCAGGGCCGGCACATCGCGCAGATCGCGACGAAGCTGGCGGGCTGAGTCGTGGGTCGTGAGGTCGTGGGGTACGCAAGTCGTGAAGTCGTCGGTCGTAAGTCGTAAGCATCCCGAGATCACGACTTCACGAAGCACGACTTTACGACTTCACGAAGCACGACTTACGACTTCACGATCTTCACGACCGCCCGTCCTCACCGCCCTGCCGCGGCGCGGCGGAGCCGGTCGTTGATCGCCTCGCCGAGGCCCGTTCCGGGATCGGCGCGACCGCGATCGTCGCGGCGCCGGTGGCGTCGAGCCGGCGCAGGGCCGCGAAGAGGTTGGCGGCCGCCTCGGCGAGGTCGCCGCGTGGGCTGAGGTTCATTTGCGCGGGCGCGTCCGCGAGGCCCGCCGGCGCGGCGCTCCCGAACAGCAGCGCCGCCTCGCCGGGGCGGATCTCCTTCGCATCGAGCCGCACGCGCGCCCGCGGCGCGTAGTGCGAGGCGAGCATGCCCGGCGCCAGCGGCGCGCCGGCCTCGTCCGCCGCCGCGAGCGTGCGCCCGAGCACCGCTTCGATCGCCTCCCGCGGCAGGCCGCCCGGGCGCAGCAGGCGCGGCGCGCCGCCGAGGCAGGCGACGATGGTCGATTCGACCCCGACCGGCGCCGCGCCGCCGTCGACGACCGCGTCGATGCGCCCGTCGAGATCGGCGAGGACATGGTCCGCCTCGGTCGGGCTGAGGCGGCCGGAGCGGTTGGCCGACGGCGCCGCGACCGGCCGGCCGACGCGGGCGAGGAGCGCCTGGGCGACAGGGATGGGCGGGCACGCGCAGGCCCGACGGCTGTCGAGCCCGGCGCGGGCGAGGTCGCAGACCGTGCAGAGTCGCGCCGCCGGGACGACGAGGGTCAGCGGCCCCGGCCAGAAGGCCGCGCGAGCCGCTGCGGCCGCGTCGTCGAGACGCCCTTCGCGGCGGGCCGCGTCGCGCATCGGCGACGTGGGCGATGAGCGGATTGAAGCGCGGCCGCTCCTTGGCCGCGTAGATGCCCGCGACGGCGCGGCGGATCGGTCGCGTCGGCGCCGAGCCCGTAGACGGTCTCGGTCGGGAAGGCGACGAGCCGCCCGGCCCGCAGGAGCGCCGCCGCCTCGCCGAGGCCGTCCGCGCTCGGCGGCAGGCGGCGGGTCACCGGCGAGCGCCCCTTGATCCGATGCGCGTTCACGTCTAATCTGCCGCCGTGGCCTCGATGCGGGTTTAATCGCGCGACGCATGGGCGTCAACGCGCGTCGCGGGAGGATGTCATGAGCTATCGCGCGCCCGTCGCCGAGATCGCCTTCGCGATGCGCCACGTCGCCGGCCTCGACCGCGCTGATCGCGGACGGTCTCGCGGGCGATCTCACCGCCGATCTCGCCGAGACGATCCTCGACGAGGCCGGCCGCTTCGCGAGCGACGTCATCG
The DNA here is from genome assembly GCA_963754975.1 of uncultured Alphaproteobacteria bacterium. Taxonomy (GTDB): domain Bacteria; phylum Pseudomonadota; class Alphaproteobacteria; order Rhizobiales; family Beijerinckiaceae; genus Microvirga. The sequence continues at coordinate 58,345 of CAVWII010000019.1, read as the reverse complement.
CGCCGCTTGAACCGCGTCGGCGACGCCGCCGGCACGCCGTTCGAAGGACGGCGCGGTCACGATGCCGCCGGGCTGGAAGGAGACCTATCGCGGCCTGGTCCGAGGCCGGCTGGAACGCGCTCGCCGGACCCGTCGACCATGGCGGGCAGGGGCTGCCGATGCTGCTCAATTCCGGCTGCGTCGAGATGTGGAACGCGGCCTGCCTCGCCTTCGGCCTCGGCCCGCTCCTGACCATGGGCGGCATCGAGGCGCTTGCACGCGCACGGCTCGGAGGACCTGAAGCGCCGCTATCTCGACAAGCTCGTCTCCGGCGAATGGACCGGCGACGATGAACCTGACCGAGCCGCAGGCCGGCTCCGATCTCGCCGCCCTGCGCACCCGCGCCGAGCCGGCCGGGCGACGGCAGCTACCGCATCACCGGCCAGAAGATCTTCATCACCTACGGCGAGCACGACCTCACCGACAACATCGTCCATCTCGTGCTCGCGCGCCTCCCCGACGCGCCGCCCGGCACGCGCGGCATCTCGCTCTTCCTGGTGCCGAAGGTCCTGCCCGACGGCAGCCGCAACGACCTGCGCTGCAGCGGCGATCGAGCACAAGCTCGGCATCCACGCCTCGCCGACCTGCATCGATGGTCTTCGGCGACGACGGCGGCGCGACGGGCTGGCTCGATCGGCGAGGAGAATCGCGGGCCTCGCCTGCATGTTCACGATGATGAACAACGCCCGCCTCGCCGTCGGCATCCAGGGCGTCGCCATCGCCGAGCGCGCCTACCAGCAGGCGCTGGCCTACGCGCGGAGCGCCGGCAGGGCCGCGCGCCGGGTGCGACCGGCGAGGGCATGAGCCCGATCGTCGAGCATCCGGACGTGCGCCGCAAGCTCCTGCACCATGAAGGCGCTCACCGCCGCGGCGCGGGCCATCTGCCTCATCACCGCCGAGGCGCTCGACCGCGCGCAGCGCGAGACGGATCCGGCCGCGCGAAGGCCGCGCACGAGCGCGCCTCCCTGCTGACGCCGGTCGCCAAGGCCTTTTCGACCGACATCGGCGTCGAGGTCGCCTCGATCGGCGTGCAGGTGCATGGCGGCATGGGCTTCATCGAGGAGACCGGCGCGGCGCAGCACCTGCGCGATGCGCGCATCCTGCCGATCTACGAAGGCACCAACGGCATCCAGGCGATCGACCTCGTCACGCGCAAGCTGCCGCTTTCCGGCGGCACGACGGTGCGCGCGCGGATCGCCGCGATGCGGGCGACGGCCGTGCGCCTCGTCAAGGAGGGGACGCCCGCCTTCGGCCAGACGGCGCCGCGCCTGCGCGCCGCGATCGAGAGCCTCGACCGCGCCACGAGCTGCGCTCCTGAAGGCGCTTGCCGGCAACGCGCCGCGAGGAGGCGCTCGCCGGCGCGACGCCGTATCTGCGCCTCTTCGCGCTCGCGCAAGGCGGCGCTGCCCTCGCCGACGGCGCGCTCGCGGCCGCGGCGCTGATGGCGGCGGGCGACGCCGATCCCGCCCATCCGGCGCGGATCGCGCTCTGCCGCTTCTTCGCCGAAAACCTCGCCACCGGCGCGCGCGGCCTCGAGGAGACGGTGATGGACGGCGCCTCTTCCGTCGACGAAGCCGCCCTGGCGCTCGCGAGCTGACCGCATGTCGCTCAACGGGAAGACCCTCTTCATCACCGGCGCCTCGCGCGGCATCGGCCTCGCCATCGCCCTGAAGCGCGGCGCGCGACGGCGCGAACGTCGCCATCGCGGCCAAGACCGCCGAGCCGCACCCGAAGCTGCCGGGCACGATCTACTACCGCCGCCGAGGAGATCGAGGCGGCCGGCGGCAAGGCGCTGCCGCTGCATGGTCGACGTGCGCGACGAGGCAGAGCGGTCGCGGAGGCGATCGCGAGGACCGCCGAGGCCTTCGGCGGCATCGACATCGTCGTGAACAACGCCAGCGCGATCAGCCTGACGCCGACGCCGCAGACCGACATGAAGCGCTTCGATCTGATGCACCAGATCAATACGCGCGGCACCTTCATGGTCTCGAAATACGCCATCCCCCATCTCGAGAAGGCCGAGAACCCGCATATCCTGATGCTCTCGCCGCCGCTCGACATGAAGGCGAACTGGTTCGCGCCGCACCTGGCCTATTCGCATCGCCAAATACGGCATGAGCCTGTGCGTGCTCGGCCTCGCCGGCGAGCTGCGCCTCGAGCGGCATCGCCGTCAACGCGCTCTGGCCGCGCACCACCATCGCCACGAGCCGCCGATCCAGAACCTCCTCGGCGGCGACGCGATCATGCGCGCGAGCCGCACGCCGGAGATCCTCGCCGACGCGGCCCACGCGATCTTCCCGAAGCCGCGCGAAGAGTCTTCACGGCAACTTCCTGATCGACGACAGCTTCCTGGCCGGCGAGGGCGTCACCGACTTTCACGCCCTACCGCGTCGATCCCTCGGTGCCGCTGGTGCCGGACTTCTTCGTGCCCGACGACAGCCGCCGCCGCCAGGCGCGTGAAGGGCGGGGTCTGAGGCGTCGCGGTCTGACATCGCCCTCGGATCAGCGTTCCTGCCGGTCTCGCATCCTGACCGTGCAGCGCGTCGTGCCATGCTGATCGATCCACGGCGTCCGCCCCGAGGCCCGCAACAAGCTTCGCCATGCCGTCTCGGGCTCCGGCGAGGCCGATCCCGGCCGACGCGGTCTGGATCGACCTGCTCGAGCCGACGCCGCGAGGAGGACCGGCGGGTCGAGCGCCATCTCGGCATCGAGATCCCGACCCGCGAGGAGATGGCCGATATCGAGCCTTCCGAGATCCTCTACCGCGAGAACGACGCCCGCTACATGACGGCGCGCATCCTCTGCCAGTTCGGAGACGAAGTCGCCGAAGCTCACCGACGTCACCTTCATCCTGACCGAGAAGGCGCTCGTCACGGTGCGCTACGACGAACCGCGCGCCTTCTCATGTTCATGACGCGAGCCACCAAGCCCGGCGGCTGCCGGCACCAGCCCGAAGCGGTGCTCGACGGCCTGATCGAGACGATCATCGACCGCGCCGCGGAGATGCTGCGCCTCGGTCGGCGCAAGCGCATCGACACGATCTCGCGCGACGTCTTCGAGACCGAGCGCGCCGGCACCCGCCGCGCGGCGGGCTTCCGCGCCGCCCTGATCCAGCCGCTCGGCCGCAAGGGCGACATCATCTCGAACGTGCGCGAGAGCATGGTGTCGGTCGAGCGCCTGCTGCTCTTCCTCTCCGCCTCGATGCCGCGGCCGCAGCGGCGCCTCAGGCTTCCAGGCCGAGTGGCGCACGGCGCTTCGCGACGTGCAGTCGATCGAGGAGCACGCGACGTTCCTGTCGAGCAAGGTGCAGTTCATGCTCGACGCGACGCTCGGCCTCGTCACCATCGAGCAGAACGACATCATCAAGCTGTTCTCGGTCGATGTCCGTGCGTCTTCCTGCCGCCGACGCTCATCGCGTCGATCTACGGCATGAACTTCAAGCGATGCCGGAGCTCGAGTGGCACCTCGGCTACCCCTGGCGATCGTGCTGATGATCGTCTCGGCCGTGCTGCCGTACCTGTTCTTTCGCTGGAAGAGGTGGCTGTAGGGCGTTCTGCCGCGACGGCCGGCTCCGACGCGCCTATCCGGTGAAAAGCCACGCCGCCTTCGCGATGGGAAGAAACATCCTCGGTCCGGCGGATTTGAGCGGGACGAATCCGTATTGCGCGTAGAATCCGGTCGCAGCGTCGTCTTTCGGATCGACGACAACGGCATATGTCGCGATGTCGCTGCGAAGCGAGCGGGCGAGGGCATCGAGGAGCAACGACCGGCCGTAGCCGCGGCCGCGATGAGCGGCGTCGACGGCGAGCCGCCCCAGGAGCGTCGCCGGGACGATCGGATAACGCGGAACACGCGCCGCAAGCGCGGTCGGAAGATTGGCAAGAGCAATGGAGGTCGAGGCGAGCGTGTAAAATCCGAGCGGAACCGCCGATCCGTCCGTCAGCACGTAACAGGAAGCGACCCGCCGGCGGGGGTCCTGGCCGGCTCCTGTTCGAAAATATCGGTCGAGCGCTTCGACTCCGCTCGAGAACGATGTCCGGTCATGAGAATCGTCGAGCGGTTCGATCTTCAAGGCGTCACGGACCGAACTTCTCCCGATAGCGCCGTGCGGCCTCTTTGAGGCGGTCGTTCGGCTCGCGCGGATCGAGCAGAGCCTCCGCAAAGGCGCGGCTTTCTGCGGCGTCGAGACGGATGACGCGCATATCTTCGATCGTGCGGATCGCGGCCTCGTGCACGCTCGCGACGACGAAATCGGTCAGCGTGCGGCCCTGCAATTCGGCGGCCTTGACGAAAAGGTCCTTTTGGTCCGCGGACACGCGCGCTTCCAGCCGCTCCGTCCGGGCGGCACGAGCTTGCGTCTGCTTGGGCGAGGGTCGCGGTCGAGCCATGCCTCATAATGTACGGCGCTCGGCCGGACAGTTCAAGCCCTATGCCGACCCTTCGCAACATCCCGCCGCAGCACCCCGGCGACCTCCACGTGCGGCGAGGATTTGAACTGGTCGATCGGCACCACCCGTTCCAGCCGGTAGCCTGCCGCGATGAAGATCCCAGCGTCGCGGGCGAAGGTGCCGGGGTCGCAGGAGACGCTGACGACGATAGGCACCCTCGCCGCCGCGAGCATGCGGGCCTGCGCTTCGGCGCCGGCGCGGGGCGGGTCGAGGACGACGACGTCGAGGCCGTCGAGCTCCGGCACGAGGAGCGGGCGGCGGAAGAGGTCGCGGGCCGTCGCCGCGACGGGCTTCAGCCCCGGCGTCGCGCGCGCCGCGCGGTCGAGGGCGGCGACGGACGCAGCGTCGTTTTCGAACGCGGCGACCTGCGCGGTCTCGGCGAGGCGCAGCGCGAAGGCGCCCGAGCCGCAGAAGAGATCGGCGACGCGCCGCGCGCCGGCGCAGGCTTCGAGGACGAGCGCCGACAGCGCCTCCTCGCCGGCCCGCGTCGCCTGCAAAAATCCGCCCGGCGGCGGTACGAGGACGGCCCGGCCGACCGTGAAGAACGGCGCCCGGCGCGCGACCAGGATCTCGCCGTGCAGGGACAGGCGCGCGAGATCGAGGGCATTCGCGAGATCGATCAGCGCGACGCGGTCGCGGTCGGCGAGGGGGCCGTGCCCGCGGACATCGACGTCGAGCCCGCCTTCGCTGCGCGTGAGGACGATGTCGAGGGGCTTTTTTCCGCGTGCGAGGCGTTCGGCGAGGGCGCGCGCGACGGACGGCGCTGCCTCGGCAAGGCCCGGCTCGGCGATGGGGCAACGCTCGATCGCGACGACGGCGTGGCTGCGCGCCTCCATGTAGCCGACGCGAAGGCCGCCCTCCGAAAAGCGCGCGTGCAGCGTCAAGCGGCGCCGGCCCTCGCCGTGCGCGTCGACGAGCGGCGCAACCTCCGCATCGAGGCGCGCCCGGCGCAGGGCATCGGCGACGATGCCGCGCTTCCAGTCGGCATAGAGCGCCGGCCGCATGTGCTGCGTCGCGCAGCCGCCGCAGCGCGGAACATAGGGACAGAACGGCACGGCGCGATCGGGTGACGGCTCGTCGATCGCGACGAGATGCGCGCGCGCCCGCGCGCGTTCGACGCGCACGCGCTCGCCGGGCAGCGCGCCCGGCACGAAGGTGCCGTCCTCGGCGATGCCGTCGCCGCGGGCACCGAGGCGCAGGATGAGGAGAGGTTCAGCCACGGTGCGCGCCGAGAAGGTATTCGCGGTTGCCGTCGCCGCCTTCGATCGGCGACGGGATCGTGCCGAGCAGGGAAAGGCCCAGCGCTTCGACGAAGCCCTCGATCTCGCGGCAGACGCGTCGGCGCACCGCCTCGTCGCGCACGATGCCCTTCTTCACGTCCGCGGGTCCCGCCTCGAATTGCGGCTTCACGAGAAGCGCGAGGTCGGTGTGCTCCGCAAGGAGCGGCAGCACCGGCGGCAGGACGAGGCGGAGCGAAATGAAGCTGACGTCGGCGACGAGGCAGGCGACCGGCTCCGGAACGAGCGAGCGGTCGAGGGCGCGCGCATCGGTGCCCTCGAGGCTGACGACGCGGCCCTGTCCGCGCAGCTTCGGGTGGAGCTGGAAGCGGCCGACATCGACCGCATAGACGCGCGCCGCGCCGCGCGCCAGCAGCACCTCCGTGAAGCCGCCCGTCGAGGCACCGAGATCGAGGCAGATTTTTCCGCGCGGGTCGATGGAAAAGGCGTCGAGGGCCGCGGCGAGCTTGATGCCGCCGCGGGAGACCCATGGATGCGGTTCGCGCGCCTCGATCGCGGCATCGGCGGCGATGAGGTCGGAGGCGCGCCGCACCGGTCCGCCATCGGCGGAAACGAGCCCGGCCGCGATCGCCTCTTGCGCGCGGGCGCGGCTCGCGTAAAGGCCACGCTCGACCAGAACCAGATCCGCCCGCCGCCGCATTCGCTCAGGTCCTCGCTTTTCCGACGCCCATGCGGTCCTATATCCGCCGGGACGATCGAAAACCAAGGCGGGAGTGAAGCATGACCATCCTGACCCGGCGCCGTCTCCTCGCGGGAGCGGGCGCGCTCGCGGCCGGCGCCACCTTCGGGCGCGCCTTCGCGCAGGCCCCGAGCGGCCCCTTCAAGCTCGATCCGCTGCCCTATCCGGTGGGCAAGAACGAGCCGCACATCGACGCCCAGACCATGGAGATCCACCACGACCGCCACCACGCCGCCTACGTCGCGAACCTCAATGCCGCGGCGGCGCAGAACCCGCAGATCGGCCAGGTTCCCCTGCACGAGCTCCTCGGCAAGCTCGGCGACGTGCCGGAGGCGATCCGCACGGCCGTGCGCAACAACGGCGGCGGCCACGCCAACCACACCATGTTCTGGCAGATCATGGGCGGCTCCGGCGGCGAGCCGGCGGGCGAGGTGAAGGCGGCGATCGAGCGCGATCTCGGCGGGCCTCGCGAAGCTTCAGGAGGATTTCAACGCCGCGGGCGGCCGCGTCTTCGGCTCGGGCTGGGTGTTCGTGACCGTCGACGGAACGGGCAAGCTCGCCCTCGTCACGAAGCCGAACCAGGACACGCCGCTCATGGACGGACAGCGCGTCCTCCTCGGCAACGACGTCTGGGAGCACGCCTATTACCTGAAGTACCAGAACCGCCGTCCCGACTACCTCAAGGCATGGTGGAACGTCGTCGACTGGAGCAAGGTCGGCGAGCGCTACGCCGCCGCGAAGGCCGGAACGCTGACGATCTGAGAAGTCCAACTCGGCAATCCCATTTCAACCCCCAACTCCCTCATCCTGGGGAGCGCCGGACCGAAGGTCCGGCGCATCTCGAGGGATGCTCCCGAAGGCTCGGAAACGCCGAGAGCCTCGTTTTGAGGGCCATCGGCTACTTCCAGCCGCTGACCCGGAGAGAGCTGTCCCGCCTCATGGGCCGCAAGAAGAGCGGCGGGCTTGCCTCGGCGAGGCTCGCCCAAGGGCTGGATCGGGGCCCACGCCGTGGCAGAAGGGCAAAGCCGAAAGCCGTCAAGCTTCCTCCCCTTTGCACAGTCGCAATGCGCCTGTGGCGATGCGGTCACACACGTCGCTCCTCCTTGACTGGGCGCGGTCAGGAGCGTTGCCCGGCGAGGGGTCCGGCAACATGCTCCGGACCGCGACGCGAGGATATGCCGATGCAACACGCCCTCAACTCCAAGGACGATCTTGTCGCCGCCGCTGTCGAGGCCGTCCGATCCTATTTTACCGGCCGCCCCGCCGATGCTCCCACGAAGACCGTGGGAGAGCGGGCGCAGCGTCTTCTCGACGAGGCCGCCGCGGACCTTCGCCGAACTCGCGATGCAGAGGGAGGGAGGTTACCCCGGTCGGGAGTCGAATGGACGTCCCCTTCATCGCCGCCCACCGGCCCAGAGGGCGTGAACGGCAAATTCGGTCCCTTTCTGCAGCGCAGCCCACCGCGGCGGACGATCTCTGGCCGAGCTTCAGGAGGCCATGGGCGTAGTCCGGTCCGCAAAGCTGACCGCGCCTCCCATGCGGGCGCCACGGCCTTCTGAGGCAGGTTTCTGAGCCGGAGCACACGGCAGGTTGCGCCACCCGTCGTCGCCGACTACTTTCCGAGGCGAAAGGCCCAGGTCCTTTCCTCGGCGGGCCCGGATGCACGGCCTCAGGCGCTCGTCGGCTTTCTTGGCGGAGAACTGCATTGCCGTCGCTCGATCAGCTCATCGTCTGGCTCATCGTCGGCCTGATCGGCGGGACCCTCGCCGGATTTGCAACCAAATGGGACCGCAAGGGCTACGGCATCCTGAGAAACCTCCTCGTCGGCCTTGTCGGAGCCATCGTGGGCGGCTTCCTCATTCGCGCTTTCGGCCTCTGGCCTTCCCTTGACGCGGTGGCAATCTCTGCGCGGGACGTTGTCGCTGCGTTCCTCGGGTCCCTCGTCGTGCTCGCGATCCTCTGGATATGGCAGCGCTCCAAGAGAGCCGAGCAGGCTCGCTAGCCGGTCGCACGGTTCAACATCGGGCGTCCGACAGGTGCATGCGATGGCCGCAGCAGGCGAACGTCCCAGCGTCTCGGCATACGGGTCGACATCGAAGCGGCAGCGAGCGACCGGAGCCTGCGCGGCTTGCACCGAGCGATGTTAACTGGGATCGGCCAGGTAGCACGACATTGCAGAAAGGTTGAGCGCGATGCCCGTTGCCATTCACGCCGCCCCGGCCGTCGACGCCGCACCCGATGTCGTCGAGCGTTGGCGGACGATACCGGTCGCCGTGGCCGCCGACCTCGGCCGCGAAATCGGTGAGATCGATCCGGCGATCCGACCGCTCCGCCCGGCGGGCCACCAACCTCGCCTGTTCGGTCGCGCCGTGACCGCCTTGTGCGAGCCGCCGGACTTCGGAGCCGTTCTTCACGCGCTCGACCTCGTGAAGCCGGGCGACGTGCTCTTGATCGCGGCCTCCGGCCATGCCGAGACGGCGATGATCGGCGACATCCTCGGCGGCCATCTGCGCCAGCTTGGCGCGAGCGGACTCGTGTGCGACGGGGCGGTCCGCGACACGGCCACTTTGGCTGGCTTTACCGATTTTCCGGTCTACACGCGCTGGATCACGCCGCGGGGACCGTCCTCCGCGGACAGGGGCGTCGTCAATCTGCCCGTCGTCATCGGCGGGCGGCTCGTGAGTCCCGGGGATGTCATCATCGGCGACGACGATGGATTGATCGCCCTGCCGCCAACGGCGGTTCGCACCCGCATCGGCGATGCCGAAGCAAAGCTTGCCAGTGAGGCGGAATGGCGGGCGAACCTCACAGCGGGACGATCGGTGCGCGAAACATTCGGCCTGCCGCAGGCCCGGGTCTACGGAGCGCGCGATCCGCAGGGCGTCGGCGGCTAGGCAAGGTCACTACAGGACGCGGCTACCCGCCGGGTTGGATCCGAAAGACGGCAGCTGATGGCGGAATCTGACGATCCCAGAGCACGCTGCGGGCCGACCTGAGCTGAGGATGGAAGTGGCAATCCCCGGCGGCCTGCAGAGCGATCCCGGCCAACGCAAACCCCAACGATCATAGGGTTCGTGCGCCGCGTGTGTAGGCGCTCCCGGCATGGGCTCGCCCTTGCCAATGCCGTCCCTTGGGAGCAGCCTCGGCTCAGCACGCCGGTCATCGGTGGATGTCGGTAGCAAAGGCCGGTTCTCCGGCGGCAAACGATGATGCCGTCAGCCAGCTCGGGCCAGTGTCGTCGAGCGAAACGACGAGGGCTTCATGACCGCAACCCGACCCGTATTGCATCATGTGACGATGAGGACGAGCCGCGTTGACGAGATGGTGGCATGGTATGCGAGCGTGCTTGGCGCGCACGTCTCTGGCGGCTTTCGTCTTGCGAAGCAGCATCCGGGGCTTTCGCCACTGGGAGCATGTTATGAACACCAGTACGCCGCGCCGAACTCAGGCCGTGGGAACGGTCCCGCCATCGATGACATATTCCGTGCCAGTGATCGCTCCTGCCCGCGGCGAGGCCAGGAAGGCCACGAGGTCGGCAACTTCGTGGGGTTTGGTCGGACGGCCGATCGGAATCCCGCCCAGTGAGTCCATCAGGCCCTTTTGCGCGGCCGCGTAGTCCGTGCCGGCAGCTTTCGCCAATCGCTCAACCATCCGTACGGCCGCATCGGTCTCGACCCAACCCGGGGACACCCTCACCACGCGGATGCCCTTCGGACCTACCTCCTTGGAGAGGCCTTTGCTGTAGTTGGAGAGCGCGGCCTTGGCCGCCGCGTAGGCGAGGGTGGACTCCGGCAGCGGCAACTGCCGCTGGATCGAGGTGATGTGGACGATGACGCCCGAGCCCTGCTCAATCATTTTCGGCAGGAGCGCCCGATCCAGGCGCACCGCCGGAAACAGATTTTGATCGAGCGCGCGCTGCCATTCGGCGTCATCGAGCGCCGCGAAACCTCCTCCCGGAGCGGAAGAACCGCCGACGACATGAACCACGATATCGATGCCGCCAAGCTGCTCCGTTGTGGCGTCGATGACGGCAGCGCAGCCCTTCGCCGTCGCGATATCGGCGGCGACGAACAAATTGTCCGGCGCAAGCGTATCGGGGCGTGCCCGCGCCGACGCGAGCACTTTCGCGCCGGCTTCCCGCAAACGCGCCACCACGGCTTTTCCGATTCCCTTCGTGCCCCCCGTCACGAGTGCGCGCAATCCGGCAAGGTCGAGGTCGTCACGCATCACCGGACCTCCAGAGACCTGATCCGGTCATCAGCCGACAAGCCGAAAAGGTAAGTCAAATTCGCTGGGCTTCCGGGGAAGGTTCCGGACACTTTGGCGACAACAATCGTCTTGCCGGCTTCGGAGCGGCTTTCGAGCGGCTCGATTGTGATGCGGTATTTGGCGCTGGTCTCGACCTTCCAGGCGCGGATCGCGTCGGTCCCGATGATGTCGCGACCTTCGTCGCGCACGGTGGCATCGGGCGTAAAGCAAGCGACCAGCGCTTGGATGTCGTGCGCATTCTGGGCCCGAAAATATCCTTGCAGGATGCTGGGTAACTCAATTGTCACGGGTATCCTCCAAGCAACTTGGGAATACACCCAATCTGATGCTATACTGATCGCATGGCAAGAACGCACAAAAAAGTAGGGTACTCACCTACAGGTAAGCTCGAAGACGTAACGCCCCACATGGCGGCGCGCGGAATCGAGGAAGCGTTCCGCATGCTGGAGGGGCGCTGGAAGATGGTAATCATCTTCCACCTGTTCGCGCGGGGCATCCTGCGTTTCTCAGCGTTGGAGAAGGCCATCCCGGGCGTCTCGCAAAAAATGTTGATCCAGCAGCTGCGCGAACTTGAGCGCGATGGCATCGTCACGCGGACCGTGCATCCGCAGGTGCCGCCCAAGGTCGAATACGCTTTGACCAAGTGGGGACAGGCGATGTGCCCTGCACTGGACGAGTTGCTCGAATGGGCGGCGTTGCGACCGAAGCCCTCGACTGAGGAAACACCGCCGCGAAGCGGCACCCGCAAGTGACCGGACTGAACCGCGCCGGGTTTGCCGTAGCTGGTTTCATTGAGTCACGCCGCCATGGCGAGGATCTCAATCTGGTCATAGCAGCGGGCTTCCGCCTCGGCGGGAGGTATGTTTCCGATTGGTTCGAGCAGCCGTCGGTGATTGAAGCAGTCTACCCGGAGGATGTCTCGCTTGCCGAACTGAAGGCCCGAAGTGCTGCGGCTCACCCCGATCGCGGCGGGACGAACACCGACTTCACTGCAGCCCGCGAAGCCTGCGTGCAGGCGCAGCGGCGGTCTCGGCAAGCTGATGAGTCATGACACCCGCGCCATGCTTCGCGAAAGCGTCCGCGAACGCCGCCAGAATGGTTTCTTCCAAGCGAAATTTCAGCCGAGCTTTCGGCCGGGGCCCTGGTCGGGATTTCACCCGGCGGACCGCGGAGCGATGGGTCAGGGCTGACGGGTCAGTCTTGCGCACACGGAGCGCGGAGAAGAGCCGGTCTCGCTATAGCAATAATCAAGGGTATTCTGATCGATCAGACCAAAGAGGTAAGTTCCTTCTTCGTCCGAGCCAATCATGAGACTGCCGCCGGGCGTGAAGGCACCCCACAGCATCTCCTCCTCATCCCCGCTTGTATTGGACCGCTTCAGGCGGCCTACAAAAGTATTACCCTGTTGCTCGGTTATGACCAGCGTCGCAAGGCCACCGCGTCTTCCTTCAACTTTGGCAATGCGATCCCGCTGGCCGGTCCACGTACCGATCAGCGACACTGAATCGGCACTGAGCACCGGGGTTGAGACGAGGCAGGCGAAGATCGCTGAATAAACACGAGCCTTCATGTGGATCCTCCCAGGTGTCGGCGCCGAGAGTCGCACGCGCGGTGTGCCGCGACAACGGCGGCCCGCCTTTTTGTTTCCCCTCAGCCAGGGGCCGGCGGTGGGCGGACACCCGACGTAGCCCGCCGGGCTCACGCGCCGAACGGCGGCTGTTGGTGAATTGAGCGCCCGCGCCTGATCCGGGCGCCGCGCGCCTGCATATCCCGGAGCTGTACAAAGGCCATCGCGGTCATCAGCGCGTCGTTGTACGCGTCGTGCTGTTCGAGGGGCGGAAGCTTGAGATCGGCGAGGATCGACGCGAAGCGCAGGTCGTGGACGGTGCCGGGAGGAGCGTCCCTGTATTTGAGGGCGTAGTACATCGACGAGATGTCGACCCGGACATTCGGCAGCTTCGCCTCGATGAAGGGCAGCACGTACTTGTCCAGCATGGCGACATCGAAGGCGACGTAGTAGCCGACGATCGGGCGCCCGCCGATGAAGCGGAGGAGCTCGGGGATCAGGCGGTGCATCTCGAGCCCCGCGGCGACATCCTGGGCGCGGAGCTTGTGGACCTTGATCGAGGCTGCGGTCGGCACCCGGTCGGCCCTGACGACCGCGGTGAACGCCTCGCTCGTCGCAATGACATTGCCGCTGATGCGGATCGCGGCGATCGCGATGAGCTCGTCGCGCCTCGGATTGAGGCCGGTCGTCTCGCAGTCGATCGCAACGACTTCGCCGGGCGGTCCGGACTCGAACAGGAAGCGATAGCGATCATCCGCAAGCGTGACGCGATAAGCGAGGTTGCGGAGGCGCCGGAGCATGTCAGAAGGCGCCGAAATGGTACCGGATGCGAAGGAAGTCCCGAAACTCGCGAACGATTCTCAGCGCATCGCGCAGGAGGTCGCGGTCGGTCGGGGTGATCTCCCGGAAGTGCATGACGGCCTCCTGGTCGCGCTTGCCGGACCGGATCGCCCGAAGCTGGGATCTCAGGCGGAACTCCATGAAGACGCGAAGGGCGCTTACGAGTTCGTCGCTGAACGGGGGCTCGAGGGTGCCAGCTGCCACCAGATCCGCCACGCGGGAAACCGTGGACGGCGCCAGGATTCCCTTATCGACAGCGAGAGCCCGTACGCCGTGGACGATCGGAAAAATCCCCGACCGCTTGAGATCGATCTCGTCCGACGCAACCCCAACGGAGGCCATGAGGGTATCGAGGAGGCCGAGGCTCGGCGTCGCGAAAGACTCGGTCAGGTGAGCGAAGCGGGCGATCAGCGCGTTCTCCCCGCGCATCAGCTCGACGAGGGCCCGCTTCGCTTGCGTCGCCAGCTCGGAATCCCCCGCCACCGGAGCGGCATCGAAGAAGATCGCGATATTCATCGCGGCCTCCGGGCTTCCTTCGAGGACCCACAGGCGCAACTGCCGAAGAAACCCGTCCAGCGACTGCGACCAGACCGGGTTGTTCACCATCACGTTGCCCGGGCAGGTGGGAAAGCCGAAGGCCGCAAGCGCCCCGGAGAAGCCCGATCGGAACGCGTCGACTTCCCCGGCCGGAAGCTCCCGGGCAAGCAGCAGCGCGTTGTCCTGGTCCGTTCGGGCCGTCTGCTCGCCCCGACCCTCGGATCCGAGGAGAACGAGGCAGCCGTTCTCGCGAATCCCAGGCGTGGCGACCATTTCGAAGAGCTTGCGGTGGAGGCGCCGGTTGAGATCGGAGGTGATCTCCGCGATCAGGTCGACCTTCAAGCCCTGGCGATGGAGACGCTCGACCTGGTCCTGAATGTCCCTCGCGGCCGCCGCGAGATCGTCGAGGCCGCGGGCGCGATCGATCCGGCCGGGGATCAGTTGCGAGTTGCCGGCAAAGAGGCCCAAGAGGTCGATATCTTCGAGGAAGCCGACGAACGCCCCATCGGCGCGGATGGCGAGGCGCCGCTTGCCGTATCTTGTCATCGCGAGCAGCGCGTCGAAGATGAAGTCGTCGCTGTCGACCGAGACGACCTCGAACCTGCACAGGTCGCGCACCGGGGTGTGCAGCGGCAGGCGGTCGAGGACGACGGCCTTCGAGAGGTTCATGCCGGTGACGACGCCGACCCGCGTCCCTTCGCGGACGAAGAGCGAGTTGATGTCGTTGTCCCGCATGGCGCGGCCGGCCTCCTCGATCGTCGTCGCTCCCTCGACGAACACCGCGGGCCCGCGGCGCACGTTCCTGATGCGCTCGCGCAAGACGCTCTCCATGCCCTCGACCTTGCGCGTGTCGGAGAGCGCATCGAGCTTGCGGGAAACATCCGCATAGAAGAAGGCCGCGAAGGCCGGATTGTCGCGGATCAGTGTCAGCACGCGTTCGCGGGGAACGAGGTAGCAGAGCGTCTCCTCCGCCGCGACGAAATCCTCGCCGGCCGCACCGTGCACGAGGGCGCGGGAATCGAAGGTGTCCTTCGGCCCGAGCACCGCGTGAAGGTCGGCGCCGTCCTTGACCTCGACGGCGCCCTTGATGATGACGTGAAGCCGCTCCGATGCGGCCGACCGGCGGACGATGACCTCGCCGGGCGCGAAGTATCCGATGTCGATGCTCGCCGTCAGGCTCCCGACCTCCTGTTCGTTCAGGCGATCGAAGGGCGGGTTGGAGGCGTCGAATCCGTGCATGTTCGTGGCGGGCGCGACCGCCGCCGTCGCGGCGCCGGTCAAGATGCGGAACTAGTGGACATGAGCCGCCGCGGCCCCGATTCCCGTCTCGGAGCGTACGTACTGGGCATCGAAGGCCGCCCGCTCGCCGTCCGCGCGCGCAGAGGCGTCGATCCGCGAGAACGCCCAGATGCCGAGAAACGCAAGCGGCATCGAGAAGATCGCCGGGTTGTCATAGGGGAACAGCGCCTCCTTGAAGCCGAAGGTCGAGACCCATACGGCCTTGCTGAGGACGACCATGACGACCGCGCTGACGAGGCCGAGGAGTCCGCCGACGACGGCCCCCCGCGTTGTCGTGCCCTTCCAGAGGATCGACATGAGGAGCACCGGGAAATTGCAGCTCGCAGCGACGGCGAAGGCAAGGCCCACCATGAAGGCGACGTTCTGGTTCTCGAAGATGTAGCCGAGGCCGATCGCGACGATTCCGATGGCGACGGCGGCGATCTTCGAGATGCCGACCTCCCGTTGTTCCGAGACCCGGCCCTTGGCGATCACGGATGCATAGAGATCGTGGCTGACCGCCGACGCGCCGGAGAGCGTGAGGCCTGCGACGACGGCCAGGATGGTCGCGAAGGCGACGGCCGATATGAAGCCGAGAAGCAGCGAGCCCCCGGTGGCGGAGGCAAGATGGATCGCCGCCATGTTGGTGCCGCCGATCAGGTCGTTGATCTTGTTGTAGGCGCCATCCGGGCCGAGCTTGTAGTAAGCCGCATCGTTCATCAGGTAGGTGATGGCGCCGAAGCCGATGATGAAGGTCAGGATGTAGAAGTAGCCGATCAGGCCCGTCGCGTAGAACACCGACTTGCGGGCCGCCTTGGCGTCGGAGACGGTGAAGAAGCGCATCAGGATATGCGGCAGGCCCGCGGTGCCGAACATCAGCGCGAGCCCGAGCGAGAGGGCCGAGATCGGGTCCGTCACCATGCCGCCGGGCGCCATGATGGCATCGCCCTTGGGATGAACCTTGACGGCTTCGGCGAACAACGCCTCGGGGCTGAAGCCGAAGCGGGCGAGCACGATGATGGACATGAAGCGTCGCACCGGCGAGCAGCAGGCAGGCCTTGATAATCTGCACCCAGGTGGTCGCCTTCATGCCGCCGAAGGCGACGTAGACGATCATCAGGATGCCGACGATGACGACCGCATAGAGGTAATCGAGGCCGAAGAGGAGCTGGATCAGCTTTCCCGCGCCGACCATCTGGGCGATCAGGTAGAACGCGACCACGACGAGGGTTCCGGTCGCGGAGAGGATGCGGATCTGCGTCTGGTCGAGGCGGAAGGAGGCAACGTCCGCGAAGGTGAAGCTGCCGAGATTGCGCAGACGCTCGGCGATCAGGAACAGCACGATCGGCCAGCCGACGAGGAAGCCGATCGAATAGATCAGGCCGTCGAACCCTGACGAGAAGACGAGACCGGAAATGCCGAGGAACGAGGCCGCCGACATGTAGTCGCCGGCGATCGCAAGGCCGTTCTGGAAGCCCGTGATGCCGCCGCCCGCCGCGTAGAAATCCGCGGCCGACTTCGTCTGCATCGCGGCGCGGTAGGTGATCCCCAGCGTGCCGAGCACGAAGAGCAGGAACATGCCGATCGCAACCCAGTTGAGGGATTGCTTCTGGACGGCGCCGAGATCGGGACCAGCCGCAAGTGCCGCAGCCGCCGAGGAGGGCGCAGCACGCGAGTCCGAGCCCGATGCGATCGCAATGCGAGTCATTGCGTGAGATCCCTCTGCAGGCGGCGGGTGATTTCGTCGAAGCGGCTGTTCGCGCGATAGACGTAGATTCCCGTGAGAACGAACGCGGCGATGATGACCGCAAGCCCGAGCAGGATGCCGAGCGAGGTCACGCCGCCGCCGATCTTCGTCGCGAGCAGAGGCTTGGCGAAGGCGACGAGAAGGACGAAGCCGAAATAGATGACCAGCATGGCGATCGACAAGGTCCACGCGAAGCCGGTTCGCTGCTGGACGAGTTCGTGGAAGCGACTGCTCCGCAACACTCGCTGATAGTCATTGAGCGCCATCGTCCTAGCTCCTCTCAATGCGGCCGGTTCTGCCGGTTCGCGACGAGGTCGTCGACGACGGCGGGGTCGGCGAGGGTCGAGGTGTCGCCGAGATTGCCGAACTCGTCCTCGGCGATCTTGCGCAGGATGCGGCGCATGATCTTGCCGGAGCGGGTCTTGGGCAGGCCCGGCGCGAACTGGATCAGGTCCGGCGAGGCGATCGGGCCGATCTCCTTGCGCACCCAGACGACGAGCTCCTTGCGCAGGTCCTCGCTCGGCGCCTCGCCGGCCATCAGGGTGACATAGGCGTAGATGCCCTGGCCCTTGATGTCGTGCGGGTAGCCGACCACCGCCGCCTCCGACACCTTCGGGTGCGCGACGAGGGCCGATTCGACCTCCGCCGTGCCCATGCGGTGGCCGGAGACGTTGATGACGTCGTCGACGCGGCCGGTGATCCAGTAATAGCCGTCCCCGTCCCGCCGGCAGCCGTCGCCGGTAAAATACTTGCCCGGATAGGCCGAGAAATAGGTTTGCACGAAGCGCTCGTGGTCGCCGTAGACCGTGCGCATCTGGCCGGGCCAGGAATCGGCGATGACGAGGTTGCCCTCGCAGGCCCCCTCCAGGACCTTGCCCTCGGCGTCGACGACCTCGGGCTTGACGCCGAAGAACGGCTTCGTCGCGGAGCCCGGCTTCAGCTTCGTCGCGCCGGGCAGCGGCGTGATCAGGATGCCGCCGGTCTCGGTCTGCCACCAGGTGTCGACGATCGGGCAGTTCCCGTCGCCGACGACGCGATGATACCACTCCCAGGCCTCCGGATTGATCGGCTCGCCGACCGACCCGAGGAGCCGAAGCGACTTGCGCGAGGTCTTCCTCACCGGCCCCTCGCCCGCCTGCATGAGCGAGCGGATCGCCGTCGGCGCGGTGTAGAAGATGGTGACGTTGTGCTTGTCCACGACCTCCCAGAAGCGCGAGATCGAGGGATAGGTCGGCACGCCCTCGAACATCAGCGTCGTGGCGCCGTTCGCGAGCGGTCCGTAGAGAATGTAGGAATGGCCGGTGACCCAGCCGACATCGGCGGTGCACCAGTAGATGTCGCCGTCGTGGTAGTCGAACACGTATTGATGCGTCATCGCCGCGTAGACGAGGTAGCCGCCGCTCGTGTGCAGCACGCCCTTCGGCGTGCCGGTCGAGCCCGAGGTGTAGAGGATGAAGAGCGGATCCTCCGCGTGCATCGGTTCCGCCGGGCATTCGTGCGTCACCTGCGCCGCGGCCTCGTCGTAATAGACGTCGCGGCCCGGCAGCATCTCGACCGGCGAACCCGTGCGGCGCACGACGACGACGTGGTCGACGCCGCCGGCGCGCTCGATCGCGGCGTCGACATTGGCCTTGAGCGGCACCTTGCGGCCGCCGCGCAGGCCCTCGTCGGCGGTGACGACGAAAGCCGATTTCGCGTCCGCGATGCGGCTCGCGAGCGAGTCCGGCGAAAAACCGCCGAAGACGACGGAATGGATCGCGCCGAGCCGAGCGCAGGCGAGCATCGCATAGGCCGCCTCGGGGATCATGGGCAGGTAGATCGTGACCCGGTCGCCCTTGCCGACGCCGCGGTTGCGCATGACGTTCGCCATGCGGCAGACCTCGTCGTGGAGCTGGCGATAGGTGATCTTTTTCGATTCCGCCGGATCGTCGCCTTCCCAGATGATGGCGACCTGGTCGCCGCGGGTCGAAAGGTGCCGGTCGATGCAGTTGTAGGCGACGTTGGTGGTGCCGTCCTCGAACCAGCGGATCGAGACCTCGCCCGGTCCGAAGGTCGTGTTCTTGGCCCTCGTATAGGGCTTGAACCAGTGGATGCGCTTGCCCTCCTCCCGCCAGAACGCCTCGGCGTCCGTCACCGAGGCGCGATACTTGGCCTCGTACCCGGCGCCGTCGATGAAGGCGCGGCGGCTCCAGTCGGCGGGAACCTCGTAGAGAGGAGTAGCTATCGGCTCGACGCTGAAATCGTCCATAAAAGCCCCTCGAAGGGTCCGTACCAGCGACACGGGGTGCGCGCGATCTGGGTACCTTTACGCGGTTCTCGCTGACGGTATCTGATCCAGGTCAATGCACTGGAGGTCTTGGTGTCGAAAGGTTTCTCGATTGTTATGTTGACGACCCTTCTCGGGGCGACCTGATGAAAATTGAGCGAGGGATTACAATGTCGTACGTCCACGTCCCCACCGAACTCTGGACGACGAGCTTGATGCCCGAAGGCATCCTTGAGCGCTGGCTCGTTGAGGATGGCTCGAGGGTCGCCGCCGGACAGGCTCTTGCTTGTATCAGAATTCAGGACAGTCTGCACGAAGTCATGTCCCCCGCATCAGGCCGCATCACGGCCATGCTTGCGACGA
The DNA here is from genome assembly GCA_963754975.1 of uncultured Alphaproteobacteria bacterium. Lineage (GTDB taxonomy): Bacteria > Pseudomonadota > Alphaproteobacteria > Rhizobiales > Beijerinckiaceae > Microvirga. The sequence goes on along the minus strand of CAVWII010000019.1, from coordinate 39,014 downwards.
ACTCCGTCGTCGACCCAGGCGCCAGCATTGCGGAACTCACGGAGTAGCCCGGCAAGCGGGTGCGCCTCCAGCCTCCTCGCGAAACTGCACGCGAGACTGAGTTTCGAGGGTCGCACGTCGCTAGAAGTCAGCCTATTTTCCGTGGCGCTCGGGCAAGCCCCGGGACACGCTCAATCGCCAGTCCCGCGTCCGGCGGCCCATTTTGCTGCTGCGTCGGTCAGGGTACCAGGACCGCCGCCCCCTGGAGGCGGCCCTCGCGCAAGTCGGCGAGAGCCTCGTTCGCTGCTCCCAGTGGGTAACGGATCGTCTTGGTCCTTACGTTCGCCTCCCGCGCGATTGCCAGGAACTCGAGCCCGTCGCGGCGAGTCAGGTTCGCGACCGAGACGACCTGACGTTCCTCCCAGAGGATCCGATAGGGGAAACTCGGAATGTCGCTCATGTGAATCCCCCCGCATACGACGCGCCCGCCCTTGCGAACTGCCCGCAGGGCGGCTGGGACGAGAGCGCCCACCGGAGCAAAAATGATCGCGGCATCGAGCGGCTCCGGCGGCGGCTGGTCCGCTCCACCGGCCCAGACCGCCCCGAGTGAACGGGCGAAAGCCTGCGCCGTTTCGTCCCCAGGGCGCGTGAACGCAAAGACCTGACGCCCCTGCCAACGGCAGACTTGCGCGATAATGTGCGCCGCTGCGCCGAATCCGTAGAGTCCGACGTTTCGTCCGGGACCTGCCGCGGCCAGGGAGCGCCAGCCGATCAGCCCGGCGCACATCAACGGCGCCGCGGCGATAGGATCCGGGAAACCGTCCAGTGAGAACGCGTACGCCGCGTCCACGACCACCTGGGTCGCAAAGCCGCCGTCGCGGGTATAGCCCGTGAAGAGCGGCGCATCACAGAGGTTTTCCTGTCCGGATACGCAGTAGGTGCAATGTCCACAGGTATGCCCGAGCCACGGCACACCCAGCCGCTGTCCAGCGCGGACATCGCTCACGTCTCTCCCCACGATCTCAACGATTCCAACGATTTCGTGGCCGGGGATGAGCGGCAGCTTGGGATTGGGAAGATCGCCGTCGACGACGTGCAGATCAGTGCGGCACACGGCGCAAGCTTCCACCCGCAGGCGAATCTGAGCTGGTCCCGGGACAGGATCGGGCCCTTCTTGTGAGACCAACGGAGTCCTCGCCGCCTCGAGTACCATTGCTTGCATCGGCGCCTCAGTCTGGCTGTAGGACACCATCGTTGACGTCGCGTGCGCCGCACGGCAAGTCCGGCGTCGTTGTCCCCGTCACGATGAACCGGAGATGCCGCTGTTGGAGCAATCCATGTGTAACTCTGGTTCGGACGTTGCCGCGGAGATTCGGTCCGGCCTCACCGGCCTCGATCAGGCCGAAGCGCAGCTCCGCCTCGTTCGGTATGGATCGAATGCTCTCGACCAGAAGCGCTCCCGCAATCTCCTGGACATTCTTCGCGGCATCCTGCGTGAGCCCATGTTCCTCCTGCTGCTTGTTGCGGCAGGGCTCTACCTCGTCGTAGGCGACCTCGGCGAGGGGCTGTTCATGGTTGCTGGCGCGGTCGTCACCATCGGTCTCGTCGTCCTGCAGGAAACGCGGAGCGAGCGCGCCCTCGCCGCCCTTCGAAAACTCGCCGAACCCTTTGCGCGCGTCATCCGAAACGGCGTCGAGCGCCGCATCCCGGCGCGCGACATCGTGCCGGGCGATCTCGTCCTCCTCGGAGAGGGGGAAAGGCTTCCCGCAGATGGCGTCCTCGTGTCCGGCGATGCGCTGACCGTCGACGAGTCTGCGCTGACCGGCGAATCTGTGCCGGTCGGCAAGCGCCCGGCGCGCGAGGCGGCAGCCGCCGTCTCGGATCCCGAGCCGGGCGGAGACGGGACGCCATTCCTGTTCGCCGGGACCATGAACGTGCGCGGCCAGGGCGTGCTCGAGGTCGTCCGCACGGGCGCCGCCACCCGCCTCGGCCGCATTGGAGCCTCCCTGGCCTCGATCGAGGAGGAGCCGACGCTGCTGCAACGCTCGATGGGAGCGCTCGTCGCGAAGCTGGGCCTCGTCGCCCTCGCGTTCTGCGGCGTCGTGGCGCTCGCTTACGGCTTCCTGCGGGGCGACTGGATTGGCGGCGCGCTGTCAGGGATCACCCTCGCCATCGCCCTCCTGCCCGAAGAATTCCCGATGGTTCTCGCCATCTTCCTCGCCCTCGGCGCGTTTCGTCTCGCCCGGCGCAATGTCCTCGTGCGCCGGGCCGCCGCGATCGAGACCCTCGGCGCGGCGACGATCCTGTGCGTCGACAAGACCGGGACCCTCACCGGGAACCGGATGGTCCTCACCTCGATCTGGCGCGACGGCATCGTCGAGGCGGTGACGTCCTCGGAGGCGCTTCCGGCCAATGCCGCGCCGATCCTGCGGATTGCCGTGCTGGCCTCCGCCGTTCGCCCCGTCGATCCCATGGACCGCGCCGTGCGCGACGTCGCCGACCGCTCGGGTCTCGCAGACGGCGGACGGGAGCGGCCGCTCCGGACCTTCCCGCTCCGGCCCGACCTCCTCGCCTTCGTCCAGGTCTGGCCGCAGGAGCAGGCCGGGGTGCTCTATGCCGCGAAGGGCGCTCCGGAGGCGATTGCCCGGCTCTGCCGCATGGGCGCGGCTGAGGTTGCAATCCTCGACGCCGCCGTCGCGGGCTTTGCCGAACGGGGTTTGCGCGTCCTTGGCGTGGCATCGCGGGAGGAGGATCGGGACGGGGACGGCCTGCCGGAGAACGCGACCTTTGTGTTCGCGGGGCTGATCGCCTTCGAGGACCCGGTGCGCGAGGACGTTCCGCACGCGATCGCCGAGGCGAAGCGAGCCGGCATCGCCGTCGCGATGATTACGGGGGACTACCCCGCTACAGCGCTCGAGATCGCCCGTCAGGCCGGGATCGATGCCAGCGCGGGCGTCCTCAGCGGCCGGGAGATCGCCGGGCTCGCCGCCGACGAGCTGCGTGAGCGGGTGCAGCGCACGCGGGTTTTCGCCCGCATCATGCCGGAGCAGAAGCTCGCAATCGTCGAGGAGCTGAAGGCCGCCGGCGAGATCGTCGCCATGACCGGCGACGGGGTCAACGACGCGCCCGCGCTGGAGTCCGCCCATATCGGCATCGCCATGGGCAAGCGCGGGACCGATGTCGCACGCGAGGCCGCAGATCTCGTGCTCCTCGACGACCGCTTCGCCTCGATCGTCGGCGGCGTGAGGCTCGGACGCCGCATCTTCGCGAACCTGCGCAAGGCGCTCACTTATGTCACCGCCATCCACGTGCCTATTGCTGGGCTGGCGCTGTTGCCCATCCTCCTGGGGCTGCCGCCAATCCTCTACCCGATGCACGTCATCCTCCTGGAACTCGTCGTTGATCCCGTCTGCTCCCTCGTCTTCGAGGGCGAGCCGAGCGAACGGCACGCCATGCACAAGCCGCCCCGCTCGAGGAGCGAGGCGCTCTTTGGCGGGAGGCAGATCGCCCTTGGCGTGCTTCAGGGCGCGGTGGTGCTGGTAGCGGTTCTTGGGCTCTACGTGTGGGCCTTGAACGGCGGCGCCGTGGAGACAGAGGCTCGCGCGACCGCCTTCCTCGCGCTGGTCCTCGGCAACCTGGTCCTTGCCTTCGCCGATGCCGCCGAGCCGGGCACATCCTTCTTCGACCGCAGGCGGGCAGCCTTCTGGGCCATCGGCTCTGGAGCGGCGCTCATCCTCGCTGTCGCGCTCTCGCTCCGACCGTTCGCGGACATCCTGCGCATCTCAACGCCCAGCGCGGGGCATCTCGGACTGGCAGTGCTGGTCGCCGTCCTCGCCGGCGGCTGGTTCGGCATCGGGCGACGGCTCTGGGGCACACCGGAACCGCTCGCCGAAGAAGACAAGTCCGCGCACCCGTAGAGGCCGCGGGCAGAGGCGGCGTCCCCGGAATCAGGACGAAAGGAACAGCGGCACGGGGCTGCTCTTGAGCAGCGAGCGTGTTGTCCCGCCAAGAACCGCCTGCCGGAGGCGGGAATGCACGTAGGCGCCCATCACCAGCATGCCGGCCCTCGACAGGATGGCAAGGCGGCGCAGGGTCTCGGCCACGTCGCCTCCGTCGGCGGGAAGATCCCTCACGGTCACATTGACTCCGTGGCGCGCGAGATGGGGCGCGACCTCCGATCCGGGGACCGCGTCCGAAAGATCCTTTTCGCCCGTCACCACGACGACCTCAACCTCCTCTGCTGCGCGCAGGAACGGCAGAGCGTCATTCATCGCCCGTGCCGCCTTGCCACTGCCGTCCCACGCGACGAGGATCCGCTCGCCGGAAAAGGCTTCCCGACCACGAGGAACGACGAGCAGCGGCCCTCCGCTGTCCTTCAGGACGGCCTCGATCACGCCGCGATCGACCGCAAGCGCGACCGGAGCGGCATCCAGTACCGTGAGATCGTGAATCCGAGCCTGAGCGGCGAAGCTCCGAATGAGTTCGGGATAGGCGAGCTGGGGCACCTCGGTTAGGCAGGCGACGCCCGCGGCCGCGGCATCGCCGCGAGCAATTTCGGCTGCGGCGGCGGCAAGGTTGCGGAGGCGCCGGTTTTCCGCCGCCACGAGAACTCGCCGCGAAGCGGTTGACGAAGGTATAGGGCAGGAGGATTTTCAGCGCGGCAGCCTGAACGGTGAGATGGGCGTTCGCCTCTCGCGCCAGCGACATTCCGTAGGCGAGCGCTGAGGACGCCTCGTCGGAATCCGAATCCCCTGCTTCGGTGAGTCCGACGAGGATATCCTTGATGTTTTGAAGCACGGTGCTCTCCTTCAGGTTAGCGACACCGAAGACGCCGCGTCGAGCCGCGCCGTCCGTCCGTCGGAACCCGAATGTGTCGATACATGCAAACCTCCCCTTCGCGCGATGGCCCGCGGGCTAGCGCTGTCGGCGTCTTTATCGCACGCGCCGGGCCGCGGGGAATTGCGGTGCGTCAATCGTCACCAGCGCGGCGGTCGCCTTTCGGTGCTTAAGGAGCCAGAATGGGCGCGTCCCGCACGCGTCCGGCGCCAAGGCAGGAGCACCTCGTCCGTCCGCCCGACGCCTGAACCGGCTCCTGAACCCGGCCCGGATCAATGCGCCATGAGACAACAAACCGGAGCGTGATCGAGGAGGTCCCGGGTGACGCCGCCGAAGGCCCATTCCCGGGTCCGGCTGTGCCCATACGCGCCGGCGACGATGAGATCGGCGCCATCGCGATCGGCGAGCGCGATGATCTCGTCGGCGACCGTCGCTTCGCGAAGCTCGCCCTCGAAGGTCACCGTTGCGGCGACGCCGTGCTGGCGCAGATAATCCTCGACATCGAGGACGTTCGATCGGGCCGCTTCGCTGCGAACCGTGCCGATCGAAACCGCTTCGGCCGCCTTAAGGAAGGGCAGTGCGTCCCAGACTGCCCGTCGTGCTTCGCGGGTGTCGCGCCAGGCGACGACGATCCGCTTCGCCGCGAGAGCCGAAACGTCCGGCGGCACGACGAGGATCGGCCGCCCGGCCTGCATGGCCGCGTCGCCCGGATCGACGCCAAAATTCCAGTCGCGATCGTCGCCGTTGCCCTGGCGGCCGACCACCAGAAGGTCGGCAGCCCTGGCATAGGCGACGAAACAGGGCGTGGGCAGGTCCGTCGCCGTCCGGAGCGCGACCCGGTTGTGCGAGCCTGCCGCCTCCCAGAAGAGGCGCTCCAGGCGCTCGAGCTCCTCCGCCTCGAGGCGGCGTTCCTGCTCGAGGATCGAGGCCGCCGCAAACGGCGCGTCGCCCATCAGGGCCACCGTTGGCTGGCGCGCGGCAATACCGATCAGGCGCGCATCGAAACGCTCGGCGAGCGCGGCGGCGAGCCTGACGCGTCCGCCGACGGACCTGCCGAGATCGAGACCCACCATCACGCTTGCGTAGTCGGACATCTTGCGCTCCTCCGGATCTTCACGGGGCGGATACGATATGGATTTCGGCGCTCCGCTCACGTGATCCGCTCCCCGTCCGCGCAGTCCCTGTTCAGGGGAGCGTTCGGCGCGACCGTCCGCGAGAACATCGTCCCGCTCGGTCGAAAGCCCGACTCGGCGAGAAGTGCGCGGTCGTGCGGCGAGAGCGCGCCGTCGAGGAAATCGATCTGCACGGTGCTGCTGGCGAACTCGCCGGCGAGGCGCGCGATGCAGGAAAGGGCGGCCCGCGGCAGCGTGCCGCCGGGGAGGCGGCCCATGACGACGTCGCGGACGCGCAGGGCCGTCGACGCGCTGAGGCTCTCGCAGACCTCGTAGGAGAACACCGCATGGATGGTGCCGCGGCGATCGCCGATCGCGACGAGGCCCTTGCGATGGCGCGGCCCGCGGTTGGCGCTCCGGACGAAGTCGTGCCAGAGCCGGAAAGTCAGGTCGGGATGCTCGAGGCTGATCAGCGGGAAGGCGGCCCGCGCAGCCCCGGCATCCAAGATCCAAGCCTTGTAGACGTCCTCGCTCATCCTGCCGCGACAGGACCGCATCCCGGACGAGGGCACATTGACGAGGATCAAAGGATGCCGGCCGACGAGCCTTTTGCGCGTTCGATGCCGCCTCGCCTGTAGCCTCTGCCGGACCGCGACGAGGCCCGAGCCCGCGGCGCGGCCGGATTTGATCCTTGTCAAGGCCGCCCCCGCGCCAATGGTTGAAGCTCGTCCTCGCAGTGGCGGATGGTCGTCCGCCGCGAGGACCAAAGATCATGTTGCATCGGATCATCCTGCACCTCGCCCGCCGCAAGGGCTTTCCGGAAGGCAGCGCCCGGCACGGTTACGAGATTGTCGCGCCGCTCGACGCCGATGGGCACCTGAGCTTCATCGAGTGGTGCAGCCGGCGTCTGCAATGCCGCGTCCGGCGCTTCTGGGGCGCCGATCCCGATCGCCGGGGCGTTCTCGTGCACAGGCGCGGCGGCGCCGGCGGCGCGACCTGGGTCATCGATTACGATGCCGACGGGACCGATGACGACGAAGCCGGCATCCACCTCGACGGGCGGACCTTCAAGGTCGGCGAATACGTCTCGGTTGGAGATTCTTCCGGAGCGGTCAATACGTTCAAGGTCACCGAGGTGACATGCCTCGCGAAGCACCCGGCCCGGGCCGAGCCATGATCCTGCGCGTCTTCCTGCCGCTCGTCGCGATCGTGCTGTCCTGCGCGGCGTCCGCGCAGAGCGGGCGGGCGCAGCGCGGCCAGATCTTCGTGCAGACGAACTGCGCCGGCTGTCATGCGGTCGGGCGGCTCGGCGAGAGTCCGCTGCGGATCGCGCCGCCGTTCCGAACCTTGCACGAGCGATATCCGATCGACGATCTCGCCGAAGCCCTGGCGGAAGGCATCGTGACGGGGCATCCGACGATGCCGGAGTTCCGGCTCGATCCGGCACAGATTAACGATGTCATCGCCTATCTAAAGTCGTTGCAGAACTAAGGATTGCGAGCAAACGCCTGAACGGTGCCGGCGGGCAAGTGACATCTTGGGACGGCGAGCCGCTGCGCTACGGCAACGGGGTTCCGGCAGCACGGATTCATTGCCTTCGGGGCTACGCCACCCCCGCTGCGCTCCGGCTCGCCGGCTTGAGTCCGAGCGTCCCAAGGATCTCGTCGCGGCATGCTGCCGGATCTCCTCGAGCAGACACGTTCCGCCATGTGATCGGTCCGCAGTCCTGGCCGAGTTGCCGGGTCAGCACATCGGCGGTGGCGTCCGAGGGTCCGTCGCGGCGGTCTCGCACCCGAGCAAACAGGATGCTTGTCGGGGCCTCAAGCCAGAAACCTTCGAAGGGAACGCCGGCGCGGGTTGCCACCGCCTCGATTGCCGCTCGCTCCACCGGCCGATCGAAGACGGCATCAACCACCACGCTGCATCCGCTCGCCAGCGCTTCGGCCGCTTCCTGCCGCAGCTTCGAATAGACAGCGGCGGACACCTCCGGCCGGTAAGCGGATTCGGGCAGGCGCGTCTCGGCCGGGATGCCGTGCAGCCGCTTTCGAATCCGATCCGTGTTCAGGACGCGCGCCCCCGGTGCATCCCCGAGGTGGGAGGCGAGAGCAGCGGCGAGGGTCGATTTCCCGGATCCGCTCAGACCGCCGATTGCAACAAGTCTCGCCGGCTTGCCGCGAAGCAGGCGCTGGGCGAGCTCGAAATAGGATCGCGCCTCCATCGACACTTGAGCCTTCCGGTCCGGTGCAGCGTCGCCAGCCTGGGCGGCCATCACATGCGTGCGCACGGCAGACCTGACGGCCATAAAGAAAGGCACGAGGCCGAGGCCGTCGGCCTCATCGGATACGTCGAGGTAGCGGTTCAGCACGAGATTGGCGAGATCGAATTGCTCCCGGTGCCAGAGGTCCATCAGGAGAAAGGCGAGGTCGTACAGAACGTCGATGGTGGCGAGGGACTCGTCGAATTCGATGCAGTCGAAAAGCGTCGGCGTTCCCCGGTAGAGGCAGATGTTGCGCAGGATGAGATCACCGTGGCAGTGTCGGATCTTGCCCGCTCGACGACGGTTCTCGAGGAGACCTGCGTGGCGAGCTAGCGCGCGCCGAAACGCCTGTGCAGCGTCGTTGGCCGCGGACGCCGAGACGAGCGAGGTTGCGCGAAGTCCCTCATCGTTAATATCAAGCACTGCGGCGAGGCCGTCTGAGCCGCCGTGGTCGAGGCTGACGGCTGCATTTCGATGGAAAGCAACGATCCTTTTGGCAAGGTCGGTCATAATCGAGGGCGTGAGCTCGCCACGAAGAGCCATGCTGTCGAACAGATCTCTCTGATCGAAGCGGCGCATCACCACGACGGCGTCGACAAGATTGCCTGAGCCGTCGAACATGAGGGCCCCGTGCGGGTCTCGTGTTATCCGCCGAACCTCAACGTAGAGCTCCGGCGCAGTGCGGCGATTCAGCTGAAGCTCCGCCTCACAGGTTGCAAGACGGCGTTCCGGCGAGGAGAAATCGAGATAGTTGAAGCGGACAGCGCGCTTGAGCTTAAACGCCGTCTCGCCTGCCATGAAGACGTGCGAAATATGGGTCGCGATGCGCTCGACAGGCGTGCCGAGCTGGCCTGCTTCTCGCTCGAGAAACGCAATGACTTCAGATTGATCGGCAACGATCATCGCAGGGCGTCTCCTCAACGAGGGCGCTTGCGGCTCCGACGGCCTCGAAGGCGCCGCTTACACGTGTCTCCCTCCCATGGTGCGGCAGCAAAGGATGCTCCGATCGCGTGCCACACGCATTGCGGCACGTCAATAAGCCCGCGGCTCGCCGCTTCAGCGCGCGAGGACAGCGCCTTCGGAAAGTGAAGGCAACGTTCAAGGAGCCGCATCTGAGGAGCCGGCGCGACGGAACAGCTCAGCGCTCAGCCCCGGCGCGAGGGCGGACCTTCTATTTTTCTCGCATGAAAGCTTGAAACTCTTCAACGGTCACCTTGCCATCCTTGCTGGTGTCGATTCTGTCGAAGATGCGTTTGTGGATGGCGGCCACCTCTTCGAATGATAGCGCCCCGTCACCGTCCGCATCCGCAATCGCAAACATGACTTTCAGCATGTGCCCATGCGCAGTCATCATCGGCATTCCGGCCATTGTGCCCGACTGCATCATGGTTGTGGTCTCAGGGCTCATTTTTCCCGGTCGCATCATGCCCGGCTGTCTATCGGCCGCAGTCTCTTGCGCCGCCGCACCGAGAGCCGTGCCGATACTGATGATCGCGACAAGAGTGGCCACGCAAATCGGTGACTTCGACATGGTTCCAATCTCCGTCTTTTGCCTCCGTAACCGCCGGCGGATTCGACAACCCTTGCCGGAACTTTCGAACTCAACGGCCAGCCCTCCGCCTCGGAGGTAAAGCAAGCTATCTTTGAAGCCGACGGCCGTATTTGCGTTGGATCAATCGCGGGTCCCAGTGAGGCAGGCGATGCGCGCGGCCGCGACCTCCTCACGCCAACCGGCCGCGGCGGCGGCAAGGTCGGTACCGCGCGGCGTTCCTCGAGCACGCGCTTGCTACTTCGTGGCTACCATCCTGATGCCGCCCAACTTGCGCTCTTGAATGAGGTCAACAAATCGGATGTAGGACTCGTGGAATGCATCGTGCCCCATTGGGGTGCCAGCCTGTCGGGCTTCTTCACGCAGCAGTTGATACATTGCCAGTCGTTCCTTCAGAATTGGTCCCCATTCTTCCGTCAAATCCTTTGTCGAAATCACACGAAGGCCAACGCTTTCGACGAGACTGCGATATTCGGGGATCGACCGAAGGGGCTGAATAGCCATTCCTTCCCACATCAATCGTGCATCAGCAGCGGTAAGCGGCTGATTAGCTATCCAATCTGTGAATGCCAATCGGCCGCCTGTCCGCAGAATACGACGAGCTTCGGCAAGCGCTCGCTTCACATCGGGAACGTGGCAAAATGCTTCTTGGCTGACGACGGCGTCGATGCTCGCGTCAGGAAGCGGCACGTCCATCACGTTGCCCTCGACAATCCGCGCAGTACCGTGAAGGCCAACGCGCCTCGTTAACTCCTCTGCGCCCGAGACGCGCGCTGGCGTCAATTCGATACCAGTGACGTCGGCTCCATATTTGTGAGCCAGATAGCGCACCGTACCGCCAAGTCCCGCACAGAAATCGGCGACGCGCGATCCATTGCCAACCTGCGCTCCTCGCGCCAATTCATCTGTCGCGGCGAGGCCGCCATAATGATCTTGGTCATGGGGAAATAGCTCCTCAGGACGCAAGCCGTCGAGATGGCCACGACTTGCGCGTAGTTTCGTAAGGATGATTTCACATGAGATGGGATGACGATTGTAGAAATAGACGGTCTGTGAAGTTGCGTCGCTCATGCAAACTTGCCTCCATGGCTCGGGGCCACGCCAATCTTCGCAATCAGATTAGGCCATCAAACCGGCAAATGGCGACGAGCAAAATAGGGAGCGGCGCTCAGTTTGCGCTGCGAAAATTCTCAACGGCGCATGTCTCACCTGGGTCAGGATCGACAAAACTGGACGCGGCGTTTGGACTGGATGGTTTTATGAACCGGACACCGCGGCGGAGCCGCGCTTTACGCTCTCGCCCGCGAGGAGGCCGCTTCCTCGCCCAGCGCCTCGAACGCGGCCGCCGCGATGCTCTTCGCGTCGAGGCCGGCCTTGGCGTACATGCGCTCCGGGGTGTCGTGGTCGAGGTGGCGGTCGGGCAGGACGAGGGGGCGGATTTTCAGGCCCCGGTCGAGGGCGCCGCTTCTCGCAAGGAGGTGCAGGACCTGGGCCGCAAAGCCGCCGGCGGCGCCCTCCTCGACCGTCACCAGGACCTCGTGCTCGCGCGCAAGGCGCAGGATCAGGTCGGCGTCGAGGGGTTTTGCGAAGCGGGCGTCGGCGACCGTGGTCGACAGGCCCCGCGCCTCGAGGTCCTCGGCCGCCTCCAGGGCCTCGGCGAGGCGGGTGCCGAGGGACAACAGCGCGATCCGCGTGCCCTCCTTGACGATCCGGCCCTTGCCGATGGCGAGCGGGATGCCGAAGGCCGGCATCTCGGTGCCGACGCCCTCGCCGCGCGGGTAGCGCAAGGCGATCGGGCCCTCGTCGTAGGCCGCCGCCGTCGCCACCATGTGCACGAGCTCGGCCTCGTCCGCCGCCGCCATCGCCACCATGCCCGGCAGGCAGCACAGATACGCAAGGTCGAAGGCGCCGGCATGGGTCGGCCCGTCCGCCCCGACGAGGCCGGCCCGGTCGAGGGCGAAGCGGACCGGCAGGTTCTGGATCGAGACGTCGTGCACGACCTGGTCGTAGGCCCGCTGCAGGAAGGTCGAGTAGATGGCGCAGAACGGCTTCAGGCCCTCGCTCGCGAGCCCTGCCGCGAACGTCACCGCATGCTGCTCGGCGATGCCGACGTCGAAGGTCCGGGCCGGGAACTCGCGCCCGAACAGGTCGAGGCCGGTGCCGGAGGGCATCGCCGCGGTGATCGCGACGATCGCCTCGTCCCGCCGCGCCTCCCGGATCAGGCTCTCGCCGAAGACCTTGGTGTAGCTCGGCGCGTTCGCCTTCGGCTTTGCCTGCGCGCCCGTCACCACGTCGAAGGTGACGACGCCGTGATACTTGTCGGCGGCCGCCTCGGCGGGCGCGTAGCCCTTGCCCTTCTGCGTCACGACATGGACGAGGATCGGCCCGGACTTGGCGTCGCGGACGTTCTTCAGGACCGGCAGGAGATGGTCGAGATTGTGCCCGTCGATCGGGCCGACATAGTAGAAGCCCAGCTCCTCGAAGAGGGTGCCGCCGGTCCAGAAGCCGCGCGTGAATTCCTCGGCGCGCTTGGCCTTCTCGTAGAAGAATTTCGGCAGGCGCTTGGCGAGCTGCTTCGCCGTCTGGCGCAGGGACCGGTAGGGGCCGCCGGAGACGAGGCGGGCGAGATAGGCCGACATCGCCCCGGTCGGCGGCGCGATCGACATGTCATTGTCGTTGAGGATGACGATGAGGCGCGAATGCCGGGCGCCGGCATTGTTCATCGCCTCGTAGGCCATGCCCGCCGACATCGCTCCGTCGCCGATGACGCAGATGACGGCGTTGTCCTCCTCCTTGAGGTCGCGCGCCACGGCCATGCCGAGACCGGCCGAGATCGAGGTCGAGGAATGCGCCGCCCCGAAGGGGTCGTACTCGCTCTCCGCCCGCTTCGTGAAGCCGGACAGCCCGCCGCCCTGGCGCAGGCTGCGGATGCGGTCGCGCCGGCCGGTCAGGATCTTGTGCGGATAGGCCTGGTGGCCGACATCGAAGATCAGCCGGTCGCGGGGCGTGTCGAAAAGGTAGTGCAGCGCGACCGTCAGCTCGACCACGCCAAGGCCCGCGCCGAGATGACCGCCGGTCTCCGAGACCGCCGCGATCGTCTCTGCCCGCAATTCCGCCGCCACCTCCGGAAGGTCCGCTTCCGAGAGACGGCGGAGATCGGAGGGCGTCTTGATCCGATCGAGGAGGGGAGTCTTGAGGGACAAGGAACGCTCGCTGGGCTCGAAAAGGAGATCGGAGAAGGGATAGGGCGGTCGAAGCGGGCGGGAATGCGGCGGATCAGCGTTCGGGAAGGGGAATGAATTCTGTTTCGCCCGGAACGCTGTCGAAGCGGGCCTGGCTCCAATCGGCTTTCGCCTGGTCGATTCTATCCTTACGGGAGGAGACGAAGTTCCACCAGATGTGCCGCGGCCCGTCCATCGGGTCGCCTCCGAGGAGCATCATGCGGGCCGATGTCGCGGCCCGGATGGCGATCCGGTCGCCCGGCTTGAAGACCAGCAGCTGGCCCGGGCCGAAGCGGTCGCCGGCGATCTCGATCTCGCCGGAGACCGTGTAGAGGCCGCGCTCCTCGTAGGTGGCGTCGAACGGCACCGAGGCGCCCGGCTCCAGGCTGACGTCGGCATAGATCATCGCCATCGGCGTCTCGACCGGCGAGCGCGCTCCGAAGGCCTCGCCTGCGATGAGCCGCGCGGCGACGCCGCTGTCTTCGATCACCGGCAGCCGGTTCTCGCCGTAATGCACGAAGGACGGTGCGCTCTCCTCGTGGTCGCGCGGCAGCGCCACCCAGGCCTGGATGCCGAAGAGTTTCGCGCCGACGGTCCGCGCCTTGGCGCCGGTGCGCTCGGAATGGACGATGCCCTTGCCGGCGCTCATCAGGTTGAGGGCGCCGGGACGGATCGTCTCCAGCGTGCCGAGGCTGTCCCGGTGCACGACCTCGCCGTCGAAGAGATAGGTCACGGTGGCGAGGCCGATATGCGGGTGCGGGCGCACGTCGATGCCCTCGCCGAGGACGAATTCGGCCGGCCCCATCTGGTCCCAGAAGATGAACGGCCCGACCATCTGCCGGCGGGGCGAGGGCAGCGCGCGGCGCACCTCGAAGCCGCCGAGATCGCGGGCCCGCGGCACGATCACGGACTCGATCGCCCGGCAGGCGAGGGCGTCGCCCGGCTGCGGATCCTTCGCCGGCTGCCAGCTCATGGTTTGGCCCTCGCGCTGCGCTCAGGACTCGACGTCGAGGGGCACAACGCCCGCGGCCTCGCCGCCCGGTCCGACGGCGATGCGCTCGATCCGCGCCGTCGCCTTGGCCAGAAGGCCCTCGCAATGCTTCTTCAGCGCCTCGCCGCGCTCGTAGATCGCGATCGAATCCTCGAGCGGCACGTCGCCGCGCTCGAGCTTCTTTACGATCTCCTCGAGCTCGGCGAGCGCCTTCTCGAATGGCAGGGCGGCGATCGCGGGACCGCTCTTTGCGTCATCGCTCATCGCCCCGTTATGGGGGGCGGGGGAAAGGGTGGCAAGCGTCAGGATGACGCTTCGTCCGGCCGCGCCAGGAGGCGCTGGTAGGCCAGCGCGATGCCGATCAGCGTCAGGCCGAGGCCGATGAAGGAGAGGGCCCGCATGATCCCCTCCAGGGAGGAGAGGTCGATCACGAACACCTTCAACACGGCGAGGGCGAGAAAGACGAGGGAGGCGAGGCGCAGGATGCGGCTGCGCCGCACCGCGCCGACCGCGAGGAGGACGAGGCCGCAGGCGAGGAGGGCGAGGGAGTAGGCCCATTGCTCCGCTTCGCTCGTCGGGAAGCCGAGATCCATCTCGTCGGGGCCGTGGAAGAAGCGGCGGACGGCGAGGACGAGCCAGCACAGCTGCAGGACGAGGGCGAGGACCGCCATGCTGCGGACGTAATAGGTCGGCCGGCCGCCGCGCTGGGCGGCGATCGCCAGGATCCCCGCGAGGATGGCCGGCAGGAGATAGGCGGGCAGGAGGGAGTTGAAGACCGCGCCGCCGAAGACGACGTCACCCGAGAAGAGGGGATTTGCGGTGACGACGAGCCCCACGGCGGCGATGAGGACCGCGAGCCACGAGAACAGGCTCGCGCCGATGCGGTAGACGGGATCGGCGCGGGCGACGTCGAGCCGCGTCAGCACGATCGCGAAGAGGAGGGCCGAGGCCGCCGTCAGGCCCGCTTCGAGATGGTCGGTCTCCTCGCTCGCGATGTCGCCGCGGAGCGCATGCCGGATCTCGAAGAAGACGAGGAAGAAGGCGAACGCGATGGCGAGGCTCTCGACGAGGCGCACGACGTTGTCGCGGCCGCTGCGTTCGAGGATGCGGGCCGCAAGGCCGAAGGCGAGGGCCGGCACGCCGTAGCCCCAGAGGAGCCAGTTGAAGATCGGGGTCGATCCCGGACTGCCGCCGACGATGGTCGGGCTAAAGGCGAGCCGGGCGAGGACGAGGATGGCCGCGGCGGCGACGGCCTTGCGCAGGGCGGGAACGCCGGTCCGGTCGGACACGTAGGCGGTGCCGAGCGCCGCGAGGGCGAAGGCCACGGTCAGCATGCCCTTGTCGAGGGCGAAGGTCAGGCCGAGGGCGAGGGCGGCGAGGGACGCCGAGGCGGCGGCGCCGATCGGCAAGGCGAGGCGCTCCCGTTCGCCCGCGCTCGCGTGCAGAAGCCGCGCCGCTCCGGCGTAGAGGAGGCCGAGAAGGCCGGCCGCGAGCGCGAACGGGATCGAGCGGTCGAAGGCGGTGACGCGGGCATAGGCGACGACGAGCGCCGCGAGGGGCGAGAGGGTGGCGGCGGCGCAATACCAGCCGAGAAGGTCGCGCCTCAGCCCGCCCGCGCGGACGACGCGCCAGAGGATGCCCGCCGCCGGCAGGAGGGAGCCAAGGGCGGCGAAGGTCAAGAATCCGACCAGGGCCTCCGGGCGGGTCGGGAGGCCGAACGGGCCGGGCAGCACCATCACCGGCTCGGCCGCGACCTCAGACGCGACCGGCCAGAAAAACAGGGTGCCGGCGAGGCAAAGGCCGGCCCAGAGCCCGGCCGGCGCCACCGGCGCGAAGCGGATCGCCAGCGCCGCAAGCCAGGCGACGAGGGCGCCGCAAAAGAGCGGCCGCAGGGCGCCGGCGTCGGGATGCGCCGCGGTGGCGACGGCAAGGAGCGCAAAGCCGGCGAGGACGAGGCTCGCCAGCACGTCGAGGCCGGCTTCCTCGTCGCGGGTCGCCCGGTGCGGGTCGGCGGCGAGGAACAGGCCGGCGAGCCCCGCTTGCAGGGCGACGTGGAGCATCGGCGGCCAGGCGCCGTCCGGTGCGTTAAGGACGAAGAGCACGCCCCAGGCGAGGGCGCCGGCCGCGCCGGCGACGGCGAGCCAGCGCCACAGGCGCATCCGGGCGACGCCGTAGGAGGCCGCGACGGCGAAGGCAAGATAGAGCACGACCGGCAGGACCTTGGGCGCCTGCGACGACACGAAGAGCGGCGTCGCCAGCGCGCCGACGAGGCCGAGCCCGGCGAGCGCCGGCCCGTGCAGGGCCGAGGCGACCATCGTCAGGAGCGCCGTCGCCCCGAGGAGGCCGAAGGCGGCGGCGGGGCCGAGCATGCCGTAGAGGGCATGGGCGGCGTAGATCGTCGCGAAGGCCGCGATCGTGCCGGCGCCGGTGAGGACGCCGGGAATATGGGCCGAGGGGATTCTGGCGAGGGAAAAAGCGGACTCGCGCCGGCGCAGCCATTCCCCGGCGGCGATGAGGGCGAGCGCAAACAGGGCGCCGGCCGCGATCCGCGCGCCCGGGCCGAGAAGGCCCCGCTCGATCGAGTAGCGGACGAGGAAGACGCCGCCGAGCGCCAGCGCGAGCCCGCCGATCCAGACCGCCCAGCGCGTCCCGAGCTGCTCTTCGAGCCGCCTCCCCGCCGCCGGGGTCGGTTCGGCAGAGGGAGAAGGCGGGATCGACGGCACCGCCGGCCGCGCCGCCTCGGGGATCGGTTCCGGCTCTGCGGCGGGCGGCTGGGGCTCCGGCGCGGCAGGCTCCGCCGCGGGCGGCGGCGGCTCGGCCGGCAGCGCCGGCGCGGCCGCCACCGCCTGCGGCGGTACCCGCAGGACTGCCTCCGCCGCGGCGAGCCGTCCTTCGAGATCGCGCACCGTGCCCTTCAGCTTGACCGCCACGGCCAGCGCCGCGACGGCGCAAACGGGGGTGCCGAGAAGCACCAGGGCGAGCAGAAGAACGAGTCCGAGCGAATCCAAGTGGATGAAACCTTGTCCGGTTCGATCCTACATTCGCGAACGGCCGCGCTTCAACGGGTGGAACCGGGCGCCGTGGGCTGCCTGCCTCGTCTTGACGCCCACGTCCGCAAGGCTTTTGCTAAGTGTGCACACGATAACAGAACGCGCCAACACCACCGATCCTTGGCCAGGGCAGCTGCGTTCGATGACAACAGACGATGCAGACAGGCCGCCGCGCTATCCCTGTCGGATTGTGGGCGCACCGTCGATCAGGCAGCTCTTCTGGTGCGACTTGCCGAAAGACGCCCATCTGCCGGAGTTGTGGAAGCGTAGACCTGTGCTCGTCGTCTCATTCAAGAACACCCGATCCGGCGCCGTTACCGTCCTGCCCTGCTCGTCGCAGGATCAGAGCGGGAATGTTTGGGTCTACCGTCTGAAGACGACAATCGATGGCCATCCGTCTTGGGTCATTTGCGACAAGCCGAGCACGGTCGCGGTTAGCCGTCTTGCCTCCGACAAGGGCGGCGTAAGGCGGCTCCCGGAAGCGGAGTTCAACGAGGTCCTGGGCCTTCTTTTTCGCTGGCTGCCGGTCCTGCCCGCCGGCGCTTGAGCCGCTTCGGTAACCTTGTCAGCCGGGCATCGATATCCTATCTTCGGCTTTGCGGCCTCGAATGAGTGTCCGTTTCCCGCGAGGGAGCTACGCGCCAAGGGAGCCTCACGGCTCCCTTTGGTTTTTTCTCCCTTTGGTTTTTCCGTGGGATTTCACGATTCCCAAAGGTCAGGCTGGGTCGGCCGCCTGCCCATCCTCTACCCGCAGCACGAACGGCACGCCCTCCATGACCTCCGCGCCGCGACCGATCCGCTCGACCGCGGCGACCATGCGGCCGCGGCGGGAAAGGATGTCGTCGGCGACGGCAACGAGGCGGCGGTTCGGCGTCGCCGAGGGCGAGGCGGCGCGCAGGCGCTGGGCGATTTCGGTTTCGGCGAGGTCCGGCCTCAGGGCGCAGGCGGCGATGAAGGCGGCGGCGGTCGAGCGGCTGATCCCGGCGAAGCAATGGAACACGAGCGGCGCCTCGCGGCCCCAGGCGCGTACGAACGGCAGCAGCCGCTCGACATGCTCGGCCGCCGGCATGATGTGGCCTTCGAGGGGCTCGACGATGTCGCTGATGCCGAGGAAGAGGTGGCGCTCCGCCGCAATCCCCGGCGGCCGCTCGACGGCGGAGCCGACATTGATCAGCGTCACGACATGGCTCGCCCTCGTCTCGGCGACGACGGCATGAAGGCGCGCGAGCGGGCAGACGTGCAGGGTCGGCATGGGAGAGTTCTAGAACGAAAAGACCGCGGACGGAAAACGCTCGGTGCGCGCCTTTGCCGGTCCCGCCCGAGCGTCCGACTCGTCATTCGAAATCGACCCCAACCCCCTCATCCTGAAAGCCTGTAAATCTTTCCGATAGAAGGCGCGGATTCGCCTCTCCCCGCTTGCGGGGAGAGCGTTCGGCCTTCGGCCGAACGAGCGGAGCGAAGCGAAGCGGGGGTGAGGGGGCGGTACAGAAAGGGGCGCCTTCCGCGCCGCAGCGCCTTCTTCGTCACAGGCCCCTCACCCTCGCCTGCTGCGCAGGCTTGCCGCCTTCGGCGGCCCTCTCCCCGCAAGCGGGGAGAGCGCCTTGGGGCGCGATGCCCGGTCCGGACTCGTCACCGTCGCCGCCATAGAGAGTGTCGTTGCCCAAGCTGCCGGCAATCGAATCGCGACCCGGTCCGCCGTCCGCCGTATCGGGACTGTCCCCGCCGGGAGAGGCTGGATTGGTCACAGACCAGCCGACCAAGACATCGTCTCCGGCTCCGCCCGACATGAACGAGCCGGGCAGCCCGGCAAGATTATCGTTTCCATCGCCGCCGTAAATGAACGAGTAGTCGGCGGCGTAAGCCCCCACCACATCGTTCCCGGCGCCACCGAACAGCTTTACCTCGGAGGTTGCGGTGCACTGAATAATATCGTCGTCGCCGCCGCCATAGGCCGTTAGATAGGCGGCGGCCGTAGGGAAGTTTATTGTTTCGGTTCCGAAATATGCGATCACCTCAACTCCGAACGTTCACATCGCGTCGAAAGCCTGTGCCTTACCAAGATTGTATAAGATATATCGTTACGAAGACGGCCTCAATGCGGCTGCCTCGTTGCTTTCACCCGCTCCGCAGCGCCTCCACCCGCTCCCGGTAGCGCCCCTCCGAGCGGCCGATCGGCCACGGTTCGAGGAGCGCCTCGAGCGCCCGCGGCAGCGGCGCCGCGCGGCCGAAGAAGCGGCCGGCCTCCGCCTGGGTGAACCCGGCAAGGCGGGTCGCTTCGAGGTAGGCGGCCTGCCGGTCGGCGCGCTTCGTCAGGCGCTTCAGGGCCGCGCCGGTCTCGGCGGGGAGGCCGAAATGCAGGTGGATGGCGGCGAGAAGACGCGCCTCGACGGCCTTGTAGGCGTCGCCGACCACCGCCTTGAAGGGCGAGATCATGTCGCCGATGACGTATTCGGGCGCGTCGTGCAGGAGCGACCGCGAGCCGCGCCGCGTCCGGAAGGTCCGGCTCCAGATGCCCGGCGATCGCCTCGACGAGAAGGCAATGCTGCGCGACCGAAAAGACGTGCTCGCCTTCGGTCTGGCCGTTCCAGCGCGCGACGCGGGCAAGGCCGTGGGCGATGTCGTCGAGCTCGACGTCGAGCGGGGAGGGGTCGAGGAGGTCGAGGCGGCGGCCCGAGAGCATCCGCTGCCAGGCGCGCGGCGGCGCCATCACAGGCGCTCGGCGAGGGCGGCGCACTCCGCGTGGCGATAGCAGCCGACGAGGTGGTCGTTCATCATGCCGACCGCCTGCATGAAGGCGTAGACGATGGTCGGGCCGACGAAGTTGAAGCCCTCCGCCTTCAGCGCCTTCGAGATCTCCTGCGAAGGTCTCGGTCTCCGGTCGGATGTCGGTCGCGGCTCTTCATCTTCGGCTGCACCGGCCGGCCGTCGACGAAATCCCATAGGAAGGCCGAGAAGCCGCCGCGCTCCTGGATCTTGAGATAGGCCCGGGCGCCCGCGACCGTGCCCACGATCTTCGCCCGGTTGCGGACGATGCCGGCGATCGCCCATCAGCTTCTCGACGCGCTTGTCGTCGAAGCGCGCGATGCGGGCCGGCTCGAAGCCGGCGAAGGCTTTGCGGAAGTTGTCGCGCTTGCGCAGGATGGTGATCCAGGAGAGCCCGGCCTGGAAGCCGTCGAGGATCAGCTTCTCGAACAGGGCGCGGTCGTCGATACTCGGGCACGCCCCATTCGGTGTCGTGATAGGCGACGTAGAGCGGGTCGGTGCCGGGCCACCAGCAGCGCTGTTTGCCGTCCTGGTGCAGGATGAGTCCGTTCGTCATTTAAGCCTGTGTAACGGCCTCGCCGGGGAACGGGAAGCGGATCCAGCCGGGCTTCCTCAGCCGCAGCGCAAGCCCGCCGCCGGCGATGGTCTTGCCGGCCGCAAGCGCCTCCTGCGCCCGGTCGAGGCGGATCATGGCGAGGCCGCGGCCGGCGGCGGCGGTGCCGGTGCGGCCGAGGAGGACGTTGCCGGCTCGAACCTCGGCGCCGGGCTCGGGCACGATCCCGTCGAGGTATTCGACGGGCACGAGGCGCGAGCGCGCGGTGCCGCGGTGCTCCATGCGCGAGACGACCTCCTGGCCGACGTAGCAGCCCTTGTCGAAATCGACTCCGTGGAGCTGGTCCATCAGGGCCTCGTGCGGGAAGGCGTCGCCGAAGATGAAGTCGCGTCCGCCTTCCGGCACGCCGAGGGCGATGCGGTGGCTCGCGTAGGCCTCGCCCGTCGCGGGCGCGGGCGCGAGCTCGCCTGCGTCCTCGGCCGCGACGACGGCGCGCCAGCCGAGCTCCGGCAGGCGCGGATCGTCGACGACGACGCCGACCTCGTCCGCCGGACGCGGCGCGCCGGCAAAGCCGGCGAGGACGGCGAGGCGATCCGAGCGGTCCTCGATCGCGACCTTGGCGCGCAGCTTGTAGAAGCCGAGGCGCCTGGCGAGGCTCTCCGCATAGGGACGGGCGACGTCCAGAAGGTAGCCGTCACCGGCCTCCGCGGGGGCCGCGAGGACGATGAAGTCGAACAGGATCTTGCCCTGCGGCGTCAGAAGCGCGCCGAGCCGCGCCGCCTGCGGCGTCACCTTGTCGAGGTCGCAGGTGAGGAGCCCGTCGAGAAAGGACTTTGCGTCCTCGCCCGACACGCGCACGACGCCGCGGTCCTGAAGATGCGCGATCGGCATCGCTGCTCCGGTTGCTCTTGCCTGCGCCGTGACATATCCCCCGGACCGGTCGACCTCAAGGCCCGGCGCCGCATGGCCGCGCCGCGGAAAGGGAGCTTGCGATGCCGCAGACCTACGACCTCGTCCTGAAGGGTGGCACCGTCGTCAACCAGGACGGCCGCGCCGAGCGCGACGTCGGCGTCATCGGCGGCGCCATCGCTGCCCTCGGCGATCTCTCGCGCGCCTCGGCGGAGCGCATCGTCGATTGCCGCGGCCTGCACATCCTGCCGGGGGTGATCGATACGCAGGTGCATTTCCGCGAGCCCGGCCTCGACCACAAGGAAGACCTCGAAAGCGGTTCCCGCGGCGCCGTGCTCGGGCGGCGTCACGGCGGTCTTCGAGATGCCGAACACCGAGCCGCAGACGACGAGCGACGGCCGCCCTCGCCGACAAGGTCGAGCGGGCGCGCGGCCGCATGCATTGCGACTTCGCGTTCTGGGTCGGCGGCACGCACGAGAACGCGGCCGAGGTCGCCGACCTCGAGCGCCTGCCGGCGGCCGCCGGCATCAAGGTCTTCATGGGCTCCTCGACCGGCTCGCTCCTCGTCGAGGACGATGCGGGCCTCGCCGAGATCCTTTCCCGGACGCGCCGGCGCGCCGCCTTCCATTCGGAGGACGAGACGATGCTGCGCGACCGCCGCGGCCTGCGGGTCGAAGGCGATCCGCGCTCGCATCCGGTCTGGCGCTCGCCGGAGGTCGCGCTCGCGGCGACGCAGCGCCTCGTGCGCGTCGCGCGGCAGGCCGGCGCGCGCATCCACGTGCTGCACGTCTCGACCGCGGAGGAGATCGCTTTCTTGCGCGCGCACAAGGATGTCGCGTCCGTCGAAGTGACGCCGCACCATCTCACCCTCGTCGCGCCGGATTGCTACGAACGCCTCGGCACGCTGGCGCAGATGAACCCGCCGGTGCGCGACGCCGCGCATCGCGAGGCGATCTGGGAGGGCATCGACGAAGGCGTCGCCGACATCCTCGGCTCCGACCACGCGCCGCACACCCTCGCCGAAAAGGCGAAGGACTATCCGGCGACGCCCTCGGGCATGACCGGCGTGCAGACGCTCGTGCCGATCATGCTCGACCACGTCAACGCGAGCCGGCTGACCCTGGAGCGCTTCGTCGACCTGACGAGCGCCGGCCCGAAGCGGCTCTTCGGCATTGCCGAAGCAAGGGCCGCATCGCCGCCGGCTACGACGCCGACTTCACGATCGTCGACCTGCGCCGCGTCGAGACCATCCGCAACGAGCGCATCGCCTCGAAATCCGGCTGGACGCCCTACGACGGCGTCACCGTGACCGGCTGGCCGATCGGCACGGTGGTGCGCGGCACGGTGGTGATGTGGGACGGCGAGGTGACGGCGCCGGGGGGAGGGGAGGCGGTGCGATTCGAGGAGACGCTGGGGGTGTCGGCTTGAGCGGCGGTGCCGCAGCCTCACGTTCGCCCGACGTCCGTTCGACCGGAACTTCGCGGCCCCGCGATGACACGGCTTGATGGTGGGTCGGCCCGAGCAATTCCGCCCTGGAGCTTTTTGTTCTCCGATGGACGCGCGCTCTCGCCTCTCCCCGCTTGCGGGGAGAGGGTTTCGGCTTTGCCGAAACGAGCGGAGCGAAGCGAAGCGGGGGTGAGGGGGCGGTGCCGGAGGAGGCGCCTGTCCCAAGCGCCGCGCCTCGTCTGGCGCCGCCCCCTCACCCTCGCCTGCTGCGCAGGCTTGCCGCCTTCGGCGGCCCTCTCCCCGCAAGCGGGGAGAGGCGAAGGGAGCCCTTCGCCTCGATGCGAGAAGCGGCAGACGATTCGATCAGAACGCAGCCCGCCTTAATGCCGCAGCGCCGTCGAGAACGCCCCGCGCCGGATCTTCTCCGGCAGGCCCGCGGCGTAGCGGGCGACGGCGTCCTCGCCGTAGGTGGAGACGAGCTCCATGAAGGCGGCGAAGAGGGCGGCCTGGGCCATGTAGTCGGCGTCGAGGCCGTCGAGCTCGGCCTCGGCGAAGGCCTCGGCGACGTAGCTCAGCGCCGCCTGCTTGAGGGCGCTCGTCTCCGCGCAGTTCGTCGAGGGAAAGGTCGCTGTCGGTCATGATCGATGGCCCCGCTGCCGGGGCGGCGCAATGGTCATGGCCGAATCTTAGAGTTCAAGCCGCCGCCCGGCCGCCAGCATCGCCTTGCGAAGCGGTTAACGTCCGGGCGGGACGGCGAAATAGCTGTGGACAATCAGCCGCCGTAGCGGCCGGCGAGGCCGCGGGCGATCTGGTCGCCCTCCTTGCAGATAGCGGTTCGTCGCCTCGTTCGCCGAGGCGGTGCAGACCCGGTAGGTGACGGCAAAGGCCTGAAAGCCCTTGTTGTAGGCGCCGGCGAGCCGCTCCTTGCGGCCGGGCGTGGTGCCCTCCGCCTCGAGGAGCTGCGACATCCGCTGCGGCCATTCCGGCGCGTCGGGGCCGGTGCAGAGCGAGCGCAGGAAGGCGACGGAGCCGATGATCTCGGCCATCCGCAAAAGCTCCTTCTCGTAGGGCGGCGGCGGTGGCTCGGGACCGGCGGCGGCGGCCGGCTGCGCGCCCGGCGGGTTTGCGGCGGGGCGGGGTCCGGCGCCGGCCGAGGGCGCCGTCCGGCGCGGCCCGGGGGACGGCGCCGCCTGCGGCGGCGGGCGGTATTGCGGCGCGGCGGGTGCCGGGCCGGTATTGCGGCTGCGGCGCGCCGCCCGGGCGCGCCGCCGGCGGTCCGAACAGGCGCTCGAAGAAGCTCTGCGCCATGGCTGGAGCCGCGGCGAGACAGGCGAGGCAGCCGGCGAGGAGCGCGGCGCGCCTCACGCGAGCCCCGCCGCGCGCATGATCGCGAAGGCGCGCCGGATGACGCCGGGGAGTCCGGGCGTCGTCGGCAGCGTCTCGATCTCGTCTTCCGCGATCCACCTGATGTCCTCGGCTTCCGGTCCCGTTTGCGGCTCGCCCGCAAGCCAGCGCGCCGCGTGGGCGGCGATGACGAAGTGCAGTCTTACACGCCCGTCCGGGCCCCGTTCAATGACCTCGACATGGTCGACGAAGGCGACCAGCGCCGCGCTCACGCCGGTCTCTTCCTTCACCTCGCGCAGGGCCGCCTCGGCGAGGGTCTCGCCGACCTCGACGCCGCCGCCCGGCAGCGACCACAGGCCCCGCATCGGCGCCCGCCCGCGCGCGGCGAGCATGACGCGCCCATCGCGAAACACCGCCGCCGAGGCGCCGAGGAACGGGCGCGTCGGCGAGAAGCGGTCCTCGGGGAGGGCGGTCTCAGACGTGCTGGCCGCCATTGATGTGCAGTTCCGCGCCGTTCACGTAGGACGAGGCCTCGGTGCAGAGGAAGTAGATCGCCTTCGCCACCTCGTCCGGCGTGCCGAGCCGGCGCATCGGGATCGTCTCGACGATCTTTTCGGTGCCCGGCGAGAGGATCGCGGTGTCGATCTCGCCGGGCGAGATGGCGTTGACGCGCACCCCGAGGCGACCGAAATCCGCCGCCATCTCCCGGGTCAGGGCGGCGAGCGCCGCCTTCGAGGTCGAATAGGCCGCGCCCGCGAAGGGGTGCACCCGCGAGCCGGCGATCGAGGTGACGTTGACGATCGAGCCCCTGGCCCGGGCCAGTTCGTCGACGAGGCCGCGGGCGAGCATGATCGAGGCGAACAGGTTGACGTGGAAGACGTGCGATCCAGGCGTCGTAGGTGGTGTCGAGGGAGTTCAGCCGCGCCCCGCCCTCGCCCTTCGGCGAGATGCCGGCATTGTTGACGAGGGCATGCAGCACGGCCCCCTCCGTCGCGAGGCGGCCCTTGACCTCGTCGATGGCGCGGGCGGTGTCGGTCGCGCTCGAAAGATCGACCTGGAGATGATCCTCCGGCCCCATCTCCCAGGGGCAGTTTTCCGGAAAGGCGTGCCGCGAGCAGGTGATCACCCGCCACCCCGCCGCCGAGAAGCGCTTGACCGTCGCATGCCCGATGCCGCGGCTCGCCCCGGTGAGCAGCATGACGCGGCGGCTTGCGTTGGAGGAGGAGGCCATGTGGGTCCAGGAGGAAGGCGCGGACCCTACGCCCGCGCGGGTGCGGGGGTCCACTTGTCCGAACGGCGCGGCTTGCGCCCCGTCCGCAGCGCTACGGGATACAGCCGCGTCTTCCGCCATCCCTCGCCCTCGCGCAGGAACTGCACGCGGTCGTGCAGGCGGAAGGGGCGGTCCTGCCAGAATTCGAGGGCGACCGGGGCGATGCGGAAGCCGGACCAGTAGGACGGGCGCGGGATCCGGCCGACGGCATATTTGGCGGTGTGCAGCGCGACCGCCTTCTCGAGGGCGAAGCGGCTTTCGAGAGGCCGCGATTGCTGGCTCGCCCAGGCGCCGATGCGGCTGTCGCGGGGGCGGCTTTCGAAATAGGCGTCGGCCTCGGCCTCTAAGACCGGCGTGACCGGGCCGCGGCTGCGGATCTGGCGGTTCAGGCTCTTCCAGTAGAGCACCGTCGCGGCCTTGCCGGCCGTCAGCAATTCGCGGCCCTTCGCCGATTCGAGATTGGTGAAGAAGACGAGGCCGTCGGCAGCGAAGCTCTTGAGCAGCACCATGCGCACGTTCGGCAGGCCGTCCGCGTCGACGGTGGCGAGGGCCATGGCGTTGGCGTCCCGGGGCTCGGAGCGCTTCGCCTCCTCCATCCAGGCGGCGAAGAGCGCCCAGGGCTCGGCGGCTTCGGTGAAGTCACCGCTTGTTAACGGATTGTGCGTTTCATCCACGGCGGCGGCTTTCGTGCGGGCAGGGCGGGTTGCGGCGGGTGACGGACAGGCGGCGCGACAGCTATAGGTCGGTCCGGCGACGGCGCGAAGCGATGCGTCTCCTTGCCGCTTTCGCCCTCGCTCTCGCCGTGCCGGCCTGCAGTTTCACGCTCCCCGTCTCGACCCACGGCGAGGAGCCCGAGGCCACGGAGGCGCTGAAATCCGCCCGGCCGACGGCGCTCTCTCCCGATCTCGGGGAGGAGGATTGGCGGCGCGCCAAGGCGGCGATGGCCGTCGCCCTCGACCCGCAAGGCTCCGGCGCCCGGGTGACGTGGGACAATCCCGACACCACCTTGAAGGGCGAGTTCACGCCGGTCGGCCAGCCCTTCGTAAAGGCGGACGAGATCTGCCGCGCCTTCCTCGCGACCCTCGCCGGGCAGGGCTCCAGCGCAAGCCTCCAGGGCACCGCCTGCCGCCCCTCGGGCGGCGAATGGACGATCAAGGACGTCAAGCCGTTCCGGAAAGGCTAGGCTGCGCGGGAGTGCCGTACCGGGAGTTGCCATTTCGCAACACCTAGCCCATATGCCGCCTAACTCGCATCCCACGGACGGCCCATGCGCAACCCCTACGACGTTCTCGGCGTGAAGCGCGAGGCGACCCAGGCGGAGATCAAGAAGGCGTTCCGCAAGCTCGCCAAGCAATACCACCCCGACCGCAACAAGGACGACCCCAAGGCGAAGGACCGCTTCTCCGAGATCAACGCCGCCTACGAGATCCTGGGCGAAGTGCCGAAGCGCGCCCAGTTCGACCGCGGCGAGATCGACGCGGAGGGCAAGCCGAAGTTCCAGGGCTTCGAGGGCTTTTCGCACGGCGCCGGCGGCTCCGGGCCGCGGCCCGAGGACTTCGAGGGCATGTTCGGCTTCGGCGCCGGCGGCCGGCGCGGGGCGGGCCGCGGCGGCGCCTCGGAGGACATCTTCTCTTCGCTGTTCGGCGAGGCCTTTCGCTCGTCCCAGGAGGGAACGGCGCGGCGTTCCCGGAAGCTCAAGGGCGAGGACATCGAGGCGACGCTGACGGTCTCCCTCGAGGACGTCGCGAGCGAGGAGAAGAAGCGCATCGCCCTGCCGACCGGCCGCGACGTCGACGTCGTCATCCCGAAGGGTGTCGGCGACGGCCAGGTCATCCGCCTGCGCGGGCTCGGCTATGCGGTTCCGGGCGGCGAGCCGGGCGACCTCCTCCTCAAGATCGCCTTCGCGCCGCACGAGCGCTTCACGGTCGAGGGGGCGAACCTGCGCGTCCGCCTTTCCCTCGATCTCGAGGAGGCGATCCTCGGCGGCGAGGTGCGGGTGCCGACGCTGACGGGCGCCGTCTCGATGAAGGTGCCGCCGATGACCCAGTCCGGCCGCGTCTTCCGCCTGCGCGGCAAGGGGCTGCCCGGCAAGAGCGCCACCGGCGATCTTCTGGCGACGGCGGAGATCAGGCTTCCGGAGACGGCCGACGAGGCGCTGACCGAATGGGCGCGCAAGCGCAAGGAAGCGGAGGTCTAGGGTCCGAGGTCCGACCAGGGCACGATGGCGCCGCGACCGCTGCCGACGACGAGGTCGCCGCTCATCGGCTGGTGGTCGACGACCTTGTCGTAGAACGGCGCGCCCCGGTCCTCGGGCCAATACTCGCCGTAGACGTGGAAGCCGTCGTTCACCGTCGTCGCGACGGTGCCGGTCGCCGGCGCCTGCGGCCCGCCGGTATCGACCTTCGGGGTATCGAACGGCGCCCGGTGCGGCAATTCGGAGGCGATCGTCGCGGTGTCGTCGAGGGGCGGCAGTTCGAGCCCTCCGGCATCGATCTTCGGGGTGTCGAACGGCGCGATGTGGAGCAGTTCGGAGGCGGCGGTCGCTGTTGTGCCGGTCGGCGGCAGCTCCGGGCCGTCGCCGGGGGGCGGCGGAGCGGCCGGCCGCCCGGCTTCGGCTTCGACGCGGTCCGGCAGGCCGCTCATTCGGTCGGAAAAGGAAGCCACGTGCACCTCGTTCGCGCCAGCCGCACGGTCCATCCGCCGGCCACAATCGCCGGGCCGAATTCTCGGTGCGAATTGAGGAGAAATTGCGAATTTATTGATGACCCGAAGTTTTACTTCGGAGGCGGGCTGGTTCCGCGCAGTCCGATTGTGTTCTCATTCCCCATCGTGATCTCTTCGCTGAATTCAACGGTTGCATAAATCTGAGGCGACCGTGCCGAATACAGCAATAAGATGCAACCTGAGCTGAAAGGACCCGCGCACGCCGCGAGACGTCCTGGATCGCGCAAGTTGTGCCTCGTATTAAACGGGCGGCGCCGAAGTTTAACCGCATTATGGCAATTCTGCGGCGGAACCGGGGCCGGATCGCTCCGGGCCTCGAATCTTGCGGAAGTTGCAAAGCCTTAGAAGGAGCCATCGGAACGCGAACCGGCCCGGCCGCGGACCGCGACGGCGGCCGCCGCCTGCCGCACCGCCGGGGGAGGAAGCCACGGGCTTTCCCTTTCCCCCCGCCCGCGCCTCGGATAAAGAAGCCCCGTTTCCTTGCACTTACAGGGTGATTCATGGCGGATTCGACGGGGCCCGGCATTCTTGCGGGCAAGCGCGGCCTCATCATGGGGGTGGCGAACAACCGCTCGATCGCCTGGGGCATCGCCGCCGCCGCCCGCGCGCAGGGCGCCGATCTCGCCTTCACCTACCAGGGCGACGCCCTGAAGAAGCGCGTCGAGCCCCTTGCCCAGTCCCTCGGCGCCGCCGTCGTCGGCCATTGCGACGTCACCGACCCGGCGACAGTCGACGCGGTCTTCGCCGAGGTCTCAAGGCTCTGGGGCGGGGTCGACTTCGTCGTCCACTGCATCGCCTTCTCCGACAAGGACGAGCTCACCGGCCGCTACATCGAGACGAGCGAGGCGAACTTCACCCGCTCGCTCCTGATCTCCTGCTACTCCTTCACCGCGATCGCGCAGCGGGCGGAGAAGCTGATGGGCTCCGGCGGCGCGCTCCTGACGCTGACCTATTACGGCGCCGAGAAGTGGATGCCGCACTACAACGTGATGGGCGTCGCCAAGGCGGCGCTTGAGGCCTCGGTGCGCTATCTCGCGGCGGATCTCGGGCCCGAAGAGCATCCGCGTCAATGCCATCTCGGCGGGGCCGATCAAGACGCTCGCCGCCTCCGGCATCGGCGATTTCCGCTACATCCTGAAATGGAACGAGTACAACGCGCCCCTGCGGCGGACCGTGACCATCGAGGAGGTCGGCGAGACCGCGTCCTTCCTCGTCTCCGATCTCGCCCGCGGCATCACC
Organism: uncultured Alphaproteobacteria bacterium; assembly: GCA_963754975.1. Lineage (GTDB taxonomy): Bacteria > Pseudomonadota > Alphaproteobacteria > Rhizobiales > Beijerinckiaceae > Microvirga. Next base: position 9,771 of record CAVWII010000019.1, on the reverse strand, counting down.
GGCGAGATCCTGCACGTCGATGCCGGCTACCACGTCGTCGGCATGAAGAACCCCGACGCCCCGGACCTCACCCTCGACAAAGAGAGCGCGTGACTCCGCCAACCCTCTATTTCGTCCGGCACGGCGAGACCGACTGGAACCTCGAAGGGCGGCTGCAGGGGCAGAGGGATATCCCCCTCAACGACCTCGGCCGCGTCCAGGCCGAGGAGGCGGGCCGGCGCCTCGCCGCCGCGGTGCCGGGCTTCGCCGACCTCGACTACGTCGCGAGCCCGCTCGCCCGCACCCGCGAGACGATGGAGATCATGCGCCGGGCGATGGGACTCGAGCCTGGCGCCTACCGCGTCGACGGGCGCCTCGTCGAATTGACCTTCGGCACCTGGGAGGGCCTGACCTGGAAGGAGGTCCGCAAAGCGGACCCAGCGAGAGCCGCCCTGCGCGAGCGCGACAAATGGGCCTATGTGCCGCCGGAAGGGGAGAGCTACGCGATGCTGAAGGAGCGCGTCCGCCCCGTCCTCGCCGGCCTGACGCGCCCGACCGCGATGGTCGCCCACGGCGGCGTCGCCCGCGCCTTCCTCGTCCTCGCGACCGGCCTCTCGGAGCGCAACGGCGCCTCCGCCGACATCTGGCAAGGCCGCGTTCTCGTCATCCGGAACGGCCGCTCCGATTGGGCTTGAGGGCCGTCGCAGCGCCCTGACCGCCGATGCGATGGGCGCAGGCCTTCCATTGCGGCAACCCGGAGCCTGCCCCCTTTCCCCCGCTCTCTCCCGGGTCCATCGTGCCGCCCGCCGGGGCGCCCGAAGACGCTCCGCTCGATTCCACGTTCGGGAGAACTCCATGTCCAATCACGGCCGCTTCATCTGGTACGAGCTGATGACGACGGATCGCAAGGCCGCCCAGGCCTTCTACACCGGCCTCATGGGCTGGGGCGCGCGCGACATGCCGATGCCCGGCATGGTCTACACGACCTTCATGCTCGGCGAGACCGGCGTCGGCGGCCTGATGGACCTGCCCGAGGACGCAAAGGCGATGGGCATGCCGCCGAGCTGGCTCGGCTATGTCCTCGTCGACGACGTCGATGCCGCCGCCGCGAAGGCGAAGGGGCTCGGCGCCGCGACGCATGTCGAGCCGCGGGACATCCCGGAGATCGGCCGCTTTGCCGTGATCGGCGATCCGCAGGGCGCGGCGATCGCCCTCTTCAAGCCGAAGATGGAAAGCGACGGGCCGTGGCCGGCACCGGGCACGCCCGGCCGCGCCGGCTGGCACGAATTGATGGCCGCCGATTGGCAGAAGGCCTTCGCGTTCTACGCCGACATGTTCGGCTGGCAGAAGGCCGACGCCGTGGACATGGGCCCGATGGGCACCTACCAGCTCTTCTCCCGGGACGGACAGAATCTCGGCGGCATGTTCAACAAGCCGCCGGCGGTGCCGGTGCCGTTCTGGCTCTACTACTTCAACGTCGACGACATCGACGCCGGGATCGGCCGCGTCACCGCCGGCGGCGGCGAGATCGTCAACGGCCCGATGCAGGTCCCCGGCGGAAGCTGGATCGCGCAAGCGAAAGATCCGCAGCGCGCCATGTTCGCCCTCGTCGGTCCGAGAAAGTGAGGGCGCGGGTTCGCCTCTCCCCGCTTGCGGCTATCGGATTCACACATCTCGGATAGGCGCTCACGGGCCAGCAGCGGCCTTGCAGAATGAGCGCCGGCAACGCGACAGGCCCTCTCCCCCCTTGCGGGGGAGAGTTGGAGAGGGGGTATGGCGCCGACCGAATGAAACGGGCGCTCTCCTTGTCCCGCCGGCGCCGACCCCCTCCCTTAGGCGATATCGCGCCTTTCGCCGGCCGCAACGGTTCACGTCGCCGCGAACCTTCTCTACGCTCCGCGCCATGTCCTTCCTCCGCCTCCTCGCCGCCGCGCTCCTCGCCGCTCTTCTCGCCGGCCCGGCGCAGGCGCAGGGCCGTCCGGCGGTCGAGGCGCAGTTCCGGCAGTGGCTCGCCGAGACGGTCTGGCCGGACGCGCAGAAGCAGGGCGTATCGCGGCAAACCTTCGAGCGGGCGGTCGCCGCGCTCGCCCTCGACTGGTCGCTGCCGGAACTGCAGCCCCCGGGGCAGGCGCCGTCCGCCGAGCAGCGGCAGGCGGAGTTCCAGAGTCCCGGACGCTATTTCGTCGAAAGCCAGCTCGCCTCGCTTTCCCGGACCGGCGCCGAACTTGCGCGGCAGTACAAGCCGACCCTCGACGCGATCGAGCGCCGCTTCGGCGTGCCGCGCGAGATCGTGGTCGCGATCTGGGGACGCGAATCGCATTTCGGCCGCGTCGCCGCCGCGCGGCCCGCGGTGCGGGTGCTCGCGACGCAGGCCTTCATGGGCCGCCGGCGCACCCTCTACTATCCCGAGCTCATCGCCGCGCTCGTCATCCTCGAAGAGGATCATCTCTCCGGCGAGGCGCTGCTCTCGTCCTGGGCGGGCGCCATGGGCCAGCCGCAGCTCCTGCCCTCGAAGTTCCTGCGCTACGCGGTCGACGGCGACGGCGACGGCCGCCGCGACATCTGGAACTCGGCGCCGGACAGCCTCGCCTCGATCGCCAACTATCTGAAGGAGCACGGCTGGCGCGGCGATCGCGGCTGGGGCGTCGAGGTGCGCCTGCCGGCATCCGTCTCGTGCACCCTCGAAGGCCCGAAGCAGGGCAGGCCGATGCGGGACTGGGCGAGGCTCGGCGTCGCCGCGACGGCGGGCGGCGCGCTGCCGGAGGGCGGCGATGCGACCGGCTTCCTCGTCATGCCCGCCGGCCGCTTCGGGCCGGCCTTTCTCGTGACGGAGAATTTCTACGTCCTCAAGGCCTACAACGAATCCGACCTCTACGCGCTCTTCATCGGTCACGTCGCCGATCGCATGCGCGGCGGCGGCGCCATCGCCGGAACCTGGGCGCCCCTCGGTGCGCTGCGCCGCGGCGACATCCTCGGCATGCAGCAGCGCCTGCGCGCGAACGGCTACGACGTCGGCAAGGTCGACGGTCTCATCGGCTTCGCGACCCGCACCGCCATCGGCCAATGGCAGGCGAAGGCCGAGCGTGGCGAGACCTGCTTTCCGGACGCGGCAATGATCCAGGCGATCCGGTAGCGCGCCTGTGAGGCCGCTCACTTGCTGGACCTGGCATCCGGGCCGACAATCGCCGTCTCATCCTTTCACCTCGCCAGGTCCGCCTTGCCGCGCCGCCCCTCCGTTCCAGGATCTCCCGCGGGCCGATCCCCGTCTGCCCGCGAGCCCAACCTGCGCGTCGTCCTCACCGCGGCCGACGGATGGGCGCTCGCCGAGCATCTCGACGCCGACCAGAAGGAGGCAGCGGACCGCATCCGCTCGATGCTCGCCTCGCAGGGCACGCTGAGCCTGCAAATGCCGCGGAGCGAGGGCCTGACGCTGGCCATGCGGCTCCACCGCGAGGCCCGCTTCCCGCCGGCCGAGCGCTTCTATCGGGCCGTGCTCGATTCGGCGCCGGCGGATGCGAACGCGCGGCACTATCTCGGCCTTCTCCTGCACCAGACCGGGCGCCGCGCCGAGGGGCTGCGCCTCGTCGATCTGTCCCTCAAGCCCCTCGCGCGCGAGCCCTGGGCCTGGAACAATCTCGGCAACCTGCACAAGACCGACGGCGACGACGAGGCCGCCGCGACGGCCTATCGCCGCGCCCTCGCGCTCGATCCCGATTTCGTCGAAGCGCTCAACAATCTCGGCATCGTCTGCCGGGCCGAAAACCACTGGCAGGAGGCCGAGCGGCACTACAAGCGCGCGATCGCGCTGCGGCCCGGCTTCGCCGCCGCTCACATCAATCTCGGCAACCTCTATGTCGCGCGGCGACAGTTCGACGCCGCGGTGGAGAACCTGTCGCGGGCGGTGGAACTCGATCCGCTCGCGGCGAGCGGCGCCTTCTGGTTCCTCGCCCGCGCCTATGTCGTGCGTGGCGATTTCGAGCGCGCGGCGGACATCTACCGGCGCTGGTCCGAACAGGAGCCGGACAATCCGGTGCCCCTCCACCACCTGCGCGCCTGCCTCGGCGAAAGCCCGGAGGCGCGCGCCTCCGACGCCTACGTCTCGACCTCCTTCGACGCCTTCGCGGAGAATTTCGAGCAGCATCTTGGCCGCCTCGACTATCGTGCGCCGGAACTCGTCGCCGCCGCCCTCGACGCCGTGCGCGGAGCGCAGGGATCGCTCGGCGAGGCGGCGGATCTCGGCTGTGGCACCGGGCTCTGCGCGCCGTTCCTTGAAGGCCGCGCGAGCCGCCTCGTCGGCGTCGATCTTTCGGCCGGCATGCTCGGCAAGGCCCGCGAGCGCGGCGCCTATGACGAACTCGTGCGGGCCGAGCTGACCGCCTATCTCGAAGCCAATCGCGAGCGCTTCGACACCCTGCTCTCGGCCGACACGCTCTGCTATTTCGGCCCCCTCGACGAATTCGCCCGCGCCGCCTTCGCGGCGCTGACGCCGGGCGGCGTGCTCGTCTTCACGGTCGAGCGCGAGGAGGGCGGCGAGCCCTACCGCCTGCAGCCGAGCGGGCGCTATTCGCATTCCCGCGTCGCCGTCGAGGCGAGCCTGACGCGCGCCGGATTCACCGTCGTCGCCATTGCCGACGACACCCTCCGGCAGGAGGCGGGCGAACCGGTGCACGGCCTTGTCGTCACGGCGCAGCGGCCGGCGGGCGCGATCGTGACGTAAGAGAGTTGCGCCGCGCCACTTTCGTTCAAGCATTCCACTCAGTATTCTCAGGGCTTCCCCTATGGCAGGTCCCGCCCGCATACGTTAATTTGACGCGCCCGTGCCTAAGGACGGGCGCGTTCGCGCGGCGCCCGCGCTGCCGTCCGTCCAAAGGACGTGCGTAGTGTTGAAGACGGGGAACGAAGCGGTCGCCGCCCCCGCGGTGGCCGAAAACCCGGCCGCACCCGCGCCGTCGGGGGGGCTGGGCGAGGTCGTGCGCCCGTCGCGCCCGCCGGACGCGCCGCCGCCTCCAGAGGTGGGCGGTCGCCCGTCCCGCGAGAGCGAGACCCAGCCCCTCGTCATGGACCGGCACGGGGAACGTCCGGACCACACCGACCCGCCGCCGATCCAGGTGGCGCAGGTGACCGTGCCGGCGCCGGCGGCGATCGGAAAGGTCGACAAGGTTTCGGGGAACGCGACGGCGATTCGCAACGGCGTGCCGGTCGAGCTGAATATCGGCGATCCGATCTTCAAGGGCGACGTGCTGCAGACCGGAACGGACTCGGCGCTCACGGTGCGCTTCACGGACGGCACCGTGTTCGGGCTTTCGGCGAGCGCGCGAATCACCGTCAACGACATGTTCTACGCGGGCGGATCGAGCGGCAGCACCGCCTTCTTCAGCATCGTCAAGGGCGCGATCGGCCTCGTCGCGGGCCGCGCCGCGAAGACCGGCGAGTTCTCGGTCGAGACGCCCGTCGCCACCATGGGCATCCGCGGCACCGCCGTGAAGATCGAGGTTGCCGCGAACGGCGCCACGAAGTTCTCGGTCATGCGCGAGCCGAACGGCGCCGTCGGCACCCTCGTCCTCTTCGACAAGGCGGATCGCTCGCACATCCTCGCGACGCTGCAGGACGTGCGCACCGCCATCCTGTTTCCGGGACCCGGCGCCGCCAATTTAAACCCGATCCGCATCGCCAAGACGAACGAGGATCTGCGCACCGAAGGCGCCCTCGTGCGCGACCTCTTCCAGTCCCTGCGCGATCTCTTTCCGCGTCGCGGCAGCGCCGATCCGGATTTCGGCTTCATCGTGCCGGTCCTCGATCTCGCGCCGGCGGCGCCCGACCTGCCGGCGCGCGCCGGGCTTTCGCCTGCGGTGACGCTCGGCGCGACGTTGACGCCGATCGAGACCGCGGCGGCGCGCCCGGATGCCGAGGTGCGCACCATCGCGGCGCGCGGAATCGCCGTCGAGGACGGCCCGCATGTCGATCTCGGCAGTGCCTCGACAAATTCGTTCCTCATCACGCCGCCGGCGCGGCTGCCGGCCGGCGTCTCGTTCGATCGGGAAAGCGGCCGCTTCGAGCTCGATCCGTCCAACGTCGTCTTCCAGTCGCTCGGCGCCGGCGAGTCCGCGACGATCGTCGTGCACTACACGGCCTTCGACGGCGTTTCTACGCGGCAGGCGACCGTGACCTGGGTCGTCGAGGGCCGCAACGATGCGCCCGTGGCGCGCGCCGACAAGGTCGTGGGCCTTTCCGAGCACGGCGTGACGGCCCTCAACGTGACCGCGAACGATCGCGACCTCGACCACGATGCGCTCACCGTCCTGCGCTGGACGCAGCCCGCGGAAGGCCGCATCGTCCGCGACGGCCAAGGCCACCTCGTCTTCGATCCGGGCACGGCCTTCGATGCGCTCAGCGCCGGGCAGACCGCTACGGTGACCTTCACCTACACGGTCTCGGACGGCCACGGCGGCAAGGCGACGCAGACGGCGACGCTGACCGTGCAAGGGGAGGGCACGTTCACGGCGCCGATCGCCTTGGCGACGCAATCGGGCGTGCTGCCGGAGACCGGCCAGGCGGTCGCGCTCGCGCTCGATGCACCCTCGAAGATCGTCGCGACGCAGGCCGACCTCGATCTCACCGTCACCCTCGGCCCGCTTGCGCACCGCACGCTCAACATCCTCTACCTGATCGACGTCTCCGGAAGCACCATCAACCAGTTCAATGGGGAGACGCCGGTCGGCGATCTCAACGGCGACGGCCACGCGAACACCATCATCGACGCGGAGATTGCGAGCCTGATCGACCTGACGAACCGCGTACGCGCGCTCGGCTTCTCGCCAGCCGACGTCAGCGTGACCCTCGTCCCCTTCAACGGCGCGGCGGATCCCGCGGCGGGCGGCGGCGCCGGCGCACAGACGCGAACCTTCGATCTCGGCGCGAGCGGCGACAGCACCATCGCCGATGCGCTCGCAGAGCTTTCCGGCAGCGGCACGACGAATTTCGAGACGGCGCTGCAGGCCGCGATCAGACGGCTCGAGACCCTCGATCCCGGCCACCGCGAGGACAACATCGTCTACTTCCTCTCGGACGGGGCCGGCACGGGCGCGATCAACGATGAAATCTCGACGCTGACGGGCGCTTTCCACGCCTCGATCGCGGCCGTCGGCGTCGGCGACGACGCGGAGCTGAGCATCCTCAACCGGATCGACAACACCGGCGGAGCGATCCGCATCGACACGCCCAGCCTGCCGAACCTTGAACTTGCCCCCATCGGGCGGCCGTTCGCGCAGGGCGATGTCATCGACCTCGAGGTTTTCGTCAACGGCCTCAAGCTTGCCGATATCGGCCCGGAGGACCTTTTTGAGAGCGGTTCCACGCTGCATCTCGACCTCTCGGCGCAGGACTTGAAGCGCTTCGCGGGCGACCACAACAGCATCGTCGCGACGGTCACGCTGACGGGCGACGTGAGACTGACCGCGAGCCTCGACGTGCAGGGCGCGCTGCCGCGCTCGACCGATCTCGACCTCTGAGGCGGCGTTGCGCGCGCTCCGCCGATCGATCAAGCGCTTCGGCCTCGGTCGGATCATCGGCCTTCTGTCGCTCGTCGCCTGGCTCGTCGTGCGCCTGTGGGACCCGACGCCCCTCGAAGCGCTTCGGCACAAGGTCTTCGATGTTTATCAGCTCATGCTGCCGCGACAGGCGCCGGCCGACGGCGTGACCATCGTCGACCTCGACGAGGCGAGCCTCAAGGCGTACGGCCAGTGGCCCTGGCCGCGCACCCTCGTCGCCGATCTCGTGACGCGCATCAACCGCGCCGGCGCGGCGGTGATCGGTTTCGACGTGCTCTTCCCCGAGCCGGACCGGACCTCGCCGCGGCTCGTCGCCGACAGCGCAGCGGGGATCGACGCCGCAACGCGCGAGGCCCTGCGAAAGCTGCCGGACAACGACGTCATCCTCGCCGCCGCGGTCGCGCCCGCCCGCGTCGTACTCGGCCAGTCCGGATTCCGCGCCCTCGAAGTCGGCATCGCCGCGCCGACGCCGGCGCAGACCGGCCTCGTCGTCGTCGGCGAGGATCCGCGGCCGTCCCTGATCTCGTTCCCGCACCTTCTCAGCAACGTGCCGGTCATCGAAGCGGCGGCGAAAGGGCGCGGGCTGTTCTCGATCAAGCCGGAATCCGACGGCGTCATCCGGCGCCTGCCGCTGATCGCCAACGCGAACGGCGTCGTCGTGCCCTCGCTCACCCTCGACATGCTGCGCGTCGCGGCCGAGGGCGGCGCCATCGTCGTGCGCTCGGACGTGACCGGCATCGTCACCGTCGGCGTGCAGGATCTCGATCTCCCGACGGACCGGCGGGGCCAGGCCTGGCTGCACTTTTCGCCGCACGATCCGGCCCGCTTCGTGCCGGCGGTCGCGGTGCTCGAAGGCCGCGCCCCGGCAGAGCGGTTCAAGGATCGGCTCGTCCTCATCGGCACCTCGGCGATCGGCCTGCTCGACCTCAAGACGACGCCGATCGACGCCGCCATGCCCGGCGTCGAGCTGCATGCGCAGGCCCTCGACAGCATGCTCTCCGGCACCCTGCTGAAGCGGCCGATCTGGTCGACGGCAACGGAATATGCTGCCGCGGTGGCGCTCAGCCTCATCCTCATCGCGATCGGCCCGGCGGTTGGCGCCGGCACGCTCTTCTTTCTCGGCGGCGTCGTCGCGATGACGACGGTCGGCCTGTCCTGGTTCGCCTTCGCCTCGCTGAAGTTTTTGGCCGACGCGACCTTTCCGCTCGCAGCGAGCTTCACCATCTATCTCGTCATGGTCTGGACGAACTACCTCCAGGCCTCGGCCGATCGCCAGCGCATTCGCTCCGCGTTCAGCCAGTACATCTCGCCCGCCCTCGTCGACGAGCTCGCGCGCTCGCCCGAGAAGCTTGTGCTCGGCGGCGAGCGCCGCGACATGACGGTGATGTTCTCGGACGTGCGCGGCTTTACCGCCGTATCCGAAACCTACAAGGACGATCCGCAGGGCCTCACCGCGCTCCTGACGCGGCTTTTGACGCCCCTGACGAACTGCGTCATCGGCCACAAGGGCACGATCGACAAGTACATGGGCGACGGCATCATGGCGTTCTGGAACGCGCCGCTGACCGACACGACGCACGAGGCGAACGCCGCGCAGGCCGCCCTCGGCATGCTCGAAAGCCTAGCCGTCCTCAACGCGCAGCGCGCCGCGGAGCTGCCGGACGATCCGGTCGCGCAGCGCCCTTTGCGCATCGGCATCGGCCTCAACACCGGGCCGTGCTTCGTCGGCAATTTCGGCTCGGACCTGCATTTCAACTATTCCGTCCTCGGCGACACCGTGAACGTCTCCTCGCGCCTCGAAGGCCAGTCGAAGGCTTACGGGGTTCCGATCATCGCCGGCTCGCGCATGGCGCTCGCGGTCGAGCGCGACTTTGCAGTCTTCGAACTCGACCTCATCCAGGTCGTCGGCAAGAGCGAGCCCGAGCAGGTCTTCACGATTCTCGGCGGCGCCGAGACGAGAGCGAGCCCCGCCTTCGTGACCCTCAGCGGCTTGAACCGGCGCATGCTCGGCGCCTACCGCAACCGCGAATGGACGGCGGCGCTCGAGGCGATCCTGCTCTGCCGTGAATTCGCGAAAGGCTTCGGACTCGACGACTACTACGCCCTCTTCGTCGCCCGTATCCGCGCCATGTCCGACCATCCGCCACCGGCCGAATGGCGCGGCGTCACCGTGCTCGAAACGAAGTAGGGCCCCGGCCGAAGCGCCAAATCACTTCGCGCTCGCGGCGAGGTTCACCGCGAGCGC
>CAVWII010000018.1:0-68089 GCA_963754975.1 uncultured Alphaproteobacteria bacterium | reverse complement strand
TCCGCCCGCCCGTTCAGATCATCACCCATCGGCCAGGGTATTCGCCTCCACACGTCTTGCGCCTCACGGCCGGCCGCTTGTTCCCGCGCCTATTCCGCCGCAGCCTTGTCGCTGTCCCGATAGCGCCCCCTTGACGGCGGCGACGACGCGATCCTGCACTTCGTCCGTGAGGTAGGGGTGCAGTCGGAGGCTCGCAACCTCCGCAGCGAGCCGATCGGCGACCGGCAGCCCGTTGCCCGCGGTCGGAAAGTCCCGGTAGGCCGTCTGGCGGTGCAGCGGCCGCGGATAGTAGACCGCGGTCGGCACGCCGGCGGCCTTCAGGTCCGCGACGAACGCCTCGCGGTCGAAGCCCTGGATGCGGAGCGTGCTGCTCGGCCCAGACCGACGTCAGCCCCTCGGGGGCACTCGGGCACCCGGCGACGTCCTTCGAGGAGCGCGTTGTAGCGCTTGGCGACGCGATCCCGGGCCGCTATCTCGTCCGGAAGATCTTGAGCTTCTCGATCAGGATCGCCGCCTGCATCGTGTCGAGACGGCCGTTCATGCCGATGCGGACGTTGTCGTACTTGTCCGAGCCCTGTCCGTGCACGCGAATCGATCGCATGATTGCGGCAAGCTCGGCGTCGTCGGTGAAGACAGCGCCGCCGTCCCCGTAGCAGCCGAGGGGCTTTGCCGGAAAGAAACTCGTGGACGTGGCGAGGCCGATCGTGCCGATCTTGCGACCCTTGTAGGTGGCGCCGAAGCTCTGAGCGGCGTCGCTGAGAATCCAAAGGCCCTCGCGCGCGCAGATCGGCTCGATCGCGTCGTAGTCGGCCGGCTGCCCGAAGAGATCGACCGGGATGACGCCGACCGGAGCGAGCCCGCGCCGACGCGCCGTCTTCAGTCCCTCCTCGAGGCTGTTCGGGTCGAGGTTGAACGTCTCCGGCAGCACGTCGACGAAGATCGGCGTCGCGCCGAACCAGACGACGACCTCCGCCGTCGCCGCGAACGTGAAGCTCGGGCAGAGCACCGCATCGCCGGGCTTCAGGCCCCTCGCCATCAGGACGATGGCGAGCGCGTCCGTGCCGTTGGCACAGGACACGACGTGTTTCGCCCCGCAGAACGCCGCGAATCCGCCTCGAAGGCCTTCACCTCCGGCCCCATGATGTAGCCGCCGTGATCGACGACCTTCAGGATCGCGTCGTCGACTGCGCTGCCGAGCCGGCGGCGCTGCGCCGCAAGATCGATGAAGGCAATCGGGTCCGTCATGGCGCTATCTCCTCGAGGTGATTGGGGCCGACCTCGCGATAGCGGCGACCGCTCTCGCTGCAGGTCAGGTCGGGGCCGAGCTTGACGCCCCCATGGCTCATCCAGCCGATGCGGCGCGCCGGCACGCCGGCCATCAGGGCGAAGGCGGGCACGTCGGCCGCCACCACCGCACCCGCGGCGATGAACGCATATTCTCCGATCGTGTGGCCGCAAACGATCGTCGCGTTGGCGCCGATCGACGCGCCCCGCTTGACGAGAGTCGGCCGGTACTCCGATTTCCGCGCGATCTCCGAGCGCGGGTTGTTCACGTTGGTGAACACGCAGGACGGGCCGCAGAAGACGCCGTCCTCGAAGAGTCACGCCTTCGTAGACGGAGACATTGTTCTGGATCTCCACTCCGTTGCCGACGTCGACGCGCGGGCCGACGACGACATTCTGGCCGATATTGACGTTCTCGCCGAGGCGGACGTCGCTGAGGATATGGCTGAAATGCCAGATCTTCGAGCCGGCGCCGATCTCGACGCGCTCGTCGACATAGGCCGATTCATGAATTGTGACGTCCTTGTAGCTCTTCGCGATCCGCGCCTTCCCGGGCGCCGCCTCGACGGGCTTTGGCTTCGCGCCGCCGCGCCAAGGCTTCCGCGGCGCGGGACAGCACCGTCAAAACGCGCAGGCCCTCGCGTCCGTCCGTGCGCGGCGTCGCGCCCGTGCGCACGCAATCGAGGAAGTGCAGGCACTCCTGCTTCAACGGCTCATCCTGCGGCACCGCGATCGGCGACGGCATCGGCCTTCACGGGAACCGGCAGGTTGTCCTTCCACTCCGACGCGGTGCGGATATAGCAGCAGCTTGCGTCCCCAGGACTCCCCGTCATCGAACACGGCCATCGCGTCCGATCCGACAACGACGAGCTTCTGTTCCTTGAACGGATGCAGCCACGAGACGAAAACGTGCGCCCGCTCGCCGCCCGGAAAGGCAAGGTGCGTCGTCGTCACGTCGGCGATCGAACTCGTGGAGATAGTAGCCACCGACTGCCTCGACCTTGTCGGGCTCCGCCCCGACGAGGGACAGGATCATCGAGAGGTCGTGCGGCGCAAAGGACCAGAGGATGTCCTCCTCGCGCCGGATCTTGCCGAAATTCAGCCGGTTCGAATAGATATATTGCAGCCGCCCGAGACGCCCGTCGCGCACCAGCGTCTTCAATTCGAGGAAGACGGGGTGATATTGCAGGAGATGACCGACCATGAGGCGCCGGTCGAGGCGCTCTGCGAGGGCGCAGAGTTCCTGTGCCTGTGCCGTTTCGAGGGAGAGCGGCTTCTCGACGAAGACGTGCTTGCCCGCCTCGAGCGCCTGCTTCGCCAAGGCGTGATGCAGCGCCGCCGGGGCCGCGATGGCGACGGCGTCGACCGTGGCGTCAGCGAGCGCTTCCTCAAATCCGAGCGCACGGCCGCCGTGCTTGGCGATGAGGGCGTCGACGGAGGGCCGATGCGCGTCGACGAGCGCTTCGAGGGCCCCGAGCTCGGCGAAATTGCGGACGAATTCTTGCCCCAGTAGCCGCAGCCGACGACGGCCACGCGGACATCGTCAGTCATGGCCTGCGTCCCCGCTCCTTCTTCGCGCGCATCGATGCCGCCGATCAGGCCTTGACGACGCGGTCGGCCGCGACGCCGGCCCTGACGCAGGCGTTGCGCGTGTCGACGACGACCTTGGCGCCGTCGACGAGAGCCGCATAGTCGATCTCGTCGTGATCGGTGGCGATGAGCACGGCGTCGTAGCGCGAAAGCGTCGCGGCATCGACGCCGACCGAGCGCCGACCCGCCAGGACGCATGCTCTCGCGTCGGCGGAATCACCGGGATGTAAGGGATCGTGATAGTCGACGTGGGCGCCGCGCGCCTCGATCAGTTCGATGAGCTTGAGCGACGGGCTCTCGCGCATGTCGTCGACGTTCTTCTTGTAGGCGATGCCGATGATCAGGATTCGAGCCCGCGAAGGCGCTGCCCGCACCGGCGGTCGACGGCTTCGGCCAGCCGGTTCACGACCTAGTAGGGCATCCGCGTGTTGATCTCGCCGGCGAGCTCGATGAAGCGCGTGGTGATGTCGTATTCGCGCGCCTTCCAGGTGAGATAGAAGGGATCGATCGGGATGCAGTGGCCGCCGAGCCCGGGCCCGGGATAGAAGGGCATGAAGCCGAAGGGCTTGGTCTTCGCGGCGTCGATCACCTCCCAGATGTCGATGCCCATGGCGGCGTAGACGCCCTTGAGCTCGTTGACGAGGGCGATGTTGACCGCGCGGAAGATGTTCTCGGTCAGCTTGACGGCTTCGGCCGTCGCGGCGGAGGAGACCGGCACCGTGCGCACGACGAGCTGCTGGTACAGCGCGTCCGCGAGGGCGAGCGGCATCGGCGCCGTCGCCGCCGACCACCTTGGGGATCGCGGCGGTGCCGAAATTCGGGTTGCCCGGATCCTCGCGCTCGGGGGAGAAGGCAAGAAAGAAATCCTCGCCGCTCTTCAGGCCGCCCGCCTCGAGGATCGGCTTGATGACTTCGTCCGTGGTGCCCGGATAGGTCGTCGATTCGAGAACGACAAGCTGGCCCTTGCGGAGGTGCGGAGCGATGGCGCGCGCCGTGTTTTCGACAAAGGAAAGGTCGGGCTCCCGGTGGCGGGTCAGGGGCGTCGGCACACAGATGAGGATGGCGTCGGGCTCGCCGAGACGATCGAACTTCGCCGTCGCTTCGAAGCGCTTGCCCTCGATCGCCTCGGCGATGAGTGCCGAGGGGATGTGCTTGATGATGCTCTCGCCGCGGTTGAGCTGGGCGACCCGCGGCTCGTCGATGTCGAAACCGAGGACTGAGAAGCCGGCCTTCGCGGCCGTCAGGGCGAGAGGAATGCCCACATATCCAAGGCCGACGATGCCGAATTCGTGCGCGGCGCGCCTTGAAGGCCGCGATCGCCTCCGCGACGCTGAAGCCGGTCTCGTCGGCCCGGAGAGCGTGTGTCGCCGTCATTATGATTTCCGCCTATCGGCCTTCCGCAACATCCTCGAACGCCGTCGGAATCGCATTGTAGCGCGCGATCGAGGCGAGGTCCGTTTTCCGGGGCTTTTGGGTGGAACGCCGCAGCAAGTCAAGCGCTGGGGGCCTCGCGGCGGCCGTTCCGGGGCTCGCGGGCAGGATTCGCGTTCCTTGCACCAAGCCCGAATGGGGTGCATGGCTCGTCCCATGTCTACTCAGCGCGAACTGCGTTGGTGCGAGGGCGTGGTGGTGCCGACCGCTCCAGAGCCGGCGCCCTTTGGGCCTCCGGGGCAGCCCTTCCGGCGATGAGAATCGCCGTCCTTGCCCTGACCCCGGTCGCGCGGGACGCCCGGGTCCTGCGCTGCGCCGACGCCCTGGCGGCGGCGGGGCACGAGGTCGTGGTGATCGGCCGGGCGCCGGTTTCCGAGGGAGGCTCCTTCCGCTCCGTCGCGCTGGCGCCGGTTCCCGGGCCGGCCGTGCAGCGCCTGAAGCTCGTCGCCACCCAGGCGCCCGCGACCCTCTGGCCGGCCGCCGCCGGGCCGCTCTATTGGCTGCCGGCGGTCCGACGCCGGCTTCTCGCCGAAGCCCTCGCCCTGGCGCCGGACATCGTGATCGCCAACGACTGGGTGACCCTGCCGGTCGGCCGGGCGGTGAAGGACCGGACCGGCGCGAACTCTCGTGTACGACAGCCACGAATATGCGACGCAGGAGCACGCCCAGAACTGGAAGTGGCGGCTCGTTTCGCGTTCGGCCGTCTCCGCGATCGAGCGTCGCAATGTCGCAAGCGCCGACCTCGTGATCACGGTCAGCCGCGGCATCGCCGAGGCGCTTCAGGCCGACTACGGGCTCCCCGCCGCGCCAGTGGTCGTCCGGAACATGCCCTCCTATCGGCCGACCCCCCTGCGGCCGCCGAACGGGCGTCGGCAAATCCTGTTCCACGGCCTGATCCGCCCCGAGCGGGGGCTCGAGAGCCTGATCGATGCCGTACCTGCCCTTACTTTCGCTGGCGACGTCGTCGTCCGCGGCTATGGGCTTAGCGCCTATCTCGACAGCCTGAAGGCCCGGGCCAGGGAGCGCGGCGTCGGGGACCGGGTCGTCTTCGCGCCCGCAGTCGGGCCGGACCATCTGATCGAACGGGCGGCCGAGGCCGATCTCGGCGTCCTGCTTCTGCCCGGGATCACCCGGCACTACGAATTCGCGCTGCCGAACAAGCTCTTCGAGTACCTGATGGCGGGTCTTCCGGTCCTGGCCTCGCCCCGGCGCGAGATCCGGACCCTGCTCGACGAGATCGGCGCAGGTCTCTTCGCCGAGCCGGACCCGGGCAGCGTTGCGGCTGCGCTGAACGCCCTGACGGAGGACGCCCTCATCGGCATGCGCCGCGCCGCCCTCGCCGCCGCGAGGGCGCTCAACTGGGATGCCGAGAAGCGCCTTCTCGTCGGAGCGGTCGAGGAGGCGCATCGCCGCCGGCCCGGCCGCCGCGCCGGCTGAGGAGGACAGATGCGGCCGGAGGTATCGATCGTCGTTCCGAGCTTTGCCCGCCAGGACCAGACCCTTCGTGCCGTCCGTTCGGCGTTCCGCCAAGAGGAGATCGACCTTGAAGTCGTCGTCGTCGACGACGCCTCGCCGATTCCGTTGCGCCTTCCGGGCGACCTCGCCGCGGAACCCCGGCTGCGGCTTATTCGACTGAGCCAAAACGGCGGTCCCGCAGCGGCGCGCAACGCCGGCGTCGCCGCGACGCGGGGCGAGCATGTCGCCTTCCTCGATTCCGACGACTTCCTCCTGCCCGATACCCTCGCCCCGCGCCTGCGCTGGCTGACGGAACGGGGGGAGGGGCGGCCGCTCCTTGCGGCCTCCCCCGTCTGGCGCTGGCGGCCGGGCCGGGACGCGGTGCTGTCCCAGCCCGTTCCCGCGGATACGATCGACAGCCTCGCGTCGGGCTGCTGGTACTTCCCCGGCTCGACCGCCCTGTTCAGCCGCCGGACCTGGGAGCGCGTCGGGCCGCTCGACCCGAGCCTGCGCCGGCTCGAAGACCTCGACTGGGGCATCCGCCTGGCGCAGGCGGGAGGCGCTCTCGCCGTCACGCCGATGCCTGCCGCCGTGATCCAGCGCTCGAGGCCGGCCGGACGGGAGGCGGTCGGGTCCGCCGCCGCCGCGATCGAGGCGCGCTTCGCGCCGCGCGCGCCGGCCGGGCTCCCGCGCCGGCCCTTCCAGAACCTCCGCGCCTATCTCGCCCTCGAACGGGCCAATGCCGCCCTCGGCGAAAGGGCTCACGGCCAATTCGCGGCGGAGATGGCGCGCTCGCTCCTGTTGCGGCCGCGCCGCTCCCTGCACCTTCGCGCCTGGTGGTCGGAAAGGCCCGGAACGGCCTCGGAATTGACCCGGATCGGGGCCTTGGCGGAAAGCCTCTCGGCGCCCGCGGACGGCGCCTGACTTTGCGCGAAATGCGCCGTCTCAGGGCTCGCGGTGACGCAGGAGATCCGCGACGATCTGAGCCGCCGCCGTCCCGTCGCCGTAGGGGTTGCGCGTCGTGCTCATGACGCGGTAGCGAGCCTCGTCCTCGATGAGCGCGGCGCATTCGGCGACGATCTGCTTCGCCTTGGTGCCGACGAGGCGGGCGGTGCCGGCATCGACGCCCTCGGGCCGCTCGGTCGTCTCGCGCATGACGAGGACCGGTTTGCCGAGGCTCGGTCCCTCCTCCTGGACGCCGCCGGAATCGGTCAGGATGAAGTGGCTGCGCTGCATCAGCCAGAGGAAGGACACATAGTCGAGCGGCTCGATGAGCTTGATCGCCGGGCTTTCGCTGAGGATCTCGAAGACCGGGCCGCGCACGTTCGGATTGAGGTGCACGGGGTAGACGATCTGCACATCGCCGCGCCGGCCGAGGTGGGCGAGCGCCTCGCAGATTTGCTGAAACCCGCTGCCGAAGCTCTCCCGGCGGTGGCCGGTCACGAGGATCAGGCGCTTGTTGGGGTCGAGCCAGTCGAAGCGCCGCTCCATCGCCTCCTGCAGGCCGCGGTCGGAGGCCATCTTCTCGGCCGTGAGGTGGAGGGCATCGATGACGGTGTTGCCGGTGACGAGGATGGCGCCAGGATCGACGCCTTCGCGCAGCAGGTTCCGGCGCGAGAGATCCGTCGGGCAGTAATGGCGCGTCGTGACGATCGAGGCGATGCGGCGGTTCGCTTCCTCGGGCCAGGGGTTCTCGAGATCGCCGGTGCGAAGGCCGGCCTCGACGTGCCCGACCTTGATGCGGCGGTGAAAGGCCGCGAGCGCAGCCGCCATCGTCGTCGTGGTGTCGCCCTGGACGATCACCCAGTCCGGCGCGAACTCGGCGAGCACGGGATCGATCGAAGACAGGACGGCGCTTGAGATGCCGGACAGCGTCTGCCCCGGGCGCATCACGTCGAGATCGTAGTCGGGCGTAATCCCGAATATCTGCAAGGCGTCGTCGAGCATCGTGCGGTGCTGCGCGGTGACGCAGACGCGCGCGTCGACGCCCTCGGCGGTCGCGAGGCGGCGCACGATCGGGGCCATCTTGATGGCCTCGGGCCGGGTTCCGAAGACAAGGAGGATGCGCGTCAAGATCGATGCCTGCCCTTGAATCACGATGCCTTTGCGAGGGCACGCGCGTGATCGTTTTGCGGTATCGGAGCCAGTTCACGCGCGAAAGGCGCCAGCCCGTTCCCGCGCCCTGCCCCGGGCCGAGGCCGACGAAAGCGTCCGCCGAAACCTCGGTCTACCGGTGCGGCAGTAGGTGGCCGGGCAAGGGGTGTCAAGGCATGCCAAGGAGCGGTCGCTACCGCCTTGGAAGGCGCCGGCCTACCCCAGAACCGCCGTCGCCTCGATCTCGAGGCGGGCGGCCGGCTCGACGAGGCGGACGACCCCGACCACCGCCATCGTCGGGAAATGCGGCCCGATCACCTCCCGGTAGGCGGCGCCGAGGGCCTTGAGGCTCGCGCGGTATTCGTCGACGTCGACGACGTACCAGGTCAGGCGCACGAGATGGCGGGGCTCGGCGCCGCCAGCGGCGAGGATGGCGCGAATGTTCTGGAAGGTCTGGCGGGCCTGGGCGGCGAAGCCTTCCGGGAATTGCCCCGCCTCGTCCCAGCCGACGACGCCGCCGGTGACGAGGATGCGGCCCTCGGCGAGCATGCCGTTGGCGTATCCCCGCGGTTTCGGCCAGCCGGCGGGCTGGAGCACCTGCGGCCAGCGCTGGCTCATTCCGCCGCCGTCGCGCTCGCCGGCGCGCCTTCCGTTGCGATATGCCGAAGGGCGAAGCGCTGCAGCTTCCCGGTCTGGGTCCGCGGCAGCGCCGCGACGTATTCGACGGCCCGTGGATACTTGTACGGAGCGATTTCGCGCTTGACGTGCTCCTGGAGGACGCGGGTCAGGTCCGCGCCGGGCGTGTGGCCCGGGTGCAGGACGACGTAGGCCTTCACGACCATGCCGCGCTCCTCGTCCGGCGCGCCGACGACGCCGCACTCGGCGACGGCGGCATGGCTCAGAAGGGCCGCCTCGACCTCCGGGCCAGCGATGTTGTAGCCGGCGGAGACGATCATGTCGTCCGAGCGCGCCTGATACCAGAAGTAGCCGTCCTCATCCATGACGTAGGTGTCGCCGGTGACGTTCCAGCCGTTCTCCACATACCGGCGCTGGCGCTCGTCGGCGAGGTAGCGGCAGCCGGTCGGACCGCGCACCGCGAGCCGCCCGATTCGACCCGGCGGCAGCGTGCGGAAGGCCTCGTCGACGATCTTCGCCTCGTAGCCTGGCACCGGCTTGCCGGTCGCGCCGGGACGGATCTCGTCCTCGCGGGCGGCGATGAAGATGTGCAGCATTTCCGTCGCGCCGATCCCGTCCATCAGCTTGAGCCCGGTCGCGTCCTTCCAAGCCTCGAAGGTGCCCTTCGGCAGAGGCTCGCCGGCCGAGACGCACGTGCGCAGGGATGACACGTCGCGCCCGGAAAGCTTGGCGAGCATCGCCCGATAGGCGGTCGGCGCCGTAAAGCAGACCGTGGCGCGAAAGGTTTCGATCGCCTGCAGGAGGTCGTCCGGGCCGGCGCGCTCGAGAAGCACGGTCGAGGCGCCGACATGCAGCGGGAAGAGCACGATGCCGCCGAGGCCGAAGGTGAAGGCCAGCGGCGGCGAGCCGATGAAGCGGTCCCCCGCCTCGGCGCGCAGCACGTTGCGGCCGTAGGCGTCGCAGATCGCCAGCATGTCGCGATGGAAGTGCATCGTCCCCTTCGGCTCGCCGGTGGTGCCGGAGGTGAAACCGATCAGGCAGACATCGTCCGCGCCCGTGTCGGCAGCGGCAAAGGCGGGCGACGCCTTCGCCATCATCGCCTCGAGCGCGTCCGGCGCGCCGGAGCCCCAGGCGACGATACGCTTCAAATCCGGCGCCAGCTTCTGCGCGCGCTCCAGTTCCTCGAGGAGGCGGTGGTCGCAGAGCGCCAGCGCGATCTTCGCCTTTTCGATCGGATAGGCGATCTCCCGCGCCCGCAGCAGCGGCATCGTCGCGACGACGACGCCGCCCGCCTTCAGGACGGCGAGATAGGTCGCGACCATCGCCGGGCTGTTCGCCGAGCGCAACAGCACGCGGCCGCCGGGAACGAGGCCGAGGTCGCCGACGAGCACGTTGGCGAGGCGGTTCACCTGCTCGAAGAGATCGCGATAGGAGAGCGTGCCGGCCGGGCTCAGAAGGCAGGGCGCGTCGCCCCTGCCCTCTTCGATCCAGCGGTCGAGAAAGGCGGAGACGCAGTTCAGGCGCGCGGGATAGACGAGTTCCGGCCGCGTGAAGAGGAAGTCGGGCCAGAGCTCGCGCGGCGGCAGGTTGTCCTCCGCGAAGCGGTCGCGCTCAGCCGTGTCGGTCATGAGCGAATCCTCCCTCGAGCCTTCACCTCTCCCCGCCAACGCCCTTCGCCTCTCCCCGCTTGCGGGGAGAGGGCTTCGGTCTGGCGACCGAAGCAAGCGGAGCGAAGCGAAGCGGGGGTGAGGGGGCGGTGTGGGACAAGGCGTCCTTCATCGACGCAGCGCCTCATCCTGCACCGCCCCCTCACCCTCGCCTCCCTTCGGGAGGCTTGCAGCCTTCGGCAGCCCTCTCCCCGCGAGCGGGGAGAGGCGATTGCACCGCCGCGCTCCTCATCACCTCGCGCGCGATGATCACCTTCTGCACCTCCGTCGCGCCCTCGTAGATGCGCAGGGCGCGAATCTCGCGATAAAGTTCCTCGACCTTGACGCCGCGGGTGACGCCGAGGCCGCCGAAGATCTGCACCGCCTTGTCGATAACGCCCTGCGCGGCCTCGGTCGCGTGCATCTTCGCCATCGCTGCCTCGCGGGTGATGCGCGCCGCGCCGCGGTCCTTCGCCCATGCGGCCCGGTAGACGAGGAGCGCGGAGGCGTCGATGGCGGTCGCCATCTCGGCGAGGGCCGCCTGCGTGAGCTGGAGATCGCCGAGGGGCTTGCCGAAGAGCCGCCGCGTTGCCGCGCGGGCGAGCGCCTCGTCGAGGGCCCGGCGTGCGAAGCCGAGCGCCGCCGCGCCGACCGTCGCGCGGAACACGTCGAGGGTGGCCATGGCGATCCCGAAGCCCTCCCCACCGCCGCCGATGCGCTGCGCGAGCGGCACGCGGCACTCCGCGAAGCGCAGGGTCGCGAGCGGATGCGGCGCGATCACCTCGATGCGCTCGGCGACCGTGAAGCCCGGTGCGCCGGCCTCGACGACGAAGGCCGAGAGACCCTTCGCGCCGGGCGCCTCGCCGCTGCGCGCGAAGACGACGTAGAAATCGGCGATGCCGCCGTTCGAGATGAAGGTCTTCTCACCGGTCAGGCGGACATGGGCGGGACCGTCCGGCACCGCTTTCGTCGTCATCGCCGCGACGTCGGAGCCCGCTTCGGCTTCCGACAGCGCGAAAGCGGCGATGGCCTCGCCGCGCGCCACCGGCGGAAGGTAGCGCGCCTTCAGCGCGTCCGGACCGAACAGGCTGATCGCGCCGCTGCCGAGGCCCTGCATGGCGAAGGCGAAATCGGCGAGGCCGTCCTCGGAGGCGAGGATCTCGCGGGCGAGGCAGAGCGTGCGCACGTCGAAGGCGGGGTAGAGCCCGCCGTGGGCCGCCGGCACCGCCGCGCGCAGGAAGCCGCCGCGGCCGAGGGCGGCGACGAGACGGCGGCAGGATCCGTCAACGTCGCGGTGGTCGGAGAGTCCGGCGAGATCCGCGCTCGCGAAGGCGCGCAGCTCCGTCGCGAAGACACGGTGACGCGCCTCGAAGAACGGCCAGTCCAGGAAGCTCTCGTCGGCCATGCGCGTTCCCGCTCAATCGCCCTGAAAGACCGGCTTCTCCTTCGCGGCGAAGGCCCGGAAGGCGCGGGCGAAGTCCTCGGTCGTCATGCACAGGGCCTGCGCCACCGCCTCGGCCTCGATCGCTTCCTCGACGGACATCGCCCACTCGGTCGCCAGCATGCGTTTCGTCATGGTGTTGGCGAAGGTCGGCCCGGACGCGATTTCCTGCGCGAGGGCGGTCGCAGCGCCGAGCACGTCGCCCTCGACGATACGGGCGAAGAAGCCCCAGCGCTCGCCCTCCTCGGCGCTCATGAAGCGGCCGGTGTAGAGAAGCTCCGAGGCGCGGCCCTGGCCGACGATGCGCGGGAGGATCGCGCAGGCGCCCATGTCGCAGCCGGCGAGGCCGACGCGGTTGAACAGGAAGGCGACCTTCGCCCGCGGGCCCGCATAGCGGATGTCGGAGGCCATCGCGACGATGGCGCCGGCGCCGGCGCAGATGCCGTCGATGGCGGCGATCACCGGCTGCGGGCAGGCGCGCATCGCCTTGACGAGCTCGCCCGTCATGCGCGTGAAGGCCGTCAGCTCCTTGGTGTTCATCTCGACGAGCGGCCCGATGATCTCGAACACGTCCCCGCCGGACGAAAAGTTGCCGCCGGCGCCGGTGACGACGACGGCCTTGACGCCCTCCTCGCGGGCGCAGGCATGGAAAAAGTCGGTCAGCTCGCGGTAGCTCGCGAAGGTCAGGGGGTTCTTCTTTTCCGGCCGGTCGAGGGTGACCGTCGCGACCGGGCCGTCGACGGCGAGCCGGAAATGCTCCGGCCGGTAGCCGGCGAGGGGCAGCGTCACGGGATTGGCGGCGCGGGTCACGGGCGCTCCTCCCCGATCGCCCGGCGGGCGGACATCTTCGTCTTGGCGAGGAGACGCATGAGCTCGTCCTGTTCCCGCCGCGAGAGATCGGCGAAGACGTCGGCCATCCAGTCTTCGTGCTCGGTGGCCATGGCGCCGAACTCGGCGCGGCCGAGATCGGTGAGGCGGATGACCTGCGCGCGCCGGTCAAGCGCGGAGGTGCGGCGATCGAGATGGCCCGAGGCGACGAGGCGCTCGACGAGGCCGGTAAGATTGCCGTTCGAGACCATCATGCGCCGCGAAAGGTCGGACAGGGTCATGCCGTCCGGCGCCTTGTCGAGCTGCGCCATCAGGTCGAAGCGCGGCAGCGTGACGTCGAAGCGCTCGCGCAGCCGCCGGCGCACCTCGCCCTCGATGAGAGTGGTGCAGGTGAGAAGCCGCAGCCAGAGCCGCAATTCGGCGCGGTGGCCCTCCGGCGTTTCCGCCGCTTTCGTCTCGGAATCCAACGGGATGACGGTCCCGCTCATCAGATCTCCCCTCCGGCGACGACGATCGCCTGCCCGGTGACGGCGCCTGCTCCGTCGCCGCACAGCCACAAAACCGCGTCCGCCACCTCGCGCGCCTCGACGAGCCGGCGCTGCGGGTTGTTGCGCACGAGTTCGGCGAGGGCCTCGTCCCGCGTACGGCCGGTCTTCGCGACGATACGCGTCAGGCTTTCCTCGACGAGATCGGTATCGGTGAAGCCCGGGCAGACCGCGTTCACCGTGATGCCGCTCCGCGCGGTTTCGATGGCGAGGGCGCGCACAAAGCCGACGACGGCGTGCTTCGCGGCGCAATAGGCGCTGCCGTAGGCGTAACCCTTGAGGCCGGCCGTCGAGGCGATGGCGACGATGCGGCCGAAGCCGCGCTCCGCCATCGGCCCGATCACCGCGTGGGCCGCGTGGACGACGCCCATCAGGTTGACCTCGAGCATCGCCGCGAAGGGCGCGGCGCCCGCCTTCGCGAAGGGGGCAGACACCGCCTGCCCGGCATTGGCGATCAGGAGATCGACCGGGCCGCCCTCTGCCGCCGCTTCGCCGATCGCCTCGCGCAGCGCGGCGGCGGAGGTGACGTCGGCCGTCGCTGCCGCGGCCGCATCGCCCGCCGCGACGGCTGCCTCGAGGGCCGTCCGGTCGCGGCCGAGAACCGTCACCCGTGCGCCCGCGCCCGTCAGCGCCGCCGCAACGGCACGACCGATTCCACGGCCGCCGCCGGTGACCACGGCATGCCGCCCGGCAAGCCGCCGCGCGCCGTCGTCGAGGCGGGCCGAGGAGAGAAATCCGCTTGCCGGTCCCATGGAAGATATTTTAAGCTTGAAACATATTGGGGGCAATGGGGAGTGGCGAATGGCGAATGGGTAGGCGAGCGGGGCGCAGGGAGCGGCGAAAGTGAACGCGACGCAGCCTCGCCTCTTCCCGCTTGCGGGGAAAGGGTTTCGATCTTGGCGCCCGGCCCAAGCTGCCGCGCCTCGTCCGGAGACGCCCTTCACCCTCGCCTGCTTCGCAGGCTTGCCGCCTTCGGCGGCCCTCTCCCCGCAAGCGGGGAGAGGCGAAGGGCTCGCGGATTGGCGAGGGCGTCGCGGTAAGCGATAGAGTGGCGCGGTAGTCCCCACTCCCACTCCCCACTCCCCACTCCCCACTCCCCACTCCCCACTCCCCACTCCCCACTCCCCACTCCCCACTCCCCACTCCCCACGCCCCACGCCCTCTCCCCCGATGCCCCTCACCCTGCTCCTTGTCCAGACGCTGAACGGCCTCCAGTTCGGCCTCATCCTGTTCCTGATCGCGGCCGGACTGACGCTCGTTTTCGGGGTGATGGATTTCATCAATCTCGCGCACGGCGTGCAGTACATGGTCGGCGCCTATCTCGCCGCCTACTTCTCCGCGCTCACCGGCAGCTTCGGCCTGGCGCTTCTTTTGACGCTGCCGGCGGCACTGGCGATCGGGCTCCTGCTCGAGGTCCTCGTCTTCCGGCATCTCTACGACCGCGACCATCTCGACCAGGTGCTTGCGACCTTCGGCGTCATCCTGTTCCTGAACCAGGGCGTGAGGTTCGTCTTCGGCGCGGCGCCGCTGAACGTGCCCGTGCCGGAGAGCCTGTCGGGTTCGATCGAACTGATGGACGGGCTCAACTATCCGGTCTACCGCCTCGCCATCATCGCGGCGGGCATCCTCGTCGCCATCCTGCTCGCGTTTCTCATCGGCTACACCCGGATCGGCATGCTGCTGCGCGCCGGGGCGACGAACGCGCGCATGGTCTCCGCCCTCGGCGTCGACATCCGGCGGCTGTTCATGCTCGTCTTCGGCTTCGGCGCGATGCTGGCCGGGTTCGCCGGAGCGATGGTGGCGCCGATCCTCTCCGTCGAGCCCGGCATGGGCGACAACATCCTCATTCTCGCCTTCGTCGTCATCGTCATCGGCGGCATCGGCTCGATCCGCGGCGCCTTCCTCGCAGCGCTGCTGATCGGCCTCGTCGACACCCTCGGTCGCTCCTTCGCGCCGAATCTCTTGCGCCTCGTCCTCGATCCGGCGACCGCGAGCCAGACCGGCCGCGCGCTTGCGCCGATGCTGATCTATCTCCTGATGGCGGTGATGCTCTTCTTCCGGCCGTCGGGCCTCTTTCCGGTGCGACGATGAACGCCGCGCGGCCGCGCCGCATCGTCTCCTTCGCGATCTTCGCGCTCCTCGCGGCAGCACCGGTACTCGCAGCCTATTCGGGCGCGCAGGGCTACGTGCTCTCCCTCGTCAGCCGCGTCATGATCTTCGCCATCGCGGCGATGGCGCTCGATCTCGTGCTCGGCTTCGGCGCCCTCGTCAGCTTCGGCCATGCGGCCTTCGTCGGCATCGGGGCCTACGCGGTCGGCATCCTTTCGGCGAGCGGCATCGAAGAGCTTTCGGTCCAGGTTCCGGTCGCGCTTGTCGCCTCCGCCGCCTTCGCCCTTGTCACCGGCGCGATCTCGCTGCGCACGAAGGGCGTCTACTTCATCATGATCACCCTCGCCTTCGGGCAGATGATCTTCTTCCTCGCGACCTCGCTTGCCGCCTATGGCGGCGACGACGGCATGACGCTGCCGTCGCGAAGCCTCCTCGCCGGCTCCCGCATCCTCAGGAACGACGTCGCGTTCCATGCCCTCGTGCTCGCCTGCCTCGTCGGCGCCTACGGCCTCTGCGAGGCGATCGTCGCCTCGCGCTTCGGGCGCGTGCTGCGCGGCGCGAAGGAGAACCCGGTGCGCATGCAGGCGATCGGCTTCGAGCCCTTCCGCTTCCAGCTCGCCGCCTACGTCATCAGCGGCACGATCGCGGGCCTCGCCGGCTGCCTTCTCGCCAACCAGGCGGAGTTCGTCAGCCCCGCCTACATGACCTGGCAGCGTTCGGGCGAACTCATATTCATGGTCGTGCTCGGCGGCCTCGGCAGCCTCAACGGCGCCATCGTCGGGGCCGCCGCCTTCATCCTTCTCGAGGAGCAGCTCTCGGAATTGACCGAGCACTGGAAGATGATCTTCGGGCCGCTCCTCATCCTGGTCGTGCTTTTTGCGCGCGGCGGCATCGTCGGCTTGCTGCGGGAGCGCCGCGATGGCTGAGCCGCTCCTCGACCTGCGCCGGCTCCGCAAGGCCTACGGCGCCCTCGTCGTCACCGACGACGTCAGCCTGTCGGTTGCGGCGGGCGGGCTGCACGCGATCATCGGCCCTAACGGCGCCGGCAAGACGACGCTCATCCACCAGATCTCCGGCCTCGTCCCCAGCGCCTCCGGCGCCGTCGTCTTCGCCGGCGAGGATCTGACCCGCCTCGGCATGGCCGAGCGGGCGCGGCGCGGGCTCGCGCGCTCGTTCCAGATCACCTCGATTCTCCCCGGCTTCTCCGCCGTCGAGAACGTCGCCCTCGCGGTGCAGGCCCGGTCCGGCTCGAGCTTTTGGATGATCGGCCGCGCCGACGCCGAGCCGGCCCTCAACGAGCCGGCGCTGGATTGCCTCGCTCTCGTCGGGCTGCGCGACCGCGCGGCGACGCCGGCGGGGCTGCTCTCGCACGGCGAGAAGCGCCTGCTCGAACTCGCCATCGCGCTCGCGACCGGGCCGAAGCTGCTCGTCCTCGACGAGCCCCTGGCGGGCACGGGGCACGAGAAATCGCAGCGCGTCGTCGCGATCCTCCGTCGCCTCAAGGAACGCCTCGCGATCCTGCTCGTCGAGCACGACATGGAGGCGGTCTTCGCGCTTGCCGACCGCATCAGCGTCCTCGTCTACGGCCGCATCGTCGCGACCGACACGCCGGAGCGCATCCGCGCCAATCCGGAGGTGCGTGCGGCCTATCTCGGCGAGGAGGCCGCCTGATGCTCGCCGTGCGCGGATTGAGGGCCGGCTACGGCGCTGCGGAAGTGCTGTTCGACGTCACCCTGGAGGTCGGTGCCGGCGAGGTCGTGACGCTGCTCGGCCGCAACGGCATGGGCAAGACGACGACCGTCGGCGCCATCATGGGCCTCGTGCCGCCGCGCGGCGGCGAAATCCGCTTCGAGGGCGCCGCCGTCGCCGGGCTGCCGCCCTATCGCGTGGCGCAAAAGGGGATCGGGCTCGTGCCCGAGGGTCGCCAAATCTTTCCGACGCTCACGGTGGAGGAGAATCTCGTCGCCACCGCGGCCGCCCGCTCGGGCCGCCGGCATTGGGATCTTCTCAACCTCTACGGCCTCTTCCCGCGCCTGAAGGAGCGGCGCGGAAATCTCGGCTCGCAGCTTTCCGGCGGCGAGCAGCAGATGCTCGCCATCGGCCGCGCGCTGATGACGAACCCGAAGCTCCTCATCCTCGACGAGGCGACGGAGGGCCTTGCGCCGCTCGTCCGGGCCGAAATCTGGACCTGCCTGAAGCGCCTGCGCGGCGAAAGGCAGGCAATCCTCGTCATCGACAAGAACGTCGAGGTCCTCAAGACCTTCGCCGACCGCCACGTCATCATCGAGAAGGGCCGCACCGTCTGGACCGGCACCAGCGCCGCTTTGACCGCCGAGGCCGGGCTGGTCGACCGCTACCTGCATGTTTGAAGCACCCTCCCCTCTCCCTTTCGGGCCAGCGGATTCACACGTCGCGAGCGCGCCACCAAGCGGTCGCAAAGGAGCGCCCTTCACCTCTCCCCGCTTGCGGGGAGAGGGCCGCCGAAGGCGGCAAGCCTGCGCAGCAGGCGAGGGTGAGGGGGCGGTGACGAAGAAGGCGCGGGGGTTTGGGCCGGGCGCCTCTTTCGTCACCGCCCCTCACCCCCGCTTCGCTTCGCTCCGCTCGTTCGGCCGCAGGCCGAATCCTCTCCCCGCAAGCGGGGAGAGGTCAAGCGCGCCGCCCTATT
Source organism: uncultured Alphaproteobacteria bacterium (assembly GCA_963754975.1). Classification (GTDB taxonomy): domain Bacteria; phylum Pseudomonadota; class Alphaproteobacteria; order Rhizobiales; family Beijerinckiaceae; genus Microvirga. The sequence continues at coordinate 50,365 of CAVWII010000018.1, read as the reverse complement.
CCGCCGCGAGCGGCTTCTTCGTTGCTTCGAGCTTCAACTCGGCACGGGTCTTCGGCTTCGCCTTGAGCTTCAGCTCGTCGAGATCCTGCCGGTCGCGCACGCTGTTGCGGAAGGCCTGATCGCGGCCCGGCGCGTACTGGATCGGGCAATGGATGTCGGCGGCGCCGTACCACGCCGCCGCCTTCATCGTGAAGAACGGATCGATGAGATGCGGGCGCCCGAGCGCGACAAGATCGGCCCGACCCGCTGCGAGGATCGTGTTGACCTGGTCCGCCGTCGTGATGTTGCCAACGCACATCGTCGCCACCCGCGCCTCGTTGCGGAGGCGGTCGGCGAACGGCGTCTGGAACATCCGCCCGTAGACCGCACGCTGCTCGGGCACGGTCTGGCCCGTCGAGACGTCGACGAGGTCGACGCCGTGCTCCGCAAAGGCGCGCGCGACGCCAACCGAATCCTCGGGAGAGAGGCCGCCCTCCGCCCAGTCCGTCGCAGAGACGCGCACCGACATCGGCTTGTGCGCCGGCCAGGCGGCGCGCATGGCGTCGAAGACCTGGAGGGGAAAGCGCAGGCGGTTCCCGAGCGCGCCGCCGTATTCGTCAGCACGCCTGTTGATGAGCGGGGAGATGAAGCTGGCGAGAAGATAGCCGTGCGCCGCGTGAAGCTCGATCATGTCGAAGCCGGCGCGCTCGGCCCGCTCCACGGCCTGCACGAACTCGGCCTCGATCCGCTCCATGTCCGCCGCCGTCGCTTCGCGCGGCACGCGGCTGTCGGAGAAATACGGGATCGGCGAGGCGGAGACGACATCCCAGGCGCCCAATTCGAGGGGCCGGTCGACGCCCTCCCACATCAGCTTCGTTCCGCCCTTGCGGCCGGAATGGCCGAGCTGGAGGCAGATCTTCGCGGCCGAATGGGCGTGCACGAAATCCACGATGCGCCGCCACGCCGCCTCCTGCGCGTCGGACCACATCCCGGTGCATCCGAGGGTGATCCGCGCCTCCGGCGAGACGCAGGTCATCTCGGTGAAGAGAAGGCCGGCGCCGCCGGTCGCGCGGGAGCCGTAATGGACGAGGTGCCAGTCCGTCGGCACGCCGCCTTCCGCGGAGTACATGTCCATCGGCGACACCGCGACCCGGTTCGCCAGGCGCATCTCGCGCAGCCGCAGAGGCTGGAACATCGGCACCGTGGGCCGCGCGACGTCGACCGCCGGATCGTGCGCCGCCGCCGCGCGCGCGAACGTGCGGTCGACCTCGGCGAGGAAATCGGGCGCGCGCAGGCGCAGGTTGTCGTAGGTGATCGCCTTCGCGCGGGTCATCACGCCGAAGGAGAACTGCACCGGATCGAAATCGAGGAAGCGGGCGACGTGCTCGAACCAGACGAGGGACACGTCGGCGGCGTGCTGCGTGCGCTCGACCTCCTCCCGCCGGCCGGTCTCATAGAGGGCCAACGCATCGCGGACATCGGGCGACGTCCGGAATGCCTCGTAGAGCGCGATCGCGTCCTCCATTGCGAGCTTGGTGCCGGAGCCGATCGAGAAATGCGCCGTACCCTTGGCGTCGCCGAGAAGGACCATGTTGTCCCTGACCCAGCGCCGGTTGCGGATCATCGGGAAGTTGCGCCAGATCGAGCGGTTGGTGAGGACCCGATGACCGTCGAGGAAGCGGTCGAAGACGCGCTCCATCAGGCTTGCGGATTCGGCCTCGTCCATGCGCTCGAGGCCGGCTCGGCGGAAGGTCTCCGGATCGGTCTCGAAGACGAAGGTCGAGCGCCCCGTCTCGTACTGGTAGGCATGGGCGATGAACGGCCCCCACTCGGTCTCCTGGAAGACGAAGGTGAAGGCGTCGAGGGGCCGGGTCGAGCCCATCCAGGCGAACTTGTTCGGCCGCAGATCGACCTCGGGCATGAAATGCGCCGCATGCCGCTCGCGGAAGCGGCTATTGATGCCGTCCGCGACGACGACGAGGTCCGCGTCGGCAAAGAGGCTCTCGGCGTCGACGTCGACGCCGAAACGCAGCGACACGCCGAGATCGGCGGCGCGCTCCTGCAGGATCGTCAGCAGCGTCCGGCGCGAGCAGCCGCAGAAGCCGTTGCCCCCGATGCGGTGCACGCTGCCCTTGAAGTGGATCGCGATATCGTCCCAGTAGGCGAACTCCTGGGTGATGCGGCGGTAGCTCGAGCCATCGTAGGTTTCGAAATTGTCGAGGGTCGCGTCGGAGAAAACGACGCCGAAGCCGAAGGTGTCGTCGGCCCGGTTGCGCTCGTAGACGACGATCGGCGCCGCCGGCCGCAGCTTCTTCATCAGGATCGCGAAGTAGAGGCCCGCCGGCCCGCCGCCAACGATCGCCACCTTCATCGGCCCGCTCCCGTCCGGCGCCGGGGATCCGCGCCGGAATTAGTTTAAGCTTAAAGCATATTCGACGGCAAGGCGTGGCGCGAAGTCGCCTCGCCTCGCTGCGCTCGTTCGGCCGCAGGCCGAACCCTCCCCGAAAAGCGCGGAGACGCGAAGTCGAGGCTGCAAAGTTTGGGGGAACCATCAAAATTCAGCGTGGTTGTCCAAGTCTCAAGGTTCATCGCCGAGGAGGCCGACATGGCGACTGGAAGTTCGACGTCTAAGCGCGGTTTTGCGTCCATGGACAGCGATCGTCAGCGCGAGATCGCATCGAAAGGCGGCAAGAGCGTTCCCGCCGAGAAGCGCTCGTTCTCGCAGGACCGGGAGCTCGCCTCCGAGGCGGGCCGGAAGGGCGGCCAGGCATCGGGCGGTACGCGCGCGCATCAGGAATAGGCACCGTTAGGGGCTGTCCGGCGGACAGTTCCCTCGGCCCCGACGGACGCCGAACCGTTGGGGCGGGTGGGATCGGCGGCGTCGCTGGGCGATCGGTCAGGCGCTCCGAAATCCGCTGCCGTCTCACGTCGGCAAGACGAGATGGCTTCAGCACGATCACATCGTCCCGATGAGAACCGCCACGAGGCCGCGGAGTCAGTGAAGCGGGCCGCGGTGGCGACGATTTGCGATGGCACGCGGTCGGACGGCTGAACTCTCATCGAAAATCCTGCCGGGACAAGAGCGTGTCCGCGTCCCTGGCCGCCATCATCGGTAGCATTCTCAAGGATCGGGCCCCGTTCCCCTGACGAGACGCGAAATTGTCAGGATGTCCGGAACCCGCCGATCGGCCCGACGTTGACGATGCGACCGGCCTCCTTCTGCCCCCACGGGCCGGCACCTTCGGAAGCGCGGTCGATCGTCGACCGCGCTTTTTCTTTACGGCTTACCCGACGCGTCGACCCCCAGTCGGCGCCGGCGCTTGCCGCCGGCGACGATGTTGAACATCTCCACGAGGCCGGCGAAAGCCATCGCCGAATAGACGTAGCCGCGCGGGATGTGGAACTGGAACCCGTCCGCGACGAGGGCGACCCCGATGAGCACCAGAAAGGCGAGGGCCAGCATCTTCGTCGTCGGATGCCGGCCGATGAAGTCCGATACCGGCCCCGAGGCGACGTACATGACCGCGACCGCGATGATGACGGCGGCAATCATGATCGGAAGGTCCTCCGCCATGCCGATCGCGGTGATGATCGAATCGATCGAGAAGACGAGGTCGATCACGATGACCTGAAGGATGATGGACAGGAACGACGCCGTGGGCCCGCTGCCGCCGGCTTCGTGATCGTCGCCTTCGATCTCCCCGTGGATCTCGTGCGTCGCCTTGGCGATCAGAAAAAGGCCGCCGGCGATGAGAATCACGTCGCGCCAGGAAAAGCCCTGCGCCGCCACGGTGAACACGGCCTCGTTGAGGGCCATGAGCCAGGTCAAGGCGAAGAGCAGGAGGACGCGGAAGATCAGCGCCAGCGCGAGGCCGATCTGGCGCGCACGCTTCGCCTGGGCTTCGGGGAGGCGGGCGACCAAAACGGAGATGAAGACGACGTTGTCGATGCCGAGGACGACTTCGAGGGCGGTGAGGGTCAGGAGGGCCGCCCAGGCCTGAGGATTCGAGAGGAGTTCGAGCATGATCGCCTTGTCGCCGGACCGGCACGTCGCGCGCGCCGCAAGCCTTTTAGCGGAAGGCGGGCGGGTTACGCCATCGGGGCCGGACGGTCAGGAGGCGACACGAGGAACCGCGCTCAGGCGAGGCAGCGGCCAGGCACGCTCGCGGCTTGCTGCCTCACGAGCGGGCTCACGGCGGCCTCGCAGCCCAAAGCCCGCTTCACGGGCGCCACCTGCGGCTCCTCGGAACGGCGGCTCGGCACTGCCGGCGCCGGCTTGGCGACGATGGGCGCGCCCGTCAGCGAGTCGGCCCGGAACAGGACGGAGGTTGCAAACGAATCCGCCAACGGCACGGCCCGCGGCGCATCGAGGCGGTCGCCCTTGATGCCGGCGACCCGCTGGATCGCTGTCTGCCGGGCATCGACGGCAGTCGGCCCGATTTGGCCGCAAAGGACGAGAATTCCCGTCAAGGCTACGAGGATCGCTTGAGTCTTCAGCAAGTCCGCCTCCCGCACCTTCGAATGCATCGGTCGCTCTGGCGGAATAACGCGACCGTATCTTCAGGGTTCCTTGTCAACTTTTCAGTAATTTGTCGAAGTTTCCAGCAACATCCGCGCCGACGACAGCGTGAGTCCCGGCGCGGGAACTATTCGCGGCCGAAGGCGTTTCCTTGATATCCGGCCACCTGGTCCTCCCCGCATTCCCCTTGTGCATGGCCGGCACCTTCCGACGGGTCAGTTTTCTGGCCCGTCTTTTTGTTTGCGCCGCCCGTTAACGAAAGCGCCCGGCACGGGGCCGGGCGCCTGCGGGACCGCGCGACGGACGGTCAGGCGCTGGCGCGAACCTCGCGGCGCCGGGCGCTCTGCTGGAAGAACAGCGCCTGGCTGATAACCGCCGAAACATTCGCCGGCTGGAAGGGCTTGGCGATGAGGAAGGCCGGCTCCGGCCGCTCGCCCGTCAGGAAGCGCTCGGGATAGGCGGTGATGAAGATCACCGGGACCTCGAAAGCCTTGAGGAGGTCGTTGACCGCGTCGAGCCCCGAACTGCCGTCGGCGAGCTGGATGTCCGCGAGAATCAGGCCCGGGCGCTTGCCGGCGGCGAGCTTCACGGCCTCGGTACGGGTTCGGGCGACGCCGGTGACGTTATGTCCGAGCCCTTCGACAAGGGATTCAAGGTCCATGGCGATGAGCGGCTCGTCCTCGATGATCAGGATGTCCGTCGCCATGTCGGCCGCGAGCTCGCGGCCGGCCTCGTCGACGAGCTGGCGGACGCCGTCCACGTCCTCGTCGAGGATCGTGCCCACCTCCTCCTCGGAGAAGCCCTCGAGGCACGAGAGCAGGAAGGCCTGCCGCGGCAGCGGCGTGATCTGGCCGATTCGCACCTCCGCCGGGAGGTCCCGCTGGATCTGCTCGCCGCGGCCGTTCACCGACAGGGAGTTCCAGATCCGCGTGAAGACCTTGAACAACTCGACTTTGACGTTCCCGGCCGCCCCGATCGTATCCGGCTCGCTGACCAGGGTCTCGAGGGTAGCGGCGACATAGGCGTCCCCGGCCATCTGGCTCCCGGTGAGCGCGCGGGCGTAGCGGCGGAGATACGGCAGGTGTTGGACGACAAGCTGCGCTGTCGACATACGCTTCCCCTTGCTTGGTGTTCTGAGACTTTTGCGATACGGACGACCTAACTCGGCTTTGGGCGAAAAGTTCCCGAAACGCCCCCTTGCCGGAACCCGCGGCATTGTTGCGCGTTGTGGCCTTAAACACGCACCGACACCGCCAAGCTTGCCGGGAGCTACCGTACGGGCTGGCCAGGGGACACGCAATGACAGGTGAAAAGGGGAAGAAGGACGCGAACGTGATCGCGGAAGGGGCCCTGTCCGACAAGATTTCTGGAAAACCGAAGCTCGATCAGGGGGTCCAGAGCCGGATCGGCGACCAGCTCCGGGCCATGTACGACGACCTCATGCACCAGCCGGTGCCCGACAAGCTCAAATCCCTTCTCGATCAACTCGACCAGACAGCCGTGAGGAAGGCTCGATGAGCCCTCCCGATCCGGCGATGCGGGATGCGCTTCTGGCGGCCGTTCCGAGCCTGCGAGCATTCGCGATCTCGCTCAGCGGCCAGGTCGACCGGGCGGACGATCTCGTCCAGGACACGCTGCTGCGCGCCCTCTCGAACCTGCACCGCTTCGAGCCTGGCACGAACCTCAACGCCTGGCTGTTCACGATCCTGCGCAACCTGTTCCACTCCGAGTACCGCAAGCGCCGGCGCGAGGTCGAGGACCCGGACGGTTCCTATGCGGGGCGGTTGAAGGTTCAGCCCGAGCAGGGCGCCCGGCTCGATTTCGAGGATTTCCGAATCGCCCTGGCGCAGCTTCCGGCGGACCAGCGCGAGGCCCTTCTGCTCGTCGGCGCCTCGGGCTTCTCCTATGAGGAGGCGGCCAACATCTGCGGCTGTGCCGTCGGCACCATCAAGAGTCGCGTCAACCGGGCCCGCTCGCGGCTCGCCGGGATGCTGGCGGTCTCGGACGGCGAGGATCTCGGCCCGGACAGCATGACGCGGGCGGCACTCCAGGCCATCGGCTGAGCGCTCCGGCGCCCGCGCAAACGAAAACGCCGCCCCTTCGGGCGGCGTTCGGCTTTGGGCCCCGTTGCGGCCGGCCTCAGAGCGGGCTGCGCCCGCGCAGAAGGCCGATGACCGCGGAGATGGCGAAGAGAACGATCGCCACGAAAAAGATCAGCTTAGCGATCTCGACGGCGGTGCCGGCGATGCCGCCGAACCCGAACACGGCCGCGACCAGCGCGATGATGAGGAAGGTGATGGCCCAACCGAGCATGGTGTTACCTCGCAAATGGTGTTCGGCGTCTCGCCGACTGCAAACCAACGCCAAGTGGGACTTTTGAGTTCCAGTCGACGAGAGACGGGGGCGCACGCCCAAGTATTGGGCACGCGGATACTGGGGCAGGACTTGTTTTCGCGCCGGGGCTGGAACCCGCGCGAAGCGCTCGCGTTCTTTCGCCACGAGGAGGAACTGAGATGGATCGTTCGGTCGCCCTGCGCGCTGGAGTACTCTTCACCATCGTCGCCGCGCTTGCCGCGACGACCGGCCTCGCCTCGGGCTCTGACGCAGCGGAAGCGTTGTTCATGATCAGCGCCTCCCTCTGCGCCGTCCTCCTTTTCTTCGGCTTCACGGCGCCGTCCCAGGAACCGGCCCGGGCCGTCGTGCGGCGCCGGCGCTGAGGCGGCTCCGCTCGGCTCAGGATTTCTCCCGGGGAAAGCAAAGGGGCGCCCGCAAGGGCGCCGTTTGCGTCCAAGCAGGACGCGGTCAGGCGGCCTCGGCCGCCTTACCTCCCGGTCGCGCAAACAGGCGGCAGCGTCTCGGCGTCCGACGGTCTCATGAAGACGCTCCCCCATCCGTGGATCGCGCGACACCGTCGGCCGCGATGGCCTTTTCCGGGCAGAGCCGCCCCTGGACAGATGCGTCGCGACGGGCGACAGCGGGACGCTACGACGGGAGGCCTCCATGCGGCAGGATCGAACCGTGCCAGAGGGTACGGTGCACAGCTTTGTCCTCGATAGCCAGGCGCTGAAGAACAACCTTTTCGGCGATCCGCACGCGCGCCGCATCGACGTCTACACCCCCGCCGGCCATGACGGCGCCGGGCTGCCGCTCCTCGTCGACCTCGTCGGCTACACTGCCGGCGGCCCGGCCCATACGAACTGGAAGAACTACGGCGAGAACCTCCCCGAGCGCCTCGACCGTCTCATCGGGACCGGAGCGATGCCGCCGGTCGCCGTGGCGTTTCCCGACTGCTTCACGCGCCTCGGCGGCAACCAGTACATCGACAGCGCCGCCATGGGCCCGTGGGAGACTTTTCTGGTCGCGGAGATGCTGCCGGCGGTCGAGAGCCGCTTCGGCTGCGGCGGCGACGGGCGCCGCGGCGTCTTCGGCAAGAGCTCCGGCGGCTACGGCGCCTTCGTCCATGCGATGCGCCACGGCGGCACGGTCTGGTCCGCTGCCGCGAGCCATTCGGGCGACATGGGCTTCGAGCTTCTCTATCACGGCGATTTTCCAAAGGTGCTGCGCAACCTCGCGGCCGCCGGCGGCTCGATCGCGTCGTTCATCGCCGCCTTCGAGAAGGGGCCGAAGGTCAAGGACGAGGACTGGCACGTCCTGATGATCCTGGCGCAGGCCGCGACCTTCGATCCCGACCCGACGCAGTTTCTCGGCCTGCGCCTGCCGGTGGACTCGCACACCTGCGAGATCGTCGCCGAGCGCTGGGCGAACTGGATGCGCTGGGACCCCGTCGAGATGGTTGCCGACGACAAGCACCGCTCGGCGCTGCGTGCGCTGAAGGTGCTCTATTTCGATTGCGGCGACATCGACCAGTACAACATCGTGTACGGCGCGCGGGTCATGCGGCGGCTCCTGACGGAGGGGCAGATCCCGCACATCTACGAGGAATTCGCCGACAACCACACCGCCGTCGACTACCGCATGGACCGCAGCCTGCCCCTTCTCGCGAACGCGCTTAGCCGCCCGTAGCGGTGCCGCCCGGCCGCTTTTCCGCGATGACGGCGCGGATCCAGGCGACGAAGCTCGCCACCTTCGCAAGTTCGAGCGAAGCCGGCGGGCAGACGAGATGGTAGTCATAGGCGCCCGGCACCTCGGGGCCGAACGGCTTCACCAGGCGACCGGTCGTGAGATCCTCGCCGATGAGCACGCTCGTCGCCAGCGCGACGCCCTGCCCGGCGGCGGCGGCCTGCAAGGCGAGGAAGGTGTGCGTAAAGCGCGGGCCGCGTCGGGCGTCGAAGGCCGGCGCACCGGCGGCGGCGAGCCAGCGTGGCCAGTCGATCGTCCCCGGGATCTGCGAGTCGATGTCCTCATGCAGGAGGATGTGGAAGCGCAGGTCCGCGACGCTATGCAGGGGATGCTCGCCCTCCTCGCGGAGGCGCGCGCTGCAGACCGGGAAAAAGGTCTCCGCGAAGAGCAGTTCGCTCGTCAGGCCGGGATAGACGCCGCGGCCGTAGCGAATCGCGACGTCGACGTCCTCGCGCGAGAAGTCGGTGAGGGAATTCGAGGCCATGACGCGCACGTCGATCGCCGGATGCGCCGTCCGGAAGGCGCCGAGCCGCGGGATCAGCCATTGCGAGGCGAATGACGGGATCGTCGCCACGGTGAGGACGTTGGCGTTGTCCTGCTCGCGCAGCCGCCGCGTCACCTCGTCGAGCCGATCGAGCAGTTCGGAGACCGTGGCGGCGTAGCGCTGGCCCGCGGCGGTCAGCGCCACGCCCTTGCTCGGCAGCCGCCGGAAAAGCGCTACCCCAAGCCATTGCTCCAGCGCCTTGACGTGCTGCGCGACGGCGCCGGCCGTTACGGCGAGCTCGTCCGCAGCGGCCTGGAAGCTCGGGTGGCGCGCCGCCGCCTCGAAGGCCCGGACGGCGTTCAGAGGCGGCAGCCGGCGGCGGTTCGCGGACATCGCTTAATCACATAGAAAAACTAGGCCTCGGCCCGAGACAAGATGGTTTGCTTCCCAACGGCCCGAGAGCGAAGATACCCCATCGAAGACGATAGTCCCAGGAGAATTCCTATGCCCAACCGCCTTCCTTTCACGGGCTCGCCGAAGGGTCGGGAGCCGTCGTTCAAGTCGCCGTCACTGGTGCTCGACACGGTCCGTCTTGTCGAGACCTGGATCGAGCGCGCGCATCAGCGGCGCGCCCTGCGTAGCCTGCCCGAGCACCTGATGCGGGACATGGCCCTGTCGCAGGCCGATATCGAGGCCGAGGCCGACAAGCCGTTCTGGCGGGCGTAATGCGCCGCTATGTGGCACGGCATGAGCGGCCGCCGCGCACAAAAAAGCCGGGCCCGAGGGCCCGGCTCAAGAGTCAGGTTCGAAACCGAACCTTCCAGAGGGGAACGGCCGAGGCGACATCGCAGGGAGGAAGCGATGCCGCTTTGCGTTCAGCCGCTGCCTATATTCGGCGCAGCTGAGCCTTCTGCAATGCAACATGCATCATGATTGACCTGCGCTGTGGGCATGGCTGCCGGTCTCAGAACGTCCAGCGCTGCGCCTTGGCGACCAAAAAGTCCCGGAAAGCCTGCACGCGGGCAACGGAGCGCATTTCCTCGGCATAGACGAGGTAGCTGTCGAGGGACGGCATCTCGACGTCGCGCAGGACCTGCGAAAGGTGCGACTCGCCGTCGACGGCATAATCCGGCAGGACGCCGATGCCCGCCCCGGTCTCGACCGCGAGCTTCAGCGCCGTGATGTTGTTGACGACGAAATGGTAGCCCCGCGGCTCCGCGCCCTCGCGCCCGACCGTCGACAGCCAATGCACGGCCATCAGGTAGGAGGGCTGGTCGCCGCCGAAGGAGATCAGGCGGTGCTCGTCGAGGTCCTGCACGGTCTTCGGCTCGCCGAAGCGCTTGATGTAGTCCTTCGAGGCGTAGACGTGGAAATGGACCGTGAAGAGCCGGCGCTGGATCAGGTCCGGCTGGGCCGGCCGGCGCAGGCGGATGGCGACGTCGGCCTCGCGCATGGCGAGATCGAGTTCCTCGTTCGTCAGGATGAGCTCGACTCGCACGTCCGGATAGAGGTCGAGGAATTCGGCGACCCTCTGGGCGAGCCAGATCGAGCCGAGCCCGACCGTGGTCGTGACCTTCAATTCGCCGGACGGCCGCTCGCTCGTCTCGACGAGGCGGGCGCGGGTCGTCTCGAGGCGCATGCGCATGTCCCGCGCGGCGCGGAACAGGAGATCGCCCTGCTCGGTCAGGATGAGCCCGCGGGCGTGGCGGTGGAAGAGCGGCGCCTTCAGTTCCCGTTCGAGGGCGCTGATCTGGCGGCTGACGGCGGACTGGCTGAGGCCGAGATCGTCCCCGGCCCGCGTGAAGCTGCCGGCTTCCGCAACCGTGTAGAAGATCCTGATCTTGTCCCAGTCCACGGTGGCATTCCCCCGATGCCCCGGTCGGAATGCGGAGACATCATCGTCCTGTTGCGGGCGGCGCGAAAAGGCCAGCCGCCGTCCTATTCCGCCGCCTCGCGGGCCGCTTCGAGGGCCGCAAGGTACTTTTCCGCCTCAAGAGCCGCCATACACCCCAACCCGGCGGCTGTCACCGCCTGCCGGAAGACGTCGTCGGTCACGTCGCCGGCGGCGAATACGCCGGGGACGTTCGTGGCGGTCGAGCCGGGCGCCGTGAGGAGATAGCCGCCGGCCTTGGTGTCGAGCTGCCCGGCGAAGAGTTCCGTCGCCGGCTTGTGGCCGATGGCGACGAAGACCCCGTCGGCCGGATGGTCGAGGAGCGCGCCGGTGCGCGTGTTCCTCAGGCGGACGTGCTCGACCGCCGCCGGCGGCCCTTCCTTGCCGCGGATCTCCTCGACCGCGTGGTTCCAGATCACCGATACATTCGGCCGCTTGAACAGGCGGTCCTGCAGGATCTTTCGGCCCGCAGCGCGTCGCGCCGGTGCACGAGGGTCACCTTCGAGGCGAGATGGGAGAGATAGAGCGCCTCCTCGACAGCGGTGTTGCCGCCGCCGACCACGACGACCTCCTTGCCGCGGAAGAAGAAGCCGTCGCAGGTGGCGCAGGCGGAGACGCCGAAGCCCTGGAACTGGGCCTCCGAGGGCAGGCCCAGCCACTTCGCCTGCGCGCCGGTGGCGATGACGAGGGCGTCCGCCGTGTAGACGTCGCCGGAATCGCCCTCGAGGTGGAACGGCCGGCGGCCGAGATCGACCCGGACGATGTGGTCCGAGACGATGCGGGTGCCGACATGCTCGGCCTGGAGGCGCATCTGCTCCATCAGCCAGGGGCCCTGGATGACGTCGGCGAAGCCCGGATAGTTCTCGACGTCGGTCGTGATCATGAGCTGGCCGCCGGGCTCGAAGCCCGAGACGAGCATCGGCTCGAGCAGCGCCCGCGCGGCGTAGATTGCGGCGGTGTAGCCCGCCGGTCCCGATCCGACGATCAGGAGCTTCGCGTGCTTGTGGGCCATCAGGCGGGGTCTCCGTCTCGGGCGGGCAGCGGCAGCCCGAGGGCACGCCGATGGCGGGTGAGCCCCGCCGCGACCGCCTCGGCAATCGTTGCCGTAGAATTTAGGGGTTCGTACCGGCTTCCTTCAAGGCGGCCCCGGAAGGCGTGCACAACTCCCTGGTCTTGGAGCGCCGCGAGGGACTCGTCGAGCTTCGGATGGCCGCCGCTCGGCGTATAGACGAGAAGCGGCGCGCCCGACGCCGCCGCCTCGCCGACCATGTTGAAGGAATCCGCCGTCACGACGACGTAGTCGGCAAGCGCCAGGAGCGAGACGAAGGGGTTGTCGCCGCTCTCGTCCCAGAAGAAGCCGTACTCGCGGGCGGCGAGGTCCTTGAGCGCCGTGCGCAAGGCCGGCGGCGTGCGCCGGGAGGCGGTGATCATCAGGCCGGAGCCGGTCGCCGCGACGCGGGCGAGGTCGGCGCTGAGGAGACGCACGTCCTCGTCGGTGAAGCGGTGGTGGCGGCTGTTGCCGCCGACGAGGACTGCGACCCGCGGCCGGCGCAGGCCGGCGAGGCGCGGGTCCGGCGCCGCCCGGGCCGCCTCCAGGCGCTCCTCGGAAATCCGGTGCGGCGAGGTCAGGGTGACGACCACGTTCGGGGCGCGCAGCCGGTCGTGGACCGGCACCCAGATCAGGTCCGCGACCGAGGCGGAGGTCCGCGGGTCCTTGAGGTAGACCGTGTAGGTGCGCCCGCCGGAGGCCTTCTTGACCCGGCGCAGATAGGAGACCGCGCGTCGGCCGGAGGCGATGAGGAGGTCGGGAAAGGGCGGCGCGATCGGCGAGTTCGGGACGCCCGCCCGCTCGGCCGGATCGACCGGCCCGTGCGGCATCAGCCAGCGCCAGGGCGCGCGCGGGTCGACGCGGCGGATCTCCGGCTCAATCCCGAGGGCGTCGGTCACGCCGAGGCATTGCAGCTCGTCCCCGGCCTTGCCGTCGCTCAGAACCCAGGCGGTGATATTGCGCAACATTCGTTCAACTCGCCCGCCGAAAAAGCATCGCCCTTGCGTCCGGCGGCCGCAGGCTTCTTGTATCGGTCCCGGCGCCGGTCTACTCAGCCGCAACGAGGGTTGCGGAGGTCCCGTGCGCGGACGCCTTGATTCCATAGACTGGGCCATCCTGAAAGAGCTTCAGGCCGACGGCAGCATCACCAACGTCGAACTGGCCCGCCGGGTCGGCCTTTCGGCTCCGCCCTGCCTGAGGCGGGTGCGCGGCCTCGAACGGGCCGGCATCATCAAGTCCTACCGCGCCCTCCTCGACCCGAAGGCCCTCGGCTTCGAGATCGTCTGCTTCGCCATGGTCCAGCTCGCCGTGCAGGGCCAGAAGGACATCGCCGCCTTCGAGGCGCGCATCGGGGAGTGGTCGATGGTGCGCGAGTGCTGGAAACTTTCCGGCGACATCGACTTCATCCTGAAATGCGTCGCCCCGAACCTTGCCGCCTTCCAGGGCCTCGTCTCCGACCTCACCGCCCTGCCGAACGTGCGCAACGTCCGCACCGCCTTGAGCCTCGACCTCGTCAAGGACGAGCCGCTGGTGCCGATCGACGACGCGCAGACCGCCGGCTAGGGCAAGGCGAAGGGCGCGCAATTGCCTCTCCCCGCTTGCGGGGAGAGGGTTCGGCCTTCGGCCGAACAAGCGGAGCGAAGCGAAGCGGAGGTGAGGGGACGGCGCCGGAAGAGGCGCCTTCCCTAGCCGCAGCGCCTCCTTCGTCGCCGCCCCCTCACCCTCGCCTGCTGCGCAGGCTTGCCGCCTTCGGCGGCCCTCTCCCCGCAAGCGGGGAGAGGCGATTTGCGCGCTTTGACGCAGCCGGCCTCAAAGCCGCTGACGCAGCCATTGCGCGTAGAAGCGGGCGACGCGGTCGGTGCGGCGCTCGCTGTCCTTCGGGTCGTACCAGGTGCCGTGGGCGGTCAGCGCCGCGTGCTGGGGGAGCCTGAAGAGGATCTCGCCGCGGCGGCCGACGAGGAGCGCTTCGCCGTCGATCGAATCCGAAAGGCCGCCGCGGCGGCCCTGGCCGTCGTTGGCGAAGGCGGTGATGTGGAGCGCGGTGACCCGGACCACGAGGGCGACGCCGCGCCCGGGCTCGATCCGGTCGGCGAAGAGGCGGCGGAGCTCGTCCGCCATCGCCGTCTTCACGAGATCGGCGAGGGGGCCGACCCCGATCGCCTTGAGGTGGCCGACGTCGACGGCAATGGAGCCGATGGCGGGGACGGGCTCGGCCTTCGCGGCCGGGGCGGCGGCGAGGAGGGCGGCGACGAGAGCGCGGCGGGAAAGGGGCACGAGGGCTGACCTCCGCAAGGCCGATTTTACACCGTTCGCGGGTCGCGGAAGGGGAGCATCCCATGCCGCCGAAGCAATGCCTTTCGCGGATTGCCCCGCGAAGGCCTGTCCTGGCCGAATGAGCGCAGGTGAGCGATCGGGCGCCGGCCCATTCGATTGCTCGCCAGAATGCCCATCCTCCCGCGCGGGAGCCGCGGCGCGACCGCAGGACGCGCACGTCCGCTCTTTTGTCTATACATTTGACAGAAGCCCCGCCGCCGTGGTGCGATGGGTCGCCAGCGAGGACGCGGTCGCCGCACCCTCGTCGGGGACAACAAGACTACGGGAGATTTCGGACATGAAAGCGGTCATCGGCGGTCTCGCCCTCGCGGCCCTCTTCGGAGGCGCGGCGGCGGCCCAGGACAAGGTCGCGATCGGCCTTTCGGGGTGGACGGGGTTCGCGCCCCTGACGCTCGCGAGCGAGGCCGGAATCTTCAAGAAGAACGGCCTCGACGTCGCGCTGAAGAAGATCCCGCAGGCGAGCCGGCACCTCGCCATCCAGTCGGGCGACATCCAATGCGCCGCGACGACGGTCGAGACCTGGGTCGCCTGGAACGCCAACGGCGTCAAGACGAAGCAGATCTTCCAGCTCGACAAGAGCTACGGCGCCGACGGCATGGTGGTGCGCGGCGGCATCGCTTCGATCAAGGATTTGAAAGGCAAGACCGTCGCCGCCTCCGCGCCGGGCACGGCGCCCTATTTCACCCTCGCCTGGTTCTTGAAGAAGAACGGCCTTTCGGTGAAGGACGTCACCGTCGTCAACCTCGAGCCGGGTCCGGCCGCGCAGGCCTTCATCGCCGGCCAGAACGATGCCGCGATGACCTACGAGCCCTACCTCTCCTCCGTGCGCGCGGCGCCGCAGGCCGGCAAGATCATCGCCACGACCCTCGACTATCCGATGGTGATGGACACGTTCGGCTGCACGCCCGATTTCCTCGAGAAGAACCCGAAGGCCGCCAAAGCCCTCGCCGACAGCTATTTCGAAGCCCTCGAAATGATCGCCAAGGATCCCGCGAAGTCCTACGAGATCATGGGCGCCGACGTGAAGCAGACCGGCGAGGCCTTCGGCGGCTCGGCGAAATTCCTGCGCTGGCAGGACCGGGCCGCGAACAAGGCCTTCTTCGGTTCGGAATTCCAGACCTTCTCGAACGAGGCCGCGGACCTCCTCCTCGAAATGGGCATCATCAAGCAGAAGCCCGACATCGCCTCTCTCCTCGATACCCGCTTCATCCAGTAGCCGCCGCCGCCGCGCCCGCCTCGCTGGGCGGGCGCAACGCTCCGGCCGCGCGAAAACAAAAATGCCCCGTCCTCTCGAACCCGTCGGCCAGGGCGCCCGCGTCGCGCTCGGCATCGCCTTCTTCGTGCTGTTCGTCTGCGCCTGGTCGCTCGCGACCCTCGGCGGCTTCGTCTCGAAGACGTTTCTCGCCGACCCGATCACCATGCTTCAGGACGGCTTCGAACTCCTGACCAAGTTCGGCTTTGCGACCGACATCGCCGTCACCGTCTGGCGCGTCGTCGGCGGCTTCGTCATCGCGGCTCTCGTCGCCGTGCCGATCGGCATCCTGATGGGCGCCTACAAGCCCGTCGAGGCGTTCCTCGAGCCCTTCGTCTCCTTCGCCCGCTACCTGCCCGCCTCGGCCTTCGTGCCGCTCCTGATCCTCTGGGCGGGCATCGGCGAGACCCAGAAGCTGCTCGTCATCTTCATCGGCTCGGTGTTCCAGGTGATCCTGATGGTCGCGGTCGCGGTCGGCAACACGCGGCGCGATCTCGTCGAGGCCGCCTACACCCTCGGCTCGAGCGACACCGGCGTCGTGCGGCGCGTGCTGATCCCGGCGAACGCGCCGGAGATCGCCGAGATCCTGCGCCTCGTGCTCGGCTGGGCCTGGACCTACGTCATCGTCGCCGAGCTGATCGGCTCGTCCTCCGGCATCGGCCACATGATCATCGACAGCCAGGCGCTCCTCGCCACCGGGCAGATGATCTTCGGCATCATCGTCATCGGCCTCATCGGCCTTGTCTCCGACTTCGCCTTCAAGGCGGTGAACCGGACTTTGTTTGCGTGGCGGCTCGCGTGAGCGCCGCAAAGCTCGTCGTCGAGGGCGTGTCGCGGACCTTCCCCGGCCTGCGCGGCGCCGTGGCCGTGCGCGCCCTTGAGCCGACGAACCTCGCCGTCGCGGAAAACGACTTCATCACCATCCTCGGCCCGTCCGGCTGCGGGAAGTCGACGCTCCTGCGCATCGTCGCCGGGCTCGATCGCCCGAGCGCCGGGCGGGTGCTGCTCGACGGCCGCGCGGTGACCGGGCCCGGCGCCGATCGCGGCATGGTGTTCCAGTCCTATACGCTCTTCCCGTGGCTCACCGTCGCCGAGAACATCGCCTTTGGCCTGCGCGAGCGCGGCGTGCCGGCGGCGGAGCGGCGCGCCGCGGTCGCGGTCTATGTCGAGAAGGTCGGCCTCGCCGGCTTTGCGAACCATTATCCGAAGCAGCTTTCCGGCGGCATGCAGCAACGCACGGCGATCGCCCGCGCGCTCGCCAACGATCCCGCCATCCTGCTCCTCGACGAGCCCTTCGGCGCCCTCGACAACCAGACCCGGGCGCTGATGCAGGAGCTTTTGCTCGGCATCTGGGAGCGCGAGCGCAAGACGGTGCTGTTCGTCACACACGACATCGAGGAGGCGATCTTTCTCGCCTCCCGCGTCGTCGTGATGTCGGCGCGACCAGGGCGCATCAAGGCGGTCGTTCCGGTCGACCTGCCGCATCCGCGCCACTACACGATGAAGACGAGCCCCGCCTTCTCGGCCCTGAAGGCGCAGCTCACCGAAGAGATCCGCGTCGAGGCCGTGCTGGCGGCGCAGGCTCACTGAGCGGTCGGGCGCGCCGGTCCGGAGAAGCGAAGCGGGAGGCGCCGGAAGGCGACCGCGTAAAGGGTCGTCTGCGCCTCCGGAGCGACCGTCGCCGCCTGCCCGTCGCCGTTCGACAGGAGCGCCGCATCCCCCGCCGCAAGGCGCAGGCGCTGGCCGCCGGCTCGAAGCGCGACGGCGCCGTCCGGCGCCAGAAGCAGCATCTCGTCCGCATCGATCGGCAACGGCGATTCGGCGTCGAGCCGCAGGCGGCGCAGGCGATGGGCGACACGGCCGCGCCGCGACATCGCGTTGAGGTCGACGATCGCGCCCGCCGGCAGCGCCGCGGCGACGGCGACGTCGGCGGGAAAGGAATAGGGCTCGGAGGTTTGCGTCAGCGCGACCGGGGCGCCGGTCGCGAAGTGCAGCAGGAGTTCGCCGCCCTCGATCACCGCGAGGGTGCGGTCGATGCCGGGAAAGAGCGAGAACGGCCCTGCCGCCGCGACGCGGGCCATGCTGACGCGCCAGTCGAAGCCGTCGAGCCCGGCGCCTTCGGGAAAGGCCGCAACCTCGATCGTCTCGCCGCCGCCGTTCTTCCACGGCATGCGCCGGAACGAGGCGGCGGGAAGGAGGCGCACGGCCAAACGATCGCTCACCCTCGGACCCTCACCTGGAACAGATGGCCTCGTGACGCAATCATCCGTCGCTCCGCCAAATGCATCCTGCTCCACATCCGCATCTTCAAACGTCGGCGTTGAGCGCACCGCCCCCTTGCAGGCTGGCGGATTCACACATCGCGACCGCAGCTCCAAGCGGCTAAAAGGAGCGCGATTCACCTCTCCCCGCAAGCGGGGAGAGGGCCGCCGAAGGCGGCAAGCCTGCGCAGCAGGCGAGGGTGAGGGGGCGGTGACGAGAAGGTTCGGCGGTTGCGGCCGGGTGCCTCTTCCGTCACCGCCCCCTCACCCCCGCTTCGCTTCGCTCCGCTCGTTCGGCCGAAGGCCGAACCCTCTCCCCGCAAGCGGGGAGAGGCGAAGCCGCGCGCTTCGCCGAGATGGGTGCATACGCTAGCCTTGCGCTGACTGCGGGATTCCGGAGGCTACGGCCCGGTCGAGAAGAAGAGGTCCCTGACGGCGAGGGTGTAGTCGGATTCGAAGACCATGATGCCGACGAAGACGAGGACGGCGATCGGCGGCACCAGGATGGCGTAGACGAGCGCGAGGCGCTCCCAGGCCATGTGCATGAAGATGCCGACGATGAGGCCCGCCTTCACCATCATGAAGAGCAGGATCAGGGACCAGCGCAGATAGCCGTGCAGGTCGAAATAGTCGACGAGGTAGGAGCAGAGGCTGAGCACGAACAGCCAGCCCCAGACGACGAGGTAGAGCTTGATCGGATGCTGCTGGCCCTCGCCGTGGCTGGCGTGAGCGGCGTCGGTCCCGTGTATCGCATGTGCGTCGGCCATGGCGCCCTCACCAGAGATAGAACAGCGCGAAGATGAACACCCAGACGAGGTCGACGAAGTGCCAGTACAGGCCCGTCATCTCGACGATCTCGTAGCGGCCCTTGCGGCTCGTGAAGAAGCCGCGCCGGCCGTCCTCGAAATCGCCGCGCCAGACCTTTCGGGCGATGATCAGGAGGAAGATGACGCCGATCGTCACGTGCGTGCCGTGAAAGCCCGTGATCATGAAGAAGGCCGAGCCGAATTGCGGCGCGCCCCAGGGATTGCCCCAGGGCCGCACGCCCTCGTGGATCAGCTTCGTCCACTCGAAGGCCTGCATGCCGACGAAGGTGGCGCCGAAGAGCGCCGTCGCCAGCATCAGCGCAACGGTCGGCGCCGCGGTTGCGGCGATAGGCGAAGTTCACCGCCATCGCCATCGTGCCGCTGCTCGAGATCAGGACGAAGGTCATGATGGCGATGAGGATGAGCGGGATCGACTTGCCGCCGATCGTCAGGGCGAAGACCTCGCTCGGATTGGGCCATGGCACCGTCGTCGACATGCGCACCGTCATGTAGGAGATGAGAAAGCAGCTGAAGATGAAGGTGTCGCTGAGGAGGAAGATCCACATCATGGCCTTCCCCCAGGTCGCCGTCTTGAAGGCGCGCTGGTCGGAGGACCAGTCGGAGGCGACGCTGCGCAGGCCCGCCGTCGGCCCCTCCACCCGCAGCGGCTCGCTCAACGCGTGATCGTTCATCGCCGTCTCCTCAATGCGCCAGGAGCAGTGCGAACAGCACCAGCCAGACCAGCAGCAGCGCATGCCAGTAGGTGGCGCAAAGATCGACGCTCAGGCGGAACGCGGTGTCGTCCTCTCCCGTCGCGGCGCGGCGGATCGTCCGCGCGAGCGCGACGAGGCCGCCGACGATGTGCAGGCCGTGCAGGGCGGTGAGGAGATAGAAGAAGGAGGCGGCCGGATTGCCGGCGACGACGATGCCCGACGTCGCCATGGCGCGCCAGGCGATCGCCTGCCCGAACAGGAAGGCGAGGGAAGCGGCCGCCGCGGCGACGAGGGCGTCCCGGCGCCGAATCGCGGCGTCCGGCCGCCGCCTCGCGGCGCGCCCATTCGAGGCCGACGCTGCCGGCGGCGAGGATCGCCGTGTTGAGCCAGAGGATCGGCGGCGTCGGCAGCCTGAGCCAGTCCGTCGCCTCGTGCATGCGCATGAAATAGGCGCTGATCGAGAGCGAAAAGAGCGCCCCGACGACGGTCAGGAAGACGGCGAGCCCGATCTTCGCCGTCGGCAGCGGCGAGGCGCCGGTGCTGGGCGCGTCGCCGATCGCGTTCGCCTCGAGCCACGGCTTCGCCGCGAGCCGGTGGCGGCTGAGCCACCAGGCGGCGACAGCGGCGACGCCCGCCAGGAACACGAGGATGGTGCTCAACGCCGGCTTCCTCAGGCGGGCCGCGGCGCCGCGGGCTGATTCTGCGGGATGAAATCCTGCGCCGCGCCGGGCACGCTGTAATCGTAGGGCCAGCGATAGACGATCGGCAGATCCTTGCCCCAGTTGCCGTGCGGCGGCGGTGTCTCGGCGTCTGCCATTCGAGGGTCGTCGCGCGCCAGGGATTGCCGCCGGAGGGCACGCCCCGCGACGAGGCTGCGGAAGAGGTTGTAGAGGAACAGGATCTGCGCCGCGCCGACGACGAGGGCGACGACGGACATGAAGGCGTTGAGCGTGTGCGCCGAGGGCGGCACGAAGGCGGTCTCGCCGATGTCGAAATAGCGCCGCGGCACGCCCAGGAGCCCGAGATAGTGCATCGGGAAGAAGATCGCGTAGGCGCCGAGGAAGGTGACCCAGAAGTGCACCTTGCCGAGCGTCTCGTCGAGCATCCGGCCCGTCACCTTCGGATACCAGTGATAGAGGCCGCCGAAGATCACCATCATCGGCGCGACGCCCATCACCATGTGGAAATGCGCGACGACGAACATCGTGTCCGAGAGCGGCACGTCGACGACGACGTTGCCGAGGAAGAGGCCGGTGAGGCCCCCGTTCAGGAAGGTGACGATGAAGCCGAGGGCGAACAGCATCGGCATCGTGAGATGGATGTCGCCGCGCCAGAGCGTCAGCACCCAGTTGTAGACCTTGATCGCCGTCGGAATCGCGATGATCAGCGTCGTCGTCGCGAAGAAGAACCCGAAATAGGGGTTCATGCCGCTGACATACATGTGGTGCGCCCAGACGACGAAGCTGAGCGCGCCGATGCCGACGATGGCCCAGACCATCATCCGGTAGCCGAAGATGTTGCGCCGCGCATGGACGCTGATGAGGTCGGACACGATGCCGAAGGCGGGCAGCGCGACGATGTAGACCTCCGGGTGGCCGAAGAACCAGAACAGGTGCTGGAACAGGATCGGCGAGCCGCCGCCGTACTTGAGCTGCTCGCCCATCTCGACGATCGAGGGCATGAAGAAGCTCGTGCCGAGCAGCCGGTCGAGGAGCATCATCACGGCGCCGACGAAGAGCGCCGGGAAGGCGAGGAGCGCCATCACCGTCGCGGTGAAGATGCCCCAGACGGTGAGCGGCATGCGCATCAGCGTCATGCCCCGCGTGCGCGCCTGCAGCACGGTGACGACGTAGTTGAGCCCGCCCATCGTGAAGCCGATGATGAAGAAGATGAGCGAGACGAGCATCAGGATGATGCCCCAGTCGCGGCCGGGTGTGCCGGAGAGGATCGCCTGCGGCGGATAGAGCGTCCAGCCCGCCCCGGTGGCGCCGCCGGGCACGAAGAAGCTCGCGACGAGGATCAGCACGGCGAGGAGGTAGATCCAGTAGCTCAGCATGTTGGCATACGGGAAGACCATGTCCCGCGCGCCGACCATGAGCGGAATGAGGTAGTTGCCGAAGCCGCCGAGGAAGAGCGCGGTGAGCAGATACACCACCATGATCATGCCGTGCATGGTGATGAACTGGTAATAGTCGCTCTGGGTCGATGAAGGCGAAGGTGCCCGGAAAGCCGAGCTGCAGCCGCATCAGCCACGACAGCACGAGCGCGACGAGGCCGATCGCCGATGGCGGTCAGCGAATACTGGACCGCGATGATCTTCGCGTCCTGGCTGAACACGTAGCGGGTGATCCAGCTGTGCGGATGATAGAGCTCGAGATCGTCGATCGGTCTGCGGCAGCAGGTCGGCGCCGCCGGAAGTAGATTCGGTCATGGTCGCGTCCTCTCGGCGCCGGTCTTGTTCGGCTCCGCCGCGGCGAGGCTCCGCGCCTTCGCACGCGGGGCCGCCTTGCGCGGCGCGCAGCGACGCGAAGGTGCGCTGGCGTGCCCGCCAGCCAGGTCTGGTAGTGGCCGCGGCTCGTCCTCCACCACGACGTTCCGCGCATTTGCGGATGGCCGATGCCGCACAATTCGGCGCACAGGACCTCGAAGGTGCCGGTCCGCGTCGGGGTCAGCCAGAAATAGGTGACGATGCCCGGCACCATGTCCATCTTGGCGCGGAACTCCGGCACGTAGAAATCGTGCAGGACGTCGATCGAGCGCAGCAGCGACCTTGACGGGCTTGCCGACCGGCAGGTGCAGGTCGCCGCCGTCGATGACGATGTCGTCCTGGCCGTGCGGGTCGTCCGGGTCGAGGCCGAGCGGATTGTCGGCGCTGATGTGGCGCGTGTCCGAGCGGCCGAGCTTGCCGTCCTGTCCGGGCAGGCGGAAGCTCCAGCGCCATTGCTGGCCGACCACCTCGAAGTCCGTCGCCTCCTCCGGCACCGTCACGAATTGCTGCCAGACGAAAAGCCCCGGCGCCAGCATCGCCGCGACGCCGAGCCCCGTCACCACGGTGAGCCAGATCTCGAGCCGCTTGTTCTCCGGCTCGTAGAGCGCCCGCTGCCCCGGCTTGTGGCGGAAGCGGAAGACGCAATAGGCCATGAACAAGACGACCGCGACGAAGACGGCGCCGGTGATCCAGAAGGTGATCAGGATCGTGTTGTCGATGTACTGCCAGTTCGAGGCGATCGGCGTCCACCACCATGGGCTGAGCAGGTGGAACGCCACCGAACCGAGGGCGACAAGGACGAGAATCAACGCGACGGCCATACGCCCGTAATCTCCAGCCTGGTGTTCGAAAGGGACGGGGGAGTCCTGTTGCAGCGCAGCAGAAGCGTTGCCGGGGCGCCGCGCGAATCGGACGCGCACGCGCGCAAACCTTCTCCGGGGGCTCGCTGTCGCGCGGAGCCCGCACTGCCTGCGGTCTTTGAATCGGAACTCGCCATACTCAGTGCCCCTTGCCGGCCGCCGGAGCGGGCGCGACGTTTGCAGGTGACACGCAAGGTAAGGAGCCGCAGTCCTCCCAGGGCTGCGACTTCGGTGCGCGAATGATCGGACCGGGTTTGTGGAATGTCAATCGCGGGTCAGCGGGCGCGGCGTTCGCGCGCAGCGCCTCCCGCGGGGACGTCGGAGCGGTCGGCGAGGTAGAGGGAGAGCGAGCGGCCGGCCGCGATCAGGATGTCGCGCAGCGCGGCGATTCGCGCCTGCGGCGTGTCGACGGGCACGACGAAGCAGAGGGTCGCGGCGGCCCGGCCCTGCGGGTCGAGAACCGGCGCCGCGATGCAGTGGGTATAGGCGTCGACGAGGCCGGTGGTGACGCAGGAGCCTTCCCTTCGCGTTGCGTCAACGGAAGCGAGGAAGTCCTCGATCAGGATCGTCCGGCCGTTCGGCAGGCGCAGGTCCTCCGGCCGCACGAGGGCGCGGATTTCCGCCTCGCTCAGATGCGACAGGAGCAGGCGCCCCGAGGCCGTCCAGGGCAGCGGGATCTGCGTGCCGATGTCCGAGGAGATCCGGAACGGGCGCGAGCCGGCGCGCATGTGCACGACCGTGTACTTGTTCTCGTGCATGACGCAGAACTGGCTCGTCTCGCCGGTCTCCTGCGCCAGGCGGTCGACCTCGTCGCGGCCGCGCCGCACGAGGTCGTGCTCGCGCAGATAGTCGACGCCGTAGAAGTAGAGCGACTTGCCGAAGAAGACCTTGCCGTCCGGCCCCATCTCGAGGAGGCCGGCCTCCGCGAGCGTGCGCACGATCTCGTAGATCGAGGAGCGGGGCGAGCCGAGAAGCCGCGCCAGTTCCGCGATGCCGACCGGCCGGCCGTGCCGGTGCAGGAAGTCGAAGAGCTCGACGACCCGGTCGATCCCCCGCCCGCGCGGGCCGATCCTCCCCGCCCGCTCGACTGTCAGGTCCACGCCCGCCTCCGCCGCTTTCGGGGACCGGCGGCCGAATAATTGCGCTTGCCGGCCCGCCGCGTCCTGTTATCGTTCGATCCAGTATTCTGGATTGCTTTCCAGTATACTGGACGGGACCCCCGATGCAATGGGGTCCGAACGGAGCCGCCGGTCCGGTACCGTCCGGCCAAGACTCCGATCGAGAGGGGCGGTACCGGACGGAGGATACCGTGGAACACGAGCATGCACGCAGAGAGTTTCTGAAGCTCGGCACGACCGGCCTCGCGGTCGCCGGCATCGCCACCGCGGCGGTGGCGCTGACCGCGGAGAAGGCGGCCGCCCAGTCGCGCCGGCAGCCTGCTGCGCACCGTGCTCGACCGCGGCAAGCTGATCGTCGGCACCGGCAGCACCAACGCGCCCTGGCATTTCGAGAACGACAAGGGCGAACTCGTCGGCATGGACATCACCATGGCGCAGATCCTCGCCAAGGGCCTCTTCGACGACGAGAAGAAGGTCGAGTTCGTCCGCCAGGATCCGGCCCAGCGCATCCCGAACATCACCACCGGCAAGGTCGACATCGTCATCCAGTTCATGACGGTGACGCCGGCAGCGCGCGCAGCTCGTCAACTTCACGCGGCCCTACTACGTCGAGGGCATCGCGCTGCTGACGCGGCCCGACGCGGCGAACAAGGACTTCGACGCGCTGCTCGCCGGCGGCAGCGAACGACCAAGGTCTCGATCCTGCAGAACGTCGACGCCGACGCGCTCCGTGCACGAGGTCCTGCCGCAGGCGCAGGTGATGCAGATCGACACGCAGGCCAACGTCATCCAGGCGCTCGAATCCGAAGCGCGTCGATGCCGCCGCGGTCGACCTCTCGACGGTGCGCTGGCTCGTCGCCACGCAACCCGAACCGCTACGCCGACTGCCGGCAAGAAGTGGTTCTCGATGCTCTACAGCGCCGCCGCTGCGGCAGGGCGATCTCGACTGGCTGAACTTCGTCAACACGACCTTCAACGTCGCCATGTACGGCCACCAGAACGAGCTCTACGACGGCGCCTTCAAGGAGTATTTCGGCCTCGACGCCGCCGGCCGCACGCCCGGCTTCCCCATCGATCTGAACGCGCGCATCGCGGCGCTCCGGGTGACGTCCGCCGAGGCCGCCGCGAGCCGGCGGGCCGGATGGGCTATCACCCTCAACTTCACCCTGATCTGGCGGTATTTCGACAAGCTGCTGGGGCGGGCTGCTGCTCAGCCTCGAGCTGGCGCTCGTCTCGATCGCCATCGGCATCGTGATCGGGCTGGCGCTCGCCATCCTCCATGTCGGCGGCGGCCGCATCGTGCGCGGCGCTCATCGCGCCTATGTCGAGTTCATCCGCAACGTGCCGCTGATCCTGCTCGTCTACCTCGTCTTCTACGGCCTGCCGACGGTCGTCGACATCTCGCTACGACGCGACGACATCCTTCGTCGCGACGCTGTCGATCTATTCCGGCGCCTATCTCGTCGAGGTGTTTCGCTCCGGGCTCGCGGCGGTGCCGCGGGGCTGATCGACGCCGGCAAGGCGATCGGCCTGACGCCGTTGCAGCGCCTCGTCTATGTGCGCCTGCCGACCATGCTGCGCATCACGCTGCCGGCGCTGTCGCAACACCTTCATCTCGCTGTTCAAGGACACGTCCGTCGCCTCGGTCATCGCCGTGCCGGAGCTGACCTACGGCGCGCAGTGGATCAACTTCAACACCTTCCGCATCGTCGAGGTCTATCTCGTCGTCACGGCGATGTATCTGGTCACCGGCTACGCGATCCTCTCTCGGCCTGCGCCTGCTCGAGCGCCGCTTCGCGGTCGGGCGCTGAGATGATCGCGGCGATCGCCTACGCCATCCCGTTCCTCCTGCCAGGGCCTCGCTGATGACGCTCGTTGTCTCGCTGCTCACCGTCGTGCTCTCCCTCGCTGATCGGCGGCGTGTCTCGGCATCGGGCTCGTCTACGGCCCGGCGCCGCTGCGCTGGGTCGTGCGCGGCCTTCAGCGACATCGTCCGCGGCATCCCGATCCTCGTCCTCATCTTCTTCATCTACTACGGACTGCCGCTCGCCGGGCTGAACCTGCAGCCCTTCGCCGCGGCGGTCGTCGCGCTGACCGTGTTCAAGACGGCGCAGGTGATCGAGAACGTGCGCGGCGCCATCGGCTCGATCCCGCGCGGGCAGATGGAGGCGGCCAAGGCCATCGGCCTCACCTTCCCGCAGCGCCTCGCCTACGTCATCGCGCCGCAGGCGATGCGCCGCTTCCTGCCGCCCTGGATCAACGGCGTCACCGACGCCGTGAAGGGCAGCGCGCTGGTCTCGCTGCTCGGCGTGTCCGACCTGATGCACGCCATCCAGCAGGTGATCGGCCGCACCTACGAGCCGATGCCGCTCTACGTCTTCGGCGCGTTCATCTACTTCGTCATCAACTACAGCCTCTCCTCGCTGAGCCGCGGGCTCGAGCGCGCGCTACGCCTACATCCGGGAATGAGCGACGCATGTCCGCCGCATCCGCCACCGCTCCGCCGCGTCGGCGAACCTCTGCGCGGACGTGCGCAAAGTCGTTCGGCGCGAACGCAGGTGCTGCGCGGCGTCGACCTTCGACGTCGAGCGCGGCGAGGTCGTCACCATCATCGGGCCGTCCGGAAGCGGCAAGACGACGCTGCTGCGCTGCGTCAACTTCCTCGAGACCTACGACGGCGGCTCGATCCGCATCGACGGCGACGAGGTCGGCTATCGCGATCTGCGACACGCCGCCGCGCGCGCCCGGAGCGCGAGCTTGCGCGCATGCGCGCCGAGACCGGCATGGTCTTCCAGATGTTCAACCTGTTCCCGCATCTGACCGCCGCCGAGAACGTCATGCTCGGCCTGCGTCAAGGTGCGCGGCAAGCCGAAGGCGCGAGGCGCGCGAGATCGCCGCCCACTGGCTCGAGCCGCGTCGGACTCGCCGACAAGCTCGACAGCCTGCCCGCCGAACTGTCCGGCGGCCAGCAGCAGCGCGTCGGCATCGCCCGCGCCGTGGCCATGGACCCCAAAATCCTGCTGCTCGACGAGATCACCTCGGCACTCGACCCGGAGCTCGTCGGCGAGGTGCTGGACGTCGTGCTCAGCCTCGCCGACGAGGGCATGACGATGCTCGTCGTCACGCACGAGATCGGCTTCGCCCGCGACGTCAGCGACGAGGATCGTCTTCATGGCCGAGGGCGTCGTCGACACGATGGCGCCGCCCGACGCCTTCTTCGAGCCCGGCCGCGGCAACGAACGCCTGCGCAGCTTCCTCGCCCGCTTCGAGCGGCACGGCCGCCACCACGCCTCAGCGCAGATTCCGACGGAGAGCGAACAGTGAGAACAGTCGCAACGACGCCCTATGAGCGCCTCGAGGAACTCGGCCTTGAGCTGATGACGCCGGCGGTGCCCGTCGCCAACTACGTGCCTTGGGTGCTCGCCGGCTCGCTGCTCTTCATTTCCGGACAGGGCCCGCGCGAGCCGGACGGCTTCCTGCACACCGGCAAGGTCGGCGCCGGGATCGGCGTCGCCGAGGCCTATGCCCATGCCCGCGCTCACCGGCCTCAACCTCCTCTCCGTGGCGCATGCCGCCCTCGGCGACCTTGGCCGCGTCGCGCGGGTGGTGAAGCTGCTCGGCATGGTCAACGCCGTGCCCGAGTTCACCGAACATCCGCAGGTGATCAACGGCGCTCGGATCTCTTCGTCGCCGTGTTCGGCGAAGCCGGGCGCCATGCCCGCTCGGCGGTCGGCATGGGCTCCCTGCCGAACGACATCACCGTCGAGATCGAAGCGATCCTCGAGGTCCGCCCATGAAGCCGCAGCCCCGGACGATGCCGTCCGCCGAACCGCGCGACATCCGCCGCGAGCTCGGCCTCCGGCCGATCATCAATGTCTCCGGCACGATGACCTTCCTCGGCGCCTCGATCATGGTGCCGGAGGCGATCGCCGCGATGGCCGCGATCGGGCCCGCAGTTCGTCGAGATCGACCAGCTGCAGCGCGCCGCGAGCCGGGTCGTCGCCCGCCTCACCGGCGGCGAGGCCGGCTTCATCACCGCGAGCTGCGCCAGCGGCATCGCCGTCGCGATCGCCGGCGCCATGACCCGCGACGACCTGCTCGCCGTCGAACGCCTGCCGGACGCGAGCGGCCTCAAGGACGAGGTCCTGATCCAGGTCGGCCACATGGTGAGCTACGGCGCCCCGGTCGAGCAGTCGATCCGGCTCGCCGGCGGCAAGGTCGTGCCGGTCGGCGCGGTCAGCGGCGCCTCCGGCTACCAGCTCGCGAACGCCATCAGCGAGCGCACCGCCGCGGCGCTCTACGTCGTCTCGCACCACACCGTGCAGTTCGGCATGATCGGCCTCGCGGAGTTCTGCGCCGTCTGCGCCGCGCGCGGCGTGCCGGTCATCGTCGATGCGGCCTCCGAGTACGACCTCAAGGGCTTTCTCTCGCGCGGCGCCGACATCGCGCTCTATACCGGCCACAAGTTCCTCGGCGGGCCGACCTCCGGCATCGTCGCCGGACGCAAGGACCTCGTGCGCGCCGCCTATCTCCAGAACCGCGGCATCGGCCGCGGCATGAAGGTCGGCAAGGAGAGCGTCGCCGGCGTCATGGCCGCCCTCGAGGCCTGGGAGCGCCGCGACCACGCCGGCATCCGCGCGCGCGAGGACGCCGCCCTCCACCTGTGGCGCGACGCGCTGGCGCCGCTGCGCGGCATCGCCGCGACGATCGTGCCCGATCCGACCGACAACCCGCTCGACCGGCTCAAGGTGGACGTCCTGCCGGAGAGCGGCTTTTCGGCGGCCGGGCTCGCCGCGGCGCTGTCGGCGGGCGATCCGCCGGTCATCGTGCGCGACCACGAGACCGAATGCGGCTATTTCTATCTCGACCCGTGCAACCTGCATCCGGGCGAGGCCGAGATCGTCGCCGGACGCCTCGTTGCGACGCTGAAGGCCTCGAACGCCGCCCGCTTCGAGGAAGCCGGACACCGCAATGCGGTGGAAAAGCTCCTGCGCTGGCCGGATTGAGGGCCGGCGCGGGCGAAGGAAAGAAAACGAAGGAGGACGGACCATGAAGTTGCTCAAGGCCCTTGTCATCGGCGGCGCGCTCGCGCTGAGTGCCGCGCCCGCCCTCGCCCAGCAGAAGGGCGGCATCATCAACGTCGCGACGGTCGGCGAGCCGCCGACGCTCGACCCGATGGTCTCGACCGCCGACCTCGTCGGCATCATCACGCAGCATTTCTTCGAGACGCTCTTCACCTTCGACAAGAACTGGAAGGTGACGCCGCTCCTCGCCGAGAGCCTGCCGGAGATCTCCGCCGACGGCAAGATCTACACGATCAAGCTGCGCGCAGGGCGTCACCTTCCACGACGGCTCGACGATGACCTCCGAGGACGTCGTCGCCTCGCTGAAGCGCTGGATGGAGCTCGCCTCGCGCGGCAAGCAGACGGCGGGCAACGATCGACAGGCGTCGAGGCCGTCGATCCCGCGACCGTGCGCATCACGCCTGAAGGAGCCCTACGCGCCGCTGCTGGCGCTGCTCGCCTTCAACAACGCCGCCGCCGTCATCATGCCGGCGGAGAAGATGGAGAACCCGCTGAAGGAGCCGGTCGGCACCGGTCCCTACAAGCTCAAGGAGCGCAAGCCCGACCAGTATATCCAGCTCGTCCGCTTCGACGGCTACAAGTCCCGCGCCGGCGAGCCGCGACGGCTATGGCGGCGCGCGCAAGCAGCATCCTCGACGAGATCCGCTTCGTGCCGGTGCCGGATCCCAACACCCGCATCGAGGGCGCGGTCTCCGGCCAGTACGACTATGTCGACGCGCTGCCCGTCGAAGCCTTCGACCGGCTGAAGGGCCAGAAGACCACGCAGCCCGTGCTGCTGAAGCCGTTCGGCTGGCCGGTCTTCGTGATGAACACCAAGCAGGGCGTGATGGCGAACCTCGACGCCCGCACGGCCGTGCGCCGGCGCTGAGCATGGAGGACATGCTGGCCGCCGCCTTCGGCAGCAAGGAGTTCTATCGCGCTCGACGGCGCCATGTATCCCGAAGGGCTACGTCTGGCACACGGAGGCCGGCACCGAGGGCGCGCTACAACGTCGCCGATGCCGAGAAGGCGAAGGCGCTGCTGAAGAAGGCGACTACGACGGCAAGCCGCTGCGCATCCTGACCAGCCGGCAATACGAGTTCCACTACAAGATGGCGCAGGTCGCGGCCGAGTACCTCAAGCAGGCGCGGCTTTGCCGTCGACTGCAGGTGGTCGACTGGGCGACGCTGACGCAGCGCCGCACCGACCCGGCGCTGTGGGACATCTACATCACCCACAGCCCGTTCCTGCCCGAGCCGGCGCTGATCGGCCTCCTCGTCGGAAAGCTCGCCCGGCTGGTGGTCGACGCCGACGCGCAAGGCAGGCCGTCGATGCCTTCAACTCCGAGACCGATCCGGCCAAGCGCGTCGCGCTCTGGGCCGAGCGTGCAGAAGGCGATCTACGACGAGATGCCGAGCCATCAAGATCGGCGACTTCAACGCCCTCGTCGGCGCAGTCGCCGAAGCTCGACGGCGTCGCGCCGGCGCCGTGGCCGTATTTCTGGAACGTGTCGATCAGGCAAGTGAACCACGCCGGCGCTGCACACCGGGGAGCGCGCCGCTGCGCTCGCCCGTCCGCCTCTGCAACGCGGGACGATCGCGCATGAGCCGCTACATCCTGCAGCGCCTCGCTCGGCATGATCGCCGTGATGTTCGTCGTCGTCACGATCGTGTTCGTCATCGTGCGCGTCGCGCCGGGCGATCCGGCCGCCGTCATGCTCGGGCCCGACGCGACGCAGCAGGACATCGCGGCGTTGCGCGCGCGGCTCGGGCTCGACCGGCCGCTCGCCGTGCAATACGTGCTCTTCCTCGGCCAGCTCGCGCGCGGCGATCTCGGCGAGTCGATCTTCCTCAACATGCCGGTGCTGACCGCCCTCGCCGAGCGCGCCGAGCCGACCTTCTTCCTCACGCTGTTCTCGATCCTGATCGCCGGCGTCATCGCGCATCCCGATCGGCATCCTCTCGGCCTACCGGCGCGGCTCGCTGTTCGACCAGGCGACGACGACGCTGGCGATGCTCGCGGCCTCGCATCCCGAGCTTCTGGCTCGGCCTGCTCCTCATCCAGTTCTTCGCCGTGCGCCTCGGCCTGCTTCCCGGTCTCCGGCTATGGCGGGCCCGGCGCGAGCTTCGCTGACGCGGCTGTAGCCATCTCGTGCTGCCGGCCTGCGCGCTCGGCATCGTGTCGCTCGGCGCTGATCCTGCGCTTCACCCGCGCCAGCATGCTCGACGTGCTGAACGACGACTACGTCCGCACCGCCCGCTCCAAGGGCATGGGCGAGTTCCGGGTCGTGATGAAGCACGCCTTCAAGAACGCGCTGATCCCGATCCTCACCGTGATCGGCCTCACCGCCGCGCTGCTCGTCTCCGGCGCGGTCGTGACCGAGACGGTGTTCGGCCTGCCGGGCGTCGGCAGCCTCGTGGTCTCGGCCGTGCTGCGGCGCGACTATCCGGTCATCCAGGGCGCGCTCCTCGTCATCGCGGCGCTCTACGTGCTCATCAACTTCCTGATCGACATGCTCTACCTCGCTCGTCGATCCGCGGGTGCGCTACTGATGGCCGCCGCCGCCGCCGCAGCCGTTCCGGAGCGCAGCCGGCGTCTGCCGCCTCCTGATCCGCGCGCCGCACCGTGCGCGATCGGGCTGATCGTGATCCTCGGCATCATCGCGCTCGCTCGCGATCCTCGCGCCCTTGATCGCGCCCTATCCGCCGAACCGGCTCTCGATCGTCAACCGCCTGAAGCCGCCGAGCGCGACCTACTGGTTCGGCACCGACGAGTTCGGCCGCGACGTGCTTCAGCCGCACGATCTATGCCGGCCGGCTCTCGCTGCTCGTCGGCGCTTCGCGTCGTGGTCGTTCGCGGCGCTCGTCGGCGTCACGCTCGGCCTCGTCGCCGGCTTCTTCCGCCGCCTCGACACGCCGATCGCGCGCATCATCGACGCGATGATGGCCTTTCCCGACATCCTGCTCGCCATCGCGCTCGTGGCGGCGCTCGGGCCGTCGCTGGCCACGGTCATCGTCGCGCTCGGCATCGTCTACGCGCCGCGGCTCGCCCGCGTCGTGCGCGCCTCGACCCTGGTCATCCGCGAACTGCCCTATGTCGAGGCGGCGCGGGCGCTCGGCGTGTCGACGCTCGCGCATCATGACCCGGCACGTCCTGCGCAACCTCGTCTCGCCGATCCTGGTGCAGGGCACCTTCATCTTCGCCTATGCGCATGCTGGCCGAGGCGGGCCTCTCCTTCCTCGGCCTCGGCGTCAGCCCCGAGATCCCGACCTGGGGCACCATGATCGCCGCCGGCCGGCAATATGTCGGGCAGGCCGACTGGATGACGCTGTTTCCCGGCATCGCCATCGTGCTCAGCGTGCTCTCGCTGCAGATGGTCGGCGACGGCCTGCGCGACCTGCTCGATCCCCGGCTCAGAAAGGATCTCTGAGACGATGCCCGTGACGCCGCAAGCATGGTCGCCGCTCCTGCTCGTCAGGCGTGAAGCCCGTCGCGCTTCGGCCCCGGCGCGCCGCAGGGCGCCGTCGACATCCTGGTCGGCGCCGACGGCCGCATCGCTGCGGTCGGGCCCGTCGCTCGCCGCGCCCGAGGGCACGCGACGATCGATCGCCGGCGACGGCGCCTTCGGTCTCGCCGGGCTGGGTCGATCTGCACGCCCATGTCTGGTACGGCGGCACCGACATCTCGATCCGGCCGTCGCCTCTGCGGCGTCGAGCGCGGCGTCACCACCATCGTCGACGCGGGCTCGGCCGGCGAGGCCAATTTCCACGGCTTTCGCGAATTCGTCATCGAGCCCGCCGCGCGAGCGCATCAAGGCCTTCCTCAACATCGGCTCGATCGGCCTCGTCGCCTGCAACCGGGTGAGCGAGCTGATCGACATCCGCTCCATCGACATCGACCGCACGCTCGCCTGCGTCGAGGCCAACCGCGACGTCATCGTCGGCATCAAGGTGCGCGCGAGCCACGTCATCCTCGGCTCCTGGGGCATCACCCCGGTCAAGGTCGCGCAAGAAGGTCGCGCAAGATCCTGAAGCTGCCCCTGATGGTGCATGTCGGCGAGCCGCCGCCGCTCTACGACGAGGTGCTCGAAGTCCTCGATCCCGGCGACGTCGTCACCCACTGCTTCAACGGCAAGGCCGGGCGGCAGCATCATCGAGGACGAGGACCTCTTCGCGCTCGCCGAGCGCTGCGCCGCGGAGGGCATCCGCCTCGACGTCGGCCACGGCGGCGCGTCCTTCTCGTTCAAGGTCGCGGAGGTGGCGATCGCGCGCGGGCTGCTGCCCTTCTCGATCTCGACGGACCTGCATGCCCGCTCCCTCGACAGCCCGGTCTGGGACCTCGGCACCACCATGTCGAAGCTGCTCGCGGTCGGCATGCCGTTCGAGGCGGTGGTCGAGGCCGTCGACGCTGCGCGCCGATGTCGCGTCATCGGCCTGCCGACGCGAAGACCTGCTCGCGCCCGGCACGCCGGCCGAGTTCACCGTCTTCGACGGTCGAGAGCGAGCGATCTGCGCATCGCGCGATTCGATGGGCGCACGAGGCGCGTCTCGCGCGGCTCATCGTGCCGCGCTGGACCATCCTCGGCGACGGAGGCGATCAAGCGAGCCGCTACGTGCCGGACGCGCTCCGTCCGAAGGCCGCAGCGCCTGCCCGCATTGCGGCTGGGTCGGCAGCGCGATGAACGCAGCTGCCCCCCGACATCGTCCTCGCGGTCGACGACCTGCGCACGCATTTCGAGCTTCGGCCGACCGCGTCGCGAAGTCCGTCGACGGCGTCACCTTCACGCGTCCGGCGCGGCGAGACCGTGGCGGTCGTGGGCGAATCGGGCTCGGGCAAGTCGGTCACCAGCCTCTCGATCATGCGCCTGCTGTCGCCGCCCGGGCCGCATCGTCGGCGGCGCGCATCCTCTACCGCGACCGCGACGGGCGCGGTGCTCGACCTCGCGAGCGCTGTCCGAGCGCAGCCGATGCGCGCGCATGCGCGGGCCGGGAGATCGCGATGATCTTTCAGGAGCCGATGACGAGCCTCAACCCGCTCTTCACGGTCGGCGACCAGATCGTCGAGATGATCCGGCTGCACGAGCGCGCTGTCGCCGGCGCGAGGCGCGGCGAGCGCGCAGGCGCATGCTCGAACTCGTCGAGATCCCGGCCGCGGCGCGGCGGCTCGACGACTATCCGCACCAGATGTCGGGCGGCATGCGCCAGCGCGCCATGATCGCGCTGGCCCTCGCCTGCAATCCCGCGCTCCTCATCGCCGACGAGCCGACGACCGCGCTCGACGTGACGATCCAGGCGCAGATCCTCGACCTCCTGCGCCGGCTGCAGACCGAGCTCGGGATGAGCATCCTGTTCGTCACGCACAATCTCGGCGTCGTCGCCGAGATCGCGCACGAGGTCGTCGTCATGTATGCCGGCCGCGTGGTCGAGGCAGGCGCCGGTCGAGGCGCTGTTCGAGCGCCAGAAGCATCCCTACACGCAGGGCCTGCTCGCCTGCATCCCGAACGCGCGCCCGCGACCGCGACGCGGCCGGCGAGCGGCTGCGGCTGAAGCCGATCCCCGGCAACGTGCCGAGCGTGACTGGCGCTGCCGCCCGGCTGCTCGCTTCGCGCCGCGCTGCCCCTACCGGATCGAGACGCTGCACGGGAACATCCGCCGCTCGTCGCCGCGGACGCCGGCGCATCTCAGCCGCTGCTGGAGGCATGACGAGCTATGAGCGGCGACCGACGCCCTCGCTGCGCGTGCGAGCGGTCTGACGAAGCACTTCCCGAGCCGGGGCGGCGTCGTGCGGGCGGTCGAGGCGTCAGCTTCGATGTCCGGCGCGGCACGATCGTCGGCCTCGTCGGCGAATCCGGCTCCGGCAAGACCACCGCCGGCCGCTGCGTGCTGCGGCTCATCGAGCCGACGGCGGGCGCGGTCGTGTTCGACGGCGTCGACCTGCGCAGCGCTCTCGGGCCGCGCCATGCGCGCCTATCGCCGGCGCATGCAGATCGTCTTCCAGGATCCGTATTCGAGCCTCAACCCGCGCCTGCGCGTCGACGGACATCGTCGGCGAGGCCCTCGACACGCACCGCCTCGTCCGCGGCGCGGCACGGCGGGACCGGATCGGCGAGCTGCTCGGCTCGGGTCGGCCTTGCACCCCGAGCATGCGCGGCGCTACCCGCACGAATTCTCCGGCGGCCAGCGCCAGCGCATCGGCATCGCCCGCGCGCTCGCCGTCGAGCCGGACTTCATCGTCGCCGACGAGCCGGTCTCGGCCCTCGACGTCTCGGTGCAGGCGCAGGTCCTCAACCTGATCCAGGACCTGCAGCAGACGCCTACGGGCTCACCATGCTGTTCATCGCGCACGACCTCTCCGTGGTCGAGTATCTCTGCGACGACGTCGTCGTGATGTATCTCGGCCGGGTCATGGAGACGCGGCCCGAGCCGGACGGTCTACGCGACGCCCGCGCCATCCCTACACGCAGGCGCTGCTCTCCGCCGCGCCGGTGCCCGGACCCGAAGGCCAAGCGCGACCGGATCGTGCTCAAGGGCGACATCCCGAGCCCGCTCAACCCGCCGTCGGGCTGCGTCTTCCGGACCCGCTGCCCCTATGCGGTCGAGGATTGCGCCGAGATCGTGCCGCCGCTCGATGCCGGTCGGCGCCGGCCACCCCGTCGCCTGCATCCGGCGCGACGATCCCGAGGTCCTGGCACACGCGCAGCGGTTCTGAACCGGCTTTCGGCGTACCGCTAATTGAGAAATCCCGGCGCATCGGTCGTAGTCAGTCCGTCGCATCCCTCCCCCATGCAACCGAAGGCAGGGCACGCCGGACGGATCCACCCCCGAACGGCTGATTTGTGCGCCGCGACGCTGCGCGTATCGTTCGCCAAGGTCCGGCGGCCTCGAATGCCGGTTCCAGATGTTTCGATTCCCATCGATTTTATGCCGCGGCGCGGCGCTCCGACGCCGCGATAGCGAGCGGGGAGGCCCCATGCACACATCGCGACCGGATCGCCATCGTCACTCCGTCGGCCGCCTTGCGCGCACGATGGCTCTCGCGGCTCTTGCCGCTTTCGCGCTGCTGCAGCCCGCCTCCGAGGCGGCGGCGCAGCCGCGGCGCAGTTCCGCCGAGGCGACGCGGAGCCTGGCCGGAGCGGCGAATGCCGGCACGCTCGGCGTCATCTCCGGCGGCGCCGACGGCACCTACATCCGCATCGCCGCCGATCTCGCCACGGTGCTCGACAACGACGACCTCCGGGTGCTGCCGATCATCGGCCGCGGCTCGATGCAGAACCTTCGCGACATCATGTACCTGCGCGGCGTCGACCTCGGCATCGTGCAGATGGACGCCCTCGCGGCCTTGCGGACCGAGGGCATGCAGGACCAGGCCGTGCAGCGCCTGCGCTACGTCGCGCGGCTCTACAACGAGGAGGTCCACGTCGTCGCCAAGCGCGAGATTACGGATTTCCGCCAGCTCGAAGGCAAGAAGGTCAACATCGACAAGCCGGGCAGCGGCACCAACCTCACGGCGCGCACGATCTTCGCGAAGCTCGGCGTCAAGCCGGAATTCGTCACGCTCGACCAGGCCTCGTCCTACGAGCGCCTGCGCTCCGGCGAGATCGACGCCGCCTTCTATGTCGCCGGCCGTCCGGTGCGGGCAATCTCGGAGTTCCAGAGCGACGGCCGCTTCCGCCTCCTCGGCATCCCGTTCGAGGGCGAGATCGCGCAGACCTATTTCCCGACGCGCTTTGCGCACACCGACTATCCGCGCCTCGTCGACGACAGCGAGACCGTCGACACCCTCGCCGTCGGCAGCGTGCTCGCGGTCTTCAACTGGCCCGCCAATTCCGACCGCTATCGCCGGGTCGAGCGCTTCGTGAACGCCTTTTTCTCGAAGTTCGCCGATTTCCAGAAGCCCGGGCGGCATCCGAAGTGGAAGGAGGTCAACCTGACCGCCACCGTGCCCGGCTGGGAGCGCGCCAAGCCCGCCCAGGACTGGATCGACATGAGCGCGCAGGCGACCGGCTCGACCGACCAGTCCCGCTCGTTCCAGAGCTTCCTGCAAACCCGCGGCATCGCCGTCGCCGCGGAGGAGCGCGAGACCCTGTTCCGCGAGTTTCTCGCCTGGCAGCGGGAGCAGCAGCGAGGCGTCAGGACCGGCTCGCGACGCTAGGCCGCCCGCCACCATCTGAATCGTCGAGGAGGGAAGCCATGACGGAAACGGCGACGCTTCACCCGCATCCGGCGGCGCCGGCCCTGCGCCGCGCCCTCCTCGCCCTCGGCGTCGTCGGGACGCTCTGCGCGGCGCCGGGCGCGACGATGCTCCGGGCCGCCGAGGTTCCCGCGGCGAACGATGCCGCGGCGGATCGCTCGGCGGCCAGCCAGGAATGGTCGGAGCTTCTGAGGGCGCCGCTCTATCCCTCGCCCGAAAGCCGGAACCTCGCGGCCGAGATCGGCGCCCTCCTGCGCAAGGGCGACGCGGATTCGGCCTTCCGGCTGCTCGCCGGATCGATCGAGGCCGGCACCCTCGCGACGGTGATCGCGCAGGATCTGAAGGATCCCGCGCTCGTGCAGTTCCTGCGCGCCTTGCAGCCCCCGAAATCCGCCGAGACCGAGGCCGCGAAGCGCGACGCCGCGGCGGCGCGCAAGGCCGCCGAGGCGCGCGTCGCCGACCTCGAATCCGCGCTTGCGCGGCAGACCGCCCGGGCCGACGCGGCCGCCGCGGCGGCGAGCGCTCCGGCGAATGATCTTGCCGACCTAAGAGCCGCCCTCGAGGCGGAGCGCGCCCGCGCCGAGGCGGCGCAGAAGGCCGATGCGATGCAGATCGCCGACCTTCAATCCGCCCTCGCGCGGGAGACCGCCCGGGCCGACGCCGCCCTCGTCGATGCGAAGGCGCCGGCGCAGCAGGCGGCCGACCTCAAGGCGGAGCTCGAACGGGAGAAGGCGAGGACCGACGCGGCGATGGCGGCCGGCAAATCGCAGGTCGCGGAACTCCAGGCCGCGCTCGCCCGCGAGACCGAGCGCACCGAGGCGGCGATCGCCGACGGGCAGGGTCCGGCGCAGGAACTGGCCGAACTCAAGGCGGCGATCGAGAAGGACAGGGCCGAGGGCGCCGCGGCCCGGACGGCGGCCGAGGCAAAGCGCGCCGACCTCGAAGCGGCCCTCGCCCGCGAAACCGCGCGCGCCGACGCCGCCGTCGCGGAGGCGAGCGGACCGGCACGGGAACTTGCCGACCTCAAGCTCGCGATCGAGCGGGAACGGGCGCAGGCCGAGGCGGTGCGGACGGCCGCAGAATTGAAGCTGGCGGACCTTACGGCCGCCCTCGCCCGCGAGACCGCCCGCGCCGATGCGGTCTCGGCGGATGCGAAGAAGACGCCGAAGGAAGTCGCCGCCCTGAAGGCCGCGCTCGACCAGGAGAAGGGTCGCGGCGAGGCGGCGCGGAAAGCCGGCGAGGCACAGGTCGCCGACCTCAAGGCCGCGCTCGACCAGGAGAAGGGTCGCGGCGAGGCGGCGCGGAAAGCCGGCGAGGCACAGGCCGCCGACCTCAAGGCCGCCCTTGCCCGGGAGAGCGCTCGCGCGGATGCGGCGGCGGCCGACGCCAAAGCGCCGGCGCGCGAACTCGCCGACCTCAAGGCGGCATTCGAGCAGGCGAAGGCGCAGGCGGACGCGGCGGCCAAGGCCGGCGAGGCGCAGATCGCGGACCTCAGGACGGGATTGGCCAGCGAGAGCGCGCGGGCCGACGCCGCCGTCGCCGCGACGAGCGGAGCCGCCCGCGAGGCGGCCGATCTCAGGACCGGGGTCGGGCGGGAGAAGGCGCGGGCCGAGGCGGCCGAGGGCGCGCTCGCGGGCCTGCGCGGCGAGGTCGCGGCCCTGCGCGCGAAGGAGGGCGAGCGCGCGGCGCTTCAGGCCGCCCTCGACCGCGAGACGCGGCGGGTCGAGACCGCGATCCGCGAGCGCGAGGCGCAGGAGCATGAGCTCGCCGCCCTGCGGGCGAGCCGCGAGGTCGCCTCCCTCGGGGACGAGATCGCGCTGCGGTCGGAGCGTCAGCCGCGGGCCGGCACGAGCTGGCCCGATTTCCAGCTCTTCGCCATGGCCGTCGAGGACATTCCGCCGCCGCCGCCGCCGCAGGCGACCATCGCGCCGGGGGCGATCGTCGGATCGACCGCCGCCCTGCCGCCGGCGGCAGCGGCCCCGGCGCTGTCCGCGGACGATCGCCGCCTCCTCGACCGGGCCGAGGCGCTCCTCAAGGACCGCGACGTCAGCGGCGCCCGCCTCCTGCTCGCCCGCCTCGCCGAGGCGAAGAACAGCCGCGCCCTGCGTCTTCTCGCCGAGACCTACGATCCCGCCATGCTGACGCGCTGGCGGATCGTCGGACTGGCCGGGGACGAGGCGAAGGCCCGCGACCTCTACGCGCAGGCCGCCGCGGTCGCCGCCACCGAGGGCACCGCCGCCCAGCGCTGACGGGCCCGCGTTTCGCCCGCGCCCAGGGGCGCCGCTTCACCTCTCCCCGCTTGCGGGGAGAGGGCCGTCGAAGACGGCAAGCCCGCGAAGCGGGCGAGGGTGAGGGGGCAGCGACGGAAGGGACGCGGCGTCGGCGAGGGGCGCCCTATCCGGCATCGCCCCCACGCCCCCGCTTCGCTCCTGTTGGTCGGCCGAAGGCCGAACCCTCGCCCCGCAAGCAGGAAGAGGCGAAGGGTGCCGCTTGCCTCGTGATGGAACCATGCGGCGCGTCGACTCTTGCCATGCGATGCGGGTGCGCCCACATCGGGCGTCCCGCGGCGCACGCGATTCTTCCGGAACGGCGATGAAACTCTTCGAATGTCAGGCCTGCGGGCAGCCGCTCTATTTCGAGAACCGGCTCTGCGAAAGCTGCGGGCGGCGGCTCGGCTATCTCCCGGACGCGTTCACGGTGACCGCGCTCGAAGCTGCCGACGGCGTCTGGCGCACCCGCGCGCAGCCCGCCCGCCTCGTTCGCTTCTGCGCCAATGCGGGGCACGATGCCTGCAACTGGCTGATCCCGGCCGAGGACGACGCGCAGTTCTGCCGCGCCTGCCGGCACAACCGGGTGGTGCCGGATTTGTCGCAGCCCCAGAACCTCGCCCGCTGGCGTCAGCTCGAAGCGGCGAAGCGGCGTCTCTTCTACACGCTCCTGAAGCTCGGGCTGCCGCTCACCGCGCGGCCGGTCGACCCGCAGGGGCTCGCCTTCGACTTCCTCGCCGATCCGTCCGGGAACGCCGCCGCCGGGCCGATGATCCTGACCGGTCACGACAACGGCCTCATCACCCTCAACATCGCCGAGGCCGACGACGCCGAGCGCGAGCGGCGCCGCGCACGACATGAGCGAGCCCTATCGCACGCTGCTCGGCCATTTCCGGCACGAGATCGGCCACTACTATTGGGACGTCCTCGTCCGCGACGACGACTGCCTCGAGCGCGTTCCGGCGGTCTTCGGCGACGAGCGCCGCGACTACGGCGAAGCGCTCCAGGCCATTACGCGTACGGCCCGACGCGCGGACTGGCAGAACGGATTCGTCAGCGCCTATGCGAGTTCGCACCCCTGGGAGGATTTCGCCGAGACCTGGGCGCACTATCTGCACATCGTCGACACGCTCGAAACCGCGAACGCCTTCGGCCTGCGCGTGCGCCCGCGCATCGGCTCGGGCGAGGAGCTCGCATCGGAAGTCGATTTCGATCCGCACCAGACCGAGGATCTCGGCCGGCTCGTCGCGGCCTGGCTGCCGCTCACCTTCGCGGTCAATTCGCTGAACCGGAGCATGGGCCAGCAGGACCTCTATCCCTTCGTGCTGTCGCCGCCGGTGATCGGCAAGCTCGCCTTCATCCACGAGCGCATCCACGCCGCGCAGGGCCGCACCATCGCCGGCGAAGGCATGCTGCGCGCGGTGATCGGTGGCCTGCGCAA
This sequence comes from uncultured Alphaproteobacteria bacterium, assembly GCA_963754975.1. Lineage (GTDB taxonomy): Bacteria > Pseudomonadota > Alphaproteobacteria > Rhizobiales > Beijerinckiaceae > Microvirga. The sequence continues at coordinate 9,571 of CAVWII010000018.1, read as the reverse complement.
CCCCGTCGCGGCGCCGAAGCGGATGTGAGGCGAGAGCATCGAGCCATTCGCCCTTCCCCCCTCCCGCGACCTCATCCTCAGAGCCTGTGAATTTTTCGGGCGAAAGGCGCGAATTTGCCTCTCCCCGCTTGCGGGGAGAGGGCTGCCGAAGTGCGAAGCAGGCGAGGGTGAGGGGGCGGTGACGAAGAGGGCGCGGCGGTTTGGGCCGGCGCCTCTTCCGCAGACGCCCCCTCACCTCCGCTTCGCTTCGCTCCGCTTGTTTTGGCCGAAGGCCAAAACCCTCTCCCCGCAAGCGGGGAGAGGCGGACCCGCGCCTTCCGCCCGAAAGATTTCACACGCTCTCAGGATGAGGGGTTTTGGGGTTTTCGGGAGAAGGGCACGATTTCGACGCGACACGGGCGCACCGCCGGCTTCACGCATCGCGCTCGAGGGCGTCGATCGTCTGCACGAGGGTTTCCGCCGCCGCATAGAGGTGCTCGAGCTTTTCGCTCGGCGTTTTCGCGGCGAGCGCGCGCTCGACGAGGTCGCGCACCGCGACGAGCGGATCGGGCGCGGATTCTTCGGCGGCGACCGGCGCGGCGGGTGCGGCCGCAGGCGCCGCGGCAGGCGCGGGCTTGGCCCGCGGCGGCGGCGGTGCCGTCGGGACGTCGAAGGGCACCTCGCCCTCGACCGTCGCGGCGAAGTTGGCGATGCTGACCGTCTTCTTCGGGCCCCAGGCGATCTCGCCGGGCTCGCGCGAGCGGACCTCGTAGAACACGTCCGCGCCGCGCGTGCCGAGAACGCGCCGCACCTGCTCGCCCGCGGTGATGAAGCACTTGCCCGCCGCGATGTCCTTCGGATCGATCGGCATGGTCCCGTCCTCCCGAATCGCGCCGCCGCAACGCGCCCCATCTCTCACGGCGCCGCGACCCGGCGCAACCCGCAGCGCCGGTCAGTCGATCCACAGCCCGCGCGAGCGGTGCCAGTCCTCGATCGACAGTTCCGGATAGGCTTCGTAGCAGCGATCGTGCGGCCCGATCGCGGGCTCGACCCAGTTCGCCTTCGACCCGAGCATCATGTGCACCCGCTCCGGCGCGGCCGGCAGCGCCGTGTCGACCGCCGAGGCGAAGGGGTGGATGAGGTCCGGCCAGGTCGGGTCGAACAGCCAGAGCGCGCTGGAGCAGGTCTTGCAGGCGTTGCGCTGGCCGCTGCTCCTCCGACAGGCGCCGTCCTCGTCGGCGACCTCGGCGCAATAGATCGTGAGCGCGCTGCGCCCGCGCACGGACAGGCTGTCCGCCCGGCCCATGATGTTGATCGCATAGCCGCCCCCGCCGGCGGTCTTGCGGCAGATCGAGCAGTAGCAGAGCTGGTAGGGATACGGCGTATGGCTGTCGACGGAGAAGCCGACGGCTCCGCACTGGCAAGAGCCCGTCAGTCGAGTGGGCATCGAATCCTCCTCCGCTCCGGCGTCCAGTGTCGCCGCCGCATCCCCGGGTGCAAGGGCCACCTTAAGGCCAAGCTTGAACGAAACCAGCCGGACCCGTGTTGTTCAGTCAAAGGAGGCAGTCCCGCTGTCTCCTTCGGATCAGGGAGTTCGATGATGAAGAAAGTCGTCCTTCTCGCGGGCGTCGGCCTCATCGCCGCCGGTGCCTTCAGCGACGCCCAGGCGCAGTGGCGCGGCTACGGCTGGCGCGGCGGCGGCTGGGGCGGGTATCACGGCGGCTGGGGCTATCGCGGCTGGCGCGGCGGCGGCTGGGGCGGCGGCGGCGCGCTCGCGGCCGGCCTGATCGGCGGCGCGCTCATCGGCGGCCTCGCGACGGCGGCGGCGACGCCGGCCTACAGCTATCCGGCCTATCCCTACGGCGGCTACCCCTACTATGGCAACGGTTACGCCGCCCCCGCCTATTACGGAGGCTACGGCGGCCCCGCCTCCGCGTACTACGGCGGCTACGCTCCGGCCTATTCCGACGGATACGCTCCGGCCTATTCCTACGGCTACCCCTACGGCGGCGGCTACTACGCGGCCCCGGTGCGGCGCGTCGTCTATCGCGCGCCCTATTACCGGAACCGCGTCGTCTACGCCGCGCCCGCATACCGCCGGGCCGCCGTCTACCGCACGGCCGGCGTCTACCGGGGACGGGTCGTGCGCGCGCGCCACTACTGAGGCCGGCAGAAGCGCGATCAGCCTCCCCGCGAGCGGGCTTGCGGGAGAGGCTGGCGCGCCTTCCTTGCGAGATGCGTGACGACGCTCGGGCGCCTGATAGAGTTCCGGCAATTCGAACCGATTCGAATGAAGGGCGCTGCCGATGAGCGACGAACTCGTCTTCTATACCAATCCGATGTCCCGCGGACGCATCGCCCGCTGGATGCTGGAGGAGGTGGGCCGGCCCTACACGACCGAAATCCTCGGCTTCGGCTCGACCATGAAGGCGGTGGACTACCTTGCCATCAACCCGATGGGAAAGGTTCCGGCGATCCGCCACAACGGCGCCGTGGTCACCGAAGCCGCCGCCGTTTGCGCCTATCTCGCCGATGCCTTCCCCGAGGCGGGCCTCGCGCCGCCGACCGGCGATCGGCGCCGGGCGCCCTATTACCGCTGGCTGTTCTTCGCCGCCGGACCGGTCGAGGCGGCGGTCACGAACAAGGCCCTCGGCGTCGCCGTGAGCGAGGAGCGGGAGCGGATGGTCGGCTACGGCAACCTCGCGAGCGTCCTCGACGCCCTCGAAGGCGCGGTGTCGAAGACGGACTACATCGCCGGGGATCGCTTCAGCGCGGCGGACGTCTATGTCGGGGCCCAGATCGGCTGGGGCATGATGTTCGGCACGATCGAGAAGCGCCCCGCCTTCGAGCGCTACTACGCGCGCCTCGAAGGACGTCCGGCCGCCCGCCGGGCCCGCGAGATCGACGACGCCCTCATCGCCGAGCAGCAGAAGGACAAGGCCGCCTCCGGCTGAAGGCCGCTTCCGGTCATTCGTCACAAAGCCGGCCGCGCCCGACCCGATCCTGTGGCCGGCGGCCTTGAATCTCGCCCGTCGCTTCCCTTGTAATGGACAGTTCCCCGGGAATCCGGACTTCGGCGGGCCATTGCCGCCGCCCGGCGCATCCGGGATTCGCGTCCCATTTCATGTGATCGTGGGTGACCCGATGACCATCGACATCAGCGAACGATCCGGCGCGAGCGCCGGGAGAAGCCGGGCGAGCCGCCTTGCGGTCGCCCTCACGACCGTCGCCGCAATCCTTGCTGCCGTGCCCGCCCTGGCGCAGCCGCGGCCCTCGACCGTCAGCCGCCCCTGCGCGGCGAGCCAGGCGCTCGTCGCGCGCTCCGGCGCCATCGTCCTCGGGACGGGGGGCTATACCTACGACCGCTACGTCATCGACCAGGGCTTCTGCGCCGTCGGCGAGTACACGGAGCCGGCCTGGGTGCCGAGCATCGACAACCCGCAATGCTTCGTCGGGTATCGCTGCGTCGAGGGTCCCCGCGACCTGTTCGGCGACTGAGGGTTCGCGCGTGGCGGGTGGGTCTTCCTTTGCGAGATGGCCCACCCCACATCATGGTTACAGTGTTCACAACCATGATGATCGGCCATGCTCGACCTCGGTCCCGTCCTCATCCTTGACACCGGCGGCGCCGCCGCCGGCCCCGACCTCAAGGCCGTCCCGGCGGCCGGCGATGCCGCCCTGCTCGACGCCTATTCGCAGGCCGTGATCGGCATCGTCGACGGCATCGGCCCGGCCGTGGTGCGGGTCGAGCCGCAGGCGAACGGCCGCCCGGCGGGCGTCGGCTCCGGCGTGATCATTTCCCCCGACGGGCTCGTCCTGACGAACAGCCACGTCATGCAGGGCCGCCGCGAGGCCCGCCTCGCCCTCTCCGACGCCCGCTCCGTCGACGCGCGGCTCCTCGGCGACGATCCGGACACGGACCTTGCCCTCCTGCGCGCGACGAGCGACGGCCTGCCCTTCGCGCGGCTCGGCGATTCGAAGGAGCTTCGCCGCGGTCAGATCGCCGTCGCGATCGGCAATCCGCTTGGCTTCGAATCGACGGTGACGGCGGGGGTGGTGTCCGCCCTCGGGCGCTCGCTCCGCGGGCGGACGGGCCGCCTCATCGACGACGTCATCCAGACCGACGCGGCCCTCAATCCGGGCAATTCCGGCGGGCCCCTGGTCTCCAGCCGGGGCGAGGTCGTCGGCATCAACACCGCCGTCATCGCCGGTGCGCAGGGGCTCTGCTTCGCCGTCGCCAGCAACACCGCGAGCTTCGTCGTTTCCGAACTGATCCGGCACGGGCGCGTCCGGCGCGCCTCGATCGGCGTCGCCGGCCAGACCGTGCCCCTGGCGCGGCGGATCGCCCATGCGGCCGGCCTGACAAGCCGCTCCGCGGTCGTCGTCGCGGCGGTCGAGCCGGAGATGCCCGCCGCCCGCGCCGGCATCGCCCAGGGCGACGTCATCCTCGCCCTCGACGGGACGCCGATCGCCGGCATCGACGACCTCGTGCGTTGCCTTAACGGCAGCCGGATCGACCAGCCGACGCGGCTGAAGCTGTTCCGGCACGGCGAGGTGCAGGAGGTCACGGTGACGCCGGCCGAGCGCCTGCCGCCGCCGGCCCCCTAGAAGCGCTCTCCCTTGCCAGCAGCCGCGCCCCGTCCGAAGATGCGGCCGCACAAGAAAATGGGGGAGAACGGCTGTGAAGAGTTTGATTTTGGCTGCCGGAATCGCGGCCGGCATGGCTGCCGCCGCGGCGCCGGCCCTGGCGCAGGAGAAGCTCAAGGTCGGGCTGATGCTGACGCTTTCGGGGCCCTCCGCGGTGCTCGGCCAGCAGGCGCGGGACGGCTTCCAGCTCGCGGTGAAGATTCTCGGCGGCAAGCTCGGCGGCCGCGAGGTCGAGATTGTCGTCGCCGACGACGAACTGAAACCCGACGTCGCGGTGACGAAGGTGAAGGGCCTCCTCGAACGCGACAAGGTCGACTTCGTCGTCGGCCCGATCTTCTCGAACGTGCTGGCGGCGATCCACAAGCCGGTGGTCGATTTCGGGCGCGATCCTGATCAGCCCGAATGCTGGCTCCTCCGCCTTCGCGGGCAAGGGCTGCAACCCGAACTTCTTCGTTACCTCCTACCAGAACGACCAGGTGCACGAGGTCCTCGGCAAGGTCGCGCAGGACCGCCGGCTACAAGCGCGTCTACCTTTTGACGCCGAACTACCAGGCCGGCAAGGACGCGATGGTCGGCTTCAAGCGCCACTTCACCGGCGAGGTCGTGGAGGAATCCTACGTCCCCCTCAACACCCTCGACTTCCAGTCCGAGCTCGCCAAGATCGCCTCGCTGAAGCCGGACGCGATCTTCACCTTCATGCCCGGCGGCATGGGCGTGAACCTCGTGCGCCAGTACAAGCAGGCCGGGCTCACCGACAAGATCCCCTTCCTCTCCGCCTTCACCGTCGACAAATCGACCCTGCCGGCGCAGCAGGACGCCGCGGTCGGCATGTTCGGCGGCATGACCTGGGCGCCCAATCTCGACAATGCGCAGAACAAGGCCTTCGTCGCCGATTACGAGAAGACCTACGGCTCGGTGCCCGGCTCCTACGCCATGCAGGCCTACGACGCGGCGGCGCTCATCGACAGCGCGCTGAAGGCGACGAAGGGCGACACGGCGAACAAGGACGCGTTGCGCGAGGCCCTGAAGAAGGCCGATTTCGCCTCCTGCGCGGCCCCTTCAAGTTCGGCGTCAACAATTTCCCGGTGCAGGACTTCTACCTCGTCAAGGCCGTGAAGCGCGCCGACGGCAAGTACGAGACGCAGATCGCCGAGAAGGTGTTCTCGAACTACACCGACGCCTACGCGAAGGAGTGCAAGCCGCAGGAGCTGAGGCAGGCGCCGGGAGGGAGAGCAGGGTCATGAGAACGGGAAGCGGCCGGCATCACGCGCGCCAACGAAGGGCTCGACGGCATCCGCTGGAACATCCTCGGCCAGACCTACGTGCCGAAGACCCTGTCGGAGCATTCCTTCTCCTGGCACGCGACGTTTCCGCCGGAGACGTTCGTGCCGCCCGCATATCCACCCGACGCAGGACGAGTATCTCTACATCCTCGAAGGGCGCCTCGATTTCCGGCTCGACGGCGCGGAAACGTCCGCGTCGCCGGGCGATCTCGTGCGCCTGCCGATGGGCGTTCCGCACGGCATCTTCAACACGTCCGGTGCGACGGCGAAATGCCTGTTCTGGGTGTCGCCGACGCGCAAGCTCTACGACCTCTTCTGGGGCATCCACAATACTGACGGACCCGACGCCGAGAAGGTCGTCGCGCTGTCGGCCCAGCACGAGGTGAACTTTCTGCCGCCGCCGCCGGGCGAGGCGGCGGCGTAAGGCTTTCCGCCGCGGGGGAGCGAGGTCATGAAGGCGATCGTCGTCGGGAGCGGCATCGGCGGCCTCGCTGCTGCGCTGATGCTGCAATCGCGCGGCATCGCGGTCGAGCTCTACGAGCAATCCGAGGCGATCCGCCAGCTCGGCGTCGGCATCAACACGCTGCCGCACGCGATCGCCGAGTTGAAGCAGCTCGGCCTCCTGCCGCGCCTCGACGAGGCCGGCATCCGCACCTACGAACTGATCTACACCAACCGCTTCGGCCAGGAGATTCGGCGCGAGCCCCGCGGCATCGAGGCGGGCTTCGACGTACCGCAATTCTCGATCCATCGCGGCCGCCTCCAAAGCGTCATCCATCGCGCCGTCGAGGAACGGCTCGGCCCGCAGGCGATCCGCACCGGCTGCCGCCTCGGCGCCTTCGCGCAGGACGAGGGCGGCGTCAGCGCCTATTTCTTCGACCGCGCCGGCCGGCACGCGCACACCGCCCGCGCCGACGTGCTGATCGGCGCCGACGGCATCCATTCCCTCGTGCGCGAAAAGCTCTTCCCGGGCGAGGGCCCGCCGGCCTGGAACGGCATCATGCTCTGGCGCGGCGCCGCCGAATGGCCGGCCTTCCTCACCGGGCGCTCGATGATCATCGCCGGCGGCATGAAGGCGAAGGTGGTGGTCTATCCGATCGCCGAGGGCTGGCGCCCCGGCATCAAGCTCACGAACTGGGCCGTCGCGGTGAAGATCGGCGACGGCACGGCACCGCCCGCCGCGGCGCGAGGACTGGTCGCGCCCCGGCCGCCGCGACGAGTTGATGCCGCATGTCGAGCGCTTCTCGATCCCGCATCTCAACGTCCTCAAGCTGATCGAGGCGACGCAGGAGATCTTCGGTATCCGATGTGCGACCGCGATCCGCTGCCGCGCTGGTCGCACGGGCGCGTCACCCTCCTCGGCGACGCCGCGCATCCGATGTATCCGGTCGGCTCGAACGGCGCCAGCCAGGCCGTGCTCGACGCACGCTGCCTCGCCGACCGGCTCGTCGCCGCCGAGCACCCGGCTCACGCGCTGGCCGGCTACGACGCCGAGCGGCGCTTGAAGACCGCCGCGATCGTGCGCGCGAACCGCACCGGCGGCCCGGAAGGCGTCATCGACGCCGTCGAGGAGCGCGCGCCGGACGGCTTTTCCGACATCGAGCACGTGCTGTCCTACGAGGAACGTAGACGCCTCGTACTTGCTGGCACTTTTGGAAGCAGACCCGTCATTGACCCGTCGGCCAGTCCAAAAGCGGCCTGACCCCGTCAGACGCGCGGGATGAAATAGCGCCCGGCGAACAAGCCGATCCCGCCGCTCCCGCACGCCGAGCCGCCATCGCGGAGCACGAGCACGAGCGCCTCGCCGTCGAGGATCAAGCTGGTCGGCGGCAGGGCCGCGATCCCGATGCGGAGGGCGGGCGGCGGAGCCGCTTCATTCGCCCTGCGAGCTCCCTGTAGCGGAACTTTCGTCAGTCTTTCGTTGGATGGCAGACATCGACAATGGTTTGGCGCACGCGAACACGACTTCGAGGGACCGCAATCACAATATAATCCCTGAGACGGCCGAAGCGGAAGGCGGCGCCCTGTGGCCCGCAGGATGCCGGTTGTCGCCAGCGATGGCACTTCAACAGCCTCGGACGCGGCAGTCGCAGCGCGTCCGAGGTCGCGGAGTTATCGGAAGCTCTGGAAGCTGACCTATCTCGCGGCTTGATTCGTCCTCCAAGGTGCGGACAAACTTCCAGCGCAGGTCAAGTGCAACCGCGCCGATCAACGCGTATTACCAGGAGCTTAGGTCCATGGCTGCCATTCAGGTCAAGAACGGCTTCTCTTTCAACATCGCAAACGTCGATCTCAACGGGCTGTATCAGGGTCTCGCCTATGTCGCGTCGAGCTCAGCGTTCTACACTATCGTATGGCGGCGGGTATGCCGATATGTCTCGTGGGCGCGGCTTCACCTACGATTTGTCCGGAGAGCCCTCCGGTGGCGTCGTGACGTCCTATCAGCAGGTGATCAGCGGTTATGTGGCGGTGGCGGTCACGAAGGCTGCGATTTCGGGTCCGGAGCCTTGCAGCCGTCGCGCACACGGCTTCGAACGCGGACGACATCGCTCTCCTCCGCAAGGCGCTGTCCGGAGCGATTCGATCCACCGGCGACTTTAGCGCTGACGTTATCGCCGGCTACGGCGGCAACGACATTCTCAAGGGCGCTGGCGGGAATGACCGCATCGACGGCGGCATCGGCAACGATCGCGTGGACGGCGGCGGCGGGCGCGACATCCTCACCGGGAGTGCCGGCCGGGACAATCTCTTGTTTTCACGAAGGTGTCGGACTCGACCGTCTGACGAATGCGACGCGATCAGGGACTTCAAGCGTGGCGTCGACAAGATCGACCTTTCCCGGATGGACGCGGATCAGGACGGAACGCCCGGCAATCAGACTTTCAAGTTCATCGGTTCGCATGCGTTCGGCACACAACTACGGTGAGCTTCGCTTCGCGTAGGTATCCGAGCTGCGCGGTCGAACGCTCGAGATCGGCGAAGCTGTAGCAATGGACCTCGCGGCCGCGGCCGGAGGTGCCGCTCGTGAGAACGACAGTCGCGACCTCCGACGTCGGCACAGCCAGCCGCGTTCCATACGGAGGCGCGCGCTCCTGGTCCGCGATCAAGTCGGCCTTGCCGATGCAGGGAACGCGCTCACGGAATTCCGATAGATTGCGAATGCGGAACGTCGACGCCCGCAGCGTGCGAAGCGCTCTCGATAGAACGGATTTGTCGCCTGGACCCGCGCGAGCAAGGACAGCAGACGCGCTTCCTGCAAATCCCGGAGCTCCGCCCGCGACAGTTGCTCGAGGCGGACGTTCCAGGAGCCTTCGACCGTTACTCGATGACATCGTCGTACCCGGTCGCGTGCGGCGCCTCGAGGAAGAAGTCTTCGGCATTCACGATCGTCTTGTTCCGGTCGGGATGCCGGTTGTACGTCTCGGCGTCCTCCCGCGCATCCCATCCCGAAATCGTCAGCCACTCTTCCGACGGCGCGTGCGGCGGCAGAGCGAATGCCCATCTAAAGCCCTTCTAAGTCTTCGCGGTCGCCAAGCCGTGCTGTGCGAAATACGCGCGATATTCCTCGAGCTTTTCCGGCCGAATGCGGGAGCGAGAGATACGGACGAACATCGTTGCAAGCTTCCGTTCGAGAAGAACACTTGCGCTGCGACGGCTTCCCC
>CAVWII010000017.1:0-89821 GCA_963754975.1 uncultured Alphaproteobacteria bacterium | reverse complement strand
CGGAACCAGTACCAGCACAGCGCCGAGGCCAGCTGCAGCGCGTGCTCGCCGTCACCGGCAGCGAGCGAGAAGTGCAGCGCGGCCTGGAAGTTCGCGTGCTCGCGGCGCGCGCGCGGCAGCCAGAGGGGCAGCCCCGCGCCCGTCATGTTGCGATCGACCTCCTCGGCGAGCGCCGCGTACGCGCCGCGATGACGGCGTGCCGCCACCTCCAGCTCGCCCTGCCCCTCGAGCCGCCGGCGCGCGAACGCGCGCACCGTCTGCAGCAGGCGGAAGCGCGCGGGAGGCTCGGCCGCGAGCAGCGAGGCGTCGACGAGCGAGCCGACGGGGCCGCCCGCCACCGCCTCGGCCGCGGTCGCGTCGAAGCTCGCCGGGAAGATCGCCAGGGCCCGCAGCGCTCCTTGCTCCGCCGGCGCGAGCAGGTCGTAGCTCCGGGCGATCGCGGTCTCCAGCGTGCGCCGGCGTCGCGGCGCCGTCGGCTCGCCCTCGGGCAATCCGAGCGTCCGGAGCCGCCGGGCGAGCTCGGGCAGCGTGAGCGCGCGCAGCTGCGCGGCGGCGAGCTCGATCGCCAGCGGCAGCCCGTCGAGGTGGGCAACCACCTCGGCGACCGCTTCCGCCTCGCGCGGACCGCCGGCGCGGTCGACGAAGAGCTCCGCGGCGGGCTCCGGCGCGAGGCCGCCGAGTGCGTGGACCGCTTCGCCGCCGACCCGCAGCGCCCGGCGGCTCGTGGTGAGCACGAGCGCGTGCGGATCGCCCGCGAGGATCCGCGCGACGACCGCCGCGACCTCGCCGAGCACGTGCTCGCAGTTGTCGAGCACGAGCAGCGCGGGCACCTCCCGCAGCCGCGCGACGACGAGGTCGGCCGGCGCGCGGCCCGGCACCTCGGGCACCGTGAGCGCGCGCGCGACCGACGCCACGACGCGCCCCGGCGCGACCGAGCCGAGATCGACCCACCACAGCCGCCGCCCGGCCGTCGGCGCGAACTCGGCGGCGAGCCGGGTCTTGCCCGCGCCGGCGGGGCCTGCAATGGTCACTAGCCGGGCGTCGCGGAACTCGAGCGCGAGCGCCGCGAGCTCGGACCCGCGTGCGATGAAGCGCGTCGCGAAGCGCGGCAGCTCACGCTGCGGCGGCAGGTCGAGCGCCTCGTCATGCACGAGGATCATGCGCTCCAGCGCGCGCAGCTGCGGGCCCGGCTGCAGCGCGAGCTGATCGTCGAGCCGGTGGCGCGCGGCGCGGTAGGCGGCGAGCGCGTCGGCCTGCCGCCCGGAGCGGTAGAGCGCGACCATCAGCTGGCCCCACGCCCGCTCGCGCAGCGGCTGAGTCGCGACGGCGGCGCGCAGCGCCGGCAGCAGCTCGCGGTGCCGGCCCTGGGCGAGCCGGGCCTCGACGACCTCCTCCTCCGCGGCGATGACCTGCTCCGCCAGGCGGTCGCGCTCGCGCCGCGCGCGGTCGTCGTCGGGCAGCTCGGCCAGCGCCGGCCCGCGCACGAGGGCGAGCGCCTCGAGCAGCAGCTCCTCGGCCACGGCCGGGTCGCCCGCCTCGCACTGCGTCCGGCCCTCGGCCACGAGCGCCTCGAAGCGGTCGGCGTCGAGCGCGCCACACCGCAGCGCGTAGCCCTGGCGGCACGTGGCCAGGGCATCCGGGCCGAGCGGGCCGGAGCGCAGTCGCGAGACGTACGTGCGCAGGACCGGCACTGCGTTGGCCGGCGGCCCGGCGGGCCACAGCGCGTCGATCATCCGGTCGGTCGAGACGGCCTCGCCGCGGTGCAGCAGCAGCAGCGCGAACAGCGCGCGCTGCTGCGGGCTGCCCAGGTCGAGCTCGCGGCCGTCGCGCCAGGCGGCCGCCGGTCCCAGCAGGCCGAACTGGAGGTCGCCGGTCACGGCAAGCCGGCGTGCGGCACCGCCACCCTCGCCGTCAGCAGCACCGCGTCGTGCGCATCGAGCTGCTCGCCGTGGCCGCGCGCCGCGCAGATCAGCAGCGTGCGCCCGTCGTCGCCGCCGAGCATGCAGGCGAAGCAGTTGCGTCCCTCGGGGACGGCGATCTCGTCGACGATCGCGCCACCCGGCGCGAGCCGCACGCAGCGTGCGCCGATCATGTCCGCCGCCCAGATGTGGCCGTCCGCGTCGAGCGTGCACCCGTCCGGCCCGAACCGCAGCGCCGCGAGCGTGTCCGCGAACGTCGTGAGCTCGGGCGCGGGCGCGACCTGCGCCCAGGTCCGGCGGCCGCTGAGCGCACCGCCGGGCGCGATCGTGAACGCCGTATAGCGGGAGGCCCCCGTCTCGCCGACGATCAGCGTCCTGCCGTCGGGAGCGATGACCGACCCGTTGGGGAAGTGGAGGTCGTCCGCCGCCACGCGGGCGGACCCGCCCGGATCGACGCAGATCAGCGACGCGGGCACGGGATCGGCCTGTGCGGCCGAGTCGAAGCCGAAGTTGCCCACGTACAGACGGCCGTCGGAAGCGACGATCATGTCATTCAGATCGCCGCCGCAATACGCGCTCACGTCGGCGTGGAGCGACACATCACCGGCCGTCACGCGCAGGATCCGGCGGTCGGCCATCGAGACGACGAGCAGCGAGCCGTCGGGCATCCAGCCCAGCCCTGACGGCCGGCCGGCCACCTCCAGCACCGTCTGCGCGCGCCCGTCCGGCTCGACCGCGAGCACCTCGTGGCGGTAGAAGTCCGAGACCCACCAGCGCCCCTCATGCCAGCGCGGGCTCTCGAAGAAGGAGCCACCTTCGCGCAGCGTGTGGAGCCGACGCTGGCTCATCGGCTCATGGTCTACTCCCTTTTCGCCCGTCGCGGGGAGACGGGCTCAGTCGTCGTCTTCGTCGTCCTCGTCGTCGTCGCCCGCGAGCTGCTCGAGCAGCTCCAGCGCGGTCGCCTGCGCGGGCGTCGCCGCCACCTCGCCGCCGCCGAGGTCCTCGAGCTGGGGATAGAAGCTGGCGTGGACGGTGATCTCGTCGCCGCCGGCGTCCTCGAGCACGATCGCGGCGCGGCCGCCGCCGTCGGCGTCGCCGGGCTCGGGCCCCGCGGCGGTGCGGGCCGCGGTCAGGACGGTCATGGCCAGCTCGCGCCAGTGCCCGACGGCGTCGGCCTGCTCGGCCTCGCTCATGTCCGCGAGGTGATGCTGGTTGCGCTCGGCCAGCGCGGCGACGGCGGCGCGGAGCGCGGTCTCGCCGAGCAGGTCGTCGGGCTGGAAGGCCATCGTGTGGAGCGTAGATGGCGGGGCCCCGCAGTGCGGCGCCGTCGGCGCTTCAGGCGTAGTCGTCGCCGTGCACGGCCAGGCCGTAGAGCACGAGCAGGTCGAGCGCGAGGATCACCGCCGCCCAGATCGGATAGGCGCCGAACGTGAACATGGCGTTCGTCGCGCTCAGGCCGGCCAGCAGCATGCCGAGCAGCTGACCCGAGCGGCGGGCGCGCCCGATCAGGTACGCCGCCCCGAGCTGCGCGGCGCCGAGGACGAGGTAGAGGATGCCCCACAGCGTCAGGCCGCCGAACAGCAGCTCGTCGGCCACGAAGTTGTCGTCGTGCGCGAGCGCCGCGAAGCCCCACAGGAGGTGGAAGATCCCGGCCAGCGTGAACAGGACGCCGGCGAACGTCGCCCAGCCGGTGTCCGTCGACGGGCCGGTGCGCGAAGAGTTCGCCATGTGCGCAGTCTGACACCCGGCCCGGACGCCGCTCACAGCGCCGGAGCCACCTGCGGCCGCTCGACCAGCGTCGCGCCGAGCGCCGCCGTGACGACGAGGATGAACGCCGCCACGAAGAGCCAGGAGAGCAGCGCGAAGGCCACGCCGATGACCCCGAACTGCACCGAGGCGGCGGAGACCGCGTGCGGCATGTAGAGCACCGAGGCGGCCGCGAACGCGGCCAGGCTGACCGCCGTGAGCAACGCCTGCGGCAGCAGCCGCCGCCACGAGATCCGCTTGCCGACGAGGATCCACGGCGTCATCAGCCACAGCCCGGTCGAGAAGGCGATCGAGACCACCGTGCCCGCGACCCCGTGGAAGATCCCGACGATCGCGGGCTGGAGCGAGAAGTAGGCGCTGAACGCGGCGAGCCACAGCAGCCCCCAGGCGTTGGCGAGCGGGAGCGCGAGCTTCGGCAGGTGCCACGCGCGCATATAGAGCCGCTGCATGGCCCGCGTGAACGAGAGCGCCGAGACCACGAGCACGAACACGCCCAGCACGCTCAGCGAGCTCTGGACCTGCGCGGGCTGGTCGACCGCCGCCCGCACGGCCGTGGCGGCGCTGGAATCGAGCTCGAACTGCTTGACGAGGCCGTCCGCGACGTCGCGCCCGCCCGCGGGCGCGACCGCGCTGACGACCAGCAGCAGCGGCAGCAGCGCAGCGAAGGTCTGGCCCGCGAGCGCCATCGCGCGGTCGAAGCCCTCGAGCTCGACGAAGCGCGCGAACGAGCGCCGCCCGAGGTCGGTCGTGAGGGCGATCAGGCGCCGCATGCGCGGATCATCGATCACGCGGCGCGCGGCGGCGTCGCCGCCGCGGGTGATCGCTGGCATGCTGCGGTCATGTCCGCACCGTCCGCCGTCGACGCCACGCGCCGCACGCGGCTCGCGAACGAGCGCACGTTCCTGGCCTGGTGGCGCACGGCGCTCGCCTGCGAGGGCCTGGCCATCGCGATCGGCAAGGTGCTGCCGGAGGTGGCCGAGAAGCCCGACTGGCCGTACCTCGTGCTGGGGACGCTCTTCTCGCTGCTCGGCGTCGTCGTCGCGGCGCGGGCTGGTGGCGCCAGGAGACGGTCGACCGCGCCCTGACGGGCGGCGAGGAGGCGCTCACGCCGGGCTGGCTCGTCGCCTCGCTCAGCGTCGTGCTGTGCGTCTGCGGCCTCATGATCACCGTCTTGGTCGTGTTGCCGTGAGCGGCTCAGGACGCCGCCGAGAGGCCCGCGGCGACGGCGAAGCCGAGCACGAGCGCCAGCCCGCTGGGCAGCCCGGCCTTCGCGCGCGACTCGGGGATCATCGAGTCGGTGAGCATCACGAGCAGCGCGCCCGCCGCGAAGCCGTCGATCGCGCCGGTGAACGTGCCGCCCACCACGTCGGTCACCGCATAGCCCGCGACCGTCGCGGCGAGGCAGACACGGCCACGGCGCTCCACAGGGCGACGACCCGCCGCGGGTCCAGCCGGGCCGCGAGCATGTCGCTCGCGGAGCCGATCCCCTCCGGCAGGTTGGACACGAAGATGGCGACGAGGAGCGCGACGCTGACCCCCGCGCCGCCGGCCAGCCCGATCCCGAGCACGGCCTGCTCGGGCACGCCGTCGAGCAGCGCGCCGAGCGCGAGCGGCAGGCCGCCGCCCGCGCCGCGCCGCTCGATCTTGCGGTCGCAGACGAAGTAGGTCAGCGCGCCCGCCGCGAGGCCGAGCGCCACGGGCAGCTCGCCGCCGGCCTCGCGCGTGCCCTCCTCGAACAGCTCGAAGGCCACCGCGCTGATCAGCGCGCCCGCCCCGAACGAGAGCACGAGCCCGATCGTCCGCGCGCTCCACGAGCGCGCGAGCGCGAGACCGACCCCGAGCAAGAGCGAGGAGGCGGCGAGTGCGCCCCAGCCGAGCGCCGGCAGCATCGGCGGCGGACGCTAGCGGGACAGGCGCCATGATGCGCTGACGTGAGCGCCGCCGCGGACCCGCTCGCCGAGGCCTTCGCCGCCGCTCGGCGCGCGCCCGATCTCGTGTTGCTCGAGGGCTTCCACGCCGTCAAGCACGCGCTGCGCTTCGGCGCCGAGCTGATCGCCGTCGCCGCCGCGGACCGGGCCGCCGCGCGCCGGCTCGCGCACGCGCTCGCGCCGGACGTCGCCGAGCCGCTGGACGCCGTCGCAGTCGAGCGCCCGCTCGCGCCGCTGGTCGATCCCGTCCCGCGCACCGGCGTCGCGGCGGTCGCGCGCCGGCCCGCCTTCGCGTGCCCGCCCGCCACCGCGCCGGTCGTGCTGCTCGACGACCCGCGGCACCTGGGCAACATCGGCGCCGTCGTGCGCGTGGCCGCCGCGGCCGGGGCGGCCGCCGTGCTGACCACGGGCGCGGCCGACCCGTGGGCCCCCGCGGCGCTGCGCGGCTCGGCCGGCCTGCACTTCGCGCTGCCCGTCGGCCGCGCCGACCCGTCCGTCGCCGGCGCGCGGCCGCTCGTGGCCGTCGTCCCCGGCGGCCCTCCGCTGGGCGGCGTCGCGCTGCCGGCGTCGCCGCTGCTGGCCTTCGGCAGCGAGCGGCGCGGCCTCGGCGCGGCGCTGCTCGAGCGCGCGGACGCGCGCGTCGGCATCCCCATGCGCCCCGGCGTCTCGAGCCTCAACCTCGCGACGGCGGTCGCGGTCGTCCTCTACGCGGGAGCGGCGGCGGTTCCCTAGGCCGTCCGCTCCACCGCGCGGGTCGGATACCGTGGCGGGCCGTGCGCTTCGCGGTCATGATCGAGGGCCAGGAGGACGTGACCTGGGAGGACTGGCGCGAGCTCGCGCGAGCCTGCGAGCGGCTCGGCTTCGAGGCCCTCTTCCGCTCCGACCACTATCTGTCGGTGATCGGCGGCGGCGAGCGCGGCTCGCTCGACGCCTGGGGCGACGATCAACGGCCTGGCCGCGGTCACGAGCACGCTGCGGCTCGGCACGCTCGTCTCCCCGGCCACCTTCCGCCACCCGTCCGTGCTGGCCAAGCTCGTCGTCACCGCCGACCACATCTCCGGCGGCCGCGTCGAGCTCGGGCTCGGCACCGGCTGGCTCGAGGCCGAGCACGTGGCCTACGGCTTCCCCTTCCCGCCGCTGCGCGAGCGCGTGGACCGGATGGCGGAGCAGCTCGAGATCATCGCCGGCAGCTGGGCCGACGGCCCGTTCAGCTTCGACGGCGCGCACTGGAGCGTGCGCGATCTCGACGCCCAGCCCAAGCCGGTGCAGCGCCCGCATCCGCCGCTGCTGCTCGGGGGCGCGGCCCAGCGCCGCGGCGCCGCGCTGGCCGCGCGCTGGGCGACGGAGTACAACGTCGTGGGCGCGTCGCCCGACGAGGCGCGGGCCGCCCGCGGGCGGCTCGACGCGGCCTGCGCCGCGGCCGGCCGCGACCCGGCCACGCTGCCGCTGTCGCTGATGCAGCAGTGCGTGGTCGGCGCCGACGAGGCCGAGCTGCGCGACCGTGCCGCGGTCTTCGGCAAGCAGCCGGACGAGCTGCGGCGCGCGGCGCTCGCGGGCACGCCCGACGAGCTCGTCGCCCGCCTGCGCGAGTACGCGGACGCCGGCGTGCGGCGCGTCATGCTCCAGCATCTCGCGCATCGCGACACGGCCGCGCTGGAGCTGCTGGCGGCCGCGGTCCTTCCCGCGCTGGCATGACGCTCGACCGCGCCGGCGACGGCCGCCGCCGCGACGCCGAGTGGGTGGCCGGCGCAGCGCGCCCATCCGGCGGCGCGCGCGGTCCAGGCCGGGACGGCGGGCATCGTGCTCGACGACGACGCGCTGCTGCTGGCGCCGCCGGCGGATGCGCCGGCCGAGCTGCTCCTCGGCCTCGACGCCACGGGGCCGCTGTTCGCGGTCGACGTCGACGCACCGGCGCCCGGCGGGGCCGAGCCGCCGCCGCCGATCGGCCCGGGCGGCCGGCGCGGGCGCGGCGTGCAGCCGTCCGCGCTCGGCTCCGGCGTCCGGCCGGTGGGCCTGCGCGAGGCGCTGGCCGTGCTCGATCCCGCGCAGGCCGGGCTCGCCGCGTACGCCGCCGCGCTGCTGAACTGGCACCGCCGGCACCCGTTCTGCGCCGTCTGCGGCCATCCGTCGGACGTGGCCGAGGCGGGGATGGTGCGCGCCTGCCCGCGCTGCGGCGCACACCACTTCCCGCGCACCGACCCCGTGGTGATCATGGTCGTCTGCGACGGCGACCGCGTGCTGCTCGGGCGCAACTCGCAGTGGCCGCCGCGCCGCTACTCCGCCCTGGCCGGGTTCGTCGAGCCGGGCGAGACGCTCGAGGAGGCGGTGCGCCGCGAGGTGGCCGAGGAGGCGGGCGTGGAGGTCGGCGCGCCGCGCTACGTGGCCTCACAGCCGTGGCCGTTCCCGGCCTCGCTGATGCTGGGCTTCGAGGTCGACTGGGTCGGCGGTGCGCCGCGGCGCCAGGACGACGAGCTCGAGGACGTGCGCTGGTTCAGCCGCGCCGAGGTCGCCGCCGCCGCGGCGCTCGACGCGGACGGCTGGGGCACGGAGCCCGACACGCCCGGCGACGGGCCGCTGCTGCCGCCGCGGCTAGCCATCGCGCGCCGGCTGATCGAGCGCTGGCTGGCGGCCGCGCCGCGCTCGACGGGCGCGGCCGGCTGACGGACCGGCCGCCGGCAGCCGCTCGGGCTGCCGGCGTACGGAACGGCTGTCCTACGGCGTGGCTGCGGCCTTGACCCTCAGGATGACGCGGCGGTACGAGGTCAGGCTGGGATTGCCGTCATCGGTCACCGCGAGGAGGACGTGCGCCACGCCACTCGTCGCCTGGCACGGCACGCTGGGCAACCAGAAGGGCGGGCACGTCGAGGTCGGCGTAACGGTCGCCCTGCGCCGGTTCGCGTTGTCGACGCGCACGACGGCCCGGCTCTGGTCCGTGTGGGCGCCGGGTTCGGGGTAGTAGAACCAGCGGTAGCTCAGGCCATCCCGGTCGGGATCGCGCGTGCCCGCCGCGTCGAGCGCCATTGGCTTGCCCACTTCGGCGTCGAGCGTGATGGGCTCCTTGCCGCGCTCGCCGTTGATGCGGACGCGCGGGTTGTGGTTCGCGTCCTTGTAGGCGGCGACGGTCCAGTCCATGCGGGCCGCGAAGTCGTTCTGGAACGCTTCGCGCCAGCGCCAGATGGTCGCCCGGTCGGAGGTGTGCGCCTTGCCGTCTACTCCGGTCACATCTCGCGCGACCATGTACTCGTTGGAGTAGACGAGGAAGCGGGTGAGCGAATCTGGTCGTCGGGCTCGTTGCCGATGTCGCTCAAGACGACGACGCGCGCCTTGCCGGGCGCATCGTCGACCGTCGACGGCGGACGCGACTGGGCGGGGGCGCCTGCGGCCAGCGGACCGAACATCGGCACGGCTCTAGCCGCCGGCAGCCCGACCGGGCCGCCGGCGGCCATTCGCCTCGCCCGTCAGGCGGACTTCTTCGCGAAGACGCCGAACTGGTCGGCGTTGGCCTTGGTGACCAGCTCGCAGTCGATGGCCTGCTTCTCAGGCTTGCTGGGCTTGCCGTTCTTGATCACTTCGTCGGCCTGCTCGACGGCCATCTGCGAGATCAGCGCCGCGGGCTGCAGGACCGTGGCGCGCATCTGATCCTTCTTGACCGCCGAGATCGCGTCGGGGCTGCCGTCGAAGCCGACGACGGTGACCTTCTTGAGCAGCCCGGCCGCCTTGAGCGCGGCGACGGCGCCGAGCGCCATCGTGTCGTTGCCGGCGATCACCCCGTCGATGTTGCGGTTGCGCTGGATGATCGTCTCCATCTTGTTGAACGCCTCCTGCTGGTCCCAGTTGGCCGTCTGCTTGGCGACCTTCTTCAGGTCGGGGTACTGGGAGATGACGTCGTTGTAGCCCTTGGACCGCACGCCGGCGTTGGTGTCCGACTCCTTGCCGGTGAGCTCGACGTAGTTGCCCTTGCCGTCCAGCGCCTTGACGAACTCCTGGCCGCCGAGGCCGGCGCCCTGGGAGTTGTTGGAGACGATCTGCGCGGTGGCGATGCCGGTCGCGTTGATCTCCCGGTCGATCAGGAACACGGGGATCCCGGCGGCCTTGGCCTTCTTCACGGGACCGATCGAGGCGTCAGCGCCGGCGTTGTCGAGGACGATGGCCTTGGCCTTCCGCGAGATCGCCGCGTCGATCAGCTCGCTCTGCTTGTTCGGGTCGTCGTCGTGCGAGGCGACGGACGTCTCGTAGCCGAGCTCCTTGGCCTTCGCTGCGGCCGCGTCGGCCTCCGCCTTGAAGAACGGGTTGTCGACGGCGGGCGTGATGATGGCGATGAGGCCGCCGCCGTCGCCGCTCTTGGCGCTGGATCCGCTGGAGCTGGACGAGCTGTCGTCGTCCCCTCCGCAGCCGGCGACGACGAGGGCGGCGGACGCGGCAAGCGCCAGCACAAGCCGCCCGGGCTTGCAGTGCAATCGCATGACTTCTCCTCCTGGTTGTCTGGTGCTAGGTGGTCGCCGCGGGTGTGCGTGGTGGAGCTGCCGCGACGCTCGCGGCCGCGGCGGCTGCCGCACCGCGTCGCTGGATCCGCTGCTGGCTCTGATCGAGGATCACCGCGAGCACGATCACCGTGCCCTTGATCACGATCTGCCAGAAGGTCGAGACGCCGACGATCACGAGGCCGTCGGCGAGGAAGCCGATGACGAACGCGCCGATCAGCGCGCCGCGGACCGTTCCGCGCCCGCCCATGAGCGACGTGCCCCCGATCACCACCGCGGCGATCGCGTTGAGCTCGAACGACTCGCCGGCCTGCGGCGCCGCGGACGTCAGCTCCGAGGCGATGATCAGCCCGGACATCGCGGCGCAGACGCCCGAGATCATGTACACGCGGCGCTTGACCTTGTTGACCTTCACGCCGGCGAGCTCGGCGGCGCGCTCGTTGCCGCCGACGGCGTAGACCCAGCGGCCGAAGGGCGAGCGCCGCGTGACGAACGTCGCGACGGCAGCGAAGAGAACCATCAGCCAGATGGAAACCGGGATCGTGAGGATCTCGCCGCTGCCCAGGAAGTCGAATCCGGTGTTGCCGAGCGCGGGGCTGCCGGCGAGGTTCGGATAGGTCTCGCCGCCCGAGATCAGCAAGGCGGCACCGCGGGCGACGTAGAGCATGCCCAGCGTGGCGATGAACGGCGCGACGCCGAAGCGCGTGACGAGCGTGCCGTTCACGGCCCCGACGCCGGCGCCGACGGCGAGCGCGATCACGATCACCGCCCACACCGGCGGAAAGGCGGTGACGTCGCCCACGTGCAAGCCCTCGAGCAGCACGCCGGCGATCACACCCGACAGGCCCACGATCGATCCGACGGACAGGTCGATGCCCCCGGTGAGGATCACCATGAGCATCCCGATGGCCAGGATCGCGTTGATCGCGACGTGCCGGGTCATCGTCACCAGGTTGTCCCAGGTGAGATAGGCGTCGGACAGGATCGAGAAGACGATGATCAGGACGATCAGCGCGATGAACGCGCGCAGCTCGAGCACCAGGTTGAACGCCCGCAGCCGGCGGCCCTCGGCCGTCGCCGGCGCATCGCCGAGCGTCGCCGCCGGCATGGAGTCCGAGACGCTGCTCACGACGTCACCTCCTCGGCTCCCGGGTCGACGGCTCCCTCTGACGCGGCCATGATCTCCTCTCGTGTCGCTTCTCCGCGGCGGAACTCCCGCACGACCCGGCCCTTGCTCAGGACGAGCAAGCGGTCGGGGACGTGCAGCGCCTCCTCGACCTCCGACGTGGCGAACAGCACGCCGAGGCCCTCCTGCGCCTGCCGGGTCATCAGCTCGAAGATCTCGGCCTTGGCACCGACGTCGATCCCCCGCGTGGGCTCGTCGAGCAGCAGCACGCGCGGCTCGGTCAGCAGCGC
Source organism: uncultured Alphaproteobacteria bacterium (assembly GCA_963754975.1). Classification (GTDB taxonomy): domain Bacteria; phylum Pseudomonadota; class Alphaproteobacteria; order Rhizobiales; family Beijerinckiaceae; genus Microvirga. The sequence continues at coordinate 78,310 of CAVWII010000017.1, read as the reverse complement.
CTTCGACAGCACCACCTTCTGCTGGTTGCCGCCGCTGAGCGAGCCGATCGCGGCCTGCGGCCCCGCCGCCTTGACGGTGACCTGGCGCATCATCCGGTCGATCGCGCCGCGCTCCCGGTCGCGGGCGACCCAGAGGCTGCGGACGTAGCGCGACAGGCTCGCCAGGGTCATGTTCTCGCCGACCGACATCGACTGGACCAGGCCGTCGCGTTGCCGGTCCTCCGGCACGAGTGCGACGCCGAGGATGATCCGCTCACCGATCGAGGCCCGGCCGAGCGGCTCGCCGTCGAGCGTCACCGTGCCGCTCGCCGCCGCGAGCCGCCCTGCGAGCGTCTCCAGCAGCTCCGTTCGCCCCGCCGCCCCCCGGCAACGGCGATGCCTGTGACCCTCGCCGCGGCGAGCGTCCCGCTGCCGCCGGAGCGCCCCTACGACCTCGGCACGATCCCGCACGCCGCCACCCCGGTAACCGTCGTCAGCGCCGTTGCCATTCTGCCGCCGGCGCGGCCTCAGGTCGCCGCGGTCTATTACGCCGAGCCCGCGCGGCAGGCCCGCTTCGGGGCCGGGCAGGCCTTCTCGAGCCTCGACCGCACCGCCTTCATCTCGCCGGTGAAGCGCTGACCGGCTGCGGTCCCGGGTCGCCTGAGGCGAGCCGGGACGAGGGCGCACGTTGATTTCCGGCCTTCGCGGACGCACATTCCGGCATCTTTTCGGGAAGCGCATCGCCATGGCCCGGTTTCGCCCGCTCGTTCAGGCTCTCGCCCTCGCTGTCCTCGCCGCCCTTGCGGCGACACCCGGCCGCGCCCAGACCACGCAGAGTTTTCAGACCACTGCGCCCGAGGCGATCCTGATCGACGCCGACAGCGGCACCGTCCTGTTCGAGAAGAACGCGGACGAACTCAACGCGCCGGCGAGCATGGCGAAGACCATGACCGTCGAGCTCGTCTTCAACGAGATGAAGAAGGGCCGCATCAACCTCGACACCGAGTTCGTCATCTCCGAGGGCGCCTGGCGGCGCGGCGGCGCCGGTTCCGGCGGCTCGTCGATGTTCGCCCTCGTCAACAGCAGCGTGAAGCTGTCCGATCTCTTGCGCGGCATCATCGTGCAATCGGGCAACGACGCCTCGATCGCCGTCGCCGAGGGCATTGCCGGCACCGAGGACAATTTCGCCCGGATGATGACCGAGCGCGCCCGCGAACTCGGCATGGCGAAGACGACATTCCGCAACGCCACGGGCTACGGCCACCCGGACCAGAAGACGACCGTGCGCGACCTCGCCAAGCTCGCCCTGCACATCATCGCCACCTATCCGGACCTCTACAAGATCTTCGCGGAGAAGGAGTTCACCTGGAACAAGATCCGGCAGTTGAACCGCAATCCGCTCTTGACCATGGATATCGGCGCCGACGGTCTGAAGACCGGCAACATCGATGAATCCGGCTACGGCCTCGTCGGCTCCGCGGTGCAGAACGGGCAGCGCCTCGTCGTCGTCGTCAATGGCTTCAAGACCGCGAAGGACCGGGCGCTGGAATCGCGCAAGCTCCTCGAATGGGGTTTCCGGGCCTTCGAATCCCGCCAGCTCTTCGCGGAGAACGAGCCGGTCGGCGAGGCGACCGTGTTCGGCGGCTCGACGCGCTCCCTGCCGCTCGTCTCGCAGAGGCCGATCCGCGTGCTGCTGCCGCGCGGCTCGAGCGACCGGCTGTCGGCGAAGATCGTCTATACCGGCCCGATCCAGGCGCCGGTGAAGAAGGGCACCCGAATCGGCAAGCTTCAGGTCACCCGGGGCGAATTGCAGGCCCTCGAACTGCCGCTCTACGCGGGCGAGGACGTCGGCGAGGGCAGCCTGCAGCAGAAGGCCCTCGACGGACTCCTTGAAGCGGGCGGCGGACTGTTCAGGCGGGCCTTGTCGTCGATCAGCAACCGCGGCTGATGCGGGGGCGCTTCATCACCTTCGAGGGCGGGGAGGGGGCCGGCAAGTCGACCCAGATCGCGCGCCTGAAGAGGCGGCTCGAGGCGCTCGGCCATCGGATCGCGGCGACGCGCGAGCCCGGCGGATCGGAGAAGGCGGAGCACATCCGCCGGTTCATCCTGAGCGGACGCGCCAAGGCGCTCGGGCCCGGCGCCGAGGCGCTCCTCTTCTACGCCGCCCGGCTCGACCATCTCGAGACGCTGATCCGGCCCGCTCTTGCGGAGGGCGTGCACGTGCTCTCGGACCGGTTCGCGGATTCGACCCGCGCCTATCAGGGCGCCGCGGGCGAGGCCGACCGTCGCCTCCTCGACGCCCTCGACCGGATCGTCGTCGCCGGCACGCAGCCGGACCTGACGATCGTCCTCGACCTTCCGGCGGAGGTCGGCCTCGCCCGCGCCCGCAGCCGGCGGGGAGGAGAGGGGGCCGACCGCTTCGAGGCGGAGGAGATCGCCTTTCACGAGGCCCTGCGCCGCGGCTTTCGCGACATCGCGGCGGCTTTTCCCGGCCGCTGCGCGGTCCTCGACGGGACCGCGCCCGCGGACGCGGTCGAGGATGCGGTCTTCGAAGTCGTGCGCCGCCGCCTGCCGGACCTCGCAAGACCCGCCGCGGTGACCGCCCATGTCGCGTGAGACCGATGAGTTCGTCCTGCCCGACCAGCTCGCGGGAACGCCGCATCCGCGCACGCGGTCGTCGCTCGTCGGGCACGCGGCGGCGCAGGCGGCCTTCCTCGAATCCTTCGCAAGCGGGCGCCTGCCGCCAGCCTGGCTGATCGGCGGCCCGCCCGGGATCGGCAAGGCGACGCTCGCCTATCGCGTCGCGCGCCGGCTCTTGGCCCTCGGGCCGGGACGCATCGAGAGCGTGACGGGCCTCGACGTCGATCCGGCGCATCCGGTCGCGCGGCAGGTTGGCGCCGGCGCGCATCCCGGCCTCGCGGTGCTGCGGCGGACGATGTCGGAGGATGGCCGGCGCCTCCTCACCGAGATCCCCGCCCGCGCCACCCGCCGCGCCGTCGAGTTGTTCGGTTCGACCTCCGTCGACGGCAGTTTTCGCGTCGTGATCGTCGACAGCGCGGAGGATTTCAACGCGCAATCCGCCAACGCCCTCCTCAAGGTCATCGAGGAACCGCCCGCGCGGGCCATGTTCCTGATCGTCGCCCACGCCCCCGAGCGGGTGCTGCCGACGATCCGCTCGCGCTGCCGCCGCCTCCTGCTGCGCCCCTTGAGCGAGGCCGAAGTCGGCACCGTCGTCGACAGCCTCGGCCCGCCCTTTGCGGATGCTCCGGACCCGGTCCGCCGGGCAGCCCTCGCGCTCGGCGACGGCTCGGTGCGGCGAACGCTCGAGCTCCTCGACGCCGACACCATCGCCTTCGTCGAGCGGGTGAACGGTCTCCTCGACGCGCTGCCGCGCCAGGACATGCGAGCCGTCCTCGCGATTGCGGAGACCTTCGCCCGCCGCGGCGCGGAGGAGGAGTTCGCGCTCGTCCTCGACACGGCGCGGCGCTGGGTCGGCGAGCGCCTGCGCCGCGGGGCCGGGGAGGGGGCCCGGCGCCTTGCGCCTCTCGTAGAGGTATGTGACAAGGTCGCGCGGTCGGCGCGCGAGATTGAAATCTACAATCTTGACCGCCGCCCCCTCGTCCTGGCGCTGTTCGACGATCTCGCGGCCGCGATCCGCCGGACGAGCTAGGTTTGCGACGAAGGACGGTTCATGGCCGAGCGGCAGAAATACTACATCACGACGGCAATCGCCTATCCGAACGGCGCCCCGCATATCGGGCACGCCTACGAAGTCGTCGCCGCGGATGCGATTGCCCGGTTCAAGCGGCTTGACGGCGACGACGTCTTCTTCATGACGGGCACGGACGAGCACGGCCTCAAGATTCAGCAGGCGGCCGACCGGGCCGGCCTCAGCGCAAAGGCGCTCGTCGACGAAATGGCGCAAAAGTTCCGCGCCATGGCGGATCGACTCGAATGCTCCTACGACCGCTTCATCCGCACGACGGATGCGGACCACCTCGTCTCGACGCACGAGCTCTGGCGCCGCATGGAGGCGGCCGGCGATATCTACCTCTCGAAGTATTCCGGCTGGTACTCGGTCCGGGACGAGGCCTATTACGACGAGGGCGAGCTGACGAAGGCCGCCGACGGCAGCTTCCACGCGCCAACCGGCACGCCCGTCGAGTGGATCGAGGAGGCGAGCTACTTCTTCCGCCTCTCCGCCTATCAGGACCGGCTCCTCGCGCATTACGAGGAGTATCCGTCCTTCATCGGGCCGGAGACGCGGCGGAACGAGATCGTCAGCTTCGTCCGCTCCGGGCTGCAGGACCTCTCGATCAGCCGCACCACCTTCGCCTGGGGCCTGCCGGTGCCGGGCGACCCAAGGCACGTCATGTACGTCTGGATCGACGCGCTCAACAACTACATCACCGGCACCGGCTTTCCCGACGAGGCCTCGCCGCGGCGCCATTACTGGCCGGCGGACGTGCACATCATCGGCAAGGACATCGTCCGCTTTCACACGGTCTACTGGCCGGCCTTCCTGATGTCGGCGGGGATCGCGCTGCCGAAGCGCGTCTTCGGGCACGGCTTTCTGTTCAACCGCGGCGAGAAGATGTCGAAGTCGGTCGGCAACGTCGTCGATCCCTTCGCGCTCGCCGACGCCTATGGCGTCGACCAGCTGCGCTATTTCTTTCTGCGCGAAGTGCCGTTCGGCCAGGACGGCAACTATTCGCACGAGGCGATCGTGAACCGCATCAACGCCGATCTCGCGAACGATCTCGGCAACCTCGCGCAGCGCTCGCTGACCATGATCGCGAAGAACCTCGGCGGCGTCTTGCCGGCGCCCGGCGATCTCGCGCAGGCGGACCGCGATCTTCTCTGGCTCGCGGACGCGCTGCCGGCGAAGGCCCGCGCCGCGATGTCCGATTTCGCGCTCCACATCGTGCTCGCCGAGATCTGGGCAGTCGTCGCGGAGGCGAACCGCTATTTCGCGGGGCAGGAGCCGTGGGTGCTCCGCAAGGCCGATCCGGCCCGGATGGCGACGGTGCTCTACGTGACCGCGGAGGTCCTGCGCACGATCGGCATTCTGGCGCTGCCCTTCGTTCCGGGTTCGGCGGCAAAGCTTCTCGACCTTCTCGCCGTGCCGGCGGCCGAGCGCACGCTGGCCGCCGCCGGCCCGCTGCATCGCCTGAAGGCCGGCGCCGCGCTGCCGGCCCCCGCCCCGATCTTCCCGCGCTACGTCGAGCCGGAGGCCGCGTGAGCGTTTGTCCCATCGTTCAGCTTCCCCCGCGACCTCATCCTGAGGAACCCTGGCCCGCCAGGTGCAGGGTGTCTCGAAGGATGCTCCAGGGAACGCGGGAAGCTCCCGACGCCCGGCGCCGCGCGATGGCGTTTCCGAGCCTCCTGGAGCATCCTTCGAGACGGGTCGGACCTGCGGTCCGGCCCTCCTCAGGATGAGGGGGTGAGTTGGACTCCTGGGAGGGAGAGAGGCGCAAAGGGCGAGGCCGGGTGAGACCGATGCTCGTCGACAGCCATTGCCATCTCGACTTCCCGGACCTCGCCTCGCGCCTGCCGCAGGTGCTTGCGAACGCCGGCGCGGCCGGGATCGGCCGGATGGTGACGATCTCGACCTATGTCCGCCGCTTCGACATCTATCGCGCCCTCGCGGAGGCGCATGAGAGCGTGTTCTGCACGGTCGGCACGCATCCGCACAGCGCCGCGGCCGAGCCGGACGTCCCCGTGGACGAGATCGCCGCCCTGTCGCGGCACCCGCGCTGCGTCGCGATCGGGGAGGCGGGGCTCGACTATTTTTATGACAAGAGCCCCCGCGACGTGCAGCAGCGCGTCTTCCGCAGCCACATCGCCGCGGCGCGGGAGACCGGGCTGCCCCTCGTCATCCACGCCCGCGACGCCGACGCGGACATGATCCGCATCCTCGAGGAGGAGATGAAAAGCGGCCCTTACAGGGCGGTCCTGCATTGCTTTTCCTCCGGCGCAGCCCTGGCGGAGGCGGGCGTCGCACTCGGCTTTTACGTCTCGTTCTCCGGCATCCTGACCTTCAAGAAGTCCGAGGAACTGCGCCGCATCGCGGCGGCGCTGCCGCGGGACCGGCTCCTCGTCGAGACCGATGCGCCCTATCTTGCTCCCACGCCGCACCGCGGCCACACCAACGAGCCCGCCTACGCGGTGCATACGGCGAAGGTTCTGGCCGAGACGATCGGCGTCAGCGAAACCGACATCGCCCAGCTGACCACGGACAATTTCTACCGCCTGTTCGAAAAGGCCGCGACCGCCGACCGCGTCGCCGCCGAGGGCGCCGCATGAGCCTGCGCGTCAAAATTCTCGGCTGCGGCTCCTCCGGCGGCGTGCCGCGGGTCGGCAGCGGCTGGGGCGCTTGCGATCCGCGCGAGCCGAAGAACCGCCGCCGGCGCTGCTCGCTCCTCGTCGAGCGCTGCGGGCCCGACGGCAAGACCTCCGTGCTCATCGACACGACGCCGGACCTGCGCGAGCAGCTTCTCGACGCCGAGGTGCGCCGGCTCGACGCCGTCCTGTTCAGTCACGAGCACGCGGACCACACGCACGGCATCGACGATCTGCGCCCGCTCGTGATCGCCATGCGCCGGCGCATGCCTGTCTACATGGACCGCATCACCGGCGAACTCCTGATGGCCCGCTTCGCCTATTGCTTCGAGGCGCCTCCGGGCAGCCAGTACCCGCCGATCCTCGCCGCGCAGCGGATGACGGCCGGGACGACGGTAACGATCGCAGGGCAGGGCGGCGCGATCGCGGCGGAGCCGTTCCGCCTCGTTCACGGCGACATCGATGCCCTCGGCTTCCGCTTCGGCGATCTCTGCTACGCGCCCGACGTCAGCCGCATCCCCGACGAAAGCTGGCCACTCTTCGAGGGTCTCGACGTGCTCATCCTCGACGCCCTGCGCCATGCGCCGCATCCGACCCATTTTTCCCTCGCCGAGGCCCTCGCGGTGATCGAGCGCGTGCGGCCACGCCGCGCGATTCTGACCAACATGCACACCGATCTCGACTACGCGACCCTGAGCCGCGAGCTGCCGGCGGGAATCGAGCCGGCCTATGACGGCCTGACGATCGACATCTCCGTCGGCGCCGAGCCGGCGCTGAGCCGGACCGGCTGATGGCGGCGAATTTCGAGGCGGATCTCGCCGCGATCGATCGCATCCGCGCGGTGCCGACCATTCTCGAGGTCGTCTGCCGGACGACCGGAATGGGTTTCGCCGCCGTCGCGCGCGTGACGCAGGACCGCTGGATCGCCTGCGCCGTGAAGGACGACATCGCCTTCGGCCTGCAGCCCGGCGGCGAATTGAAGGTCGAGACCACCATCTGCCGCGAGGTCCGGAACGCGGGCGAGCCCGTGATCATCGACCATGTCGCCGACGATGCCGTCTATTGCGGACATCCGACGCCGGCGATGTACGGCTTTCAGAGCTATATCTCGATGCCGATCAGGTTGCCGGACGGCTCCTTCTTCGGGACGCTCTGCGCCATCGATCCGCGGCCGGCGCGGCTTAAGAATCCCGAGACGATCGGCATGTTCAAGCTCTTCGCGGAGCTGATCGGCTTCCATCTCGACGCCAGTGACAGGCTTGCGGCGAGCGAGGCGAGCCTTCTCGACGAGCGCAGCGCATCCGAACTGCGCGAGCAGTTCATCGCCGTCCTCGGCCACGACCTTCGCAACCCGCTCGCCTCGATCGACGCCGGCGCCAAGATGCTCCTGAAGGAGGCCCTCAGCCCGCGCGGCGCCACCGTCGTCGGCCTCGTCCAGAGCAGTGTCGGCCGCATGAGCGAACTGATCGACAATGTCCTCGACTTCGCCCGCGGCCGCCTCGGCGGCGGCCTTCTGCTTTCCCGCGACGCGCAGCCGGCGCTCGGGCCGGCCCTGGAACAGGTCGTCGAGGAACTGCGCGCCGCCTGGCCCGACCGCACGATCGAGACGCGCTTTTCGATCGCAAGGCCGGTGAGCTGCGACCGCGCCCGCATCGCGCAGCTTCTCTCGAACCTCGTCGGCAACGCCCTGACGCACGGCGCGCCCGACGCGCCGGTCACGGTGTCCGCGTCGACCGACGACAGCGTCTTTTCCCTGTCGGTGGCGAACAAGGGCGCGCCGCTGCCGCCGGCGATCCTGGAGCGACTGTTCCAGCCGTTCTTCCGCGTCGCGGCGCGTCCGGGCCAGCACGGCCTCGGCCTCGGCCTCTACATCGCCCGCGAGATCGCCGCCGCCCACGGAGGCACCCTTGCGGCGGCGTCGAGCGCGAACGAGACGCGCTTCACCTTCCGAATGCCGGTGTGAGAGGGTCGGTGTGAGAGGGCCCGGCGGACGCAGCTCCGCCAGCACGACTTAGTTCCATAATATATCTTATGCGAATTTCGGACATGGACGCCGGGGTTTTTGGCAGGCGTTCCCTCTTCGGGATATTCCCTGTCTCGGTTGCGAGGAATTCCCGAAAACCGTTCCCGATGACCCAGGCAAACCTGTGCTGTACCCTTGCCCCCCGATCCGCTGGGAACCGCAATCATGCCGCTCGTCGTGCCGGTGATCCTGGGCAGCGTACGCCGTGACCGGCAAGGCATCCGGGTGGCGCGGTTTCTCGTGCGGGCGCTCGAGGAGCGCGGCCACGAGGCGCATCTCGTCGATCCGTGCGAAATCGACCTGCCGATCCTCGACCGGATGTACAAGGAGCACGCCAAGGGCGAAGCGCCGGCAGTGCTGGAACGGCTTGCGACGCTCTACCGGCGCGCAGACGCCTTTCTCGTCGTCTCGGCCGAGTACAATCACAGCATCCCGCCGGCGCTCTCGAACCTCCTCGACCATTTCCTCGAAGAGTATTTTTGGCGGCCGTCAGCCATTGCCTGCTATTCCGGCGGGCGCTTCGGCGGGGTGCGGGCGGCGATGCAGCTGCGCGCCATGCTCTGCGAGCTCGGCACGCCGAGCATTCCCTCGCTCCTGCCCTTTCCGGAGGTCGGCCGCCTGCTCGATGCGGAGGGCCGCGCCGAGGCGCCGTGGATCGCGAAGGCCGCGGGGCGTTTCCTCGACGAGCTGACCTGGTACGCGGAGGCCCTGGCGCGCCAGCGTCAGGGCGGCACGCCGTATTGAGCCGGGCGGTGGGATAGCGACTCCCTATCGAAACGAGAGAGGGTTCATATTTCCCGCCGGCCTCGGCCTCGATCACCGTCCGCCCGGGCGATCGGCGAGAGCGGGAGAGACACCATGGCGGACGACGGCACCATCGACCGGGCCCTGACGGCGGAACTTTCGCGAACGGGCTCGGACCCGGATGCGATCGTCGAGCGGGCCCTGCCGGAGACCCCTGCCCGCCCGCCCCGCGGCATACCGGAGGCGCTCGGCCAGATCGTCCTCGTTCTCCAGGGCGGCGGCGCGCTCGGGGCCTATCAGGTCGGCGTCTATCGGGCGCTCCACGAGGCTGGCGTCGAGCCCGCCTGGGTGATCGGCACCTCGATCGGGGCCATCAACGCAAGCCTCATCGCCGGCAACGCCCCCGGCGATCGGCTCGACCGGATGGGCGAGTTCTGGCGGCGGATGCAGCACGACCCCTTTGTCGACCTCCTCGCCGCGATCCCGGTCTTCGGCCCGGCAGCCTCCACCCTCGCCACGATCGCGCAGGGCCTGCCGGCCTTCTTCCGGCCGAATCCGGCCGCCTTCTTCGGGCTGCACACGCCCCTCGGTGCCGGCCGCGCCGGCTACTACGACACCGCGCCCCTCGCTTCGACCCTCGGGGAGCTCGTCGACTTCTCGCGGGTCAACGGCGGCGGCACCCGGCTGACGGTCGGTGCCGCCAACGTCCGCACCAGCGAAATGCGCTATTTCGACAGCCGGGACGAGGATCTCGATCTGCGTCACGTCATGGCCTCGGGCGCCCTGCCCCCGGCCTTTCCGGCGATCGAGATCGACGGCGACCTTTTCTGGGACGGCGGCATCCTCTCGAACACGCCGGTCGAGGCGGTGTTCGACGACAACCCGCGCAAAAACTCGGTCGTCTTCGCGGTCCATATCTGGAACCCGGACGGAGCCGAGCCGAACACCATCTGGCAGGTCATGAGCCGGCAGAAGGACATCCAGTATTCGAGCCGCGCCGTCAGCCACATCGCCCGCCAGAAGCAGATCCACCGTCTGCGCCACGTCATCGCGGAATTGACCCGCCGCCTGCCGGAATCCGAGCGGACCTCGAACACGGTGCAGGAGCTCGCCGCTTACGGCTGCCTGACGCGGATGCACGTCGTGCGCCTGCTCGCCCCCTCCCTCGACGGCGAGGACCATACGAAGGACATCGATTTCAGCCGCGCCGGCATCGCCAGGCGCTCGGAGGCGGGCTACGCCGACACCATGCGGGTGCTCGAACGCGAGCCCTGGTCGGGCGAGTTCGACCCGGTCGAGGGGTTCATCCTGCACGAGGCCCGGCGGGGCGTGATGATGACCGCCGGCTGACGGCGCTTCTGCGCCGCACCGGAGGCGGTTGAACCCGCGGGCGGTTTCGTGAGACAGGACGGCGGTGAACGCCCCTGCCCCCAAGATCTCGTTCGTCTCCCTCGGCTGCCCGAAGGCGCTGGTCGATTCCGAGCGCATCATCACGCAGCTGCGCGCCGAGGGCTACGAACTGGCGAAGCGCCATGACGGCGCCGACGTGGTCATCGTCAACACCTGCGGCTTCCTCGACAGCGCCAAGGCGGAATCGCTGCACGCGATCGGCGAGGCCATGGCCGAGAACGGCAAGGTCATCGTCACCGGCTGCATGGGCGCCGAGCCCGGCGAGATCACCGAGCGCTTCCCGAACCTTTTGGCCATCACCGGGCCGCAGCAATACGAGAGCGTCGTCTCCGCCGTCCACAGGGCGGTGCCGCCGGCGCACGACCCGTTCCTCGACCTCGTGCCGCCCCAGGGCGTGAAGCTGACGCCGCGCCATTACGCCTACCTCAAGATCTCCGAGGGCTGCGACAACCGCTGCTCCTTCTGCATCATCCCGAAGCTGCGCGGCGACCTCGTCAGCCGGCCCGCCGGCGACGTGCTGCGGGAGGCGGAGAAGCTGGTCAAGGCCGGCGTCAAGGAGCTTCTGGTCATCTCGCAGGACACCAGCGCCTACGGCGTCGACCTCAAGTATCGGCCGAGCCTGTGGCGCGATCGCGAGGTCAGGACACGCTTTTTCGACCTCGCCCGTGAACTCGGCGAGCTCGGCGCCTGGGTCCGGCTGCACTACGTCTACCCGTATCCGCATGTCGACGAGGTCATCCCGCTGATGGCCGAGGGCAAGGTGCTGCCCTATCTCGACATCCCCTTCCAGCACGCCTCCCCGGCCGTGCTGAAGGCGATGCGCCGGCCGGCGCATGGGGAGAAGACCCTCGCCCGCCTCGCCCGCTGGCGCGAGATCTGCCCGGACCTCGCCCTGCGCTCGACCTTCATCGTCGGCTTTCCCGGCGAGACGGAGGAGGACTTTTCGATCCTCCTCGACTGGCTGAAGGAAGCGAAGCTCGATCGGGTCGGCTGCTTCCGCTACGAGCCGGTGAAAGGCGCCGCCGCCAATGCGCTGGCCGCCCCGGTGCCGGCGGAGGTCAAGGAAGAACGCTGGCACCGCTTCATGAAGGCGCAGGCGGAGGTGAGCGCAAAGCGGATGCAGGCGAAGGTCGGCCGCCGCCTGTCGGTCATCGTCGACGAGGCCGGACCGACGGTCGCGAAGGGCCGCTCGAAGGCCGATGCGCCGGAGATCGACGGTTCCGTCTACGTTTCCTCCCGCCGCCCGTTGCGGGCCGGCGACATCGTGACGGTCAAGATCGAGCGCGCGGATGCCTACGACCTGCACGGCGCGGCGGTGTGAGAGAGGAAATGCAGCCCCAACCGCCTCTCCCCGCTTGGCGAAGGGCGCGGATTCGCCTCTCCCCGCTTGCGGGGAGAGGGTTCGGCCTTCGGCCGAACGAGCGGAGCGAAGCGAAGCGGGGGTGAGGGGGCGGTGCAAGACAAGGCGCCTTCCCTCGCTGCGGCGCCTCTTTCGGCGACTGCCCCCTCACCCTCGCCTGCTGCGCAGGCTTGCCGCCTTCGGCGGCCCTCTCCCCGCAAGCGGGGAGAGGCGAAGGGCGCCTGTGCGAGACGCCTATTGCGGCAGCTTGTCGTCGATCCCCTTCACGTAAAAATTCATGCCCAGGATCTGCTCGTCGGCAAGCGCGTCCTTGCCCTTGCATTCGACGGCGCTGCCATCCTGCTTCACGATCGGGCACTTGAACGGGTTGAGCTTGCCGGACTTGATGTCGGCCTGGGTCTGCTCGGCCAGGGCCTTCACGTCGTCGGGCATGTTCTTGTAGGGCGCCATCACGACCATGCCGGCGGCGAGCCCGCCCCAGGTGTCGCCGGACTTCCAGGTGCCGTCGAGGACGGCCTTCGTGCGCTCGACGTAATAGTCGCTCCAGTTGTCGATGATCGCCGTGAGCTGCGCCTTCGGGGCGAAGCGCTCCATGTTCGAGGCCTGGCCGAAGCCGACCTTGCCGCGGCCTTCCGCCTGCTGCAGGGGCGAGGGACTGTCGGTGTGCTGGGCGAGGACGTCGACGCCCTGATCGAGGAGCGCCTTGGCGCCGTCCGCCTCCTTCGCCGGGTCGTACCAGGAATTCACCCACACGACCTTGATCTTGACGTCGGGGTTCACCGACTGGGCGCCGAGGAAATAGGAGTTGATGCCGGCGACGACCTCCGGGATCGGGAAGGCGCCGACATAGCCGATGGTGCCGGTCTTCGTCATCTTGCCGGCGATGCGGCCGATGATGTAGCGGCCCTCGTGGAATTTCGCCGCGTAGGTCGCAAGGTTCGGCGCCTGCTTGATGCCGGTCGCGTGCTCGAACTTCACGTTCGGATACTTCTTGGCGACCTTCAGGGTCGGCTCCATGAAGCCGAAGGAGGTCGTGAAGATGAGGCCGTGGCCAGTGCGGGCGAGCTGCTCGATCGCGCGCTCGGAATCGGCCTCCGGCACGCTCTCGACATAGGTGGTCTCGACCTTGTCGCCGAAGGCCTTCTCGATCGCCTTGCGGCCCTGGTCGTGCTGATAGCTCCAGCCGAGATCGCCGACCGGCCCGACATAGATGAACCCGACCTTGAGCTTTTTCTGCTGCGCCACGGCGCCACCGGCCGCAAGCGCCAGCGCGGCGGCCGTGGCGAGAAGTCCGAGCGTTCGACGCGTGATCATTCTGTTCCCCTGTTCTGTGCTTGCGGATGTTTCCGAGACGTATTCGTTGCAGGAAGAAAGGGCGCCTGCAACGGCGATTCACCGGTCCGGCACGAACGGCACTCCGAGGGAGCCGGGTGTGCCGAAGGCGCGGCCGTGGCGGAGCGAGAGGAGGAGGAGCGCCAGGATCGTCGCGAGGTAGGGCGTCGCGGCGAGGGCCTGCGAGGGCAGGCCGAACTGCGCCGCCTGGGCGTGGAGCTGGAGCACGGTGGCGGCGCCGAAGACGTAGGCGCCGACGAGGGCCCAGGCGGGGCGCCAGGCGGCGAAGACGACGAGGGCAAGCGCGATCCAGCCGCGGCCGGCGGTCATGCCGGGCGACCAGAAGCGGGTGTAGACGAGCGACAGATAGCTTCCCGCAAGCCCCGCGCAGGCGCCGCCGAACAGGATCGCGAGGAAGCGCACTTTCAGGACCGGCAGGCCGAGGGCGTGGGCGGAGGCGTGGTTCTCGCCGACCGAGCGCAGGACGAGGCCGGCACGGGTGCGACTGAGGAACCAGGCCACGGCGATGGTCAGCGCGAACGAGCCGTAGACGAAGGCATCCTGCGAAAACAGGAGCCCGCCGACGAGCGGCAGATCGCTGAGGACGGGCAGCGAAAGCTGCGGGATCGGGTCCCGCCGCGAGCCGACGAAGGAGGCGCCGATCAAGCCCGACAGGCCGAGGCCGAGGATCGTCAGCGCAAGGCCCGAGCCGACCTGGTTCGCCGCAAACCCGAGCACGACGAGGGCGAACAGAGCCGCCATCAGCGCCCCGGCCAGGATCCCGCAGAACACGCCGACGAGGGAGGAATCGAAGGTGACGGCGGCGGCAAAGCTGCACGCGGCGCCCATCACCATCATGCCCTCGACGCCGAGATTGAGGACGCCGGAGCGCTCGGCGACGAGTTCGCCGAGCGCCGCGATGAGCAGCGGCGTCGAGGCGGTGACGACGGTGAGAAGGATCGCTTCGAAGGCGGTCATGCGGCGGCCATCCCTCGCCGGACGATCCGGAAGCGGTTCGTCACGAGCGCGTCGGCGGCAAGGACGCAGAGGAGGAGCATGCCCTGGAAGGCCTGGGTGAGGTCGAGGGGCAGTCGCAGCAGGATCTGAGCGCTCTCGCCGCCGATGAAGGTCAGCGCGACGACGAGGGCCGCGACGAGGATGCCGACAGGATGCAGCCGGCCGAGGAAGGCGACGGTGATGGCGGTGAAGCCGTAGCCCGGCGAGATCGTCGGCTGGAGCTGGCCGATCTGCCCCGAGACCTCGACGATGCCGGCAAGCCCCGCAAGGCCGCCCGAGATGGCGAAGGCGGCAAGCGTCGTGCGCCGCGCGTCGAAGCCGGCAAAGCGCGCCGCCCGGGGCGCGTCGCCGGTCAGCCGCAGGCGATAGCCGAACAGCGTCCGGCCGACGATCACGAAGGTGATCGCGACCGCGAGGAGCGCGAAGACGAAGCCGAGATGCACGCGGCCGCTCTCCAGGATCGGCGGCAGGGTCGCGGCCGGATCGAAGGTCACCGATTGCGGGAAGTTCATGCCCTTCGGGTCGCGCCAGGGGCCGCGGGCGAGGTAGTCGAGGAAGAGCTGCGCGACGTAGACGAGCATCAGGCTCGTCAGGATCTCGCTGACCCCGAAGCGGGTTTTCAGGACGGCCGGGATGAGGCCGTAGAGCATCCCGCCGGCAATGCCGAGGAGCATCATCGCCGGCAGCACCCAGATCCCCGCCTCCGTGCCGTGGGTCGTGAGCGCGAGCCAGCTGCCGAAGACCGCGCCGATGACGTACTGGCCCTCCGCGCCGATGTTCCAGAGGTTCGCGCGGAAGCAATAGGACAGGCCGATGGCGATGAGCAGGAGCGGCGTCGCCTTGACCAGGAGTTCCTGAAGCGCCCAAGGGTCTTGCAGAGGGTCGCTGACATAGACTTTGAACGCCGCCATGGGCGATTGGCCGAGCAGCGCGATGACGAAGCCGGCGATCGCGAAGGCGGCGAGGAAGGCGGCGACGGGCGCGAGCGCGCGCGCCCAGGCGAGACGGTCGGACGCGGCACGAGTTCAAGCCGCATGGGCGCCCTGCCCCCCGGCGACGCCGAGCATGTCGAGGCCGATCGCCTCGCGGGTCCATTCGGCGGTCGGCCGCGCCGCGCTGAGGCGCCCGGCATGGATCACCGCAAGCCGGTCGGCCATCTCGAAAAGCTCGTCGAGGTCCTGGCTGACCACGACGACGGCGCTGCCGCCGCGGGCGAGGTCGACGAGGGCCTGCCGGATGAGGCGGGCGGCGCCGGCATCGACGCCCCAGGTCGGCTGGTCGACGACGAGGAGCTGCGGCTTGCGGATCACCTCGCGGCCGACGACGAACTTCTGCAGGTTGCCGCCCGAGAGCTTTCGCGCCTGCGGGTCGGGCTCCGGCCCGCGCACGTCGAAGGCCTCGACGATGCCGCGGGCGAGACGCCGGGCCGCGTTCCGGCCGCAGAAAGCCGGCCCGGCTGACCTCCCCCGCCGAGTGATGCGTGACGAGCGTATTCTCGCTGAGCCGATGGGTTGGCGCCGCCGCGTGGCCGAGGCGTTCCTCCGGCACGAAGGCGGCGCCGAGCCGGCGCCGCGCCTCGACGCCGAGACCGCCGACGGCCGTCCGCCGATGCGGATGGCATCCGTGTCGCTCGGCAAGGCGCTCGCCGGAGAGGACCGCGAAGAGTTCGCTCTGGCCGTTGCCGGCGATGCCGGCGATGCCGACGACTTCGCCGGAGCGCACCGACAGCTCGATTCCGGCAAGCGGCATCCCGTGCGTGCCGAGGCCGCGGGCGCGGAGCCCGGCGACCCGCAGCATCTCGGGGCCGTCCGCGTCAGGCGGGCTCGCGCGCACCTCGCCGACCTCGGTGCCGACCATGAGGGCGGCGATCTCGCGGGCGCTCGCGGCGCGCGGATCGAGGCTCGCGACGACCCGGCCGCCGCGCAGGATCGTGGCGCGCCGGCACAGGCGCCGCACCTCCTCGAGCTTGTGCGAGATGTAGAGGATCGCGCAGCCCTCGCTCGAGCAGCCGCTCGAGCGTCCGAACAGGCTCTCCGCCTCCTGCGGCGTCAGCACCGAGGTCGGCTCGTCGAGGATGAGCAGCTTCGGATTCTGCAACAGGCAGCGCACGATCTCGATGCGCTGGCGCTCGCCTGCGGAGAGCGTCCACACCGCCCGGTCCGGCTCGAGCGCGAGGCCGTAGTAGCGCGCTGACCTCCGCGAGCGCGCGCGCGCACCTGGCGCGAGGCTGCCCAGGTGTCGGACAGGGCGACGGCGATGTTCTCGGCGACGGTCAGTTCGTCGAAGAGCGAGAAGTGCTGGAAGACCATGCCGAGGCCGAGCGCCCGCGCGGCGACGGGCGAGCGCGATCGCGACCGGCCTGCCCTCCACAGGATTTCTCCGGCGCTGGGCTCGACGACGCCGTAGAGGATCTTCACCAGCGTCGACTTGCCCGCGCCGTTTTCGCCGAGCAGCGCGTGGATCTCGCCCGGCGCGGAT
Source organism: uncultured Alphaproteobacteria bacterium (assembly GCA_963754975.1). GTDB lineage: Bacteria > Pseudomonadota > Alphaproteobacteria > Rhizobiales > Beijerinckiaceae > Microvirga. The sequence goes on along the minus strand of CAVWII010000017.1, from coordinate 61,625 downwards.
CGAGAGGTCGATGCCGTCGTTGGCGAGGAGTTCGCCGTAGCGCTTGGATGATGCCGCGCAGGGCGACGAGGGGCGATGTCGGCGAGTCGGCGCGGCTCACCGCGGCTCGTCCTCAGGGCATCAGGACGGTCGCGCCGGTCGTCTCCGCGCCATTCGAGAGCGCGATGCGCCTCCGCCGCTTCGGCGAGCGGCAGCCGGGAATGGACCGGGATCTTGACCTGCCCGCCGACTCACGACGTCGAAAAGGTCTTTCGCCATCGCGAGGAGGACGTCGCGGTCGCGAGGTGTGCGTGACGAGCGTCGGCCGCGTCGCGTAGAGCGAGCCCTTCTGCGACAGAAGGAGGATGTTGAACGGCTCGATCGGCCCCGAAGACGAGCCGAAGCTGACGAACATGCCGAACGGCTTCAGGCAATCGAGGGAGGCGGGAAAGGTCGCCTTGCCGACGCCGTCGTAGACGACGTCGCACATCTCGCCGCCGGTGATCTCGCTTGACGCGGGCGACGAAATCCTCGTTCCGGTAGAGGATGACGTGGTCGCAGCCGTTCGCGCGGGCGAGTTCCTCCTTGTCCTGCGAGCCGACCGTGCCGATCACCGTGGCGCCGAGAGCCTTCGCCCATTGGCAGGCGATGAGCCCGACGCCGCCCGCGGCGGCGTGGAACAGGATCGTCTGGCCGGCCTGCACCGAGAACGTGCGGCGCAGGAGGTACTGCGCCGTCAGTCCCTTCAGCATCATCGCCGCGGCGGTCTCGTCGGAGATCGCCGTCCGGCACCTTGACCACAGCTTCGCGTCGATGATGCGCTCGCTCGGCATAGCCGCCGAGGCTGCTGGCATAGGCGACCCGGTCGCCCGGCTTGAAATCGCTCACCCCCTCGCCGACCGCGACGACCTCGCCCGCGCCCTCGCTGGCCGGGCGTGAACGGCAGCGACGGCGCCTGATAAGGCCGGTGCGGTAATAGACGTCGATGAAATTGACGCCGATAGCGCGGCTGGCGGATGCGGATCTCGCCCGGGCCCGGGCTCGGGCACCGCCACCTCCTCGAGCTGACATCGCCTCCGGTCCGCCGGTCGCGTGAACTCGAATGGCCTTTGCCATTGCCTGCCCTCCGTCCGCGTTTGATCATAGGAAGCCGCGGACCGTTCATTCGGCAATAGGCCGGCATGATTTACTGTCGCCCGAATCCGGTGCCTCGCCAGATGCTGACCGTCACGCCCCTCGCCCCTGCCCGCAAGCCGAGCTTCCGCGAGCTGTTCACGCCGAAGCTCGTGACCGTCCTGCGGGAGGGCTACGGCCTTGCGCAGCTCAAGGCCGACGTCGCCGCCGGGCTCACCGTCGCCATCGTCGCGCTGCCCCTGTCGATGGCAATCGCCATCGCCTGCGGCACGACGCCCGAGCGCGGGCTCTACACGGCGATCGTCGGCGGTTTCCTGATCTCCGCGCTCGGCGGCAGCCGTTTCCAGATCGGCGGGCCTGCGGGCGCCTTCATCGTCCTCATCGCGGCGACGATCGAGCGGCACGGGCTCGACGGGTTCTTCCTCGCGACGATCGATCGCCGGCCTGATCCTGCATCGCGGTCGGGCTCCTGCGGCTCGGAACCTACATCAAGTACATCCCGCAACCGGTGACGTCGGCTTCACCGCCGGCATCGCGCGCCATCATCTTCGCGAGCCAGCTGCGCGACCTCTTCGGCCTGACCCTCGCCGGGCGAGGAGCCGGCCGCGTTCGTGCCGAAGCTCGATGCCCTGTGGCGGCGGCGGGCACCTGGAACCCGGCCGCTTCGGCGATCGCCGTACTCTCAGCATCGCGACGATCCTCCTCGCTGCAGGCGCTTGCGGCCGTCCTGGCCCGGCTTCCTCATCGCGATTGCGCTGGCCTCGGTCGCGGCCGCGCGCTCTTCGGCCTGCCGAGTCGAGACCATCGGCACGCGCTTCGGCGGCATCCCCAACGCGCTGCCCGCTGCCGGCGCTGCCGGAGATGAGCGCTCGAGCGCATCATCGACGTGCTGCCGGACGCCCTGTCGCTGGCGCTCCTCGGCGGCATCGAATCGCTCCTCTCCGCCGTCGTCGCCGACGCCATGACCGGCCGTCGCCATCGCTCGAACTGCGAACTCGTGGCGCAGGGGATCGCCAACGTCGCCTGCGCCGCCTTCGGCGGGCTCTGCGCGACCGGCACCATCGCGCGCACGGCGACGAACGTGCGCGCCGGCGCCATCGGCCCGGTCTCGGGCATGCTGCATTCGATTTTCATCCTCGCCTTCATGGTCTTCGCGGCGCCGCTTGCCTCCTACATCCCGCTTGCGGCGCTCGCCGCGATCCTCGTCGTCGTCGCCTGGCTCGATGGCCGAGCGGCACGAATTCGTGGCGACCCTCCGGCGCTCGCCGCGGCGAGGCGCTGGTCCTCCTCGTGACGTTCCTCCTCACGGTCTTCCGCGACCTGACGCGAGGGCATTCTGGCCGGCGTCGTGCTCGGCTGCGTTCCTGTTCATGCACCGCATGGCCCGGGTCGTCGCGGTCGAGACCGGCACGCCCCTCGTCGACGAGGACGTGGCCGACGACGACCGGCCGCGCGCCCTTCGCCGGCGAGACCGGCGACGTCATGGTCTACCGCATCACGGGCCCGCTCTTCTTCGGCGCCTCCGGCACCCTCGCAACGACGCTCGAGCGCATCGGCGGCTTCCCGAAGACGGTCATCCTCGATCTCTCGAGCGTCCCGTTCGCCGATGCCAGCGCCGCCTCGTCGTTGCGCGCGTTCGTCGAGCGGGCGCACGCCAACGGCGCCGGGCTCTACGTCGCCGGCGCCTCGCCCCTTGTCCGGACGATGCTGGCGCGCGAAAAGGTCGACATTCCGCCTGCCCGCTTCGCGCCGACGGTCCCCGAGGCGCGCAAGGCCGCGGCGCGGGACGGCGCCGTGCAGCCGGAGGGCTGAGGGTGGCGGACGAACCCTTCGACATCGCAGTCGTCGGCGCCGGGGCCGCCGGCCTTACGGCCGCCCTCGCCTTCGCGCGGGAGGGGTTTCGCACCGCCCTCGTCGGGCCGGTGGGCGCGCGCCGCGACGGACGCACCGTCGCCCTCCTCGGCGGTTCGGTACGGTTCCTGAAGGCGCTCGGCGTCTGGGACGCGGTCGCCCCGGACGCCGCGCCCCTCGAGACCATGCGGATCGTCGACGATACCGGCAGTCTCTTCCGGCCGCCGCCGGTGACGTTCAATGCCCGCGAGATCGATCTCGACGCCTTCGGCTGGAACGTCGAGAACGCCACCCTCGTCGACCGCCTCGCCGCCGCGGCGCGCCGAAGCGGCGGGCTCCGCCTCGTCGAAGGCACGGTGCGGGCGGCCCGGTTTGACGGGGACGCCGCCATCCTTACGCTCGCCGACGGATCGGAGCTCGCCGCGGCCCTCGCCGTCGCGGCCGACGGCCGCCGCTCGGCCCTGCGGGAGGCCTCCGGCATCGCGACGCGGACCTGGGCCTACCCGCAATCCGCGCTGACGACGATCCTGTCCCATGCCCGCGAGCACCGGGAGACCTCGACCGAGTTCCACACCCGTCAGGGCCCCTTCACCCTCGTCCCCCTCCCCGGCCGCCGGTCGAGCCTCGTCTGGGTGACCTCGCCGGAGCGGGCGGAGGCGCTCTCCGCCCTCACCGACGATGCGCTGGCGCGGGTGATCGAGAGGCAGGCGCAGTCGATCCTCGGGGCCATGGCCATCGACGGGCCGCGCGGGAGCGTCCCACTCTCGGGTTTGACCGTTGCGCGCTACTACGGGCCGCGTCTGGCTCTCGTCGGCGAGGCGGCGCACGTCCTGCCGCCGATCGGCGCGCAGGGGCTGAATCTCGGCCTGCGCGATGTGGCGGCGCTGCGCGACGCCGTCGCCGACGCCTGCGCAGCCGGTCGCGGCATCGGCGCGGAAGCGACCCTCCTTGCCTATCAGCGTGGGCGCGACTTCGACGTGCGGCTGCGGACCGCCGCCGTCGACAGCCTCAACCGGACGCTCCTCACCGGATTGCTCCCCGCCGACTTCCTGCGCGGAGCCGGCCTGCTGGCCATCGGGACGGTGGGTCCGCTTCGCCGCCTCGTCATGCGCGAAGGGGTGCTCCCGCGCATCGGCGCGCCGCGCCTGATGCGGGACCAGGAGCCGTCTACGAGGGGCGGCGCGACCCCAGACGCTCGCGACCCCAGACGCTAAGGAAAGAGATCCGTCGGCATCCGTCCGGTCTTGATCAGCCAGAGCACCATCGTCAGCGTCAGTGTCGAGACGACGGTTCCGAGGAGCACGCAGGCCGAGGCGCGCTCGACGCCGACATTGTACTGCGTCGAGATGACGAAGATGTTGAGGGCGGGCGGCAGCGCCGCCATGATGACAGCGACATAGGTCCAGACCCCGAAATCCCCGAGCGCCGAGAGCAGCACCAGGACGAGCAGCGGGTGCAGGACGAGCTTGATCAGGACCAGCGCCGGCACTTCGCCCGGCATCTTTCCGAGCGGCCGTAGCGCCACCGTCACCCCGAGCAGGAAGAGCGCGCACGGCGCCGCGGCGCCGGAGAGCCAGATCGTCATCTTGTCGAGGGCTTCCGGCAATTGCACCCGCGCCGCGCTCGCGGCGACGCCGACCGCCGTCGCGAGGTTGAAGGGATGCGTCACGACCTTGACGAGGACGTCGCCGGCGGCGGCGCCGACGCTGCGCTTCTCGACCCCGGCGATCGCCATCAGGAGCGGCACGAGGGAGAACAGGAGCAGGTTGTCGAAAACGAAGATCAGCACCACCGGCGCCGAGGCGGTGGCGCCGAGCGTCGAGAGCACCAGCGGCGGTCCCATGTAGCCGATGTTCGAATAGGAGCCGGCGACGCCCTGCATCACGGCCTGGGGCATGTCGCCGTTCGTGTGCCAGAATCCGGCCGAGAAGGAGAGCGCGAAGGCCAGGAAGGTCGCCGTCGTGGTGGCGGCGATGAACGGCCAGTTTGCGAGCTCGGCCAGGGGCTTGTCGGCAATGAGCCGGTAGAACAGGCAGGGCAGCGCGACGTAGATGAGGAAGAACTGCATCCAGGCGAGCCCGGAGGCCGGCCGCCGCACCGTCTTGCCGCAGAAGAAGCCGAGGGCGATGAGCCCGAAGAAGGGCGCGAGAAGATTGACGAGCCCGGCGAGGTCGGCCACCGCGGGCTCCGGTTGCGGGAAAGCCCGGCGTTGTCGCAAAGATTTCCGAGAGCCGCAACGGGCGCCGAGGCCGCTGGCAGCCGGCTGCACGTCGCAGCCGCGTCCGCCGGCGCCTGCCGACCGGGCACGACGCCTCCGCGGCAGCCCGATTGCCGGCATTTTTGTCATCCGACCCGCTCCCAGCGGCTCGCAAACATGCTCTAAAGCCAAAATGACGACGAAGCTGCCGCGCCGGTTCTTCCAGCCCCTCGCCGCGGGGGCGCCGACGCCCTATCGCGAATTGCCGGTGCGGCTCGAGCGGAGCATCCACTTCGTGCCGCCGCATCTCGAAAAGGTGCGGGCGAAGATCGGCGACCTGATCCCGCAGGTCGACGTCATCCTCGGCAATCTCGAGGACGCGATCCCGGCCGACATGAAGCTCGAGGCCCGGCGCGGCTTCATCGCCCTCGCCAAGGCGAATACCTTCGGCGCGACCGGGCTGTGGACGCGCATCAACGCGCTCAACAGCCCCTGGGTGCTCGACGACCTCGACGAGATCGTCGGCGACGTCGGCGACAAGCTCGACGTCGTCATGCTGCCGAAGGTCGACGGCCCCTGGGACATCCACTTCGTCGACCAGTATCTCGCCCTGCTCGAAGCCCGGCACGGGCTGAAGAAGCCGATCCTCGTCCACGCCATCCTCGAGACCGCCGAGGGCGTGAAGAACGTCGATGCCATCGCGGCCGCCTCCCCGCGCCTGCACGGCATGAGCCTCGGCCCGGCCGACCTTGCCGCCTCGCGGGGCATGAAGACGACCCGCGTCGGCGGCGGCCATCCCGAATACAAGGTGCTCGGCGATCCGGCCGCGGACGGGGCCCGCAGCGTCGCTCAGCAGGACCTGTGGCACTACACCCTCGCCCGCATGGTCGACGCCTGCCTCGCGAACGGGCTGAAGGCGTTCTACGGCCCGTTCGGCGACTTTTCGGACCCGGCCGCCTGCGAGGCGCAGTTCCGCAACGCCTTCCTGCTCGGCTGTGCCGGCGCCTGGACGCTGCACCCCTCGCAGATCGCGATCGCAACGAAGGTTTTCACCCCGGACCCGGCCGAGGCCGCCTTCGCGCAGCGCATCCTCGATGCGATGCCGGACGGCACCGGCGCGGTGATGATCGACGGCAAGATGCAGGACGACGCCACCTGGAAACAGGCGAAGGTGCATGGTCGACCTCGCCCGACTCGTGCGCGAGAAGAAAGGCGGAGCGTGACCGGTCTGGCGGAACGCGAAGCGCGGCCTATATCCGGCGAAAGGAGATGCGGCCAATGAAGCCACGTTCAGCGAAATTCGCCCTCGGACAGGTCGTCAGCCACCGGGTCTTTCCGTTCCGGGGCCTGATCTTTGACGTCGATCCGGAATTCGACAACACCGAGGAATGGTGGCTCGCGATCCCCGAGGAGATCCGGCCGCGCAAGGACCAGCCGTTCTACCACCTCTTCGCGGAGAACGCGGAGACCGAGTACATCGCCTATGTCTCGGAGCAGAATCTGTTGCCCGACCATTCCGGCGAGCCCCTGCGCAACAAGATGATCGAGGACATGTTCGTCCGCGACGGCAGTGGCGGGTACCGGACGAAGCCGACCATCGCAAACTGAGGCGGCTAGGCGGGCGGAAGCGCCTCCCCCGCTTGCGGGAGAGGCGAAGGGCGCTCAGGGCTTCGGCGCGGGGGCCGGCGCCGGCGCGGCGCCGGGATTTGCGGTGCTCTCCAGACGCTTGCGCATCTCGTCGCTGCGCTTCTCGAGTTCCGCCTGCAGCTTCTTCTGCTGCTCCTCAAGGACCTTCGGATCGATCGGCGCGCCGTCGAAGGCCTTGCCGAAGCCGGCGGCCGGAACCGCAAAGGTCACCTCGCGGCCCTGGGCGTTCTGGACGCTGACGTTGAACGTACTGCCCTTCTTCGCCGCGGCGATGAAATCGTCCTTCACCGGCGATTCCGCAAAGCACCCGTTCGGGAAGCAGATCGCGTACTTGCCCGAGATCGCCGCACCCTGGTCAACGGCGAAGCGGATGCCCGGCGAGAGCAGGAGGCCAAGGGGCATCAGGAAGCGGACGATCTTCTGGGCCTGTGCGCCCTTCACGTCGTAGACCGCGACGGCGAGCACCGGCTGGCCCTGATCGGAGACGAAATCGCGGGTCGTGTAGCAGATCTCGGCGCCGTTGCCCTGATCCTTGCCGCAGACTTTCGTCCATTCCGGCTGCGACGGCTCGGCCTTTACCTGCACCACGGTCGGGCCCGTCGGCGCGGCCGGCGGGGCGCCTGCTGCAGGGGCAGCGGGAGCCGGAGCGGCAGGCGCCGCGGGAGCGGGCGCCGCCGGACGCGGCCGCGGCTGAACCGGGGTCGGGGCCGGGTTCTGGGCCAGGGCGGGGGCCGCCCCTAGCACGAGCGCCAGAGCCGCGACCAAGCCATGCTGTCCTCTGAGGCTCGCGGGACGGGGCGAGATGGGCATTTCGAGCATCCTCTTCATACGGGAAGGCCCCGGGGCCGCGCCGGCCGGCGCGGCGGCGCGCGGCGATTCGAGTGGCCTCGTGTTCGACGGTCCTTCTTTGCCAAATACGGCAAAGAGAAGACCCGTGGCGCTCCTTAGCCGGTCGCGGCGCGGGTTTCCAGTCGCCCTCGGCAAGTTTGTGCGTGCTAGTCTCCGCCATCGCCCGAATCGAACCGTATCGCCGATGGGATTGCGCCACCTCGCCGCGTTGCTGCTCTGCCTCGCCGCTCCCGCAGCGGCCCTGGCCAGCGAGACCGAGGCCGACGGGCCGCCCCGCCACGGCATCGCCATGCACGGCGAACCGGCCCTGCCGGAAGGCTTTTCGCACCTTCCCTATGCCAATCCGGATGCACCGCGCGGCGGCCGCGTCGCCCTCGGTTTTCAGGGCACCTTCGACAGCCTCAATCCGCTGATCGTGATCGGCGTCGCGCCGGACGCCCTGCCGCGCTACGTGCTGCAGAGCCTCATGATGCGCTCGGCCGACGAGCCGTTCACCGTCTACGGCCTCATCGCGCGCTCGGTCGAGATGCCTTCGGATCGCAGCGCGATCACCTTCAACCTCGATCCGCGGGCGCGGTTTTCGGACGGGCACCCTCTGACGGCGGAGGATGTCCGCTTCACGTTCGAGAGCCTCAAGGCCGACGGGAAGCCGTTTCACCGCTCGAGCTTCTCCGCCGTCAAGGCCGTCGAGATCCTCGATCCGCACCGCATCCGCTTCGACCTGACGGGCGCGAACGATCGCGAGCTGCCCCTGATCATCGCGACGATGCCGATCTTTCCCGCCCACGCGACCGATCCGGCCCGCTTCAAGACCACCTCCCTGAGCCCGACGATCGGCTCTGGACCCTACGCCTTCGCCGAGGTGAAGCCCGGCGAGCGGGTCGTCCTGAAGCGCCGGACGGATTTCTGGGCGGAGGACTTGCCGATCCTGCGCGGGCTCTACAACTTCGACGAAATCCGCTACGATTTCTACCGTGACGCCAATACATTGTTCGAGGCTTTTAAGACCGGACTTTACGATATCCGCTTCGAGGGCGAACCCGGGCGCTGGGCGACGGAGTACGATTTTCCGGCGATCGCCGCCGGCCGCATCCGCCGCGAGACCCTGCCGGTCCGCGTCCCGAAGGGGATGAACGGCTACGTCTTCAACATGCGCCGGCCGCTGTTTTCCGACATCCGCGTCCGCGAGGCCCTCGGTCTGACTGTTCGATTTCGACTGGGTGAACCGCAACCTCTTCTTCGGCGTGCTGACCCGGTCCGACAGCTTCTTCGCCGGCTCAGACCTCTCCTCGCAGGGCAGGCCCGCGGGCGAAAAGGAGCGCCGGCTCCTGGCGCCGTTTGCGGACGCGGTTCGGTCCGACATTCTGGAAGGACGCTGGGCGCCGCCTTCCGCGGACGGGTCCGGCCGCGATCGCGACCAGGCGCGGCAGGCGTTGGCGCTCCTCGCCGCGGCGGGCTTCGTGCTCGACGGCAGCCGGCTGCGCCGGCGCGACACCGGCGAGCCCTTCGCCTTCGAGATCATGGTCAATTCGCGGGCCCAGGAACGGCTCGCGCTGACCTATGCCGACGGACTGCGCCGCATCGGCGTCGAGGCGCGTGTGCGGCTCGTCGACGACGTCCAGTACTGGCGGCGCCTCGCCCGCTTCGAGTTCGACATGATCCAGTGGACCTGGTCGGCAACCGCCTCCCCCGGCAACGAGCAGCGCGACCGCTGGGCCTCGCCGGGCGCCGATCGCGAGGGCTCGTTCAATCGCGGCGGCGTCAAATCGCCGGCGATCGACGCGATGATCGACGCTCTTCTCGCCGCGACCGCGCGCGAGGACTTCGTTGCCGCCGTGCGCGCCCTCGACCGTGCGCTTCTGTCCGGCTTCTACGTCGTGCCCCTCTTCTATGTCGGCAATTCCTGGCTCGCCTACCGGGCCGATCTGCGTCACCCGGAGACGGTGCCCCTCCTCGGCCCGACCCTCGACACCTGGTGGCGCGTCCGCTGACGCTTCGCGCGTCCGGGCTTTTGCGCCATCATTCCGATGGGGAGCGATTCGAGACGAGGCGGGAGCGATGGTCGAATGATGGCGCTCGGCCTCGCGGACGAGAGCAGCCCGGCGCACGACGAAGTCCTGCCTGAGGTCCGGCTGTCGGACATTCTGGCAGCCGCCGCCGAGCGGGAGCCGCAGCGCCTCGCCATCGCCGACGAGCCGGGCCGCGAGGCCTGGAGCGGTCGGCCGCGCATCGCCTGGACCTGCGCCAGCAGCCACCACGTCGTCGAGCGCCTGGCCGCGTTCCTGAGCATGCTCGACCTGCGGCCCGGAACGTCGGTCGCGATCAGCCTGCCGAACGGTTCCGAAGCCTGCATCGCGCTTCTCGCGGTCGAGCGGGCCGGCCTCGTGCCGTGCCTCTTCCCGGCCGGCTGGGACGAGGAGGGGACGGGCCGCGCGCTTGCGGCGGTGGGCGCCGAAGCGGTGATCTGCCAGGGCTTCGTCGCCGAGGAGCGGCCGGCCGAGGCCTTCTGCCGCCTTTCGGCACGCTCGCCGCGCCTTCGCGTCGTCTGCGCCTTCGGACCGCTCGTGCCGGAAGGGGCAATCGACCTCGACCGGGCGATCCTCGACACGCCGATGGCCGCCGTCCCGCCCCTGCCCGATGCACCGGGCGGCGTCGTCACCTTCGAGGAGCGCGGCGGGGATCCCGTACCGCTGTTCCGTCCCTTCCGCTCGGTTCTGACGGCGGCGGCGGCCTTTCTGGCGACGCAGGCGATCCTGCCTGACGAGCGCCTGTGCACCCTCCTCGCGCCGGACGATCATGCAAGCCTCACGACGGGGCTCGTCGCCTCGCTCCTTGCCGGCGTCACTCTCGAATGCGTCGGCCTTCCCGACGGCGCCGCGATTCGTCGCGCCCTCGACCCGCCAGGACCGACCCACCTCGTCGCCCCCGCGTTCCTCGAGGCGGCCCTGGCGCAGGCCGGGCTGCCGGACCCGCGCATCAGGACCGTTCTCGTGCATCGCCCGCCGCTGCGCTTCGGCGGGAAGGGCGAGCTCGGCGGCCGCGTCACCGATGTCCTCGCCTTCGGCGAACGGGCATGCCTCGGGCGTGCGCGCAGAGCGGACGGGCGCATCGTCCTCTCGCTCGGCGAGGGGACACTCGCCGCGCCGTCGCTCCTCGACATCCGGCGCGAGGACGACGGCGAGATCGCGTTCGCCGGCGCCGCCGCCGAGGTCGTGCCGTTCGAGCGCGGCGCGCCGCAGGGGCCGGTTCCGCGCTGGCGCCGTTCCGGTTTTCGCGCCGACCTCTTCGCCGGGATCGCGATCGGCGTGCGCTGATCCGGCCGCGTCCACCGGAAACCTTTGTCGGGCGCCCGCGTTGATGCCTGGCCGGCGGCTGTGCTCGCCTCGTCCCGGATGGAGCATGAGCGATTTGCAGAAGGTCATCGTCGTGGACAGCGGGAAGCGCGGCGCCGATGGCGCCCTCTCCGCCGAACTTGCCAGCATGGGATATGCGAGCGTCACTGTCTCCCTCGACGCCACTGAAGAGGTGATGCCGCTCCTCGACAGCCCGGCCGCCGTGGTCCTGCAAATCCCGCCGCAGGCGACGATCGCCGAACGCCGCCGCTTTCTCGCCCTCGCCGAGCGGCTGCGCCCGCGGCTTGCTCCGAGTCAGGTGCCCGTCATCCTGATCGGCGACGGCAGCGGCGCGCACGCGTCGCTTCTCCAGAGCGAGCTCGGAGCGAGAATCCCCTCGAAGCCTGAGCTGTAGGCCATTGACCGGCGGCGGCTTTTCTGCCGCGCTTTCCAAAATTCCGGAACCCGTTCGCAGGCGGCGCGCCTTTCCCTACGCCGCCTTCTTCTCGGCGATGCGGGCGAGGTTGCGGAGGATTGCGGCCGTCGCCTTGATGCGCTCGTCGGGATCCTCGACGTCGCGGATGAAGACGATCTTCATGTCCGGACGCACCTTCGCGAAGGAGGCCTGCTCGGTGACGTAGGCGACGAGGCCCTGGGGATTGGCGAAGGAATTGTCCCGGAAGGCGACGGTGACGCCCTTCGGGCCGCCCTCGACCTTCTCGACATTGGCGCGACGGCACAGGACCTTGATCGCCATGATCTTCAAGAGCTGGCCGACCTCCGAAGGCAGCGGCCCGAAGCGGTCCACGAGCTCGGCGCCGAAAGCGTCGATCTCGGCGTCGGTCTCGAAGGTCGACAGGCGCCGATAGAGGCCGAGGCGCAGCGTCAGGTCGCCGACATAGCTCTCCGGGATCATCACCGGCGCGCCGATCGCGATCGAGGGCGACCATTGCTCTTCGGCCGGCTCCTCGATGCCGGCCTTGAGCTGCGCCACCGCGTCTTCCAGCATCTGCTGGTAGAGCTCGTAGCCGACCTCCTTGATGTGGCCGGACTGCTCCTCGCCCAAGAGATTGCCGGCGCCGCGGATGTCGAGATCGTGCGAGGCGAGCTGGAAGCCGGCGCCGAGCGTGTCGAGCGATTGCAGCACCTTGAGGCGCCGCTCCGCCTGCACGGTGAGCGTGCGGTTCGCCGGCACGGTGAACAGCGCGTAGGCGCGGGTCTTCGAGCGGCCGACGCGGCCGCGCAGCTGATAGAGCTGGGAGAGGCCGAACATGTCCGCGCGGTGCACGATCAGGGTGTTCGCGGTCGGGATGTCGAGGCCGGATTCGACGATGGTCGTCGACAGCAGGATGTCGTACTTGCCTTCGTAGAAGGCGGTCATCACGTCCTCGAGCTGGCCCGCCGCCATCTGCCCGTGCGCGACCGCGACCTTCGCCTCCGGCACCTCGCGATCGAGGAACGCCTTCACCTCCGCGATGTCCTCGATGCGCGGCACGACGTAGAAGGCCTGGCCGCCACGGTAGCGCTCGCGCAGCAGCGCCTCGCGCACGAGCAGCGGATCGAACGGCGTCACGAACGTGCGTACCGCCAGCCGATCGACCGGCGGCGTCGTGATCAGCGAGAGCTCGCGCACGCCGGTGAGGGCGAGCTGCAGCGTGCGCGGGATCGGCGTCGCCGAGAGCGTCAGGACATGCACCTCGGCGCGCAGCTCCTTCAGGCGCTCCTTGTGGGCGACGCCGAAATGCTGCTCCTCGTCGACGACGATGAGGCCGAGATCCTTGAAGTCGATCGCCTTGCCGAGCAGCGCGTGGGTGCCGACGACGATGTCGATGGTGCCGTCGCGCAACCCCTCCTTGACCTTCTTCATCTCCGCGCTCGGCACGAAGCGCGAGGCCTGCGCGATCGTCAGCGGCAGGCCGCGGAAGCGCTCGGTGAAGGTGCGGAAATGCTGGCGCGCCAGCAGCGTCGTCGGCACCACGACGGCGACCTGCTTGCCGGCCATCGCCGTGACGAAGGCGGCGCGCAGGGCGACCTCGGTCTTGCCGAAGCCGACATCGCCGCAGACGAGCCGGTCCATCGGCCGGCCGGTGCCGAGATCGTCGAGCACGGCGTCGATGGCGTTCTGCTGGTCGTCCGTCTCCTCGTATGGGAAGCGGGCCGAGAACTCGTCGTAGAGGCCTTCCGGCGGCACGAGCCGCGGCGCGTCCTTGAGCACGCGGGCGGCGGCGATCTTCATGAGCGCACCGGCCATCTCGCGGATGCGCTGCTTCATGCGCGCCTTGCGCGCCTGCCAGGCGCCGCCGCCGAGCCGGTCGAGCTGAACCTCCGTATCCTCCGAGCCGTAGCGCGTCAGCAGTTCGATATTCTCGACCGGCAGAAAGAGCCGGTCGCCGCCGGCATAATGCAGTTCGAGGCAATCGTGCGGCGCGCCCGCGGCCTCGATCGTCTTCAGCCCCTCGAAGCGGCCGATGCCGTGGTCGACATGGACGACGAGATCGCCCGGCGTCAGCGCCGAGATCTCGGTCAAGAAATCCTGCGGCCGGCGCGTGCGGCGGTTCGGGCGGACGAGGCGGTCGCCCAGAATGTCCTGCTCGCCGATGACGGCGAGATCGCCCGCCTCGAAGCCCGCCTCGAAGCCCCAGATCGCGACCGGCACCTCCTCGCGCGGCAGCGCCAGCGCGTCGGCGAGGCGCGCGACGGCCTTCGTCTGCGTCAGGCCATGGTCGTCGAGGACATGGCAGAGGCGCTCGCGCGAGCCCTCCGACCAGGCGCCGAGGACGACGCGGCGGCCTTGCGCCTGGAGCGTCCGGATGTGGCGCACCGCGGCCTCGAAGACGTTGGCGTTCTCGTCGGCGCGCTCGGCGATGAAGCTGCGGCCGCGGCGGGCGCCGCAATCGATCACGGTCCGGCCCGGCTGCTCCGGCACCGCGAAGGGCGTCAGCCGCGCCACCGGTAGCGCGGAAAGGCGGTCGGCCCATTCCTGCGGCGAAAGATAGAGCGCGTCCGGCGGCAGCGGCCGGTAGGGCGCGACGCCGGGCTGGCTCTGCCCCAGCGCCGCATGGCGAGCGTCGTAATAGTCCTTCACCTGCGCCAGGCGCTCCCCGGCCGCATCGTCCGCGAGCGCGTCGAAGACGAGCGGAACGCCCGGCAGATAGGCGAAGAGCGTGTCGAGGCGCTCCGAGAACAGCGGCAGCCAATGCTCGAGGCCGGGATAGCGGCGGCCTTCGCTGACCGCCTCATAAAGCCTGTCGTCGCGGGTCGGCGCGCCGAAGGTGGCGACGTAGGACTGGCGGAAGCGCTTGATCGTCTCGGTCGTGAGATGCACCTCGCTCATCGGCACGAGATCGAGGGCGCGCAGCGTGCCGATCGTGCGCTGGCTTTCCGGATCGAAGGTGCGGATCGATTCGAGCGTGTCGCCGAAGAAGTCGAGGCGGACCGGGTTCGGCAGCCCGGCCGGGAAGAGGTCGATGATGCCGCCGCGGACGGCGTATTCGCCGGTCTCGCGGACCGTGCCGGTCCGGATGAAGCCGTTGATCTCGAGCCAGGCGAGGATGTCGGCGGTGTCGACGACGTTGCCCGGCGCCGCCGAGAAGGTCTCCGACGCGATCCTTGCCCGCGGCGGCACCCGCTGGACGAGGGCGTTGACGGTGGTCGACAGGATGCGCGGCCGCCCGTCGGCGCCGCGCGAGCGCGCGAGGCGCGAGAGCGTGGTCATGCGCTGCGCCGTGATCGCCGCGTTCGGCGAGACGCGGTCGTAGGGCTGGCAGTCCCAGGCCGGGAAGGTCAGGATCTCGATCTCCGGCGCGATGAAGGCAAGCGCATTCTGGAGCGCCTGCTGGCGCTGGCCGTCGCGGGCGACATGCACGAGCGCGGCCGGCCCCTCCGCCTTGGCGGAGAGGCTGCGGGCAAGGTCGGCGACGACGAGGCCGTCGAAACCGTCCGGCACCGCCGCGAGCGTCACCGCCTCGCCCCTGTCGAGGGCGTCGGCGGCGCGGAGGGGAGCGGCTTTCATGATCGTCATGGTCGATAATGCGATGCGGTCGAAGCGGGGCGGCGTCGCCGGCTCCGAGACCTTTTTGAGGGCGCCGACGGCTCAGCCGTGGAGCGGCGCCGCGTGCCGGTGGAAACGTTCGAGGCGCCGGAAGAGAGCCGTGTCGTAATTTCCCGGCACCTCGGCCTCGCCGGTAATCCAGCGGTAGAGGTCGGCGTCCGGCACCTCGATCAGGCGCTCGAACTCGGACAGGTCCTCCTCCGACAGGGTGCCGATCTCGGCATCGGCGAAGCGGCCCATGATCAGGTCCATCTCGCGGATGCCCCGGTGCCAGGCCCGGAAGAGGTTGCGGCGGCGGCGCACGTCGAGGTCGGCGCTCGAACGGGTCGATCCGCTCATGGTTCAGCTCCGGTCGTCACGGGAACGGCCCCGGCGCGTCTTCCCTTCGCGGGCGGGACCCATGCCGCTATATAGCGACCTCCCGGCTCGATGCTAGAGCCCTGGCCCTGCGCCGGACGCGCCCTGCCCCTCACCCGCCCATGGCCCTGCGTCCCTCCCTCCTCGATCCGTTCTTCGCTTCCGCGGCGTCGATTTCCGGCGTCGGAACGAAGATCGCGCCGCTGCTCGACCGGCTTCTCGGGGAGGCAGGGCAGCCGGCGCGGATCGTCGACCTGCTCTTCCACCTGCCAACGGGCGGCGTCTCGCGGGAGATGAAGGGCTCGATCGCCGAGGCTCCCGTGGGCGAGCCGGTGACGCTCGCCGTCACCGTCGCCGTCCATCGGCCGCCCCCGCCGGGACGCGGACGTTCGCCCTACAAGATCCTCGTTCAGGACGAGACCGGCGACATCACCCTCGTCTTCTTCAACGCCCCGCGCGGGCGGCTCGAAAGCCTCCTTCCCGTCGGAAAAAGGCGCTTCGTCTCCGGCACGATCGAACTCTACGACGGCATGCGCCAGATGGTGCATCCGGCCCGCATCCTCGACGAGCGCGGCGCCCGCGACCTGCCCCCGGTCGAGGCGGTCTACGGCCTCACCGAGGGCGTCTCCTCGCGCATGGTCGGCAAATACGTCGCCGCGGCTCTGAAGCGCGTGCCGAAGCTGCCCGAATGGCAGGATGCGGCCTTCCTCGCCCGCAACGGCTTTGCCGCCTTCGACGAGAGCCTGAACGCGCTGCACAGGCCGGACGCGGCCGATAAGCTTACCGAGGAGGAGCTCGAGCGCTCGCCGGCGCGGCGGCGGCTCGCCTATGACGAGCTCCTCGCCTCCCAGCTCGCCCTCGCCCTCGTGCGCAGCCGGATGCGGCGCCTGCCGGGGCGGGCGAACGCCGGCGACGGGCGCCTCGTCGCGGCGATCCGGCGCGCCCTGCCCTTCACGCTCACGCCCTCACAGGAGGAGGCGGTGGCGGAGATCCGCCGCGACCTCGTCGCCGACACGCGCATGCTCCGCCTGCTCCAGGGCGATGTCGGCTCCGGCAAGACGGCGGTCGCGCTTCTCGCCATGGCGAGCGCCATCGAGGCGGGCCGGCAGGCCGCCCTGATGGCGCCGACCGAGATCCTGGCCCGCCAGCATTTCGAGCGTCTCGCGCCTCTCGCCGTGGGGGCCGGCCTGCGCATCGCCCTTCTCACCGGCCGCGACCGCGGCGCCGAGCGCCGGACGATCCTCGCCGGGCTCGCGGAGGGCGTCATCGACATCGTCGTCGGCACGCATGCCCTGTTCCAGGACGAGGTCGCGTTCCACGATCTCGGGCTTGCCGTCGTCGACGAGCAGCACCGTTTCGGCGTGCACCAGCGCCTCGCCCTCGGGGCCAAGGGCGAGGCGGTTGACATCCTGGTCATGACCGCGACGCCGATCCCGCGCACCCTGGCGCTGACCTGCTTCGGGGACATGGACGTCTCGGTGCTGCGCGAGAAGCCCGCCGGCCGGCTGCCGATCGCGACGAGGCTCGTATCGAGCGAGCGGCTGGAGGAGGTCATCGCCGCCCTCGGGCGCGCCGTCGCCGCCGGGGATCGGGTGTACTGGATCTGCCCTCTCGTTGCGGAATCGGAGACCGTCGATCTCGCCGCGGCGGAGGACCGTTTCGAGGATCTGCGCAAGGTCTTCGGCGACGCGGTCGGTCTCGTCCACGGTCGGCTTGCCGGCCGCGACAAGGACGCCGCCATGGACCGCTTTTCCCGCGGCGAGACGAAGATTCTCGTCTCGACGACGGTGATCGAGGTCGGCGTCGACGTGCCCGAGGCGACCGTGATGGTCATCGAGCACGCGGAGCGCTTCGGCCTCGCCCAGCTGCACCAGCTCCGCGGCCGGGTCGGGCGCGGCGAGCGGCCCTCGACCTGCCTCCTCCTCTACAAGGGTCCGCTCGGGCCGACGGCGCAGGCGCGGCTCGAAACGATGCGCGAGACCGAGGACGGCTTCCGCATCGCGGAGGAGGATCTGCGCCTGCGCGGCGAGGGCGAGGTTCTGGGCACCCGGCAATCCGGCCTCCCCGGCTTCCGGCTGGCGCGGCTCGACGTCGACGGCGAACTCCTCGCCGCCGCCCGCGACGACGCCCGCCTGATCGTCGACCGCGACCCCGATCTGACGGGCGAGCGCGGCCGCGCCCTGCGCGTGCTGCTGTATCTCTTCGAGCGCGACGCCGCGGTGCGGCTTCTGAGGGCGGGGTGAGGCGCCCTACTCGCTCGGCTCGAGCGCTTTCGTGCGCAGCTCCAGCCCGTTGGCGCGGGCGGATTCGGCGAGGGTCTGGAGGCGGGCCTGGGTTTCGTCGGGCTGGATGACGCCGGCGGACATGACGAGCTTTGCCGCATCCTCGACGCTCATCGTCAGTTCGAGAACGTTGGCGCGGGGCAGATAGAAGAAGAAGCCGGTCGTCGGGTTCGGCGTGCAAGGCAGGAAGACGCCGACATATTCGCCCGCGGCCGGAAGCTGCTCCTCAAGCTGCGGTGCGGCGGAGGTCGAGATGAAGACGAGCGACCAGGTCCCCTTTACCGGAAACTCGACGAGCCCGACCTTGCGGAACGAAGTGCCGTTCGCGGAAAAGATCGTCTCGAAGACCTGCTTCGTGCCCTTGTAGATGCCGCGCACCACCGGCATCCGGCTCAGCACCACCTCGCCCAGGTTCAGAAGCGTCTTGCCGACGAGGTTCGCCGTCAGAAAGCCAAGCGTCGTCAGGCCGGCGAGCGCGATGACGAGGCCGAAGCCGGGGATCTGGAACGGCAGATAGGTTTCGGGCAGGTACGGCGCCGGCACGAGCGGCTTCACCCAGCCGTCGACCCAGGTGATGAACGACCACGTGATATACATCGTGATGGTCAGGGGCCCGGCGACGATGAGCCCGGTCAGAAGATAGTTGCGCAGCCGGAAGCGCGCGCTCGATTTCGGTCGTGCGGTCGGGTCGAGGTCGTGTGAGGACGGCGCCTGCGGGGGCGTGCTCATCGCTTCCGAACCAGGGAACATCCCCTGCTCAGAACTCCTATTGGACGCACGCGCTCCGCTCAAGGGTGCGGGCCGGGCGGAACGCCGCAGAATGGAAAGGTCGTGACCGGGTTGCCGCCGAAACCGCCAGAAAGCTCGCGAATCGGGCGGCGCCTGCACGCGCTTGGGCGGCCGTTCCTGTTTGCGCTCGGCTGGGTTTTCACCCTCGTCGGCATCGCCGGCATCTTCCTGCCGCTCGTGCCGGGGGTCGTGTTCCTGATCCTCGCCGCCGCCTGCTTCGCGCGCTCCTCGCCGCGCTTCGAGGCCTGGCTCCTCGGTCACAAGCGTCTCGGCCCGCCGATCCGGCGCTGGCGCGAGACGGGCGCGATCCCGCGCTACGGCAAGATCCTCTCCTCGGTCGCGATGGCCGCGAGCTGGCTCATCCTGTTCGCGACGTCGGCGCCGGCCGCGGCCAAGGCCGGCTCCCTCGCCGCCATGCTCGCAGCGGCGGCCTATGTCCTGACGCGGCCGGACGAATAGCCGCTACTCGACCGTGACCGACTTTGCCAGGTTGCGCGGCTGGTCGACGTCCTTCCCCATGAAAACCGCCGTCTGATAGGCGAGGAGCTGGACGGGAACCGCGTGCACGATCGGCGCGACGACCGGGTGCGCGGTCGGCATGACGATCGTCGCCAGCGTATCGAGGCCGGAGGCGGTGGCGCCCTTGTCGTCGGTGATGAGGATGATGTTGCCGCCGCGGGCCGCGACCTCCTGCATGTTCGAGACGGTCTTCTCGAACCAGCGGATCGTGCGGCGCGATGACGATGACCGGCATCGACTCGTCGATCAGCGCGATCGGTCCGTGCTTCAGTTCGCCCGCGGCATAGCCCTCGGCATGGATGTAGGAGATTTCCTTGAGCTTCAGCGCCCCTTCCAGGGCCAGCGGATAGGAGGTGCCGCGGCCGAGATAGAGCACATCCTTCGCCTTCGAGAGTTCGCGCGAAAGAGCCTCGATCTGCCCCTCCCGCTTCAGCGCCTCGCTCATCAGGCCGGGCACGGCGATGAGCGCGTCGACGAGGTCCTTCTTCCGCGGCGGCGGAGAGCGTGCCCCGCGCCCTGCCCGCGGCGATCGCGAGGCAGAGGAGCACCGTGAGCTGGCAGGTGAAGGCCTTGGTCGAGGCGACGCCGATCTCCGATCCCGGCAAGCGTCTGCGCGACGACCGTGCTCTCGCGGGCCATCGTCGAGGTCGGCACGTTGACGACCGACAGGATGTGCTGCTGCTGCGACTTCGCGTAGCGCAGCGAAGCGAGGGTATCGGCGGTCTCGCCGGATTGCGAGACGAAGAGCGCGACGTCACCCGGCTCCAGCGGCGCCTCGCGGTAGCGGAACTCGGAGGCAACGTCGATCTCGACCGGCAGGCGGGCCAGCCGCTCGAACCAATACTTCGCGATCAGCCCGGCGAGATAGGCCGTGCCGCAAGCGGAGATCGAGAGCCGCTTCACGTCCTTGAAGTCGAACGGCAGGTCGAAGGGCAAGTCGACCTTGCCGGCGGCGAAGTTGACGTAGTGGGCCGAGCGTGCGGCCGACGACCTCGGGCTGCTCGTGGATCTCCTTCGCCATGAAGTGGCGGTGATTGCCCTTGTCGGCCATGAACGAGCCGGTCGTGGATCTTCACCCGCGGCCGCTCGACGGCGCGTTGCGTGCCGTCGCGGATCTCGGCGCCGCCGCGGTTCAGGATCGCCCAGTCGCCGTCCTCGAGATAGGCAGACCTCGTCCGTGAACGGCGCCAGCGCAAGGGCGTCCGAGCCGAGATACATCTCGCCGTCGCCGTAGCCGATGGCGAGCGGCGCCCCGTGCCGCGCCCCGATCAGGAGATCTTCCTCGCCCGGCGAAGAGGAAGCCGAGCGCGAAGGCGCCGCGCAGCCGCGGCAGGGTCGCCGCCACGGCCTCGACCGCCGAGCGGCCCTGGCGCATCTCGTCGCGTGACGAGCTGGGCCACGACTTCGGTGTCGGTCTCGGTCTCGAAGCGGACGCCCTTCGCCTGCGAGCTCGCTGCTTCAGCTCGCGGAAATTCTCGATGATGCCGTTGTGGACGACCGCGAGCCGGTCGGTGGCATGCGGATGGGCATTGGTCTCGTTCGGCTTGCCGTGGGTCGCCCAGCGGGTGTGGCCGATGCCGATGGCGCCGGAGAGCGGCGCCTGCGACAGCTTCAACTCGAGGTTGCGAAGCTTGCCCTCGGCCCGGCGCCGGGTCAGCCGGCCCCCTTCGAGGGTGGCGACGCCGGCGGAATTGTAGCCCCGGTATTCCAGCCGCTTCAGCGCCTCGACGACCTGCGTCGCGACGGCGTCCTTGCCGAGAATCCCCACGATGCCGCACATGGACGTCGTTCCCATCCTCAACCAGCCGGCGGTGCTACGCCGCGCTTCCCGCGTGCTCAAATCAACTTGCGTGACGGAATATGTCAGGATGTTTCCTCATTCACGCGCCGGCCCACTTTCGCGGCCAGCGAGCGCTCGCGGAAGGTCCTCGCCCAGCCCTCTTTGGAGACCTGACGGCCGCGCGCTACCGCAAGCGCGTCGCCGGGTACGTCGTGCGTGATCACCGAACCCGAGCCGACATAGGCGCCCTCGCCGATCGTCACCGGCGCGACGAGGCGAGGAATTCGACCCGACGAAGGCCCCGGCCCCGATTTCGGTCCGCGATTTGACGAAGCCATCGTAGTTGCAGGTGATGGTGCCGGCACCGATATTCGCCTCCGCGCCGACGCTCGCATCGCCGATATAGGTCAGGTGGCTGACCTTGGCGCCCGGCCCGACATCGGCGTTCTTGATCTCGACGAAGTTGCCGACCTTCGCCTTCTGCCCTGAGCACCGTGCCCGGCCGCAGGCGTGCGAACGGCCCGACGTGGCGCGCCGGGGCCGACCCGGGCGCCTTCGAGATGGCAGAAGGCGTGGATCATCGCGCCCTCCTCGACGCTGACGCCCGGACCGAAGACCACGTTCGGCTCGACGACGTGTCGCGGCCGATCGACGGTGTCGTGGCTGAAAAAGACGGTGTCCGGCGCGATCAGCGTGGTCCCGGACAGCATCACCTCGCGGCGCCGGCGCTCCTGGTAGACCTTCTCGACGCGGGCGAGCTGCGCGGCGGTCGTTGATGCCCTGGACTTCCTCCTCCGGGGCCACGACGAGGGCCGTGGCCGAGGCCCGTGGCGGTCGGCGATCTCGACCGCATCGGTGAGATAGTACTCGCGCTGGGCGTTCTCGTTGCCGATCGCTTCGAGGATCGCCAGCGCGACGTCGCCCCGCAGCGCCATCAGGCCGGCATTGCAGAGGGCCATTGCCCGCTCCTCGACCGAGGCGTCGCGGTGCTCGCGGATCGCCGCCGGGCGGCCGTTGCGCAGGATGACGCGGCCATAGCCGGTCGGGTCCGCTGCCTCGAAGCCGAGAACGGCGACGGCGGCTCCCCCGGCGAGCGGCGCCCGCAGGCGGGCGAAGGTCTCGGCCGTCACGAGCGGCGTGTCGGCGAAAGCGACGACGACATCGTCAACCGGGAGCGCCAGGGCCGCGCGGGCGCTCAGGACCGCATGCGCCGTGCCGAGACGCTCGCGCTGCTCGAAGGTCTCGACCCCGGGAACCGTGGCGCCGGCCACTTTCGCGACATCGGCGCGATCGGGCCCGATCACCACCGCGATGCGGCCTGCGCCGGCGCCAGCCACCGCTTTCAGGACATGGCCGAGCATGGCCAATCCGGCGACCTCGTGCAGCACCTTCGGCCGCGCGGATTTCATCCGGGTCCCCTCGCCGGCGGCGAGGACGACGGCAAGGCAGGTGCGAGCGGCAACATCTGCGGGCATCGGCAATTCCCGAACATGATGCGTGCCGGGGCGATGGCGAAGGAGCTAACCCACGGTCGGGAAAGCCGCAATGCGCCTTTCGCCGCCAAATCGCCACGCTCACTTGCGACCGCCGTTTACTTCGCCGCGCCAAAAGCCGATAGGATAAGGTCAAGCCCCCTGACCTGGCCGCCCCAGTCGAAGAGTAAGACTTTGCCGGATCGTCCGGAGACATCCTCTCCCCATGCCTTGAACAGGCGCGAGGTGCTGGCGTCGCTCGGCGCCACGGCAGCCTTGCTCGCCGCCCCGCCGGCGAGGGCGCAGAACACCGCGCCGCAGGCGATCATCCAGCAGGTTCTCGGCGACGGACAGCGCTTCGAGCCGGGCATGGTGACCGACGTCGCCCGCCAGCTCGCCAAGCGTCCCTTCCAGGCGCCGCCCGGGGACCTGCCGGACCCTTCGGGAACCTCACCTACGACCAGTACATCGCCATCCGCAGCGCCCCCGGCGCGACGATCTGGGCGGATGGCCGCGGCATCTCGGTCGAGCCCTTGCACCGCGGCTTCGTCTTCACCAACCAGGTCGCCCTCTTCTTCGTCGAGGACGGCAGCATCCGGCGCCTCGCCTACGACCGCTCGAAGTTCGACTACGGCCAGCTCGCCGTCCCGCCGACGACCGCCGACATCGGCTTTTCCGGCTTCCGCCTGCTCACGCCGTTCGGCAACGGAACGCCGACGGACTTCGCCATCGTGCAGGGCGCCACCTTCTTCCGTGCGCTCGCCCGCGGCCAGAATTTCGGCGTCGTCGCCCGCGCCCTCACCCTGAAGCCGGCCGAGACTCGCGGCGAGGAATTCCCGGTCTTCCGGGCCTTCTGGCTCGAGCGTCCCGTCGCCGGCAGCAACGCCATCACCATCCACGGCATCATCGATTCGGAGATCGACGAGCGGCGCCGTGCGCATGACTTTCCGGCCCGGCGAGGTGACCATCGTCGACGTCGAGACGAGCCTGTTCCCGCGCGTCAATCTCGAGCATGTCGGCCTCGGCGGCATGACCTCGACCTACCTCTTCGGCCCGCAATGACCGGCGCAATTTCGACGACGCGCGCCCGGCCGTCTTCGAGTTCGAACGGCCTGCAGATCCTCAACGGCCAGGGCGAATGGCTCTGGCGGCCGCTCGCACAACCCGGAAACGCTGCAAATTTCGGCCTTTGTCGACACTCCCCGAGGGGCTTCGGCCTGATTCAGCGTGACCGCGCCTACGAGGCGTTTCCAGGACGACGACCAGCGCTTCGAGCGGCGGCCCTCGCTCTGGATCGAGCCGCTGGGCGACTGGGGCCAGGGCAGCGTCCAGCTCCTCGAAATCCCGAGCGATGCCGAAATCAACGACAACATCCTCGCCTATTGGCGGCCGAAGGCCGTGATGGCGGCGAACTCGGAAGTGGCGCTCGCCTACCGGCAGTACTGGTGCTGGCAGCCACCGGACCGGCCGCCGCTCGCCATCGTCACGGCGACCCGGATCGGCCGCGGCAGCGGCGGCCGCCGCCGCCGCTTTTTAGTCGACTTCACCGGCGACATCTCTGCGGACGCCCTGGCGGACCTTAAACCCGTCCTGACCGTTGGTCCGGGGTCCGATTCAGTTTCTCAGGGTTTGGCCCTATCCGGACCGCAAGACCGTCCGCGTCGTCCTTCGAGCTCGACCCTGGAAACGAAAATTCGTGCGAGATGCGCCTGATCCTGCAATCGGGCGGAAAGCCAATTAGCGAAACATGGCTCTACCGCTGGACACCGTGAGCATCGCCGAGCCGGTCGTGACCGCACTGCCGCGGACCGAGCCTGCGATGCCGCCCGAGCGGCATCTCAACATGCCGACGCAGTCGCTGCGCGCATGGCCCGAAGGCTCGGAGCGCCGCCTCGCCGCGCCGCAGCTCAGTGCGACGCCCTGGCTCGCGCGCCTTCTCGTCTTTGGCGGCGCGCCTCCTCCTCACCGCCTACGGCGCCTGGGAGATGTACCAGGTCGTGTCGGTGAGCCGCACGACGATCCTGCAGTGGCTCCTGCTCGCGCTTTTCACGATGAACTTCTCGTGGATCGCGGTGGCGTTCACGAGCGCCCTCCTCGGCTTCCTCGTGCTCCTCGTCAGCCGCGGCGGCGGCGGCGCGCTGCCGCGCAGCCTCGCGGCGAAGATCGCCGTCGTCATGCCGGTCTACAACGAGAAGACCGCGCGCACCTTCGCGGCGTTCGAGGCGATCCGCGAATCCGTCGAGGCGACGGGCCACGGCGGAGCCTTCGACTATTTCGTCGCTCTCCGATTCGACCGATCCCGACGCCTGGGTCGCGGAGGAGCGCGCCTTCCTCGAGCTGCGCGGGCGCCTCGGGCCGAACGCTCGCATCTACTACCGCCACCGGCCCAAGAACTATCACCGCAAGGCCGGCAACATCGCCGATTTCGTCGTCCCGCTGGGGCGGGCACTACGAGCACATGCTGGTGCTCGACGCGGACAGCCTGATGACCGGCGACTGCATCGTGCGCCTCGCCGCGGCGATGGAGGCCGATCCCGACGCCGGCATCATCCAGACGCTTGCCGCTGATCATCAACCGCAACACCTTCTTCGCGCGCCTCCAGCAATTCGCGGCGCGGGTCTACGGGCCGGTGATCGCGACGGGCCTGTCCGCCTGGATGGGCCGCGACGGCAACTACTGGGGCCACAACGCGATCATCCGCACGGCCGCCTTCGCCGCCCATGCCGGCCTGCCGGATCTCAAGGGCCGGCCGCCCCTCGGCGGCCATATCCTGAGCCACGACTTCGTCGAGGCCGCCCTGATCCGGCGCGCCGGCTGGACCGTCTACATGCTGCCGGAGCTCGAGGGCTCCTACGAGGAAAGTCCGCCCTCGCTGATCGACCTCTCCGCCCGCGACCGGCGCTGGTGCCAGGGCAATCTCCAGCACACGCGGGTGATCGGCGCGAAAGGCCTGAAACTGCCCACGCGGCAGCATTTCGCGACCGGCATCATGTCCTACCTCGCCTCGCCGTTCTGGCTCTTCCAGCTCATCGTCGGTATCGCCCTCGTCCTGCAGACGACCTATATCCGGCCCGAATATTTCGCCCGCGACTTCCGCCTCTTCCCGGTCTGGCCGCGGTTCGATCCCGAACGAGCGCTGGCGCTGTTCGCCCTCACCATGGGTATCCTGCTGGCGCCGAAGATCTTCGGCCTTCTCCTGATGCTGACGCGCAGCGCCGGTCGGCGCGCCTGCGGCGGCGCGATCAGGCTCGTGCTCTCGGCAGCGATCGAGATCGTGTTCTCGGCGCTCCTTGCGCCGATCCTGATGCTGATCCAGTCGGGCTCCGTGTTCCAGATCCTGCTCGGGCGCGACACCGGCTGGCGGCCGCAGCGGCGGGACGACGGCTCGATCCCGTTCCGCGACATCGTCCGGCGGCATCGCTGGCACGCGGCGCTCGGCGCCTTCGCGGGCGTCTCCGCCTTCACCATCGCGACCTCGCTCTTCTTATGGATGTCGCCGACGATCGTCGGCCTTCTGCTCGCCATTCCGCTTTCCTGGCTCTCGGGCCAGCTCGCCGTCGGCCTCGCCTTGAAGAAGATCGGGCTGTTGCGCACGCCGGAGGAATATCGGCCCCCCGCCATCGCGACGCGCGCCAACGAATTGCAGGCGCGCAATGCGCGCCTCGGTTTCGACGACGCCGACGGGATGCTCGCGATCTTCATGGAGCCGTATCTGCGCGAGCAGCATGAGGCGATGCTGCCGTTGACGCCGCCCAGGCGCCGCGGCGAGATCGAGCCCGACCGGGCGCTGGCTGAAGCCAAGCTCGTCGATGCCGAAACGATCGAGGACGCGCTCGATTGGCTCAAGCCGAAGGAGCGCATGGTCGTGCTCCACGACCGCGCCCTTCTCGGCCTCGCGACGCGACTTAAACCTGCGCAACCTTCCGCCAAAGAGGCCGCGGAATAGGCGGAACAGCTTCGTGTTCTGCGACGTTTCTCCCGCAGAGCCGACGGCGAGGCTTTTTTCAGCTGCGTCCGGGTGTGCGCGAAGCGATTCGGTGCGCCGCCAGCCCGGCGGTCTTCGAAGAATCGCGTGAAACGTCCGGCACGCTTCGCCGTTCTCCCCCGAGCGCCGCTCGGGGATGACAGACAATGGAGGAATTGATGCGAACGACCACATTTGCCGCAGCGCTTGCGGCGACCGCCCTTTCGACGGGATTTGCCCTGGCGCAGACGGCTGCGCCGCCGGCTGCTGCGATTGCGGAGAAACCGGCGATGTCGCCTGCGGCCGCATCGACCCAGTTCGTGACGGTGCTGGCCTCCGACCAGATGCGCGGATCGAAGCTGATCGGCGTCGACGTCTACGGGTCGGACAACGCCAAGATCGGCGACATCGACGAGTTGATCTTCGACAAGGACGGTAGAATTCAAGCCGTCGTCGTCGGAGTGGGCGGCTTCCTCGGCATCGGTACCAAGGACGTCGCTTTTCCCTATTCCGAGCTGACATTCGTCGACGAGCCCGCCCGCACCGCCGCGGCGCCCACCGCCGGCGTGGCGATGCCGGCGAATCCGAACGCGCCCGCAACGACGGGCAGCACGACGATGGCGACGACGACGGTGGACAATGACGGCGTGCCGGACCGGGCAACCGTCAAGATGACGAAGGCGGATCTTCAGGCCGCGCCGGAATTCCACTACAGCGCCCGCAGTGCGTCCTCGTCGACGACGAACACGGCCCCGCCCGCGAGCACGACGATGCCGCCGGCGGCAAAGCCGTAATCGACGAGAAAGCATCGCTCGTCATCTTTGCGACCGCGTCTTGGATTCGCCTCTCCCCGCCTGCGGGGAGAGGGTTTCGGCTTTTGCCGAAACAAGCGGAGCGAAGCGAAGCGGGGGTGAGGGGGCGTCTCCGGAAGAGGCGCCTTCCCGTGCCACCGCGCCCTCTTCGCCACGCCCCCCTCACCCTCGCCTGCTTCGCAGGCTTGCTGCCTTCGGCAGCCCTCTCCCCGCAAGCGGGGAGAGGCGGGCCCGCGCCTCTTATCTGAAAGATTTACAAGCTCTCAGGATGAGGTGGTTTGGGTTGAGACGGGATTCATGAACCGGACAGGCAGAATTAGGGGTGTGTTTTGATTTGCGAGTGGGACTCCTAAGCCCCGCCCATCCGCGCGTGAATCCGGCAACCCGCAAGCGGGCAGAGGCAAACGCGCGCGATGATCCCTACTCCGCTTCGGCCTCGCCGCTCTCTTCGGGGTCCTCGCCTTCGATATGTTCGACGGAGACGACGCGGGAGCCGTCGCGGGTTGCGAGCACGGTGACGCCCTGCATGCCGCGGCTGACAATACGGATGCCATCGACCGGCACGCGGATGAGCTGGCCGTCGTTCGTGACGAGCATGATCTGGTCGCCGTCCTGGACCGGGAAGGAGGCGACGAGCTTGCCGTTACGGTTGTTCACCGCCATCGCGGTGATGCCTTTGCCGCCGCGGCCGGTGATCCGGTATTCGTAAGACGAGGTCCGCTTGCCGAAGCCGCGCTCAGAAATCGTCAGGATGAACTGCTCCCCGGCGCTCATCTCGGCATAGCGGCCGATGGCCGAGTCCGCCTCGCGCTCCGGGGCCGGCGTTTCGGCCTCGACGATGTCATCGTCGAGATCGTCGTCGACCGTCTCCACGTCCGGTCCGGCGCCCTCCCCGGTCACGGCGCGGCGCATTTTCAGATAGCCTGCGCGTTCCTCCGGGCTCGCCTCGACATGGCGCAGAATCGCCATCGAGATGATGGCGTCGCCCCGGCCGAGCGCGATGCCGCGCACGCCCATGGAATCGCGGCCCTTGAAGACGCGCACCTCCGGCACCGCGAAGCGGATGCACTGGCCGTTGGCGGTCGTCAGCAGCACGTCGTCCCGTTCGGTGCAGATCTGCACGTCGACGATGGCCTCGCCTTCGTCGAGCTTCATGGCGATCTTGCCGCCGCGGTTGACCTGGATGAAATCCGACAATTTGTTGCGGCGGACCGTGCCGCGCGAGGTCGCGAACATGACGTCGAGCCGGTCCCAGGACGCCTCGTCCTCGGGCATCGGCATGATCGTGGTGATGCGCTCGCCGGCATCGAGCGGGAGCATGTTGACGAGGGCCTTCCCGCGCGCGTTCGGCGCCGCCAGCGGCAGCCGCCAGACCTTCTCCTTGTAGGCCTGGCCCTGCGAGGAGAAGAACAGAACCGGCGTATGCGTATTGGCGACGAAGAGCCGCGTGACGAAATCCTCGTCGCGGGTCGTCATGCCCGAGCGGCCCTTGCCGCCCCGATGCTGTGACCGGTAGGTCGAGAGCGGCACGCGCTTGATGTAGCCGGCATGCGAGACCGTGACGACCATGTCCTCACGCGCGATCAGGTCCTCGTCGTCGACGTCCGCCTCGAAATCGAGGATCTGCGTCCGGCGCGGCGTCGCGAAATCGGCGCGAATTTTTGAAAGCTCCTCCTTGACGATTGCCATGATGCGCACGCGCGAGCGCAGGATGTCGAGATAGTCGGAGATCTCGTCGGCGAGCTTCTTCAACTCGTCGCCGATCTCGTCGCGGCCGAGCGCGGTAAGGCGCTGCAGGCGCAAGTCGAGGATGGCGCGGGCCTGGATCTCCGAGAGGCGATAGGTGCCGTCGGCGTTGAGGGTGTGACGCGGATCGTCGACAAGGGCGATGAGCGGGGCGATATCCTGCGCCGGCCAGTCGCGCGCCATCAGCGCCTCCCGGGCCGTATTCGGATCGGGCGCAGTGCGGATGAGGCGGATGACCTCGTCGATATTGGCGACCGCGATGGCGAGCCCGCAGAGGACGTGGGCGCGCTCGCGGGCCTTGTTGAGGAGAAACTTGGTGCGGCGGGAGACGACCTCCTCGCGGAACTCGATGAAGGCGCGCAGAAGGTCCTTGAGCGTCATCAGCTCAGGACGGCCGCCGTTCAGCGCCACCATGTTGGCGCCGAAGCTCGTCTGCAAGGGCGTATAGCGGTAAAGCTGGTTCAGCACCACGTCGGCGACGGCGTCGCGCTTCAGCTCGATAACGATGCGCATACCTTCGCGATCGGATTCGTCGCGCAGGTCCGAGATGCCCTCGATTTTCTTCTCGCGCACGAGTTCGGCGATCTTCTCGATCAGCGTCGCCTTGTTCACCTGATAGGGAATTTCGGTGAAGATGATCGCCTCGCGCTCCTTGCGCAATTCCTCGATCGCCGAGGTCGCGCGCATGACGATCGAGCCGCGGCCGGTCGTGTAGGCGAGCCGCGCGCCGGAGCGGCCGAGGATGGCGGCGCCGGTCGGGAAATCCGGGCCGGGGATGATCTCGATCAGTTCTTCGGTCGACAGATCCGGATTGTCGATGAGCGCGACGCAGGCGTCGACGAGCTCGCCGAGATTGTGCGGCGGGATGTTCGTCGCCATCCCGACGGCAATGCCGCCGGCGCCGTTGGCGAGAAGGTTCGGATACTTCGCCGGCAGCACGACCGGCTCACGTTCGCGGCCGTCGTAGTTCGGCTGGAAGTCCACGGTCTCCTGGTCGAGATCGTCAAGGAGCGGAATGGCGGCGCGGTCGAGGCGGACCTCGGTGTAGCGCTCGGCCGCCGGCGGATCGCCGTCGACGGAGCCGAAATTGCCCTGTCCGTCGATGAGCGGCAGGCGCATCGAAAAGTCCTGCGCCAGGCGCACGAGGGCGTCGTAGATCGCCTGATTGCCGTGCGGATGGTACTTGCCCATCGTGTCGCCGGTGACGCGGGCGGATTTGTTATAGGGCCGCTCCGGCGTGTAGTTGTTCTCGTGCATCGAGAACAGGATGCGCCGGTGCACCGGTTTCAGGCCGTCGCGCACATCCGGCAGCGCCCGGCTGACGATCACGCTCATCGCGTAGTCGAGGTAGGAGCGGCGCATCTCGTCGGCGATGGAGACCGGCCGGATGTCGCTCGCAGGCGGCTCGCCGCCGGGGGTGCCGGCGCGGGGTTCGTTGGGGTCGCTCAAGGTCGCTCTTTCGGACGCTCGCAGCCGCGCCCGGAGCCATCCTCGCCCCCGCTCAAACGCCGCCGCAACTCTTTTGTGGTTTCAGCGGCCTAGATGGGGGAGAATTGGGGAATTTTCAAGCGGAATGAGGGATTTGGCAGTAGGGAATCGGGGGCCTGAGCGCCCGGCCCGTGATTCCGTTTCCTCCTCGCGAACCCCAGCCTCCCCCGCCCGTTCCCCCCTTGCCCTCCTCCAGGAACAAAGCTAGAACACTCGCGATGCCCGCGAGAATAGCGGGGACAGGCGAGCGTTGGAGCGGCCGGTGCGCTTGTTCGTCCGGGTCCTTGGGCCCAGAAGAGCGGCGACGGCACAGAACGGTGGAGAGAGCCCATGGCGGGCAGCGTCAACAAGGTCATTCTGGTCGGCAATCTTGGGCGGGACCCGGAGGTGCGCCGGCTGAACTCGGGCGAGCCGGTGGTCAACCTGCGCATCGCCACCTCTGAAATCCTGGAAGGACAAGGGCACCGGCGAGCGCAAGGAGCGCACCGAGTGGCACTCGGTCGTGATCTTCAACGAGAACCTCGCCCGGATCGCCGAGCAGTATCTGAAGAAGGGATCGAAGGTCTACGTCGAAGGCCAACTCCAGACCCGGAAATGGACCGATCAGCAGGGCGTCGAGAAATACTCGACGGAGGTCGTCCTGCAGCGCTTCCGGGGCGAACTCGCCCTGCTCGACGGCCGCGGTGGCGGCAGCGCGGTCGAGGAGGACGCCAACGGCGGCGGCCAGATCCGGAGCGGCGGCGATTTCGGTCGCACCTCGCCCATGGAGCGCCGCCCGGCGCCCGCGACGAGTGGCGGTTCCCGCTACAGCGAAATCGACGACGACATCCCGTTCTAAGTCCGCGGCGCGCCACCGGGACCATGTCGGTTGCCGCCATCATCGTCGCCGCGGGGCGCGGAACCCGTGCCGGTGACGGACTGCCGAAGCAATACCGGTTGCTCTGCGGGAAAAGCGTCCTCGCGAGGACGCTCGAGGCGTTCCTCGCCCACGGCGGGGTCGACCGCGTCCTCGCGGTGATCCATCCCGACGACGGCGAACTCTATGCCGAGGCGGTGACACCCTTC
This sequence comes from uncultured Alphaproteobacteria bacterium, assembly GCA_963754975.1. Lineage (GTDB taxonomy): Bacteria > Pseudomonadota > Alphaproteobacteria > Rhizobiales > Beijerinckiaceae > Microvirga. Next base: position 30,310 of record CAVWII010000017.1, on the reverse strand, counting down.
CGCGAAGGCGAGCGGCTTCTGCCGGCCGCCGTCGGCGCCGAAACCCGACAGGGCTCGGTCCACGCCGGCCTCGAGGCCCTGGCGGCGCTCGCGCCGAGACTTGTCCTCGTCCATGATGCGGCCCGGCCCTTCGTCACGGCGGCGCTGATCGATCGCGCCATCGCCGCGGCCGGCGATGGCGGCGCCGCGATCCCGGGCGTTCCGGTCTCCGACACCATCGCCGCGATCGATGCGGCCGGCGCCGTCGCCGCGACGCCTGAGCGAGCGAGCCTGCGCGCCGTCCAGACGCCGCAGGCCTTCCGCTTCGACCTCCTCGTCGACGCCCATCGCCGGGCGGCCGCCGCAGGGGTCGTCGGCCTCACCGACGACGGGGCGGTCGCGGCCTGGGCCGGGCACCGGGTGGCGCTCTTTTCGGGCGAGGCTTCGAACGTCAAGCTCACCGATGCGGCCGATTTCGCCGCGACCGAGCGCCGCCTCAGGGGCGATGTGGCGGCTCTCACGACCCGGATCGGCTCCGGCTTCGACGTGCACGCCTTCACGGCGGGCGATCACCTCTTTCTCGGCGGGCTCCGCCTGCCGCACGAGCGCGGCGTCGAGGCCCATTCGGACGGCGACGTGATCCTGCACGCGCTCACCGACGCGCTCCTCGGCGCCCTCGCGGAGGGCGATATCGGCGTGCATTTCCCGCCGGGCGATCCGCAATGGCGCGGCGCCTCCTCCGACCGCTTCCTCGCCGATGCGGCGGCGCGGGTGCGGGCCCGCGGCGGCATCATCGACCATCTCGACGCGACCCTGCTTTGCGAGGCGCCCCGCCTCGGCCCGCACCGGGAGGCGATGCGGGCGCGGATCGCGGCGATCGCCGGGCTGCGCATCGACCAGGTCTCGCTCAAGGCGACGACGACCGAAAAGCTCGGTTTCGTCGGCCGTCGGGAGGGCCTTGCCGCTCAGGCCCTCGCCACCATCCGCCTGCCGGAGACGCCGCCATGACGAGCGACCTTGTCCCGCGCGCCGCCGCCCTGATCCGCGCCTACACGGAGGCGGGCCGCAGGATTGCGACGGCGGAGTCCTGCACCGGCGGCCTCGTCGCCGGGCTCCTCACCGAGATCGCCGGCTCATCCCTCGTCGTCGAGCGCGGCTTCGTCACCTATTCGAACGAGGCGAAGAGCGAGCTTCTGGGAATCCCCGCGGACACGATCGCCGCACACGGCGCCGTCAGCGAACCTGTCGCCCGGGCCATGGCGGAGGGCGCCCTCGCCCGTTCCCATGCCGACGTCGCCGTGGCGATCACCGGCATCGCCGGCCCCGGCGGCGGCACGGCGCAGAAGCCGGTCGGCCTCGTCCATTTCGCCCTTGCCGCCAAGGCTGCGCCGACCCGTCACCTCGAGCGCCGTTACGGCGATCTCGGCCGGGCGGCGGTGCGCGGAAAAGCCGTCGAGGATGCGCTCGGATTGCTGGAGGCGTTTTTGACGTCCCCGCGAGAGCATGATGCGGATTGATGGAAGCGCCGGATCGGACGGACGCGCTCCCGCCTCTCCCCGTTTGCGGGGCGAGCAGATTTACACTTCGCGACTGCGGCTCGCCGCGGTCAAAAAGGAGCGCTTCTCACCTCTCCCCGCTTGCGGGGAGAGGGCCGCCAAAGGCAGCAAGCCTGCGCAGCAGGCGAGGGTGAGGGGGCGTCTCCGGAAGAGGCGCAGCGTCGGCGAAGGGCGCCTCTTTCTGCGCCGCCCCTCACCCCCGCTTCGCTTCGCTGCGCTCGTTCGGCCGAAGGCCGAACCCTCTCCCCGCAAGCGGGGAGAGGCGAATGCGAGCCCTCACGTCGCTGCCCGCGGGAGGTACGAAGAGCGTTCGGGCGAACCGTACAATCTCGTCCGCCCGCTCCTCGAAGGCCTCCGTGAACTTGCGGAAGGCCTTGTCGAAGACCGAGCCCATGAGGAGGCCGAGGGCGAGGCTGCGGAACTCGTAATTGATGAAGAACTCGACCTCCGAGCCCGCCCCTTTCGGGCGGAACACCCAGCGGTTCTCGAGATAGTTGAACGGCCCGTCGATGTATTCGACGAGGATGCGCAGCCGGGTCCGGTCGATCGTCACCCGGGTCGTGAAGCTCTCCCGGATCGCCTTGTAGCCGACGCCCATGACGGCGACCAAGGTCTCGACGCCCTCCCCGCTCTGGCTGCGCCGGATCACCCGCAGGCTCTCGCAGAGCGGCAGAAACTCCGGATAGCGCTGCACGTCCGCGACGAGGTCGAACATCTGCATCGCCGTATGCGAGACCGGGCGCATCATGCGGAAGGTCGGCATCTCAGGCCGCCTCGCGCAGGGCATCGAGGGCACGCTCGAGGGCCGGAATTTCCGCCCGCGAGCGCAGCGTGAAGCCGCGCTGGTCCGGACGCAGGCGCGCCATCATCGCAAGCGTCGTCGGCCGCGTCCGCGTCGGATAGGACCAGACGAAGCGCAGAAAGGACCAGTCGAAGCGTTCGATGCAGTCCGGCCCGAGATCGGGCCGCGTCGTGCCCCAATAGCGCAGGACCCGCCGAATAACGCGCGCGAGGCAGGTGAGGCGCGGCAGGTCGAGCCAGACGACCGCCTCGGCCCGCGGCACGCGCAGGTCGAAGGTGCTCGAATAATTGCCGTCCATCACCCATTCGGGCCGGCGCACGAGCTCGGCGACGCGGGCGCGCCAGAGCGCGCGGGGCATCTCGACCCAGCCGGGGGAAAAATATTCGCGGTCGAGGTGGATGAGGGGCAGGTCGAAGCGTTCGGCGAGCCGGCGGGCGAGCACGCTCTTGCCCGCGCCGGGACTGCCGATGACGAGGATCCGGCGCATGAAGCGCGGCTCAGCGGCCGAGTGCGTTGAGGCGCGCCGCCTTGAGCTTCGCGAAATCCTCGCCGGCATGATGGGACGAGCGGGTCAGCGGCGTCGCCGAGACGAGGTGGAAGCCTTTCGCGTAGGCGGTCGTCTCGAAGGCCTTGAACTCGTCCGGCGTCACGAAGCGGATGACGGGATGGTGCTTGCGCGTCGGCTGCAGGTACTGGCCGATCGTGAGGAAGTCGACCTCGGCGGAGCGCAGGTCGTCCATGAGCTGCAGGACCTCGTTCCGCTCCTCGCCGAGGCCGACCATGATGCCGGACTTGGTGAAGATCGAAGGCTCGATCTCCTTCACCCGCTGCAACAGACGGATCGAGTGGAAGTAGCGCGCACCGGGGCGCACGGTGAGGTATTTCGACGGCACCGTTTCGAGATTGTGGTTGAAGACGTCGGGCTTTGCCGCGACGACGGTCTCGAGGGCGCCGGCCTTGCGCAGGAAGTCCGGCGTCAGGACTTCGATCGTCGTCTTCGGCGAGCGCGCCCGGATCGCGCGGATGACCTTTGCAAAATGCTCCCCGCCGCCGTCCGGCAGGTCGTCCCGGTCGACGGAGGTAACGACGACGTGCTCGAGCCCGAGCTTTTCGACGGCCGTCGCCACACTCTCCGGCTCGGCCGCGTCGAGGGCCTGCGGCAGGCCGGTCTTGACGTTGCAGAAGGCGCAGGCCCGGGTGCAGGTGTCGCCCATGACCATGAAGGTGGCGTGCTTCTTTTCCCAGCACTCGCCGATATTCGGGCAGCCGGCCTCCTCGCAGACGGTGACGAGGTTGTTCTCGCGGACGATGCGGTTCGTCTCGGCCCATTTCGGCGAGCCGGGTGCCTTGACCCGGATCCAGTCCGGCTTGCGCAGCACCGGCTGGTCCGGCCGGTGCGCCTTCTCCGGATGGCGCGGACGACTGTCCCGGTTGAGGAGGTCGAGAACGACGGCCATAGGATCACCCCAGCGGCGCCCGCGGCGCCCGCCTTGCTGATCTAGGGGGTTATCGCCCGCGCCGCAATGCGGCGGGCGTTCTCAGTACATCCGCTTCTTGTCGAGGACGTTCCTCATCCTGTCCCGTTCGCCGGCGAGATAATGCCTGAGGTTTTCGCAGAAAATCTCGGTGATCCGGGCGTTTTCCGCGTAGACGGTGCTCGCCGAATGCGGGCTGATGAGAACGTTCGGCAGGTCCCAAAGGGGGCTCTCCGGCGGCAACGGCTCCTGCGCGGCGACGTCGAGGGCCGCGAATCCGATCCGGCCGGAGCGCAGATTGTCGATCAGCGCCGCCTCGTCGACGACCTGGCCGCGGGCGATGTTGACGAAGGCGCAGCCCGGCTTCATTGCGGCGAAAGCGGCCGCGTCGATCATCGTCTCCGTCTCCGGGGTGTGCGGCACGGTGACGACGACGGCATCCGCCTCGGCCAGCCGCTCGTGCAGGGCAGCGACGGGAAAGACCCTTTCGAAGACGTCGCCGTGGGCGCGGGCGAGGCCGGGGCGGCGGGCCACCGCCTCGACCTCCATCCGAAAGGCCCGGGCGAGGATCGCGGTGCCGCGGGCGAGATCGCCGGCGCCGACGATGAGGAGGCGCTTGCCCGCCATCTCGTCCGCGCAATAGCGGGTCCAGCGATGGGCGCGCTGCTCCGCCTCGAGGTGGCGCAGACCGCGGAAATGGGCGAGGAGGCCCAGCATCACGAACTCGGCGAGCGGTCCGGCATGAACCCCGCGCGCCGTCGTGACGAGGAGGTCGGAACCGTCGAGGCCGTGCAGCCTGACGAGTTGGCCGACGCCCGTGCTCGTGGTCTGGACCCATTTCAGCCCGGGCGCATCGGCGAGGAGGCTCCGGCCGTTTTTGTCGGGCGGCGGGAAGTCCCAAAGGATCTCCGCCCGGGCGAGACCGTCGCGCCAGCGCCGCTCCTGCTCCGGATTCCGCTCGACCCGCCTGCCCTTGTGATCGGCGACGTAGCGGGGCGTGCCGAGGCAATCCGCCTCGTGGATCACTTCGAGCCGATCGCGGTCGACCGCCCGGATCGTCTCGACATGCTCGGCTTCGAGCGGCGATGCGATGAAGACGACGTGTGCCTGCACCCTTCCTCCCCGGCCGATGCCTCAGTTCGGCTGAATGCCCGCTTCGTGCACGAAACGGGTCCATTTCTCAACCTCCGACTTGGTAAAGGCCGAAAAGTCGGCGCCGGCGAGCGGGCGGATGTCGACTCCGAGCTGGGCGAGCCGTTCCTTGACCGCCGGCAGGGCGAGGACCTTCCCGATCTCGCCGGCCAGGCGCTCGACGATCGGCTGCGGCGTGCCGGCCGGCGCGTAAAATCCGATCCGAGATTCCATGTCGAAGTTCGGCAGCACGGTCTCCTTGATCGTCGGCACGTCCGGGACGACGGAGCTGCGCGTCGGCGAGGTGATCGCGATCGCCCGCAGAGCGCCCTCGCGCACATGCGAGATGCTCGTCGAGACGTCGACGAACATGAAGGAGACGCGGCCGGCGATGATGTCGGTGAGGGCCGGCGGGTTGCTGGTGTAGGGCACGCGCAGGGCCTTGATGCCGACGCCGCGCAAAAAAGTCTCCGCCATGACGAGGCTCGTCGAGCTGCCGGAGCCGTAGGAGAGCTGATCCGGCTTCGCCTTCGCTTCCGCCACGAGGTCCGCCATGGAGCGGATCGGCAGGCCCGGATTGACGACGACGAAATAGGTGAAGATGCCGACGCGCGCGATCGGCACGAAGTCCTTGATCGGATCGTAGGGCATCGTCGCGAGCAGGGCCGGGTTGCTGCCGTGGGTCGAGTTCGTGCCGACGAGCAGCGTGTAGCCGTCGGGCTGCGCGCGGGCGACCGCGGCTGCGCCGATGGCACCGACCGCGCCGACGCGGTTCTCGACGACGAGACGCTGCCCGAGCGCGGCGCCGAGATATTCGCCGACGATGCGTGCGCCGGTGTCGCTGCCGCTTCCCGCCGCGAAGGGAACGACGAGGGTGATCGGCCGGGTCGGCCAGGTTTGCGCCGCGGCACTGAAGGCGGCGAGCATCGACGCGGCGGCGAGGGCGGCGGTTCTGAAGAGATGTCTCACGATAGTCTCCCGGGGCATGGCATCGGTGTGAACGAGCGACGGTGTGCGCGTCAGCGCAGGCGGCGGAGCTTGCCGACGACGCGCCCGCCCTCGGCCATCAGGAGCCCGATATCCGTCTGCGTCGTCATGAAGCGGACGCCCTTGCGGACATAGTGGGCCTGGCGCTCGGGATCGCGGTCGCCACCGACGCCGGCGAACTTGCCGCTGGCGCGAGCCGCCGCGATGACGTGCTCCACCGCCGCCATCGTGGCAGCACTGCCGAAGGCGTCCGGCTCGCCGAGGTCAAAGACGAGGTCGACGCAGCCGACATGGACGACGTCGACGCCCTCGACGGCGGCGATCGCCTCGGCGTTCTCGACGCCGGAGCGCGTCTCGATCATGCAGACGAGGAGGGTCGCGTCATTGACGGCGCGGGTCGCCTCCGCGGCCGGCACCGGCGCAAAATCGAGGAGCGGCATCGGCCCCGGCAGGGAGCGCCGGCCGATCGGCGCGAACTTCGCGGCGCGGGCGGCGCGACGCGCCTCCTCGGCGCTGTTGACGTCGGGCACGATGATGCCGGTCGCGCCGACGTCGAGATAGAGCGGCAGGTTCGGATCGTCGCAGCCGCGCACGCGCACGATCGGCGCGACGCCGCTGCCATGCGCCGCCTGCGCAATCTGGCCGACGGTCTCGGGCGAGAAGGCGGCATGCTGCGCGTCGATGAAGAGAAAATCGTGGCCGGTGGCGGCGGCGATCCGGGCGATCTCGACGGAGCGGGCGACGCGCACGATGAGGCCGAGCGCAAGTTCGTCCGCCTGCATCCGCCGCTTCGCGGGATTGACGAGCCGCGGCGCTGCGCCGGCCGCCGTCACGAGGCGCCTCCCGCCGGGCCGCGGCGGCCCTGCGGCAGGACGACGGCATCGGCGGCGCTGAGATCCTCGCCGCGCATAACCTTCAGCATGTTGCCGAAGGCGTGCCGAGCGACGTTGCCGACATTGTCGAAGACACTGCCCGCGGTGTGTGGCGTCAGCACGACCTGGTCGAAGGCGAGCAGCGGATTGTTCGGGCGCGGCGGCTCGGGCTCGTAGACGTCGAGGCCCGCGCCCATGAGATGGCCGCTGCGCAAAGCCTCGCACAGCGCCGTCTCGTCGAGGACGTCGCCGCGCGCCGTATTGACAAGGACCGCCCCGCGCTTCATCCGCGCCAGCGCCTTCGCGTCGATGACGTGCCGGTTCGCCGCGCCGCCTGGAAGATGCAGGCTGACGACGTCGCTGCGGGCGAGGAGTGCGTCGAAGGAGACCGCTTCCGCCCCGAGCGCCCGCGCGACCTCGGGCGGCGGCTCGACCGGATCTCGGTAGAGCACCGAGACCTCGAAGCCGGACAGTTTTTTCGCGACGGCGCGACCGATGTGGCCGAAGCCGACGAGGCCGACAGTCTTGCCCCGGAGCTGGAAGCAGCGCTCGCGCATCTCTGCGAAGAGCCAGCGCCCGTCATGGGTCGCGGCGTCGATGAGCGAGAGCCGGCGGTAGACGGCGAGCATCAGCATGATTGCGTGCTCGGCGACCGCGCTCGCGTTCGAGCCCGCCGCGATGGCGACGACGACGCCGGCGCGCTCTGCTGCCGCGAGGTCGATGCGATCGACGCCGATGCCCCACTTCTGGATCATGCGCAGCCGCGGTGCGGTGCGGATCATCGCCCCGGTTACCCCGGCCCAGCCGGCGAGGATGAAATCGGCCTCGGCGGCGAGCCGCGCCTGCTCGCTCTCGTCGTAGGAGGCGGCGAAGCGGATCGTGAAACCCTCCGGCAGGTGCGCTCGAACCTCGTCCTGAATCTTCGGAGTCCAGACGTCAAGGCTGCTGATGTGCATGGCGGTCACCGGGTCTTGGCGCCCAGGCTTGCCGCGCTGCGGCGTGGGCTCGCGGGCGGAGAGCGGGCGGGCTTCGCGGCCGGGTCGTGCAGAATGCCCGGTCCGAGATCGGCGATGCGCGGGCAGCCGAGCATCGCCATCGTGTAGAGAAGTTCGCGTTCGAGGATCGACAGGACGTGCTCGGCGCCGGCCTGGCCCGCGACGGCGGTGCCGTAGAGCGTCGCGCGCCCGACGAGCACGGCTTTTGCACCGAGGGCCAGAGCCTTCGCGATGTCGCTGCCGCGCTCGATGCCGCCGTCGACGAGCACGGCCGCCCGGCCGTCGAGCGCGGCGACGATCGAAGGCAGGACCTCGATCGGCGTCGCGGCGCTGTCGAGGTTGCGGCCGCCGTGGTTCGAGACCACGATCGCGTCGGCGCCGAGATCGACCGCCCGGACCGCATCCTTGGGATGCAGGATTCCCTTCACGACGAAGGGGCCGGGCCATTGCTCGCGAAGCGCGCGAAGGTCGTCGAAGGTGAGCTTGCCGTCGAGTATCGACGACGCCGGAAGACCCTCGGTGATGCGCGGCCGGCCGGGCATGTTCTCGAGCCGCGGCAGCCCGCCTTCGCGCAGATAGGGACCGAGGACTTCCGCGAGCCAACGCGGATGGCGCAGCATATCGGCGAGCCCGCGCACCGTCGGCCTGAAGGGAATCGAGAAGCCGTTCTCCTCGTTGTAGTCGCGGCGCGGCGTCGTCGGCGTGTCGACGGTGACGATGAGCGCCTCGAAACCCGCGGCGGCGGCGCGGGCGAGGAGCGCGCTGGAAAAGGCGCGGTCGGCGGAAGCGTAGAGCTGGAGCCAGAGCGTGCCGCCGGCCTCCGCCGCGACGGTCTCGATCGCCGCCATCGAGCGCGTCGCCAGGGTGAACGGAATGCCCTTCGCCGCCGCAGCCCGGGCAAGCGCGATTTCGCCGCGATGCCAGACGAGCCCGGCCGAACCCGTCGGCGCGATCGCCACCGGCATCGCCACCTCGCGGCCGAACAGCGTCTGCGCCGTCGACCGCTTCGAGACGTCGACGAGGACGCGCGGCACGAGCTTGATGCGGTCGTAGGCGGGCCGGTCGCGGCGCAGCGCGATCTCCTGCTCGGTTCCGCGGTCGACATACTCGAACAGCCCGCGCGGAAGCCGCCGTTCCGCCGCCCGCCGGACGCTGTCGACGGTCCTCAGTCTCGAATGGCTCGGCATCGCGTCTGTCCGATGATCAATGCGATTGGCAATGTCGCACAGCTTCTCCCCGCTGGCCCAAGCGGTGGGGCGCGGAAAGATCCTCCCATGATTTGGTCTGACAATTAGCATTTCAAAATCATTTCACATTGTCAACGCAGATTGCCTTTTCGCGGGGGGTGTTCCCTCCCGCGGGCCGCGCTCTAAGCTGTGCCGGGCGCGGGCAAACAGGGGGCTGGGCATGGACCTTCGGATCGGCGTCATCGGCGCCGGCATCATGGGCGGCGACCATGCCCTGACGCTGGCGCGTTCAGTCAAGGGCGCGGCGCTCGCGGCGATCTCCGACACGGATGGAGCCCGGGCCGCCGCCGTGGCGGCCGCGAGCGGCGCCGACCGCGTACATGCGGACGCCCGCGACCTGATCGCCGACCCCACCGTCGAGGCGGTGCTGATCGCCTCGCCCGATCCGACCCATGAGAGCCTCGTCCTCGCCTGCCTTGCGGCCGGCAAGCCGGTGCTCTGCGAGAAGCCGCTTGCGCCGACGATCGAGGGCTGCCTGCGCATCGTCGCCGCCGAGACCGCCTTCGGCCGGCGCCTCGTCCAGGTCGGCTTCATGCGCCGCTTCGATCCCGGCTACCTCGCGATGCGCAGCGCCATCGTTGCGGGCGGGCTCGGCGCGCCCCTCCTGATGCATTGCGTCCATCGGAACGCGAGCGTTCCGCCCTCGTTCGATTCCGGCATGCTGATCAGCAATTCGGCCGTGCACGAGATCGACATCGCGCGGTTTCTCCTTGAGGACGAATTCGCCTCGGCGACCATCTTCCGGCGTCAGCCTCGCGCTTCGGGGGGCCTCGCGGATCCGCAATTCGTCGTGCTCGAGACGCGGCAGGGAATCCTCGTCGACATCGAGGTGTTCGTGAATGCGCGCTACGGCTACGACGTGCGTGCGGAACTCGTCTGCGAGGCCGGCGCGATCGCGCTCGCGCCGCAGCCACCGCTGCGCGTCCGCACCGAGGGCCGGGACGCCGCAAGCTTCGCCGAGGATTGGCGCGCGCATTTTGCGGCGGCCTACCGGAGCCAGCTCCAGGCCTTCGTCGATTCGGTCCGGACGGGCGTCCCCGCCGGCGCCAGCGCCTGGGACGGCTACGCCGCAACGGCGACGGCCGCCGCCTGCCTTGCGGCCCTCGAGCGGGAAGGCCCGGCGGCGGTGCGCCTCGAGCCGCGTCCGGCCTTCTACGGTTGACGCTCGCGCGCCTCTCGCTAACGTGGCGCCCGCTTGCAACGAGGATGGACGGCGATGGCGCGCAGCGTTTCCTGGGGAGTCCTGAGCACGGCAAAGATCGGGACCGAAAAGGTCATCCCGGCGATGCAGCGCGGCGAGATTGTGCGGGTCGACGCGATCGCCTCGCGGGATCTCGCCCGCGGACGAGAGGTCGCCGCCCGCCTCGGCATCGGGAAGGTCTACGGCTCCTACGAGGAGCTGCTCGCCGATCCCGACATCACCGCGATCTACAACCCGCTGCCGAACCACCTGCACGTCCCCTGGACCGTCAAGGCCATGGAGGCCGGCAAGCACGTCCTCTGCGAGAAGCCGATCGCGTTGTCGCGGCCGGAAGCGGAACTCCTGATCGAGGCGCGCGAGCGCACCGGCCGGCATGTCGTCGAGGCCTTCATGGTCCGCCACCACCCGCAATGGCAGCGAGCCCGCGAGATCGCCCGCAGCGGGCGGATCGGCGACGTGCGCGCCATCCAGACGTTCTTCTCCTATTACAACGCCGATCCCGCCAACATCCGCAATCAGGCGGATATCGGCGGCGGCGGCCTCTACGACATCGGCTGCTACGCGATCCTCACCGCGCGCTATATCTTCGGCGCGGAGCCCGACAGAGTCGTCGGCCTCATCGACCGCGATCCTGCTCTCGGTACCGACCGGATGACGAGCGCGCTCGCCGCATTCCCGGGGGCGCGCCACTTGAGCTTCATCTGCTCGACGCAGCTCGTCGCCTATCAGCGCGTCCAGATCGTCGGCACGAAGGGTCGCGTCGAGGTCCAGATCCCGTTCAACGCCAAGCCCGACGAGCCGAGCCGCGTTCTCGTCGACGACGGCAGCGACCTCGCCGGCTCGAAGATCGCCGTGGAGGAGATCCCGCCCTGCAACCAATACACGCTGCAGGGCGACGATTTTTCCCGCGTCGTCCTGGGCGAAAAGACGCCCGACTGGCCGATCGAGGACGCGATCGCCAACATGAAAGTCATCGACGCGATCTTCAGGTCAGCGGAGAGCGGGCGGTGGGAGCGGCCGGGCGATTAATGCGGCGATAGCGCGGCTCGAACGCAACCTTCTCAGCACGGAAGCAGTCATTCCGAACGTCACGCCGATGCCCGCCGCGATCGGTCCGGCGACGAGCGCGAATGTCAGCGCCGCCTCCATGCTCTCCTTCATCGGACTCCCTTGGCCAGGGCGCGGCCGTCTCGCGGGATCGCCTCCTGCGCCGGCCTCGGGCGTATCCGATAGGCCGTCGGGTCGAGGATGTCGTCGAATCCCGCGATCAGGTCGTGAATGATGGCGATCGCGGCTGAGGCGAAGGCGACGGCCACCGCCTTTCCGCTTCTTTCGCTCACCGTGCGGACGGCGAGACTGAAAAGTCGTCCGAGGTTGTTCATGGCCGCCTGCATCCCGCCCGCATCGCGGGCCTGTTCCATGGCCATCAGCGTCAGCAGTGCGGCCGCCTCGCCCCATTCGCGACCGCTGCGATGGGCGTCGGAGACCTTTCGTGTCCCGCCTCGCGCGTCGCCCGCGGCACCGAATCCCGGCGTGCGAATACTGTTGGCGATCAGACTGACATCACGCGCACGGCGGCCTCCTGCGATGACGGTCATGGCCGATAACGGACCGACCGTCCACTCTATTCCGATTCGTCGAACACGGGACGAAGCGCCGTGAGGAAGCGTTGTCAGGGCTCGCTTCTTGGCAGATCGGCAGCGGCGCGCGCGGAGTGGAAGAGATAGAATCCGTTGGCGAGAACCGACGCCTCCGCGGCGGCGGCGTCGAAATCGGACAAGGCGTCGTGCGAGCGCGTCTCGGTCCATTCCCACGCCTCGCCCGTCAGGAAGGAAGGAACCGACGTGTCCTCAGGAACGGCGCAATAGAGGGTTTCCTCTCCCTTGCGCCGGAAGAGATTGTAAGCCGGCATCAGTATTCCTCCTCCCAAACGCCTCGGCGCGACGATTCGATCGTCCCGCTCAGAGACGGCAAGGCGCTGCACGGAAATGGATCGCCATCGGGTCGTTGCGACCGCGACGCGCATCATTAACATATCGTTAGTCTGTGAATGTCGGCTGAACCGTTCGACCGCGCTCCGCGAAACGTCACCGTCGGGCATTTCGCCTGCTGGGCATCGGGTCTGCGCGGGCCCTGGGATCGGCCTGGTCCTCGGAGGGCGAGCGCGCCTCGATGAGGTGCAGAAACTCCCGCCATGCCCAAAGCGTCGCTCCGCAGCCGCAGCAGCGGACGAGCGCCTCCCGGTGAAGTTTCGTCCTCACTTCGATCTCCCGACCGCCACAATGGCGACATCTGATGACGTCTGCGGAAAACTTCGAATTCATGGCTCGTGCGATCGGTACGGCGAGACGAGGGACCGGCTTCCGATGGTCATGGCGGGCTGCCTCGTTCGGCGCGGGCGTCCCCCGCCAGCCGGATCGGCTTTCCGCCCTTACCCCGAGAGGCTAACGAAACGTTCGAGCCGTTTATTCCGCGAGTCTAACATTCTCTCGCGAAGGGCCGGCACAACGGATTGCCCGAGACGCGCGGCCACCCCGCCCACCCGGTCTCGCCGACGACTCTTCACAGGAAGAAGTCGCCGGCTCCATTCGTTCCGTAGTGGCCGCGCAGGACACTTCGAAATCCGCGGGCGAGGTTGGCGTTTGCGTTTGCCTACGCGAAGCCGGCCTCGCGCCGCGCGGCGTGCGCCCGCTACTGTCCCTGGATGGGCGGCTTCGGCTTCGCGGAGGCTCCGGCGCCGGAGGTCGTCCGCGATGCCTCGTCGGCGCTCCCGGAGCTGCGCGCGGCCGCACCCGAATCCGAAGACGGACCGGATCGGGTCGTCACGGCTCCGGTCTCGGTCGGGCTCGCGGTCGATGTCGTCGCACGCTGCCGTGTCGTCGTCGCGCCGGCACCGCCGCCGGACCGGCTCTCAACCGACATGCCGCGCCGCTCCGTCGTCGACACGCCGACGCCGACATCGACCCCGGGGGCGCGGCGGTAGGCCGTGCGGCTGCGGACGGACACGCTCGGCTCGGTCGTCTCGTAGCGTCGCACGGTGCGGCGCCGCTCGATCGTCACGGACGGCTCTTCGACGACGCGGTGCGATCTCACGACATAGCGCTTCTTCGGCTTCTTCGAATGCACGACGGCCACCCGCTTCGATGGCTTCTTCTTGATCACGGTGCGGGAGACCTCGTCCGGTTCCTCATAGGTCGTCACCGAACGGCGCCGGTGGATGGTCGTGACGCTCGGGCTGTCGCCGTAGTCGCGGACGCTCGTGCGCCGACGGACCGACACGCCTTCAGGACGTTCGACGCCGACCCCGACATTCACCCGGCTCCGCGCGCTCGTGTCGGTGCCGATACGCGTCGTGCTTGACGCATCCCGACCACTGGAAACGCCGACCTGGCCGCTCGTACCGGCCTGCTCGCGGCTCGAGGATCCACTCCGAGCCGGATTCATGTCCGATCCCCGAGAGGAGGATTGCGGCGCTTCGGCGTTCGGACGCCGAACGGCGTTGGAGTCGGACCCGGACGGCGACGGGGAGGTCTGGGCGAACGCGACGCTGCCAAGCAGCGCCGCAACAAGACCGAAAGCGAGACGTCTCATTTCATGGATCTCCGCGATGAGTGACGGACTGCAAGCGTTGCGCCGAGATGCGGCGAACGTCTTCATTGAGTAAACGCGGGCCGATCCGGCTTATTCCGTCGAATGGATACTTTCCGGCGCGGGCGGCGGACTCCCCGTCCCGTCTGCTCTTGCTTGGACCGGCATTTCCGCGGGTGCAGGGTTCTTGATGCAGACGGCCGATGCCTGAAGCAGGCCCCAGCCGAAGGTTGGATCGCGACCGGGCGGGCCGAGATCGCGGGCGGCGCCGTCGAGAAGGGCGCGAACCGTGGCCGCGCTGCGGCCCAAGGACAAGGCCGCCGCGGTCGCGGCGACGTAAGGCGCCGCATAGGATGTGCCCGATCTGAGGGTCACGCCCTTGTCACCCGACGTCACCGGAACCTCGACGCCCGGCGCCGCGATGTCGACGTAGTCGCCCCGATTGGCTCTGCGATAGACCGCAAGGTTGCGATCGACCGCAGTGACCGCGATGACGCCCGAATACGCAGCGGGATAGGCGGGCCCGGCGGCGGGACCTTCGTTGCCGGCGGCGGCGACGATGATGACCCCGGCGGCGGACGCCACATCGATGGCGCGCTGGAGCAGCGGGTTCGCCGGACCGGCCAAGCTGAGGTTGATGACCTTGACGCCGCGCGCCGTCAGGGCCTCGATCGCCATGACGAGGCTGAGCACGTCGCTTCTGTCATTCGCGGCGGGAGCCCTGCTGAAGGCGTCGACCGCCAGAAGCTTCGCGCGCGGCAGCAGGCCCGGGGCATCCGCGGCCTTGCCGACGAGGAGCGCCGCGATCGCGGAGCCGTGGTCGGGATCCGACCCCGATCCGGTCGGGGCAAGAACCTCGACATCCTGGCCCACGAGCGCCGGATGGGACGGATCGACTCTCGTGTCGATGAGCCCGATCGTCGGCGAGGAGACGCACAGGTCGTCCTCGTCGTCGTCGGGCTCCGACCAGCCGACGAGGGTCCGCGGGTCGCAGCCCCTTGCCGGGCAAACCGGTGTTACGGCGGGCTTCGTTTCGCCGGTCACGTCCTGAACGTAGTAGTACGTGTCCGAGGCGGCGTTCGCGCCGGAATCCACCTTGCGGAGAAGACCCTGCGCGGCGGCGACGGACATGCCGCGCGGAAGCTGCAGCCGGACGATCGGCGGGCCGAGCGTGCCCTGTGTCGCGTCCGCCGCGCGAATGCCGCGGCGGGCGAGCCGGCTCAGGCTCTCCGGGCGCAGATCGCTGACGATTATGGATCGGGTTGCGGCCAGCGGCCGGCCGGCGGAGCCGAGGCGCGGCGCGGCATCTCCCGTCGCAGAGGCGGCCGCTGCTTGCGAAGCGGGCCGCGCGGATTTGGGGTCCGTCGATGCGGCGGCGCCCGGGGCCTGGCCTCGGCCCGCGCGTCCGGGCCGGTCGAGCCGGGCCTCCCTGTGGCGTTCGCGCCGGCTGGTGTCCAGTTGGATGGCCCGCGGCGAGAACACCGCCGCAAGGCCGGCTGCGAGGGCCTCGCCGAGGCTCCTGACCGGGGCGGCGGCGCCGTGGCCGGCCGAGGCACTCTTCGCTCTGCCGCCGCGGCCGGACGAGGCGCTCTTCGACCCGCCATCGTGCCCGAAGGCGCTGCTCCCGCCGTCCCGGGCGCCGGCGCCGTTGCCTTTCCCGTTTCCGCCGGCGTTCCCGTTCGCGTTGCCGATTCCGGCGGCGCTTGCGTTCCCCTTGCCGTTCCCGTTGCCCTGGTTGCCCCTCCCGGCGGCGTCCCCTTTGCCATTCCCGCCGCCTTTCCCGTTTCCGCTCCCCCCGTCGCGATCGCCGGCGTCGCCCCTGCCGCCGCCGTTCCCATTCCCGCCGTTCCCGTTGCCGCTATTCCCGTTGCCGCCGTTCCCCGTTGCCGCCGTTCCCGTTGCCGCCGTTGCCGTTACCGTTGCCCCCCGCCTTGGCGTAAGCGGGCGCGTCCCACCCGGATCCGCCCGCGGCGAAGCCTAACGGCGAGAGATCGGGAACGATCAGCGCAGCGGCGAGCGAAAGCACGCTCACCTGTCGACCGAAACGACCCTCAGAGGCAGGACCAAGCTTCATCATCGGCCGGCGGCTTCCCCGATCCGGCCCCTGCGCCGAACACCTGAAAACGCCTGGATCGCCATTTCGATCCGCGATGCTGTGACCCTCTCCTTCCGGCGGGAATAAACTGGGGCCGATTGCGTTCATCTTCCGTGACGCGCATGGGGCGAGGATGCCGCCAACGTTTGGAGCCGATCTCGTTGCGCTGCTTCCGAGGCTTCGGCGCTACGCCCTGACGCTGTCGCGGTCGCCCGTCTCAGCGGACGACCTGGTGCAGGCGGCATGCGAGAAGGCTCTGGTCCATGCAGCGGGCTGGGAGCCCGGAAGTCGCCTCGACGCCTGGGTGTTCCGGATCCTGCGCAACCTTTGGATCGACGGGCTGCGCCAGAGCCGCAGGCAGGGAACCGCGGAAGCAATCGAGTCCCGGGAGGATATCGTGGGCGACACCGGCGAAGACGCGGCCCTGAGCCGCCTGACGCTTCAGGAGGTGAAGCGCCGCATCGACAGCCTCCCGGCCGAGCAGCGGGAGGTGCTCCTGCTCGTCTGCGTCGAGGATCTTTCCTATCGCGAGGTCGCCGAGGTCCTCGACGTCCCGATCGGGACCGTCATGAGCCGGCTGGCCCGAGCCCGGCGGCGCCTGATCGACGTCTCCAAAGCCGCTTGAGTATTCATCGAGGAGCGCATGCCTCAGGTCCACCTCGCCGACGAAACGCTGATGGCCTACGCCGACGGCGAGCTCGACGACAGCGTCGTCGCCGCAGTCGAAGCGGCCATGCGCAACGACCCCGGCGTCCCGTCGCGAATCACCGCGTTCATTCGCAGCCGCCAGCTTGCGCGCCTCGTTCTCGGCGGACCCGCGCCCTCCGCCGATGCCGAATCCGTGTCTCGCGTGACGGCAATGATCCTGGAGCGCACGGCCGACGAGACGCCGTTTCCGCTCGGGCGCCTGCGGCGCGGGTCCCCGCGGCCGTTCCGGCTCCTCCCCCTCGCCGCTTGCCTTGTCCTGGCCGCGGGCGTCGCGGGATACGTGTCGAAGAGCTGGCTCGCGCCGGGAAGCGAGGAGGCGGGAGCGCTCATGGCCGGGCTCGAGAGCGAGGCGGTCGGCCGCGTTCTGAGCGCGACCCCCTCCGGCAACGCGGCAGTCACGCCGTCCGGACGGCTGCAGCCGGTGTCGAGCTTTCGGAGCGCGAATGGCGCGTTGTGCCGGGAGTTCCGCCTCGATCGCGGCCGCGAGGCGGTTGACGCGATCGCCTGTCGCGTCGGACAGCGCTGGAACCTTACCTTCGCGGTCGTCGTGCCATCGAATGACGGTGCCTACGCGCCGGCGGGCGGCGACGAAGTCACGGATCTCTATGTGCGCAGGAGCGGCCTGGGCGATCCTCTGACCGCGGACGAGGAAGCGGCCGCCCTCAAGCAATAGGACGACGACGGGTCGGGCACTGACGGCAGAGGCCTTCGCCGCGCCCGACGGCGCGCTGCGGAAGACAAGGGCGGAGGCGCCGCCGCGAAGCGGCACCTCCGCAAGGGGCGGTCAGTTCGCTTTCGCGGCCTTGACCGGATCCTTGACGTTCGGAACCGTCGCGAACTCCACATTGTAGAGCTCGCCGTTCACGCGCTCGACCTTGCGGACGTAAATGTTCTGCACGATGTCCCGGGTCTGCGGGTCGATCGAGACAGGGCCGCGCGGGCTCGTCCAGCTCATGCCTTTCATGGCGTTGACGAGGGCCTCGCCGCCCTGCCCGTTCGTCTTCTTCAAGCCCTCGTAGATGAGGTGGAGCCCGTCGTAGCCTCCCATCGCCATGAAGTTCGGCCGCATGCCGTTGTTGGCCTTCTTGAAGGCCTCGACGAAAGCCTTGTTCTCCGGGCTGTCGTGCGCAGCCGAATAGTGGTGGGCTGTAATCGTCCCGAGGGCGACGTCGCCGAGGTTGTTCAAGAGGTCGTCGTCGGTGACGCTGCCTTCCGCGAGAAGCCGGATGCCGCTCTTGTCGAGGCCGCGCTCCACGAACTGCTTCATGAACTGCGCGCCGACGCCCGAGGGGACGAAGGCGAGAAGCGCGTCGGGCTTCGCGTCGGCGACCTTCTGAAGGAAGGGCGAGAAGTCCGGGTTTGCGAGCGGGACGCGCAGGTTCTCGACCTGGCCGCCGGCCTTGGTGAAGGTCTCGGTAAACGCCTTCTCGACGTCGACGCCGGGGCCGTAGTCGGAGACCAGCGTGACGACGCGCTTGATGTTGTTCTTGCTCGCCCATTCGGCGAGGGGAACCGTCGCCTGAGCGGCCGTGAAGCTCGTGCGCACGATGTAGGGCGATGCCTCGGTGATGATCGAGGTCGCTGCCGCCGTGACCACGGTAGGCACCTTCGCCTGCGTCGCCAGCGGACGCCGTCGCCAGGGCGAGCGGGGTCAGGCCGAAGCCGGCGAGCACGGTGACCTTGTCGTTGACGATCAGCTCCTGCGCCAGACGCTTCGTGACGTCGGCGACGCCCGTGTCGTCCTTGACGATGAGCTGGAGCTTCTTGCCGGCGACGGTGTCGCCCTTCTGCTGCATGTAGAGCTTGGCAGCCGCCTCGATCTGCCGCCCCGTCGAGGCGAAGGGTCCCGTCATCGGCAGGATGAGGCCGATCTTCAAGGTCTCCTGCGCCGCGACGTTCGCTCCGCCGAGCGCCACCGCGAGGGCCGCCGCGCCTGCGGCCAGTAGGCTTCGTCTTTTCATGGTTTCCTCTGCCTTCCTTCGATGCGTCCGGGTGTTCGGTCGGCCCGGTTCGGTGTGTTCCGCCGCGGCTCAGCGGGTCATGGGATCGATCCGGTGAGCCTGAAAGCGGGAGGCCAGCGCGACGATCTCGATCGATTCGACGAGATCCGCGCGGGCATAGGGGTCGTTCTCGGCAAAGGCCTGGGCGGCCTCCCGCGTCGGCGCTTCGAGGACGCCGAAATTGCCGATCGGCGTCTCGCCGTCGTCCGCCGTCAGCGCGCTGCCGATGAGCACCCGCGCGAGCCCTCCCCCGCCCGTTGCCACGTGCTGGCGGTGCGCATCCCGGTGCTGCTCGCGCAGCGCGGTCACGTCCGGTCTGTGGCGGCAGGTCATGAGCCAGTACATCGCTCAGGCCGCCGCCGCGCTTTGCGGACGAGGCCTTGTTCTCGAGGACGATCATGCCGGCTCCGGTCATCGAAGCCGGCACGAAATAGTGCCTGTGGCGGACCACCACTTCCGGATCCATGGCGCCGCGCATGACGAGCCACATCATGAGCTCCGCGCCCTCGCTGCCGAACATCTCCACGTAGTCCTCCCGAGACATCGCGGCGAGCTTGTCGGGATCGGCGGCGATATCGTCCAGAAAGGCCCGGTCGGCTTGCGGATTGACGAAGCCCGCGCGGGCGCCCTGGAGCTGGTGCGACAGGCCGCCGGTGCCGAGAATGACGAAGCGCTCGTCGCTCTCGTAGCTCTCGATGGCCTCGCGCAGCACGCGGCCCATCTCGTAGCAGCGGCTCGGCAGCGGGATCGGGTACTGGATCACGTTGACGAAGATCGGCACGACCCGCACGGGCCATTGCGCCGGCCGGCCCCAGAACAGTTCCATCGGCACCTGGATGCCGTGGTCGACCTCGATCTCCTGGCAGATCATCGGGTCGAAGCGGTTCTCGACGAGCGTGATCGACGAAGTGCCAGGAGAAATCGACGGCGCCCTTGAAGGGCGGGATCGCCCGCGGCCCCCAGCCCTCGTCGACGGGCCGGTATTCCTCGGCGCAGCCGACCGCGAAGGTCGGCACCTTGTCGAGGAAGAACGAGTTGCCGTGATCGTTGAAGATCACGACCGCGACGTCCGGCTTCTCGCTCGCGAACCCATTTCTGGCCGGGGATGTAGCCGTCGAAGAAGGGCTTCCAGTCCGGCGTGTCGCGCAGGCCCTTGTCGAGGGCCACCCCGATCGACGGGACGTGCGAGGTTCCGAGGCCGCCGATCAGCTTCGCCATGTCACTTCTTCCCCAATCGGTCGCGCAGGAACGCCTCATGGTCCATGCCGGCCTGATGCGCTCCGATCTCGGTAATCCGCACCGGGTCGACGGCCGAGATCTTCAGGATGAAGAAGAGGTTGCCGCCGAGGCGAACCATCTCGCGCCAGTCGCGCGCCAGAACCGCCTCCTTCTCCTCCGCCGTGAGGCCGAAGCGGTCGAGATACGCGCTCTCGTCCTGCCGGAAGGCCTCCCGGTTCGCCGGATCGGTCAAGCCCCATCGCCATCTTGTTGATGCGGTAGCCCCGCAGCGAGCGCTTGCGGTCGAAGAGCGGCGTGTCGGGAATGCGGTCGTCGGTCGGCTTGGCGGTCATGGTCTCACTCTCCCAGCGCCGCCTTCAGCGGCGCGCGGGCATTCCGGTTGAAGCCGAGCCAGTCGAGGAGGACTTGCGAGACCTGCATCGGGCTGTTCGACGGGCGCCATGTGGCCGCTGTCCTCGATCACGGCGAGCCTGGCGCCGGGGATCGCCGCCGCGATCTCCTCGTGCTGGGCGAGCGGGCTCCATCGATCCTGTCGGCCGACCATCACGAGGGTCGGACAGGCGATGGTCCAAGCAGCGGCCGGGCGTCGGGGCGATCGAGCAGAGCGCGAATCTGTCGGCGGTGCTGCTCCGGGGTCGCGCGCATGACCATCGCCTTCAGGGGCGCCATGAGGGCAGTGTCCCCGAGGCGCGCCTCGTGCACCATCGGCGGCAGCCAGCGGTCGGCGAGGGCGGCCATGCCGTCGTCGAACGCGAGATCGACGAGAACCTGGCGGGTCGCCTCCTCCCCCTCCCGCCGCGGATGGACGCCGGTGTCGAGGAGAGCGAGCCGGACGATGCGCTCGGGAGCGAGACGAACCGCTTCGAGCGCGGCCCGGGCGCCCATGGAATGGCCGATCGCGACGATCGGCCCCTCCTTCAGCGCGAGCGCCGCCCGCGCCATGTCGGCGATCGAATCGTGCTGCGAGAAATCGGCCACGGCGACGTCGGCATGCGGCCGAGAGCGCCTCGACCTGCGCGGCCCAGATGCTCGCGTCGCAGAGAAGACCGGGGAGAAGGACGATCTGCAAAGCCGATACCGCGCCCGTCGCGAAGGGATTTCCGGTCTTAATGCGGGAAAGCCGAAAGGTGAAGCAAATGGTTTGTTTTGAGCTTTTAATGAATTTCCTGCATACATGGCCGCGCTTCAACGGGATGCCCTGCCCGATGCGGATCGACTTTCTCGGCCTGCACGCCTTCGTCGCCATCGCGGAGCGCGGCAGCTTCCAGCTCGCGGCCGCCCATCTCAACCTGTCGCAGACGGCGCTCAGCCACCGGATGCGCAAGCTCGAGGAGGATCTCGGCGTCCGGCTCTTGTCGCGGACGACCCGCGAGGTGTCGCTGACCCCTGCCGGGCTCGCGCTCCTGCCGAAGGTCAAGGACATGATCGAAGGCCTCTCGGTGTCCCTCGACGAGTTGCGCCAGCACGGGCGCGTCCGCCAGGAACGACTCTGCAATCGGCTGCCTGCCGACCATCGCCGCCGGCCACCTGCCTGCGGCCCTGAGCAGGTTCAGGCGCGCGCATCCCGACGTGGTGTTGCGGGTCCACGACAATTCGGCCACGGAGATCGCGGAACTCGTCAACGCCGGCGCGATCGAGTTCGGCATCACCGCTCGTCGCCTCCCATCGCTGGGACTTCGACATCGAGACCGCTGATCCGGGAGCCCTTCGTTCTCGTCTGCCGGGACGGATCATCCCCTTCGCCCGCCTGTCGGCGGCGAACTGGTCGGACCTCCAGGACGTGCCGCTCATCCGCATCAGCCCGCACACGGGCAATCGGATGATCATCGACGACGTGCTCGGCAGCCGCCGCGAATCCTTGAGCTGGCGCTACGAGGTCCAGCACGTGAACACGGCGATCGCGCTGGTGCAGGCGGGGCTCGGGCATGACGGTCATTCCGCGCCTCGCCGTCGACCCCGCCGCGACCGACGGGCTGCACGTGATGCAGCTCCGCAACCCGGGCGTCAGCCGCCAGATCGGCATCGTTTCGAAGCGCAGCGCGCCGCTCTCGCCGCTGGCCGACGAGCTGCGCAAGCTGATCGTGCAGGAATTCGCTGCGCGGAGCGCCCTTCACCAGGCGGCCCCAGATTCCTGAATTCAGTTCATCAAAACCCACAAACAAAGCATTTGATGCATGCGGCGGCGGCCGGCACAAAGAGGCGGCCACCATCCACTCTCGACGGGGGACGAGCCATTCAACCGCGCATTCCGTGCATGGTGCTCCGGGGCGGGACCTCGAAGGGCGCCTACTTCCTCGCCGACGACCTGCCGGCCGATCCGGCCGCCCGGGACGCCCTGATCCTTTCGCGTCATGGGTTCGCCCGACCCGCGGCAGGTCGACGGCATCGGCGGCGCCCATCCGCTCACCAGCAAGGTGGCGATCGTGTCGCGCTCGACCGGCGACCGGACTGCGACATCGATTTCCTGTTCGGGCAGGTGGCGCTCGACGAGCCGCGGATCGACGTCACGCCGAATTGCGGCAACATCCTCGCCGGCATCGGCCCCTTCGCGATCGAGCGCGGGCTGGTGCGCGGCGCACGATCCGATGACCCGCGTCAGGGTCCGCACGATCAACACGGGCACGGTCGCCGAGCTCACGGTGGAGACGCCCGAGGCGGGCGCGTCGCCTACGGCGGCGATGCCCGCATCGACGGCGTGCCGGGAACGGCGGCGCCGATCGCGATCGAGTTTCTCGATGCCGCCGGCTCGGTCTGCGGCGCGCTGCTGCCGACCGGCCGCGCCGTCGATCGCGTGGCCGGAGTCGATGCGACGCTCATCGACAACGGCATGCCGGTCGTCGTGCTCGAGCCGCCGCGGTCGGGCGGACCGGCTACGAGCCGCGCGACGCGCTCGACAAGGACGCCGAGCTGAAGGCGCGGCTCGAGGAGATTCGCCTCGCGGCCGGCAAGCTCATGGGTCTCGGCGACGTCACGAAGAAGGTCGTTCCGAAGATGGCGCTCGTCGCGCCGCCCGTCGCGGGCGGTGCATCTGTGCACCCGCAGCTTCATCCCGCACGAATGCCATGCATCGATCGGCGTCTTCGCCGCGGTGACCGTGGCGACCGCCTGCGTCCTGCCGGGCTCGCCGGCGGCCGCGTCGCCAAGGTCCCGCCGGGACGCGAGAAGACGCTCTCGGTCGAGCATCCGACGGGCGAATTCAGCGTCGATGATCGAGGTCGGCGGCACGCCGGAGAATCCGGTCGTCGAGCGCGCCGGCCTGCTGCGCACCGCGCGCCTGCTCTTCGAAGGCTATCGCCTACGCGCCGGCGAGGACTTGGCGATGCCGGCGAAATCGGCCGCGACGCGGCCTGAACGTTTTCCGACCAATCGTACTCACTCGAGGTGTCCATGACTTCCGGCAAGACCGGCCTCGTCGTCACCGCCCATCCGGGCGACTTCGTCTGGCGCGCGGGCGGCGCCATCGCGCTGCATGCCCGCAAGGGCTACCGCATGAAGATCGTCTGCCTCTCCTATGGCGAGCGCGGCGAGAGCCAATGGGCCTGGAAGAAGGCCGACGTCGCCGCTCGACGAGGTGAAGGCGCAGCGCCAGCGAGGAAGCGGAGCGCGCCGCCAAGATCCTCGGCGCGGAGATCGAGTTCTTCGACGCCGGCGACTATCCGCTGCGCACCACGCCCGAGATGCTCGACCGGCTCATCGACGTCTTCCGGGCGCTGAGACCCGCCTTCGTGCTGACGCACTCGCTGGAAGACCCCTACAATGTCGACCATCCCGAGGCGACGCGCTTCGCGCAGGAGGCGCGCATCGTCGCGCAGGCCGCCGGCCACAAGCCGAGCCCCGATCTGGCCTACGCCGCCCCGCCGGTCTTCCTCTTCGAGCCGCACCAGCCCGAGCAGTGCAACTACAAGCCCAACGTCATCCTCAACATCGACGATGTCTGGGAGACGAAGCGCGCGGCCTTCGAGATCCTCGCCGCGCAGAAGCATCTCTGGGACTACTACACCCGCGTCGCCCTCAACCGCGGCATGCAGGGCGGCCGGAACTCCGGACGCGCATGACCTATGGCGAAGCCTATCAGCGCATCTTCCCGCAGGTCCTCGAGGAACTCGCATGAACCCCGTCGTCGTCACCAACACGCCGCGCGTCGACGGCGACCTCGTCCGGCGGCTTGCGGAGCTTGGCGTCGCCACCGCGCACGAGGCGATGGGCCGGGTCGGACTGATGAAGCCCTACATGCGCCCGATCTGGGCCGGGAGCTCGAGGTGGCCGGCAGCGCCGTGACCGTGCTTGCTCAACCGGGCGACAACTGGATGATCCACGTCGCCGTCGAGCAGTGCCGGCCCGGCGACATCCTCGTCGTCGCCGTGACCTCCGACAACACCGACGGCATGTTCGGCGATCTGCTCGCCACCTCGCTGAAGGCGCGCGGCGTCGTCGGCCTCGTCATCGATGCCGGCGTGCGCGACGTGAAGGCGCTGACCGAGATGGGCTTCCCGGTCTGGTCGCGGGCGATCTCCGCCAAGGGCACCGTCAAGGCGACGCTCGGCGCGGTGAACGTGCCCGGTCGTCTGCGCGGGCGCGCTCGGTTCGTCCCGGCGACGTCGTCGTCGCCGACGACGACGGCGTGCTCGTCGTGCCGCGCCGGGAGGTCGAAGCGACCGTTCTCGCCGGCGAAGCGCGCGTCGCCAACGAGGAAATCAAGCGCGCGCAGCTTGCCTCGGGCGTGCTCGGGCTCGACCTCTACAAGATGCGCGAGCCGCTGGCGAAGGCCGGCCTCGTCTATGTCGAATACACGGATGAAGGCTGAGGTTCCGCCCGTCGGCCTGGAGAGAGCGCCCTCATGAGGCTCGCGATCGCATTCATCGGCTTTGGCGAAGTCGGGCAGCTGTTCACGCACCAACTCGCAGCGCAGCCCGGTGTGAGCGTCGGCGTCTACGACATTCTGTTCGACGACCCGGCCCTCGGGCGCGAACTCAAGCGGCGCGCGGCGCGATACGGCGCCCGGCTCGCAGCGAGCGCCGCCGATGCCTGCCGCGGCAGCAGCATCGTCATTTCGGCCGTGACGGCGGATGCAGCGGTCGCGGCGGCGCGGGAGGCCGACGCCTCGCTCGACCGGTCGCAGATCTACGTCGACCTCAATTCCGTCTCTCCAACGACGAAGCGCCTCGCCGCGGAGGAGGCCTGCCGCCGGGGCGCGGGTTTCGTCGAATTCGCCGTCATGGCGCCCGTCGGCAGGCCCAGGCATCGCGGTGCCGATCCTCGCCGGAGGATCGCAAGCGCAGGAGGTCGCCGCGTCCCTCAACCCGCTCGGCATGGCGATCACGCCGGTCAGCCCCGATGATCGGCGTCGCCTCCGCGACGAAGCTCTGCCGCAGCATCGTTATCAAGGGCATGGAAGCGCTGATGGTGGATCTCAACCTCGCGGCCGAGAAGGCCGGTGTCCTGCCGGCCGTCATCGAGAGTCTCGCCGCCTCCTATCCAGGCCTGGATTGGGCGGACGTGGCTCGGATCATGCCCGCGCGCGTGAAGCAGCACGGCCTGCGCCGGGCGGCCGAGATGCGCGAGGTGTCGAGGATGATGCGCGAGTACGGGCTGAGCGGATCGCTCGTCGAGGCGATCGCCGACCGGCATGAAAGCTTCGCGAAGCCGAAGAGCGACGAGGTCGGCCGGAAGGCGGAGCCGGTCGCCATCGATGAAACCTGACCGGTGCCGTCGAGCCCTGCCGCCAATCCTCGAACCCTTTCGCCGACGCCAAAATGCCGCCACATCGTCGGAGCTGACTGGGTGGGCCGTTTAGCGGATCGCGGCTCATGATGGAAGACCGGGCCGTCGCCGCTGCGGCGGCCCGGTTGCCTTTTCAATTCGCTGGAACATTCGCCGTCAGGCATCGTCCGCGGTTGCAGGGCGCTCACAGGAGTCCGTCGGCGGGAGCCGGACGGGCTCTCTGGTTGTAGAGGAGGCCGGCGCGGCGGTCGCGCTCCTCCTGCGAGAGATTTGCCGGGTCCTCCGACAGTTCGCGGCCGACCGCCATCCCGCGTTGGACGGCCGGACGTTCGCCGAGTTCCTTCAGCCATCTCTCGAAATACGGGAACTCCGCGATGTCCTGCCCCTGGGCCTGCCAGTTCGTCGCCCAGGGATAGGAGATCATGTCCGCGATCGTATAGGCATCGCCGGCAAGGTAGCGTCGATCGTAGAGCCGGTTGTTGAGAACCCCATAAAGCCGGTTGGCTTCGTCGGTAAAGCGGCGAACCGCGTAGCTCTGATCGCCCTTGGTCTCGCCGAGCCGGCGAAAATGGCCGCATTCGCCGAGCTTCGGGCCCTGGTTCGCCATCTGCCAGATCACCCATTGGGTCACCTCGGCCTTGCCGCGCACGTCGCGAGGAAGGAAGTCCCCCGCCTTTTCCGCGACATAGAGCATGATCGCGCCCGACTCGAACACGCTAAGCGCGCCGCCGCCATCGCCCGGTGCGTTGTCGACGAGAACCGGCATCCGATGGTTCGGATTGAGCCTCAGGAAGTCCGGAGAAAACTGATCGCCGCGGCCGATATTGCAAGGAATGACGCGGTACTCGGCGCCGAGCTCCTCCAGCAGGATCGTCACCTTCTTGCCGTTCGGCGTCGGCCAATAGTGGAGATCGAACATCGCAGCTTCCCCTCAACGTGACATCGCGCAGCGTCCGACCGGGCGGCGAAGGACCTAGGACGCCGGGGAGACGATATCAGACCGCGCGGGCCGCTTCGAGGTCGACCGCAGCGGCGCGCGGCGCGGAATCATTCATGAAAGCGGGCCGCGCGAGCGCGAAAGTCAGGTGCGAGCGCGGCGTGAACGCCAACCCTTCGAGGGTGCGGCGCGATGCCGGATTGTCCGCCGCCGCTTGCGCAAACACGGTCTGAACGGTCGACCCGGCGAAGAGCTGGCGAAGCACGAGACGGACGAACGCGCGCATGCGCCGTCTGCCGCGCGCCGCAGGAGCGAGCGCATAGGCAAGATCGACAGCCTCGGGATCCTCGCCGCGCAGATTGCAAAGGCCGATCGCCCGCTTCGGCTCGACCGTTCCGCATCCCAAGCCCAGGAGCCAGGTGCGGTTGTACCTTCCGGCGCAAGCCGGCGTTCGGAAGAGGAGCGCACCAATCTCGAGCGCTCCCGGCCGTTCGCGCCAGCCGAAGGCGCGATGCACGTCCTGCACGGCCAGCAAGGCGATGACCGCGGGAACATCGCCGCGCGCGACATCGCGCGCCCAGCGATGTTCTTCGCAGACAGGATCGCTCACGCCTTTCCGGTCTCGCCGGCCGGAACCGGGGAATCCGAAGCGGGCGACCCGCCCCCGAGGACGTTCGGACGATCGGACGGCCCGGACTCAACCAGCGACTTGCCGTTGAGAACCTGCTGCAAGCCCTCGGCGAAATCGCGATCGGTGTACTCGCGCTTGCGCGCGATCGTCTCCCGGTAAGTCAAGATTTGGCGGGTCATCTCGTCCGTGCCCCTGGGGTCGACGCCGTACTTGCGGATCACGTCGCTGATTTGCTGCCCGGTCACCGTCGGAGGGTGCAGGTCGGCGATGGCGGGGTCTTGCTGCAGCTTCCACGAGTCCTTGAGCGAGCGGGAGAGCTGCTGCGCGCTCATTTCGATCGCCGCGATGCCCACGGGCGGTTGGTTGATCCGTTTGCCGGCCTCGTCGAACGAGATCGCCTGCTTGAGGAACTTGGCGTGATAGTAGGCCCCCGAGCCGAACAGCAGAAAATCCTCGTTCTCGGTCGCCAGCGCCGAGGCGCCGGGCACGACCGACAACGAGGCCTCCAGTGCGGGATCGATCACCGACGAGAAGCCGAGCGTCGGCCCTATCGCGCTGACGATCGCCGAAAGCGGCAGGTGGGCCGTCCTCCCCCTCGTCTTGAAATCGTGGGGCCTGTAGTCCTTCACGACGAGCGTCGTTCCCGGCTCTTCCCAGTCGGCTCTGTTCGAGACCTCCCGCTCCTCGATGCCGAGGATGGTGCCGACGTAGAAGTCTTCGCCGAGCGTGCGCAGGATGTCGTTGTTCCGACCGCCCGGGTTCGATTGTCCGAAGGCGCTCGGGGTGTCGGGACCGAGCAGCACGATATCGTTGCCCATGTCGGCGATGATCTTCGCGGTCCAAAGCGCCGTCGGACCGTCGCCGACGATGCCGACGACGCCCCCGCTCCCGATCGAGACCTGGCTCGTCAGGACGCTGACCGCACCGGTGTACTCCGCGAACGCCCTGCTGAGGCGCGACGATCGCTGATTGTACGGCACGTCGCTCACGATCGATCGCTCGGAGCGCGGGCCTGGCGAGAAATAGACGTTTTGGGCCTTGAGTTCACGAACGTCGCCCGATTGGTAGTCCTGGTAGACGACCTGGAAGTCGTTCGGCGCGAACTTCTTGATCTTGAGGACCGTCGCGCGGATATCGGCCGCCTCCATCTGCGCCAGGCTCTCGTTGTCGCGCCTGTCCATGTACCGGTTGAACTGCTCGACCTTCAGGAAGCGCTGGTGCGGCTGATCGCGCTGGTAGGGCGGGGCGACCAGCATGGTAGAGGACTGGCCCATCTCGAAGTCGCTTGGAAACTTCTTCCACATCGAGTCGTTCGGGTGGAGCCGGACGACGTTGAAGTCGCAATCGGACGGCTTCCTGTCATGGCGCGGATGGATGACGTTGGCGAGCAGGGACGACGTCGACGGGCCGCCGCCCACGATCGCGGTCCGTACGCGCGGCACGATGCGGTTCGTATGCATCGCGGATCCCCCAAGTCGCCGGCGCTGGGTGCCGACACACGATTGCAGCTTTGCACAGGGGAAATACGTCGTCCGTGAACCTGCTCACAATGGCCGGAACCGATGCGCCGCGACGGCTCGGATTTGCACCGCGTCGGACCGCCTAGCCTGCCGGAGCATACTGAGCTTCGCCGTTTCCGAATGACCAGTTCTCCTTCGAGACCTCGACGAGGTTGATGAAAAGGTCTTCCGGGCGAAGGCCCGGCCTCTCGGCCAGGAGTTCCGCCGCCCGTTTATACAGGCTCTTCTTTTGCTCGACGTTCCGGGTTTTGCTTACCGTGATCTGGACGAGAACGATGTCGTCGCTGCGGGCGATGCCGAGGTAGTGCTCGCCATAGATCAAGCCGCTCTTGTCGTGTTCGCTCACGATCATGAAACGGTCGTCCTCGGGCACGTCGAAGGTCTCGCGCATCGCCCGGTAGAGGCCCTCCAGGATCTGTTCGTGGTAATGCGCGGGCTTGCCGCGACGGAGAAACACACGTGTGAGCGGCATCTCAACCTCCGCAATCGATCGGGGGAATTCGGCGTGAGCACGTCCTGATTTCGGTGGCCGCGCGTGGGTTCAGATAATCCTTGCCCACTCGAGAAGGCGCCGGAGAGTCAGACGGGTCAGCGCAAAGGCACCGCCGATGGCGAAGGCCATCGGACCGGCGGCTCCAAGGATAGCGTGAATCGAGGACATCGCAATGCTCCGGTCAGATCCGCCGTAGGCGAAAGATCATCTCCCGGGCTGGGAGAGGCGTTCATTACAAGCGGTTCCAAGGGTGCGGGAAAGTCGCGATATGACTCTTGCATCCATAGAGGCGGGACATCGACGCTTTTGCGCATTCACGAGCCTTGCGGATCGTTCTGCGGAGGTTGCAATCGACCACGATCGGCGAGGGATCGGTACGCGCGGGGCGGGCCGACGAAAGCCCCGCGGGATGAGGGAATTCCCGCCGTGCCGGCGGCGTGTCACGCCCCTGCCCGCCCCCGTCGTCTAGAGCGGCATCCCTTCACTCCGAATGACGCTAATGACGCGCGCCCGTCAAATCCAGAGGAGCTGGCGGACATAGCGGACCGGCTGCCGGAGCAGTGAGGCGAGCCATGTCGTTCGCCCCGTCTCGATGTGGGCGATGCCCTCGCTTCCCGGCCTGAGCGGCTCGTCGTCGGGATCGAGCAGGGCGACGACGAGAAAGGAGTTCCGCGATTGCACGAGCTCCGCGGTCGGGCGCACGCGCTCGACGATCCCTTTCCTCGGCCGATCGGGCTCGGCGGCGGGCAGGATGCGAACCGCCTGTCCGGGCGCGACGCGGGAGACGTCCTCGTCGAGCACCCGGATCTCAGCGCGCGTCGCCTCGTGCGGCGCGACCTCGAACAAGGTCTGTCCGCGCAGGACCGGCTGCCCGAGGCTTCTGCGCAGATCGCCCGAGATGATGACGCCCGAAACCGGCGTGCGGAGCTCTGCTGCCGCAAGCCGATGCCGCAGAAGCGCGAGCTGGGCGTCGGCGCGCTTCGCCGCGAGGAGCGCGAGCTGCTCCTGGGCCGGTTGGCCTGCGGCGCGCGCAACGGTGGCGTCGCGAAGTTCGTTCGCCGCGCGCGCATTGGCGGCCGCGATCTCGAGCTCGATCTCGCGGGTCTCGAGGCGCGCCAACACCGTCGTCCCGG
>CAVWII010000016.1:0-155817 GCA_963754975.1 uncultured Alphaproteobacteria bacterium | reverse complement strand
AATGCGCCGGTCCCGGACTGCCTCTCCCCGCTTGCGGGGAGGGTTCGGCCTTCGGCCGAACTGAGCGGAGCGAAGCGAGCGGGGGTGAGGGGGCGGTGCCGAAAGAGGCGCCTGTCCCGAGTGCTGCGCCTCGTCTGGCGACGCCCCCTCACCCTCGCCTGCTGCGCAGGCTTGTCCGCCTTCGGCGGCCCTCTCCCCGCAGGTGGAAGAGGCGAGGCAGGCGGAGCCTTCCGGTTGTGCCAATGACGAGCTGGCGGGTGGGCAAGCGGGAACGCGACGCGGCTTCGCCTCTCCCCGCTTGCGGGGAGAGGGTTCGGCCTTCGGCCGAAACAAGCGGAGCGAAGCGAAGCGGGGGTGAGCGACTGTCTGGGTTGTCAAGTTGCGGCGGCGAATTGGTTTCGCGCGTCGCGTGCTTTTGCGTTGAGGATGACGAGGAGTTTGCGGGCGAGGGCGATGCGGATGACCATTTTGGCCTTTCCGGCGGTCTGCAACCGGTGCTGGAAGGCGGCGAAGTGCGGGTCGTGTTGGGCGACGATGCGGGCGACGATGAAGAGGATGCTGCGGGGTCCGGCACGGCCGCCGCGGATCGAGCGGCGGCCGCTGCGCTGGCCGCTGTCGTCGGCGAGGGGGGCGAGGCCGACGAGCTTGCTGACGGCGCGGTTGGAGAAGCTGCCGATCTCGGGCACTTCGGCGAGCAGGCGGGCGACGGAGCGCTCGGCGACGCCCTTGATCTGGCGGAAGGCCCGATCGAGGCAGGCCCAGAGGGGATCGTCGTCGATGAGCGAGGCGATCTCGCCTTCGAGGTGGCGGCGCTGGGCCAGGAGCAGGGCGATGACCTCCTCGAGGCTTTCGACCGCCTCGGGGTCGGCGGCGGCGCCCTTGCGCTGGCGATTGGCGACGAGGTCGTCCGTCACCTGGGAGAGGCGGGTGACGAGGGCCCGCAGGTGCTGCTGGGCCGGGCTCGGCGGCGGCGTCGGGGCGGCCCGCCGGGCTTGCCCGAAGCGGGCGATCATGGCGGCGTCGATGCGGTCGGTCTTCTCCAGGGCGCCCATCGCCTCGGCAAAGCGCCGCACGTTGCGGGCATTGACGAGGCCGCAGGGCTGGCCGGCCTGCCAGAGCAGGAGGAAGGCGAGCCGCTCGTAGCCGCCGCTCGCCTCCATCACGACGAGCCCGGCGCCCTCGGCTCGGCAGAAGGCGCCGAGCGCGGCGATGCCGGCCGCGTCGTTGCGAAACCGCTGCGCGGCCCCGCCCGGCTCGACATGAGCGTCGAGCCAATCCTTCGAAACGTCCACTCCACAGATGATCTCGTTCACGGTAACCTGCCTTGCGCGTGCGATTGGTGGAAACCAAGCGACTGTTCGGTCGTACGTGACAGTGGCGAAGATCCCAGGCTCACCCACGGTTGTTGCCGGAGGGGGTACGGGCGACATCGCCAGGCTTCGGGTTGGATGGCCATCCAACCCGAAGCGCCGTCGCTTCCATCGCACAAAATCGTCCCTGTGCAGATACAAGGGGGCGGTGCCGAAAGAGGCGCCCGTCGCCGAAGCCGCCGCGCCTTCTTCGTCGACGCCCCCTCACCCTCGCCTGCTGCGCAGGCTTGCCGCCTTCGGCGGCCCTCTCCCCGCAAGCGGGGAGAGGCGAGGGGAGCGCTTCGCCTTCCGTTGTGCGAATGACGACTGGCGAGTGGCAAGCGGAACGCGACGCTTCTCGCCTCTCCCCGCTTGCGGGGAGAGGGTTCGGCCTTCGGCCGAACGAGCGGAGCGAAGCGAAGCGGGGGTGAGGGGGCGGTGCCGGAAGAGGCGCCTGTCCCAAGCGCCGCGCTTCGTCTGGCGACGCCCCCTCACCCTCGCCTGCTGCGCAGGCTTGCTGCCTTCGGCAGCCCTCTCCCCGCAAGCGGGGAGAGGCGAGAAGCGCCCGGTCGCGAGATGCGTGAATGCCGGAAACGGCTCTCAGATCAGCCCCTCGAGCCGGCGCAGGCGTTCCGGCTCGATCTCGCGGTAGCGGCGCTGCATGTCCGTCGCGTAGTCGCGGACGATGGGGGCCGAGTTGCGGCGGCGGGCGAGCTGCATGTGGAAGACTTCCTGGCTGCCGGTGACGAACATCGATTCCGCGCTGATCAGGTAGAACTCGAACATCCGGCAGAAGCGTTCGTCGTACATGGCGGCGATGCGCGCGCGGTTGGCGTCGAAGCGGCGCTGCCAGTGGGCCATAGTCTTGGCGTAGTGCAGGCGCAGGAATTCGCAATCGGTCACCCAGAGCTTCGCCCGCTCGACGACCGGGAAGACCTCCGACAGGGCCGGCGAATAGGCGCCCGGAAAGATGTACTTGCGCAGCCATGGGCTCGCGGTGCCGGGCGGGCTCATCTTGCCGATCGAGTGCAGGAGCATGAGGCCGTCATCCTGCATCAGCGCATTCACCTTGGCGAAGAACTCGGGATAGTGCTGCACGCCGACATGCTCGAACATGCCGACGGAGACGATACGGTCGAAGCGCGCCGAGACGTCGCGGTAGTCGATCAATTCGAACCGGACCCGGTCGGCGAGGCCCGCTTTCGCGGCCTTCTCGTTCGCGAGCGCGTGCTGCTCCTTCGAGAGCGTCACGCCGGTGACGTCGACATCCGCCATCGCGGCGAGATAGAGGGCGAGATTGCCCCAGCCCGAGCCGATGTCGAGCACGCGCTGGCCCGGCGCGAGGCGCAGCTTCGCCGCGATGAGACGCAGCTTGTTGCGCTGCGCCTCTTCGAGCGTCTCGGCCTCGTCGAGGAAGTAGGCGCAGGAATACTGCATGCCGCGATCGAGGAAGAGGGCATAAAAATCGTTGCCGAGGTCGTAATGGTGCGCGACGTTCTTCTGCGCCTGTCCGACCGGGTTCGCCTGCTGGAAGCGCTTGAAGGCGCGGGAGAGACCCTTCAGCGCGTTCTGCAGCGGATAGGAGGCGAGCGAAGAGCGGTTCATCGAGAACAGGGTGATGAAGTCGCGCAGGCCCGAGCCCTCCTCGAAGCGCATGGTGCCGTCCATGTAGGCCTCGCCCGCGGCGAGCTCCGGGTTGAGGACGAGGCTGCGATAGAGCTTCTTGTCCGTCAGCCGCATCGTCACCTGCGGCCCGGGCGCGCCGGAAAAGACGTGCGCCTTTCCGTCCGCGTCGATCACCTTGAGGGTGCCGGTGCGGACGAACGACTTCATCATGTGCGAGAGGGGAAACATGGCGCCTCGGACGCTTGCGACAGAACGGCTCGCGACGATCAATCGTCGTTTGCGCGCGAAAGGGCAAGGCGTCCCCGGCGTCGCGCGGCGCCGACACCTCGACGGAGGTGTTTTTCGCCCGACACGCGGCGTCGGCTCCGTGGCAATCGGGATCGCCGCAGGATTTCTCAGGCTCGAAGGGATGTCGTTGTCGTCGGCGCGGCGCCCGCAAAGCGCAGGTTGTCGCTGCACGCCCCGGACGAGCGCCGCATGAAAACCGCCGCGGCTCGTCGCGCCGCGGGACGAAAAAGCGGGGCCGAAGCCCCGCTTTCCCCTCAATGCGATCGCTCAGCGCTGGCGGTCGCCCTGCTGGTCGCTGCGGCCGGGCTCGCGGCTCGGGGTCTGGCCCTGCTGACCGCTCTTTTCGCCGCGCTGATCCTGCTGCTTGTTGCGATCCTGATCGCTCTGGTGCTTCGGCTGGTCGCCCTGCTGCTTGTTCTTGTCGACCTGACCGCCGCCCTGCTGCTGGTTGCCCATCGTAGCCTCCTTGTTCCGCCGCCCGATCGGCGACTGGCCGGGGAACGGTCCGTCCGGAGGATGGTTCCGGCTCTGCGCGCCGCCGGGCCGGATCGCGCGCACGATTGCGAGAGATCTCGGGAAAACCCCGCAAGTTGCCGCCATGTTGAGCGATTTCGCCGCTGCCGCTTCCGTGTGCGCGGCGCTCGGCCGGGCGCGGACGGGGATGCTGCAATCTTTGCGCGCTTGCGTAGGATGGCCCATGACGATGGGTGAAAGGATCGCGCATGACAGGGTATCATCGCATGAAGGCCACGATCCTCGCCGCCGCGCTTCTCGCGGGCGGTCTCGGCCATGCGGCTTCGCCGCCGGGGGATCCCGCCGTCGCGAGCGTGCAGGACGGCGAGTACCGCGACAAGAACGGCGATCCGACCTACAAGATCGGCGACGGCAACGTCGACTGGTACACCTATAGCGGCTACGTCCGCTACGGCGCGAACTGCCTGCAATGCCATGGCCCGGACGGGCTCGGCTCGAGCTACGCGCCCTCCCTCGTCGACGCCCTGAAGACGATGGCTTACGCCGACTTCGCGGCGATCGTCGCCGGCGGCAAGCAGGAGGTCGGCGCGGCGCAGCAGCTCGTGATGCCCTCCTTCGGCACGAACCCGAACGTGATGTGCTATCTCGATCCGATCTACGTCTATCTCCGCGCCCGCTCGACGGGCGCCCTCGGCCGCGACCGTCCCGACAAGCACGAGCCGAAGCCGGAGGCCTTCACCAAGGCCGAGGATGCCTGCATGGGCTGAGGGGCCGGACCCTTCACCCCTGTAGCGTGAAGGCCTCGTGCACGGCCGATTGCACGCCGCCGCCGAGCACCGCGCCGCCGCCGGCGACGTAGATGGCGTCGCCGATCCGCGCCGCGCCGACCGCGTGCCGCGGGGTCGGCATCGGCGCGTGGCTCTGCCAGGTGTCGGTGGCCGGATCGTAGCTTTCCATCTGGCCGAAGACCTTGGCCTGGACCGGCCGGCCGCCGGCCTCGATCCGCCCGGATTCGCCGCCCATGGCGAAGAAGCGTTCGCGGTAGACGACAAGGCCGTGGCCGGAGCGCGCCGTCGGCAGGGGCGCGCGCGGCTCCCAGGTGTCGCGCTCGGGCAGGTAGGCGTGGTGCAGGTCGGTGTTGTACTCGAAGGTGTTGAAGCGGCCGCCGACGACGTGGATGAGGCCGCCATGGGCGACGCAGCCGACATGGTCGCGGGCGCCGGGCAGGGCCTTGAGCTGGGACCAGCGGTCGCTCGCCGGATCGTAGACCTCATGCCAGCCGATGCTCGCCCGCTCCGCCGCGGGCTCGGAGGCGCCGCCGATGAGGTGGAGCTTGCCCGACAGCATCACCGCCGCGGCGGCGCCGCGCGGGCGCGGCAGCGGCGCGATGTCGGTCCAGCGGTCGCTTGACGCCTCGTAGGCGTAGGCGTTGCGGTCGGAGAGGCGGTTCTGCTGCGTGAAGCCGCCGAGCGCGTAGAGCCGCCCCGCCTCGGCGGCGACGGCGACGTGGTTCGCCCCCCGCGGCAGGGGAGCGGCGTCGAACCAGCGGTCGGCGCCGGGGTCGTAGACGTGGTGATAGGCGCGGTCGACGCGGCCCTCGCCGTAGCCGCCGACGACGTGCAGGCGGTCCTCGAGGGTCGTCGCCCAGGCCATCTCGCTGCGCGGGATCGGCATGGCCGCCCGCGCCATCCAGCGGCCGGGCGGGCCCTTCGGGGCAGGGCTGTCGGTGACGCGCTGCGCCTCCTGATCCGGTGTGAGGTGATGCGGCACCCCGCCTTGCAGCCGGGCGAAGGGCTCGGCCGCGGGCGCCGCCTCCGGCAGGGCGGGTGTATGCCCCGCATGCTGCGCCGAGGCCCCGCGCGCGGACAGAAGGACCGCCGCCCCCGCCGTCAGAAAGCCGCGCCGATCCATGCCGATCTCCCGCTCGCCTGTCGCCCCGACGTGAAATCTAGCGAGCTTTCGCGGCTGCGCCAGCGCCGCCTTTCCAGCCGGCCGAGCGCGCGGCTCACGGCAGCGAGGTGGAGGCTTCCTGCTCGGCCAGGAACTGGCGGATGCGGTTGACGAGGGCGGCCGGGCGGACGGGCTTGGCGGCGAAGATGGCGCGCGGCGGCATGTCGCCCGCGTAGGGCTCGGTCTTTCCGGAGATGACGAGGATGCCCACCGCCGGCCAGCCCTGCGAGACGAGCCGCGCGAACTCGAACCCGTCGAGGGAGCCGGGCATGTCGACATCGGTGACGACGACGCGGATGTCCGGCCGCCGCCGCAGCGAATCGAAGGCTTCGTCGGCATCGCCCGCCTCGACGACCCAGAAGCCGGCCTCGCGCAGGATGTCGACCTGGATCGTGCGCACCAGCGGCTCGTCCTCGACGAGGAGGACGACGGGCCGCGCGGGGGCCTGTCCGCGCGGTTTCACGAGAGCCCCGCTTCGGGCTCGGTCGGGAGGCGGGCCATGGTCCCTCACTCCCCCTTGATCACCTGCACGACGACGCGCGTCGCCGGGTCGACGAGGACGATGCCGTTGCTGGCGAGAAAGAACTGATAGGTCGTCACCTGCGGCACCTCGGTGGCGCGATCCTCCGGCAGCCCGGCAAGGGCGATCGAGGAGGGTACCGCCATGCCTGGGGTGAAGGCGCGATCCTCGGTCTTCAGCGGCTCGTTGTCCTTGAGCTTCGCCTGCTGGCCGACGAAGTCACGGATGCGGCGCTGCTTCTCGGGCGAGAGCTGCGTCGAATTCGTCGTATCGACCGTGCGCGGATGCGGCGCGCCCTGCGCGAAGGCGCTGCCGGCGAGTGCCGCGGCAAGGAGCCCCGCGCAACCCAGTGCCCGTAGAATCGTCATCGGTCCGCTCCTTGCCAAGGGAGCAACGAAGAGCGGCGGGAAGGGGTTCCGGTCAAAACGCCCCTCTCCCGTTCGGGAGAAGGGCGCGGCGCGGGGATTAGTAATAGTAGCGGCGGTAGTACGGCCGATAGTAGGGGCGGTAATAGGGCCGATAGGCGCGGTAGTAGGGCCGATAGTACGGCCTGTAGTAGCGATAGGGGCGATAATAGGCGCGGCGGTAATAGGGACGGCGGTACCAACCGTAATGCCGGCCCCGGTAATAGCCCCTGTGGTAGTAGCGCCCGCGATAATAGCGAGCCGCCCATTCGACCTTGGTCCGGCTCAGATCCTGCGCCGCGAGGGTAGCGGCGGCCCGCTCCGGCGCGATCGGGGCCGCCGCGGCGAGGGCCGGGCCGGCGAGGCCGAGCGACAGGGCGGCGGCGATGAGTGTCCTGAGACGCATGATCTCCTCCCAATGATCCGGCCGGACTGCCCCGGCACGCGGCGGAGCCCGTCGAAAGGAACGCTGTCCGCGCCCGCGCTGTTCCCAAATTCCCCTGGCGCGGGGTTCAGGCCCCGGTCGCGTCGGTGACGCACTTCTTGGTGAAGCTCGTCTTCGCCGCGCCGGCGAGCTTCTTGTCGGCGGCCGAACGGTCGCAGGTCGCCTTCGCGTCCGTCTCGCACTTCTTCATGAAGCTGTTGAAGGCGGCGCCGGCGAGCTTCTTGTCCGCCGCCTGGCCCTTGCAGGAGGCCGTCTGCGCGAACGCGGGGGAGGCGGCGACGAGGCCGAGGGCGAGAAGTCCGACGAGGATTTGCATGGTCGTGTCCTCCGTGGCTGGGACCGGCGCAAGGCTGGCCTCATTTCGTAACGGCAGCAAGCGCCGAGGTCGGGACGCCCTACTGTTACGATTCTGCCACATTCTGCGGAAACCCGGCGAAGGCAGCCAAAGATTGGGCATTTTGCCCGACGCTTGTGCTTCCCGTCGATTGATTGGCGAAAACGGCCGGTTATCGTCCCAATCGTGTTGGGGCCGAGCCGCCGCCGGGGACAAACTGGCCGGTTCGTCTGGGAGACCCCAGGCCCGGGGTCAATTGGAGTGGAGATCGACATGAAGCTCGTAAAGAGCCTGTTTCTCGGATCGGCTGCGGCGCTCGTTGCAGTCGGGGCCCAGGCGGCCGACCTTCCGGTCAAGAAGGCAGCGCCGGTCGAATACGTTCGCATCTGCTCGACCTACGGCGAGGGCTTTTTCTACGTGCCGGGCACCGATAGCTGCCTGCGCGTCTCGGGCCGCCTCCGGGTCGACGTCGGCTACAACGAGCCCCTGAGCCGGGCGAACGACTTCATCGGCGTCCGCGTCCGCGGCCGCGTCAATTTCGATCATCGCACGGCGACGGCGTACGGCCTCCTGCGGACTTATGTCCGCTACGAGATCGACCGGAATTCCGGCTTCTTCTTCAACGGCGTGAACGGCACGATCGCGACGAGCCCGAACCTCGCGCAAGGCTTCATCCAGTTCGGCGGCCTCACCGCCGGCCGCGTCACCTCGTTCTTCTCGAACCCGGACCTGCCGACGACCCACATGGGCACGCTGCGGTTCGACGACGCGCCGGACGTCGACCTCATCGCCTACACCTACTCGTTCGGCAACGGCTTCTCGGCCACGATCTCGGCCGAGGATGCGCTGTCGCGGCGCAACAACACCTTCGGCGCGACCGTGCTGGGCGACGGGTTCACGGTGCTGCCCGACGGCGCCGGCGGCTTCTCGGCGCCGCTCGTCTACGGCGGCAACCGCACCCCCGACGTCGTGGCGAACGTGCGCTATGTCGGCGAATGGGGCAGCATCCAGCTCTCCGGCGCCGTCCACCAGGTGCGCGACGCGGTCATCGCCGGCGCAACGGTGCCGCTGCCGGGTCCGTTCCTGCCGGCCTTTGCGGATACCGAGTACGGCTTTGCGATCGGCCTGCAGGGAAGCTTCAACCTGCCCTTCTTCGGAGCCGGCGACGCGATCTGGTACTCGCTCGGCTTCGCCGACGGCGCCTTCGCCTACATCAACGGCGGCCAGGATGCCCCGGCCTACGGTTCGACCCTCTCGGCCGGCAACCTCGTCCTGCCCGTGGCCGACGCGGTCGTGAACGGGTTCACCGGCGACCTCAAGAAGACGACGGCCTGGTCGATCGCCGGCGGCTTCACCCACAACTGGAGCCCGTTCTGGAACTCCAGCCTCTTCGGCTCCTACGCGCGGTTCGACGCGCCGGGTGTTGCCACAACGGTCAACTTCGTCCCTGGTACGGTCGGCTTCGGCACCGTCGGCGGCCTCGTCGACTTCAACGAAATCCGCGTCGGCGCGAACACCTTCTGGACGCCGATCCCCGGCTTTCAGATCGGCGTCGAGACGATCTACACCCGCATCGATCCCCGAGACCGCGTGCTCGTTCCGGTGACCGACATCACCGGCGCCGGCGTCGCCTTCGCGAGCTCGAGCGGCGAGGACATCTGGGAAGGCCGCCTTCGCATCCAACGCGATTTCTAAAAGTTTGCCTGACTCGCGGGTCCATCCGCACGGGCTCCGGTGGCAACGCCGGGGCCCTTTTTCTTTGCGCGATACGCTTCCGGAAACCGATCCTCGCGAACGACATGAACGCCCGTGCCCGTCGATACGGTGCGCGAAAGCAGACGCGCGAAACCTTGTGGGCGCGGAACAGAGCTTTCGGGCGCGTGTGGCCGGGAGGATGCGCGCGCCTTGCTCGTCGAGTCCGATTCGTCAATGGAGGCGCGATTCGCCCCTCCCCGCTCGCGGGGCGAGACCCCTTCACCCCCGCAAGCGGAGGCCGGCGCGTCCTGTTTTTCGGCTACAGAAATAGGCGACCGTCACTCTGCGCCGCTTTTCTTTTGGACGTAGGATTGGCCGGAACAGGCAAGCGAATGTTGGAAGCGGGACGCCTCCACATCGGAGGTGCTTGGCTCCAGGCGCCCTGCCCAAAGAAACAAAAGCAGAGGGAGGGAAGCTTTCATGGCGTCCTCGAGTGTCAAGACCATCGCCGCGGCGGCGCTCATGGCCGTCGCCGGCATCGCCGGAGCGTCGGCGGAAGACTGGAAGTGCTACACCTATCAGTCGGCGCCGGCGAGCCCGGTGAATGTCGGGCCTGCAGAAGATGGCCGACGACATCGGCGCCGTCACCAAGGGCCGCGTCAACGTGAAGTGCAGCGTCGGCGGCGCCTTGCCGATCGACGCCAACTCGATCGCTCCCGCGCTGAGCGACGGCGTTCTCGACTTCGTCAGCATCGCCAACATCTCGGGCTACGTGCCGCTCGCGGCCATGGGCGGCCTGCCGGGTCTGTTCGGCAGCAACGCCGAGTTCGACGCCAAGGGCTGGCCGGTGCTGAAGCCGATCATCGAGGCGGAATTCGACAAGCGCGGCATCAAGCTCCTCGGCGTCTATCACTATCCGCCGCAGGTCGTGTTCGGCGCCAAGGGCGCGCCGCCGCTCAAGTCCCTGTCCGATCTCAAGGGCAAGACCCTGCGCATCGGCAATCCCGAGCAGGGCGATCTCGCCAAGGCGCTCGGCGCCATTCCGGTGACGCTGCCGACGCCCGACGTTTCGCCGGCGCTGCAACGCGGCGCCGTCCAGTACGTCGATCACCGCCGCCGCGTCCGGCGGCCGTCTGTGGCGCGATTTCTTCGCCTCCGGCATCATGGACCAGATCTTCGTCGCGACCAGCTACGTCGCGATCAGCAAGAAGCGCTGGGACGCGCTCTCGCCGGACGAGCAGGCGGCGATCCAGAAGAGCGTCGACGAGACGAGCGCCTGGATCACCAAATCGCAGGAGGACGATGACGGCGTCGCGGTGAAGGAATTCGCCGAAAAGGACAAGTGGACGATCGCGCCGAAGAGCGCGACGGTCCAGGCCGAGATCGTCAAGGTGATGGAACCGATCTGGACGAAGTGGGCGCAGGACCGCGGACCGGATGCGGTCAAGACTCTCGGCCGACCTCCGCAAGGCCGCTCGGCCACGCGATGTAGGCTCGGCACCGCGGCCCGCGCCCGGGGGCGGTGCGCGGGCCGCCTTTACCAGCGACGCCGGACGGGAAAAGGGGCGGGGCGCGTGCATGTTCGAACGGCATCCTCGACTGGCTGATCAAGGCCTGCGCCGTCCTCGCCTGCGCCGTGCTCGCGGTCATGACCGTGCTCGATCTCCGTCGAGGTCGTGCTGCGCTCCTTCTTCAGCACGACGCATGTACTTCACCGACGAGTATTCCGGCTACATGGTGCTGGCCGTCTGCGCGCTCGGTGTCGCCTATTGCCGCGAGAAGAACGCGCTTCTGACGGTCGACTTCCTCATCGAGCGGCTGCGCCCGGCGCTGCGCGCCAAGGTCGTCTTCGTCTACGGCCTCGCCTCCCTGGCGTTCTGCGTGCTGCTCGACTTCTACGTCATCCGCCTCTGTCGTCCAGTCGATCGACCGCAAGCATGAGCGCGGCGACGATGACCGCGACGCCGCTCTGGATACCGCAGCTCCTGCTGCCGTTCGGCATCACGCTCCTGTGCCTCGTCGTCGCCCGCAAGCTGTTCCGGCCCGACGCGCTCGGCGAAGCGACGCTTGCCGGCGACGTCTCGAAGGAATAGCGCCGGCATGTACGAGGTCGTCACCGT
Organism: uncultured Alphaproteobacteria bacterium; assembly: GCA_963754975.1. Taxonomy (GTDB): domain Bacteria; phylum Pseudomonadota; class Alphaproteobacteria; order Rhizobiales; family Beijerinckiaceae; genus Microvirga. The sequence continues at coordinate 144,612 of CAVWII010000016.1, read as the reverse complement.
CTCGCTCGGACTGATCGTCGCCATCGTGCTGCTGCTCGGCGGCATCCAGATCGCCATCGCCATCGGCGCTCGGCGGCCTCCTGACGCTGCTCCTCAACGAAGGCGTCGATTCGCTGCAGGCCATCGGCTTCATCGTCTGGGGCAGCGTCAACAGCTCGACCCTGAGCGCGCTGCCGCTGTTCATCCTGATGGCGGAACTGATGCTGCGCTCCGGCGTCAGCGATTCGTACTACGACGGCATGACGCGCCTGATCCGCCGCATTCCCGGCGGCCTGCTGCAGACCAACATCGCGAGCTGCGCGCTGTTCGCGGCGATCAGCGGATCGAGCGTCGCCACGGCCGCCGCCATCGGCGGCGTCGCCATCCCGCGGCAGAAGGCCGACGGCTACGATCTCGCCATGACGACCGGGTCGATCGCGGCCGGCGGCACGCTTGGCATCCTGATCCCGCCGTCGATCGTCATGATCATCTATGCGACCTTCTCCGAGCTTTCGGTCGCGAAGCTGTTCATGGCGGGCGTCGTGCCGGGCATCGTCCTGACGCTGATGTTCATGGCTCTACATCGCCATGCGCTGCATCCTCAATCCCGCTCTCGCGCCGCCGATGCCGCCGGCGGAAAAGGGATCGATCCTGAAGGGCATCGTGCGAAGTCGGCGCCGATGGTCGGGCTGATGCTGGTCATCCTCGGCAGCATCTATCTCGGCATCGCGACGCCGACGGAGGCCGCCGCCGTCGGCGCCTTCATCGCGGCGATCATCGCCTGGGCCGTCCGCCGGCCGTCCCTGCAGGCCTACGGCGAGGCGCTGATGAACACCGTCGTGATCAGCGCCTCGATCCTGTTCATCGCTGTCGGCGCCTTCATCTTCAACTATGCGGTTCAGACGACCGGCATCGCGGCGGCGACTGACGAAGTGGGTCGATCGCCCTCGACCTCAACGTCTACGTCTTCCTGATCTCGATGTTCGTCTTCTACGCCATTCTCGGCTGCCTCGTGGACTCGATCGGCATGATCGTGATGACGGTGCCGCTGCTGCTGCCCATTCTCGTCGGCCTACCACGTCGACCTGATCTGGTTCGGCGTCATCCTCGTGGTGGTGGTCGAACTCGGGCAGATCACGCCGCCGGTCGGCATCAACCTGTTCGTCGTCGATTCCATCGCCCGGGTCGGCATCGGCCCGGTCATCAGGGGCGTCATCCCCTATTTCTACATTTTCGGCATCTTCCTCGCGATGCTGCTCTCTGTGGCCGCAAATGGCCACCTGGCTGCCCTCGCACATGTGAATCCGCCGGGAGGAAGACGCCCATGAAGATGTTCGATCTCTCCGGCCGCGTCGCCGTCGTCACCGGGGGCAACGGCGGCATCGGCCTCGGCCTCGCGCAGGGGCTCGCCGAGGCGGGAGCGGCGATCGTCATCGCGGCCCGCGACGCGGAGAAGAACGCCGCGGCCGTTGCGGCGCTCGCGGCGGCGGGCGCCAAGGCGATCGCGGTGCCGACGGACATCCGCAAGCCCGAGGAGTGCAAAGCCCTCGTCGAGCGCGCCGTCGCCGAATTCGGGCGCGTCGACATCCTCGTCAACAATTCCGGCATCAACTACCGCAAGCAGGCGCAGGAGTTCACCCTCGATGATTGGCACGATGTCATCGACACGAACCTGACCGCGCCCTTCCTCCTCAGCCGGGAGGTCTATCCGCATTTTCTCAGGCAGGGCGGCGGCAAGATCGTCAATATCGGCTCGATCGCCTCCTTCATGGCCAATCCGTTCGGCGTCGCCTACAGCCCGGCGAAAGGCGGCATCGTCCAACTGTCGCGCGCGCTCGCCGTCGCCTGGGGCAAGGACAACGTCCAGAGCAACGCCATCCTGCCGGGGTGGATCGACACGCCGATGTCGGTGAAGTCGCGGGCCGCGGTTGCGGGTCTCGAAGCAGCCGTCCTCGCGCGGACGCCGGCCGGGCGATGGGGCGTGCCCGACGATTTCGCCGGCGCGGCGGTCTATCTCGCGAGCGCGGCCTCCAACTTCGTCAACGGCGCGGTCCTCGTCATCGACGGCGGCTATTCGTCGAAGATCTGACGCGGCACCGGCATCGCCATGCCCGCTCCCACGATCGTCTATTCCGGTCTCGGCCCCACGCTCGAGGTCTTCGCTCTCGATCTCGACAGCGGCGCTCTTGCGAAAATTCAGTCGCTTCGCTTCTCCTGCGTCGTCCAGTACGCGTGGCCGAACCGCGCGCGCTCGATCCTCTACATCGCCACGAGCGATGCCGGGCCGATGGCGAAGATCAAGGGTCCGAACCATTTCGTGCAGGCGTTCTCCATCCTGCCGACGGGCGCCCTCGCGCCGCTCGGACCGCCGGTGCGGCTCGGCAACCGTCCCCTGCACCTTTCGCTCGATGCGCACGAGACGCACCTCCTCGTCGCCTACAACGATCCGCCGGACGTGACGGTGCACGAGATCGCGCCCGGCGGCGGCATCGGCGGGGAGATCGCGCAGAAGCCGCTCGATTTCGGCATCACCGTGCATCAGGTCCGGGTGACGCCGCCCGGCACCGTTGCGGTGGTGCCGGCCTGCGCGCACGACGCGAAGGGTGCCGCGGCGGGTTCGGTCGGCCTGTTCTCCTACCGCGACGGCCGCCTTGCGCCGCTCGCGCGTATCGATGCCGATCCTCGCCGGGCGGCTCGCTGGCAGGGCGTGCGCCATGGCGCCCAGGGCTTTGCGGCGCGCCACGTCGATTTCCATCCGTCCCGCCCCTGGATGTACCTGTGCGTGGAAACGCAGGGTGAGATCCGCCTGCACGATTATGACGCGGCGGCGGTCGCGCGCGAGCCGCGCTTCATCGCGAGCACCCTCGAGGGAGCGCCAGCCGGCCGCTCAGCGCAGCTTGCGAGCGCCGTTCACGTCCACCCGAACGGACGCTTCGTCTACGTCTCGAACCGCGCCTGGGACACCGAGCCGGTCGGCGGCACCGCGGTGTTCGTCGGCGGCGTCAACGACATCGCGGTCTTCGCGATCGACCCGGCGACCGGCGAGCCGACGCTCATCCAGCACGCCGATACGCAAGGCATTTTTCCGCGCACCTTCGGCATCGATGCGACGGGACGCATGCTCGTCGCGGGCAACCAGGAGCCGGGCAACATCCGCGACGGCGAGGGGATGCGCAGGGTCGTCCCCAGCCTCGTCGTGTTCAGGATCGGCGACGACGGCCGCTTGACCTTCGTCCGCAAGCACGATCACCCCGACAACGGCGAGGTCTGCTTCTGGATCGGCGTCGTCTCGCTGTAGACGCGCCGGTCCGGCGGATCGCTTCGCTGTCTCGACGGGATGTCTTGAATCCGCCAGTCCCTAGCCGCCCTCCGGCCGGAACACGTAGCCGAGGCCGCGCACCGTCTTGATGTATTGCGGCTGCGTCGGGTTCGGCTCGATCTTCTTGCGGATGCGGTTGATGCGCACGTCGATCGAGCGGTCGAAGGCGTCCGGGTCGCGGGCGTCGGCGAGGTCGAGCAGGCGGTCGCGGGAGAGGACCCGGTTCGGGTGGTCGGAGAAGGCCTTGAGCAGCGCGAATTCCGAGCGCGTCAGGAGCTGCTCGCCGCCGCCCTCGTCGCGCAGGCGGTGCGTCTCGATCTCGAACCATTTCGTGCCCATGCGGATGCGGCGGACCGGCGCTTCGGCCGGCGCGCTGGCGGCGGCGCGGCTCTCGCCGGCCACCGCGCGGCGCAGGACCGAGCGGATGCGGGCGACGAGCTCGCGCAGTTCGCAGGGCTTCGGCACGTAATCGTCGGCGCCGAGTTCGAGGCCGACGATGCGGTCGATCGGGCTCGCCGTCGCCGTGAGCATGATGATCGGCACCGCGTGCTTCGCCTTGAGGTCGCGCACGATCGAGAGGCCGTCCTCCTCGGGCATGTTGAGGTCGAGCACGACGAGGTCCGCACGGCGGGCCGAGAGGCTCGAGCGCAGGCTGCGGCCGCCGTCGCAGAGCGTCACGTCGAAGCCGTGCATCTTGAGATAGTCGCCGACCATCTCCCGGGCCGAGACCTCGTCGTCGACGACGACGATGTGCTGTGCCGCGCTCATGCCGCCGCCGCCCGCGCGATCGGCACGTGGAGGGAGAAAACGGCGCCGCGGCCGGGACCGAGGCTCTGCGCCCGCGCCTGACCCTCGTGCAGCTCGGCGATGCGCTTGACGATCGAAAGCCCGAGGCCGGTCGAGCTCTCGCCGCCGGTCGGCTTCGCGGAGAGGCGCTGGAAGCGGCCGAAGACCCGGCCGATATCCTCCGGCGACAGGCCCGGCCCGTCGTCGCGCACGGCGCAGACCGCGTGCTCGCCGTCCCGGCTGACGCCGACCTCGATGGTGCCGCCGACGGCGCTGTACTTGATGGCGTTGCCGACGAGATTCTCGATCGCCTCGCGCAGGCGCTCCTGGTCGCCGTCGACGACGAGCGAGGGCAGGCCGGCGAGCCCGATCTTCTGGCGCTTGCGCTCGGCGAGCGGCCGGTTCGCGGCGACGACCTCGGCGGCGAGCGCGGCCAGGTCGATCGGCTCGCGGCGCACGGCGATGTCGAGGGCGTCGTTCATGGCGTCGACCATGAGGTCGTCGACCATGCTCGTCAGCCGGCGCGCGCAATCGCGGATGTGCTGCAGCTGCTGCTGCATCTTCTCGACCGGCGGCTGCTCGAAGGCGATGAGGTCCTGCAGGATTTCCGTGCGCCCGAGAATGACGCCGAGCGGATTCTTGAGATCGTGCGCAACGGTGCCGAGCATCTCGCTCTTGAAGCTGTTGGCGCGCCGGAGCGAGGTGCGCTGCGCGGCGAGCCGCTGGTTCGCCCGCGACAGTTCCGCCGTGCGCTGCGCGACGCGCCGCTCGAGCCCGGCGTTCGCCTCGCGCAGGGCCTCCTGCAAAAGCGCGTTGTCGAAGGCGAGCGCGAGGCGGCCGCAGAAAACCTCGACGAGCTCGCGCTCGATCTCGGAAAACACCCGCTCGGCATCGAGGGCGATGACGATGCCGTGGCCGCTCGCCGTGCGCATGTGGATGAGCGAGGGCCGGCTGTCGAAATCGTGCGCGCCCCGCGTCAGCGCCTCGCGCATCGGCTCCTGGAGCGCCGGCGGCAGGTGCAGGATGTCGGTGCCGGCAAAGCCGGAGAAGCGGCCGCGGCCGGCGAGCGCCTTGGCGCGCTGCCAGGTCTCGCCGGCGCGCTGCATGACGAGCAGCCCGGCGGTGCGCGTGCCGAGGAGGTCCTCCATGCGGGCGAGGACGCCCTCGGCGAGCTGGCGCAGGGCCGCGTCCTCGAAGAAGAGCGAGGCGGCGTCGACGATGATGCCGAGGCCGCGGCTCATGGCGGTGATCCGCCGCAGCTGCTGATAGCTGCGCAAAGCCGCGGTCAGCGTCGTGAAGAGCTTGTCGGCGGTGAGCTCGGTCTTCGATTTGTAGTCGTTGATGTCGTAGTCGAGGACGACGCGGCGCTCGGGCGCCTGGCCCGGCTGGCCGGTGCGCAAAACGATCCGCACCGTGTCGTTGCCGAGGCGCTCGCGGATGTCGCCGACGAGCCTCAGCCCGGCATCGTCGCTCTCCATGACGACGTCGAGGAAGACGACCGCGATGTCCGGCTCGCGCTCGAGGAGGCGGCGCCCCTCCTCCGCGGAATAGGCGGAGAGGACCCTCAGGCTGCGGCCGTTGAGGCTGTAATTGTAGAGGGCGAAGCGGGTGCTCTCGTGCACGGCGTCGTCATCGTCGACGATCAGGATCGTCCACGGCTTCGCACTCCCGGCCGCCGGCACCGCCGGCTCATCGTCGAGAAGCTGTAGAACGTCGTCCGAGGCCATCTACGCGGCTGCTCCGCAACCCCAGCATTTGCGCCTGAGAGGCGTGGGTATCGTAGCGGCAATTATGAGGGCAAGTTAGACATAAGCCAATGCCGCCTGGCAGGCATCTCTCCGGCCATACGCCCGAAATGCCGGCGATCAGCCGAGGAAAGCGGCGATTCGCGGGTCGCCTCGCGGATCGAGAACGGAGCGTGGCGGGCCGGCGGCGATCACCCGGCCCCCGGCGACGAAGGCGGCCATGTCGGCCGAGTCGAGCACGTCGTCCGGCGTGTGGATGGTGAGGACGACCGTGAAGCCGCGCTCCCGCCTGAGCCGGTCGACGAGGGCGATCATGCTGCGGCGAAGCCCCGGGTCGAGGCCGCCGAAGGGTTCGTCGAGGAGGAGGAGGGGCTTTTGGGTCGCGAGCGCCCGGGCGAGGGCGACGCGCTGGCGCTGGCCCCCCGACATCTCGCCCGGCCGCCGTCCGGACAGCTCGGCGAGGTCGACGGCGGCAAGGGCCGCGGTGACGCGCCCGCGCTCGGCGGCGTCAAGGCGGAGCGAGGGCTTCACCCCGAGGCCGACATTTTCGGCCGCGGTCAGATGCGGGAACAGGTTGTGGTCCTGAAAGACCATGGCCACGGGCCGCTCCGCCGGGACGAGGGGGAGGAGGTTCTCTCCCGCGAAGGTCAGGCGGCCCGAGACGATGCGCTCGAAGCCGGCGACGAGATGCAGGAGCGTCGTCTTGCCGCCGCCCGACGGCCCGACGATTGCGCAGAGCGCCCCGGTCGGGACCGTGAGGTCGTAGCGGCCCTCGAAATCCGGATAGACGACCCGGCACTCCTCGACCCTCAGCATCGGTCTGCCCCATCCTGCGACAATCGCCCCGCCGCCCAGGCCAGCGCGAAGGCCGCGGCGACGAGGATGAAGCCGAGGGCGGAGGCTTCCTCGAGGCGGTAGGCGCCGAGGCGCTCGTAGAGGAGGTAGGGCAGGGTGCGCAGGTCGGTGCCGCCGAAGAGCGCAACGATGCCGAAATCGCCGACCGAGAGCGCCGTCGCCATCGCCGCCGCGGCGAAGAGCGGGCGGCGCAGCAGCGGCCATTCGACGATGCGCCAGCGGGGAAGGCCCGACAGGCCGAGATGGTCGGCGAGGCGGCCGTAGCGGCCGGCGGCGGTGCGCAGGGCCGGCGCCACGAAACGCGAGGCGAAGGGCAGGGCGGCAAGCGCGTTGACCAGCGGCAGCAGGAGGTAGCCGGCGAGAGTGGGCTCGGCGACGCGGCGGACGATGAGGTAGAGTCCGGCCGCCAGCGCGAAGGGCGGCATCGCGAGGACCAGCACCGGCACGATCTCGAAGAGGCCGCCGCCGGCCGTGCGCCGCGCCGCGGCGCCGAGGGCCGCGGCCATGGCGCAGGCGAGGGCGGCGGAGGCCGCGCCGACGGCAAGGCTCGTCGCCGCCGCCTGCGCGAGATCGCGGTCGAGGATCGCCGGCAGGGCGGCGGCGCCGAGGGCGACGCTGGCGAGCGGCGGCAGGACGAGCGCCGCGCCGGCGCAGAGCACGAACCCATCGAGGACAAGCAGGCGGCGGTCGCGCCGGTCCGGACGCGGCCCGGAAAGGCGCGCCGTCGCGCCCGCCGGCGCCCGCCGCACGAGGCGCTGCAGCGACAGCGCCAGGACGAGGCAGATCGCGACCTGCAAGAGGCCGAGCCAGGCGGCGCGGTTGAAGTCGAGATCCGCCTTCAGCGCCTCGTAGATCGCGACTTCGAGGGTGGCGCGGCCGCCGCCGAGGGTGAGGACGATGGCGAAGCTCGTGAAGCACAGGAGGAAGATGAGGGTCGCGAGCCCCGGCCATTCGGCGCGGATCACCGGAAGGTCGAGATGGCGCGCGACGTCGAGGGGCGCAAAGCGCAGCATCTCGGCGAGCCGCCCATGCTCCGCCGGCACCGCCGCGAGGGCGTCGAGCATGACCCGCGCGACGAAAGGCGCGTTGAGGAGGATGTGCGCGAACAGGATGCCGGGCCAGCCGTAGATCGCGGGTCTTGCATCGAGGCCGAGGGCGGCGAGCGCGCCGGCGAGCCAGCCGCTGCGGCCGTAGACCGTGACGGTCGCGAAGACGACGACGATCGCGGGCAGCACGGCGGCGGCGCCAAGCGCCGCGACGAACGCCGCGCGGCCGACGAAGCGCCGCCGCGCCAGCGCGAGCGCCAGCGCCGTGCCGAGGACGAGCGCCCCCGCCGTCGAGAGCGCCGCCTGCGCCAGGGCGAAGGCGAGCACGGTGCGCAGATACGGCGCGATCGCCGAAAGGGTCGACGGTCCCTCCGCCGCGGCGAAGAGCGCCGCAAAGCCGCCGCCGATCAGGAGCGCGATGGCGAGGACGACGACGCCGCCGGGCGAGGGTGTCGCGGAGCGCGCCGTCACCATTCTGCTTCGCCGACGCTCGGGATCGCCACTCCCCGCTTGCGGCGAGAGGGTTCGGCCTTCGGCCGAACGAGCGCAGCGAAGCCCGCCCTCGCCATTCGCCATTCGCTCGCCAGGAGACGAGGGCGCCCCCCTCTCACGGCGCCGTCGCGTTGAGCCATTCGTCGATGAAGGCGCGGCGCTTCTTCTGCACGTCCTCCGGCGGCACGATCAGGCTTTTCGACGGCTTGATCAGATCGGCGAAGGAGGTGGGCAGGCCGGCGGCGGGGATCTTCGCCGGGAACATCCAGTTGCCTTCCGGGATCAGCGCCTGGAACGGCTCGGAGAGCACGAAGGCGAGGAAGCGGCGGGCGAGGTCCGGGTCCTTCGCGGTGCGGGTCATGCCGGCGATTTCGGCGACGAGGTAGTGGCCTTCCGCGAAGGGCGCGGCCTTGTAGTTCGTCTTCTTCTCGGCGCCGACGTGATAGGCGGGGGAGGTCGAGTAGGACAGGACCATGTCGGCTTCGCCCTTGAGGAAGAGCCCGTAGGCCTCCGACCAGCCCTTGGCGATGGTGACGATGCGCGGGCGCAGCCTGCGCCACGCAGCGGGCGCGCCGTCGCCGTAGACCTCGCGCATCCAGAGCAGGAAGCCGAGCCCGGGCGCGCTCGTGCGCGGATCCTCGATCACGATCTTCGGCCCGTTCGCGTCGTCGACGAGGGCCTTGAGACTCGCCGGCGGCGCCTTCAGCCTGGTCTCGTCGTAGACGAAGGCGAGATAGCCCCAGTCGAAGGGGATGAAGGTGTCGTCGGTCCAGGCGACCGGGACGGAGAGGCCCCTCGCGTCCTGCCCGTGCGGCGAGAACAGGCCGAGCGCTTTCGCCTCGGCGGCGAGGTTCATGTCGAGGCCGAGCACGATGTCGGCCTTCGTGCTGTCGCCTTCGAGGCGCAGGCGCCCGAGAAGGCTGCCCGCATCCTCGGCGGTGACGAAGACGACGTCGCAGCCGCAGACAGCCTCGAAGCGCTCCTCGATCGCCTTGCCCGGCCCGTATTTCCCGACGAGGGAGGAGTAGGTGTAGACCGTGAGCTGGTTCTTCGTCTGCGCCGCCGCGGGAAGCGCCAGCGTCAGGGCGAGGAGCAGCGAGGCCTTACGAAAGAGCGTGCGAAGCGTCATGGCATCCGTCCCGGCAAGATGAGCCTGCCGGCGAGGAGGTGGGCGCGCGACGCGATGTCGGGACTGTCGTGCATGCTCATCCCTCCGCCGGCATGACCCGGATCAGGTTCGACGGGTTGGCGGAACCGCCTCTCAGCTCCGAAGAGCACCCCGTGAGAAGGGGGCAATCGTAGGGGGTTGGGCAGCGGGGAGCAAGGGGAAGGAACGTGAGATCGTCGGTCGTGAGATCGTGGGTCGTGGGGCTTCTATCCCACGACTTACGACCGACTACTCACGACTGACGCCCTCAAATCGTCCACCAATACCGAATCACATGAAAATAGATCGGCGCCGCGAAGACGACGCTGTCGAGGCGGTCGAGGACGCCGCCGTGGCCTTCGATGAGCTGGCCCCAATCCTTGACGCCGCGGTCGCGCTTGATCGCCGACATGACGAGGCCGCCGAAGAAGCCCATCAGGGTGATCAGCGCCGAGACGATCGCCGCCTGCACCGGCGAGAACGGCGTCACCCACCACAGGGCCGTGCCGAGGAGCGTCGCGCTGCCGGCGCCGCCCAGGAAGCCCTCCCAGGTCTTCGAGGGCGAGAGCAAGGGCGCCACCTTGCGGCGGCCGAAGAGCTTGCCGAAGACGTATTGCAGCACGTCGCTCGCCTGCACGACGAGGATGAGATAGGCGATGAGGAGGAGGTTGCGGCCCTCGTAGCCGGGGATCGGCAGCGTCAGCAGCGCCGGCACGTGCGAAAGGCAGAAGACGCAGATCATCAGCCCCCATTGCACGGCGGCGACGCGCTCGAGGAAGCGCTCCGTGTCGCCGCGCATCGCCGCGATGATCGGCAGGAAGAGGAAGGCGTAGACGGGAATGAAGATCGAGGAGAGGCCGTACCACTCGATGACGATCAGCCAGTACTGGATCGGCAGCACGACGAAGAACACCGCCGCGAGGGCGTAGTGATCGCCGCGCCGGGTCGGCGTCAACGTCATGAACTCGCGCAGGGCGGTGAAGGAGGCAAGGGCGAAGAGCGCGATCACGCCGGCCTTGCCGAAGGCGAAGGCGATGGCGATGAGGATCACCATGATCCACCACGCCTTGATGCGCGCGTTGAGGTTTTCGATCACCGGGTTCGGCCCGTCGGCGCCGTAGCGCCGCGCGAGCAGGAAGCCGATCGCCGAGGCGAGCAGGAGGACGGCGAGGACGCCGCCGAAGAGGATCCGGGTGTCGTGGGCGACGCTCATCGCGCGCTCTCCCTGCATTGCGGCGACAGGGCGAGGAGCGCGCCGCGCGCCCGTTCGAGGAAGGCCGCCTTCTCCTCGCCCGGCGCGAGGCGCAAAGGCGCTCCGAACGAGACCGAGCAGAGCAGCGGCAGCGGCAGGAACTCGCCCTTCGGCATCACGCGGATGAGGTTGTCGATCCACACCGGCACGCAGTCGAGATCCGGCCGCGCGCGGGCGAGATGGTAGAGCCCGCTCTTGAAGGGCAGGAGCGTCGCCTCCGTCGTGTTGCGCGTGCCCTCCGGAAACAGGATCAGCGAAGAGCCTTCGCCGAGGGCGGCGGCCATCAGTGCGACGGGATCGGCCTCCCGGCGCGCCGGATCGCGCTCGATCAGCAGGGCGCGGAAGACGCGTTCGCCGCAATAGCGGCGCAGGCGCCCCTTCGTCCAGTAATCCGCCGCCGCGACGGGCCGCGTCACGCGGCGCAGATGCGGCGGCAGCACCGACCAGACGAGCACGAAATCGCCGTGGCTCGCATGGTTCGCGAAATAGACGCAGCTTCTCGGCTCGGGCGCGCCGCTCGCCCAATGCGCGCGCACCCCCGTTGCCGCGCGGGCGAACAGGATCAGCGCGGAGGCGACGACGCGCTCGAGCATCAGGGGCGGCCCTTGCCGAGATTTCCCCGGCCACCGCCTCTTCCCGCTAGCGGGGCTATCGGATTCACACATCTCGGAGAGGCGCCCACGGGCCAGCAGCGACCTTGCAGGAGGAGCGCTGGAAGCGCGACAGGCCCTCTCCCCCCTTGCGGGGGAGAGTTGGAGAGGGGGGTATGGCGCCGACCGGATCGAACAAGCGCCATCCTTGTCCCGTCGGCGCCGACCCCCCTCCCTACCCTCCCCCGCAAGGGGGGAGGGGCGCAAAACGCCCAATCGCGAGATGTGTGAATGCCGTAGGCTTGCGAGGAGAGGGCCGCCGGACCTCGGGTGTTCCCGAGGTCCGCTCCTGTTTGCGCCAACGGGGAACACCCGGCTTGCGCAGGCGGCAAGTTTGCGCAGCAGGCGAGGGTGAGGGGGCGGCGACGAAGGAGGCGCTGCCTCGATGAAAGGCGCCTCGTCCTGCGCCGCCCCCTCACCCCCGCTTCGCTTCGCTCCGCTCGTTCGGCCGAAGGCCGAACCCTCTCCCCGCAAGCGGGGAGAGGCGAAGGGGCGCCCTCTTCGCGACGATAGGCGCTCATCGTGCCGCCTCCGCGATCGCGGCACGGGCGTCGGCGCCGAGGGCGATGCGCGGGCGGGCGGCGCGGATGCGGGCGATGGCGTCCTCGATATCTACGGCGCGGCCCGTGCGCAGGAGCCAGGTCGCGGTCACGGCGGCGCCGCGCAGGGCGGCCGCATCGCGCGGCGTCGGCATGCGCCCGAGCATCACGCCGTCGGCGATCGCCGCCGGCCCGCGCTCGCCGCGCGTCCACAGGAGCGAGTTGAGGCGGGCGCCAGCGGTGTAGGGCGCGAAGAGCCCGCTCGCGGCGAGGCTCATTTGCCCGTCGGCGCCTTTCTGAAAGCCCTTCGCGCCGATGAAGGCGTAATTCGCGGCGACGAGAACGAGCGCGACGCCGCCCCACAGCAGCCACAGAGCCGCGCCGCCGATCGCGACGGCGAGGCCCGCGACGGCAAGCCCGCCGAGCGCATAGCGCAAGGCGAGCGCCCCGCCTCTCCCCGCTTGCGCGGCTATCGGATTCGCACAGCCCGCGATTGGGCGTTTCGCGCCCCTCCCCCCTTGCGGGGGAGGGTAGGGAGGGGGGTGGGCGCCGACGGAGACAGCAGGAGCCCGCCCGCCTCGGTCGGCGCCGTACCCCGCGAGGGGGGAGAGGGCCTGTCGCGCCGCGCCCAAACGGGAAAGCGGAGGCTCGCCCTTCTCCGGCCAGAGCCAGAGGCAGAGGAGGCCGACGAGGATGCCGGTCGGGAGGTCGATGAAATGGTGCTGATAGGTCGTCAGCACCGACAGGCCGACGAGGCAGAACCAGACATGCAGCGGCGGCCCCCAGGCGCGCGGCAGGTGGCGCGCATAGAACTCCCAGAGGATGACGAGCAGGACGATGTGCAGGGACGGCGCCTGATTGAAGGGCTTGTCGAAGGAGAGGAGTGCATTGAACAGAAAGCCCGCGGCGCCGCTCGTGTCGGGCCGCGAAAAAGTGAAGCGCAGCGGGAACGCGACGAAGCAGGCAATTGCGATCGCCTGGGCGGTGAGAAGCCGCCGCCCGAGCCGGTCGACCTCCGCGGCGTCGGTGCAGACGAAGAGCGAGGCGGCGTAGAAGAGGTTGATCGACCAGTAGGGCAGGATCGTCCAGTCGAGGAACGGGATCGAGCGTTCCCACGCGAACACCACCGCGCCGACATGCCCGCGCCGCGAGGCGAGATCGTTCGCCGTGCCGTAGGTGAGATAGAAGAGCGGCCCGAGGAACGCGAGCCAGAGCGCGGCGCGCACGAACGGAGCGGGCGTCGAGGCGATGACGCGCCCGGTCATCGACGCGCGCCTTCGCCTCTGCCCGCTTGCGGGGCTACGCGATTCACGCATCGTGGGAGCCGGGCGAGGCGAGGGGCTCCATTCGCCTCTCCCCGCCTGCGGGGAGAGGGTTGCCGAAGGCGGCAAGCCTGTGCAGCAGGCGAGGGTGAGGGGGCGTCTCCGGAAGAGGCGCGGCGGTCGGGACCGGGCGCCTTTTTCTGCGGCGCCCCTCACCCCCGCTCCGCTTCGCTCCGCTTGTCTCGATCTCAAGATCGAAACCCTCTCCCCGCAAGCGGGGAGAGGCGAGTCCATGCGTCGCCGCCCTTCGCCCGCGCGCGCTCACCGCTCGATCCGCTCCGCGAGAGATACCGTGAAGATGCCCCATTCGTCGATGCGCTGCGCGATCTTGCGGAAGCCCGCCGCCGCGACGAGGGCGTCGATCTCGGCCTGCGTGCGCCGGCGCATCACCCAGGCGGCGCCGGCGCGATGGCTCGTCAGGGCGCGGGCGATGAATTCGAGCTGCGGATGAAAGGGCTGGCCGGTATAGACGAGGTAGCCGCCGGGCGCGATCGCCGCCGAAAGTCCGGCGAGCGAACGGCGCACGAGGGCGTTGTCGGGAAACAGCTCGTAGAGCCCGGAGACGATGCCGAGGGTCGGCTTCGGCGCGATCGCGGCGAGATTCTCGGCATCGAAGGCGTCGCCTTTCGCGAAGCGGGCCGTGCCGGCGAGGCCCTTCTCGACGATCAGCCGCGCGCCGGCCTCGACGTTGAGGTCGCTGTAGTCGCGCAGGAGAATGCTGTCGGGCGCAATCTCGCTGCCGCCCAGCGCCTCGAGGGCGTAGCGGCCGTGGCCGGCGGCGATGTCGACGACGTGCACCGGGCGGCCCGCCGCGCGCAGCCGGCGCATGCCGTCGCGCAGGAGGTCCTCGACATGAAGCTTGCGCGTGCGGATGCCGCGCCAGCCGATGGCGTCGAGGTATTGCCGGTCGGCGAAGCGGCCGAGCGCGCCGCGACCCGACGGCGCATTGCGGTAGACGTAGTCGAGTGTCGAGCCCGAAATCGAAGCCGGTCTCGTGGCCGAGGCGGATGCCGTCGGAAAGGAGCCCGCCGAGCTTGCAGCTGCAGGCGCGTCAGCGCCCAATAGAATCCGCGCGGCGAGAAGAACGAGAGCGGTGTCGCCAGCCGGTCGGCCTCGTCGCGGGTGTAGCCGACCCGGTCCGCGTCGAGAAGATCAGGCCTCCGCCGCGCGCGCGAGAATGAAGCGCGCGCGCATCCGCCGATGCGCGCGGCGGTGTCGTAGAGCGCGAGCAGGATGTTGACGGAGATCGCGCGCGCGATCAGAGGGTCGGCCTCGAAGCTCGCGCGGCGCTCGGGATCGTGCGTGAGGAAGCGCGCCTTGACGTAGGAATTGACGAAGAAGTTGCCGCGCAGGCGCCGCTTCAACGCAAGGCCCGTGCGCGCGAACGGCACGTAGAGCTTCACCTTGAAGGCCGGCGAGGCGAGGACGAGGGCGCGGATCGGCGGCGCGTAATCGTGCACCCAGGTCGCGGCGAGAACGGCGCCGACGCTCTGCGCGATCACCGCCATGTCCGCGACGGCAATGCCGTGCCGCTGCGCGACGTGGTCGGCGAAGGTCTGCACGTCGCGCACGGAGACGTTAAGGCCGGGACTGTAGCCGCGCTCGCCCGGCGAGCGGCCGTGCCCGCGCGCGTCCCAGGCGAAGATGGCGTGATCGGGCAGCGCCAGCTCGTCGGCAAGATGCGCGACGCGGCCGGAATGCTCGTGGCCGCGATGGAAGAGCAGGATTGCGCCGGCGGGCCTTTGCGATGCGGCGGGCCAATGGCGATAGAAGAGTTCGACGCCGTCATGCGTCGCGAAGGTCAGTTCCTCGACGGGGCGCATTCGCGACTCGCCTCCCCCATGGGGGCTTGCAGATTCAGTCATCGCGAGGGCTGCGTTTCGGGCGAGGTGAAGGGCTCCATTCGCCTCTCCCCGCAAGCGGGGAGAGGCAAAGACGAGGGCGCGACCTCGCTCATCGCGGCGCCTCCGAGGCCGCGGCTTCCGCAAGGCCGGCGCGGATGCGGTTGAGGATTGTCAGGACCATGAGTGCCGACAGGAGCCAGACGATTCCTGTCAGCACCGCTCCCGTCGGCAGGCCGAGGCCGATCCAGGTGGCGAGGGCGCCGAAGGCGAGGGCGCGGTCGCTCTTGCCCATCGGGCCGTCATAGCGCCGCGAGGCCCCGACCGCGGCTCCGAGCAGGCCGGCGAACTCGGTGAGGATGGCGAGGATCGCGGCCGTGAGAATTGGCCAGAGGCCGAGCCCCGGCGCGGCGGCGAAGGGAAGGATCAGAGCCGCGTCGGAAACGACATCCCCGAGTTCGTTCAGATAGGCTCCAAGCCGGCTCTTCTGGCCGAACTCCCGGGCCAGCATCCCGTCGATGGCGTTGAGCGCCATCCGGACCAGGAACCAGGCGGGGAACGCGAGGAAGAGAACGCGGTCGCCGCCGAAGGACACCGCCGCGCCGACCCCGACGGAGAGCGCCATGGCCGCGACGGTGACCTGATTCGCCGTCCCCCCGGCGCGGGCGATGAACGCGGCGACCGGCCGCAGCCGGTTCTGGAAGGCCGGCTTGAGCGAATAGAGCGTCATGCGTCACCCTCTGACGAGCAATCGCGTGCATTGCCCACACCGATTGCTCGTCCGTATGCGCCTCAATTGCAACGTTATTAGCCGATTCAGGCGCGAGCACAATGGCTCGCGCTGCGCCTGCCGCGCGCGGCTCTGCGGGGACGGGCGACGGGGTCCGGTCGCACGCGCACTCTTGCCTCGCCTCGGTTGCGACCGTCTTTCGCGCATTCCGGAAAAGCTTGTGAATTGTTTCGTCGATTGTTGCTTCCGCTACGGCGCAACGACGGTCAGCGGACTGGCATAGGGCTCGACGCGCAGCGAGGCGTGGGCGAGGAGGGCGATGCGGCGGAGCGGCGCCTGCTGCAGGTCGCCGGCGGCGGACTTGCGCACTCCGTACTGCCACGCGGAAAGCTCGCCGCGGCCGGCAATGGCTCGCGCCACCGCGCCCGCGTCCGCCGCTCCGAGGGCAGCCACCTCCTCGGCGGTCAGACCGATGACGATGTCGTCGCGCACGGTGATCACCTTGAAGAGGGTGACAGGCGCGGATTCGGCAGCGGCCATGGGCGGCTTTCCGTGATGGTGTTGCAGGTGTCTGGACCATGCCGCGCCGCGGCGCAAGCGCCGCCGCGGATATTCGGCGCGTGGTGTGCCGTTTCTCACAGAATGCCGGTTCGTTTCGCGCAAGTTTCGTTGCGCAACATCGGACCTCGCCGCACGACATCGTCCAGCAAAACGACGTCGGTAACGTCCGGCCCGAATTGATCAACGGCTCCGCCAATGAGGGCCGCTCGGAGGGTGTCATGATCTCGAGCAAGGCCATTACCGCTGTCGCCGCTTTCATCGTCCTCGGCGCCGTTTCGGCCGCCCCCGCCAACGCCGCCCTGCCGCTGCCGCGCAACGCCGTTCAGGCCGCGGCCCCGGCCGCGAGCGAGCCGGGCGTGCTGCCCCAGAAGCCCATCCGTCGCGGCTGCGTCTTCGGAGTCTTTCCGCAGGGTTTCGGCCGCTGCTTCGCGGCCGCGTCCACACCTTCCGTAGCGTTCTAAGCGTTCCGCCTTCCTCCTCCCAAAACCTTCGTCTTTCGCGTCAGCCCCATTGAAGGAGCGTTCGATGACTCGCGTCCTCACTCGTGTGCTCGCCCCCCTCGCCGCCGTCGCCGCCCTCGCCGTGAGCGCCGGCTCGGCCCAGGCCTTCTTCGGCAACCTCCTCGATCAGCCGATGGCGTCGTCCTCGCAGGCGCCGGCGAGCGCGCAGGTGAGCCCGATCCCGCGGGAGATCGTCGCCTTCAACGGATATGCGCGGGGCACGATCGTGATCTCGACGAACTGAGCGCCGGCTCTACCTCGTCCTCGGGGACGGCACCGCCATTCGCTACGGCATCGGCGTCGGTCGGCCGGGCTTCACCTGGGCGGGCACCCGCACCATCACCCGCAAGGCCGAATGGCCGGCCTGGACGCCGCCGCGCGAGATGCTGAAGCGGCGGCCCGACCTGCCCCGGCACATGACCGGCGGCATCGAGAATCCCCTGGGAGCCCGCGCCATGTATCTCGGCGGCACCCTCTATCGCATCCACGGCTCCAACGAGCCGAACACGATCGGCCAGGCGGTCTCCTCCGGCTGCATCCGCATGACCAACGAGGACGTGACAGACCTCTATCGCCGCGTCGGCGTCGGCACCCGGGTCGTCGTGCGCTGAGGCGCGGAACGAATGAGCGGCCGGTCCCTGCGACAGCGCCGGGGCCGGCCGTTTTCGTTCGCGCCGGCCTCCGGCGGTGCCGCCGCGGACGGACGGGCAGCGATGCGCTCTACCGCGTCCGCAGCTTCGCCAGAACCTCTTCGCCGCCGGCGATCTGCGGGTTCGACGGGTCGAACCGCTCCTGCCGCTCGCGGGCGGTGACGAGTTCCCGGGCGGTCGCGAAGGCGCGATCCAGTTGCCCGTCGCCGCGCAGGGCGCGGTTGAAGAAGGCGTCGCCGAAATAGGTCCAGGCGGCGCCGTCGCGGCAGCCGAAGGAGGGCTTGTCCGGCGCCGCCGCGGTGATGACGAGGGTCCGCGAATCGGCAAGCGCGTGGGCGAAGATGCCGGAGTAGCAGGCCGAAACGATGAGCACCCGGTAGCGTGCGCCGGTCGCGTCGAGGAGCCGCCCCACGTCCCGCGGCCGCAAGAGGATCTGGCTGCGCCCGGCGACGAGGCCGATGCCCTCCGGGCCGCCATGGGAGGTGAGGACAAGGACGACGACGTCCTCCGCCGGGTCGATGGCGCCCGCGACCGCTTGCGCCGCGGCGTAGAGCGCCGGCGGCGTCGCGCCGGCGCCGGTCTTGCTGTTGAAGCGCACGATCGAACGGCCCCGGGCGTCGAACCGGCTCTCGAGGATGCGCGCCGCGCCCTTCGCCTCGCTGGCGAAGACGCTCTGCGGTCCCCAGAGCCCGAAGGCGAGCACGTAGACGTCGACCGTTCCGGGCCGCTGCGGCTTTAAGGCGAACGAGACGCCGCGCTCGGTCCGCGGCTGCGCCGCGCCGGGCGGCGAGCCGATCAGGACGACCGACAGGACGGCGAGAATCAGAGCCGAAAACGAGCGGCCGCGCATAAAATGCCCTCAACCTGTGCCGATCCTAGACCACGATCGCGCTGCACGGGGAAGAGGTCTGCCGAACCGGCGGGGCCATCGCGAGTTATCGTCCGATCGGAATTGGCGGAGGACGGCCATGGACATCGCGCTCGACAAGGTTTGCGACTTCATCGAGCGCGCGAGGGCTCTCGACGCGAAGGAGGGCGTCACGGATCCGGATTCCGGATCGAACCCGACCGACGACGGCGAGATCGACGCGCTGACGATGACGCCGGACGACCCGGTCGAGCAGGAACTGCGGGACGTCATTACCGGTCTCAACGACGACGAGCGCGCCAATCTCGTCGCCCTCGTCTATGTCGGCCGCGGCGACATGGAGGCGGCGGAATGGCCGGACGCGGTGCGCCTCGCCCGCGAGCGCCAGGAGGCAAGCGCGCTGCCGACGGCGGATTGGCTCGTCGGCATCCCCAATCTCGGCGACCTCCTCGACGAGGGCCTCGCCGCCATGGGCCGCAGCTGTGCGTGAAGGAGGCGCCCGGCAAAAGCCGCCGCGCCTTCTTCGTCGCCTCCCCCGAACTCGGCGCGTCAGAGGATGAAGTCGCCGTGGCTCAGGGCGATGTGGCCTTTCAGGACGATCTGGAAATCCGCCGCACCGTCGCCGTTGAAGTCGCCGGAGACGATGGTCTTCGCGCCGGAGAACTTGTAGGTCAGCTCGCCGGCGTGCCCGGTGAAGGCCTGATTGCCGAGGAAGCCAAATGCCTGGTTGCCGCCGGCGTTCTTGTTCGCATCGATGCTGTGGATGTCGATGCGGTCGGTGTTGTGCTTGAAATCGGTGATGGTGTCGGCTCCGGAGCCCGGCGTCGTATCGCGCGCATGAGAGAAGACGAACTTGTCCCGGCCGGCGCCGCCGGTCAGGATGTCGCGTCCTTCATTGCCGTCGAGCGTGTCCTTGCCGGCGCCGCCGAAAAGCTTGTCCTTGTTGGCGCCGCCGAAGAGGCGGTCGTCGCCGTTGCCGCCGTAGAGCTGATCGTCGTTGGCGTTGCCGTTGAGGATGTCGTTGCCGTTGCCGCCGAACAGGCGGTCGTTGCCGCTATTGCCGTTGAGCCGGTCGTTGCCAATCCCGCCAAAGAGAAAGTCCCGACCGCCGAATCCAAACAGCACATCGTTTCCGGCGAAGCCCCTGAGGATGTCGCTCACGCCGGTTCCGCCAAGGACGTTGTTGCCGGGAGTCCCGTTTCTGACCGCCATGCCAAACCTCCCACGCTCGATGTCTCTCGTTGCTGGACATCCACGGAAGAAGCTTGCAAATCGATTCTCTGGCGTCACTTCCTCCAAAGGAAGGAGACAGTCATCAACGCGTGATACTTCGATCACTTCGTCGAGATGGCCGGGATTTACGAATGAACATTAATCAAAGCGAAGACGATTGACTTGTGGTCCCGACGCGCGCCTTGTGAACGCCGACGCGCGGCGCCGATCGCGATGAGCCGTGCAATCCGTCGTAAAATGCGCTGAGCTTTTCCCCAAGGGGCACCGCGCCGCAGGCGCGTTGCAGCGCAAAACGTGCCATAATGGCGCCTTAGCGCATTGAACAAAGTCCTTGCTGAGACACGGGATTGTGGAGTGAGCCGATGAGCACGCCGTCCGATCCGTCCGACACCCCGCCGCGCCCGGCCGAGCCGGCGCCCGGCAAACTCGAATCGGAACTTGACGAGGCCCTGGAGGAGACCTTTCCGGCGAGCGATCCCATCAACCTCCATCAATGGACCGAACTCGAGCGTGAGGATGCCGAGGCGGGGCGCAAGCCCGAGAAGGCCGATGCGGAGGCGAACCGCCCCGAGGCCGAGCCGGACCGCGAAACCCTCTACCTGCGCGGCCCGACCGCCTATTGCGCCTAGGGCAGACCGCGCGCACGTCCGTACAGCCGCCTAAGATCGTCGCTTCGAGAACAGGCAGCGGCCGGGTTCAGCCCGGCTCGCGCTTCACCGCGTCGGCGATCCCGTCGAGCCAGCGCACGAGCCGGGCGCGGTTGACGCCAAAATCGCCGAGCCCGATCTGGCTGCGCGAATACAGCGCCAGCGTCGAACGGCCGCCGCCGCGAGCAAAGACCCGGACGCTGATCGTGTCGGGGAAGCGGAAGACGCGGCTGCGGGCGAGGTAGCGGTCTTCGCCGGCCGGATCGGAGGCGATGCGTTCCGTGCCGGCCTCCGCAACAGCGACGGCCGCGACGATGGCGCGCAGGCGGTCGGCGGGCACGGGATAGTCGGGCGGCGCGAGATCCGCCTTCGCCGGGCAGAGGTCCGGCGGGCAGGCCAGCGCGTCGTTCGGCGTGGCGCGCCGCTCCAGGGTGCTAAAATCGACCGGGCCGAGATCGGGGTTGCCGAAGACGAGCGCCAGCGCGTCCTGGATGCCGCCGGGCTCCGCCCCGCGGCGGACAAGGGCTGCAAGCCCGAGCCCGGCGAGCGCCGCCGCAATTCCCGCGATCGTCATCACTCCGGGCCTTGCCCGCCGGCGGCTCCTGATCGACATGGGGCCCAGCATAGGGCAACCCCGCCCGCCGTCACGCCGAACCGCACTGGACCGCGCAGCATGTCTCCATCCGTCGCGCCGATCGCGATGCTCGTTCTCTCGAACGTCTTCATGACCTTCGCCTGGTACGGCCACCTGCGCTTCAAGCTCGCGCCCCTGTGGATCGC
Source organism: uncultured Alphaproteobacteria bacterium (assembly GCA_963754975.1). Classification (GTDB taxonomy): domain Bacteria; phylum Pseudomonadota; class Alphaproteobacteria; order Rhizobiales; family Beijerinckiaceae; genus Microvirga. Next base: position 123,670 of record CAVWII010000016.1, on the reverse strand, counting down.
GGTGCTGGCGAGCTGGGGCATCGCCTTCTTCGAGTACTGGCTCGCGGTGCCCGCGAACCGGATCGGCTCGAAGGTCTATGCGGCGGCGGAATTGAAGACGATGCAGGAGGTCATCACGCTCCTCGTCTTCGCGGGCTTCTCGGTGCTCTACCTGAAGGAGCCGATCACCCTTAACCATCTCGTCGGCTTCGCGCTCATCGCGGCCGGCGCCTTCTTCATCTTCAAGGGGCCGCTCTGAGGCGCGGACCGGTGGCGCTCAGGTCGCCGGCCTGAGCCGCAGGATGCGCCCGTTCGCGGCATCGGTGAGGAGGTAGAGGTAGCCGTCCGGGCCCTGGCGGACGTCGCGGATGCGCTCGTTGAGCCCTTGCAGCATGCGCTCCTCGGCGGTGACCTTGTTCGCCGCGGTTTCGAGCCGCACCAGAAGCTTGCCGGCGAGGGCGCCGACGAAGATGCTGCCACGCCAGGCGGGAAACTTGTCGCCGGTGTAGAAGGCCATGCCGGACGGGGCGATCGAGGGATCCCAGAAATAGACCGGCTGCTCCATTCCCGCTTTCGCCGTGCCTTCGCCGATCTTCGCGCCGGAATAGTCGACGCCGTAGGTGATGACCGGCCAGCCGTAGTTGCGGCCCGCCTGCGGAACGTTGATCTCGTCGCCGCCGCGGGCGCCGTGCTCGGCCGTCCAGAGCTGGCCGGTCTGCGGGTTCAGCGCCGCGCCCTGCACGTTGCGATGGCCAAGCGACCAGATCTCCGGCGCCGTGCCTTCGCGGGCCAGGAACGGGTTGTTCGGCGCCGGCTTTCCGTCGCTCGTGATGTGGATGATCTTGCCGAGGTGGTTTCCCGGATTCTGGGCCTCGCGGCGGAGGTCGAAGCGGTCGCCAACCGTCACGAAGAGAAGGCCGTCCCGGTCGAAGACGAGCCGCGAGCCGAAATGGTTGCCGCCGGAATGGGCCGGCTGCTGGCGGAAGACGACCTGCGGCGAATTGAGGAAATTCGCGGCTCCGTTGAGCCTTGCCCGCGTCACCGTCGTGCCGGCCCTGCCGCCGCCGCGATTCTCCGCATAGCTGAGATAGACGAGGCGGTTCCGCGCGAAGGCTGGATCGAGGGCGACGTCGAGGAGGCCGCCCTGGCCGCGGGCCGCGATATCGGTCGGGACGCCACCCACCGGCTCGGAGAGCTGGCCGTTCGGCGCGACGACCCGCAGGCGGCCCGGCCGCTCGGTCACGAGCATTCGCCCGTCCGGGAGAAAGGCGAGGCCCCAAGGGTTCTCGAGGCCCTTGGCGATCGTCTCGACCACGACCTCGCCCTTGTCGGTGCGCAATCGCTGCGGCTCCTGTGCCTGCACCGCCGCGGGCAGGGCGGCGCCGAGCGCCAGGAAGGCGGCCATCCGCATCGTCGAAACTCCGGTCATGTCGTCCGGGAGTTAACATGTCCGGGCTGGGCTTCAACCGCGCCGCCCGATCAAGGGGGCGTGAGCGGGCCTAGGGCGTGGCGACGATCGCAAGCTCCTGGGCGTGGTGCGCGGAGAACGCCCCGGTCGCCGCGATCACCGACAGGGTGGCGAGGAGCATCAGGCTCGCCAGGGCGAGCGGAATGCGGTCGGCGAAGAAAGGCTCGAAGCGGAGGGAGAGGCTGCGGGTACGATCCGGTCGAGGGGTGAGGTGCATCGGGCGAAATCCGTCGGTCGCCGGTTTGGCTGAGATCGAAAAACGCCCGATTCCAAAGATAGTTCCGTTCCGATTCGGAAACCGAATCTTAGCCGTTCCGCCTAACTCGCGAGACTTTGCCGCAGGCTCAGCGCGAGCGAATCCCGCGGCAGGCGCACGTCCGCCTCGGTCAGGATGGTTCCGGCTGCGACGTCCTGCGTCAGCGGCACCCGATGGGCGAGGCCGATCGGCAGGGCTTTCAGCGCCCGGCTGCGGGCTGCCGGGACGACCTTGCCGTAGACGGTATAGCCGCCCTCGCCGTCGAGGCTCTCGCCGGCCTTCAGGTCGCGCTTCGCGACCGCGACCGCATCGCCCCGCCAGGTCCCCGCGCTGCCGGTCGGCTCGCCGCGCAGGGCCGCGCTGAGGACCGAGATCGAGAGTTCGAGGCCGATCAGGTGGAAGGGCTTGTACATGGCGGCGTACCGGCCGCTCGAATCGGTCGGCAGCCCGTATTGCCGGAAGCAGGCCGCCGCGTAGTCGTTCGGCGCCTTGAGCACGACGTAGACGCCCCAGCGCAGGTCGCGGAAGACCGGCCGTCCGTCGCGCTCGAGGGACGACACCACCTCGACCATGCCGTCACGGTCGATGACGCCGCCGATAGCCTTCGGGCGCAGCACGTGCGCCAGATCGTCGACGCCGCAGGGCGGGAAGGAGAGGCCATCCTCCGGCACGTCGAGACCGCAGGCATTGGCGATGGCAGCCATCTCGATCGCCGACTTCGTGCCGTCGAGGAAGGAGTTGAACATCTGCGGGTTCATGCCCGCCGCCTTCGCCTCCTCGGGCGTGAGCCCGTAGTGGGGCCAGACGCCGTCGGGCGTGACGGCGTGATAGGCGGGCAGGTATTTCGTGCCCTTGCCGGCGGCCGCGATCGTGAAGCCCGCGGCCCGCGCCCAGTCGACCATTTCGGCGACGAGGGCCGGCTGGTCGCCATAGGCCATCGAGTAGACGACCCCCCGCTCCCGGGCCCTTTGCGCCACCGCCGGACCGGCGAGAACGTCGGCCTCGACGCTCACCATGACGACGTGCTTGCCCGCCTCGATCGCCGCAAGTGCGTGGCGCAACCCCGGCTCGGGTGCGCCCGTCGCCTCGATCACGACCTCGACGCCGTCCATCGTCGCCGCGGCGGCGCCGTCATCGAGGAAACGGGTCCTGGCGATTCGCGCCTCGTCCCAGCCGACCGCGAGGCAGGCGCGGCGGGCCCGCGCCGGGTCGAGATCGGCGATCGCCGCCACTTCGAGCCCCTGGATCGTCGGCACCTGCGACAGGAACATCGAGCCGAACTTGCCGGCGCCGATCAGCGCCGCGCGGACCGGCCGGCCGGCTTCGCGCCGCGCCGCGAGGAGGGGCATCAGGTTCACGTCAGGCCTCCCGTACGATTTCGACCGAATCCGCGGAGCGCTCCGCCGGGCCGTGATGCACCGCCTCGACGTTGCTGCCGTCGGGATCGAGGAGAAACGCCGCGTAGTAGCCGCGATGGTACGCGCGCTCGCCCGGGCCGCCGTTGTCGCGCCCGCCCGCCGCCAGCCCCGCGGCGTGGAAGGCGTCGACGGTCGCCCGGTCTTTCGCCTGGAAGGCGAGGTGCAGTCGGCTCGGGGCGCCGTCGGCCTTGTCGACCCAGAGTTCGTCGCAGGAAAAATGCGCCGGGCTCTCGGAGCTGAAGCTGCGCCCGACCGCCTTGAGGATCGCTCGATAAAAAGCCCGACTCGCTTCGAGGTCCGCGACACGCAGATGCACGTGGTCGATCAGCCGGCCCTGGTGGATCAGCATCGCCCGCTCCCGGATGAGGGCCTCAGTTCACGGTCTCGGGCTTGATGCCGACGGTGCGGATGATGTCCGCCCAGGTCTGCATCTCCTTCTCGTGATAGGCCCGAAACTCCTGCGGGTTTCGCGCCTTGATCGTGAAGCCGAGCTTCGCGAGGCGCTCCCTCACGTCGGGCTTCTGGAGGATCGCCAGGATCTCGTTCGAGACCTTCTCGAGAATCGGCTGCGGCACGGCGGCCGGCGCAAAGAAGGCGCACCAGGATTCCGCGTCGGCGTCGGCGATGCCCTGCTCGCGCAGCGTCGGCAGGTTCGGCAGCGAGGGCGTCCGCTGCGGGCTCGCGATCCCGATGGCGCGAATGTCGCCGGACTGGATCTGGCCGAGCACCGAGGGCAGCGTCGAGTTCGAGACGTCGATGCGGCCGGCGATCAGCTCCTGCACGAGGGGCGCGGCGCCGCGGAAGGGGACGTGGGTCATCCTGGTGCCGGTCCGCACCATGAAGAGCTCCGTTGCGAGATGCGAGCCGGAGCCGAGGCCGGTGGAGCCGTAGTTGAGCTTGCCGGGCTCCTTCTTCGCGAGCGCGACGAGGTCCGGGATCGCCTTCGCGGGCAGCTGATTCGAGGTCACGAAGACATGCTCGAAGGCGCCGGCGCCGGCGAGCGGCGCGAAGTCCTTGATCGCGTCGTAGCCCGGGTTCGCCAGGAGGAACATGTTGTTGCCGTGAGTCTGGTTGTTGCCAAAGATCAGCGTGTAGCCGTCCGCCTCCGCCTTCGCGACCGTGCGGGTGCCGATGGCGCCGGCCGCGCCGGCGAGATTCTCGACGATCACGTTCTGGCCGAAGCTCTTGCCGAGTTCCTCGGCGACAATGCGCGCGATCACATCCGTGGGGCCGCCGGGCGGGTAGGGAACGACCATCTTGATGACGCGGCTCGGATAGGTTTCGGCGGCGGCGGCGGTCGCGACGAGGGCCGCGCCAGCCAGAAGGCCGAGCGCCCGGCGGCGGGTCAGGCTCATGAGATCTCCTCCGAAGCCCCGCGGGGCGGGGGTCCTGTGCTTGGTTTCCCGGCTTGCTTGCGGGACGGTCGCGCACTAGGGTCCGCGCCGCCTTGGAACCGTCTTCTATCGCCCCGACCGGAGGTATGTCATGGGCTTTCTGTCCGACGCCCTGTCCCGCATCAAGCCGTCTGCGACGATCGTCATCACGCAGAAGGCGCGGGATCTCAAAGCGACCGGGCGGGACGTCATCAGCCTGTCCGTCGGCGAGCCGGATTTCGACACGCCGGACAACGTCAAGGCGGCCGCCAAGGCCGCGATCGACCGCGGCGAGACCAAGTACACCCCGGTCTCCGGCATCGTGCCCCTGCGCGAGGCGATCGCCAAAAAATTCAAGCGCGAGAACGGCCTCGACTACAGGCCGAGCCAGACCATCGTCGGCACCGGCGGCAAGCAGGTCATCTACAACGCGCTGCTCGCGACCCTGAACCCGGGCGACGAGGTCATCGTGCCGACGCCCTACTGGGTCTCCTATCCGGAGATGGTGGGCCTGTGCGGCGGCACGGCGGTCTTCGTCGAGACGACGATGGCGCACAATTTCAAGCTCCAGCCGGAGCCGCTCGAGCGCGCCATCACGCCGCGCACGAAATGGATCATCCTGAACTCGCCCTCGAACCCGTCCGGGGCCGCCTATACCCGCGACGAGCTCAAGGCGATCACCGACGTGCTCGTGCGCCATCCTCAGGTCTGGGTGCTCACCGACGACATGTACGAGCACCTGACCTACGGCGATTTCGAGTTCGTGACGCCGGCGCAGATCGAGCCCAACCTCTACGAGCGCACGCTGACCATGAACGGCGTCTCGAAGGCCTATGCCATGACGGGCTGGCGCATCGGCTATGCCGGCGGCCCGGAGAAGCTCGTCAAGGCGATGGACTTCGTGCAGGGCCAGCAGACCTCCGGCGCCTGCTCGATCGCGCAATGGGCGGCGGTCGAGGCCCTCGAGGGACCGCAGGACCATCTCAAGGTCTTCAAGAAGGCCTTCGAGGAGCGCCGCGACCTCGTCGTCTCGATGCTCAATCAGGCGAAATACCTGAAGACGCCGGTGCCGGAGGGGGCGTTCTACGTCTACCCATCCTGCGCCGCCGCGATGGGCAAGCGCTCGCCCTCGGGCAAGGTCCTGGCGAGCGACGAGGATTTCGTCTCCGAGCTCCTGGAGCAGGAGGGCGTCGCCGCCGTGCACGGCTCGGCCTTCGGCCTCGGCCCGAACCTGCGCATCTCCTACGCCACCTCGACGGCGATCCTCGAAGACGCCTGCCACCGCATCCAGCGCTTCTGCGGCGCGCTCAGGTGACTGCGCCGGTCCCTATTTCACCCTCACGACCTCATCCTGAGAGCTTGTAAATCTTTCAGATAAGAGGCGCGGGTCCGCCTCTCCCCGCTTGCGGGGAGAGGGCTGCCGAAGGCAGCAAGCCTGCGCAGCAGGCGAGGGTGAGGGGGCGGTCACGAACGAGGCGCTGCGGCACGGGAAGACGCTTCTTCCGGAGACGCCCGCTCACCCCCGCTTCGCTTCGCTCCGCGCAACGTCGGGCGGTTCCGGCGGTTCCCGCGTTCCCTGGATCATCCTTCGAGACGCGCCGGACCTACGGTCCGTCGCTCCTCAGGAGGTGGGGTGTCAACTCGCGTTGGAATCGCGACCATCGTCAACCCTCTACCCTCATCCTGAGGAGGCCGCGCAGCGGCCGTCTCGAAGGATGATCCAGGGAACGCGGGAACCCCTCGATGCGCCGTCTTCCCGGCTGCTGGCTCTACATCCTCCGCTGCGCCGGCGGCAGCTACTATGTCGGAACAAGTCGGTCGGACGATCTCGACCTGCGCGTTAGCCAACACCAGCAGGGGACGTTCGGGGTCTACACGGCGACAGGTCGCCCGGTCGTGCTGGTCTATTCCTGCCATTTCGACCGTATCGACGAAGCCGTCGCCTATGAGCGTCAGGTGAAAGGATGGTCGCGGGCCAAGAAGGAAGCGCTCATTCGCGGTGATTTCGACGCGCTCCCCGCCCTGTCGAAGCGCGGATATCGACCAGCGGCACCAGCCCGTCCCGGGTCGTGATCGCCGCCCTCATCCCCATCGCGCTCGCCTGCCTCGCGGCCCTCGCCGTCGCGTTGCTTCACCTCACCGAGCGCAGTGCCATCGGCACCCCCGTCGAGGATTTTTTCTACGGCTTCTTCCTGCGCTCCTACCCGCTCTTCCTGTTCTGCATGGTCTACGGCGCCGCGCGCATCGTCGTCGCGGCGTTCGCCGTTCCGGGCCGGCGGCGCTGGCTGCGGCTCGCGGCCGCACCGCTCGGGCTCGCGCTGTTTCTTGCGGCCGGGTTCCACCCGACCTTCGGCGGCTTCATCCTGCGGCCGGGTTTCGCCGTGGGCGGCCTGAGCTTCCTGAACAACGTCCCGGGCCCGCTCGCGGCGGCGCTCGGGGCCGCCGTGGCGGCGATCGTCTACGCGGTCGCGCTCGGGCTCGCCACGGCGCTCGCGACCTTGCGCTTCGCCATCGGCCGGCGGCCGGCGCTCCGGGCCCTGGCGCGGACCCTCGCGCTCATCGCCGGGGCCATCGTCCTCGCTCTCGCGTCGGGGGCCGTCCTCGGCGGCGCGAAGTCCTTTCCCGCTGCGGCCGCTGAGCCTCGGCCAGGGTCTTGCGGTTGCGCTGCTCCTTGTCGTCGCCCTGTCGCCGCACGCCATCCTGTCGGTGCGGCCCGGCGCCTGACGGCGGCAAGGAACCGCGGGCCCGCTCGGACATTATTCCCGCGGCAGATTTACTGCCAAGTTTCCCATCAATGAAGGGGCGGGCCGGTCTCCCGCCGCTCGGAGGTTCACGATCATGGCACGCTCCCTCTCTCTTCTCGCCACGGCCGCCCTCGCCGCGGGCGTTGCAACGGGCGCGCAGGCGCAGGGGGTGACGCAGGTCGGCACCCTCAACTGCGACGTTTCCGGCGGCCTCGGCCTGATCGTCGCCTCGCAGCGCGACATGACCTGCACCTTCGTCAACGTTGCCGGAGAGCGGGAGGTCTATGCCGGCGTGATCCGCCGCTTCGGCCTCGATCTCGGCGCGACGGTCGGCGGCCAGATCGTCTGGTCGGTCTTCGCGCCCAGCGCCGGCGTGCGAGGCGCACTCGCCGGCAACTATGCCGGGGCTTCCGCGGAGGCGACCGTCGGCGCCGGGCTCGGCGCCAACGTCCTCGTCGGCGGCTCGGACCGTACCATCGCCCTGCAACCTCTGTCCGTCGGCGGACAGGCCGGCCTCAACGTCGCCGTCGGCGTCGCGGACCTGCAATTGCGGCTGGCGCGCTAGTTCCGGCGCACCCAAATCCATCGACGGCCGGGAATCGCCCGGCCGTTTCTGCTTTTGGGCCAGATAGTTGTGACGCACAGTTCACGTGCTGTGCCGCCGTTTCACCGGCAAGCCTCTTGCCAATGAAAAGGGACAGGCAGAGCATCGCCCTGCAAGACGCGCCGATCGACAAGAGCGCGCAGGGGCAGGGCAAAAGGAAACCTCACGCCATGGCACAGAACGGCAGACCAGCATCGGGCCCACGGTGCATCGCCATCGTCGGCCCGTTTCAGAGCGGGAAGACAACCCTTCTCGAAGCCATCCTGGAGCGCACCGGTACCGTGCAGCGCTCCGGCCGCGTGACGAATGGTGATTCGGTCGGCGATGCGAGCGCGGAGGCGCGCGCCCACGCCATGAGCGTCGAGCCGAACGTGGCGACGGTCTCGTTCCTCGACGAGAAGATGACCTTCGTCGATTGCCCCGGCTCGGTGGAATTTCTCTACGACATGCGCACCGCGCTGCCGGCCTGCGACGCTGCGGTCGTCGTCTGCGAGGCGGACGAGCGCAAGATCCCGGCCCTCGAGATCGTGCTGCGCGAACTCGAGGAGGCGGATATCCCGCGCTACCTCTTCATCAACAAGATCGACACGGCGACGCGCCGCGTCCGCGAGACGCTGGCGCTGTTGCAGGCCGCCTCGCGCACGCCGCTCCTGTTGCGCCAGATCCCGATCTGGAAGGACGGCATCGCCATCGGCTTCATCGATCTCGCCCTTGAGCGCGCCTTCATCTACCGGGAGCACGCGCCGAGCGAGGTCGTGCAGATGCCCGAGGGCGAGATGCCGCGCGAGCGCGAAGCGCGCTTCGCCATGCTCGAGCGCCTTGCCGACTACGATGACAGCCTGATGGAGGACCTGATCTCCGAGATCGAGCCGCCGAAGGATCGCGTCTTCGACGATCTCGCCCGTGAGGTGCGCGAGCGCCACGTCGCGCCGGTGCTGTTCGGCTCCGCCGACCGGGGCAACGGCGTCACGCGGCTCCTCAAGGCGTTGCGCCACGAGGCGCCGACGCTCGTCGAGACGCAGGCGCGCCTCGGCATCGCCGCATCCGGCCTGCCCCTCGCCCAGATCATGAAGACGCAGCACACCGGGCATGGCGGCAAGGTCTCCCTCGGGCGCGTCCTGCGCGGCGCCTTCAAGGAGGGCGATACGGTGATCGGCTCCCGCGGCGCCGAGGCGCGGATCGCGAGCCTTCTCACCTTCGTCGGCCAGAGCTCGGCCCGGGTGTCGGAAGCCGTCGCCGGCGACACGGTCGGCTTCGGCCGCCTCGAAGGCATCGCGACAGCAGATTGCTGCGCCACCGGCAAGGCGCGGCCCGATTCCATCGTCTCGGTGGCGCCGCCGGAGCCCGTCTACGCCGTCGCCGTCAAGGTCAAGGACCGCAAGGACGACGTGCGCCTGTCGAGCGCCCTCGCCAAGATCGTGGAGGAGGACCCGGCGCTGATCGTCGAGAGCCATCCGGAGCTCGCCGAAATGCGCCTTCTCGGCCAGGGCGAGATGCATCTGCGCGTCGCCGTCGAGCGCCTCGCCTCGCGCTTCCAGGTGGCGGTCGAGACGGGCAAGCCGAAGGTCAATTATTGCGAGACGATCAAGCTGCCCGCCGCCGCCCGCGGCCGGCACAAGAAGCAGACCGGCGGCCACGGCCAGTTCGGGGACGTCGCGATCGAGGTGAAGCCGCTGCCCCGCGGCGAGGGCTTCGCCTTCGAGGACCGCATCACCGGCGGTGTCGTGCCGCGCCAGTACATCCCCTCCGTCGAGACGGGGGTACGGGATGCGATCCGCCGCGGCCCCCTGGGCTTCCCGGTCGTCGACCTCGCGGTGAGCCTGACGGACGGCTCCTATCACACGGTCGATTCCTCCGATGCCGCCTTCCAGGCGGCGGCCCGGCTCGCCCTTGCCGAGGCCCTGCCGAAGGCAAAGCCGGTGCTGCTCGAGCCGGTGCTGTCGGTCGAGATCACCGTGCCCTCGGAGGCTCTGTCGAAGGCGACCGGCCTCATCACCGGCCGCCGCGGCCAAATCCTCGGCTACGATTCCCGCCCGGGCTGGCCCGGCTGGGACGTGCTGAGCGGAATGATCCCGGAATCGGAGATCGGCGACCTCATCGTCGAACTGCGCTCCGCCACCGCCGGCGTCGGGACGTTCTCGACGCGGTTCGACCACATGGCCGAACTGAGCGGCAGGCCGGCGGAAGCGGCGATGCAGGCGGCGAAGGGGGGGTAAGAGTGAATCTCTCGCCACTCTCTCGTTCGGGCTAGCGTATCTCACACCTCCCGTCGAAAGGCGCGAATTCGCCTCTCCCCGCTTGCGGGGAGAGGGTTCGGCCTTCGGCCGAACGAGCGGAGCGAAGCGCAGCGGGGGTGAGGGGCGGCGCCGGAAGGGGCGCCTTTCGCCGCCGCCGCGCCTTCTCGTCGACGCCCCCTCACCCTCGCCTGCTGCGCAGGCTTGCCGCCTTCGGCGGCCCTCTCCCCGCAAGCGGGGAGAGGTGAATCGCGCCCGTCACCAAGGCGACGAATGTCGACGTTTTGACGGATTTCTTCGCGAAGGACGACACGGTCCTCCTCGACACCGCCCTCCTCAAGACCGTCGGCAAGAACGGCAAGCTCGCCAAGGACGCTTTCGCGCTCGGCAAGAAGGCCCTCGATGCGGAGGACCGCATCGTCTACGACGCCGCGACCGGCAACCTGTTCTACGACGCCGACGGCACGGGCAAGATCGCCGCGATCAAGCTCGCCGTGCTCGCCAACAAGGCGAGCCTGAGCGTATCCGATGTCCTGGTGATCTGATCGGCCGCTTGCGGCCGCGTGCCGGAAGGGCAGAGACGCTTCTTCCACCGCGATGCCCGGTCGGAGGAGGTGACGGCGCAGGCGGCCGTGCTATGAGGCTGCGGCGCGCCCGCCGGCGCGTCTCACGAAAGCAGATACATTATGGGGGGTCCCGCCCTGCGGGCGGCCGCGGGCATCGCGGTGCTCTCGGCCATGGACGCGATCATCAAGGGCATGACCGCCCACTACGCGGTCCCGCAGGTGACGTTCATGCGCTTCGCCTGCGGGACGGTCGTGGCGCTCGGCGTCGTCGCCGCCATGCGCCCGGGCTGGCCGAGCCGCGAGACGGTGCTGGCGAACGGCCTGCGCTCGGTCGTCGCCGTGCTCACCGCATCGAGCTTCTTCTACGCGCTGCAGCAGCTTCCCCTCGCCGAGACGCTGGTGCTCTCCTTCCTCGCGCCGATGTTCGTCGCCCTGTTCGGCCGAATCTTCCTGCGCGAGCGCGTCGATGGCCGGATCGGCATCGCGCTCGTTGCGGGCTTCGTCGGCACCCTCGTCGTCGTGCTCGGGCAGAACGAGGCGAGCGCCGCGACGCGCTCGACGAGCGGCGTCGTCGCGGCGCTCGCCTCGGCGGTGCTCTATGCGCTCTCGGTGGTGCTTCTGCGCCAGCGCGCGCAGAGGGACAAGTTCATCCACATCGTGGCGGCGCAGAATGTCGGGCCGATGCTCCTGATCTCGCCCGTCGGGGCGGCCTTCTGGCAGACGCCGACCGCGCCGCACCTCGCCTGGTTCATGCTGATGGGCGTGCTCGGCGTCATCGGCCACATCCTGATGGCGACGGCCTTCGCCAAGGCCGAGGCGGCGCGCCTCGCCTCCCTCGAATACACGGCCCTGATCTGGGCGGCGCTCTTCGGCTATGTCGCCTTCGCCGAGATCCCCACGCTCGCGACGCTCGCCGGGGGCCTCCTGATCATCGCCGCCGCCCTCGTCGCCACGCGCCGCTGAGAGGCCTCGGGGTCTGGTTCATAAATCCCAATCCACCCCAAAACCTCATCCTGAGGAGCCCTGGACCGTCAGGTCCAGGGCGTCTCGAAGGATGCTCCAGAGGGCGCCTGAACCTCGCGACGCCCGACGTCGCGCGAAGGTGTTTCCGAGCCTCATGGAGCCTCCTTCGAGACGGGTCGGACTCAAGGTCCGACCCTCCTCAGGAAGAGGGGTTGGGGGCTGAGGCGGGATTCATGAACCAGACTCTCAGGAGACGACGCTCAGCGCCGGCCTGGGGGCGCCCTGAAGGGCGAGCTCGGTCGTCTCCTTGAGGGTGTCGAGGACGACGATGGTCTCGATGCGGCGGGCCTCGAAATAGGGGCGGATGTGATTGCTGACGAGGGCGCGAAGGGCACTCGCGTCGCGCAGGCGGAGCTTCAGGAGCCAGCCGTGCGGGCCGGTGATCCGGTGCGCCTCCTGGACCATGGGAAGGCGCTGCATCTCCGCGGCGAAGGCCTGCTCGTCGGCCTTCACGTCAAGCTCGACGAAGAGGAAGGCGCAAAGCCGCAGGCCGAGTTGCTCCGGGTCGAGGATCGCCCGCTGCGCCAGGACGGCGCCGGACAGTTCGAGCCGCCGCAGCCTGTCCCGCGTCGCCGAGCCGGACAGGCCGATTTCCCGCGCGATGTCCCCGGCGGGCCGCCGGCTGTCGACCTGGATCAGGCGGAGAATGTCCAGATCGATGGAGTCCATGCCGGTAACCTGACGGCACGTCAATAAAGAGTCAATTAATCCACTTTATCGTGACCCGCTTCAAAGGTAAATTTACGGCCATAAAACGTTCCGGCAGGTGGGGTTGCGAGCGACGGTTTTACGCTGCCCTCGCGGCGCGGGCGCCGGCCTCGAAAATCATGCAGGTCTCCGAGCCGTGCGCGAGGAGGCGGCCGCGGGCATCGAAGAGCTTGCCCTCGGAGGTGGCGAGCGTGCCGCCACGATGCACGACGGTGCCCTCGCAGGTGACCTCGCCGAGATCGGGCAGGATCGGCCGCACGAAGTTCAGCTTCATCTCGACGCTCGTGTAGCCCTGGCCGGCGAGAAGGGTGGTGTGGACGGCGCAGGCCATGGCGCTGTCGAGGATCGCCGAGGTCCAGCCGCCGTGGATCGTCCCGAGGGGATTGAAGAACGCCTCCGTCGGCTGGCCTTTGAAGACCACCCGGTTCTCCTCCGCCTCGGCGAGATAGATGCCGGTCGCCCGCGAGAACGGCGGCGCCGGATGGCGGCCGTCGATCAGCCCGCGCAGGAAGGACAGGCCCGGCTCGGCTGTCAGCACGTCCCGCGACACGACCCCGATCACCTGCTCGACCATCGGACGTCTCCTGATGAGTGTAGATACACTCATAGCCGGCGCCGAGGCGCCGCGCAAGCTTGGCCCTCGGCTTCAGGAATAGGTCGCCTTGCGCAAGGCTCGCATGGCCCGGCGGGCACCGTCGGGGTCGATTTCGCGCAGGCGGGATTCGATCCTCTCCTGCGCCTCCGCCCAGAGAGGGACGGCCGCTTCGAGGGCCGCCTCACCCTCGGAGGTGAGGCGGTGGCGCAGGCCGCGGCCGTCGGCCGGGATCGGCTCGATCCAGCCCTTGTCGACGAGGGTCCTCAGGTTGCGGACGAGGGTCGTGCGCTCGAGGCCCAGGCGCTCGGCGAGGGCGGTCTCGGAGATCGGCGAGCCGTACCCGATGGCGCCCAGGATCCCGAACTGGGGCAGCTTCAGCCCGACCGGCCGGAGGGCGGCGTCGTAGATGCGGCTGAGCAGGCGGGCGGTCATCCGCGCATGAAGGGCGAAGCAGGCCTTGCCGATGGCTTCGAGGTCGGTCATGGACGGGATTGTCGGCTTCGCGCGCCGCCCGTCAATCGTCCGGGCGCCGCATATTGACTTCCCGCCGGCTTGCTCCTATTTCGCGGCCAGCTTTGGCACTCGCCATGGGGGAGTGCTAACAGCACGACAACCGGGCCGCCCCCCGCGGCGGCCAGAACCGCGAGAGGACTTCATGAAATTCCGTCCGCTGCACGACCGCGTCGTCGTCCGCCGCATCGAAGCCGAAGAGAAGACCAAGGGTGGCATCATCATCCCCGACACCGCCAAGGAGAAGCCGCAGGAGGGCGAGATCATCGCCGTCGGTCCCGGCGCCCGCGACGAGAGCGGCAAGCTCGTTGCCGCTCGACGTCAAGGCCGGCGACCGCGTCCTGTTCGGCAAGTGGTCGGGCACCGAGGTCAAGATCGACGGCCAGGATCTCCTCATCATGAAGGAGTCCGACATCATGGGCGTCATCGCGCTGACGGCGACGCCGACCGCTTTCGCAACCGAATCGAACCGTACAGTCGGAGGCATAGCCGATGGCTGCCAAAGACGTCAAGTTCTCCTCCGACGCGCGCGACCGCATGCTGCGCGGCGTCGACATCCTCGCCAACGCCGTGAAGGTGACGCTCGGTCCGAAGGGCCGCAACGTCGTCATCGAGAAGTCCTTCGGCGCGCCGCGCATCACCAAGGACGGCGTCACCGTCGCCAAGGAGATCGAGCTCGCCGACAAGTTCGAGAACATGGGCGCCCAGATGGTGCGCGAAGTCGCCTCGAAGACCAACGACCTCGCCGGCGACGGCACCACGACCGCGACCGTGCTCGCCCAGTCGATCGTCCAGGAAGGCGCCAAGGCGGTCGCCGCCGGCATGAACCCGATGGACCTGAAGCGCGGCATCGACCTCGCCGTCGCCGCGGTCGTCAAGGACATCAAGGCGCGCGCCAAGAAGGTGAAGTCCTCCGACGAGATCGCGCAGGTCGGCACCATCTCCGCCGAACGGCGACAAGTCGATCGGCGAGATGATCGCCCAGGCGATGCAGAAGGTCGGCAACGAGGGCGTCATCACGGTCGAGGAGGCCAAGACCGCCGAGACCGAGCTCGACGTCGTCGAGGGCATGCAGTTCGACCGCGGCTATCTCTCGCCCTACTTCATCACCAACGCCGAGAAGATGGTCGCCGAGCTCGAGGACCCCTACATCCTCATCCACGAGAAGAAGCTGTCCGTCGCTGCAGGCGATGCTGCCGATCCTCGAGGCCGTCGTGCAGACCGGCAAGCCGCTGCTCATCATCGCCGAGGACGTCGAGGGCGAGGCGCTCGCCACGCTCGTCGTCAACAAGCTGCGCGGCGGCCTCAAGATCGCGGCCGTCAAGGCTCCGGGCTTCGGTGATCGCCGCAAGGCCATGCTCGAGGACATCGCGATCCTCACCGCCGGCCAGATGATCTCCGAGGACCTCGGCATCAAGCTCGAGAACGTGACGCTCGCAGATGCTCGGCCGCGCCAAGAGGGTGCGCATCGAGAAGGAGAACACCACGATCATCGACGGCGCCGGCAAGAAGAAGGACATCGAGGGCCGCGTCGGCCAGATCAAGGCGCAGATCGAGGAGACCACCTCGGACTACGACCGTGAGAAGCTCCAGGAGCGTCTGGCCAAGCTCGCGGGCGGCGTCGCGGTGATCCGCGTCGGCGGCGCGACCGAGGTCGAGGTCAAGGAGAAGAAGGACCGCGTCGACGACGCCCTGAACGCCACCCGCGCGGCGGTCGAAGAAGGCATCGTGCCGGGCGGCGGCGTCGCGCTGCTGCGCGCCAAGGCCGCGGTCTCGCAAGCTCAAGGCCGAGAACGCCGACGTGCAGGCCGGCATCAACATCGTGCTCCGCGCGCTCGAGGCGCCGATCCGCCAGATCGTCGAGAACGCCGGCGTCGAGGGCTCGATCGTGGTCGGCAAGATCCTCGAGAACAAGTCGCTGACCTACGGCTTCAACGCCCAGACCGAGGAGTATGTGCGACATGCTCGCAGCCGGCATCGTCGATCCGGCCAAGGTCGTGCGCACGCGCTCTGCAGGACGCGGCCTCCGTCGCCGGCCTGCTGATCACGACCGAGGCGATGGTCGCCGAGCTGCCGAAGAAGGAAGCCGCGCCGGCGATGCCGGGCGGCGGCGGCATGGGCGGCATGGACTTCTAAGTCCAAGCTCAACAGCGTCAGAACATGGAAGGCCCCGGAGCGATCCGGGGCCTTTTCCTTTGCGGCATGAGAAAGGCTTTCTGGAACTTGTCGAAATTGAGCAATCAAATGTCCGAATCCGGATATTTGAGAAGCCCGCGTTCCTGACATGATGCGATCCGACGATACGCCCTGACCGGGCATTCCTCTCAGCAAGACAGGGTGACACGCGACGTGGCGGACCGGCGCGCCGAACGACCCGAATTGAGTGCGGCGCGCAAGCCGCCCTGCCGGCGCGGGGAGCGTTGGCGGCGATGACGGCGAGGCGGATCGTCGTCCGGGAGGTGAGCAAGGTCTTCGGCCTCGACGCACAGGCCGGCCTCGCGCTCCTCCGGGCCGGCTCCGGCAAGGAGGAGATCCTCGAAAAGACGCGGGCCGTGGTCGGCCTCCACGACGTTTCCTTCGATGTCGCCGAGGGCGAGATCCTCGTCGTTATGGGCCTCTCCGGCTCCGGCAAGTCGACCATGCTCCGCTGCATCAACCGGCTCGTCGAGCCGACGGCGGGCTCGATCGTCGTCGACGGCGTCGAGGTCACGTCCCTCTCGAAGAAGCAGCTCCTGGAGTTCCGCCGCGCGAAGTTCGGCATGGTCTTCCAGCACTTCGCCCTGTTTCCGAATCGCACGATCCTCGACAACGTCGCCTACGGCCTCGAGATCCAGAAAGTCGAACGCGGCGCCCGTGCCGAGAAGGCGATGCGGGCGATCGAGGTCGTCGGCCTCAAGGGCTGGGAGAAGAGCTATCCGGGCCAGCTCTCCGGTGGCATGCAGCAGCGCGCAGGGCTCGCGCGGGCGCTTGCCGTCGACGCCGACATCCTGCTCATGGACGAGGCCTTCAGCGCCCTCGACCCGCTGATCCGCCGCGGCATGCAGGACGAATTGCGGCAGTTGCAGCGGAACCTGAAGAAAACCGTCGTCTTCGTCTCGCACGATCTCGACGAGGCGATCCATCTCGGCGGCCGCATCGTCCTGATGAAGGACGGCGCCATCGTGCAGATCGGCGGGCCGGAGGAAATCCTGCTTCAGCCGGCCTCCGACTACGTCCGCCGCTTCGTCGAGCACATCGACGTCTCCTCCGTGCTCAGCGTCGGTCGGCTCGCCGACCGCACGCTGCCGTGCCTGCGCCCGCAGCAGAGCCTGGAGGAGGCCCGCCTCGCCGTGGCGGCGAGCGAGGCCGCAAGCTGGTTCATCCTCGACGGGGACGGGCGGGCCGTCGGCCGCGTGACGCGGGAGGCGCTGGCCGGGCGAGCCGGAAGCGTCGCCGAGGCGATGCGCACCGCCTTTCCCCGGGTCGCCGCCGAAACGACGCTCAAGGCGGCGCTGCCGATCCTCGTCGCCGAGCGCGACCTCATCGCCGTCGTCGGCGCGGACGGCCGCCACCTCGGATCGCTGACGAGCGAGGGGGCGCTGAAAGCCCTCGCCGGAGCGGCCGGGCCCGCGCCACAGGGAGACGCCTCATGGACTGGTCCATCCCAAAGTTTCCGCTCGACGACATCTGCGATCAGGCCCTCACCTGGCTTACCGGCCACGGCTCCGATCTGACCCGCGCCGTCAGCAAGGTCGTCACCGGCTGGATCGAGGTCTCGACGGACGCGCTTGTCGCCGTGCCACCGTGGCTCACCATCGCCGCCTTCGTCGCGCTCGCCTGGCGCATCGGCGGAATGCGCATCGCGGTTCTCACCGCCGCCGGGCTCGCCTTTCTCTGGAACCTGCGCCTGTGGCAACCGACCATGGAAACCCTCGTCCTCGTCACGCTCTCGACGGTCGCGGCGCTCCTCATCGGCATCCCGATCGGCATTGCCTGCGCGCTGTCCGGGCGGACATGGAAGACGGTCGGTCCCTGCCTCGACATGGCGCAGACGATGCCGAGCTTCGTCTACCTCATTCCGGCGATTCCCTTCTTCGGGCTCGGCTCCGTCTCGGCCTGCTTCGCGACCATCATCTTCGCGATGCCGCCCGTGATCCGTCTGACGGCGCTCGGCATCCGGCAGGTGCCGCACGAGCTCATCGAGGCCTCCGACGCCTTCGGCTCGACGCCGGTGCAGAAGCTCTTCAAGGTTCAGTTTCCGCTCGCGTTGCCGACGATCATGGCCGGCATCAACCAGACCATCATGCTGGCGCTGTCGATGGTGGTGATCGCCGCCATGATCGGTGCCGGCGGTCTCGGCCGCGAAGTCTGGCGGTCGATCCAGCGCCTCGAGGCCGGTGTCGGCTTCGAAACCGGAATCGCCATCGTCATCCTCGCCGTCATCCTCGACCGGCTGACGCAGACGATGGCGCAACGCATGCGTCCCTCGGGCGCGACGGCCCGCTGATCGAAGCGGCAGCCCGACGGATCAGCATCCCCGCGGAAGGGGCATTTCGACGACGAAGGAACATGGAGGACGCGATGTTGAAGACATGGATGAAGACGGCCGCGATCGCGGTCGCGGCGACGGGGCTGACGCTCGGCTCCGCGGCGGCGCAGGGCAAGAAGGTGAAGATCGCCTATGTCGAGTGGTCGGACGCGGTCGTCGCGACGAACGTGCTCAAGACGGTGCTCGAGCAGAAGGGCTACGACGTCACGATCACGCCGCTCGCCGCGGCGGCGATGTGGCAGGCGGTCGCGACCGGCGAGGCGGATGCGATGGTCGCCGCGTGGCTGCCGGCGACGCACGCCTCGTACTACGCGCAGCTCAAGGACAAGGTCGATCTCATCGGTCCGAACGTGACGGGCGCGAAGATCGGCTGGGCCGTGCCGAAATACACGGATATCTCCTCGATCGAGGATCTGAAGTCGAAGGCGGCCCTCGTCGAGGGCAAGGTCATCGGCATCGATCCCGGCGCCGGCCTCATGAAGGCCTCCGACAAGGCGATCAAGGAATACGGCCTGCCGGTGAAGCTCGTCGACGGCAGCGACGCGACGATGACGGCGGCGCTGAAGGACGCCTACGAGCGCAAGCAGAACATCGTCGTCACGACCTGGACGCCGCATTGGATGTTCGCGCGGTGGGACCTCAAATATCTCGCCGATCCGAAGAACGTCTTCGGCGGCGAGGAGAGCGTGAACACGGTCGCGCGCAAGGATCTGAAGAAGGACAATCCCGAGCTCCATGCGATCCTCTCGAAGTTCAAGCTCTCCCTCGAGGACGAACAGAAGGTGATGGTCTGGAACGAGGAGAAGGGCGCAAAGCCGGCCGAGACCGCGGCGCGCTGGGTGAAGGAAAATCCGGACAAGGTGAAGGCCTGGATGTAGCGCCTTTCGCCGGACGATGCGGCCGAAACGGCAAAGGCCCCGGAGCGATCCGGGGCCTTTGTGTTCGTTCGTGCGAGGCGGCGCGATTCCCTACTTCGGGAACTCGTCGCGATGATTGCAGTAGTACTCGAGCATGTTCTGGGGAACGCTGTCGCAGTCGAGCTTGACGCCGCCGCTCGCGGGGATGAAGCCCGGCTGCATCACGGAGCCGGTATGCGCGACGTCGGGCGCCATCTGCGCCTGCGTTGCCTGCTGGCACGCCGGCAGCTCGGCGTTGCGCGCGAGGCTGCAGTTCACGCGCGCGTAAGTCGTCGCGGCGTCGGCCGGCGCCATCGAAACGCCGGCGGCGAGGCCGAGAACAAGCAGGCTCAGTGTCGTCGCTTTCAACATGACAAACCTCCTCCAACGCGGCCTCGAGAGCGCCGCGGGGTGATGAGAAACCCCAATGCCCACGCGAAATTTCGATCTCGCCTTCACTGCACCGCAAGTTACAAAACGTTCATGTTGCCATCCTGCGTACACAGGTGCGTGACTCGCGCGTGCGCTGTCGACAGATGCGCCAAGCGCTGCGCAAAAAGTAAGCGGCGCGCAGATTCTGCGCGCCGCAGAAAGTCACGGAAGCGTGAAGGATGGAACGATCAGCGGCCGAAGATGCCCTTGAAGAACTGCGCGACGCCGTTGCGCTTGCGCTTGCGCTCGATCTCTTTCGCGTCGGTGATCCAGGCGACCTGGACGACGCGGCGCTCTCCGGCGAAGGGCTTGTGCCCGTGCCAGCTGTTGTCGGCGCGCAGGAAGGCGAAGACGGTGCCCATGGTCGGCGGAACCTCGACCTTGTACGGCTCGAAATTCTCGCCGTCATAGAGCACGCGCAGCCGGCCGCCGTCGTCGCCGGCCCAGTTGTCGTTCATGTAGACGAGGAGCGTCATCACCTTCGAGGGGCCGTCGGTGTGGATGCGGCCGTCCTTCGATTGCGAGATCTTGCGGATCGTCGTCAGGCGCGGGAAGGCGTGCAGGTCGCGCCCGAACTTCTTCGAGAGTTCCTCGGTGAGCGCGGGTCCCTCGAGCTCGTCGATGAGGTCCTTGAAGGCGCCCTTCAGGGCAACTTCGTCGACGGTGAGAAAGCCCGGCTTCTTGATGTCGGGAAAGTCGCGCCGCAGGTCTGCCACCTTCTCCGGCCTCAGGAAATCCTTCCCGAGGAAGAAGTCGTAAGGGTCGCGAGACAGGGGCGCGGCCTGGATGGCGGAGAAGTCGAGAACGGGCATGGGACTGCTTCCGTGATTGGTGGCGCCGGCGCGCATTCTGCCGGGCGGCGACGGGGCCACATTAGCGCAAGTCAATGAATCCCGAAAAGGGGCGGCAGCGTGGCGGCAGGCGCCCCGCCGGGTTTCCCACCGTCAGCCGCCGTAGAGGTAGTTCGGCAGCCATAGGGTCATGCCGGGCCAGATGTACATGATGACCATGCACAGGATCACGATCAGCATATAGGGCATCATTCCGGCGAAGATCTGGTTGATCGTCACGTGCGGCGGCGAAACGCCCTTGAGATAGAAGGCCGACATCGCCACGGGCGGCGACAGGAAGGCGGCCTGCAGGTTCACGAAGACGAGGGTGCCCCAGAGGACCGGGTCGATGCTGAAATGCTTCAAGAGGGGCAAAAAGATCGGCACGAAGATGATGATGATCTCGGTCCATTCGAGCGGCCAGCCGAGGATGAAGATGATCGCCTGCGACAGGATCATGAACTGCACCGGCGAGAGATCGAGGGCGAGCACCCAGCGCTCGATCAGGGCCTGGCCGCCGAGGATCGCGAAGACCGCGGAGAACAGCGCCGAGCCGACGAACAGCCAGCAGACCATGGCGGTCGTCTTGGCGGTCAGGAATACCGCTTCCTTGGTGCGCTTCCAGTTGAGCGTGCGCGCGTGGAAGGCGAGGAGGAAGGCGCCGGCCGCGCCGACGGCGGCGGATTCGGTCGCGGTCGTGATCCCGAAGAGGATGACCGCGAGCACGACGATCGTCAGGATGCCGAGCGGCATCACCGAGGCGGTGAGGAGCTTCACCACTTCGAGGCGCTCGGCGTTCATGCGCCGGTAGTAGCGCACGAGGATCACCGCGCAGAACAGGGCGATCAGCGCGAAGGCGATGTAGAAACTCGTCGACGGACCGGTATCGGCGGCGGCCGGGCCGTCGTTCGCGATCGGGGATCCGAGCTGCTCGAGACCTTCCGGAACCTCGCCGGCGCCGCCGGCCTGCTGGTGGATGACGACGTACCACCACAGCAGCCACAGCGTGCCCGCGGTGAACGCGAGCGGGATCAGCGCCGCGGCGAAGTTCTTCAAGAGCATCCAGCGGTCGACCGGCCCGGTTTCCGTCTCGATGGTCGCGGCTTTTCCCGGCGAGCGCAGGGCCGCGAAGAGCCCGACCAGCATGTTCGGCGAGTAGAGGGACTGGAGCTTGCGCATCCAGGCCGGCACGGGAACGCGCGTCGCCTCCTCCGGCAGGGCCGGCGCGATCTTCGGATTGAGCATCGCCCAGCCGACGATGTAGACGAGATAGAGGAGCGACAGAAAGAAGCCCGGGAACATCGCCGCGGCGTAGAGCTTCACGACCGACTGCCCGGCCACCGCCGCGTAGACGATGATCATCACCGAAGGCGGGATCAGGATGCCGAGCGTGCCGCCCGCCGTGATGACGCCGGAGGCGAGCTTGACGTCGTAGCCGGCCCGCAGCATCGGGTTGAAGGCGATGACGCCCATCAGGACGACGACGGCGCCGACGAGCCCGCTGGCGATGCCCCAGAACGTGCACACGATCAGGGTCGCGACGGCGAGCGAGGCCGGCACGCGGCGGAACGCGAGCTGGATCGAATAGAACATCTTGTCGACGAGGGCGCCGCGCTCCATCACGTAGCCCATCAGGACGAAGAGCGGGATCGAGATGAGCACGTCGTTGGTCATCGCGCCGTAGGTGCGCTGGACCATGAGGTCGAAGGCGCGGTTGTCGATCCAGTGCTCGGCCGGATTGTAGAAGGCGTAGAAGCCGAAGAACATGCCGAGGCCCATCAGCGTGAAGGCCGTCGGAAAGCCCATCATGATCACGACCACGATCAGCGCGAGCATCGTCAGGCCGAGGGCCGGGTCGCTGATCATGTCTGCAGGTCTCCCCCCATCCCGCGCTGACGGGCGGCTTCATCGATCCGCGCGGCGCTCTCGATCGCGGCCTTGCGCGTCTCGTCGTCGACGTATTCGCTCTGCGCGAGCTGCTCCTCGACGACGTCGATCTCGGCGACGTCCTTGAGGCGGCTCGGCCATCGGCCGGTCTTCAGGCAGACGACGCAGCGCAGGATCTCGGCGAGGCCCTGCAGCATCAGGAGCGCCCCGGCGACCGGAATGACGGTCTTGAACTGGTAGACCGACGGCCCGTTCGCCGTCACCGTCGAGTGCTCGCCGATGAGCCAGGACAGGCGCGCGTAGTCGTAGCCCGCATAGATCAGGGCGGCGATGCCGGGCAGGAAGAAGACGATGTAGAGCACGATGTCGAAGCTCGCCTGAGTCCGCGGCCGCATCGACGAGTAGAGGAAGTCGCCGCGCACATGCGCGTTCTGGGCCAGGCCGTAGGCGCCGGCGAGCATGAACAGCGAGCCATAGAGCATGTTGCTGGCGTCGAAGATCCACGCCGTCGGCATGTTCAGGATGTAGCGCTTGAAGACCTCGACGCAGATCATGCCCATCAGGGCGATGATCAGCCAGGCCGCAGCCTTGCCGACCCAGGTGCTGATGCCGTCGACCGCGTGGAGAAGCTTCTGGACGTTCATTCCGGGGCCGAAGGCTTGGGAGCGGCGGGGAGCGAGGCGCCCCGGATGGAGCGTCTCGCCGTCGTTCCAAACGTCAGATCTTCTTCGCCGCCGCGTTCGGCCCGAAGTAGTGGTCGAAGGCCATGCGGCGGTTCACGACCGTGTCCTGCTCCCAGCGCGTCGCCCGCTGCGCGAAGGCGAGCTGCGATTCGAGGATCTCCTTGAAGAGCGGATTCTCGGCCGCCTTCTTCTTGACGACCTCGTCGTAGAGCTCGATCTGCTTCTTCAGGAGGGCGTCGGGCGTCTTGTAGAACTTGACGTTGTCCTTCGTCTGCAGCTCGATGTAGTCCTTCGAGTAGCGGTCGATCGCCTTCCACTGCATGTCCTGCGAGGCCGCCTCGACGGCGTTGGCGATGATCGCCCGCATCTTCTCCGGCAGCGCGTCGTACTTCGCCTTGTTGAACAGGATCTCGAACTGCTCGGCGTTCTGGTGGAAGCTCTGGAGCATGCAGATCTTCGAGACGTCGGCAAAGCCCAGGGCCCGGTCCGAGGAGGCGTTGTTGAACTCCGCCGCCTCGAGGAGGCCGCGGTCCATGGCCGAGACGATCTCGCCGCCCGGCAGGGCGTTCACGGCGGCCCCGAGGGCGGTGAAGAGGTCGATCGAGATGCCGACCGTGCGGTACTTGAGGCCGGCGAAATCCTCCGGCTTGGTGATCGGCTTCTTGAACCAGCCGAGCGGCTGCGTCGGCATCGGCCCGTAGGGGAACGAGACGACTTCGGCTCCGATCGAGGCGTAGAGCTTCGCGAGCAGTTCCTTGCCGCCGCCGTATTTGTGCCAGGACATCAGCATGTTCGCGTCCATCGCGAAGCCGGGTCCCGAGCCCCAGAGGGCGAGGGCGGTCTGCTTGCCGTAATGGTAGACGAGCACGCCGTGGCCGCCGTCGAGGGTTCCCTTGGAGACCGCGTCGAGGAGGCCGAAGGCCGGCACCACGGCGCCCGCCGGGAGCACCTCGATCTTCAGGTCGCCGCCGGTCATGTCGTTGACCTTCTTGGCGAAATCCAGCGCGAACTCGTGGAAGATGTCCTTTGAGGGCCAGGTGCTCTGCCAGCGCATGCTGACGGGCCCCTGGGCCTTGACGACGTTCGGCGCCGCCACGGTGGCGGCAGCCGCGACGGCCGCCCCGCTGAGGAACTTGCGCCGCGAGGCCTTAGCGCCGCCCGGCTGTCTCGGTTTGGTCATGGTGTCTCCTCCCTCGCGCGCGTCCGTTCAATCTGGCGTGGCCGCCGCGTCGAGGGCTTCAAGGTGCCGCGCTTTCGCAAGCCCGATCAAGGGGGTATCGCCGAAAGTCGCAGAAAATGATCGCCAGGCCGGCGAACCGCTTGCGCATCCGTCCGCAGGAACACCGCAGTTGACCCGCCGATAGTATGGTCCTAGGAGCCCCGTCCTCCGGGGCGGAGTATCCGCGACATGATCAAGGCAAGCATCGTCCTCGCGCTCGCTGGAGCGGCAGTTCTCTCGGCGAGCCTCGGAGGGGTAGACCTTCCGCTCTACCTGCCGATCTCGACGTTCGCCCTCGCGGGGTTGCTCTACGCGAGCCTGGGCATACCGAAATTTTTGCGCATCTTCCAGGTCATGCTGGGGGTGGCGCACCTCGTCCTCCTGGCCCTGATCCTCGCCGCGGTCGGCGGCCTCATCACCGGCGACTATCTCGCCTACGTGCCGCCACCGTCCTCGCCTCTCGGCGCCACGGCCTTTGCGGCGATCATCTACGGCCTCAGCTTCGTGCCGGTCGTCCGGACGATCTGCCGGATCACGGACATCTACCTCGAATCCCGGGTGGATACGGTGATCCGTGTGCCGCTGATCGGCAGGCTGCGCGCGCAGGAAGGGACGATCGGCTCGATCTTCGTCGGCATCCTGATCGCCATCAACCTCGGGCAAGTCGCCCTCAGCGTCCGCCTCAACTTCTTTCAACGCGATCTGTTCAACGCCCTTCAGGCCAAGGATGCCGGCGCCTTCTGGTATCAGCTCTTCGTCGTGTTCACTCCGATCGCCGCCGTCTTCGTCCTCGTCGCGCTGATGGAACTCTTTCTTCAGAACGTCCTGATCATCCGCTGGCGCAGGTATCTGAACTCCCACTACGTCGGCGAATGGCTGGGCGAGGGCGCCCATTACCGGATGCAGATTATCGGCGGACCGGCCGACAACCCGGATCAGCGCATCTCCGAAGATCTCCGAAAATTCGTCGAGAATACCTACTCGCTGTCGATCGGCCTGATGAACCAGGCCGCCACTCTCGTCTCCTTCGTGGCGATCCTGTGGGCGGTATCGCGCACCTTCACGTTCCCGGGCACCGACACGCCGGCTCCGGGCCTGCTGGTTTGGATTTGCATCGTCTATGCAGCCCTCGGCACGATCGCGACCCATTTCATCGGGCGTCCCCTCATCGGCCTCAATTTCCAGCAGGAGCGCCTCGAGGCCGACTATCGCTTCTCCCTGGTAAGATTGCGGGAGTACACGGAGCAGGTCGCGCTGCTCGGAGGCGAGCGCGCCGAGGAGGCCGGGCTGCACCGTCGTTTCGGACGGATCGTCGACAACTACATGCAGATCATCTACCGCATGTTGAAGCTCAACAGCTTCACGGCGACCTACTTCCAGGCGAATGTCGTTGTCCCGTACATCATCACGGCGCCGTATTACTTCCTCGACAAAATCACGCTCGGACAGATGCAGCAGACCGTCGGCGCCTTCTCGCGCGTTGAGTCGGCGCTCACCTATTTCATCCAGATCTACACGACGCTCGCCGACTACAAGGCGGTCCTCGATCGACTGACGAGCTTCGAGAGCGCCATCGCCGCGGCGCAACGGGTCGGCGGGGAGAGCGCGATCGAGCATCCCGCTTCCGCCGCTCCGGAACTGGGCCTCCGGAACTTGCACCTCACGCTGCCGGACGGCCGCACCCTCCTGAACGCCGACAACCTCGCCTTCCGGCGCGGCGAGCGGACGCTTCTCACCGGGCCCTCCGGCTCAGGCAAGTCGACCCTGTTCCGCGCCATCGCCGGGATCTGGCCGTTCGGGGAGGGCAAGGTCGCCCTGCCCGAAGGCGCCTCGATGCTGCTCCTGCCGCAGCGGCCCTACATCCCGATCGGGACTCTGCGCGGCGCCGTCGCCTATCCGGCCGCGGAAGGAGCCTTCACGGATGCGGAGATCTCCGACGCGCTTCGGAGCGCGAAGCTGCCGCAGATCGCCGACCGGCTCGACGAGGAGCGGATCTGGAGCCAGACCCTCTCCCTCGGGGAACAGCAGCGCCTCGCCATCGCGCGGGCGCTCCTCGCGAAGCCGGACTGGCTGCTTCTCGACGAGGCCACGGCCGCCCTCGACGAGCGGACAGAGGCGGAGATCTACAAGGTCGTCCGCGAGAAGCTGCCGCACACGACGATCGTCTCGATCGGCCACCGCTCGACCTTGCATGCGATGCACGACCGCCGCGTCGACATGAAGCCCGACGCCGAAGGCCGCTTCACGCCGGTCGACGAGCGCGCGCCGGAGCCGGCAAAGTAGGACGGGAGAGACTAAAGCGCCTTCTCGAAGCGCAATTCGCCGCCGGACTGGGTCTTGATGATCAGGGCCGTGCCCTGCTGCTCCCATTTCGTGGCGGTGCGCAGGGCGACGAGGAAGGATTGCTCGATCGCCATCGCCTCTTTCGGGCATTGCTTGTGCGTCAGCGCGAAGGGGCCGACCGCGAAGGTTTGCTCACGCAGGGGATAGGCCGTCGCCGAATAGTTGTTGCAGCCGCCGAAGCCGGTCGCGCGGTATTGCTGGTTCAGCATGAAGCTCGGACGGTCGCCGCTGAAGGCCTTTCCGTTGAGGCTGACGGCGATCCAGGCCGCGCCGACGGGGAACGGCTTTTCCTGCTTTGGCGTGGGCGCCGTCTGCTGCTGCGGAGGCGGCCCGCCGGGCCGCCGGCCCTGGGCTTCGGCCGCGCCGGCACAAGCGGCGATGGCGGTCAGGAGCGCCGCAGAGCGGAGCGCAAGCATGGAAGTCCTCATCGAAACGCAAATTCCGGCCGGACCATAAGGGCGGACGCGCGGGATGTGAAGGTGGCCCCGAGGGACCGCGCCCCACGGCCTTGACGACGCCCGGGGAGCGGGTCGATTGTATTCAACCACCTGGTTCAATACAGGATGCCTGCCGACCGTCTCAGCGCCACCCTCGCGGCCCTCGCCGATCCGACCCGGCGCGCGATCCTCGCCCGCCTCGCCCTCGGCGAGACCACGGTCACGGCGATCGCCGAGCCGTTCGCGATGAGCCTCAACGCCGTCTCGAAGCACCTGCAGGTGCTCGAGCGCGCCGGGCTCGTCGCCCGCGGCCGCAGCGCCCAATGGCGTCCGTGCCGGCTCGACGCCGGGCCGATGCGGGAGGCCTCGGAATGGCTCGACGGCTACCGCCGCTTCTGGAACGAGGGCCGCGACCGGCTCGCGGAATTGCCGCGCGACGGCTGAGCCGCCTAGCCGATCCGCTGCGCCAGGCGCTCGGTCAGCGGGTTCCGCGGGCGGAAGACATAGTCGAGGGTGCGCACGGCGACGGTGCGGGCGCCGCCGCCGAGGGTCTGCAAGGCGGCGGCGAGGGCGAAAACCTGCGCGGCCGGGCAATGCAGCACGAGCTCGCCCGCGGCCGGTGGCCCGAAGGGCAGGGAGGCGCCGTACTCGTCGGCGAAGGCGAGCGCCCCGTCGAGTTCCACAGGATCGATCGCGGCGCGAATCTCGCGGCTCGTGCGCGCCTCCTCTTCGGCGGCGATGCGCGTCAGCAGGGTCTGCGCCGCGGCGCGGGCGCGCGGCGTCCACGGCGCGCCGACGGCGGCGACGAGGTTCGCCTCGGAGCGCAGGATGACGCCGTCGTCGAGGACCTTCAGGGCGTTCGCGGCGAGGGTGGTCCCGGTCGTCGTGATGTCGACGATGAGCTCCGCGGCGCCGGTTCCGGGCGCGCCTTCGGTGGCGCCGAGGCTCTCGACGATGCGGTAATCGGCGACGCCCTTCTCGGCGAAGAAGCGGCGCGTCAGGTTCACGTACTTCGTCGCGACGCGCAGCTTGCGGCCGTGGCGGGCGCGCAGATCGGCGGCGACCTCGTCGAGATCGGTCATCGTGCGCACGTCGATCCAGGCCTGGGGCACGGCGACGACGACGTTGGCGCCGCCGAAGCCGAGCGGCGTCAAGAGCGCTACCGCCGCGTCGGCATCGGCGATCTGCTCGCGCACAAGGTCCTCGCCGGTGACGCCGAGATGCGCCCCGCCGGAGGCGAGCTGGTTGACGATCTCGGAGGCGGACAGGAACAAGCACCTCGACGTCCGGCACGCCTGCAAGAGAGCCGCGATAGTCGCGCGCGCCGCGCGGAGGTCGAAAAGACGAGGCCGGCCCGGGCGAAGAAGGCGGCCGCGTTCTCCTGCAGCCGGCCCTTCGAGGGCACTGCCAGGATGAGGGGCGAATCGCTCATCGCGGCGTGGCTCCCCGGCGCGGACCGCGCGCCTCGATGCGATCGAGCCAGAACGAGCAGCCGACGGCGGGAAGGGGAGCGGCGGCGCCGAGATGGCTGAACAGCCGGTCGTAGCGGCCGCCGCCGACCAGCGGCTTGCCGTCCGCGCGGGTCAGGTCCTCGATCTCGAAGATGAAGCCGGTGTAGTAATCGAGATTGCGCGCGAACGAGGCGGAGAAGGTGCAGCGGCCGATCTCGAGCCCGCGCGTCGCCATGAAGCCGTTGCGCTCCTCGAAGGCGGCGATCGCGCCGGCGATGTCGAGGCCCGCGTCCTCGGCGAGGGCGTGCACCGCGTCGGCGGCCTCGTCCGGATCGCCCTCGATGGCGAGGTAGCGCTCGAGCACCCGCCGCGCCGCCTCCGTGATACCCGAGCGGTTGCCGGCCCGGGCGAGGAAGCGCTCCGCGATCTCGCCCGTCGTGCGCCCGCCGACGCTGGCGATGCCGGCGATCGACAGGATGTCCTCGACGAAGGCCCGTGCCGCCTGCGGCGCCTGCCCCTCGATGGCGGCGAGGAGGCCGGCATCGTCGGGCGCCGTCTCGCCGCCTTCCGGAAGCCCGGCGAGGCCCTTGCCGGAGACGATGGCGCGGATCACCCGCCGCTTTGCCGCGGGCGGCATGCCGAGGGCTTCGACGAGCGCGTCGAGCAGCCCCATGTCGCCGAGCCGCACCCGGGTGCCGTCGAGGCCGAGCCCGTCGAGCCCCTCGACCGCAAGGCTCAGGATGTCCGCATCCGCCGCAGCGGCATCGGGCCGGCCGACCGAACTCGATGCCCGCCTGCAGGAACTCGCCGGGCTCGCCCTGGCGCAGCCGGAAGACCGGCCCGGCATAGGAGTACGCGGCGGGGACCAGGCCGCCGCGCGAGAGGTGCGAAAGGCAGACCGGGATCGTGTATTCCGGGCGCAGGCAGAATTCGGCGCCGGCCGCATCCTGCGTCACGAACATCCGCCGCCGGATGTCCTCGCCCGACAGGTCGACGAACACGTCCGCCGGCTGGAGCACCGCCGGCTCGACGCGTTGAAAGCCCTTCTGCGCGAACAGCGCGATCAGGGCCTCGAGGGCCTCCCCTGCCGTCACTGAAGCCTGTCCCCTCATCCGGGCTGCTCCTTAGCAATGCCGGGTCGGGAAGGCGACGCTTTTCGGGAGCAAGGGTGAACGGGCGGGCGCGCGCTCAGCCTTTCCGCTTGCCGGCCTTTCCGCCCGCGGGCACGTCCTCGCCGATGATCGAGGCGGGCAGGAAATTGCGGGCGGCGTCGGCCACCACCTGGGCCACTGCCCCGGCGGCGGTCTGCATCGCCTCTCCCGTCGCGGCGGCGGCATTGGTGCCCACCTCCGCCAGCGCCTGACCGGCCTCCTTCGGCGTGCGGGACCGGGTCAGGGCGGCCGCGGCGGCGCCGGCTGCGGCGATCAGGGCGTCGGCGAGAATCTCGCGCCCGAGGCCCGATCCGAGCAGGGCCGACAGCGACCGGGAGGCCGCCTTCGGCACCTTCGCGCGGGCGATCTTTTTCGGCAGCGCCGATCGCTTCGCGGCCTTCCGCGCGCTCTTCGCAGCGGCTTTTTTCGCCGCCGCCTTGCTGGCTTTCGGCTTGCCCTTTGCCTTGGTCATCGCTGCCTCTCCCGTGTGCTGACGCGCAGAGACAACAGGCGCGCCGGGGTGCGGTTCCGCGCCGGGTCAGGCGGCTCGCAGAAAGGCCTCGGCAACGAGGCCCGCGGCGAGGAGAAGGCCGGCGGTGCGGTTCGCGCGGAAGAGCCGGAGCGCGCCGGCGCCGTCGTGTCGGTCGAGCGTTCGGACCTGGAAGGCGAGATGCGCCGCGAAGGCGAGGAGGCCGAGCCAGGCGAGGTTTTTTGCGCCGGCAATCGCGGAACTTCGCGCCGATCCCCAGCACCGCGATCGCGTAGCAGACGGCGACGCCGCGGCGCACCTTGGCGCCGAAATAGCGCGCCGACGACTTGATGCCGACGATCTCGTCGTCCTCGATGTCCTGAAGCGCGTAGATGGTGTCGTAGCCGACAACCCAGGCGATCGCGCCCGCATAGAGGAAGAGCGGCGCCGCCGACAGCGAGCCGTGGATCGCGGCCCAGCCCATCAGGGCGCCCCAGGCAAAGCACAGCCCGAGCACGATCTGCGGCAGCCAGATGACGCGCTTCATGAACGGATAGAGGAGCACGACCAGGACCGAGGCGAAGCCGGTGGCGATCGCGAACAGGTTGAACTGCAACAGCACCGCGAGGCCGATCAGGCACTGGATCGCGATGAAGGCGAGCGCTCCGAAGACGCTCACCTGGCCGGAGGGCAGGGGCCGGTCCCGGGTCCGCTCGACGCGGCCGTCGAGATTGCGGTCGACGAGGTCGTTATAGGTCGAGCCGGCGCCGCGCATGGCGACGGCGCCGACGAGGAAGAGCGCGAAATGCCAGAGATTCGGCGCCGTCCCGGCGGCGAGCGAGCCAAGGGCCGAGGACCACCAGCAAGGCAGGAGCAGAAGCCACCACCCGATCGGCCGCTCGATCCGCGCGAGGCGCAGATAGGGCCGCAGGGCCCGCGGCGCGTGCCGGTCGACCCAGTGCCCGCGCACGGCGTCCGGAAGCGCCCGGTCTGCGGAGAGGGCGGTCATGTCGAGGCTCCGAGAAGGGGGGCGGCGTCCCTTTCGGGACCCGGAACCGCGACGGACCCTCTCCCCCCTCGCGGGCTAGCGTATGCACACATCTCGGCGAAGGGCGCGGATTCGCCCCTCCCTACCCTCGACGGCATGGAAGAAAGGGCGCGAGGGGCCTGCTGGCGCGATCGATGAATGCCGCAGCCCCGCAAGGAGCGGCGCGGCGGGGGCGTCCCGCAATCCGCTACGTGAAGACGATCGCCGAAACCGGAAAGGGCGGACCCGCATCGCTGCCGGATCGGCCTACATCGCCCCTTGCGGGATACGGTACTCCCCGGTCAGGCCGCCGCCGAAGGGGTTGCCGCTCTGCGGCGCCTTCTTGGCCTGCTGCTGCATCTTTTCCATCTTGGCGACGGCGCCGCAGGCCTGGCCGCGCAGGTCCTTCACCTTGTCGTGCTCCTTCTTGAAGTTTTCCACGACCTGGTCCGGCACCGAGCACCATTCCTTGTTTGCGTCGAACCACTTGAGGCCGGTCTCGCCGTTCGAGACGAGCTTGCCGAAGGCCGAGCAGGCGTAGCGCGGGTCGAGCTTCTTGTCCTTGCCGGCGTTCTTGTTGAGGCCCTGCACGATCGAGGCGCGCTCGCTCATGAATTTCTGGGCTTCCTGACAGGTGGAGGACTGGGCGAGAGCCGGGCCTGCCGACATCGCCGCCACGGCTCCGGCCGCGGCGATCGCAAGCGGGCAGGACAGGAGGGGGCGCAGCATGGGTCGAATCCTTAACGTCGTGAGCGGGCGCAAATCGGCCTCGCCGGCGCCCACGCTTCCTCTAGCAGATCAGGGCCTTTTCCGCCAACCGGCGCAGCGCCTGCCGGGTCGTCTGCCCGACGGCAACCCCGCGGCGGGCGGCCTCGCCGTTGACGTGGGAGACGATCCCCGAGCGCAGCGTATCCCCTGCGTCGCCGATTCGCGCCGACATGTGCGAGACCGCAAGCGCCGGCACGCCGGCCTCGTCGAGGCGGGCGAGGGCGGCGATCCCGGCCCCGTCCTTGCCGAGGCCGGCATCGTTGAAGACGACGCCGCGGATCGGCACCGAGGTGGCGTATACCGCCGCGCTGACGCCCCCATGCGACCCGGTCACCACGATCGCCCCGGCATCGGCGGCCTCGAGGGTCGCGATCGAGTTGATCACCAGGACGGCATCGTCGAGGACGGGGTCGGCGGTCATGCGGGGCAAGATCCGGTCTCGCCCGCGATTGTGGCGGGTTTTGGGAGCGCGCGCCACCTTTCTCGACGCCGAGGCTTGTGCCTGCGAACTCAACATTGCGGCCGGTCCTGAATCACACGCGCCGGGTTTGCGAGTTCCTTCATCAGCCAAAGGGAGTCGGCGCAAACCCAGGAGACGATCTCCTGAATGTTCTTGTATGCGGCTGCAGGTCCGCGGTCGAAAATGGCATTGTGGTGTGCGATTCTGTTCCGGAAAAAGCGAAGCTGATCGACCTTGCGATGGACATCGGCGCGGGTCAGATGACGATCGATCTTTGGAAATGAGCGCCGCATCCCCTGTAGCCACAGGACGTGCTCGAAGCTCTTGGTCAGCAAGTGGATCCAAAACCCGAGAGACAGCCGAGCGACGATATGATCGGCAGTAAGGGCCGTCGGATGCTTGGCCTTCTCCTCCTCGACCGCGGAGGCAAGTTCATCCTTTAATCTGTCCGGCAGAATGCAGGTAAACCGAAGGTCATCAAACCAGCTTGAGCCATAGCGACTCAGCAAAGTATAGTGAATTGCATTCCGAACACAGATTTCCCCATTTGGATGGGAAAATAGAACTCTTCGCAGAGTTGCTAGTTCCAAATGTAGAGGCGTAATGCAAACTGCTTGTCGTTGTTGGCGGCGCTCATATATCTTGCAAGCCGAGCTGCCGAAATTGCTGCTTCGATGGCGTGTAGCGCGCGAGGCATGCACGAAAACGGGGATTGCAGTATTTCCGCCCTCAATTATATTCCTCTCGTACGCCGCGGGGTTAGATCACTGCGCAAGCTGCACATCTCCTGCGGATGAGGCCGGGGCCGGACCTTCGGGTGCCGGCCCCAACTCGTTTCCGGGGCTCCGCTCCGACGGAAACGAGGGATCCCACTGAAACATCGTTCACATCGAACCTTGTCGCACCGGAGCCCAGCTTGCGCTAGAGGGCGGCATGGCCGCCTACGATTTCGCCGCGCCGCGGCTCTTTCGCACCGACGATCTCGCTTCCGAGGCCCGGCTTCCGCTGGAGCGGGGGCAGGCGAACTATCTCCTCAACGTTCTCCGCCTGCGCGACGGCGACCCGGTGCTCGTCTTCAACGGGCGGGACGGTGAATGGCGGGCGAGCCTCGCCGCCGAGGGCCGCCGGGCCGCATCCCTGATCGTCCGCGAGCGGCTGCGGGCGCAGGCGCCGGCGCCCGACCTTCTCTACCTGTTCGCCCCCCTGAAGCACGCCCGCCTCGACTACATGGTGCAGAAGGCGGTCGAGATGGGGGCGGGGGCGCTGCGCCCGGTCTTCACGGCGCGCACCCAGAGCGCCCGCGTCAACCTCGAGCGCATGCGCGCGAACGTCGTCGAGGCGGCCGAGCAATGCGGCATCCTCTCGCTGCCTCACGTGCTGCCCGAGACGGATCTCGACGGCGCCCTCGCCGGGCTCGAAGCCGGCCGGCTTCTCGTCTTCTGCGACGAGGAGGCGCCTGTCGTCGACCCGGTCGCGGCGCTGCGGGCGGCGCGCGAGGCGAGCGGGAACCGCAATGCCAAGTTCGCCGTTATCGTCGGCCCCGAAGGGGGCTTCACCGACGAGGAGAGGCAGCGTGTCGCCGCCTACGAACCCGGTGTCCGCCTGTCGCTGGGTCCGCGAATCCTGCGCGCCGATACGGCCGCCGTCGCGGCGCTCGCCCTCGTTCAGTCGGTGCTCGGCGACTGGCACTGACGCCGCGCGGCAACAAACGCCGGCCGCTTAGCGACGTCCCGCGACGAGGCCGCAATGTCGCCCCATTGGGGACGAGCTTCTGAGGCATTGCCGCAGACCGATCCATACGAATCGACGCCATCCTCGCGGGTACCGGGAGAACAAGATGAATGCGGAATACCGCTTCGGAATCGAGGAGGAATATTTCGTCAACGACGCCGTCAAGCGCGATGCCGCGCGCGGGCGCACGCATGAATTCTTCGCCGCCTGCAAGGCGAAATTCCCGGATGCGATCCAGCGCGAGATGCTGGAGCCGCAGGTCGAGGTCGCCTCGCGGCCCTTCACCGAATTCGATGAAGCGCGCGGCGAGCTCGGCTCGATGCGCGCGGCCCTCGGCGACATCGCGCGCAAGCACGGGCTGTCGATCATGGCGTCGGGCACGCATCCCCTCGCGATCTGGAACCGGGTCCGCGCGAACACGCAGCCTCGCTACGGCAAGGTCATGCACGATTTGCAGATGATCGGCTCGCGCACGGTGGTGTGCGGCATGCACGTCCATGTCGAGGTGCCGGACCGCGCGGCCCGCGTCGACCTGATGAACCGCATGCAGCCGTATCTGCCGCTGCTCCTCGCGCTCTCGACCTCGTCGCCGTTCTGGCAGGCGCAGCGCACGGGGCTTCTCGGCTACCGGCTTGCCGCCTATCGCGAACTGCCGCGCACCGGCCTGCCCGATCTCTTTGCCGATGCGGCCGATTACGAGCGCTACATCGACACGCTGATGGCGGCGCGGGCGATCGAGGATTCGAGCTATGTCTGGTGGGTCATCCGGCCGTCGCTGAAGCTGCCGACGCTCGAATTGCGCGTCGCCGATTCCTGCACGCGCCTCGACGATACGCTCGGTATCGCGGCGCTGTATCGCTGCCTCGTGCGCCACCTCGTCGGCGATCCGGCGCTCAATCGCGGCGGCACCGGCGCCTCGCGCGCGATCGCCGAGGAGAACTGCTGGCGCGCACAGCGCTACGGCATCCACGGTTCCTTCGTCGACGAGGCAACGCGCAGCGCCAAGCCGGTCGGCCAGGTTCTCGCCGAAGCGCTCGACATGGTCGAGGCCGACGCGGACGCCCTCGGCTGCGCCCGCGAGCTCGATCTCTGCCGCTGGATCATCGCCCGCGGCACGAGCGCGGACAAGCAGCTGACCCTCTACACCGAAGGCGTCGGCCGCGGCCTCTCGAACCGCGATGCGCTCGCCGGGGTCGTCGACTGGCTCTCCGCCGAGACCGTCGGCGCCCCCACCGGTCCGCTGCATTGAGGGCGGCGCCGCCGCGAAAGGAGCCGTAGCGCGCGCCCGTCGATCGCCGCGAGGCCGGCGGCGATGAGCGCCATGCCGAGAAGGTGCCGCGGCGCCAGCCGCTCGTGCAGGACGCCAATGCCGAGCACGATCGCGCTCACCGGGATGAGGAAGGTGACGAGCAGGAGATTCGTCGCGCCGGCGCTGGCGAGCAGGCGGAAATAGAGCGCATAGGCCAGCGCCGTCGAGAGCAGCGCGAGGCCGAGCACCGCGGCGAGTGCGCCGAGGCCAGGCTGCGGCAGCGTCCAGGGCCGGTCGACGGCGAGTGCGAGCGGCAGCAGCATCAGCGTCGAGGCGGCGACCTGCCCGGTCGCCGCGGCAAGCGGCTTGACGCCGAGGGCCTTGAAGCGGCGGCCGTAGACCCCCGCGAAGGCATAGGAGAGCGCGGCCGCGAGGCAGGCGAGCTGCGCTCCCATCGGTGCCCCCGCGGCACCGGCGAGGGACGGCGCGATCATCGCGACGACGCCGAGGAAGCCGACGCCGACGCCGGCGAGCTTTGCCGGCGTGATGCGCTCGTCGCGGGTGAAGACATGCGCGACGAGCACGGTGAAGAGCGGCGTCGTGGCGTTGAGAATGGCCGCAAGCCCGCTCGGAATCTGCGTCTGGCCGAAGACGATGAGGGTGAACGGCACCGCGTTGTTGAGAAAACCCATGCCGGCGAACGCGGCGAGGACCCGCGGCGAGCGGGGCAGGGATTCGCCCATCGCCCTGAGGACGATCGCCAGCGCGAGCGCGGCGATGCCGACCCGGAGCACGACGAGGGTCAGCGGCGGGATCGCGTGCACGGCGACGCCGACGAAGAAGAACGAACCGCCCCACAGGAGCGAAAGCGCGAGCAGGAGCCCCCAGTCGAGGGCGGTCATGGGCCTTGCGGTCATGCTCCGGCTTTAGGCGTCGGGGAACCCGGCCGCTATCCGAAACTTGCCCTCGTTGCGCCCCGCGGTCCTTGCAACGCTGCAAGCGATCCTGCCCGACCGTCATTGCGGCAGGGCGGCGGGGCCGGTATGAGACGCCTCCCATCCCCGGGCGCCCGGCGGCCCGACGCGTTTCACAAACCCGAGGTGTGCATGGCTCGCGACGTGTCGGACATGACCCCCATCGCCGCGCGCCATGAGCTCGTCGCCTGGATCGGCGAGGGCGAGAAGCCGGCGCAGGCGTGGCGTATCGGCACCGAGCACGAGAAGGTCCCCTTCTACCGCGCCGGCCTGCGCCCGGTTCCCTACGCAGGCGACCGCGGCATTCGCGCGCTGCTCGAGGGCCTCGCGGCGATCAACGGCTGGGCGCCGATCCTGGAGGACGGCCACCCGATCGGGCTCGCGGACGACGCCCATGGCGGTGCGATCTCCCTGGAGCCAGGTGGCCAGTTCGAGCTTTCCGGGGCGCCGACGCGCACCCTGCACGAGACAGCGCGGGAGACCGCCGAGCACGTCGCGCAGGTGAAGACCATCGCCGGCCCCCTCGACATCGGCTTCCTCACCCTCGGCATGAGCCCGCTCTGGACGAGGGCCGAGACGCCGGCGATGCCGAAGGCGCGCTACCGCATCATGACGAACTACATGCCGAAGGTCGGCAGCCGCGGCCTCGACATGATGTACCGCACCGCGACCGTGCAGGCGAACCTCGACTATTCGTCCGAGGCCGACATGGTGCAAAAGATGCGCGTTTCGGTGGCGCTGCAGCCGATCGCGACGGCGATCTTCGCCAACTCGCCCTTCACCGACGGCAAGCCGAACGGCTTCCTCTCCGCGCGCTCGGAGATCTGGCGCGACACCGACAAGGCCCGCGCCGGCATGGTGCCGTTCGTGTTCGAAGAGGGTTTCGGCTACGAGCGCTATGTCGACTATGCCCTCGACGTCCCGATGTACTTCATCAAGCGCGGCGACACCTACCACGACGTCGCGGGTTCGAGCTTCCGGGACCTGCTTGCCGGCCGCCATCCGGCGCGGCCGGGCGAGATCGCGACGCGTTCCGATTGGGCGAACCACGTCTCGACGCTCTTCCCGGAGGTTCGCCTCAAGCGCTATCTCGAAATGCGCGGCGCCGATGTCGGGCCGCCGGAGCGCATCGTCGCGCTCTCGGCCTTCTGGACCGGCCTCCTCTACGATTCCGCCGCCCTCGACGGCGCCTGGGAGCTGGTGCGCGGCTGGAGTGCCGCGGAACGGCAGGCCTTGCGCGATGCGGTGCCGCAGCAGGCCCTGAAGGCGAAGGTGGCCGGCCGCGGCGCCCGCGACGTCGCCCGCGACGCTCTGGCCCTCGCCGCGCGGGGCCTGAAGGCGCGCGCCTTCCTGAACGAGCGCGGCGAGGACGAATCGGTCTATCTCGCGCCGTTGTTCGAGATCGTGGAGAGCGGCGTCACCTCCGCGGAGCGCCTGCTCGAGCGCTATCACGGCGATTGGAAAGGCTCCGTCGCGCCGGCCTTTGCCGAGTGCGTGTTCTAGGGCGCGCCGCCGCTCCGCGCCTTTCGCCGGAAAGATTCACAGGCTCTCAGGATGAGGTCGCGAAGGTCAAGACGGCTTTGGGGCCAGGGATGAAGGGTTGGACTCCCTCAATCCGGGGCGCCCTCGTCCGGCGGCGGCGGCGGAGCGGCAGGCGCGCGGCCGGCGGCGAGGCGGGAGGGCGGGTCGAACGGGTCGTAGGCGTGCGGGCCCTCGATGGCGCCGCCGCAGTTCCGGCAGATGTTGCGGAACAGATAGTCCGCCTGCTGCATCCGCTTCAAAAGCCGCTCCTGCCGCGCCTGCGTCTCGGCGGCGATGTCGGCTTCCTTCGGCGCCGGCAGGGGCTTGACGCGCAGGGTCGGCACCTCCTGCGCGGAGGCGGAGCCGGCGAGCAGGACGACGGCGGCCGCGAGGGCAGCCCCAATGATGCGGCGATTCGTCTTCGGCGCCATGCCGCAGGTGGAGCGCGGACGGCGCCCGGGTCAAGCGTCCGCGATGCCGCGGCGAGCGTGCGAAGCCACACAGGCTGAAAGGACGTTGCACTCAATGCCATAGCCCTGCGCTCAATGCCGCGACTCGGCGTGCGATCGATGCGACAGGGTTCATTGGGCGTAAGCGCTGCGGCGAGAACATTTCGACATGAAGATCCTGTTTTCCGGCGAGATGGGCGAGACCATCGACACGTTCGCCGATGCCGCCTACGGCGGCGGCGGCGACGATCACATCGTGCTCGCACCTCTAGCGATCGACGCGCTCGTCGCGGTGTATGGGGGCGCTGGGGAGGACGTTTGCGCCGCCTATCCCATCGGAACCGAGCAGGTGAAGTTCCTGGCCTACGGCGGAGCGGGGCCGGACGTTCTCATCGGCTTCGACAACCTGGCCCTGGATCGGCTGTTCGGCGGCACGGGGGACGATTACGTCCTCGGCGGGCCGCTGTTCGACGGGAACGGAAACGAGAACCCCGACCATGAGCTGTTCGGACCGTCGCTGATCGACGGCGGCCCCGGCCAGGACAGGCTGGTCGGCGAACGGGCATCCGATACGATCTCCGGCGGCGACGGCGACGACGGCGGCGCGACGCCTCTCATGTACTTCGGCAAGCTTCGCCTCCCCGGCCTCTTCGGCCTTGCCGGCAACGACGTCCTCGACGGCGGCAACGGCAACGATTTCGTCGACGGCGGCGCGGGCGGCGACACGCTGATCGGCGGCTTCGGCAACGACACGATCCTCGTCGATGCGGTCGGCGACGTGGTGATCGAACATGCCGGCGGCGGCAGCGACACCGTGCAGGCGAGCGCGAGCTTCGCGCTCACCGCCGCGGCCGACGTCGAGTTTCTCGTCGCCTCCGATGCGGCGTCGACCGCGACGCTGAACCTCTCCGGCTCGTCCTCCGCCAACGCGATCACCGGCAACGCCGGCAAGAACGTCCTCGCCGGCCTTCTCGGCAACGACGCGCTGTTCGGCCTTGCCGGCGACGATGCCCTGAAGGGCGGCCTCGGCAAGGACACGCTGACGGGCGGCGCCGGCAAGGACGCCTTCGTGTTCGACACGGCGCCGAACAAGTCGACGAACGTCGACATCTTCACGGATTTCTCCGCCGCGGACGACACGATCTGGCTCGACAACGCGGTGATGAAGGCGGTCGGCAAGAACGGCAAGCTCTCGAAGGACGCCTTCTATGCCGGCAAGAAGGCTCACGATGCGAGCGACCGCATCGTCTACGACAAGGCGTCGGGCGCGCTCTCCTACGACGCGGACGGCAGCGGCAGCGCCGCCGCGATCAAGCTCGCGGTGCTGTCGAACAAGGCGAAGCTCAGCGTCGCGGATTTCCTGGTGATCTGAGCAGGCGCCGAAGCTGCGGGCGAATGACAATGTATCGTTCACGCCCGGCGGCCGGGCGATTGAAGCGAACCCGCCCGGCGGCTAAATAGGGGCGCATGAACAAGCATGAGCGCGCCGGCGGCGAGGCCGTCGTCGAATACCTCGATTCGAACCTTCGGCTGATCAAGCCCGGCGCCTTCGTGCGCTGCGCCGTGACCGGCGTGCCGATCCCCCTCGACCAGCTCAAGTACTGGAGCGTCGAGCACCAGGAGGCCTATTCCTCCCCCGAAGCCGTTCTCAAGCGCCTTGGCGCGAAGCTGCGGGGGCCGTGACCGCCCGACCGATCGCGTTCGTCAGCGAGTTCGCGCATCGCCGCTTTTGTTGCCGAAACCGGATTTTGGCAACAAGAGCGGCTACCCCTTACCGCCTCCCGAACAGCGTCTCGATGTCGGAGAGCTTCAGTTCGACATAGGTCGGGCGGCCGTGGTTGCACTGGCCGGAGAGGGGCGTCGCCTCCATCTCGCGCAGCAGCGCGTTCATCTCCTCCGGCTTCAGCCTGCGGCCGGCGCGGACCGAGCCGTGGCAGGACATCCGCGAGAGCACCGCGTCGAGCCGGTCGGCGAGGGGCTCGGCTGCGTCGCCCCATTCGGCGAGGGCGTCGGCGACATCCTGGACGAGGGCCTTGATGCGGCCGCCGGCCAGCGCCGCCGGCACTTCGCGCACCAGCACCGCGCCCGGGCCGAAGCCCTCGACGACGAGACCGAGGGCGGCGAGCGCCTCGGCCTCGCCGAGGAGGCGGTCCGCCTCGACCGGGTCGAGATCGACGACGTCCGGAATGAGCAGGATCTGGCGCGCGATGCCGGCCCCCGCCCGCTCGCGCTTCAGGCGCTCGTAGACGAGGCGCTCATGCGCCGCATGCTGGTCGACGATGACGATGCCGTCCTTCGTCTGCGCCACGATGTAGGTGCCGTGGACCTGGGCGCGGGCGGCGCCGAGGGGCGCCTCGACGTCCTCCGGATCGGCGAAGACGCGAGCATCGGCGGAGGGCAGGGAGACGTGCTCGAAGCTCGCCTGCTCCTCGGAAAAGCCGGTGAGCGGCGCCTGCCAACCGGCGAACGCCGAGGCATGGCGGAGGCCCGGGGCGCGGCCGGCGACGAGGGAGGGCCGCGGCAGCGCTCCCGTGGCCGGGCGCAGGTGGTCCAGGGTCCGGGCGCCGCCGGTCGTCGCGGCGCGGAAGCCGGCCCGGCCGATCGCCTCCCTGAGGGCCGCGACGACGAGGGAGCGCACGAGCGCCGGGTCGCGGAAGCGCAGTTCCGTCTTCGCCGGGTGCACGTTGACGTCGACGCGCCGCGGGTCGAGATCGACGGCGAGGGCGAGGACCGGATGGCGGTCCGACGGCATCACGTCCGCATAGGCGCCGCGCACGGCGCCGAGGAGCAGCTTGTCCCGGACCGGGCGGCCGTTGACGACGAAATGGATCTGGGTCGAGGCGCCGCGATGAAAGGTCGGCAGGCCGGCAAAACCCGAGAGGCCGATGCCCTCGCGAGTCACGGCGATGGGGATCGCGTTGTCGTAAAACGCGGGGCCGAGCACCTTCGCGAGGCGGCGCAGGAAGCCGTGCTCGCCCGGCTCCTCGGGCGGGTAGGCGAGGGCGCCGAGGTGATCGCCTTCGAGGGTAAAGCGGATCGTCGGATGGGCGATGGCGAGCCGCCGAATCACGTCCGCCGCGGCCTGCGCTTCGGCGCGGTCGCTCTTCAGGAACTTCAGGCGTGCCGGCGTCGCGGCGAAGAGGTCGGTCACCTCGATGCGGGTGCCCGGCGGCGCGGCGGCGGGGCGCACCGGACCCTTGACGCCGGCTTCGACGACGAGTTCTGAGGCGATCGGCGCGTCCCGCGTGCGGGTGACGATGGAAAGCCGCGCGACGGCGCCGATCGAGGGCAGCGCCTCGCCGCGGAAGCCAAGAGTCGCGATGGCGAAGAGATCGCCGTCCGGCAGCTTCGAGGTGGCATGGCGTTCGACCGCGAGGGCGAGATCCGCCGCGTCCATTCCGCGCCCGTCGTCGGCGACCCGGATCAGCCGCCGGCCGCCCGCCTCGAGATCGATCGCGATCGCCGTCGCACCGGCATCGATGGCGTTCTCGACGAGTTCCTTCACCGCCGCGGCCGGCCGCTCCACCACCTCGCCGGCGGCGATGCGGTCGACGAGGATCGGATCGAGGCGGCGGACGGTCATCGATTCGCTGACGCAGAGCGGGGCGCGACACTAGGCCGGCGCGCCGCATGGGAAAAGGGTGCGGCTTCGCCTCTCCCCGCCGGGTATTCCCGGCTTGCGCACCGAAGAACGGATTTCGGGTAGACCCGAGGTCCGGCGGCCCTCTCCCCGCAAGCGGAGAGAGGCGAAGCGGCAAGGCGAACTCGCCTCTCAGAACACCGGCCGGCCGGCGATGACGACGAGGAGGCGGCCGTCGCCGAGGGTGCGGGCGGCGGCGCGGCGGATATCGGCTTCGGTCACCGCGGAGACGAGGGCGTTGCGGCGGCCGATATAGTCGATGCCGAGGCCCTCGAAGTTCAGTTGCGCGAGCGTATGCGCGATTTTCGTCGAGGTATCGAAGCCGAGGGCGTAGGAGCCGGTGAGGTAGTCCTTGGCCTTCTGCAATTCCTCCGCGGACGGGCCTTCGGCCTCGAGCCGGTCCATCTCCGCCTGAATCACCTCGATCGCCTCGGCGACGCGCTCGTTCTTCGTCGCGGTGTAGCCCCAGGTCAGCGCCGCGGCGCGATAGCTCACGAGGGACGTGCCGACGCTGTAGGCGAGGCCGCGCTTCTCGCGCACTTCCTGGAACAGGCGGGAGGTGAAGGCGCCGCCGCCGAGGATGTGGTTGAGGACGTAGGCGGGGATGAAGTCGGGATCGCGCAATGGCACGCCCTCGGTGCCGAAGCGGATCACCGATTGCGGTACGTCGAGATCGACGACGAAGCGTTCGCCGCGGCGCATGAGATGCGTCGGCGGAACCGGCGCGAGCGGCGCCGGGTCGGGCAGATCGCCGAAGACCTTGTCGAGGAGCGAGGCCAGGCGCTCGCCGTCGATGGCGCCGACGACGGCGATCTTGACGCGGCTCTTCGCAATGACGGCGCGATGCAAGGCGACGATATCCTCGCGGCGGATCGCTTCGACACTCTCGAGGGTGCCGGAGGTCGGGCGGCCGTAGGGGTGGCCGTCGAAGCCCTCGAAGAAGAAGCGCCGCGTCGCCATGACGCCGGGATCGTTCTGCTGGTAGCGCAGGCCCGCGATCGTCTGCGCCCGCACGCGCTCGACCGCGTCGTCGTCGAAGCGCGGCTCGGCGAGGGCGAGGCGCAGCAGTTCGAAAGCCTCGTCCGCGTGCTTCAGGAGGGTCTTCAGCGAGCCGCCGACCGCGTCGT
Source organism: uncultured Alphaproteobacteria bacterium (assembly GCA_963754975.1). Taxonomy (GTDB): domain Bacteria; phylum Pseudomonadota; class Alphaproteobacteria; order Rhizobiales; family Beijerinckiaceae; genus Microvirga. Next base: position 80,920 of record CAVWII010000016.1, on the reverse strand, counting down.
TGCCGGCGTTGAACGACAATTCGATGGCGCGCGCCGCGAGGCGCTCCTGGAAGGCATCCGAATTGTAGGGACCGGCGCCCTCGTCGAGCAGGCGCGAGAGCATCTGCGCGACGCCGGGACGCTCGGCCGGATCCTGCGCCGAGCCGCCCTCGAAGGTGAAGGCGACGGCGATGAGCGGTACGAGATCCGATTCGACGTGCCAGGCCTCGACGCCTTTCGCCGACGTGACGACCTTCACCTTGGTGGGCGATGCGCTGAGCGTCTCGACGGTGGCGGCGGTCATCGCGTCGGTCCTTCCCGCCGGCTCACGCCGCGGACTTGATGAGGAAGCCGGTCACCGAACGGGGCGGCACGAGGTAGCGCTCGGTCGCGGCGGCGAGGTCGGATTGCAGCACGGCCTCGATCTCGACGGGCCAGCGGCGCACGTCCTCGATCGTCTCGCCGATGGCGAGGGCCGAACCGTAGATGCGGGCGAGGGAGGACTGGCTGTCGGTCGAATAGATCGTCTCGGCGACGAGGCGCGTCTTGGCGCGCTCGACCGCATCCGCGTCGAAGGCCTCCGCGGGTGCCTTCGCGAGGGCGTCGTCGACGGCCTCCTCCAGCTTTTCGAGGCTGACGCCGTGCGCCGGCACCGCATAGACCGAGAGGCGCGTATCGTCGATCGCCGAGGCCATGTACCAGGCGCCCGCGTTCACGGCGAGGCCGCGCTCGAGCACGAGCTTGCGGTAGAGATAGGAGGTTGGGCCGCCACCGAGCACTTCGGCGAGGAGTTCGAGCGCATGGCAGGCGCCGTTCTTGGCGGTCATGCAGGAGGGAACGAGGTAGAGCCGCTGCAAGGTCGGCTGCTCGACCTTCGGGTCGGCGACGAGGATGCGGCGCAGGGCCCGCGGCTCAGGCTCCCGCGGGCGCAGGCGCGGCGGCCGCTCGCCGCGGGGCGCGACGCGGCCGTAGGTGTTCTCCGCGAGGCGCACGACCTCGTCGGCGGTGACGTCGCCGGCGACGACGAGAACGGCATTCTCCGGCGTGTAGAAGCGGCGGTAATAGGCGAGGGCGTTGTCGCGATCGAGGGTCTCGATCTCGTGCATCCAGCCGATGATCGGGATGCCGTAGGGGTGATGCACGAAAAGCGAAGCGGCCATCGCCTCGGAGAGCTGCGCGGAGGGGTCGGTCTCGACGCGCATGCGGCGCTCCTCGAGCACGACGTCCCGCTCCGGCCCGACGACGGCCTCGTCGAGCAAAAGGTTCGTCATGCGGTCGGCCTCGTAATCCATCATCGTGCCGAGATGCTCGCGGGCGATGCGCTGGAAATAGGCCGTGTAGTCGAAGGAGGTGAAGGCGTTCTCCTGACCGCCGAGGCCGGATACGACCTTCGAGAACTCACCGGCGGGATGCCGCTCGGTGCCCTTGAACATCAGGTGCTCGAGGAAATGCGCGATGCCGGACTGGCCGAGGGGATCGTCCGCCGAGCCGTTGCGGTACCAGATCATGTGCGTCGCGACCGGCACACGGCGGTCGGGAATGACGACGACCTCGAGGCCGTTGTCGAGGGCGAGCGAATGGATCTCCGGGCCGCCGCCTTCCGTCCTCCCGAACGCGGGAGCCTCGGTGCGCAGGTTGAGCTTGGCGGCGCTGTCCGGCATGGCGCTAGACCCTTCGGCAGTCGAGTCCGGGATGGTTCGCTCCGCCGGTCGGCGGCGATCCCCAAGGCGACCTCACACGAGATAAACCGATCCCGGAGGCAAGCAAGCGCGGCCGGAGACGAACGTCGCCTCGGCGCCGAACGCCCCGGCGCGGCGCGGACCGAGGCGATCCGCTCCGCGGCCGCACATCGTCATTCCTGTGGCGACTGGCCGGAAATCTGGCGCTGGAAGGCGTAGGGGCTCTCAGGATCGAGCATCGACTTCTTGTCCTGCGAGGCTTTCAGCGGCGCGCCGGCCGCGGCCTGCAGCAGGCCTTGCGGCGGATCGCTGAGGTAGCGGCGCTCGAGATTTTGCGGGTCGAGCTTCGCCTGCTCGTCCTGCGGCAGCTTCAGTTCGTCGGGCGAGAGGCGGCTCTTGTCATCGCGGCGGTCGCCGTAGAGCTGGTAGCCGCGCCCGCCGCCGACGCGCCTTCCGGCACGCACCTCGTCGATCGAGAGGCGGTCGCCCTTGTCGAGCTTGTAGCGCTCGGTCAACCGGTCCGGCAGGGAGGCTTCCGCCGCTTCCTTGCGGGCGGCCATGACGTCCGGGTCCTTCGGCCAGTTGACGGCGCGCTTCTCGACCGATTCGACCGCCACCGGGGCCCGCAACTCGGCCTTCGGCGGCAGGACGAGGGGGGCACGCTCCCGGTAGTCGATCTTCGGCGGATCCTTGGGGATGATGCCGATGCTGCCGAGGAGGTTCTTCATCGCCACCCCCTCCTGCGCCGAGGCGGCTCCGGCCGCCAGCATCAGGGCCCCCGCTCCGATCGCCACACGAAACACAAAACGCCTCATGGCTTTACCCCGGTTCCTGCCGTGCATTCCCCTTGGCCTGTGCGGCGATTGGGGCGATCCTGTGGCATCCCAGCCGTCGCTCAGGCGCCGGCTTTCTTTTGCGTGCCGGTGTGGCCCTGACGCCGCTTTTCCAGGACGAGGGAGTCATAGAGTAACCCGATCACGCCCGCAACGATGGCCGCGTCGGCGACGTTGAAGACGTACCAGGAAAACGGCCCCGCATGCAGGTGGATGAAGTCGAACACCGCTCCGTAGGCGAAGCGGTCGACGACGTTGCCGAGGGCCCCGCCGACGATGAGTCCGAGCGCGACCGCCAGGAGCCGGCCGGCGGTCCGCCGTATCCAGAAGGAGAGGGCGAGGGCCGCGACGAGGGAAATGACGATCAGGGCCCACCGTCCGATGTCGGAATCCTGCTGCAGCAGCCCGTAGGAGATGCCGCGGTTCCAGACCACCCGCAGATCGAGGAACGGCGTCAGTTCGACCGGCTCCTTGAGGGTGAGTTCGTAGGGGAAGAGCAGCGCCAGCTTCGTCGCCTGGTCGAGGGCGAGGGTGAGGAGGGCCGTGGCGAGGCCGAGACGGGCGGGGGTCATGGCAGGCGCCACGCCCGCCTCTCCCCGCTTGCCGGGAGAGGGTTCGGCCTGCGGCCGAACGGGCGAAGCGAAGCGGAGCGGGGGTGAGGGGGCGGCAAAGGACGAGGCGCCTCCTTCGTCGCCGCCCCCTCACCCTCGCCTGCTGCGCAGGCTTGCCGCCTGCGCAAGCCGGCTGTTCCCGGCTTGCGCACCAAAGAACGGACCTCGGCTACACCCGAAGTCCGGCGGCCCTCTCCCCGCAAGCGGAGAGAGGCAATCGCGCCCTCCGATTGCTCGAACGGCAGAGGGGGAAACGCCGGCGCTCCGCCCATCACGCGGCATCCCATTCGCGCAGTGCCGCGGCGTCGCGGGGCGTCACGTCGGGGTAGTCCGGATCGGAGCCGACCTCCGGCGAGATCTTCCAGGAGCGGGCGCATTTGCGGCCTTCGGCGCGGCGCGGCACGACCGCGACGCCCTTGACGTCGTCGAGGCGGAAGGCCTCGGCGGGGCCGTCGCCGCGCGCAAGGGCGAGCCCCGAGGTGATGGCGATCTCGGCGAGGTCGAGGCCCTGCACCGCCTGAAAGAGCTCGTCGTCGGCGATGAAGACGACGGGCGCCGCCTCGAGGGACGCGCCGATGCGCTTCTGCGCCCGCTCGATCTCGAGAGCCCCGGTGACGACCCGGCGGACGCGGCGCACCTTCGCCCAGCGCGCGGCGAGGGCCTCGTCGCGCCAGGCGGCGGGGGTGTCCGGAAAGGTCCCGAGATGCACCGAGACAGCCTCCGGCTGCCGCAACAGGAAGGCCTCCTCCGCGGTGAAGGCGAGGATCGGAGCGAGCCAGGCGACGACGCGCCGGAAGGTCTCGTCGATCACCGTCAGCGCGCTCTTGCGAACGAGGCTCGATCTCGGGTCGCAGTAGAGCGCGTCCTTGCGGACGTCGAAATAGAAGGCGGAAAGATCGACCGTCATGAAGCCGTTGAGCAGGGCGACGACGCGCTTGTAGTCGAAGGCCGCATAAGCCTCGCGCAATTCGCCGTCGAGCTCGGCGAGACGATGCAGCACGAAACGCTCGAGTTCCGGCATGCTCTCGAAGGGCACGCGGTCCGCTTCCTCGAAGTGATGCAGCGAGCCCAGCATCCAGCGGACCGTATTGCGCAGCTTGCGGTAGGTCTCGACGAAGGTCTTCAGGATCTCCGGCCCGATGCGCAGATCGTCGGCGTAGTCCGACGCGGCGACCCAGAGGCGCAGGATGTCGGCGCCGGAATCCTTGATCACGTCCTGCGGCGCGACGACGTTGCCGAGGGACTTCGACATCTTCTGACCCTTCTCGTCGAGGACGAAGCCGTGAGTCAGGACGACGTCGTAGGGCGCCCGCCCGCGCGTGCCGCAGCTCTCGAGCAGCGAGGAATGGAACCAGCCGCGATGCTGGTCCGAGCCTTCGAGATACATGATGCGGTCCTTGCCGCCGTCGCGGATGCGGTGAGTGCGCAGGTCCGGGCGCTTGTCGAGGGCGAAGGCGTGCGTCGAGCCGGAATCGAACCAGACGTCGAGGATGTCGTCGACCTTCTCGTAGTCGTTCGCGTCGTGGCCGAACGGCGTCAGAAAGCGCGAGCCGTCGCCCGAAAACCAGGCGTCCGCGCCTTCGCGCTCGAAAGCCTCGGCGATGGCCGCGTTGACGCGCTCGTCCTTGAGCACCTCGTCGCCGCCCTTCTTGACGAAGACGGCGATCGGCACGCCCCAGGCGCGCTGGCGCGACACCACCCAGTCGGGGCGGTTGGCGATCATGCCGGCGATGCGGTTGCGGCCGCTCTCGGGCACCCAGGCGACTTCGAAGGCGATCTCGTCGAGGGCGCGGTTGCGCAAGGTGTCGGGCTCGCCGTTGCCCTTCGCGCCGCTGTCGCGCAGGGGACTCGGCCGCAGCATCCGCTCCGACAGCACCTGGTCCATGGCGATGAACCATTGTGGCGTGTTGCGGAACAGAAGCGGCGCCCTCGAGCGCCAGGAATGCGGATATTGATGCTTCAGGCGCCCGCGCGCGACGAGGCTGCCGGTCTCGGCGAGCGTCTTGATCACCGCCTCGTTCGCGCCCGCGTCCTTGCCCTTGTCGTCGTAGATGCGCAGGCCCGCAAAGACCGGGATGTCGGGGTAATAGGACGAATCCGGCGCCACCGTGTGCGGCACCTGCTTCGTGCCGCACGCCTCGAACACCGCCCGGTGCTTGACGAAGGTGTTGTAGTCGTCGGCGCCGTGCCCCGGAGCCGTGTGCACGAAACCGGTGCCGGCATCGTCCGTGACGTAGTCGGCCGGCAGCATCGGCACCGGGAAATCCCAGTAGCCGTTGGCGCCGGCAAGTCCGCGCAAGGGATGCGCGAGGCGCTCGATCATCACCGGCAGGACGGTCTTGACGCGCTCGTAGGCCGTCACCCGCGCGGCGGAAAGGACCTCCGCTGCGAGCCGGTCCGCGACGACGAAGCGGTCGCCCGCCTTCGCCCAGTTGTCCGCCGGCGCCTCGGTGACGCGGTAGAGCCCATATTCGATCTCGGAGCCGAAGACGACGGCACGGTTCGCCGGGATCGTCCACGGCGTCGTCGTCCAGATCAAAACCGAGGCGCCGTCGAGATCGGAATCGAGGGTTTTGACGACCGGGAACTTCACCACCACCGTGGGCGAGGTCTTCTCGTGGTATTCGATCTCCGCTTCGGCCAGCGCGGTCTTTTCGACGGAGGACCACATCACCGGCTTCGAGCCCCGATAGAGCTGGCCGGTCACGGCGAAGGCCATGATTTCGCGGGCGATCTGGGCCTCCGAATCGAAGGCCATGGTCGAGTAGTAGTTCTCCCAATCGCCCTCGACGCCGAGGCGCTTGAACTCCTCGCGCTGCACGCCGATCCAGCGCTCGGCGAAGGCGCGGCATTGGCGCCGGAACTCGGGCACCGGGACGTCGTCCTTGTCCTTGCCCTTGGCGCGGTACTCTTCCTCGATCTTCCACTCGATCGGCAGGCCGTGGCAATCCCAGCCGGGGACGTAGTTCGAATCGAAGCCGAGCATGCCCTGCGAGCGCGCGACCATGTCCTTCAGGATCTTGTTCAGGGCGTGCCCGATATGGATATTGCCGTTGGCGTAGGGCGGGCCGTCGTGCAGGACGAAGCGCGGCCGGCCCTTCTGGACCTCGCGCAGGCGATGGTAGAGGCCGATCTCGTCCCAGCGCTTGAGGATCTCCGGCTCGCGCTTCGGCAGGCCGGCGCGCATCGGGAAATCCGTCTGCGGCAGGAAGAGGGTTTCGGAATAGTCGCGCGCGGCGGCGCTACGGTCGTGGGTCGTCTGGTCATTCATGGCGTTCACTGAAGGCGCGCCCAGGGCGCGGTGTCGGGTCAAGGGGCGAGACGGCGCAACCCGGCCTTTCGCTCAGGCGAAAGCCGGGCGGCTAATTCGCGTCGGCCGCAACGGGGCGGCTGCCTTCAAGACGAAACCCTCGGACATGGCGCGCCTTGTAGCAGCGCCGGGCCGAGGAATAAAGCGGAGCCTCGCGCCGGCGGCCGTCAGGCGGGGAGGGCGGCGAGGAGCCGCCGCGCCTCCGTCGCGTCCCGGTCCATGCGGGCGACAAGGGCCTCGGCGCTCGAAAAGCGCTCTTCTCCCCTGATCCAGGCGAGGAAGGCGACCTCGAGGCTCTGCCCGTAGAGGTCGCCGGAAAAGTCGAAGAGGAAGACCTCGAGGAGCGGCGCGCCGTTGTCGAAGGTCGGGCGGCGTCCGAAGCTCGCCACCCCGTCCCGGGTCTCGCCGGCGGCGCGGACCCGGACGGCATAGATGCCGTAGCGCAAGGCGCAGCTCTCGCGAAGGCCAAGATTGGCGGTCGGATAGCCGAGGCTTCGGCCGCGCTTCTCCCCGTGCCGGACCTCGCCGCAGACGAACCAGGCATAGCCGAGCAGAGCGTTGGCGGCGACGATTTCGCCCGCCTCGAGCGCCTTCCGGATGGCGCTCGAGGAGACGACGACGCCCTTCTCGAGGACCGGCGGCACGATCGTCACCGTCAGTCCACGCGCGGCGCAGAGCTCGCGCAGCCGCTCCGGCGTGCCTTCGCGGCCCCGGCCGAAATGGAAATCGTGCCCGACGACGACCCCGGTCGCCCCTATCTCCGAGACGAGGAGCGCGTCGACGAAGGCTTCGGCCGTCAGCGACGCGAGCGCGCCGTCGAACCGCCGCACCACCGCCCCGTCGACGCCGAAGCGCTTGAGGAGGGCGAGCTTTTCCCTCTCCGGCGTGAGGCGGAAGAGGGGCCGTTCCGGGTGGAAGATCTCGCGCGGATGCGGCTCGAAGGTGAGCACGACGGCCGGCGCGCCGCGGTCGCGCGCTTCCGCCCGCGTCAGCGCGATCAGGTGTTGATGGCCGCGATGCACTCCGTCGAAATTGCCGATCGTGACCACGGCGCCCCGCAGCTCGGTCGGGACGGGCTCGCCGGCGCGGCAGACGATGGTAGGCATGGGAACGGGAACGGCTCCGCGGGCGGCGCTCGGGACGGGCGCGACCCTGTCCAAAAGGTCCCGCCCGGTCAACCCGCGAGAGTGCCGGCAGGGCAGTTAACGCCTTCGAAACGGGGGCCGGCTACGGTCCGCCCCCTGGAGCGGGCGCGCAGGGAGCCGGAGGCATGGCCGTCGATCTCGGAATGCCGATCCTCGTCGTCGACGATTTTTTGACGATGGTGCGGATCATCCGCAACCTTCTGCAGAAGCTCGGCTTCGACAATGTGGACGAGGCGGCGGACGGCAATGCCGCCCTGGCCCGGCTGAAGGAGAAGAGCTACGGCCTCGTCATCTCCGACTGGCAGATGGCCCCGATGACCGGGATCGAGCTCCTGCGCCGCCTGCGCGCCGACGACGGCCTGCGCGATACGCCCTTCATCATGGTCACCGGCGAGGAGGGGTCGGAGAGCCTTCTCGCCGCGGCGCGGGCCGGCGCGGACGGAACCCTCGTCAAGCCGTTCGCCGCGCGCGCCCTGAAAAGCCGCATCGAGGCCGCCTGCGCCGCCTGAGCGTCACCAGACCAGAAGCTCCATCACCGCGTCCGGCCGCGCCTCCTGCCCGGCGACCCAGTCCTGCACGTGCTGCGAGACGAGCCCGCCCTCGGCGAGTTCGAGTTCGTGTGCGTGGATGCCCCGGGCGATCAGGAGCGATCCGGCCCCGAAGGCGACGGCGCCGGCGATGTCCGTGCGGATGGCGTCGCCGATGGCGAGGACACGCCCCGGCGGGATCGTCTCCCGCCCGGCGATGCGGGAGGCGAGCGCCACCGCCTCCTCGTAGACCGGCCGGTGCGGCTTGCCGGCATAGAAGGTCGGCCCGCCGATCTCCTCGTAGGCGAGGGCGAGGGCGCCGGCGCAGGGCACCAGCCGGTCGCCCCGCTCGACGACGAGGTCGGGATTGGCGCAGACCATCAAAAGGTCGCGGGCCCGCATCGCCGCGAGGCGCTCGTCGTAGTCGGCGACCGTCTCGACGTCGTCGTCGTCAAAGCCCGAGCAGACGACGTAGGCCGCCTCGGCGATGCCGCCGAAGCGGACGGGGAGCCCCTCGAAGATCGGCCGGTCCCGCGGCGGCCCGAGATGAAAAACCACCTCTCCCGGGCGTTCGATCACCGCCTTGCGGGTGAGATCCCCGGAGGTGACGATGGTGTCGTAGGCGGTGCGGGCGATGCCGAGCCGGTCGAGCTGGCGGGCGACCCCGAGGCCGGGCCGCGGGGCGTTCGAGACCAAAACGACGATGCCGCCGTCCCGCCGGAATCGGGTCAGCGCCTCGTCTGCCGCCGGATAGGCGTAAAGGCCGTTATGGAGAACACCCCAGACGTCGCAGAGAATGAGGTCGTAGCCTCCGGCGATCGCGCGGAGGCCTTCGATCAGGGCGACGGGGCGGTGAAGATGCATGGCCGCCCGGCGGGTAGGACGGGCCCCGGCACAAGTCAACCGCCGCTGGCGCAGGAGGCAACGTCGCCTGCGTCCGCGTCCGGAGGAATGAAGCGCGGCCCTTCAATCGGATTTGGGAGCCTCGAAAAGCCAGCCTCCCAGGGCCGCGGCCATCGCCGCTCCGGCGAGTTGGGCAAGAACAAAGGCCGGCACGGACGACGGGGCGATTCCGGCGAAGGTATCGCTGAGCGATCTCGCGACAGTCACTGCGGGATTGGCAAAGGACGTCGAGGCCGTGAACCAGTAGGCGGCGGTGACATAGAGCCCGACAGCGGCCGGCGTGGCGGCGGGGCGGAAATGCTGCGAGCCCAGGATCGCGATGATCAGGCCGAAGGTGGCAACGCCTTCGGAAAACGTCTGCGCCGCTCCCATTCGGAGTTTCGCGGAGATGAGCGGAAAGGCGAGCGCGAACATGAGGTGTGCCGCCAAGACGCCGACGATGCCGCCGGCGCACTGCGACGCGACGAAGGCAGCGGCCGCTCGCCCACGCGTCTCGCCTTTCAGCCAAGAAACGAGCGTTACGGCCGGGTTGAAGTGAGCGCCGGAGAGCGGGCCGAAAACGACGATAAGAACCGTCAAGCCGGCGCCGGTCGCGAGCGAGTTGGCGAGCAGGGCAATCGCAATATTCCCGCTCGACAGGCGTTCGCCCATGATCCCGGAGCCGACGACGATGGCGAGCAGCATCGCCGTGCCGAGTCCCTCGGCGACGACTTGTCGGCCGAGACGGGACCAAGGCGCCGGCGCCAAGGAAGCCGCCGACACCTCAGCGTCGGGCTCGCCGGGTAAAGTTTGACGGCCCTCCGAGGTTGAGCGGCACGACGACGGACTGGCCCTCATGCGATCGGTACGGCCGGATCGAGACCGATTTCCTCCACGCGTCGCCGCACGGTCTGCCGGGACAAGGCGTCGATCCGCAGGCTGACCAGCAGCGCAATGCGCCGGTGCAGCATGCGGTAGGTATCGGCGAAGGCGAGCGCAACATCGACTTCGGACCCTTCGACCGCCGCGGGATCGGGCATTCCCCAGTGAGCGGAAATCGGCCGCCCCGGCCAGATCGGGCAAATCTCGCCCGCGGCATCGTCGCAGACGGTGATGATCAAATCCATGTCCGGCGCCCCCGGCACGGAGAATTCGTCCCAGGACTTCGACCGCAGATGCGCAATCGGGTGGCCGCTCGAATCGAGCAGCTTCAGGGCTTGCGGATGCACGCGGCCCTTGGGGCGCGAACCAGCAGAGTAGGCGTTGAAGCGGTTGCCCGCCGTAGCGCTCAGAATGGCCTCCGCCATGATCGAGCGCGCGGAATTGCCGGTGCAAAGAAACAATACGCTCAACGGCCTCGGATCGATCATGTCGTTCTCGCCTCGGGAACCGGCGCGCAGCAGGCGGATCAATTCATGATGCCGACCAGCGGCGCACAGATCGCCGGCGAACCCTGACAGCAATCCTTGAGGAGATGGGCCAGAAGCGCCGCCATGCGATCGTATCCTGCGGTGTAGATGACCGAGCGGCCCTTGCGCCGGGAGTCGATCAGTCCCGCGTGCCCGAGAACGCTGAGGTTCGCCGAGAGCGAGTTCGCCGGCACGCCGAGGCGGCGGGCGATCTCCCCGGCGGCGACCCCTTCCGATCCCGCCTTCACGAGCATTCGAAACACGCCGAGCCGACCCTCGTGCGCAAGAGCGGCCAAGGCCGCGACGGCTTCCTTAGATTCCATAATTCCACGATATTGGAATCATGGAACCTTGGCAACCCAGTCCGCGGGCGAGATTATGGGGCGTCCGATCCCGTTGGAGGCTTGACTTCCGCCCGTCGCCTCGGCTCTCGCTCGGGGCCGGAAAGCCCGACGGGAGAGTCATGTCCACGGATCTTGAGGTCGCCCGCGCGGCGAGGCTGAAGCCCATTGCCGCCATCGCCGCGACGGCGGGCATCCCGGAGGAGGCGCTTCATCCCTACGGCCGCTACATTGCCAAGATCGATCTCGGCTTCGTCGCGAGCCTCGCCCAGCGGCCGCGCGGCAAGCTCGTCCTCGTCACGGCGATCTCGCCGACGCCCGCCGGCGAGGGCAAGACGACGACCACGGTCGGCCTCGGCGATGCGCTGAACCGCATCGGCCGGCGCACGGCGATCGCGCTGCGCGAACCCTCCCTCGGGCCGTGCTTCGGCCAGAAGGGCGGCGCCACCGGCGGCGGCCGGGCGCAGCTCGCGCCGATGGAGGCGATCAACCTGCATTTCACCGGCGACTTCCACGCCATCACCTCCGCCAACAACCTGCTCGCGGCCCTGATCGACAATCACGTCTACTGGGGCAATGCGCTCGGCATCGACACCCGCCGCATCCTCTGGCGCCGGGTGCTCGACATGAACGACCGGGCGCTCCGCGCCGTCGTCTCGAGTCTCGGCGGCGCCTCGAACGGCTATCCGCGCGAGGATGGCTTCGACATCACGGTCGCGTCCGAGGTGATGGCGGTGTTCTGCCTCGCCCGCAACGCCCGCGATCTCGAAGAGCGCCTCGCCCGCATCGTCGTGGCGCAGACCCGGGACCGGCGGCCGGTGACCGCCGCCGACCTCAACGCGACCGGCGCCATGAGCGTGCTCCTCAAGGACGCCCTGCAGCCGAACCTGGTGCAGAGCCTCGACGGCTCGCCGGCCCTCGTCCATGGCGGCCCGTTTGCGAATATCGCGCATGGCTGCAACTCGGTGATCGCCACGGAGACGGCCCTGCGCCTTGCCGACATCGCCGTGACGGAAGCGGGATTCGGGCCGATCTCGGCGCCGAGAAATTCATCGACATCAAGGGCCGGCAGGCGGGACTTCAGCCCGACGCCTGCGTCGTCGTCGCGACCCTGAGGGCCCTGAAGATGCATGGCGGCCTGGCGAGGAACGAGCTCGGCCGTGAGGATCTCATCGCCCTCGAGCGGGGCTTTTCGAACCTCGAGCGGCACGTCCAGAACATGCGCGGCTTCGGCCTGCCGGTCGTCGTCGCGGTGAACCACTTTTCCTCCGACACGCGCGCCGAGACCGAGTTCTTGCAGCGCCTGTGCCGCGATGAACTCGACGTCGAGGCGATCGTCTGCCGGCATTGGGAGGAGGGCGCCGCCGGCGCCGAGGACCTTGCCCGCGCGGTCGCCGCCATGACGGACGCCGAGAAACCGTCCGTGCAGCCGCTCTATCCCGACGCGCGGCCGCTCGCGGACAAGATCCGCACCATCGCGACGGAGATCTACGGCGCCGCCGACATCGCCCTCGATGCCAAGGCCGCGGCGCGGCTCGCCGAGATCGAGGCCGCCGGCTACGGGCGGCTGCCGGTCTGCATGGCGAAGACGCAATATTCCTTCTCGACCGATCCGAAGAAGCTCGGCGCGCCGACGGGCCACACGGTCTCCGTGCGCGAGGTCCGCCTCTGCGCCGGCGCCGGCTTCGTCGTCGCGATCTGCGGAGACATCATGACCATGCCCGGCCTGCCCAGGATCCCCGCCGCCGAGGCCATGCATCTCGACGCGGAGGGGCGGATCGAGGGGTTGTTTTGAGGGGGTCGGAAGTAGGGCTTGGGACGCGGGACGTGGGGAAAGAATGGCTCAGCCCTTCCCCACGTCCCGCGTCCCAAGTCCCCCGTCCCAAGTCCCCCGTCCCCCTCCCGCAGTTGATGTCTCCTCCCGGCCACGCTAGGACCCGGCCCATGTCCAAGGCCGACACCCTCAAGGCCCGTCTGCCGCGCGGCTTCGCCGATCGCGGGCCGGCCGACCTCGCCACGACGGAGCGCATGCTTGCGGCGATCCGCGAGACCTACGAGCTCTACGGCTTCGAGGCCGCCGAGACGCCGTTCGTCGAGTACACCGACGCGCTCGGCAAATTCCTGCCGGACCAGGACCGGCCGAACGAGGGCGTGTTCTCGTTCCAGGACGACGACGGGCAATGGCTGTCGCTCCGCTACGACCTCACGGCGCCCCTTGCGCGCTCCGTGGCCGAAAACTTCGACGCGCTGCCGAAGCCCTACCGCAGCTACCGGGCCGGCTGGGTTTTTCGCAACGAGAAGCCCGGGCCGGGGCGCTTCCGGCAGTTCATGCAGTTCGACGCCGACACGGTCGGCGCCGCCTCGATCGCCGCCGATGCGGAGATCTGCATGATGGCGGCGGATACGCTCGAAAAGGTCGGCATTCCGCGCGGCGGCTACGTCATCAAGGTCAACAACCGAAAAGTCCTCGACGGCGTCATGGAGGCGATCGGGCTTGCCGGCGACGACAAGGCCGGCCAGCGGCTCGCCGTGCTGCGCGCCATCGACAAGCTCGACCGCCTTGGACCGGAGGGCGTGCGCCTCCTGCTCGGTCCCGGGCGCAAGGACGAGAGCGGCGATTTCACGAAGGGCGCGGGGCTCGGGGAAGAGCAGATCGGTCGCGCGCTGTCGTATCTCACGACGGGTTTTCGAGAGAGCCGCTCGGACCTTTCAGAAGCGGAAGCCCTCTCCCCCATCCTCGACCCGCAGGGCGAGCAGACGTTCCGGTCGAGCGGGATGTCTTTCGGGTTTTGGCGAGACGCCGTTGCTGGGTCGACGATCGGTCGGCAGGGAGTCGACGAGCTTGAGGAAATCGACAGGCTCTGCCGCTCTGCGGGTTACGAAGCGGACCGCGTCATCGTCGACGCGTCCGTCGTGCGCGGCCTCGAATATTACACCGGCCCGGTCTACGAGGCGGAGCTGACCTTTTCGGTGGCGGACGAGAACGGCCGGCCGGTGCGGTTCGGCTCGGTCGGCGGCGGCGGGCGCTATGACGGGCTCGTCGGTCGCTTCCGGTCCGAGCCGGTGCCGGCGGCGGGGTTTTCGATCGGCGTCTCGCGGCTGCTCTCCGCGCTGCAGGCTGTGAAGAGCCCGATCGCGACGGCGGGCGGCAAGGCCGGTCCGGTCGTGGTGCTCGTCCTCGATCGCGGCGAGACCGCCGCCTACCAGCGTCTCGTCCAGCGCCTGCGCGCCGCCGGCATCCGGGCCGAGCTCTATCTCGGCGCCTCGGGCATGAAGGCGCAGATGAAATACGCCGACCGCCGCGGCAGCCCCTGCGTCGTCATCCAGGGCTCCGACGAGCGCGCCCGCGGCGAGGTGCAGATCAAGGACCTGATCGAAGGCGCCCGCGCCGCGAAGACGATCGCATCCAACGAGGAATGGAAAGCCGCCCGCCCGGCCCAGGTCTCGGTGCCGGAGGAGCGGCTCGTCGAGGCGGTGCGCGACATTCTCGCGCGGCACGAGGCGGTCAGATGACCAGGAAATCCGTGTAGGCGAGCTTCGCCTTGTTCTGAAGCACCGCGAGCTTGATCGCCGCGATCTTGCCGCTGCCGTCGGCGTCGTAGGAAAGCGCGCCGCTCGCCTTGTCGTAGACGATGCGATCCTCTGCATCGAGCGCTTTCTTGCCGACGACGAAGGCATCCTTCACGAGCTTGCCGTTCTTGCCGACGGCTTTCAGGACTGCGTTGTCGAGCCAGATCGTATCGTCCGTCACGGAGAAATCGGTGATGCTGTCGACGTTCGTCGACTTGTTCGGCGCCGTGTTGAAGACGAAGGCATCGGCACCGATGTCGCCGATGAGCGTGTCCTTGCCAAGGCCGCCTTTCAGGATGTCGTTGCCGGCGAGGCCGAACACCACGTCGTCGCCGCCGAGACCGGCGAGCGTATTGGCGCCGGCATTGCCGGTAATCGCATTGCCGAAGGAAGAGCCACTGAGATCCAGAGCGGCCGTCCCGGCAACGTCGTAAGCCGTGAGAAACTCGATCTCCGCCGATGCCGAAAGAGTGTGGCTCGCGAGCGCGCGAACTGTGTCGGTGCCGCCGCCGACATATTCGACGATGGTGTCGTTGTCGAACGACGGCATTGCCGGAAGGCCTCCCGAGAGTGGGCCGGTACCCTCGACGATGAAGATGTCGTCTCCGAAACCGCCGATCAGCGTGTCCGTCCCTTTGCCTCCGTCGATGAAGTCGTTGCCGTTGCCGCCATCGCAAATGTCGTTGCCAGCGCTCCCGAACAGGCCTGGAGGCTGCGGAACGCTGAAGTAGAATCCGTTGATCGGAGCACCCAACTCGTTCCCGTCCCCGCCAAAGAGAAAGTCCTGCCCCAGCGATCCGAGCAGAGCGTCTCGGCCGGGGCCGCCGAACCCTGTGTCGCCCTGTCCTGGACTGGTGGATGGAGCGAATCCATTGACCGTCGAGATGATGTCGTCGCCCTCGCCGCCGAACATCCGATCGTGGCCGAAATTCGCCGCGCCGCCGATGAGGCGATCGTTGCCTCCCCCGCCCTCGACCATCGCGTAGGTATCATTGACCTGATTGGCAGCGATCAAATCGTCCCCTGCACCGCCCGACAGAAGAACCTCGCCCGGCTTGTAGGCACGCAAATAGTCTTGTCCGGCACCTCCATACATCGCGTCGAACTCGATCATCAGATCGTCCGTATTATCCATATCATTCCCAATGAATGCCTTCATCACGGTCTCCGCAGGCCATTACGAGCCAATGTTGTGACACAACATATCATAATGGAGCGCCGACCTCAACCGTTAGGGCGACCTTCGAAGAGCTCCGCCTCCCGATGCACCTTGGGACGCATCGGAAACCGCCCGGTCTTGCGCCGCGTCAAAAAGCGCGGGCGGCGGTGGGCGAGGAGGCCGTGGCGGCGGCGCTTGCGGCTGTCGCCGAGGATCAGGCGGCCGAGCTGCGGGTAGACCGGGACGATCGCTCCGTCCGGATGCTGGACCTTCAGGGGCAGGCCGGAAGAGCGGGAGAGCGCCCGCCACTCCGCGACGGCGTCCTCCTCGCTAAACGGGCCGAGGGCCAGGAGCGGCGCATTGCCCGCGTCGAGCAGGACGAGGTGGAAGCCGGCGCCGTCCGCGGCGGGCCGCAAGGCGACGCTCGCCGGGCGGGTGCCGGCGCGGCCGATCACCGTCGGCAGGGCGAGGCGGCCCGGCTCGGGGAGGGTGCCGGCGCCGTCTCCGGGGAGGAAGACGACGCCAGCCTTCGAGGTGATCGTTCCCATGCGACTGCCCTTCTCGTTCGACGCCCTGTCAGGCGGCCGGCGGGCTCTTTGGTCCGCTCGGTGTGTGAGGCATCCTTACCGGCCGGCAGGGACGAGCCGCTTAACGGACGCGGTTAAGCCCCGGTTGACGGGGCCGTTTCGGCGGCGATGCTCAACGAATGCTTGCGATTTTTGGGCAAAAGCCCGGAAAACGCCCTGGCGGGCCGAAACGAATGCCCCCATTGTGGCGCCCGATGCTCGCCGCCTCAGTTCACGACCTCGTCGCCACCCTCCACCCCCACCTTCACGCCATCGCCCTTGAGGCCGGGGACATCGCCCTGTCCTTCTTCAATCGCGGCGCGCCGACGACGGCCCGGATCTGGTCGAAGGACAAGGGCTCGCCGGTGACCGAGGCGGATGTCGCCGTCGATACCTTCCTGAAGATCCACCTCTCCCAGAGCCTGCCCGAGGCCGGCTGGCTGTCCGAGGAAACCGCCGACAACCCGGATCGGCTCAGGAAGCGCCTCGTCTGGATCGTCGATCCGATCGACGGGACGCGCGCCTTTCTCGCCGGCAATCCGGACTGGTCCGTCGCGATCGCGCTTCTCGCCGACGATCGGCCGGTGCTCGGCATCGTCTACGCGCCCGCGCACGGGCGCTTCTACGAGGCGACGCTCGGCGGCGGCGCCAGGGCCGACGGGGCGCCGATCGCCGTCTCGGCGCTGCCTTCGCTGGACAAGGCCCGGATCGCCGGCCCGAATCCCCTCGTCGACGTCTTCGAGCGCCGGATCGGCCGGCCGCTGGAGCGGCTCGCCAAGGTGCCCTCCCTCGCCCTGCGGCTCTGCCGGGTCGCGGACGGTGCCATCGACATCACCCTCGTCCGCGCCAATTCGCGGGACTGGGACATCGCCGCGGCGGACCTGATCCTGCACGAGGCGGGCGGCCGGCTCAGCGATTTCGAGGGCGGCGACGTTCTCTACAACCAGCCGGATCCGATCCATGGCGAACTCGCCGGCGCATCGGCGCGGTTGCATCCGGCCGTCATCGGGGCCATGACGGCGCCGAGCCGGCCGTGACCGGTCCGGGTCCGCCCGGAGCGACGCTTGCCCCACCCTTCGAGCCTCGACCTGATCGCACCATGACCGACACGCCCAAGAAACAACTGCCGCATCTCGTCTTCGGGGGCGAGCTCGTCCGGCTCGACGGGACGGAGTTCAAGGATTTCTCGAAGCTCGACATCGTCGGCGTCTTTCCCGACTACGCGAGCGCGAAGGCGGCCTGGAAGGCGCGGGCGCAGGCGAGCGTGGACAATGCGCAGATGCGCTATTTCATCGTCCACCTGCACCGCCTGCTCGAGCCGCAGGACTGAGACGGGCGGACGCGATGGGCCTCGTCAAGCGCCTTAGCCGCAGCCGCCCCGCCCGCGAGGCGATCGGCTTTGCCGTCGCGCGCTATCTCGGCCTCGTGCGGCGCACGAACCGCTTCGTCATGGAGCCGGCGGACGCCTACGACGCGATCGGCCCGGCGATGCCGGTGATCGCGGCGATGTGGCACGGCCAGCACTTCATGATCCATTTCGCCAAGCGCCCGCAGGACCGCGCCGCGAGCCTCGTGTCGCGCTCCGGCGACGGCGAACTCAACGCGATCGCGCTCAAGCATCTCGGCGTTCGCGCCATCCGCGGCTCGGCCGAGGCCGGACGCCGCACCGCGAATTGGCGCGACCGCGGCGGCGTCGCGGCGCTGCGCGGGATGCTGCGCGCGCTTGCGGACGGCGAGATGGTGGTGCTCACGGCCGACGTGCCGAAGGTCTCGCGCGTGTGCGGCCCCGGCATCGTCGCGCTGGCGCAACTCTCCGGCCGGCCGATCGTGCCCGTCGCCGTGGTGACGAGCCGGCGCATCGATTTCAAGTCCTGGGACCGGGCGAGCCTCGGCCTGCCGTTCGGCCGCGGCGCCATGGTGCTCGGCGAGCCGATCGCCGTCGCGCGCGACGCGGACGCGGCGGCCCTCGAAGCGGCGCGACTCAAGGTCGAGCGCGGCCTCGACGCGGTTCATGCCCGCGCTTACGCGCTCGTCGGCGCACGCGATCCCGGCGCGAAGCCGGCGCCACGCCTGGGCCGCGAGACGGGCGCGGAAGCCGAGGCATGAGCGAGAAGCTGCCCATCGCCGTCAAGGCCTATCGGACCGGCCTGGCGCTGCTGGAGCCGGCCGTTGCGGGGCTTCTGCACTGGCGGCGGCACAAGGGCCTCGAGGAGCGGGCGCGCCTGCGCGAGCGCCGGGGCTTTCCGAGCCGACAGCGGCCGCACGGCCATCTCGTCTGGGTGCACGGCGCCTCGATCGGCGAGACGCTGTCGCTGTTGCCGATCGTCGAGCGGCTGACTCAGCGCGGGCTCGCGGCGCTCGTCACCTCCGGCACGCGGACCTCGGCGGCCTTGCTCGAACGGCGCCTGCCGCCGGGCGCGATGCACCAGTTCGTGCCCCTCGACGTGCCGCGCTACCTGCGCCGCTTTCTCGATCATTGGCAACCGGACCTTGCCTGCGTTGCCGAATCCGAGATCTGGCCGAACACCATCCTCGAACTCGAAAAGCGCGACGTGCCGCTGATCCTCGTCAACGGCCGGATGTCCGACCGTTCCTTCGCGCGCTGGCAAAAACTGCCGTCGATGATCGGTGCGCTGCTCAGCCGCTTCGCGCTCTGCCTCGCGCAGTCCGATGCGGACGGCGAACGCCTCGTGCGCCTCGGCGCGCCGCGGGTCGCCGTCGCCGGCAACCTCAAGTTCGACGGCGCGCCGCCGCCGGCCGATCCGCGCGCCGTGGCGCAGCTTTCCGGACTTATCGCCGGGCGGCCGGTCTGGCTCGCGGCCTCGACGCATCCGGGCGAGGACGAGATCGTCATCGGCGCGCACACCGCGCTCGCCGCGCGGCATCCGCATCTCCTGACGATCCTCGTGCCGCGGCATCCGAAACGCGGCGCCGACATCGCGGCGCTCGCGGCGCGCGCCGGGCAGCGCGCAAGCCTGCGCTCGCAGGGCCGCATGCCGGACGCCGGGACGGACATCTACATTGCCGACACGATCGGCGAGATGGGCCTGTTCTACCGCCTGACGCCGCTCGTCTTCGTCGGTGCGACGATGGTTCCGGTCGGCGGCCACAACCCGGTCGAAGCGGCAAAGCTCGGCGGCGCCATCCTGCACGGGCCGCACGTCAAGAACGCGCGCGAGATCTACGAGGCGCTCGACGCCGCCCGCGGCGCGCTGCTGTGCCGCGACGAGCGCGCCCTGGCGCGCGCCCTGACGGAGCTCCTGTCGGATCCCGCCCTGACGCGCGACATGGCGCGCAACGCGACGGAGGCGGTGCATGCGCTCGGGGGCGCCGTCGAGCGCACGATGCAATCGCTCGAACCCTTCATCCTGGAGATGAAGCTCAAGGCGCGGCGCTGATGCGCGCGCCCATGTTCTGGGACGCGGACACGCCGTCCCCATTGCCGCGGCTCCTGACGCCGGTGAGCGCCCTCTACGGCGCCGTCGCGGCGCGGCGCATGGCGGACGCGGGCGAACGCGCGGACGTGCCGGTGATCTGCATCGGCAACTTCACGGCGGGCGGCGCCGGCAAGACGCCCGCCGCGCTTGCCGTCGCGCGCGCGCTGACCGAGGCGGGCGAGCGCCCGTTCTTCCTGTCGCGCGGCTATGGCGGCCGCCTCGCCGGGCCCGTGCGGGTGAGCCCGGAGCATCGCGCCGAGGAGGTCGGCGACGAGCCGCTCCTTCTCGCGCGCGAAGCCCCGGCGATCGTCTCCCGCGACCGTCCCGCCGGCGCGCGGCTCGCGGTCGAACAGGGCGCGAGCGCGATCGTCATGGACGACGGTTTGCAGAACCCGTCGCTGCACAAGGATCTGTCCATCGCCGTCGTCGACGGTTTCGCCGGACTCGGCAACGGCCGCGTCATTCCGGCGGGTCCGCTGCGCGCGCCGATGGATGCGCAATGGCCGCGTGTGCGGGCGCTCGCCGTCGTCGGCTCCGGCGCGGCGGGCGAGGCGGTCGCGCGGGAAGCCGCGGCGCGCGGCGTGCCGGCGCTGCGCGCCCGCCTCGTGCCCGACGCCGCGATCGCGGCGCGGCTGAAGGGCGTCGGCGTCCTCGCGCTCTCCGGCATCGCCCGTCCGGAGAAATTCGCCGAGAGCTTGGGCGCGTGCCTCGCCCATGTGGAGGAGGTGCGCATTTTTCCCGACCATCACGTCTTCACGTCGCGGGAGCTCGCGCAGGTCGGGGCGGATGCGGCGCGGCGCCGCCTCACCGTCGTCACCACGGAGAAGGATGCGGCTCGCATCGGCCGGACGGATTTTATCGTGTTGCCAATTCGTTTCGTGCCGGATGACGCGGTGGCGTTCCGAACTCTCGTTCTGTCGGCGCTCGGATGACGGACGAACGGCCTCGGGACGCCCTCTTTCCCGAATAGCAGGCAAATTCTCGCCTCTCCCCGCTTGCGGGGAGAGGGCTGCCGAAGGCAGCAAGTCTGCGAAGCAGGCGAGGGTGAGGGGGCGGTGCAAAACGAGGCGCCGCGGTTTGGGCCGGGCGCCTCTTCCGGAGCCGCCCCCTCACCCCAGCGTCGCTTCGCTCCGCTCGTTCGGCCGAAGGCCGAACCCTCTCCCCGCAAGCGGGGAGAGGCGAATCCGCGCCCATACGCTGGCCCGTTCGGGAGAGGGGCGTCTCACGCGACGGCGCCTGCGTCGCGAGCACCGAGTCTCGCGATGCGTGAACCGGCAGGCTGCTTCGTCGCGACGAATCTTGCCCTAAGCCGTCCGCGGAACTGCCGTCGGGCCCTCGCCCTCCGCATAGGCCGCCCCCTTGCGCGCCGCGACCGTCTTTACCCAGGCCACCAGTTGCGCGTTCGGCGAGGGCTTCGGCAGGAAGACGGCGCCGTCGGGCAGGTCGCCCGCGGCCGGATGCTGCCGGCCGGAGGTGACGACGATGCCGATTCGCGGCCAGCGGCGGTCGACCTCGCGGGCGAGCTCGCAACCGTTGATTCCGGGCGGCATGTCGACGTCGGCGAGGAGAACGTCGATGCGGACGCCCGCTTCGAGCACCGCAAGCGCCTCGGCGGCGTTGGCGGCCTCGACAACCCGGCATTGCGCCTCGGCGAGCAGGTCCGCCGCGACGAGACGGACAAGGGGCTCGTCCTCGACGATGAGGACGGTGGGAACGACGAAATCCGACATCGGCGGGCTCAAAGTGACTCCAAACGCCGCAAGGTCAAGAGCGTTCGCCCGATCGGAGCCTTGCGCCGCTCCCGGGAACAAAGGCCAACCGTGGCCGTTGAGAGCCCATGATCACGCGCCCCGCCGACGCCGAGCCTTCGCCCTCGCCCGTTTCGACCGTTCTCGTTGTCGACGGCGAGGTGCTCGTCCGCCTCGTCATCGCGGAGTACCTGCGCACCTGCGGCTACCGGGTGCACGAAGCGGTCAGCGCTGCGGAGGCGCTCGCCATCCTGCAATCGCCGGAGGCGTCCGTGGACATCGTCTTCAGCGAGGCGAAGATACCGGGCGACATGGACGGCTTCGCCCTTGCCCGCTGGGTGCGCGCGAACAAGCCGGGCGTCGAGGTTCTCCTGACCTCGACGATCGATCGCTCGGCGGAGGTCGCCGGCATGCTCTGCGAGACCGGCCCGCTCCTCGAAAAGCCCTATGCGCACCAATCGGTGGTCGACCGCATCAAGCAGCTTCTTGCCAAGGCGAAGCGCGGGTAGGGCGCCCTCCGCCCTGTGGACCGCCGGCGCGCGCTGCCTTAAGCCTCTCCCGCGACAGTGAGGCCGCCATGCTCGATCACACCGCCAAGGGCGTCTATGCCATCGCGCCGACCCCGTTCCACGAGGACGGCCGCATCGACGAGGCCTCCATCGACCGCATGGTCGATTTCTACCGCGAGGCCGGCTGCGCGGGCATCACAGTGCTCGGCATCATGGGAGAGGCGCAAAAGCTCGAGCAGGCGGAGGCGCTGGCGGTCGCGACCCGCGTCATCCGCCGGGCAGGCCTGCCGGTCGTCGTCGGCGTCTCCGCGCCGGGCTTCGCCGCCATGCGGACGCTCGCCCGGGCGGCGATGGCGGCGGGCGCCGCCGGCGTAATGATCGCGCCGCCGCCGTCGCTGCGGACCGATGACCAGATCGTGACCTATTTCGCGCAGGCGGCGGAGGCGATTGGCCCCGACGTGCCCTGGGTCCTGCAGGATTACCCGCTGACGCTCACGGTCGTCATGACTCCGGGCGTGATTCGCCGCATCGTCAGCGACAATCCGGGTTGCGCCATGCTGAAGCACGAGGATTGGCCGGGACTCGAAAAGATCTCGGCGTTGCGCCGCTTCCAGGCCGAAGGCAGCCTGCGGCCGCTCTCGATCCTGTGTGGCAACGGCGGCCTCTTCCTCGATTTCGAGATGGAGCGCGGCGCCGACGGCGCCATGTCCGGCTACGCCTTCCCGGACATGCTCGTCGACGTCGTTCGTCTTTCCGCCGCCGGGCAGCGCGACGCGGCGCACGACCTCTTCGACGCGCACCTTCCCTTCCTGCGCTACGAGCAGCAGCCGGTGATCGGGCTTGCGGTGCGCAAATACGTGCTGATGCGCCGCGGCGTCCTCGCCTCCGACGCGCAGCGCAAGCCCGGCTCGGCCCTGACGCCGGCGGCGCGGGCGGAGGTCGACTACCTGCTCTCCCGCGTCGCCCGCTCCGATCGCCGCGCGGCGCGGCTTGCCGCCTGAAGGGTCAAGTCTCCCCCCCGAGCGCGTCGACGGCGGCGCCGGCGAGGTTGAGGCCCAGCAGCCGGTCGACCGAGGGCAGGGCGCCGAGCGGCCGCGCGGCATCGGCAAGACCCGCCAGAAAGGCCGCCCGCTCCCGCGCCAGCGCCAGCGCCTCCTCTACGGCGATCGCGGCGAAGCGGACGCCCTCGCCCGGCCGGCGCTGCGCCAGGCGCCGCAGGTCGGCGGACACGACCGTGGCGATCTTGGGGTAGCCGCCGGTCGTCTGCCGGTCCGCCATCATGACGATAGGCTCGCCGCCGCCGGGCACCTGGACCGAGCCGGCGACGATGCCGTCGGAGACGATGTTGAAGCCGTGCGCGTGCTCGATCCGCGGCCCGGAAAGGCGGTAGCCCATGCGGTCGGCCTCCGCCGACACGACGTAGGAGGCGGACAGGAGGGTCGCCAGGCCGGCTTCTGAAAAATGGCCCTGCTGCGGACCGAGGACGACGCGGAGCGGTCCGGCGTCCTCGCCCGCGAGGGGCGGCAGCGCGAGGCGCGGTGCCTCGGGCGCCGGGTCCGGCCGAAGCGGCACGCGGTCCCCGGCCCGGAAGGCGCGGCCACGATAACCGCCGAGGCCGGCGCGCCGATGCAGCGAGACGCTGCCGAGCTGCGGCGGCACGTCGAAGCCGCCCCCGGCCGCGAGATAGCCGTACACCCCGCCCTGGAGCGGGCCGACGGTCAACACCTGTCCGGGCGCGAGCGCGAGGCTCGCGAAGGGTGCAACCGGCTCGCCGTCGAGCGCGAGCGCCGCCGGCGGACCGGCATAGGCGAGCCGCACCGGGCCGCCCTCCGCCTCGACGCTTCCGCCGAGCAGCATGAACTCGATCGCCCCCTCGCCCGGCGCGTTGCCGACGAGGACGTTGGCGCAGGCGAGGGCCGCCGGGTCCATGGCCCCGGAGGAGGCGACGCCGAAGCGCTGCCAGCCGAAGCGGCCGCGGTCCTGGAGGCTCGTGCCTGGGCCGCAGGTGCGGATCGCGAGCGCCCTCATCCGGCGATCTCCGCGACGATCTCGCCGGCCGCAGCGGCGCGGTCGAGGCGGTCGAACTCCGCTTCCGGGATCGGGACGAACAGGACGCCGTCGCCGGGCGCCATCAGGAAGACGGGCTCCCGCTCCGCCATGAAGGTGCGGACCGGGGTGCGTCCGAGCAGGTGCCAGCCGCTCGGCGCCTCGATCGAGGCGACGACGGCCTGGATGCCGCCGATCGAGATCGTGCCCGCGGGCACCTTCGTGCGCGGCACCTCCCGGCGCGGCGTCGCGATGGCCGGATCGAGGCCGCCGAGATAGGTATAGCCGGGCACGAAGCCGATCATGTAGACGCGGTAGGTCGGGGCCGCGTGCCGGCGGACGAGCTCGTCCGGCGCCATCCCGTGGCGGCGGGCGACGTCATCGAGGTCGAGCCCGAAGGCGCCGCCATAGACCACCGGCACCCGCCAGATCCGCCCGTTCCGCGGTTCGTCCGGCAGGTCCTCCGCGAGCGCGAGGAGCGCCGCCGAGAGGCCGGCAAAGTCCGTCGCGAGCGGATCGTAATGGACGAGGAGCGAACGGTAGGTCGGCACCGTCTCGACGATGCCCGGATGGCCGGCGAGGCGCGCGTCGAGGGCGAGCACGCGGGCGTTGAGGCGCGGATCGATCGTATCGCCGAACTCGACGGCGAGCGCGGCGTCGCCGCAGGGAAGAACGGTCGGGGGCACGAGGGGCCGGTTTCGAGAGGAGCCTGACGGATTCATACATTGCCACGACGCCGGAGGGAGGGGGGTCGGCGCAGACGAGGAAGAGGACGCCCGTTCGATCCGGCCGGCGCCAACCCCCTCTGCACCTTGGCGCGACGACGCTCCGGTCGGACTATTGCCGGATGAACTCGTAGGCCTGTCCGTCTTCCTGAAACGTCAGGCGAAGACGATTCGGCTTGCCGTCCTTGTCGACGAGGAATTGCGCAAAGCCGAGCGGCGACGGGCCGAGATTGGCCGACACGGCTGCGAACCGGCCCTCCGGCACGAGCTTGATGAGGAGGACGTCGTCGCTCCGTGGTTCCAGCCGCAATTTCGCGCCGGTGGCCGTCAACGTCATCACGAGGGCGTCGCCGTCCGCGGACACGGTTGCCTTTCCGAAGCTGCCGTTCGCGAAGGCGCCGGCGAGCGCGGCCGACGGCGGCGGCGCCGAACGCAGGGCCGCTCCGGCGAAGGGCGCGTTGCCCGCAGCATCGGCGGCCTTCGCGGCCGCGAGCCTCCTGGCGACGTGGTCGACGACCGGATTTCCCATCAGGCGATCGAGCGTCCACTCGCCGATCGCATCGGGGAGACCGACGTTGGTCTCGTTCGTCAGGACGATGACGCCGACATCCTTGTCGATCGCCATGCCGATATAGGCTCCGAACGACGTGGTGCCGCCATTGTGCCAGACGATCTCGCCGTTCGGCGTCGCCTGGAGCACCCAGCCCATCGCATAGGAGAGCCTGTCGCTCATGCCGATCCTCGCGACCCTGGTGACGGCGAGGTTTTCCGTTGAAACGACGCGCTTGCCGTCGAGTGTCCCGCCGGAAAGTTGGAGACGAACCCAGGGCGCGAGGTCCTCGACGGTCGAATTGATCGCTCCGGCTCCCCCGAACTCGTAGGGAAAGATCGGCGTGAACGGCACTTCGACCGTTCCCTGGGCGGTCCATCGGTGGCCGGCGGCGTGATTTGCCGCCGCCTCGATCGCCTCGGCCGTGAACGACGAATCCCTCATCCCCAGCGGACCGAAGATGTCGTCCCGGACGACCGTGTTCCAGTCGGCGGCGCCGAGCTGGCGCGCAACGATCCTTTGCGCAAGCATGTGCGTGATGTTGGTGTAGGCGAAGGTCGACCGGAAGCTCGAGACCGGCTCGACGAATCGCAGCGAGCGGATCATCGCCGATTGGTCGGCGCCCAACAGCCCAACCGAATCGTTCGCCGATGGCGGCAGCCCCGATCGTTGAGCCAGGAGATCGAAGATTCGAAACTCCCGCGTTACCCAGGAGTCCTTCATCTCGAAATCGGGAAATCGGTCGACGACCCGGTCGTCCCACGCGAGCGCCTTGCGGTCGACGGCGATCGCCATCGTCGTGGCGAGGAACGCCTTGGTCGTCGAGCCGATCTGAAAGACCGTTCTCGTGTCGACGGGCTCGCCTCCCTTCCTGCGTGTGCCGAAACCCTTCGCATAGACCAGTCGGTCCTTCGCGACGATGCCGATCGCGAGACCGGGATCGTCGAATCCCGTCATGCCGGCTCGGATATAGGCCTCGAGCTCCGGGACCAGTTTGCCAATCAGTGCGTCGGCCGCTTCTTGCGCCCGCAAGCCGCTTGCGCAGCTCGCGAGAACAAATCCCGCGAGCGCAACAATGAGTTTCGCGCGAACCATGATGGGTCGTATCCGTTTTGCAAAAGCTCCCGGCGCTCGATAGTCTCCCGCGGGTCGCCTGGAGGTCAAGCTGCGGCCGATGGGGCGGCGGGCGGGCCGGCGGAAACAGGGGCGTCCGCGTTGCCGCGTCATCCCGGCGAGAGCCGGAGCGAAAGAGGCTCTTCGCATGTCCGAGATCTGGCCCGACCTCACCTATTCCGCCTGGCGCGACACCGCCGCGACCCTGCAGCTTTGGACGCAGATCGTCGGCAAGGTTCGTCTCGCGCTGACGCCATGGCTCAATCACAGTTGGCAGGTGCCTCTCTACGTCGTCGCGCGGGGACTTGGCACCTCCCCGATGCCGGCGGGAGGCGAACTCCTCGAGATCGAGTTCGACTTCATCGCGCATCGTCTGCTCCTTCGCACGAGCCGGGGCGACGAGCGCGCGCTGGCGCTGGCGCCGCAAAGCGTCGCCGACTTCCACCGGCAGACGATGGACGTCCTTCGCGACATCGGCGTCGATGTCGCGATCAACGAGATGCCGAACGAGGTCTTAAATCCGATCCGCTTCTCGGAGGACCGCACGCACGCGGCCTACGACGCGGCGGCGGCGCATCGCTTCTTTCGCGCGCTCGTGCAGATCGACCGCCTCTTCAAGCGCTTTCGCAGCGGTTTTCTCGGCAAGGCGAGTCCCGTACATTTTTTCTGGGGGAGCTTCGACCTCGCGGTGACGCGCTTCTCCGGCCGACCGGCGCCGCCGCATCCCGGCGGCGTGCCGGGGCTGCCCGACGCGGTGGCCCGCGAAGCCTATTCGCACGAGGTCAGCAGCGCCGGCTTCTGGCCCGGCAGCGACGCCTTCCCGCAGGCGGCATTCTATTCTTACGCCTACCCGGAGCCGCCGGGCTTCCGCGACACGGCCCGTCTCGCCCGGAGCGCGCTTCGAGGCTGCCCTCGGCGAGTTCATTCTCCCCTACGATACGGTGCGCGCCGCCGGCGACCCGGACGCGGTGCTGCTCGATTTCCTCGCCACCACCTACGCCGCGGCGGCGGATTGCGCGCGCTGGGACCGCGCCGCCCTCGAATGCGAGATGGGAGTGCCCGCGCGGCCTCGGCCGTTATAGCGTGGCGCGGCAGCGTCGGATGAAGGCAGCGGCGGCACCGGAACGCGATGGCGGCATGGCGCGCCAGGACGCCGCCCGCGCCGTGCGGCAGTGCTGCGCAAGGCCCACCCGTTTCGCGTTGACATCGTCCGGTGCGACGCCACGATGGCGATGCACGCGCTCCGCCCATGCGGGGCCGAGGCGGGGAGATCCGACATGAGCATCCGTACCCTTACGTCTGCGCTCGGAGCGGCGACGCTCGCCGCGGCGCTCGCCGTCGCCGGCCAGAGTCTCGCTGCGCCGAGCGAACTCACCATCGGCGTCCTGCCCGAGCTCACGGGGCCGTTGTCGGAGAGCGGTCCGGCCTTCGAAAAGGCGAGCCGGCTCGCCGTCGACGTCGCCAACAAGGCCGCCGCCAAGGCCGGTCTTCCGATGACCGTGAAGATCGCCGTGGCCGATCCGCAGGGCGATCCGCAGGCGGCCCTGTCCGCAGCGCGCACCGTCGTCGACAAGGGCGCCGCCTGCGTGCTCGGTCCGTCGACGACGCCGGAATCGATCGCGATCCTCAACGGCCTGACGATGCAGAAGAAAATCACCCTCTGGCCGACCGCCTCGAGCGTCCGCCTGCGCACGGTCAAGGACGACGGCACGATCTTCCGCACGGTGCCTGCGGACTCCCTTCAGACGAAGGCGTTGATGGCCGCGATGACCGACGCCCTCGGGGGCACCGCCGGCAAGACCCTCTCCGTCGCCTATCGCAACGAACCCTATGGCGAGGGCCTCTCGAAGAGCGTCGCGCAGGCCTGGCAGGCGGCGGGCGGCAAGATCCAGGGCCCGGTCGGATTCGATCCGCAGCAGGCGAGTTTCGATTCCGAGGCCGGGCAAGTCGTTGCCGGCACGCCCGACGCCTATCTCGTCATCGACTATCCGGAAACCTACGCGAAATTCGGCGCCGCGCTCCTGCGCACCGGCAAGTTCGACGGCAAGAAGCTCTTCATCCCGGATGCGATGTCGATGACGGTCGTGCCCGACAACATCCCTCAGGCCTCCCTCGAAGGCGCCCGCGGCGTCGTCGCCGGCGGGCCGCGCGGCTCGGACGCCTTCAAGGCTTTCGCCAAGCTCTGGTCGGATGCCGGCGGCGTCGAGAATGCCGCCTTCACGACGAACGCCTTCGATTCCGCCATCATGTGCTTCCTCGCCGCCGTCGCCGCCGGCTCGGCCGATCCGGCGGCGATCCGCGACAAGGTCCGCTCGATCAGCGCCGAGGGTGCGCCGCAGTTCACTCTTGAGACTCTCCCGGAGGCGATCAAGGCGGCGCAATCCGGACAAAAGATCGACTATGTCGGCGCCTCCGGCGAAATGCGCTTCGCGGAGAACGGCGATCCGGTTGCCGGGCTTTACGACGTCTTCACCTTCCAGGGCGGAAAGCGGGCGGTCGCAAAGCAGGTCGTCGCCAAGTAGTGGAAGCACCGACGCAGACCGCCGCGAGGGGGGCGCCCCCGGCCGAGGAAGGTCCGCGGGCGCCGCTCCTGTCGCCGCCCGCGATCGCGGCGGCCGGCTGCGTTGCAGCGGCTTTCGTCCTCGCGGCCGTCTTCGGCCCCGTCGCCGCGGCGCAGACGACCGTCAACGGCCTCGTCGCCGGCTCCTATCTCGGCCTCGGCGCCCTCGGCCTCACCCTCGTCTTCGGCATCCTTCGCCTCGTCAATTTCGCCCATGGCGACCTCCTCACCGCGGGCGCCTACGCGACGATCGGGCTGACGACGCTCGGGGTGCCGATGGCCCTCGCGGCGCCGCTCGCCATTTTCCTCGTCGCGGCGCTCTCGCTCGCCACGGAGCGCATCCTGTGGGCACCGATGCGGCGCGCCGGCGCAGGAACGCTGCAGCTCTTCCTGACGGCGATCGGCCTTGGCCTCGTCATCCGCTTCTCGATCCAGTTCGTCGCCAGCGGCCAGGCGCGCACCCTCGGCCTCGACATCCTCTCGGCCGGCGACGTCGGCGGCGTCCGCATCGGCCTTTTGCAGGCGACCGTCCTCGTCGTCGGCGTCGCGGCGATGGCGATCGTCGGTTTCGTCCTGCGCACGACGAGCCTCGGCAAGCAGATGCGCGCCTTCGCCGACAACCGCGCGCTGGCTGAAGTCTCCGGCATCGACACGGGTCGGATCGTCACCGTCACCTGGATGATCGCCGGCCTGCTCGCTGGGCTCGCCGGCATCCTCTACGCGGCTGCGATCGGCACCTTCAACCCGAATTTCGGCCTGACGCTGCTTCTCAGCCTCTTCGCGGCGGCGATCCTCGGCGGCATCGGCAACGCCTACGGCGCGCTTGTCGGGGGCCTCCTCATCGGCCTGTCGCAGGAATGGTCGACCTTGTTCTTCAATCCGCGCTGGAAGCCCGCCGTCGGCTTCGCAATCCTCATCCTGTCGCTGCTGTTCTGGCCGCACGGCATCTTCGGGCAAGCGAAGCGACGGTCATGAGCATCGACTTCTGGATCGGCGTCGGCGTGCTCGCGGGGATCTACGGCATCTTCACGCTCGGCCTCCAGCTCAATGCCGGCTTCACCGGCATCCTGAACTTCGGCCAGGCCGGCTTCATGGCGATCGGCGCCTACACGACCGGCCTCCTCGTCGCGGATCACGGCTGGCCCTTGCTCGCGGCGCTGCCCGCGGGCATCGCGCTCGCCGTGCTTGCGGGCGTCCTCGTCGGCCTGCCGTCGCTGCGCCTTCGCTCGGACTACTTCGCCATCGCCACGCTCGCGTTTGCCGAGATCGTCCGCTACACGCTGCAGAACGCGGCCTTCGCAGGCGGCAATCAGGGCGTCCTCGGCTACGACGACGAATGGCGCGCCTTCGCGGGGTGGGCGCTCGAAAGGCTGTCGCCCTACGGCCTCGGCGGCTATGTGCAGCTGCCGCTGCTCTGCGCGGTCTGGCTCGTGTTCCTCCTCTTCGTCTTTGGGCTCAAGGCGCTGCAAGCGACGCCTTGGGGGCGCGTCTTGAAGGCGATCCGCGAGGACGAGGATGCGGCCGCCGCGCTCGGCAAGAACGTGCTCTCCTACAAGCTCCAGTCCCTCGGCATCGCGGCCGCCATTGCCGCCGTCGCCGGCTTCTTCGTCGCGCTCAACGTGACCTATCTCTATCCGAGCGTCTTCGATCCGACCTTCACCTTTCTCGGCTATGCCATGCTCATCCTCGGCGGTTTCGCGAGCTACACGGGCGTCGCCGTCGGCGGCATCGTCTTCTGGAGCCTGATGGAGGGAACGCGCCTGATCGATCTCGGCCTCACCGGCGGACAGCAAGCCTCGTTGCGCTTCATCGTCGTCGGGCTCGCGCTGATTCTTCTGAGCGCGCTGCGGCCGCAAGGACTTCTCGGCAATCGCGCCGAGATGATCCTGAGGTCGTAGCGGTGACGCCGCTCCTGTCAGTCGAAGATGTCTCGAAGAGCTTTGGCGGCTTGCGCGCGGTGGCGCGCGCCTCCTTCAGCGTCGTGGCAGGATCGATGACCGCGCTGATCGGCCCGAACGGAGCCGGCAAGACGACGATGTTCGATCTGATCAGCGGCTTCGCCGCCGCCGACGGCGGCGCCATACGATTCGACGGCCGGCGCATCGAGGGGCTGCGGCCGGATCGGATCGTCAGGTCCGGGCTCGTGCGGACGTTTCAGCTCACGCGGGTCTTCGCGGGCATGACGGTGATCGAGAACATGATGCTCGCCAATCCCGATCAGCCGGGCGAGCATCTGCCCGGGCTGATCGCGAAAGCCCGTCGCGCCCGGATCGAGGAGCGCGCGGCAAAAGCGAGGGCAGAGGACCTCCTGGCCCGGTTCGGCCTGTCCGCCAAGGCCGGCGACTATGCCGGCACGCTTTCCGGCGGCCAGCGCAAGCTCCTCGAAGCGGCGCGGGCGCTGATGACCAACCCGAAGCTCGTTCTGCTCGACGAGCCGATGGCCGGCGTCAACCCGACCCTCGGCCATCGCCTCCTCGACCATCTCGAGGGGCTGCGGCGCGAGAGCGGCATGACGTTCCTCTTCGTCGAGCATGACATGGATGTCGTCATGACCCGTGCCGACCGTGTCGTCGTCATGGCGCGGGGCGCCGTCATCGCCGACGGCCCGCCGGAGGCGGTTCGCGCCGATCCGCGTGTCATCGACGCCTATCTCGGCGGGAGCTCGGCGGGAGCCGCGTCATGACCAGCGTGCTCGCGGCGGAGGACGTCGTCGCCGGCTACAGAGCGAGGTCGATATCCTCGACGGGCTCGGCATCCGCATCTCCCATGGCGAGATCGTGACGGTCGTCGGCCCGAACGGCGCCGGCAAGTCGACGCTTCTGAAAACCATCGTCGGACTGCTGCGGCCGAAGCGCGGGCGCATCCTTTTCGACGAAGCGGATATCACGGGCTTGCGCCCGAGCGGGATCGCCCGGCTCGGCCTCGGCTACGTGCCCCAGCGCGACAACGTCTTCGAGACGCTGTCGGTCAAGGAGAACCTCGAGATCGGCCTGACCCCCGCGCCGGGCCTCGCGTTCGACACCCGCAGCGCCGTCGTCTTCGCGCTGTTCCCACGCCTCGCCGAGCGCCGCAGCCAGATCGCGGGCACCATGTCCGGCGGCGAGCGGCAGATGCTGGCGATGGCGCGCGCGCTGATGCCCGATCCGAAGGTGCTTCTGCTCGACGAGCCGACCGCGGGCCTCGCGCCGCGCTTCGTCGACGCGATGTTCGAGCAGGTCGCCGCAATCAATCGAGCCGGAACCAGCATCCTGATGGTGGAGCAAAACGCGAGGCCGGCCCTGGCGCTCTCGCACCGCGGCTACGTTCTCGATCTCGGCCGCAACGCGTACGAAGGCTCCGGGCGCGACCTCCTCGCCGATCCCAAGGTCGCGGCGCTTTATCTCGGCGTTCGCGCAGCGGCCGGCGGCGATCCGCGCTGACACTCCGGCCCGGCGCCGCGGACCCGGCCGCCCCCAAGGAGCCCGACGCCCAGCGAGACTTGCCGGGAAGGCTCGAGCCGGGGTGTCGCGGCACTGGCCGAGCGGGGTGCCAGTCGCTATAGAGGCGGGGAAACCCCTCCGGCGCCGCCTTGACCGGCGCCTGGCGGACAGAGCGATGGCCAACTCACTCGACCTGCCGAACGACCCGTCCCGAACGCGCGTCGTCGTCGCCATGTCCGGCGGCGTCGATTCATCCGTCGTCGCCGCCCTCCTGAAGCGGCAGGGCTACGACGTCGTCGGCATCACGCTCCAGCTCTACGACCACGGCGCCGCGACGCACCGCAAGGGCGCCTGCTGCGCCGGCCAGGACATCCACGACGCCCGCCGCGTCGCCGAGGCGATCGGCATCCCGCATTACGTCCTCGACTACGAGAGCCGCTTCCGCGAGGAGGTGATCGCCCGCTTCGCCGAGAGCTACATCGCCGGCGAGACGCCGATCCCCTGCGTCGAGTGCAACCGCTCGATCAAGTTCCGCGACCTCCTCGAGACCGCCCGCGACCTCGGCGCCGACGTTCTGGCGACCGGTCATTATGTCGCGAGCCGGCCCCTGCCGGACGGCCGCCGGGCGCTGCACCGCGCCGCCGATCCCGACCGCGACCAGAGCTATTTCCTGTTCGCGACGACGCCGGAACAGCTCGCCCGCCTGCGCTTCCCCCTGGGCGAGCTGCCGAAGGACGAGGTCCGGGCCCTCGCGCGGGAGTTCGGCCTCGCCGTCGCCGAGAAGGCCGACAGCCAGGACATCTGCTTCGTGCCCCAGGGGCGCTATACGGACGTGATCGAACGCCTGCACCCCGGCGCCGTCCGGGGCGGCGAGATCGTGCATGTCGACGGCCGCGTGCTCGGCCGGCACGAGGGCATCGTGAACTACACCGTCGGTCAGCGCCGCGGCCTCAAGCTCTCGATCGGAGAGCCGCTCTACGTCGTCCGCCTCGACGCCGCCGCGGCGCAGGTGGTGGTCGGGCCGCGGGAGGCGCTCGCCACCCGCAGCATCCGGCTCGGGGCGCTGAACTGGCTCGGCGACGGCCCGCTCTCGGCGATCGGCCCGCGGGGCGCTCGACGTTGCCGTGCGGGTGCGCTCGACCCGCGAGCCGCGGCCGGCGCTGCTTCACGCCGCCGGCGCCGGCGCGACCGTCGCGCTGCTTTCGCCCGAGGACGGGGTCTCCCCCGGCCAGGCCTGCGTCCTCTACGAGAGCGAAGCGCCGCGGGCCCGGGTGCTCGGCGGCGGCACCATCGCCCGCGCCGAGGCCGCCGCCACCCCCGTCGCCGCCTGAACCCCTCGCGCAGGATCGCCATGACCGCCGGACCGACGACGGCCCTGATGCGCAAGGCCTACGCGCGCTGGGCGCCGATCTATGACGTCGTCTACGACAAGCTGACCGAGCCCGCCGCGCGCGCCGCCGTCGCCGCCGCGACGGCCTGCGGACCGCGGGTGCTCGAAGTGGGCGTTGGGACCGGCCTTGCCCTCGGCTACTATCCGCCCGGCGCCGAGGTGCACGGGGTCGACCTCTCGGAGGACATGCTGCGCCGGGCGAGGGCCAAGGTCGACCGCCGCGGCCTCGTCCAGGTCAAGAGCCTGCAGGTCATGGACGCGACCCGCCTCGGCTTTCCGGACGGCCATTTCGACGCCGTGACGGCGCAGTTCCTGATCACCCTCGTGCCCGACCCGGAGGCGGCCCTGACCGAATTCGCTCGCGTCCTTCGGCCCGGCGGCGAGGTCATCCTGGCGAACCATTTCGGCCAGGAAGAGGGCGTCCTCGCCGGAATCGAGGCGGCGCTTGCGCCGGTTTCGTCCAGCATCGGCTGGAGTTCGGACTTCAAGGCCTCCCGCATCGAAGCCTGGGCCCGCGGCACGGGCATCATGGCCGTCGTCGACCTGAAACCGCTCTTTCCCGCCGGCTTCTTCAAGCTGATGCGCATCCGCAAGGCGCAGGCCCACCTTCCTTGACAGCCCGCCGCGCCCTTCCCTATATCCGCCCGGACCCGAGGGCGCCCGCGGCGCCCGCCTTCGTTGGGGCGGAGTAGCTCAGTTGGTCAGAGCAGAGGAATCATAATCCTTGTGTCGGGGGTTCAAATCCCTCCTCCGCTACCACCGCACACCTGTCCGGCCGGGACACATCGGCAACAGAACGTCCCTAAGACTTGGGTGGGGTGACACCCCCGGGCCCGGGGCCGAGCCGCCCGGCGGCGCATCCGTTGCGTACTTCACGCTCCCCGTCGCGCCGGGTGGTAAGATGCCCGCCTCGAAACGAAACACTGGGGGCCGTCATGGCTGGATTTCCGCCGATCAGCGTGCGTCAGCCGCGTCCGTTCGATCTCGTCGATGAACCGGTCGAGGTTTGCGGCGTCGGGACGGGGTTCGAGGCGACGTTTGCGGCGCGGGTGCGCGATGCGAACGGCAACGAACTCGCGCAGACGACGATCCATGCGGGCGGCACGGGCATCTGGGGGAATTTTCATTCGACCCTCGCCCTTCCCGGCGTCCCGCCGACTGCGCAGGGGACGCTCGAAGTCTTCGAGTTCTCCGCCGCGGATGGCAGCGAGATCAACAAGGTCACCGTGCCGATCACCTTCGGGCGGGCCCTCGTCGATCCCTTCCACGGCTTTGCGCAGCACACGGTCGTCGCCGGCGACACCCTCTCCAAGATCGCGAACGCCTTCTACGGCGATCCCGGCAAGTTCCCGCTGATCTTCGAGGCGAACCGCAACCAGCTCGCCAATCCCAACGTGATCTTTCCGGGCCAGGTGCTGCGCATTCCGCAATAGCGCCCAGTCGGGATGCGAAGGTCGCACGGTTGCCGCCGGCGCGACGATCGAGACAGGAGAAGACCATGGCCAATCCGGGTCAACCCACGATCCGCCTCGGCGCCACCGGCGTCGCTGTCCGGCGCCTGCAGCGCGCCTTGCGGCGCACGCCCAATCTTTCGCTCGTCGTCGACGGCGTCTTCAGCGCCGATCTGGAACGGGCCGTGAAGGATTTCCAGGAGGGTGAAAGCCTTGCGGTCGACGGCGTCGTCGGCCCGCTGACCTGGGCGGCGCTGCCGGACGGACGCCCGATGCCGCTCCTCAAGGAAGGCTCGTCGGGCGATGTCGTGCGCGCCCTTCAGTCCGTGCTGACCAACGGCGCGCCCGGCCAGTGGGAATCGCCGCAAGGCATCGACGGCCAGTTCGGGCCACACACCAAGGCCTCCGTGAAGGGCTTCCAGACCTTCGGCGAAGTCGCCGCCGACGGCATCGTCGGCGACCGGACCTGGTCGGTCTCGCTCCACGCTGCGAGCGCGACGCTCGAATCGGCGGTCGGACTGAACTTCGTCGTCGACGAGACCTGAACGCCTGGCCCATCGGTCCCGATCCACCCCGGCGACCTCATCCCGGGGGACTTCCGAAGCCGTCGCAGCCGGGCCGGATCGTCAAGGCGCCTTCTGCGACAGGTAGCTGCGGAAGCGCAGCATGATGTCCTCGTAGGAGCGCACGACGTGGAGACGCGCGGCGCGCTCGGCCTCGGGGACATCGCCCGCGGCGATGGCATCGACGATGGCCGCGTGCTCCTGCTGCACGCTCTTCATGCGCTCCGGCTCGTAGCCGTATTGCTGGCGGATCGTGCGCACGAGGTTGCGATGGCGGCGGCGGATGTTGATCGCCTCGAGGTTGCCGGTGATCGCGGCGATCGAATCGTGGAACTCGCCGTTGAGGAGGAGCCGCCGCCCCGCCTGTCCCGCTTCCGCGGCCTCGCCGATCCTGTCGTGGATCCCCCGCAGGCGCGCGACGTCGGCGGGCGTCGCCATCGCCGCGCAACGCCCAGCGAGGATGCAGTCGAGCCCTTCGCCGATCTCGTAGATGTGCAAGAGGAAGCGCTCGTCGATCTGGCGCACGGTCGCGCCCTTGTTCGGCGAGATCACGACGAGGCCCTCGCCCTGGAGCTGCTGCAACGCTTCGCGGATCGGGTTCGAGGAGATGCCGAACTGCGCCATCAATTCCTGGATCTTGAGCCGCATGCCGGGCGGGTGCACGCCGGCAATGATCTCCGCGCGGATGGCGTCGCAGACGCGGCCGTAATTCGTCTGCCCGAAGGGCTCGCTCCGGCGTCCGTCCGTGCCGATGTCCATCTCGCGCAGGAGCACTGAATCCGATCTCCGAATGTTGCACCGGAACCTTACCACAGGTTCCTGTGCCGTCGAATGCCCGCCGTCCCGGCTAGGCCAGGATGCCGCGCAGCGACAGGTCCTCCGCGTAGTGGCAGGCCACCTCGCCGCCACCGGGGAGCGGCCGAAGGGGTGGATCGTCCGCCTTGCATTTGTCCGTGGCGTAGCGGCAGCGCGGGTGGAAGCGGCAGCCGGACGGCGCGTTCGAGGGGTCCGCGACGTCGCCCGGCAGGCGGACGCGATGGGCGCGGCCGCGGCGTTCGGGGTCCGGCACCGGGATCGCCGAGAGCAGCGCCTCCGTGTAGGGGTGGCGCGGCCGCCGGAAGAGCGAATCCGTCGGTCCGAACTCGACGACGCGGCCGACATACATCACCGCGACATGATCGGAGATGTGCTTCACGACCGAGAGGTCGTGCGAGACGAAGAGATAGGTGAGCCGAAATTCCTCCTGCAGGCTCTGCAGGAGATTGAGCGTCTGCGCCCGCACCGAGACGTCGAGGGCCGAGACGGCCTCGTCCGCGACGACGAGATGCGGGCGCACGACGAGGGCGCGGGCGATGACGATGCGCTGGCGCTCGCCGCCGGAAAACGCGTGCGGATAGCGCGACATGTATTCGGGCCGCAGCCCGACCTTGCGCATGATGTCCGCGATGCGGTCCTCACGCTCGCTCCTGCCGGCGAGGCCGTTCGCCACGAGGGGTTGCGCAATCACGTCGAGCACCGTCATGCGCGGATTGAGCGCCGTGAACGGGTCCTGGAAGATCATGCGGATGTCGACGCGCAGGCGCCGCAGGGCATCCTCGTCCGCCGCGGCGAGATCGACCGGCGC
Source organism: uncultured Alphaproteobacteria bacterium (assembly GCA_963754975.1). Lineage (GTDB taxonomy): Bacteria > Pseudomonadota > Alphaproteobacteria > Rhizobiales > Beijerinckiaceae > Microvirga. The sequence continues at coordinate 43,774 of CAVWII010000016.1, read as the reverse complement.
CGCGGCGCCGCGGCCGCGATAGATGATCGCGCCGGCGGTCGGCTTGAAGACGCGCAGGATCGAGCGCCCGAGGGTCGATTTTCCGCAGCCGGATTCGCCGACGAGGGCGACCGTCTCGCCGTCCTCGACGCGCAGGCGGACGCCGTCGACGGCCTTCACCGTCCCCGCCTGCCGGTTGAAGAGGCCGCGGCGGACGGGAAAATGGACGCGCAGATCCTCGACGGCGAGGCAGGGCGCGCTGGCTTGCGCCGCGCCGCGGGCGGGGAGGGAGGAGCCGTCCATCAGCCGGTCCTCGCGGCGCGGGGCGCGAAGGCCGGCGCGTACCGCTCGTCGTACTGGAAGCAGCGCGCCCCGCGGCCGGGGCCGACCGGCAGGAGCTGCGGCATCTCGGCGTCGCAGATCCCTTCGCGGACCTGCGGGCAGCGGGTGTTGAAGGGGCAGCCCTCCGGCCGGTCGAGGGGGTTCGGCACCATGCCCTCGATCTGCGCAAGGCGCTGGCCGCGGGGCGCGTCGAGCTTCGGGATCGATTGCAACAGCGCCCGCGTATAGGGGTGCTTCGGGCTGCGGAAGAGCGAGCGCACGTCCGCCGTCTCGACGGCCTTGCCGAGATACATCACCGCGACCTCGTCCGCGACTTCGGCGACGACGCCGAGATCGTGCGTGATCAGCATCACCGCGATGCCGAACTCGTCCTGGACCTCGCGGATGAGTTCGAGGATGTTCGCCTGCGTCGTCACGTCGAGTGCCGTCGTCGGCTCGTCGGCGATGAGGAGCGCCGGCTCGCAGGAAAGCGCCATCGCGATCATGACGCGCTGGCGCATGCCGCCGGAGAGCTGGAATGGGTAGGTCCCGTAGCGATCCTCCGGCTTCGGGATGCCGACGCGGCCGAGGACGCGAATCGCCTTCTCGCGGCTCTGCGCCTTCGTCAGCGGCGTGTGCAGGCGGATCATCTCGGCGATCTGGTCGCCCACGGTGTGCACCGGCGAGAGCGACGTCATCGGCTCCTGGAAGATCATGCTGATCTCGCGGCCGCGCACGTCGCGCATGTGGCGGCCGTTCGGCGCGAGCTTGGCGAGATCGACGGTCGAGCCGTCCCGGCGGTGCAGGACGATCTCGCCGCCGACGATGCGGCCGGGCCGACGCAGCAATTGCAGGATCGAGGAGGCGGTGATCGACTTGCCGCAGCCGGATTCGCCGACGACGCAGAGCGTCCGGTTGCGATGGAGCACGAGGTCGAGCCCGTCGACGGCTCTCACGACGCCCTCGCGGGTGAAGAAATGCGTTTTGAGGTCCCGGATCTCGAGGAGAATCTCGGCCATGGCCGCGCTATTGCGAATAGGGATCGGCCGCATCGCGCAGGCCGTCGCCGAGGAAATTGAGCGCCAGGACGGCGACGATCACGGCGACGCCGGGAATGAGGAGCCACGGCGCCGTCGCCACGGTGTTCACGTTCTGCGCCTCCTTCAAGAGGATGCCCCACGAGACGGTCGGCGGTTGCAGGCCGACGCCGAGGAAGGAGAGTGCCGTTTCGGCGAGGATCATCTCGGGGATCGCGAGGGTCGTGACGGCGATGATGTGAGAGGCGAAGGCGGGCAGCAATTGCCGCGTGATGATGTGGAACTGGCGCACGCCGTCGAGGCGCGCCGCGACGACGTAATCCTCGTTCTTGATGGCCATGACCTTGCCGCGGATCTCGCGCGCGAGAGTCGTCCAGCCGATCAGCGAGAGCAGGATGGTGATCATGAAATAGACGCCGAGCGGCGGCCAGGTGAGAGGGATCGCGGCGGCGAGGCCCATCCAGAGCGGGATGGTCGGCATCGAGCGCAGGAATTCCATCGTGCGCTGGATGATTTCGTCGATGCGGCCGCCGTAATAGCCTGAGATGCCGCCGAGAACGAGGCCGATGGCGAGGCTCAAGAGCACGCCGACGAGGCCGACCGACATCGACACCCGCGCGCCGTAGATAATGCGCGAAAGGTTGTCGCGCCCGAGCCGGTCCGCGCCGAGGATGTAGACCGGCTGCTGCGGATCGAGGGGCGCGATGAGATGACGGTCCCACGGGATCAGGCCCCAGAGAAGGTACGGCTCGCCCCTGACGAAGAATCCCATCTCGATGCGGCGGCTCTCGTCGAGCTCGAAGGACCGCCGCAGGGTGCGCGGATCGATGCGGGACTTGAAGTCGTAGACGTGCGGACTGAAGGACAGTGCGCCGCTCTCGTCGCGCACGAAAAAATGCAGGCCCTGCGGCGGCGCGTAAGCGTAGCGCCCGACGGTGCGGTTCGGATCGGCCGTGGCGAGGAACTCGGCGAAGAGCGCGACGAGATAGATCAGGAGCACGACGATTCCGGCGGCGAGGGCGACCTTGTGGCGGCGGAATTTCCACCACATCAGCCGCCATTGGCCCGCGACCTTGATGCGATCCGGCTTGCGGACGGCGGCCGGCTTTCCGATCTCCGGGAGGGCTGGGGTCGCTGTCGCGGTCATCGCCGGCTCACTGCAGCCGGATGCGCGGATCGAGCCACGCGAGGAGGAGGTCCGAGATCATCGTGCCGACGATCGTCAGTGCCGAAAGCATCAGGATGAAGCTGCCGGCGAGATAGGTGTCCTGCGACTTCAGGGCGTTGAGGAGAAGCGGCCCGGCGGTCGGGAGGTTGAGGACGACGGCGGCGATGACGGCGCCGGAGATCAGGCTCGGCAGCACCCAGCCGACGGTCGAAACGAAGGGATTGAGCGCGAGCCGGATCGGGTATTTCAGGAGCAGCCTCGCCTCCGGCAGGCCCTTGGCGCGGGCGGTGGTGACATACGGCTTGTCGAGCTCGTCGAGGAGGTTCGCGCGCATGACGCGGATGAGCTCCGCGGTCTTCGCCGTGCCGATGACGATCATCGGAATCCACAGATGCTTCAACAGGTCGACGAGCTTGTCCCATGACCAGGGCAGATTCTGATACTCGGGAGAGAACAGGCCGCCGACGCTCTGTCCGAAATAGCGGAAGCCGATATACATCATGACGAGGGCGAGCAGGAAGTTCGGCACCGCGAGGCCGATGAAGCCGATGAAGGTGAAGAAATAGTCGGCGAGCGAATATTGCCGCACCGCGGAGAGCACGCCGATCGGGAACGACACGACCCACGCGAACAGCAGCGTCGAGACGGAGAGCATCAGCGTGAAGCCGAGCTGCTCCCAGATCAGGTCGGCGACCGGCCGCTTCCATTGGAACGAATAGCCGAAATCCCCGTGCAGGAGGATGCCCGAGACCCAGCGCAGATACTGGATCCAGATCGGCTGGTCGAGGCCGAAGCGCTCCTTCAGGTATTCGAGTTGCGCCGGGTCGATGAGCGAGCCCTGCTCGAGCCCGGCGACGAGGGTCGTTAGAAAGTCGCCGGGCGGGAGCTGGATGACGACGAAGGCCGCGATCGAAACGAAGAAGAGCATCGCGACCATGGAGACGAGCCGGCGCGCCGCGTACTGGAGCATGGCGGGACCCCGCTCAGGGAGCGCGCGCCGGGCGCGGCATTGCCGTCACGCCGCCCGCCATTTCGGCACGTAGGCGTTCGGCGCGACGAGGGCGTCCGCCCGGTGGTGCCAGAACGCCGTCGCCGAGCGCAGATAGCGCGCCGAGAGCTCGAGCGCCTGGCCGTACATGCTCTCGTTCGCGCCTTCCCGCGTCGCTTCCGCGATTTCCTGGGCCGAGACGGCACCGCCGGTGTGCAGCTTGCGGGCGACGAGAATGGCCGGATCGTCGTCGCGGTAGAACTCGGTCTCGACGGCGTATTTCGCCTGCTTTGCCGGATCGGGATGGTTGAAGGCGTCGATCCAGACCTTCATGTGCAGGTAGCGCGGCTGCATGTAGCTGAAGACCGAATCCTGCCATTGCAGCAGCGCAGCGAGATCGCCGGGCGGCGGCGGCGACAGGGTGTGCGCGGTCAGCAGCGCACGCTGGAAGGCGGTGCCGATGAACTGCTCGAGGGCGTGCGCGGCGTCGCCGCCGCCGTCCGCCAGCATCAGCCGGTTGAAAGGCGTCTCGCGCCCTTCGAGATAGACCTTCCGGAAGACGTGCGCGTCGTAATAGGCGGAAACCTCCTGCGTGTGGTGGGTGTCGACCTCGTGCTCGCGGCCGCGGGCGCGCGGATTCTTCTGGAGCACGTCGTGGGCGAGGTTCCATTCCGAGCCGGCATGTCGCGAGAGCAGGTATTTCGCGACCGAATCGCAGGCTTGGTGAGTGATGCCGCCGATGACGAAGGCGAGGCGGCGGTCGATCTCCGGATGGGAGGCGGAGTCGGACCAGGTGTCGCGGGCGAGGGTCAGGAGAGGCTGCATCCATTTCATGCCGCCACGCGTCAGCGCACCGAGGCGGGCGACGTCGTGCTCGTGCTCCGCGACCTCGGAGAAGACCGGCTCGATCGTCCGGTCCGCCGCCATCAGGCGGCGGCTGTCGTCGAACACCGCCCAGTGAGTCATCATATCGGACATGAACGCCATCTCCTGTTCGGCCGTCGCCGGATCGCTTGCGGCTATTGGATGTAGAACTGCGCCGGCACGCTCGGGCCGGGGAACGGCAGCGGCCAGCCGCTCCACACCGCCGCCGGCGGCACGTTGTGCAGGCGGTTGGTGTAGGCCGCGTAGCCCGGCACCGGCAGGCCGATGCCCATGCTCAGGAAGTTCTCCTTCGCCTGCTGCATCAGGGCGCGGAAGAGCCGCTTCTGCTCCGCCTCGGTCGGCGCCGCGCGCATCTCGTCGTAGATCTTGAGCGCGGCCATGACGTTCGGCGGCGGCTCCTGCTTCAGGGTGCTGAGCCCGGTCACCCAGTTCACCCAGGCGGTGCCGTAGGCGCCGTCCGGGTTGATCGGGATATAGGCCCGGGGCAGGATCAGCGCGTCGAGCATGCCGCCGTCGCCGTCGTCGAGCAGCCCGTCGTGCTGGTTGCCGTTGCGCTGGTTGAGGTAGGCGGACTTTTCCATGACGCGGAAATTCGCGTCGACGCCGACGGCGCGCCAGTTCTTCACGATGAAGGGGACCGAATCGACCATCGGCTGGCGGTCCTCGCGGACTGTCATGGTGATGGTGATGCGCTTGCCGTCGGGCCCGAGCCGGAAGCCGGCCGAATCCTTCTTCGCGTAGCCGGCCTTGTCGAGTTGCTTGTTCGCCGCCGCGACGTCGTACTTCGTGAACTGCGTGCCGAATTCCTCGTCGTAGAACTCCGATTCGGGCCGCGGCGCGATCTGGTACGGGCGGCCCTGGCCGGCGAAGACGAGGTCGATGATCTCCTGCCGGTTGATCGCCATGCTCAGGCCGATGCGGAAATCCTTGTTCGCGAGGATTTCGCGCAGGACCGGGTTCGCGTGCGTCTGGTTGAGATGCACGGTCATGTAGTTCGGGCTCGCGTCGACGAGCTCGAAGAACTTGATGCCGGCCTTCTTCTCGTTCTCGACGAGAACCGGCTTGTTCGAGAGCGTGTTGATGTAGCGGCCGATGAAGTCGACTTCGCCGTTCAGCGCCTTGAGGAGCATCACCTCCTTGTCGGCGACGACGTCGTGCGTGACGGCGTCGATGTAGGGCAACTGGTTCCCGGCGGTGTCGACCTTCCAGTAGTAGGGATTGCGGGTCAGCGTGACGCGCTGCGTGTCGGTGAGCGGGCGCTCGATCTTCCAGGCAAAGAGCGTCGGCTTCTGCGGATTGTTCCAGGCATCGTTCTTGCGGAAGAACTGGTCGGACCAGCTCGCAAGGCCCGCCGCCTTCGCCTGCGCATCCGCGTCCGGATTGTACTTGATGTGGAACTGCTTCATGTAGTGCTCGGGAAACAGCGTCGGGACATCCCCGTCCGGCGTCGCCATCTGGAAGAGGAAGAGCGCGTAGGGCTTCTCGAAGCGGAAGACGACGGTGTTGTCGTCCGGCGCCTCGACGACCGTCTTGGCGCCTTCGCGGACGAGGCGCGGCTTCCATTCGGGCGGCAGCTGCGGGTTCGAATAGACGTCGTTCCACCAGAACATGACGTCCTTCGCGGTGAACGGCGTGCCGTCCGACCAGCGCGTGCCTTCGCGCAGCTTGAATGTGTATTTCGTCGCGTCGGGCGACACTTCCCAGCTCTCGGCCAGGTTCGGCAGCACTTTTTGCGCCATCGGATCCCAGCTGACGAGGCCGTCATAGCCGAACATCGTGCGGAACCAGGAGTAATCGCCTGCGCCCGAGATCAGCGAGCGCAGCGTGCCGCCGTAGACGCCGACCTTCTCGACGGGCGTTATGACGAGGGGATGTTTCGGCACACGCTTGTCGACGGAATCGAGCTTGCCGGCGGCGACCTGCGTCGCAAGGGCGGGCGCCTCGCCCTTGGCGGCCTGCGCGAACGCGGCCGGCACCTGGCCGAACGCCAGCGCCGCCCCCGTCAGAGCGACGGTGCCGACCGGCCGAACGTGCGACAAAAAGGCCCTGAAGGGCGCGAGGAATGCCATGGCGTCTCTCCCGAGGTCGATTTGCTTACGCGCCGGCGCCTCTGCGGAAGCCTGTCGCGCGGCTTTGCCCGAGCAAGGCGCGCCCGGCCCGAGCGGGAGCAGTGAAGGGCGGCGGCGGCGCGCTGTCAAGCGGATTGTGGATAATGGATAATCGAGAGGAGAGCGCTTCTCGCCTCTCCCCTCGGCCCGTTCGGACGCGGGGCGCGCGCGTCCGCAAATCGCGGAGGGAGGCGAACGGTCTCCCCCGTATCTGAGGGTTTCAGGAATTGCGCTCGAGGGATTACCGCGCGGCCCAGACGAGGCCGCGCCGCAGGATCGTGCGCATTTCGGGGACCTCGAACTCTTTCGAGACGTGGCCCAGGGAGGAATAGAACACGCGACCCTCGCCGTAGCGGCGCTTCCAGACGACGGGCATCACGACGCCCTTCGTCCAGGGCGCGTGTTCGCCGGAAAAGGTCGTCGTCGCCAGGACCTCGTTCGAGGGGTCGACGTGCATGTAGTACTGCTCGGAGCGGTAGTCGAAATCGGAGAGGCCCGCCATCACCGGGTCGTCGGGACGGGTGACGTTGACCCGGTAGTCGATGACGTTGCCGGGATGGGCGACCCATTGCCCGCCGCACATGAACTGGTACTCGACCGCCTCGCGGAAGGCATCGCACATGCCGCCGTGGTAGCCGGCGAGGCCGACGCCGCCGCGCACGGCGCGGGTGAGGTTGCTCAGTTCCTCCTTCTCGATCTTCGACATCGTGTAGATCGGCACGATCAGGCTCATGTCGGCGATGGCGGGATCGGCGAAGGCCTCGGTCGAGTGCTCGACGAAGACCTTGAACCCTTCCTCCTCGAGCATGCCGGCGATGATGGCGGCGCAGCGCTCCGGCTCGTGCCCGCTCCAGCCGCCCCAGACGATCAATGCCTCGCGCATGTCTTTACGAACTCCGCTTGGTTGGTGTCAGTCGAGGGCGCCGGGCTTGAGCCCGGTCGGCAGCATAGCGGGGCGCTCGGGCCGCGTCGCGATCGTCACGTGCGTGCCGCGATCGGAGGAGGCCTGGAAGGCCTCCATCACCTCGAGCGCGTGCAACGCGAGGCCGCCGGAGGCGCGGTGCGGCCGGCCCGAGCGGATCGCATGGGCGAGATCGGCGACGCCGATGATGCGGTAGTTGCCGTCGGCGTAGATGTGCTCGGTCGGCCGCTCCGACCAGTCCTGCCCGGCCTGCGCGATCTCGATGCTGCCGCCGAAGCGGTTGGGATCCGGGACGATCAGGCTCGCCTCCGTGCCGTAGAGCTCGATCGGTCCGTGGCGATGCTTCGGTACGTCGAAGCTCATGGCGATGGAGACGGCCGCGCCGCAGGCGAATTCGAGGGTGCCCGCGACATGCGTCGCGACCTCGACCTGCATCACCGTGCCCTTCAGCGGCTCGCTGACGATCGGCCGCTCGGCGCGGGCGTGCGTCGCCACGCCGGTGACGCGCGCGACCGGGCCGAGCAGGTTGACGAGGGCGGTGATGTAGTACGGTCCCATGTCGAGCATCGGGCCACCGCCCGCGGCGTAGTAGAAGGCCGGGCTCGGGTGCCAGCGCTCGTGGCCGGGGCACATGAAGAAGGCGCTGCCCGCGACGGGTCGGCCGATGGCGCCCTCGTCGACGAGCTTGCGGCAGGTCTGATGGGCGCCGCCGAGAAAGGTATCGGGCGCGCAGCCGACGCGCAGGCCGCGCCGCTCGCCTTCCGCGAGGAGCCTGCGCGCCTCGGCCGTCGTCGTCCCGAGCGGCTTTTCGGAATGCACGTGCTTGCCGGCTTCGAGCGCTCTCAAGCCGACCTCGACATGCGCCGCGGGAATGGTGAGATTGACGATGATCTCGACAGCGGGATCGCGCAGGAGATCGTCGACGCTCCGCGCCGGCACGCCGTACTGCTGCGAGCGCGCTTCGGCTGCTTCCGGCTTGAGGTCGGCGACGCCCCTGATGTCGAGGATTGGAAACGTCTTCGCCGCCTCGAGATACGCCTTGCTGATGTTGCCGCATCCGACGATGCCGATGCCGACCCGCTCCATGCGCCGTCCTTCCATGATTTAGCCTTGCTTCGCCGGACCCGTCGTGTTCCACGGCGCGCCGTAGAGATCGCGCAGCGTGAGCGCCGCAGCGCCGCGCGCCCACATGTCGTCGCCCGGCTCGTGCACGACGACCTCGGCGAGGCCGGCGAGGGTCTTCGGCGTCGCCGTCGCGATCGCCTCGCGCAGCGGCGCGAGCAGGAGATCGCCGGCCTGCAGGGCTGAGCCGGCGAGGATCACCTTCGGCGGCGCGAAGAGCGTGACGAGGTTGGCGATGGCGACGCCGAGCGCCTGACCGGCATCGTGAAAGACCTTGGCGAAACGCTTGTCTCCGGCGGCCGCGAGCCTGACCGCGTGCTCGATCCCGCGCGCGCCGCGCAGGAGCGGGGCGTCGGCCGTTCCCCGCACGAGTTCCGCGGCGGCGGCGAGGATCGAGGTCGTCGACGCGATCGCGGAGAGGCGGCCCGCGGAGGCGCCGTTCGAGCGGCCGCCGCCGGTCGCGACGACGAGATCGCCGAGATCGGGGCTGAGCCCGTTCGCGCCGCGGAATAATTCGCCGCCATGGATGACGCCGAGGCCGATCGTGTGCTCGATCGAGACGACGAGAAAATCGTCGAGGCCGCGGCCGTGTCCGAACCAGTGTTCGGCCTGGGTGATCAGGTTGACGTCGCTGTCGACGGTCACGGCGATGCCGAGCCGGGCCTCAAGGTCGCTGCGGATGTCGAGGTCGCGCTCGCGGAAGAGCGGGCTGTAGCGGCTGATGCCCGAGGCGCGCTCGATGATGCCGGGAATGCCGACACAGAGCCCGCCGATGCTCTCGAGGGCGATGTCCGCGTCCTCGAGGCAGCGCCGCACGCCGTCCTCGACGAGGTCGATGATCACCGAGGCCGGCTGCCGGTCGACGCGGATCGGCACCGAGACGCTGTTGAGGATGTCGGCCTGGAAGTTCGTCACCGCGACGGTGATCTGGTTCGGCGCGAGCTTGACGCCGCAGACCGTCGCCGCGCCGGGATTGAGCTCGAGCATGACGCGCGGCCGCCCGCGCAGCTGGTCGGGCGCGGCGGCGACATGGCGCGGCACGATAAGACCGTCCTCGAGGAGCGCGGCGGTGATGGCGGAGACCGTGGTCGGGCTCAAGTCCGTGCGTTCGGAGATCTCGACCCGCGAGATCGGGCCGAGCCGGCGGATCGCGTCCATGATGTGGAAGCGGTTGATCGCCCGCATCAGCTCGGGATCGGCGGTCTTCATCGCAGCAGGCGTCCGCCGGCCTCCGGGATCGGATCGATAAAATCCGGGCCACGGATTTATCTTCAGAGTTCGGAGCCCTTGTCAATCCCTTCCGCCTCTGTCCTCTTGACAATGCCGAAGGCTGGTCCCAGGCTTTAATCCGCAAACCAAAATAAGGGGCGGGGCCCCAGGGACCGGAAACGCCAGGAGGGACCAGCGATGGGCTCAAGACTCTCGCACTCACGACCGCATTCGCGCTGACCGCGGGCCTCGCCGGCTCGGGGGGCGCTTTCGCCGACGTCACCGTCCGCATGCTGCATGTCGAGCAGAACCCGGACGTCAGCGGCTACTGGAACGACATCGCCCGCCGCTACGAGGCCGCGCATCCGGGCGTGAAGGTCGAGCTGCAGTACCTCGAGAACGAGGCCTACAAGAAGAAGCTGACGACGCTGCTGCAATCGCCGGACAGGCCGAACATCATCTACAGCTGGGGCGGCGGCGTGCTGCGCGAGCAGGTCAAGGCCGGCGTCATCGAGGATCTATCGCCGGTCGATGGACGCGGCCTGGAAGGACCGTTTCAGTCGCCGGCCGCGATGCAGGCCTACACCTTGAACGGCAAGGTCTACGGCGTGCCGATGCAGACCTCGCAGGTCGGCTTCTTCTACAACAAGGATCTGTTCGCCAAGGCCGGCGTCGACGCCGGCTGCGATCAAGACCTGGGACGATCTGCTCGCCGCGGTGAAGAAGCTGCAGGCGGCCGGCATCGACGCCGATCATCGTCGGCGGCGCCGACAAGTGGCCGCTGCACTTCTACTGGTCGCATCTCGCCATCCGCATCGGCGGCAAGGACGCCTTCGAGGCGGCGCTGCGCGGCGAGGGCAAGGGCTTCGCGGCCGCGACCTTCGTCAAGGCGGGCGAGCAGCTTCAAGCAGCTCGTCGACCTCGAAGCCGTTCCAGGCGGGCTTCCTCGGCGTCACCTTTCCGCAGTCGTCGGGACAGTTCGGCGACGGCAAGGGCGCGATGGATGCTGAGGCTCAACGGCCTGCTCGACAGCATGCAGCGCGAACTCCGCGGACAAGAAGGGCATTCCCGACGACAAGCTCGGCTGGTTCCCGTTCCCGACCGTCGCCGGCGGCAAGGGCGATCCGCAGCGACACGCTCGGCGGCCTCAACGGCTGGCTCGTGACGAAGGGCTCGCCGAAGGAGGCGGCCGATTTCCTGCGCTTCTTCTCGGAGCTCGAGAACCAGCGCGATCGCGGCCGAGCGCGGCTTCTACATCCCGGTCGTCAAGGGCACGCAGGATGCGATCGCAGAACCCGATCCTGCGCCAGCATCGCCGGAGAACGTCGCGACGCTCGAAGTACCACCAGATCTTCTACGACCAGATGCTCGGCCCGTCGGTCGGCGCGGTGGTCAACGACGTCTCCGCCGATCTCGCCGCCGGCCGATGACGCCGCAGGAAGCCGCGCAGGCGGTGCAGCAGGCCTGGCAGCTCGCCAACTGAGCTCAGAGGCGGCAGGATGCCATGCCCGCCGCTGTCGCAGCGAAGAGGCCGAGCGTGGCGACGACCGATCCTCACGCGCAGGAGCAGGTGGCGCCGCCATCCCGGCGCTCGAGCGCTGGTCTGCGCCGCCAGCGCGCACCGGCGATCGACGGCAAGCTCGCCGTCGTCCTCCTCTTCCTGCCGCCGGCGCTGTTCCTCTTCACGCTCTTCGTCGCGCTGCCGATGGGCGAGGCGGCCTGGTACAGCTTCTACAACTGGAACGGCTACGGCGCGCCGACGCAGTTCGTCGGCCTGACGAACTTCGAGCTCCTGTTCGCAGAACCGCGCGTTTCGCACCGCGCTCACCAACAACCTGCTGATCATCGTCGTCTCGCTCGCCGATGCAGCTGCCCCTCGCGCTCGGCGATGGCGATGCTGCTGGCCGACCGCATGCGCGGCACGTGACGCTTCCGGCTGATCTTCTTCCTGCCCTACATCCTGGCGGAGATCGCGGCCGGCCTGATCTGGCGCTTCGTCTACGACGGCGACTACGGCCTGCTTGCGAAGATCTGGCGAGACGTTCGGCGTCGACGCCGCCCTATCGTGCTCGCCGAGCCGCGATCTCGCCATGTACGCCATCCTCGTCGTCGTGGTGTGGAAGTACTTCGGCTTCCACATGATGCTCTACATCGCCGGCCTGCAGCAGATCGATCCGAACCTCTACGAGGCCGCGCACATCGACGGCGCCACCGGCTGGCAGATCTTCAGCGCGCGTCACGCTGCCGCTGCTCGGCTCGACCATCCGGCTCTCGGTGTTCTTCGCGATCCTCGGCTCGATCCAGCTGTTCGACCTGATCATGCCGCTCACCAAGGGCGGCCCGTCCGACAGCACGCAGACCATGGTGACCTATCCTCTACAACTACGGCGTCACGCGCATGCGCATCGGCTTCGGCAGCGCAGTCGGCGTGGTCCTGTTCGTGATCTGCGTGGTGTTCGCCTTCGGCTACAAGCGGGTCCTGATGCGCCATGACTGAGCGCCAGCGTCCGCTACGACACCGCCGGTCACGATCGCGCCGGTCGCTGCGCTACGCGATCCTGTTCCTGGTCGCCGGCCTCGTGCTGATTCCGCTGGTCGCCACCGCGCTCGGCGGCTTCAAGTCGCTCGGCGATCTGCGCGTCAATCCGTTCGGCCTGCCGGCGCAATGGGAGTGGCGCAACTACTGGGACGATCCTGTCCGGCGCCGCGCTACTGGCAGCTGATGGGGAACTCGCTGGTGATCGCGGTGCTGACGGTCGTCCTGACGCGTGGCCGCGTCGGCGATGGCCGCCTTCGTCTTCGTGCACGTGCGCTTCTTCGGCTCGACGCTTCCTGCTGCAACTACCTGCTGCTCGGCCTGATGTTCCCGGCGGCGACCGCGATCCTGCCGCTGTTCATCAAGATCCGCGACCTCGGCCTGCTCGACACCTACTGGGGCGTGGTGCTGCCGCAGGTCGCCTTCGGCCTGGCGCATGAGCATCCTGCTGTTTCGCAACTTCTTCCGCCAGCTTCCCGGCGGAGCTGTTCGAGGCGGCGCTGATCGACGGCTGCGGCTATTTCCGCTTCTTCTGGCACATCACGCTGCCGCTGTCGCGGCCGATCCTGGCGACCGTCGGCGGTGATCGTCTTCGTGCACAGCTGGAACAACTACCTGCTGCCGCTGGTCGTGCTCAATCGCGACGAGCATCTACCCGTGGCCGCTCGGCATCATGGCCTACCAGGGCGAGTACTCGACCGACTGGCACCTGGTGCTGGCCTTCATCACGCTGACGATCCTGCCCGCGCTGGTGATGTTCTTCGCGGCGCAGAAGCACATCGTCGCCGGCCTGACCGCCGGCTCGGTCAAGGGATGAGCCCGCGGCGGTCCCTGCGCCGGCGGCGGTACCGGCCGGCGTTTTTCGGGCTTGACGGCTCGGGCGAGCCTGCCCGAGCCTTGCGGCAACACGACATCGTCGGCGGGCAAGGGGAGGGGACTTGGTGAAGATCGAGGCGGTCGAGACCTTTCAGTTGGAATGGGGCGAGCCGGGCGAGCCGGGCCCCCGCGCGGCCTTCGTCCGCATCAGGACCGAGGACGGCGTGTTCGGGCTCGGCGAGGCCTCGCCGATGGAGGGCGGCCTCGCCTCGCTCGTCGATCATCGCGCAAGCACATGGCGCCGTTCCTGATCGGCAAGGACGCGCTCGACCACGCGGTCCTCATCGACACGCTGTTCCACAAGCTGCGTCAAGCTCGGTCCGGAAGGCGCCGTGACCGGCGCGCTCGCGGCCCTCGACATCGCGCTGCTGGGACCTCAAGGGCAAGCTCTTCGGCCAGCCGGTCTACAAGCTGCTCGGCGGCGCCTGGCGCACCGAGCCTGACCTTCTACGCCTCGATCGGCGGCAATGCCTGGCGCACCGTCGACGAGGTGGTGAAGGTGGTCGAGCGGCGCGTCGCGAAGGAGAAGCCCGCGGCGGTCAAGATCCGCTGGGACGGCGACCGCACGCAAGCAGGACGTCGACATCCCCGGCGACATCGCCAAGGCGAAGGCGGTCCGCAAGCTCGTCGGCGACGACTTCATCCTCGGGCTTCGACGCGAACAACGGCTACTCGGTCGGCGGCGCGATGCGCGTCGGCCGCGCGCTCGAGGACCTCGGCTACGCCTGGTTCGAGGAGCCGGTGCAGCACTACCACGTCGCGCGCCATGGGCGAGGTCGCGCAGCGGCTCGACATCACGGTCTCGGCGGGCGAGCAGACCTACACGCTGCAGGGCCTGAAGGACCTGATCAACGCCGGCGTGCGCATGGTGCAGCCCGACATCGTCAAGATGGGCGGCATCACCGGCCTGATGCAATGCGCCGCGCTCGCGCACGCGCACGGCGTGCGAGCTCGTGCCGCACCAGACGCAGCCGTCGATCGGCCACCTTGCGAACCTGCACGTGCTGTCGACGATCATGCACCTGACCAAGCCCGTCGAGCTCGCCGACAACTGGGAGCGCGCGAGCGTCGGTGTTCGAGAACCCGTCCGAGCCGACGAACGGCGCGTTTCGACGTGCCGACGGCGCCGGGGCTCGGCATGGAATTCGACGAGGCGGAGATGAAGCGGCGCAGCATCCCCGTCGGGGCACTGACAGCGCCGGCAGCCGAACAGGGAGGAATGAGACCATGACGTTGACCAGACAGGCGCTTCCTCGCGCAGGGCTCCGCGATCGGCGCCGCCGCGACGCTCGGCTGACAGCGCCGGCGCTCGCGCAGGACGCGCCGATCACGATCGCCCTCGCGGCCCGGCGCCGACGGGCCTCAACCCGCAGCAGAACGGCCTCACCGGCGGCGACAACTGGGCGATCCGGCAGATCTTCGACACGCTGGCGAAGCCCGAGGACGGCACCTTCGGCGTGCGGCCGGAGGATTTCCGCCGAGCCTCGCCGAGAGCTGGGAGACGCTCCGAGGACGCCAAGATCTGGACCTACAAGCTTCGCGCAGGGCGTCAAGTTCCACAAGGGCTACGGCGAGATGACGTCGGAGACGTCGCTCTTCACCTTCGGCCGCCATCTCGACCCGAAGATCGTGACCAACCAGAAGGCGCTCTATTCGCAACATCGCCAGCGGTCGAGGCGCCGGACCGCTACACGGTCCGCTTCATCCTGAAGCGTCCCGACCCGCTGTTCAACGGCAGCGTCATCACCACGCTCGCCGCGATCGATCCTCAGCCGGAAGGCGTTCGAGGAGCGCGGCGACAGCTTCAACCTCGATCCGATCGGCACCGGCCCCTACCAGGTCGAAAGCGTCAGCCCGACCGAAGGGCATCCTGCTGAGCGCCTTCCCGGAGTATTTCGCCGGGCCGGCGGTGACGCAGACAGCTGCGCATTTCCTTCATCGCCGACACGACCGCGCGCACGCTCGCCTTCGCCTCCGGGCAGGTCGACATGATCGAGGGCGTGCGCGCGCCCGGCTGGATCCCGACCATGCGCAGCGCTCGCCGCAGACGATCTTCGACGCGACGGCGCCGGGCAGCTTCAACACGCTGCACCTCAACCTGACCCGCCCGCCGCTCGAACGATCTGCGCGTCCGCCAGGCGATCCGCTACGCCATCAACAACGAACAGATCGCGGCCGCCTTCGCCGGCATCGCGGTGCCGATGGTCGGCATCATCGCGCCGCAATTCGCGGGCTCGGTGAAGAAGGCCGACCTGCCGCCGGAACTGCGCTACGACTACGACATCGACGAAGGCGAAGGCGCTGCTGGCCGAGGCCGGGCATCCCGAACGGCGTGACGATTCCGTGCTTCACCAGCCAGCGCGAGGACTATGCCGCGATCATGCTGATCATCCAGGAGCAGCTGCGCGCGGCCGGCATCAACCTCGACCTGAAGATCATCGACCACGCGACGATGCACGCGGAGAACCGCAAGGACCGCAACACGGTCGCGCTCTACTCGTCGAGCTATCCGCCGGTGCCGACGCAGCCCTTCCTGCAGCTGCTCTGTCGGCCGGCGCCGAGGTGAAGGCCGACGGCATCGGGCGGCGACAACTACAGCCACTACGGCGTCGCGCATGCCGGGCATCGACGCGCTCCTCGAGAAGGCGCAGGACGAGCCCGACTTCGACAAGCGGACGGCGCTCATCCAGGACGTGGAGAAGCAGGTGCTGCGCGACCTGCCGCTGCTCGGCATCGTCACCCTGTCCTACGTGATCGCGCGCAACCCGCGCGTCGATCTCGGCTACCCGGTGAAGTCGGGCTACGCCTACTGGCCGCTCAACCGGGCCAAGCGGCGTCTGAGCGGAAGCCATGCGATGCGCGCGTCCTCGGAGCGCGACTGCTCGATGCCGTGCCGACGGTGCTCCTCGTCCTGACGCTCGTCTTCGTCGCCCTGCGCCTCCTGCCGGGCGACCCGGCCCTCGTCGCCCTCGGCGAATATGCGACGCCGGATCAGCTCGCGCCTGTTCCGGCGCCAGATGGGGCTCGACGTGCCGCTCTGGCAGCAATACTTCGTCTTCCTCAAGGACATGCTGACGCTCGATTTCGGCCAGTCGCTGATCAACCAGCATGCCGGTCGTGCAGCTCATCGCGGGAGAACCTGCCCTACACGATCGAACTGACGCTCGTCGCGACGGCGATGGGCGTCGTCGTCGGCATTCCGCTCGGCGTCGCTCGCCGCGGTCAACCGCAACAGGCTGGCCGGACACCGGCGTGCGCCTCTTCTCGCTGATCGGCTACGCCATTCCGGACTTCTATCTCGGCGCGCTCCTGCTGATCGTCTTCGCGCTCAACCTCGGCTGGTTCCCGATCAACGGCGGCGGCGAGCGGCTTCCTCGATCGCATGTACCACGTCTTCCTGCCGGCGCTGACGCTCGCCATGGTGAAGTCGGCCTTCATCGGCCGCCTGACGCGCACCTCGCTGCTCGAGGTGCTCGGCAAGGACTACGTCCGCACCGCCCGGGCCAAGGGCGCGCGCGAGACCCGCGTCATCTACCGCCACGGCCTGCGCAACGCGCTGCTGCCGATCACGACCGGCCTCGGCCTCAGCCTGCTCGCGACGCTCTCGGGCTCGGTCGCGATCGAGCTCGTGTTCAACCGGCCCGGCATCGGCGAGGTGCTGATCAGCGCCATCGCCAAGCGCGACTATCCGGTCATCCAGGCCGGCGTCGTCGTGTTCGCCTTCTTCGTCGTCGTCGTCAACCTTCTCGTCGACCTCGCCTACATCGTCGTCGACCCGCGCATCCGGGTGAAGTGATGACCGTCGCCGTCGACACGAGCCAGCGCGCTCGCGCCCGAGCGAGCCGCCTTCGGCGACGCTGCGGCGCCTGTTCTCGCCGCGAGCGGCCGGCCGCCCTCGTGGCGGCGATCGTCGTCGCGCTCTTCGTCGCGATCGCGCTGCTCGCGCCCGCGATCGCGCCCTACGATCCGCTGGCGCAGAGCTATCTTCGCGATCAACACCTATCCGTCGGCGGAGCACTGGCTCGGCACCGACCAGTTCGGCCGCGACGTGCTCTCGCGCCTGCTCTACGGCGCCCGCAATTCGCTGATCTTCGGCCTCCTCTCGCCGACCCTCGCGGCGATCTGTCGGCACGACGCTCGGCGTCACCGCCGGCTATTTCGGCGGCATCGTCGACCGGCATCGTGACGCGGCATCATCGACCTCCTGCTGGCCTTCCCCGAACTGCTGCTCGCGATCATGATCGCGGCGGCGCTCGGCGGCGGCTTCTGGAACGTCGTCATGGTGCATCACCGTCGCCTTCGTGCCCGGGCTTCGCCCGCGTCGCGCGCGCCTCGACGCTCGCCGTGCAAGCAGGAGCCCTATGTCGAGGCGGCGATCGCCGTCGGCCTCCGCACGCCGAAGATCATCCTGCGCCACATCCTGCCCAACATCTCCGCGCCGATCGTCGTCCTGATGACGCTGTGGGTCGCCTCGGCCATCCGGCTCGAGGCGTCGCTCAGCTTCCTCGGCATCGGCACGCAGCCGCCGAACCCGAGCTGGGGCAACATCATCCGCGACGGCGCTCGGCAACATCTTCGGCTCGCCCTGGCCGATCATCGGCGCGGGCTTCGCCATCACCGTCGTCGTGCTCGCCTTCAACGTCCTCGGCGACGCCGTGCGCGACGTGCTCGATCCCGGAGACTGCCGTGATGGCGGCGCCGCTCCTCGAGGTCGACGGACCTTGCGGTCGAGTTCGGCCCGAAGGGCAGCGCCGATCCGCGCCGTCGACGGCGTCAGCTTCGAGGTCGCAGCCGGAGCGGCCGTCGGCATCGTCGGCGAATCCGGGTCCGGCAAGTCGGTCACGTCGCTGTCGATCCTGCGCCTTGTCGCCGGAACCGCCGGGACGGATCGTGCGAGGGCCGGATCCTGTTCGAGGGCGTCGACCTGCTCGACCTGCCCCGCGCGCAGATGCCGGAGATCCGCGGCCGCGACATCGCCATGATCTTCCAGGAGCCGATGAGCTCGCTCAACCCGCTGATGACCATCGGCGACCAGATCGGCGAGGCGATCATGCTGCACGAGCGCGTCGGCCGCGAGGCAGCGACGGCGCAAGGTCGCTGGAGCTGCTGAGCTCGTCGGCATTCCCGATCCGGCGCGGCCGCATCGACGCCTATCCGCACCAGTTCTCCGGCGGCATGCGCCAGCGCGTGATGATCGCCATGGCGCTGGCCTGCAACCCGAAGCTGCTCATCGCCGACGAGCCGACGACGGCGCTCGACGTCACCATCCAGGCGCAGGTGCTCGAGCTGATGAAGCGCATCCGCGCCAGCGACGAACACGGCGATCCTGCTGATCTCGCACGACCTCGGCATCATCGCCGACGTCTGCGAGCGCGTGATCGTCATGTATGCGGGCCGCGTGGTCGAGGACGGCGATGTCGCGCTCGATCTTCCGCCGCGCCGCGCCATCCCTATACGCGCGGCCTGCTGCAGTCGATCCCGCGCCTCGACGACGACCGCCGGCGCCTCTACCAGATCCCGGGCTCGGTGCCGGCTGCCCGGCGACGGTCCGGCAGGCTGCCCGTTCCGCTCGCGCTGTCCCGTGCGGATCGAGCGCTGCGCCGGCGAGATGCCGCCGATGGTCCGGCTCGGCGCCGGCGCACCGCGGCCGCCTGCTGGGTCACCGCCGAGAGCGGCGCCCGCATGAGCCGAGCCGCTGCTCCGGGCCGAGAATCTCGGCAAGACCTTCGGCGAGCGCGGCGCCGCTTCCTTCGGCCGCGCCGCCGACGGTCGTGCGCGCGGTCGACGGCGTCTCCTTCGAGATCGCGGCACGGCGAGACGCTGGCGGTCGTCGGCGAATCCGGGCTGCGGAAAATCGACGCTCGGCCGCCTTCTCCTGCGGCTCATCGAGCCGAGCGAGGGCAGCGTCTTCTTCGAGGGCACGGACCTCGACCGCGCTGTCGCGGCGCGCGTGCGCGCGATTCGGCGCAAGGCGCAGATCGTCTTCCAGGACCCGTACGGTTCGCTGAGCCCGCGCCGGACGCGTCGCGCGACATCGTCGCCGAGCCCCTCGAGGTCTTCGGCCTCGTCGAAGGCCGCCGCGAGCGCGCGCGACCAGGTCGCCGACCTCCTGCACCAGGTCGGCCTGTCGCCAAGCTGCATGGACCGCTATCCCGCGCCAGTTCTCGGGCGGCCAGCGCCAGCGCATCGGCATCGCGCGCGCCATCGCCGTCGATCCGAGCTTCATCGTCGCGGACGAGCCCGTCTCGGCGCTCGACGTCTCGATCCAGGCGCAGATCGTCAACCTGCTGCAGGATCTGCAGGAGAAGAAGGGCTTCTCCTACCTGTTCATCGCGCACGATCTCGCCGTCGTCCGCCACATCGCCGACCGCGTCATGGTGATGTATCTCGGCCGCATCGTCGAGATCGGCCGCAAGCAGCGAGATCTACGCGGCGCCGCAGCACCCCTATACGCAGGCGCTGCTCTCGGCCGCGCCGGAGCCCGACCCGGACGTCAGCGCCGAAGCGCATCATCCTCGAAGGCGACGTGCCGAGCCCGACGCGCATCCCGCCCGGCTGCAGCTTCCACACCCGCTGCCCGCTCGCGCAGGAGATCTGCCGGCGCGAGCGGCCGCTCCTGCGCGAGGTCGCGCCCGGACAGGGGGCGGCCTGCCATTTCGCGAGGCCGCATCCGATTCCAGCGTGAGGGTCTCGACCTCATCCCGGGATTTTGTGAATCCTTCAGATAAGAGGCGCGTTTCGCCTCTCCCCGCTTGCGGGAAGAGGCGAAGAAGCGCCTTTCGCCCGAAAGATTCACATGCCCCGAGGATGGCTTGGTTTTGCAGGTGGCACGCCGATCCGAAGAGGCGTGGCCGATCCTCCCCGCCGTGCTATCGTCCCGGCGACGAACAGCGAGGGCCGCCGATGCGCAACAATGCCCGGACTCGCGACGAAGCGGTGAAGCGCGAGCTCGAACTCGTTCCGGAGCGGGCGCAGCGCGGGCTGCGTCAGCCCTATGCGATCGTCGATATCGGCTCGAACTCCGTCCGCCTCATCGTCTACGACGAGCTCGGCCGGGCGCCGTTTCCGCGCTTCAACGAGAAATCCCTTTGCCGTCTCGCCGCCGGCCTCGAAGAGACCGGGGAACTCGCGCCCGACGGCTTCCGCCGCACGGTCGAGGCCGCGCGCCGCTTCAGCGCCATCGCGGAAGCGATGGGCGTCGCCCGCATCGACGTGCTCGCCACCGAGGCGACGCGGCGGGCCTCGAACGGCCCGGACCTCGTTGCCGCGATCGCCCGCGAGGCCGGACTTTCGGTGCGCATCCTCAGCGGCGCGGAGGAGGCGACCTACGCTGCGCTCGGCGTCGTCTCGGGCTTCTTCCGTCCGACGGGTCTCGTCGGCGACATGGGCGGCGGCAGCCTCGAAATCGCGGAAGTCCTCGACGATCGCGTCGGCGAGCGCTGGGTCAGCCTGCCGCTCGGCTCGCTGCCGGTGGAATCGCTCCTCGCCAAGCGCGGCGCCGGCGCCCGCGGCAAGATCGACGCGCTCCTCGCCGACAAGATGCCGCCCGCGCTCACGGAGGCGACGTTCTACGCGGTCGGCGGCGGTTGGCGGGCGCTCGCGAAGGCGCACATGGCGGCGGTCGAAGCGCCGGTCCAGGTCGTGCACGGCTACACGGTCGAGGCCGGCGAACTGCGCGACTTCGCCAAAGAGCTTTGGCACTTGCCGGAGGCGAAGCTCGCAAAATGCCCCGGCGTGCCGTCGCGGCGCGGCGTGACGATGCCGGCGGCCGCCCTCGTGATGGACCGGGTATTGAAGCGACTCAAGCCCGAGCGCGTCGTCTTCTCGGCGCTCGGCGTGCGCGAAGGCTGGCTTTACGCGCAATTGCCTGAGGCGGAGCGCTATCTCGATCCCCTCATCGAAGGCGCGCTGATCTTCGGCGTCCCGCATTCCCGCGTGCCGGAGTTCGGGCCGGCGCTGGCCCGCTGGACCGAACACCTCTTCGCCGGCGAGAGCGCCGCCGACAAGCGCCTTCGCGTCGCCGCCTGCGCGCTCTCGGACATCGCCTGGCGCGACCATGTCGACAGCCGCGCGATCGAAAGCTTCAGGCGCGTCCTGCAGTTCCCCTTCATCGGCATCGACCATGACGAGCGCGTCTTTCTCGCGGCCGCCCTGCACGCCCGCCATGCCGGCAGCGCCGACGATCCGCGCCTGTCGCCGGCGATCGGTCTTCTGTCGCCGAGCGCGCGCCGCCGCGCCCTCATCCTCGGCCGCGCGCTCCTCCTCGGCTATCGGGTGTCCGGCGGCGTGCCGGCTCTCCTCGCCTGCGCGCGCCTCTCCATCGACGCGGGTCGCGTCCGCCTCGAAGTCGGCAAGGCGGCGCGCGTGCCGGACAGCGAAGTGGTGACGAGCCGCCTCAAGCTCCTCGCCGCCGCGACCGGGCTGCGCCGCACGGAGATCGTCGAACTCGACGCGTGAGGCGCGGCGCGGCGATCTCGGATTTATCGCTCGAAGCGCCGCGCGAGCTGTTCGAGGCTCAAGCGCGCGCCGGCCTCGCTATCTTCGGCGCGCGGGCCCGGCGGCCCCGCAGGAAACCTCCGCGAATGTCGCCGTGAGCGTCATCTCGCCCATGAAGGCCGGATCCGCGGTGACGAAGCGGGTGTCCATTTTCGGTCGCAACGAACCCGTCGCCCTTTTCGATGCCGCCGCCCGGCGCATGGTGTAGAAGCGGCGGCATCGAAAGGCGCAATGCGGACGATACTGGCATGATGCACGACGACGAGGTCGATATCGGCCTCACTCTCGCGAGACGGCTGGTCGCGGAACAGTTTCCGGATTGGGCGGGCCTGCCGATGCAGCCGGTTCGCTCCGCCGGCACCGACAATGCGCTCTTCAGGCTGGGCGCCGACATGGCGGTGCGATTGCCTCGCCGTCCCGCCGCTGGCGAACAGGCGCGCAAGGAGAGCCGATGGCTGCCGCTCCTCGCTCCGCATTTGCCGCTCGACGTTCCGGTTCCGCTTGCGCTGGGGATGCCTGCCGAAAGCTATCCCTATCCATGGTCCGTGTGCCGCTGGCTTGCGGGCGAGGATGCCGCGGATGCACCGGACATCGATCTGCAGCGGGCCGCAGCCACGCTCGCGCGATTCGTCTCCGCGCTCCGCGCGATCGATCCCGCCGGCGGCCCGCGGCCCGGGGCGCACAACTCCTTCCGCGGTGTGCCGCTGCTTTGGCGCGATGCGCCGACCCGGGCCGCCATCGCGAGCTTGCGCGGCGCGATCGATGCCGGCGCGGCGACGCGGGCCTGGGAAGCGGCGCTCGCCGCGCCGGCCTGGGAGGGGCCGCCGACATGGCTTCACGGCGACATTCACGCGGGCAATCTGCTCGTCCGGCGAGGACGCATCTGCGCTGCCATCGACTTCGGATGCCTCGGGATCGGCGACCCTGCATGCGACCTGATGGTGGCGTGGAGCCTCCTCTCAGCCGAAACCCGCCCGAGGTTCCGCTCCGCCCTGTCGATCGACGATGCGACATGGGCGCGGGGGCGCGGCTGGGCCCTTTCGGTCGCGCTGATCGCGCTGCCTTACTACCTGCACACCAATCCCGTCCTCGTCGGCATGTCGCGGCGCGCGATCGACGGAGTTTTGGCCGACTTGAGCCGCGCCGCGTAAAGTCGCGGCAGGACGATCGTTCGTGACGACGGCGATCTCGTAAGTTCAGGCGCCGGGCACAGGCCTGCACGAGGACTTGCGGCAGGCACCACGGAAGAGGCCCGATCTCGCCTCCATGCGAGGAGGTTTGAGGGCCTTCGTCCAGCGTGGCGCTCAGTGCAGAGCGGTGACCCCGTGCATTTGCAGGGCTTCGACCACGCCGTCGAAAAACAGGCCGACCCCAATCGCGGAGACAAAGAAACCGACGATGCGCGTCGCTGCGTCGATCCCCATGGGTCCGATTTTTTGCGTGAGCTTCTCGGATTAGGCCAAGCAGACATAGGTCGTGAGCATCGTCGCTACGATCGCCGTCGAAATGGCGATGAACGACGGAATCTTCCTGGATGAATCCTTGATCGTCGCAGTTATTCCGATGATCGTGGCGATCGCGCCTGACCGTATCGCAAAACGTGTTGCAGCCCGTTGCGACACGAAACGGCCGGAAAAATCGGCGGCTGCTTTCCGATAAGTCGTTGAATATGAAAGCTAAATCGGCTGGCTGGGGGACTAGGATTCGAACCTAGACTAACGGAGTCAGAGTCCCCGGTCCGGCCCTTATAGATCAAGGGGTTGGACCGCCCGTGTTGCGCTCGTGTTGCAGATTTAACTGATGAAGCAATCTCAGGCCGTTCTCGCTGGCGGAGCTACGGCCAGATCGAGCCGTCCGCCAACATCCGGGCGACCGGCCCATATTGAATGATCCGAGCCTCTTCCACGTCGCCAACTTGCCAATCGATCGACGGGCTGGGCGCCTCCATGGCGACGCGTAGATTGTCGCCAAGGTAGCCTTTGATGTACGGCATCACCTCCGCCGAAAATTCGATCCGGTCACCAGGCCTGAGCCGCAGGCCGATGAATTGATTGGCAGCCATAGATGGTCCGTCAGCTCTTCGCCGGTTCTGGCAAGTTTCACATCGACCACGAGATAGGTGCTCGGAACGTTGCGAGCATAGCGCTCGATGGTCGCCTGGACCAAAATCCGCTGCCCTGCGTAGTTTGAAAGTTTCAACCTCGCCATCTGCTTCCCCTTGCCCTTTTTGGATCCTCATCCGAAGATACGATCCTCGATCGACTTGACTGCGCGCTGATCGGCTTCGTCATCGGCGAAAAGGTGGCCGTACGTGTCGTAGGTCACGGTGATGCTCGAATGACCCATCACTGCCTGCACCTTTTTCGGGTTAAGGCCGGCTTCGATCAACATCGAAGCGGCGGCGTGTCGCAGCGTGTGAAAGTTGTACTCGCCGACGGCAACCTTGATCGGCTCGCCGTTGGAATTACGGCCGTCTTTGAACACGATGACTTCGGCTGCAACCTGCGTCGGGTCCCAGCCGCCAGCGACGATGTCGGACGTTGCTCGACCTTGCCAGCTCCGCTCGGAAAGACGAGATCGAGACCGCCGCGAGGGCAGGCGAGCCGCCATTCGCGCAGAGCGGTGACGACGATGGGCGCGAGCGGGACGTCTCGGCGGCCCGATGCGCTCTTC
Organism: uncultured Alphaproteobacteria bacterium; assembly: GCA_963754975.1. Lineage (GTDB taxonomy): Bacteria > Pseudomonadota > Alphaproteobacteria > Rhizobiales > Beijerinckiaceae > Microvirga. The sequence goes on along the minus strand of CAVWII010000016.1, from coordinate 19,454 downwards.
GGCGCGCCGATCCGGCCCCAGCATCCGCGCGCTGCGAGACAGTGAGGATGCGACGGGACAGGTCAACGTCTGACCAGCTGAGCCCTCGTAGCTCGGAGGCTCTCAGCCCAGTGAAAAGCGCGGTTAGGATCAGCGGGCGCCATCGGCCTTCGGCCGCCGCCACGATGGCTCTCAACTCGTCCCTCGTCGGGATCTCCGGGCGCGGCTTACCGCGCCTCGAGGAGGCGAGCGTGACGTCGGCAACCGGGTTCGTGCCGACCAGTCCGCGACCCTTCGCGAACTTTAAGACGCGGCCGAGGGACTGCACCGCCCTTCGGCGCATTTCAGCCGAGCGACCGCCTTCGCGTAGCTCATCGACGAAGGCGTAGACCCGCGGCGTCGTTACGGCGGTGAGCTTGAGGCCGCCGATGAACGGGCGGATGTGCTCACGCACGTGCTGCTGATAGTGGAGCACGGTTGAATGCTCGAGCCCGGCCTCCTCGACAGAACGGAGCCAGAGATTCCGCCGCGTTGCCGACGGTGATCGAGCGCGAATCCGGAACGTGAGTTCCTGCGGCGACCTCGCTGCGGGCCCGAAGCAAGAAGTCGTCGGCCTGTCGCCTCGTCTTGAACTGCCGGAACCGGCGGTGCGCGCTGTCTCACGTAGCCGGCGAGCCATGTCGTTCGGCCGGACGGGAGGGTGCGCTTTCTGGTTTTCGCCATGCCTCAGTCCAAGCCGGCAGGATACAATTCACTGCGATAAAATTGCACTTGCAGTGTCTTTGCGCAAGGCAGTAACATCAGCATTGGTTGGCGGTCCCCTCTTGTTTGGGAAGACCGTGATGTTGAAAGGGAAGCAGCAGGCATCGAGCTTGCAACAGGAGAGCAACCGACTCGACCTGCTCGAAGGTGCCGAAACGATCGCAGAATTTGTGTACGGTGATCCGGCGCGTGCAAGATCGATATATTGGTTGGCGACGAAGAAAAACCTGCCGGTTTTTCGTCTCGGCACCGTACTTTGTGCTCGCCGGTCGACGCTTTTGGCGTGGATCTCGCAGCAAGAGACGGGCGCCACGTGAGCGCCGCCCGTGCGAATAGCTGCCCGTCATGTGGGCGGCCTGTGTCGCTCCCGCGAGTGCGCCTGGAAACCAACGTGATCGTCGGCGATGATGAGTTTGTGCGCGTCGCGCCGATCGTCGCGGAGTTAGTTGCGACGCTCGCGGCCGCCTGGCCCGAGGCGGTCACCGAGGACGCACTAAATGGGGGGTGAGGCCCCCCAAGGGAGCGGTGAAGCAGGCCGTCTGGCACATCACCCGCGCGCGCAAGGCACTGCGTCCGATGGGCTACTCGATTTACTGCAATCGCCGAACGGCACGGCGTGGCGCGACCTACGTGTTGCACGTTTAATTCAACCGAGGTGACCGCCGAATGAGCGAGCCGCCCGACGATCTTTTTCGAGCCGCCGATCGGCGCGAGGAGGCGGCGCGGAAGGCGCCGCCAGCACGCCAGCGGCGCTCGCATCCCTGCCGGTGACGCGGGTCGATCCTCGCTACCTCGCCAGTACCGGCAACCTCGTCGTCTTCGGGCTTTGGCGAAACCGCAAGCTCGTCCGCACGATCGCGATCGCCTGCTCGGCCGAGGCGGCGCGTACAATCCGTACCACTGGAGGGGCGAGCGTGGTGTCTCTGACCTACCTCATCAAGCAGCTCGGGCTTCCCGCGGACGAGGCCGATGAGCTCGCCTGCCTCAGCGACGCGATCGACGCAGAGATCCGAAGGTCGACCGGAGATGAAGGAGGCTCGGCCGCATGACAGATGCGCGAAGAGAAAGCGCAGCACAGCGCCACGAAAACGACGAAGCCCGCCCGGAAGGGACACCGGACGGGCCTCAAGTAGAAAGCAGAGTGCAACGAGCGAAAGAATACCCCGACCGCGGGGGCAGCGCAAGAACATGGACCGATGGCCCGCCGCCGTTTCCAACAACACCGACGGAGGCGGCGCGAGCCAAGTTCAGGTGGATCGAGCAGGTGCTATTTGACACCTGGCTGGCGCCTTCACAGAAGACCGTCCTTCTTGCGCTCGCGATCTACTTCAACGTCAGGGACGGCTACGCGCGGCCATCGCTCGCGTCCCTCGCATACGCGCTGCGACGCGAAGGCCGCTCCGGCGAGAACACCGAGTTCGTGAAGGACGGGATCAAGGCGGGAATCTCTCCGCGGACACATTCGCGTTGAAGAGGGTCGAGGCCGAGGGCGCGCGAGCCGGTACGATCCTCGTTTTGCACATCATCTGAAGCCCGGCTTTTTCGAGGAGGTCACCGTTGAAGCAACATGAGAATGTCTGGCTCGCACAATGCTGCGGCGATCACGGGCTCACCGACTTCCAGTTCCGCGTCGCCTTCCAGATCGCACGCTGCCACAACCGAGCGAAGGGCTATGCGCAGCGGACGCACAACTGCTACTTCCTCATCACGAGGGATCCGCCAGCGACGCCCGATGAGGATCCGTCGATAGCCAAGCATGAACGAGCGTTGGCACGAAAGGCGAAGGCTCGCGACAGAGCCCCGGCCCGGCGCCTCGCCGCCGGCGCGACGCCGCGGGCCGAATTACTGTCGAGAACGCAGCCCTGGGATGCGCTCGGATCTCGCGGACGACGTTCTATCGAAACCGTCGCGCGTAAATCGGGTCTACCACGGACCCGATTTCCTGTTGTATCAGGCCGCCTTCAACGCGCCCGGGATTGGCGTAGCACGTCCACCTTCACGCTCTCTTGCGCCGGTCGACGAGAAACTCGCGCTCCCAGGCGAAACGATCTGATACGTCCCTGAGAAGGGCGGGAGCGCAGATGATCGCTTCTGCCGGAGCGAGCGTCTTCAGGACGAACGTTCCGCCTCTATATTTTTGAGCCCGGTCCTCGGCGAAATCCTCGGCGGCGGTGACATCGCGATCGAGGCGGCGTTCGTCGGCCAGATGGAACATGACGCCTCTCCCGTCCATTCATCCGTCCTCGTCATGGTTGATCTCCCACTGGCGATCTTTCCTCACGTGTGTCCGCGCGGCTATCCCGCTCCGCTTGCGGCGCCTCGTCACGTCTCGTTGCGGAAAGTTTGAACCCTCGCCGGCGCCTTTCGATCGCCTTGCTGACGCCGTGATGGCAGGACGCGCAGAGGGTCAGTAAATCGTCGGGGTGCTCGGCGCCGAGCGTCTCGTAGTGGCGATGGTGGACGATCAGCACTTCGGTCCCGCAGCAAGCGCGGCATTCGTAGCCGTCGCGCTCGAGGACCCTAGCGCGCAGTTCGCGCCAGGCGTCAGAATGTATGTACGCGCCATAGTCGAGCCCGCGCGCCGCGGCCGCCTCGCGCGCCGACGGGCGCGGGAGGCGTTGCTCTTCTGCGATCAGTGTCATGGACAGCCGAAGCTTCTGTCTCACGTGGAAGTACATCGTGACGAGTTGAGACGCCTCTTCCTTCAGCTTCTCGGTCAAAAACATGACGGTTAGCTCGTCGAGCGCCTCCCGATCGGTGACCGCGTCGAGCGCGTCGGCGAGCGCGCCGACAGCGGCCACAGGACGATCGAGCTCAGAGATGACAGAATTGATGTCCGCCTGGTTGGTGGCGGCATGGGTTGAGGTGAAGGTTTGCATGGTGGTGCTCACTGGTAGCGGCGTCTCACGGCCGCGCCGGGAGACGGACCCGGCAGCCGGAGGGTGAGAACCTGCCAGTGAGACAGGCCGAACGCTTTTAGGCTTGCGCCCTGGACAGCACGTCCGCCCCCGGCCATAGTGGTCGGGTTCGGAACCGCGCCGCCAAGCGCGTCCGCTCTGACAGCCTCACCCGCGGGCCAACGCGGGAATTGGCTGGATCACTGGTCCGGGGTCCCCACACCCAATCCCCATTCAGCGTCTCGGCGCGGCCCCTCCAGTAGGGCCGGCCGCCGTTTGTGCGCGGATTTTTCGCCTGCCGCATCGGCACTCCAACTTGCACCCCCTTGCTCAATTTGGTATAAGTAGCTTATACGTCCTGCCGGGCCACGGGCGGCGGGGCGAGATGATCCGCAGTTTCTCGGACAGGGTGACGGAGGCGGTCTTCAGAGGCGATCAGCCGAAGGGATTCCCGCAGAAGATCTTCGCGCGGGCGCGCCAGAAGCTAGAGCTGCTTCATGCCGCCGAGAGCCTGGACCACCTGAAGGTGCCGCCGGAGCAACAAGCTCCACGCGCTCGGCGGGGATCGCAAGGGACAGCACGCGATCTGGATCAACGACCAGTACCGGATTTGCTTCGTTGCGCGACGGCGGCGCCGACGAGGTCGAGATCGTCGACTACCACTAGGAGGGCAGGCGATGCCGAAGAAGACTATCCCGAAGGCCGCCCGCGTCACTGCCGCCCGCCGGCTGCCGGCTCGCGCCCGCAAAGTCGGCGCGGCGCCGAAGCGCAGGGCGGCCGCAGGCCCGATCGAGATCGTCGCCAGACATCCGCCCGTTCATCCCGGCGCGATCCTGCGTGACCTCTTCCTCGCCGACTACGAGCTGACCGCCTACGCTCTCGCGAAGGCGTGCCGCATGAACCGCTCGAAGGTCGAGCGCATCGTTCGCGAGGACCTCGGCATCAGCGGCGACACGGCCGTCCGCCTCGGCCGGTTTTTCGGCAACGGCGCCCAGTTCTGGATGAACCTTCAAGCGCGCTACGAGGTGCTGAAGGCCGAGGCCGCGATTGGCGACGAGCTGTCAGCGATCGAGCCGGTGAGCGCGGCAGGCGTCGACACGGATGATGCGCTCGATCAATCGACGCTGGAGTGGCGAGAATTTGGGTTGCGCAAACCCGATTTCAGCCCCGCGCGGCGCGGAAAATTTCGGACGCGAAACATCGACGCTGAGGCGGTTGCGAGCTCGCTGGCGGGCTTCGCCGCTGGCGGCTATCCGACAGCCTGGCGCCGCTGGATCGCTGCCAGCGGCCGAATTTTCGGGGTTGGCGCGGGCATTCGGCCGCAGGACGCCGGCGCGACGCGAAGCGCGGAACACGATTTCCTCGGCCAGGAAAGAGAGCTGCGGTCGAAAAATCGGTAGACTCCGCCCCGCGACCCAATTTCTCGCGCGGAGACGACTCCTCCGGGAGACGTAGAGCATTACGCCTCACGCGAAGAACCTCTGTCGCGCCTACGTTTCAGTCGGCGGCGGCTTCAGCCGACCGCCGTCGCGCGGATCGAGGTACCAGGATCGAGCCGCCCGCTAGAGCGGGCGCTCGGATGAGACGGTGATTTAGGTCGCCAAGTGGGACGAGTTCGTGCTCAAGGATCGAAGGTTTATTGCGCACGGAACCCGTCCCGCGCGAGCGCGCCCGTTGCGCAAGCCGGGCTGCGAGGCTCGCCACGTCGAACGACTTGTCACGACCGGCGCCGGATTTGTCACGCTCAGCGCCGATTTGTCACGTCGAACGCGAATCTCGTCACGCTCCGCCGATCCGCGTCACGCGCGGTCTTTAGCGACCCGCGTTGCGGGCCGGGTGGTGCATTTGTCGTTTCCGCACATCCACGGCCAGTCGCGAAACCGCCCGAGACAACGCCGCCGCCGTGTAGGTAGGCTCGTTCCGTCTCACGCCGATTGCGGGAAGCGCGAACGATCCGGAATTACCCGTCGATTATTGTTCTGCCCGGCGCGGAGCCGTTGACCGTCGCGCCGTTCGCGGCGCTCACTTGTCGCGCAAACCGGGTAGGTCATGCGCGACGACGACGACATCCTTCGCCTCTCACGCCGCACGTTCAGCGCCGGCGCCGTATCCATCGCGGCCGACCTGTCGCCGCGGTGGATCGAGGACGTCCTCCGTCGTCAACAAGCTGTTGCTGTGCTCGAGCAGCGCCGGCCAGGGCCGGCCGCGCGCGTTCTGCCTCCTAGACATCTACATGCTCGCACTGGCGTGGCGCATCGCCGTCCTCACAGGCAATCGAAGTTGGGCGTGCCGGTCGATCGAGTACGCGACGCTCGCGCCCTTTCCGGCGACGCATCAGCGCGTCGCACTGACCCGCCCTCGCCGCGAGCATTCCGCTCGCGCGGCGCCGCGCCGAACTCTCCGCCAACATCGTCGCGGCGCATCCGCTGTTTCATTCGCGAAGTCTCGACCGTCCATGGCTTATCGTCGCCGAGCATGGCCACGTCGGCGCCGGCATCTTCGGCGTGCGCGTGCTCGATCCCGATGCGCACCACGACCTCGCTCTCGTTGATGCCGGCTACGTGCTCAACGTGACGCGCATCCTTCGCGACGTCGACGACCGGCTCGCAGGGCTCGGCTTCGCATGATCGCGCTGCTCTCCCGCATCTTCGGCAAGCTGAAATCCCGCACCTACGACGGCGGCGGCTCCGGCCGGCGCTGGCGCGGCGCCGCGGACACGCCGAACCAGCGCAGCGCGATGCTTGCCGCGCGCGGCCCGATCGGGTGGAGGGCGCGCTACCTCGTCGGCAACAACGCGCTCGCGGCATCCGGCGCCGCGACGTGGGTCGACAGCATCATCGGGACCGGCATCAGGCCGATGTCGGCGCATCCCAACCGGGAGACCCGCCGGCGGATCAACGCCGCCTTCGAGCGCTGGACGGACGGCGCCGACGCTGACGATCTCGGCGACTTCTACGCTCTGCAGGCGCTCGCGGTTCGGCGTGCCGTCGTCGATGGCGAGTGCTTCGCCGTCATGGTGCCGGACCGCGCCGGCTCGCGCCTCCGCCTGATGGACGCTGAACAGGTCGACCCGACGCTCTCCCGCGACATGACGGGTGGCGCCCGCATCGTGCAGGAAATCGAACTCGACGCCGCCGGCCGGCGCGTCGCCTACCACGCGCTTCGCGACCGGCCCGGCCTGCCCCTCGCCACATCGCTCGACACCGTGCGCCTGCCGGCGGCGGACGTGGCGCACCTCTTCCGGCCAGATGTGCCGGGGCAAGTGCGCGGGTTGAGCTGGTTCGCGCCGATCCTGCTCCGGCTCTACGACATCGACGCGGCGCACGACGCCCAACTCATGCGGCAGAAGGTCGGCGCGTTGCTCGCCGGCTTCATCCGGCCGTCCGCCGATGGACTTCTCGATGCTGAGCGCAAGTCCGGCAGCATCTTCGAGGCGAGCCTCGAGCCGGGCCGAGCTCAAGGTGCTCGACGCCGGCGCCGAGATCCAGTTCTCGACACCGCCGCAGATCGGGCCGGAGGCGATCGCCTTCATGACCATGATGGCGCGCGAGATCGCCGCCGGGCTCGGCGTGCCCTACGAAGCGCTGACGGGCGATCTCACGTCGGTCAACTACTCGTCGATCCGCGCCGGCCTCGTCGCCTTCAGGCGCCGCGTCGAAGCGCTTCAGCACAACGTCGTGGTGTTCCAGTTCTGCCGCCCGATCTGGCGGCGATGGCTGACGCTTGAAGTCTTGTTCGGCCGGCTCGACCTGCCCGGCTTCGAGCGCGAGCCCGAAGCGTGCCTCGCCGTGCGATGGATGCCGCCCCGATCCGAATGGATCGATCCGCTCAAGGACGCAAAGGCCGAGCTTCGGCGATCGAGGGCCGCCTCATGTCACTTCGCGAGGCCGTCGCGGCGCGCGGCCGCGACCTCGAGGAGCTCGACGCCGAGATCAAAGCCGACGGCTTCGGGGCGCCCGCGGACGCGAAGGAGCCGGCATGAACGACGAACCCGCGATCATCACGCGCGCCGCGCCGCTCGAGCCGACGACATGGAACCCCGAGGCGCGAACATTCGAGATCGTCTTCTCCTCAGGCGCGCCGGTCGAACGTTGGGACGTCGCCGGGCCGCATATCGAGGTCCTCGACCTCGACCAGGATTGGAGGGGATTTGCCGGCCGGCCGAGTCCTCGCCTCGCATAACCGCTACGACCTCAAGGGCGTCCTCGGACACGTCGTCTCCGCCCGCACCGTCGGCAAGGAGGCGCGAGCAGTCGTCAAGATGCGAGCCGCGCCGATGTCGAGGAGATCGTCGTCGACATCCTCGCGGGCCACATCCGCGGCGTCAGCGTCGGCTACACCGTGCAAGCATCGCGCGAGACAACCGAAGGCAACCCCGTGCGTCGCGTCAAGACGGCGACGAAGTGGACAGCAGTCGAGGTGTCCATCGTCGCGATCCCCGCCGACCCGAAAGCGAAAATCAGGAGCACCACGATGCCCGAGACCACCACCGATCCTGCCGAGACTGGCGTGACGACGACGACGGCCGCGGCGACGACGGCCGCCGCCGGCGAGCGCGCGGAGACGAACATTCAGATCTGCAGCATCGCCAAGCTGTCAGGCCTCGACCAGGCGTGGATCGACCGCCAGGTCGATACCGGCGCAACGATCGAGCAGGCTCGCGCCGCGGCCTTCGAGGCGATCGCACAGCGCAGCGAGGGAGCGCAGGTGCGCACGACGCGGTTCGACGTGACCTCGAACAGCGATGACCCCGAGGTCCGCGTGCGCACGATCGCCGAGGCGTTGTACTCCCGCTGGACGCCCAGCCACAAGCTGAGCGAGCCGGCCCGCCAATATGCAGGGCTCACCATCCTCGACCTCGCCCGCGACAGCCTTCGTCAGCGCTCGATCGCGACGACCGGCCTCGCCCCAGCCTCCGTCATCGAGCGGGCGTTGCACACGACCAGCGACTTCCCGCTTATTCTCGGCGACAGCATCGGCCGCACGCTGCGCGAGGCGTACCGGGCCGCGCCGTCCGGTCTCAAGCTCGTCGGCCGGCAGACGACGGCCCGCGATTTTCGCGACAAGCATCGTCTGCAGTTGTCCGAAGCGCCGCGGCTCGAAAAGGTGAACGAAGCGGGCGAGTTCAAGTCGGGTACCCTCGCCGAGGCGAAGGAGAGCTACCGCCTCGCCACCTTCGGCCGCATCATCTCGATCTCGCGCCAGGCGTTGGTCAACGACGACCTCGGCGCCTTCGCCGATCTCGCGCGTCGGCTCGGTCAGGCGGCGGCCGCGACGGAGGCTCAGCTTTTCGTCGATCTCCTCGTCAGCGGCGCCGGCAACGGCCCTGCGATGAGCTGCTGTTCCACACCGGCCACTCGAACAAGGCGGCGACCGGCGCGGCAATCTCCGTCGCCTCGCTCAGCGCGGCGCGCACGGCCATGCGCAAGCAGGTAGGCCTCACCGGCGAGCTCATCGAGGTGACGCCGAAGTTTCTCGTCATCCCGAGCGATCTCGAGACGGACGCCGAGCAGCTACTCACATCGCTCATGCCGGCGAAGGCGGACGACGTGAACCCCTTCTCCGGCAAGCTCTCCCTCGTCGTCGAGCCCCGGCTCACCGATGCGAAGCGCTGGTATGTGAGCGCCGACGCCGCCTCGATCGACGGGCTCGAGTTCTCCCACCTCGAGGGGCAGGAGGGCGTTCAGACGGAGACGCGCGCCGGCTTCGAAGTGGACGGGGTTCGAGTCCGGGCGCGTGTCGATTTCGGCGCCGGCTTCGTCGACTGGCGCGGCTGGTACCAAAACGCCGGCGCGTGATGATCGACTGGTCCGATCCGTGCGCACGCGCGGCCGAGCTGCGCCGCGCCTACCACGAGCTCGTCGCCGGGGAGAAGGAGAGCGTACTGCGCTCCCGCTCGAACGACGTCGAGGAGGAGGTGCGCTTTCATCCCGCGAACCTCACGGAGCTCAAGGCGGCGATCGCCGAGGCCGAGGCGGCGTGCGCCGGCCGGCCGCGGCCGCGGACCGTCCGCATCTACTCGTCAAAAGGAGTGTGAACTCATGAAGAACTTCGTTCAGCCGGGCGTCGCCGTGACGCTCATCGCGCCCGCCGGTGGCGTCGCCTCCGGCGGCGGCGTCCTCGTCGGCGCACTCTTCGGCATCGCCGCGACGGATGCGGCCGAGGGCGCCGAAGTCGAGGTCGAAACTCAAGGCGTCTTCGAGATGGCGAAGGACGGCAGCACGTTCGCTCAAGGCGCAAAGGTATACTGGGACAACGCGGCAAAAGCGATGACCTCGACCGCCACCGGCAACAAGCTCGTCGGCGCCGCGCTGCTTGCCGCCGACGCCGGTGGTACGACGGTCCGCGTTCGCCTCAACGGGGTCGCAGTCTGATATTGCACGCTGCGTCCGCGCGGCGCGCCGGCTCAGGGGCACTGCATGAGGGCGAAGCGGCCAGCCCGATAACGAAAAGCGCGATCCTCGCCCCAGCCTGTCGTAGGAGGTCAATCGTGCGAAGCCGCATCAAACTGAAGAGGAAGTAGCGTGCCGCAAATCCTCGAAGCGCGGGCGATCATCACCGGCGACGACAGGGCGTCGGCCGACCTTCGCCAAGGTCGCGAGGTCGCGGAGAGCATCGGCAAGGCCGGCAAGGCCGTAAACGCCTCCATGGCCGCCGGCACGTCGGCGATGGCGCAGAAGGTCGAGCAGCTCTCCGCCTCGCTGAAGAAGGTGCAGGACTTCCGCGACCTTCACAGCGGCCTCGTGAAGACGCGGACCGCCTTCGTCCAGGCGCAGGCGGAGGTCGTCCGTCTCGGCAGACGATGGCGAAGGCCGGCGAGCCGTCGAAGGCACTGGCGCGCGACTACCACGCGGCGCAGCGCGCCGTGTCGGCGGCGTCGCAGCATTCGAGGCGCAGAAGGCCGCGGTGTCCGCATCGCGCGCCGCAATGGAAGGCGCCGGCGTCTCCGTCCGCAACCTGGGCGCGGCCGAGGACGCTCTACGCCAGAAGCTCGAGCGGACGAATGCTCTGCTCCAGCGGCAGATGCAGTGGCGCCGGACCTTGCCGCCCCGCCGCCGGGCGGCCCAGGCCGCACGCCCCGGCCACGCCGAGCGCGGCGGCCCGGGGTCGAAGCCGAAGCGGCCGCCGTTCCATCCGGTGGTCGCGGGCGAGGAAGACCAGCGGGAGGTGGCTCGCTTTCCGGCCCTGGGGTGGCCGCCAGCCATCTCGGGGTGATGGGCGAACGTGAGTGAACCCCCGATGACGCCTCGTGAAGGTGACCCCCGCCGATGGGATGGGTCAGCGGGGCCGTAGGGACTAGGCCGCTGGGAAGCGGCGGGTGCCGGCCGGAGAGTAGTTGTCGGCCGGGAGCGCACCACCGTCCCCGGGGTAAAGGGGGCGCCCTGCCCGGTCGAATCTTGTTCATGCGCAACATGACAACCCCGTTGGGGTCCGGCGGGTCGACCGCCGGTAGGCCGACCGTGAGGAAGGCTGAACCTACCCAGCGGGCGCAGGAGGACCCAAGAAGCCAACGCCGACGGTCGAAAGGCGACAGGAAACCGGGAACCCGTGTATCGGCCCCTCCGCCAAATGGTCCGCATAACTGGTCGGATACGGGCGGTTGCCCGGCCCGAAAGGGAGCTGACGTGGGTCTGGTGAGCCTGTGAGGAGCAGCTGATTGGAGATGCCGGAACCGATGGGCAAGTTGGACACCGTCAGGTGAACGGACCCTGAGGACGAGGTCCTCGATTGGGACGCCGTGGATTGGCGCCGCGTCGAGGACGATGTACGGCGGCTGCGGCAGCGACTCTTCACCGGGCTTGCTTGAGCCGGTTGCCTGGAAAGCGGGCACGGCCGGTTCTTTGGGGCCCCTGGCGCGGCGACGCGTCGGGGCTACCCGACTGGCGGATCTGGTACTACCTGCTCGAAGCGGCGGGCCTGGACGTGCAGCTGGTCAACGCCCGCGAGGTCAAGAACGTCCCCGGCCGAGCCAAGACGGACAAGCTGGACGCGGTGTGGCTGGCCAAGCTGACCGAGAAAGGCCTGCTGCGGCCGAGTTTCGTGCCGCCGGCACCGATCCGGCGATTACGCGACTACACCCGGCTGCGCACCGATCTCACCACGACCGTTCCCCGGCAGGTGCAGCGGCTGGAGAAACTGCTCGAAGACACCCTGATCGAGGATCTCGGCGGTAGTCACCGACATCATGGGCGTGTCCGGACGCGCCATGATCGAGGCGCTGATCGCCGGACGGCGAATAGAAGGTGCTCGCCGGGCTGGCCCGCGGCCGGATGAAGACCAAACACTCGGCCTTGGTCGCCGCCCTCGACGGTCGGTTCGACGACCATCACGCCGAACTCGCCCGGATGCTGCTGAACCAGATCGACGCCCTGACCACCCAGATCGACACCCTCACCGCCCGCATCGACCAGTTGCTGGCGGCGATGCCCGACGCCCAGCCCGTCGACCCGCGCCCCGCTGGCCCGACCCCCGGCCAGTCGATCGACACCGTGTCCGAGACCGCACTCGGCGCCGATCGACCGCCTCGACGAGATCGCCGGCGTGGGCCCGAACGCGCGCCCTGGTCGTCCTCGCCGAGATCGGCCTCGACATCACCGCTTCCCCACCCCCGCGCACCTGGTGTCGTGGGCGAAACTCTGCCCTCCCACACGCCAGTCCGGAGCAGCTAACCAGTCACGGCAAGAGCGGCAAGGGCAACCCCTACCTGGGGGGCACCCTCGGCGACGCCGCCCCGCCGCCGGCAAGACCAACACCTTCCTCGGCGAACGCTACCGGCGCATCGTCCGCCGCCGCGGCAAGCTCAAGGCCCTCGGTCGCCATCGCCCGCTCCATCCTCGTCATCATCTACCACCTCCTCACCGACTCCACCGCACGCTCCACGACCTCGGACCGGACTACCACCAGCCCCCGCATCGACCTCGACCGCAAGATCCGCAACCACATCGCCCAACTCACCGCCATGGGCTACCGAGTCACCCTCGAACCCGCCGCCTAACCCAAACCCACACCGGCACAACACGACCCGGCTTCACAAGCTCCGCCGGGTGCCTTCGGCCTGCCCACCAACGTCGGCTATTTTTCCGATCAGCACACTTATCGGCGGCATGTTGGTATATCAGTGTCTGACACGCCGCATATACAAGAAGTACACGTCTACGCATCGAGCTGTGTCTAGGCGCGAAACGCACGTTCAACGACACAAACGAGAATTCAAGTTCACTACAAGGGGAACTTCGGTCTAGGCCTATATTTCGAAGAGGTCCAGCCGCTCGCCGACGATGAGCAAGGTCTGCACCACCGCCGCGCGCAGCGGCGAGTAGCGGCGCAGGTTGGCGCAGTAGTCGCGCCTGAACGATCGCGCGTTGGCGCGGTTCACACCGTTGATCGACACGGTCACCGACGGGCTCAGGATGCGTGCGGTGTGCCACCAGCCGGAGGGCACGAACAGGGTCTCGCCGGCGTGCAGTGAAAAACGAATGCCTTCGGCCTGCTCGAACAGCGGAAATTCATCGAGATCGGGGTGAACCAGGTCGCCGATCCGCGACTTGTTCTCCTCGCGGCCGCCGCGCGGGTACATGCGCGCCGTCTGGTCGGGCGCGAAGGCCACGTACTCCTTGTCGCCGTAGAGCTGCATCAGATAGGCGTGGGTGTGCCAGTTGTCGTAGTGAAGCACCGGAAAGTGGGCGCCGCGGCCGCCGATGTAGACCTCGACGAACGACAGCGACTCGCGCGAGGGGAACAGCCGGCTCTCGAGCCAGTTCGGTCCCGTGCAGTCGGGCATGGGATGCACGTCGTCCCAGAGCTCGCGCGGCCAGTCGCTGAGCGACTGGTTGCGCAGGTAGGGGGCCGGCTGCGCCTCCGACGAGGCTTCGACCCGGTCGATGAGCTCGGCCAAGCTCAGCGTCTCGCCGTCGATCTGCACCTGCAGCGCGCCGTGGTGCCGTTTGAAGAAGTCCGGTGTCCAGCGGCCCAATGCGCGCCAGTGGTCGATCGCGTCGGTGATGACGACCGGCCGGTTCGCGAGCACGTACTCGTGCTCGAACGCCGAGCGGCTCAGTCCCTTGCGCCGGTCGATTTGATCAGTCAACTTCATGCCGCGCCCCTCGCGCATGGCGTTGCTGCGCGTCGGCGACGAATGCGGCGAACGTCGCGGCGTGCTCGGGCAGGAGCATGGTGTCGCCGTTGCAGTCGTCGGGTCCGACGAACACCGTGCTGCTCGCGGCGAGGCGACTCCAGCGCAACGGATCGTCCGACGAACGCTTCCACGACTCGCAAGGAATCATGAAGTCGATGTGGCTGCCGGACGGCTCCGGCGAATACGCGCGCACCGCGGCGATCGTCGCCTCCTCGACGGCGCCGCGTCGGATCAGGACCGGATCGGAGGCCTCCTCGGCCTCGCGCGGCAGCAGCTTGCGTGCGCGTTCGGCGAGATAACGCGCGCGCTCGGCCGCGGGCATCGTGCGCAGCGCGCGGGCATGCGTCACGGAACGGCTGGTGTAGTAACGGGCCCGGGCCATCGTCTGCTGCAAGGCACGGTACGACGAGCAGTATGGCGCGCCGAACAGTATGAGATTCGTGATACACGCGCCCGACTTCGTCAGCTCGCGCGCAAGCTCGAACGCGATCGTGCCGCCGGCGCAGAAACCGGCGATCGACATGGGCCCGACGGGCCGGAACGCGCGGATCTGCTCCGCGAAATAGCGCGCCATGTCTTCGACGCGCGTCAGCGGTTCGCTGCCTTCCTCGAGCCCGGGCGGCTGCAGGCCGAAGAACGGCTGGTCCGGGCCGAGATGCTGCGCGAGCGCAGCGATAAGCGAACACGTCGCCGTTGTGCCCGGCCACGGCGAAGATCGGCGTTCGCGTTCCGGCGGCTTCGAGCGGCACGATTGCGCGCTGCTGCGCGGCAAGCTGCTGCGCCTCGCGCAGGAACGCGATGATCTCGGACTTGCGCTGGGCGAGATCGCGCTTGTGTTCGTCGGTCAGGACCCCGGCCGGTGCATTGAGGCACAGGCGGTCGCCGTCGAGCACGACATGGACGTCGAGCTTGCGCAGCTCGGCGAGAAGGTCGGCAACCGTCACAGCTCGATTTCCTCTCTTTCGCCTTGTGCCGGCGGCCGCGGCCGAAGCGCTGCCGATAGCCGTCCAGGACAGAGCGTCGATCGCGACGGCGAGCTGCTCGGGCGTCGGCCGCTCGAACAGGTTGCGCAGCGGCAGATCGACGCGAGCCGTCTCGCGCAGCTTCGCCATCACGCGCGCGGCCATCAGCGAACTGCCGCCGAGATCGAAGAAGTTGTCGAAGACGCCGACATCGCTGCGATCGAGCACTTCGTTGAACACGGCGACGACGAGCGCCTCGCTGGACGAACGCGGATCGACGATCTCGCGCGGCTCGGTGTGTCCGTGTTCGGGTGCGGGTAGTGCTTTGCGGTCGAGTTTGCCGTTGGGTGTCAGCGGCAGTGCGTCGAGGTAGAGGAAGTGTGCGGGCACCATGTAGTCGGGCAGGCGGGTGCGCAGTGTTTCGCGCAGGTCGGCGATCAGGGTGGGCGGCGGGGTGTCGGCGACGAGGTAGGCGACGAGCGTCTTCTCGCCCGGGGTGTCCTCGCGGTCGATGACGGCGACCTGGCGGACGGCGGGGTGCTGCGGCGATGGCGGCCTCGATCTCGCCGAGTTCGATGCGGAAGCCGCGGATCTTGACCTGCTGGTCGATGCGGCCGAGGTATTCGAGGTCGCCGTCGGCGAGGCGGCGGGCCAGATCGCCGGTGCGGTACAGGCGCCCGCCGTGGAACGGGTCGGGCACGAAGCGCTCCGCGGTCAGCTCGGGGCGGTTGAGATAGCCGTCGGCGACGCCGGCGCCGGCGACGTACATCTCGCCGGCGACGCCGATCGGCACCGGCTGGCCGTGCGCATCGAGCAGGTAGATCCGAAGGTCGGGGATCGGCACGCCGATGACGCTGCCGGCGCCGGCGTCGAGATCGGCCCGGGTGATCGGCCGGTAGGTCACGTGCACGGTGGTCTCGGTGATGCCGTACATGTTGACCAGCCGTGGCGTGTCGTCGCCGTAGCGGTCGAACCAGGGGCGCAGGCTCTGCAGCTCCAGCGCCTCGCCGCCGAAGACGACGTAGCGCAGCGCGAACGCGCCCGGCGGCGCGGCGCGGTCGGCGTCGATGAGCTGCGCGGAACGCGGACGGGGTCTGGTTGAGCACGGTGACCTGTTCGCGCACCAGCAGCGCGCGGAACGCGGCCGGATCGCGGCTGGTGTCCTGCGGCACGACCACGAGGCGGCCGCCGTCCAGCAGCGCACCCCAGATCTCCCAGACCGAGAAGTCGAAGGCGTAGGAGTGGAACAGCGTCCAGACGTCGGTGGGCGCCGAAGCCGAACCAGGCGTCGGTGGCGGCGAACAGCCGCAGCACGTTGCGGTGCGTGACGCGCACGCCCTTGGGCTGGCCGGTCGAGCCCGACGTGTAGATGACGTAGGCCAGGTCCTCGCCGGCACCCGGCACCGCCGGCGGGGCCGCCGCGGTCGGGCGGCAGCGGCTCGTCGAGGCACACGCACGTCGACGGGCAGCGCCGAGAGCTCGCCGGCCAGCGCGCGCTGGGTCAGCACCACGCGCACCGCGGCATCCTGCAGCATGAACGCGATGCGCTCGGTCGGGTAGACCGGGTCCAGCGGCAGGTAGGCGCCGCCGGCCTTGAGGATCGCCAGGATGCCGATCACGACGTCGGCGCTGCGCTCGACGCGAAGACCGACCACCTGGTTGGCGCCGACGCCCAGCGCGCGCAGGTGCGCGGCCAGCGCCTCGGCGCGGCGGTCGAGCTCGGCGTAGCTCAACTCCTCGCGCCCCGACGCCGTGTCGATGCTCAGCGCGATCGCCTCGGGGGTCGCCGCGACCTGACGCGCGAACGCGCCATGCAACGTCGCATCCCGCGTCACGAACGTCGGAATCGGCTCCACACCCACCAACGCGGCACGTTCGGCCTGGCGTGAGCAGCGACAGCGCAGCGAGCGGAACGGTCGGCTCCGCCGCGACGCGTTCGAGCAGCCGACGGTATTGCGCAAGCCAGCCCGCGACCGTCGCGGCATCGAAGAGGTCCGCGTTGAAGTCGCATTCGAGCAGGATGGTCTCGCCGTCGTCGATCGCGTTTATGCCGAGCTCGAAGTTGTAGAACGCCTTTGGCGTCTCGACGCCGGCGACGGCAACCTCGCCGAAATCGAACGGGCTGCCGAACTTGTCGATGTTGAAGATGACCGACACGAGCGGCGTGCGGCTCGGATCGCGGGGCAGCCTGAGTTTCTGCACGAGCGTGCCGAACGTGAGGCGCTGATGCGCCTGCGCATCAAGGAATGTCCTGCGCGCCGCGCGCAGGTGCTCGGCGAACGTCTGCTGCGCATCGACGCGGCAACGCAGCGGGATCGTGTTGACGCCGTGCGCGACGAGATGGCCGTTCTCCTGCAGCGCCTGGCTCGCCATCGGCACGCCGATGATGAGATCGTCGACGGACGCGAGGCGCGCGACGAGCACTTCGAATGCGGCGAGCAACGCGACGAACAGCGTCGCACCGTGCTGCGCGGCGCAGGTCCGAACGGCCTGGTAGAGCTCCTTGTCGATCGCGAGCACCTGCCGGCCGGCGGTGTAGGTCTTGAACGAGGGCCGCGCGCGATCGAGCGGTAGTTCGAACGCCGGCACGCCGCTCGCGTATTGCGCCGCCCAGAATTCAAGCGCCGCATCCATTTCCGCGACGATGGCGGGGCTCTGCTGATCGGCCGACGAAATCGCGAAAGGATGCGGCCGGAGGCAACGTCGCCGGCAGGCCGAAGCGATCGGCCGCATAGATTTTCGCGAGATCGCCGAAGATCACCGCCGACGACCAGCCATCGACGACGACGTGATGCGCAGTGAACACGAGTCGATGGCGGTCGGGCGCTTCGCGGATGATTCCCGCACGCCACAGCGGCGCGGCGGCGAGATCGAACGGTGTGCGTGTCTCGCGATCGATCATGCGCGCGATCGCATCCTCGCGCTCTCGCTCGTCCAGCGCGCTGAGGTCGGTGAGCGGCAGCGCGACTTCGACGTCGGACAGCACGCGTTGCGATTCGTCGGTCAGATCGATCGAAAGGCGCAGTGCCTCGTGGCGTTGGACGACGTCGGCGAGCGCTTTGTGCAGCGATTCCACCGACAGCGGGCCGTGCAGCTTCAGCACGAAGCACTGGTTGTACGAGCAGTTCGCCTCGTCGCCCATCAGTGTCGCGGCGCACATCTCGCGCTGCGGCTCGGTCAGCGCGAAACGGCGCATCGGCCACGTGCAGATCGCTCGCCGCGGCACGTCGGCACATTTGGGCAGGAAATCGGCGGCCTGCATCTCCGCGATGCGTGTCCCTGAACGCCGAGACGACGCGTGTCGAGGTCCGCATCGCTGTGGGCAGGCGTCAGGAAGCCGGCGCGGCCTTCCCACATGTGCATGCCCTTCTGGCGCATGACGCGTAGACAGCGGCTCGCGATGGAAGATCGTCCGCCGGAAGTTGACAGCAGAACCACGACGAGAAATGAGTCACGCGCACCGGCGCACCGAGCTCAGCGATGACTTCTTCGAGCTCTCGACGAACGGGTCGTGCGCATGTTCAGCGTTCGCTGCAGCTCAGGACCTTCCTCCTTCAGCTTCGCAGCAGCACCGCCCGTGCGGCAGCGAGTGCTAGCGGATGGCGGACGAAGGTGCCGGCGAAGAACGTCACGCCGACCTCCGGCAGCGAGTCGTCGCCGTAGCTCCAGGTGCCTCCGTCGAGCGCATCGAGGTACTTCGCGCTGACCCGCGACGAGCCGATCGGCAGGCCGCCACCGACGACCTTGCCGTACGTCGCGATGATCGGCGCGGACGCCGAAGAGCGCCTGGGCGCCGCCGGGGTGCACGCGAAATCCGGTGACGACCTCGTCGAAGACGAGCGCGATCTCGCTGCTCCGTGATCGTGCGCAGCTCGTGCAGGAAGTCGACGCGGCTGCGAGTTCGGGGCGCCGGCTCTGCACGGGCTCCACGAGCACCGCGGCGAGCTGCCGCGGCTCAGCGACTTGATGTCTGCGAGCGTCTCCGGCGTCCCGTACTCGAGGACGAGGATGTTGTCGATCATCGCGGACGGAATGCCGGAGCAATGGGAACGGACCTCGCGCTGCCGTCGCGCTTTCGTCGGCCGGACCAGCACTTCGTCGAAGATCCCGTGGTACGCGCCGGTCGAACATGACGATCTTGTCGCGGCCGGACACGGTGCGTGCGACGCGGATCGCCGCCATCACGGCCTCGGAGCCGGTGCTGCAGAACGCGACCCGCTCCATGCCGACCATCTCCGCAGACTAGCCTCGCGACGTCACCCGCGAGCGGTGTCTGGGGACCGATCTCGATGCCCTGCGTCGACTGCGCCTCGACGCGCCTCGCGGATGAACGGCGGGTTGTGACCGAACAGGATGCATGCCGAATCCGTTCGTGAGGTCGACGTACTCGTTGCCGTCGACGTCCCAGAGCTTCGATCCCGACGACCGGATCGTGACGATCGGATAGACCATCTCCTTCCAAGAGAGCCGGAACCCGGCCACGGATCTCGGGTCGGCGAGATGCCCGCGGTTCTCCTCAGTGAACCGTCTGGACGTGGCCGTTCGCCTTACGTACCGGTCGACGAGAGCCTCGAGGGCATCGCTCTGCCGCCGAGTCAACCGTGCGCTCGCACCTCTGGCGGGCGGCCGGTACGGGCCGAACGCGATCCTCGGCGTGGCTCCCCCTTGCCTCGACACGCTCGCTGCAGATCCGTCCGGAGCACCGGTAAGGCGGGATTC
>CAVWII010000015.1:0-25702 GCA_963754975.1 uncultured Alphaproteobacteria bacterium | reverse complement strand
GCCTCGGCGACGGATCGCGCCGCGGCCGGGCGTACTGCTGATGGACGAGCCGTTCTCGAACCTCGACCGGCGCATGCGCGACGCCATCCGCGAGGAGACCGTGGCGATCCTGCGCGAGAGCCGGGCGACGACGATCGTCGTCACCCACGATCCGGAAGAGGCGATGATGATCGCCGACCGCATCGTTTTGATGCGCGCCGGCCGCATCGTGCAGCAGGGCGGCGCCGAGGAGCTCTACAGGCGGCCGGCGGACCTCTTCGCGGCGCGATTCTTCTGCGATTTCAACGAGGTCGAGGGTACGGTCCGCAACGGCCGCGTCGCGACTCCCGTCGGCATCTTTGGCGCATCCCATCTTTCGGAGGGGGAGGGGGCCGTGGTCTGCATCCGGCCGCAGGGCGTGCGCCTCGCGCCGGCGGGTTTCTGCCTGCCCGGACGGGTGCTCTCGCGGCGCTTCCTTGGCGAGGTCGACCTCGTTCACGTCGCCGTCCAGGGTCTCGACCGGCCCCTCCAGGCGCGGGTCCGCGAGCCGGCGAAAGGGCGGGGCGGGCAGGAGGTGGGCGTCGATATCGACCAGAACGAAGTTCTTGTATTCGGGTCGACCCGTCCCTAGGTTGGCCGCCAGTTCACGACAAGAGCGCGCGGGGGCCAGCCTTGGCCGGCGCGGGCGCAGGGAGAAGGCCGATGGGTGGCGTCAGCATCTGGCATTGGCTCGTCGTCGGTCTCGTGGTCATGCTGCTGTTCGGGCGCGGCAAGATTTCCGAGATGATGGGCGACGTGGCGAAGGGCATCAAAGCCTTCAAGAAGGGCATGGCGGACGAGGACAGCCCGGCGACGACCGCCGGCGCGCCGGTCCCCGGCGAGCCCGTCAAGAATCTCGAGCATCAGCCCGCGAGCACGCCGGCCCCGGCCGCGACGGAGCGCAAGCTCGGCTAATTTCGCCCCTCGCCAGCCATCCGTCCGCCCGGCGGCCCTCGGCTGAGACGCGAGCGGCCCGCGAAGGGGCAGGGGTCCAGGACCGCGCCATGTTCGACATGAGCTGGGGTGAAGTGATGGTGATCGGCGCCGTCGCGCTGGTCGTCATCGGCCCGAAGGACCTGCCCAAGGCCCTGCGCACGGTCGGCCAGATGACGACGAAGGTGCGCCGCATGGCGGCCGAGTTCCAGAGCCAGTTCAACGAGGCGATGCGCGAGGCCGAGCTCGACGAGGTCAAGCGCCAGATCGCGGACGTCAACGAGTCCGTCTCCTCCCTCAACACGCAGACCTTCAACCCGGTCGAGACGGTCCGAGACGAATTGAAGAGCGCCGTCGAGGCGCCCATCGCTGCCGCGGAGCCCGCGCTCCCGCCCCTGACCGAGCCGCCGGCGCTCGAAGCCGTTCCGGAGGGCGCGCCCGCGCCCGCTTCGCCGCCGGCGGAGAAGGCCCCGTAGCATGATGCGGTTCGATGGAGGCAGCTGGCGGTGCCTGACGGCTCGTGAGAGAGGCGCGGGTTCGCCACTCCCCGCTTGCGGGGAGAGGGTTCGGCCTTCCGCCGAACGAGCGGCGCGAAGCGAAGCGGGGGTGAGGGGGCGGTACAGGAAGAGGCGCCTTCCCCGACCGCAGCGCCTCCTTCGTCGCCGCCCCCTCACCCTCGCCTGCTGCGCAGGCTTGCCGCCTTCGGCGGCCCTCTCCCCGCAAGCGGGGAGAGGCGAGAAGCGCCTTTACCTCGCCCGAAATCCAGCCCCGCGCTATGTGAGTCCGCTCCCCCCTTGGGGAGGGGCGCGAAACGCCCGGCGTTTGGAGATACGGATGCGGGGCAGTCTTGCACGGCTACGGACGATTCCAGCACAAGGCAGCATGCTCTAGATGGCGAGCGAGCCGGAAGACGAGGTCGAGGCGTCCCGCGCGCCCCTCATCGAGCACCTGATCGAGCTGCGCTCGCGCCTGATCAAGGCGATCGTCGCGTTCGTCCTGATGTTCTTCATCTGCTTCGCGCTCGCGAAATACATCTACAACATCCTGGTCTGGCCCTACGTGCTCGCGGTCGGCTCGCCGGAGCACGCGCGCCTCGTCTTCACGCACGGGCTCGAATACCTGTTCACGCAGATCCAGGTCGCGGCCTTCGGCGCGGGCTTCCTCGCCTTCCCGGTGATCGCCGGGCAGCTCTACAAGTTCGTCGCGCCCGGCCTCTACAAGAACGAGCGCCAGGCCTTTCTGCCGTATCTCGTCGCGACGCCGGTTCTGTTCACGGTCGGCGCCTCGGTCGTCTACTTCATCGCCATGCCGATCCTGATGCGCTACTCGGTCGGAATGCAGCAGCTCGCCACCGCGTCGACGCCGGCGATCGAGTTTTTGCCGAAGGTCAGCGAGTACCTGTCGCTGATCATGACCTTGATCTTCGCCTTCGGAATCTGCTTCCAGCTCCCCGTCGTGCTGACGCTGCTGGCGCGGGCCGGCATCATCGACGCGCAGTTCCTCAAGGAAAAGCGCCGCTACGCGATCGTCGTCGTCTTCGTCATCGCCGCGGTGCTGACGCCCCCCGACGTGATCAGCCAGTTGGCGCTTGCGGTCCCCACGCTGCTTCTTTACGAGGCGAGCATCCTCTCGGTCCGCATGGTCGAGCGGAAGCGCGCGCAGGAGGAGGCCGCGCGCGCGGCCACCGCCTAGGGCGGGGCGGCCGGCCTGCCTCTCCTCCGGAGCCGGTCCGTCCCGATGCACGACATCCGCTTCATCCGTCAGAACGCCGCTGCCTTCGACAAGGGGCTCGAAAGCCGCAGCCTTGCGCCCGCGTCGGAGCGGCTGATCGCCCTCGACGACCGCCGCAAGGCGGCGATCTTCGCCCTGCAGCAGGCCCTCGAGCGGCGCAACGCGCTCTCGAAGGAGATCGGCCAGGCGAAGGCGAAGAGGGACGAGGCCCGCGCGCAGGCGCTGATGGCCGAGGTCGCGAGCCTTAAGGAGGACGTGCCGCGGCTCGAAGAGGAGGAGCGCGAGGCCCTGCGCGCGCTCGATGAAGCGCTCGCGATCATCCCGAACCTGCCGAAGCCCGAGGTGCCCGTCGGCCCCGACGAGAGCGCCAATGTCGAGCGCCATCGCGTCGGCGAGACGCGGCAGACGAACTGGGCGCGGCAGCATTTCGAGATCGGCGAAGCCCTCGGGCAGATGGATTTCGAGATGGCCGCGAAGCTCTCGGGCTCGCGCTTCGTCGTCCTGAAGAGCGGGCTCGCGCGGCTCGAACGGGCGCTCGGCCAGTTCATGATCGACCTGCACACGAACGAGCACGGCTACACGGAAGTGGCGCCGCCGCTTCTGGTGCGGGACGAGGTCATGTTCGGAACGGCGCAACTGCCGAAATTCAGGGACGATCAGTTCGTCGCCGAGCGCACGCTGACGCGGGCCGAGCTCCTCGCGGAGGCGCTGAACTGCCACACTGAGGAGGATCGCGCGCGCTTCGCGCGGGGCGATGTCGATTTCGTGGCGATGGTGAACGCGGCGCTCGAACGGGCTCCGTCGAAGGAGGATTTTTGGCTGATCCCCACGGCCGAAGTTCCCCTCACCAATCTCGTCCGCGAAAAAATCCTCGACGAGGCCGAGCTGCCGATCCGCGTCGCCGCGCTCACGCCCTGCTTCCGCGCCGAAGCGGGCTCCGCCGGGCGCGATACGCGCGGGATGCTGCGGCAGCATCAGTTCGTGAAATGCGAGCTCGTCTCGATCGCGACGCCGGACGCGTCCGCCGACGAGCACGAGCGCCTGCTGTCTTGCGCGGAGGCGGTGCTCAAAAAACTCGACCTGCCGTTTCGCACGGTGACGCTCTCGACCGGCGACATGGGTTTTGCATCGGCAAAAACCTACGACATCGAGGTCTGGCTGCCGGGGCAGGGCGCCTATCGCGAGATCTCCTCGTGCTCCGTGTGCACGGATTTCCAGGCCCGGCGCATGAACGCGCGCTACCGCCCGAAAGACGGCAAGGGCACGCGCTTCGTGCACACGCTCAACGGCTCCGGCGTCGCCGTCGGCCGCGCCCTCATCGCGGTCCTGGAGAACTACCAGGACGAGGACGGCAGCGTCGCGATTCCAGCCGCGCTCCAGCCCTACATGGGTGGCCTGACGCGCATCGAGAAGCGGCCCTGATGCGCATCCTCTGCACCAACGACGACGGCATTCACGCCGCCGGCCTCGACACGCTCGAAGCGATCGCGCGGCAGCTCTCGGACGACGTCTGGGTGGTGGCGCCGGAAACCGATCAGAGCGGCGTCTCGCATTCGCTCTCGCTCAACGATCCCCTGCGCCTGCGCGAAGTCTCCCCGCGCCGCTTCGCGGTGAAGGGCACGCCGACCGACTGCGTCATCATGGGCCTGCGCCATCTCATGCACGAGGCGCGGCCGGATCTCGTTCTCTCCGGCGTCAACCGCGGCCAGAACGTCGCCGAGGACGTCAGCTATTCCGGCACCGTCGCCGGCGCCATCGAGGGCACCATTCTCGGCGTGCCGTCGATCGCGCTTTCGCAGGCCTACGGCCCCGGCGGGCGCAACGCGGTGAAGTGGCAATGCGCGCAGGCGCACGCCGCCGGCATCGTGCGCAAGGTCCTGGATCTCGGCATCGAGAAGGGCTGCCTCGTCAACGTCAACTTTCCGGATTGCGAGCCCGGCGACGTCGCCGGCGCCAGCGTCGTCGCGCAGGGCGTGCGCAACCAGGAGCTATTGCGCATCGACGAGCGCCTCGACGGCCGCGGCAACCCCTATTACTGGATCGCCTTCGAGAAGCGCCGCTTCTCACCCGGCAACGGCACCGACCTCTGGGCGATCGAGAACCGCCGCATCGCGATCACCCCGCTCCGCCTCGACATGACCGACGAGCCGACGATGACCCGCTACGCGCAGGGCTTCGGGTAGGGGCACGGCGCACTTTGCCTCTCCCCGCTTGCGGGGAGAGGGCTGCCGAAGGCAGCAAGCCTGCGCAGCTGGCGAGGGTGAGGGGGCGCTGGCGAAGAAGGCGCTGCGGCGCGCAAGGGCGCCTCTTCCGGGACCGCCCCCTCACCCCCGCTTCGCTTCGCTTGTTTCGGCAGAGCCGAAACCCTCTCCCCGCAAGCGGGGAGAGGCGAAAGCGCGTGCTGGTCTCGCCTTCGGCGCGCTTCGATGACACCATGCGCCGCGGAGGGGCCATGACGGACGATCCGGAATTCGAGGCGGAGGCGCTGCCCGCCTCGCCCGCCGCGCGGGCCGAGGCCGCGGCGGTCGGGGCGGCGTCGTTCGTGCTGTCGCTGCGCTCGCGCGGCATCGGCGACGTGCCGGTGCTGCGGGCGATGGAGCTCGTACCGCGCGAGATCTTTGCGCCGCGCCGCTTCGCCGATCTGTCGCGCACCGACGTCGCCCTGCCGCTGCCCTGCGGCCAGACGATGACGGCGCCGGGCACCGTCGCCGACATGCTCGTCGCCCTCGCCGTTAGGGAAGGGCAGCGGGTGCTCGAAATCGGCACCGGCAGCGGCTACGTCACGGCGCTCATCGCGCAGCTCGGCGCCGAGGTCGTCTCGCTCGACCGTTTCGGCACCCTGACGCAGAGCGCGACCGGCCACCTGCGCGCCGCGGGCGTATCGGGCAAGGTCCGCCTCGAAACCGCGGACGGCCTCGCGCCGCGCATCCGCGAGCGCTTCGACCGCATTCTCCTCAACGGTTCCCTCGCCGCGATCCCGGAAACGCTTGCCGCGCTCCTCGGCCCGGGCGGCCGCGCCGTCGGCGCGGCGATCGTCGACGGCACGGCGCGCCTGGCGATCGTCTCGCGCGGCGCCGACGGCGCACTGTCGGAGGAGATCGGCGAGCCGATCCGCCTGTCGCCGCTCGTCGCCGGCGTCGCGCAGGCGCTTTGAGGCGCACCCCGCGAAAAACTTCGCGAAAACGTCGGCAATACGGCCCGCGGCAACGCTTGCTTAACCTGAATCCGCTTTTTTATTCGCGTACAGCAGTCGCGTTTGCGTGGGGTGGAAGATGGGTCAGGGTGCGGGTCGTTCGCGTTTCGTCGCGGTGTCGCGGATCGCTCTCGTCGGTCTGATTGGCGGCGCCGCCGCAGCCTGCACCACGGATTCGGCGCGCTTCTCGGAACCCTTCGCCAATCCGTTCGCCTCCTCCGCCCGCGTCGCTTCGAGTTCAGCCGCAGGACCCGAACGCGCAGGTCGCGGCCTATCCCGCCGGTCCCGTCCAGGCGCAGCCGCTGCCGGCCGCCGGCGCCCCCCGCTCCGCGGCCCCGGTGACGAGCGCGCAGGGGGGCTGGACCGCCACCGGCGGCACCCGCATCACCGTCGCCCACAACGACGACATCAACCAGATCTCGCAGCGCTACGGCGTGCCGACGACGGCGATCCTCTCGGCGAACAACCTGTCGAGCCCGAAGGAGCTCGGCCCCGGCCGCGAGATCGTCATCCCGGTCTACAGCGCCAGCGCCGCGCCGACCCGCATCGCCACCGCGCCGGCGGTGACGAAGACCGAAAAGCTCCGCTTCGTCGAGGGGCCGAAACCGGCCGGCGCGAAGATGGCCGACGCCGGCAAGTCCGATCCGAAGGCGCGTGTCCGCCCCGGCATGGTCGCGAAGGCCGATCCGAAGGCGAAGCCCGGCGCGGCGCCCGCGCCACAGCTCGCCAAGGTCGAGGCGAAGCCCCTCGGAAAGCAGGCCCCGATCCAGGTCGCCGCCAAGGTCGATCCGGCGCCGGCAAAGCCCGCCGCTCAGGCCGTCGCCGCGCCGCAGGCGGCGCCGCCGGCGGAGGTCGCGAAGGCGCCGATCGCGGAGCCGGAGCAGACCGGGGCGCTCGGCACCGATTTCCGCTGGCCGGCCCGCGGCCGCGTCATCGCCGGCTTCGGCGCCAACGGCGGCAACGAGGGCATCAACATCGCCGTCCCGGAGGGCACGCCCGTGAAGGCCACGGAGGCCGGCACGGTCACCTATGCGGGCAGCGAGGTGAAGGGCTACGGCAACCTCGTCCTCATCCGGCACGACAACGGCTACGTCTCGGCCTACGCCCATAACGGCTCGCTCGGCGTGAAGCGCGGCGAGAAGGTGAAGCGCGGCCAGGTCATCGCCACCTCCGGCCAGTCCGGCAACGTTACCTCGCCGCAGCTCCATTTCGAGATCCGCAAGGGCCAGACCCCCGTGGACCCGATCTCCCATCTCTCGAGCAACTGAAGATTTCCGGGTAGCCCGCCGGCCGCCATTCGGCCGGTCTTGAGGGGATGGCGGGAGGCTCGGCCCGCCATCCCTTTTTCATTCCCGCGGTTCGGCGCGCAGGCCGCGCCGAGGTCGCGAAGGCCCCGCGCGCCGAACCCGTCGTAACCAATGGTCGGCTTTCGCGTTGGACTTCCATTCGGCAGTCCACAGGAGCTTCAGATGACCGATCCGCTCGACCGCACTTCGACCGACGGGGTCGATATCGACGAGACGAATGCCCTCATTGCATCGAACAAGGTCGAAGGGACCGAGGTCTACAATCGGCAGGGCGAGCACCTCGGCGAGGTGTACAACTTCATGGTCAACAAGCGCTCCGGGCAGGTCGAGTACGCGGTACTCAGCTTCGGCGGCTTCCTCGGCATCGGCGAGAGCTATCATCCGCTACCTTGGAAAGCCTTGACCTACGACACCGATCAAGGCGGCTACGTGGTCGATCTCGACAAGCGCAAGCTCGAAGGCGCGCCGAGCTATCGGCAGGGCGAAGAGCCGGTCTACGATCGCGCCTACGGCAAGCGCCTCTACGACTATTACGACTTGCCTTTCGGCGCGATCTGAGACTGCCCCGCCCGTCCGCGAACGGCTCCTTCAGGAAGTCCGCACCCGTTCCGCATTCGCCTGAGCGGCCGCGCCGACGGGGCGCGGCCGGTTCCGCTTCGGCTCAATTGCCGACCGAGCCTCTGCAGGTGAAGCTGGCGGCGTCGTCGACGCTGCCCTGCCCGCTGTAGGCGGCGACCTGCGGATAGGGACAGAGCGGCCGCGTGCGCTCGACGGCGCCCTGAGCCGTCCGCCGAGTGGCGACGATGCGGTCGGGCGCGACGCCGCGCTCGACCCAGTCCTCGATGGCGGCGAGCGCGTCGAGGGTGTTCGGCCCGTTGCCGCCGGAGCAATGGCCGACGCCCGGCGCGAGGAAAAGCCTGAAGAACTCGTCCGTCGTGCGCGGGTCACCGCCGAGCGCGCCCGCGACCTCGTCGTGGTAGCGCATCGAGTAGCGGGGCGACAGCCGCGGATCGTTCAGGCCGTGCCACATCAGGAGCTTGCCGCCGGCGGCACGGAAGGCCGAAAGATCGGGCTTCACATTCAAGAAGTCGAAGGCCTCCAGCGCAACCGCGTCCCGATCGAAGTTGAACGTCTGGATGTCGTAGCGCGGGCCGAAGACGAAGTATTTCAGCACCTGATCCGGCAGGAATCCGAGGAGCGTGCCGGGTCCGCCGGTCGCCGGGTTGACGATCGCGTCGGGCCATTGGAGGTCTTCGCCGCCGACTTCGAGTCCGGGGAAGATCGGCTTGCCGTCGGAGGTCGCCGGGCCGCTCTGGATCCTCTGGACCGACTTCGCCTCCGCCTCGGTGAGGCAGTCGGCGCCGGCGCCGGACTGGCAGAGGGCCTTGCTGAAATCGACCTTGCAGCGCTGCGGCTCGGTGACCTGTCCGTCGGCGAGGCCGTCCTGCGCGTCGCAGGCCGCCGTCGCGGCCTTGGCGATGACCTGGAGCTTGGCCGCCGCAACCGGCGACCGCGACAGCGTTTGGCTGATCCACGCAAAGCCCATGGTCTGCCGGGTGAAGTTGAGCCAGGGCGCGGCCGAAACGACGCCGTTGAAATCCGACGGGTAGCGCTGCGCGACCATCGCCGCCTGGCGGCCGCCGCCAGAGCAGCCCTGGTAGTACGAGTAGCGCGGCGACTGACCGTAATAGGACCTGATCGCGGCCTTCGCCGCATCCGCGACGACATGCGTCGAGCGGTAGGCGAAATTGACCTGTCGCTCCGGATTGTTGAGGGCCCAGTTGCCGTCGTAGACCGGCGCCGTGGCGCCGGGAAGGATGGCGCCGCGGTGTCCGGTGTCGGTGGTGACGACAGCGTAGCCGCGCTGCAGCCCGAGGGGCGCCCCGGGGCTGCCGAGGCCGAGCGTCTGCGTCAGGGACGGCGGCGCGCCGTCCAGCCCGCCATAGCCCTGGAAGAGGAACTTGCCGTTCCAGGTCTCGGGCAGGCGAAGTTCGAACGTGATCTCGCGATCCACCGTCCCTTCGACACGGCAATATTTCGGGAAGGTCGCGTCGGCCGCGACGGCGGTCGCTGACGAAATCGTGGTGTTGGCGGGGAGAGAGCCAGCGAACGTCGCGCGGCTGCATTCGGCGGCGACGGCGGGCTGTATCGCCGCCGCGCAGACGGCGACCGTGGCAAGTCCGGTCCAGGGCGACGCCCGGAGCAATCCGTCTTTCGGCATGTCGCCGCGCCGGCGGACCCGCGTGCGGGATCTTATGCGCGCCTCTTCCATCGCAAGCGAACGGGCCATCGATTTCCTCCAATTGGTTTGCGGGTGCAAGGTTGTTTCTTTGCAACTTGCGCGGCGCTGTCGGCGCCGCTCAGGCTGTTCTTCGAACGCGGATCACAATGGTGGAAGTTTGCATCGCGCCCGCCGGGAGGAGGAGGGGCAATCGCGGGGAACTGCAATGCGGACAACACAACCCCAGGCAAGCCCGGCATCCGGCGGCCGATCGCAAAAGAGCGCGGTCGCGCCTCTCCCGCTTGCCGCGTCCCTCAGATCGCCTGCCCCGTCCGCCCGGCGTAATCCTGGATGAACTGCCAGGCGGTGCGGCCCGAGCGGGCGCCGCGGGTGGTGGCCCATTCGAGGGCCTCGGCGCGGACCGCGTCCCGGTCGCCGGCGAGGCCGAACTGGTCGAGATAGGCGAAGACCATCTCCAGGTACTCGTCCTGGCTGCAGCGGTGGAAGCCGAGCCAGAGGCCGAAGCGGTCGGAAAGGGAGACCTTCTCCTCCACCGCCTCGCCGGGGTTGATCGCGGTCGAGCGCTCGTTGTCCATCATGTCCCGGGGCAGGAGGTGGCGCCGGTTCGAGGTGGCGTAGAAGATGACGTTCTCGGGCCGGCCCTCGATGCCGCCCTCCAGCACCGCCTTCAGGGACTTGTAGGAGGTGTCGTCCCGGTCGAAGGAGAGATCGTCGCAGAAGACGACGAAGCGGTGCGGGTCGGGGCGCAGCAGCGCCATCAATTCGGGCAGGGTCTCGACATCCTCCCGGTGAATCTCGATGAGCTTCAAGGGCATTTTGCCCGGGCCCCGCTCCCGGACGATCTCGGCGTGGACGGCCTTGACGAGGGAGGACTTGCCCATGCCGCGGGCGCCCCAGAGGAGGGCGTTGTTGGCCGGCAGGCCCGTGGCGAAGCGGCGGGTGTTGTCGACAAGGGTGTCGCGGACCCGGTCGATGCCGCGCAGGAGCCCGATCTCGACCCGGTTGACCTTGGCCACCGGGGCAAGGCGCCGCCCGGCCGCCTGCCAGACGAAGGCGTCCGCCGCCGCGAGGTCGGCCGGCGCCGGCCCGGCCGGGGCGATCCGGTCGAGGGCCTCGGCGATGCGGGCGAGGAGGGCCTGGGCCTCCGGGGCGGCGAAAGGGTCGCGGGTCATGGCCGGGGTTTCGGGCGGCGGGGCGGGTGCGGCGGCGAGCGGGGCTGCTTATCTCGGAACCGTGGGAGCGTCCACGGCTTGCCGGCGCCACGGTTCATTGATTTCGCGGGGTCGATGGGTATAGTCCGCGCCGCTTCGACCATCCCGACCCGGCGCGAGCGGGCGTTTCGGCCCGCGTCGCGCCTTTGCCCATGGAGAGACGCTTGATTACGCCCGCTTTGCCCAAGGAGCCCTCGGTGGAGGCAGCGGCGACCTGATCTTGCAGCTCGTTCCCTTCGTCCTGATTTTCGTCATCATGTGGTTCCTGATCATCCGGCCGCAGCAGAAGCGGGTGAAGGACCATCAGGAGTTGGTCAAGAATGTCCGGCGGGGCGACACGGTCGTCACCAGCGGCGGTATCGTCGGCAAGGTGACGAAGGTCCTCGACGACCAGCCCGACATCGAGATCGAGATCGCCGACGGGGTCCGGGTGAAGGTCGCCCGCGCCATGGTCTCCGAGGTCCGGACCAAGGGCGAGCCGGTCAAGGCCTGACGGCCGGCCGCTGAGGTTGAGGATAGGCGGACATGCTCCGGTTCTCGAAAGCCAAGGTCATCTCGACGATCGCGTTCATCGTGATCGGCCTCCTGCTCGGCGTGCCGAGCCTGATCGGCCGGGACGAGCGGCTGGCGATCCAGCACGCGCTGCCCTCCTGGCTGCCGGCCTGGATCGTGCCGACCCGGGCGATCGTGCTCGGCCTCGACCTCCAGGGCGGCTCGCACGTCCTCCTCGAAGTCGACACCCAGGACCTCATCCGCAGCCAGACGACGCAGCTGCGCGACGACGTCCGCCGCGTGCTGCGCGAGGCGAACGTCAATCCGCAGGGGGGCTCCAGCTCCTGCCGCGCGGCGTGCAGGTGCGCATTCCCGACCAGGCGCAGCGCGACCGCGCCCTGCCGAAGCTGCAGGAACTGTCGCAGCCGATCGGCAACTCGCTGATCGGGCAGTCGGGCAACCGCGACATTCAGGTGACGGCCTCGCCCGACGGCCTCGTCCAGCTCACCTTCACCGATGCCGGCATCAACGAGCGCGTCCGGCGGGCGATCGAGCAGGCGATCGAGGTCATCCGCCGCCGCGTCGACGCGCTCGGCACGACCGAGCCGAACATCCAGCGCCAGGGCGCCGACCGCATCCTCGTCGCAGGTGCCGGGCCTGCAGGACCCGCAGCGCCTGAAGGATATCCTCGGGCAGCACCGCGAAGCTCGAATTCCGCATGCTTGCGAGCGACCAGACCGGGCGACGTCGACCTGCTGCCTTCGAAGGACATGAACGGCCAGCGCGTGCCGGTCGAGCGCCGCATCATCGTCGAGGGCGGCGATCTCACCGACGCGCAGCCGGCCTTCGACCAGCGCACCAACCAGCCGATCGTCAATTTCCGCTTCAACATCCGCGGCGCGCAGCGCTTCGGCCAGGCGACGTCGGAGAATGTCGGCCGCCCGCTCGCCATCGTGCTCGACAACGAGGTCATCTCCGCGCCCGTCATCCAGACGCCGATCACCGGCGGCGCCGGCCAGATCTCGGGCCGCTTCACGGTGCAGCAGGCGAACGACCTCGCGGTGCTTCTGCGCGCCGGCGCGCTGCCGGCGAAGCTCACCGTCGTCGAGGAGCGCACCGTCGGCCCGGGCCTCGGCGCGGACTCGATCGAGGCCGGCAAGATGGCGACCTACGTCGCCGCGTTGCTCGTCGTCGTCTTCATGTTCGCGACCTACGGCCTCTTCGGGCTCTTCGCCAACATCGCGCTGGTCGGTCCATGTCGGGCTGATCTTCGGCCTGATGTCGGTGCTCGAAGCGACGCTGACCCTGCCCGGCATCGCCGGCATCGTGCTCACCATCGGCACGGCGGTCGATTCGAACGTGCTGATCTACGAGCGCATCCGCGAGGAGCTGAGGGCGGGCCGCTCCATGGTCTCGGCGATCCAGGCCGGCTTCGACCGCGCCTTCGCCACCATCATCGATTCGAACTCGACGATGGCGATCGCCGCGGCGATCCTGTTCTTCCTCGGCTCGGGCCCGGTGAACGGCTTCGCCGTCGTCTTCATCCTCGGCATCCTCACCACCGTCATCACCGCCGTGACGCTGACGCGCATGATGATCGCGCTCTGGTATCACCAGCTGCGCCCCAAAACGCTGCCGTTCTGAGGAGATCAACGATGCGTCTCATTCGGATCTGGCCGGACCAGACACATTTCGACTTCATGCGCCTCCGGCGCTTCATCGTTCCCGTTCTCGGCCTTCCTGTCGGTGCTGACGATCGCGCTGTTCCTCACGATCGGCCTCAATTTCGGCATCGACTTCAAGGGCGGCACCCTGATGGAGCTGCAGGCGAAGTCCGGCGTCGCCGATGTCGGCAAGGTGCGCCGAGACCGCGAATGGCTTCGGCTTCGGCGAGGCCGAGGTGCAGGAATTCGGCAAGCGACGGCGGCATCTCGCTGCGCTTTGCCGATCCAGCCCGGCGGCGAGGCGGCGCAGAGCGCGGTCGTCGCCAAGCGCGCGCGACGCCTTCGGCAACGACTACGAGTTCCGCCGCGTCGAGACCGTCGGCCCGCGCGTCTCGGGCGAGCTCGTCCAGTCCGGCACCATCGGCGTCATCCTGTCGGTGATCGCGGTCCTGTTCTATCTCTGGTTCCGCTTCGAGCGCGAACTCGCCATCGGCGCCATCATCGGCACCCTGCACGACATCGTCCTCGACGGTCGGCTTCTTCGTCATCACGCAGCACGAGTTCAACATGACCTCGATCGCCGCGATCCTGACGATCGTCGGCTACTCGCTGAACGAGACCGTCGTCGTGTTCGACCGCACCCGCGAACTGATGCGCCGCTACAAGACGATGCCGGCCGAGGAGCTTCTCGAACCTCTCGATCAACTCGACGATGTCGCGCACGGTGATGACGGCGACGACCGCCTTCCTGTCGCTCCTCGCGCTCGTCCTGTTCGGCGGCCGCGCCATCGAGAGCTTCGCGCAGGTGATGCTGTGCGGCGTCGTGATCTGCACCTACTCGGCGATCTTCATCTCGACGCCGATGCTGATCTATCTCGGCGTGCGCGCGAACGCTCCCGCGTCGCTCCCGCGAGAGCAAGGTGCCCGGAGTGGCGCAGGCCGCGGAATAGGCCGACGCGCCGTGTCCGACGGCGCCGCCGTCCCGAGGCTTCGTGCCCGGCCGCCATCCGATCGACGCCTACGGCAACGGCGGCTTCCGCTTCGCCGAGATGTCCCATCGCGGCTCGATCCTGGCGCTGCCCTCGGGCGTCTATGCCTGGGCCGTCGCCGTGCCGGGCGAGCATCGACGCCGTGTCGCTCGCGCCGGTCTTCGCCGAGGGCGCGGCGCTCGACCTTCTCCTCCTCGGCACCGGCGCCGACGTCGCCCTCGTGCCGGAGTCCTTGCGCCGGCGGTTCCGCGAGGCCGGGATCGGCCTCGACGTCATGCAGACCGGGGCCGCGGCGCGCACCTACAACGTGCTGCTCGCCGAGAACCGCAAGGTCGGCGCGGCGCTGATCGCCGTCGCCGTGAGCGCCCGCCTCCGCCTTCGCCGACGGCGCATTGCGAGACGCTCGTGCGGGAGGCCGATCCCGACCGCTATTTCGCGACGCTCTTCGCGCCTGCCGACAAGCGGCCGTCCCTGTTCGCGCTCTATGCCTTCAACGTCGAGGTCGCGCGCGTCCGCGACGCGGTGCGCGAGAGCGCTGCCGGGGAGATCCGCCTGCAATGGTGGCGCGACGCCCTGCAGGGCGAGGCCCGCGGCGACATGCGCGGCGAATCCGGTCGCGGCCGCCCTCGATGCGACGATCGTGCGCTACCGCCTGCCGCGGCGCGCCCTTCGTCGCGCTCGTCGATGCGCGCGTCTTCGATCTCTACGACGACCCGATGCCGAGCCTCAACGACCTCGAGGGCTATTGCGGCGAGACTTCCTCGAGCCTCTTCCGCCTCGCCGCTCTGGTCCTCGCCGACGGCGCCGATCCCGGCACGCGCCGACGCCGCCGGCCATGCCGGCGTCGCCTATGCGCTCACCGGCCTTCTGCGCGCCTTTCCCTGGCACGCGCGGCGCGGCCAGGTCTTCCTGCCGCAGGACCTCATGCAGCACCACGGCGTCGCCCGCGACGACATCGTCACGCGGCCGCGGCGGCCCCGGCCTCGACGGGACGCTCGCGGACCTGCGCGCCGTCGCCCGCCGCCACCTGTCGCTCGCCAGAGATCCTGCTCCCGACCCTGCCGCCGGCGGCGCGCCCGGCCTTCCGCGCCCTCGCCCTCGTCGAGCCGTATCTGTCGCGCATGGAGCGCCGCGGCTACGACCCCTTCGCGACCCCGGTCGAGCTCCCCCGCTGGCGCCGCCTCGCCGCGCTGGCGAGAGGGGCGTAGGGTGTAGGACGTGGGCGTGGCTTCGCCTCTCCCCGCTTGCGGGGAGAGGCGGGAAGCGCCATCCGGCGGTCCGGGAAAGCGCGATGGCTCACAGATGACGGGCGATTTCCGGATTATGCTTTTTTGCGCGCTCGCGGGTGAATCATGGACTGGGAAGACAGGATCAGGAAGTACCTGGACGCCAACAAGGGAAGCCTGCGCTTCGCGACGATCGACGACATCGTCAAGGAGGTGAGGCTCTACGTGCTTTTCGGAATTGGGGACGTCGCGGACAAGGACGTGCGCCTGATCGTGGCCCGTTGGGCGATCTTCAACCAGGTCTGGCTGTTGCCCGAACCGCTTGCCGATTCCTCCTCGCCGAGCTCGCCGAAGCCGCTCTCCTCGGATCACGAAAGCGAGCTCGTCAGCGGCGTCAAGCAGGTGATCGGCGTGTTCG
This sequence comes from uncultured Alphaproteobacteria bacterium, assembly GCA_963754975.1. GTDB lineage: Bacteria > Pseudomonadota > Alphaproteobacteria > Rhizobiales > Beijerinckiaceae > Microvirga. The sequence goes on along the minus strand of CAVWII010000015.1, from coordinate 10,278 downwards.
CGGACGGTGTTACCCTCGGCAGGGGCGCCGGATCGCTGAATCTCAAGGTCACCGGTCCGACGGCGAAGTTGAAGACGCCCACCGGCTCCGCGTCCGTCGGCATCTCGTGGGGCGGCACCCTGAAACTGAAGGCGGAGTCCGGGCCTTTTCATTTCACCGGCGAGCTCTCCAAGGATAAGTGGGAGCTGCAGCTGAACTTCCCGGACGACGACGCCGTGCCCAACCTGCCGGCGTTGCCGAAGGTGTTCGCGGACGGCGCGCGGGGCGTGCAGACGATCGCCGGCATCACGGCGAAGTTCCCCGATCTCCCCGACGTGGCGACGATCGGCGCGCTGGTGAAGCCGCACGTCGCCGCCCTGGAGGAATCCCTCAGGGCGCTCAGCGGCGTCCCGCCGGCCACGAAGAAGAGCGGCAAGAGCTTCGGCTTCAGGCTCGGAAGTCCGCCGCCGCTCCCCGGCGAAGAAGGCATTCCGCCCGGCATTCAAGGGACGGTCACGTTCAGTTACTGGTTCTGACATGATCGAGTCCGCCGCCGGCGAGGGCGAGATCACGGCGATCGCACGGCGTCGTCGGCGTGCTCGGGGCTTTCTCGGGGAATTCGGTGATGGACGATTGCGCCGCCAACCTGAACCGCGCCTACCTCGCTCAGGTGACGATCACGGCGCCGGACAAGCGCCTGCTGACCGAGTTCGAGCGCCAGATCGGACGCCGGATCGCGGCTGTACGGTCGATGATCATGCGGTTCGACGATTTTCAGGACGCCTGCCCCGAGGGTCCGCTTTCGGCGTCGATGTTTGGCCTGCACCGGAGGGTGGTGGAAACGGCGAACGCCGAGATCGGCCGCGCCGAAGTGGACAAGATCATCGCGAAACTGACCCTGCCGCCGGTCAACGAGCCCGACGATCTCCGGTGACCGAAAGCGCGAGCCCTGGCCGGCCGGCACGGCAGCGCACGCTCAGTCCCTACCCGGATCGGCTCGGAGTGGCTGTCGCGGGCATGTCCTGAGGGAGGCAGCCGACGATCAGCGCGATCCGCAGGGGACCTCGCGCTGGCCGAGACCCAGGGTGTCGAGGGTCGAATGCTCATGCAGGAAGCCTTCGAGCGGAGCGAACTCGATCACCGCGTCGGACGTATGCAGCATGATCGGCTGCCTCAGCTGCCGATCCCAGGGCCGGAACGAGCCGGTGACACCCTTCGAGAGCTCGATCGGCAGTTCGCCGCCCCGCAGGATGCGGAGGATTTCTTCGGGCGTCCGCGCGGAGGTGCGGGCGACGGCTTCCCCGATCGCCCGCACGGCAACCCAGGCGCTCCAATCGAGGGAGGTCATCGGCCGATGCGCCAGCCGCTCGAAACGACGATTGACCTGCGGCGCCCCGTAGCGCTCGGAGGTTCCATGCCACGCCGAGGCCCGCAATCCCGCGCTGCCCAGGACGGGGCGCGGACGGCCCATGCGGTACTGGATGAAGCGCCCGAAATCGCCGACCGTATCGGCCACGAACACCGCGTCGTAGTCGACCCCGGCCGTCAGGAGCGCGACGTTGGTCCGGTCCCGGTTTCGCGGATCGTTGCCCTCGACGACGGCCTTCGTTTCGACGATGCGCGCGCCGAATTTCCTTGCCGAGTTCTGGAAGCTTTTCGCCAGCGCCGCGTCGTCCTCCTCTGGCCCGACGAGCATCAGGACCCGACGCCAATTGCGCCGCACGACGAATTGCGCCAGCGCGTCCGTGAGCGCCCCCTGGCTCGGAAGGACGTGGAACAGGTCCGAGGCGCACAGGTCGCGGCGAAGATCGTCGCCGTCCTGGCGGATGTTGAAGAGCGCGATGCGTCCCGGCGGCAGCGCCGCCGCCGCGTTGCGCATGTCGTCGGCGGGAAGATCGAGGAGGAGCGCGGCGGCGCCCGACGCGACCGCGCGCCTCACGGCCTCGGCGACGTCGGCATCGGCCGGGACGGGAAAATGCTCGAGAACGTAAGAGACGTCGGAGGTCGCGCCGAGCGCCGCGATGTCCTTCGCCCCGAGTTCCGCCCCGGGGAACGGGCGATGGCGCTGCTCGCGGTAAAGGCCGTCCGCGCCGTCGACCTTTTCGTAGAAGCCGTCGTCGTCCCGTTCGACGACCGCGATGCGGATCTCCGTCCCCGACGCCGCGGCGCCGCGCGCGAGCGCGACGATGACGACCATGGCCGCGAAGGCGGCGCGCAGGACGAAGCCGAGCGCCCGCCTATTGGTCATCCACCACGATCGCATAGGGCACCCTGCCGACCGGGACGGACCGGATCACCCGGCCGGTCCCGGTGTCGATGATCGAGAGGTCGTCCGACAGGCCGTTGGCCACATAGAGCTTCCGTTCGTCTTTCGTCAGGCGCAAGCCCCAGGGACGTCGGCCGACCAGGATATAGTCCAGCACCTTGCGGCCCGGCACGTCCACGACGGCGACGTGATTGGCCCGTCCGAGGGCGACATAGGCGCGCTTCCCGTCCCGCGACATCACGAGATCGACCGGCGTCACGTCCTCCCGGCGCATCCCCCGCGGCAGGAAGCTGACATTTCCGACGACGCTCAGCGACGCCGTGTCGATGATTTCGACGAGACCGGCGAGCTCGGCCGAAACCCAGAGCTCGCGCCCGTCGGGCGACAGCGCGAAGCGCCGCGGGCGCGTGCCGACGAGGATGTTCTTGACGACCTTGCGGGCCGCGACGTCGATGACGTGGACGAGGCTCGCCGCCTCGGAGGCGACGAAGGCGAAGCGCCCGTCCGGCGTGATCAGAACGCCCTCCGGCTCGGGTCCGGTCGGGAAATGGGCCGTCACCTGGCCGGTTTCGAGATCGAGCACCGTGGCTTCGGAATTGTCCTCGTTCGAGATGTAGAGATCGCGGCCATTCGGGTGCAGGTCGAAGGTCTCCGGATCGCCGATGTTGCGGAACCGCTTGACCAGCTTTTGGGTCGCCACGTCGTAGAGTGCGATCGTGTCGTCGCTGCCGCAGCCGACGATGAGCTGCTTGCGGTCGGGGGTCAGGCGCAGGCCGCGCGGACGCGCGCAGGTGCGGAAGGAGCCGACGACCTGATCCTCCGCGTTGAGGATCGCGATGGTGCTGCTGCGCTCGTTCGAGACGAAGACGAGGCCGGTCTCGGCGGCGCCCGCGCGGACCGGCGCCCCACAGAGGACCAGGAAAGCCAGCGCCGGAAGGATGCAGCCTCGTCCCGTCACGATCGCCTCGCGATAAGCCTGGCCAAGGCTATGCCATGAGCACCGCCGTTGGAAGCGTCCGCGTCGCATTCGCCGGGTCGTCTTGGCAAAGCCGCCGTCATCATCGACAAATGCCGAACGCCGGAGATGATCCGGCCGGACGCGCGGCTGCGCTGCCACCCGACCCGTAACCAGTGCTCGAGTTCACCACGTTCGATCGGGCCGGTCAGCAGCAGCCCGGCCGCCGCCGGTACGTCACAATCCCGCGAGACGAAGAACACCTCTCGCCACGCCGCCGCCCGAGTGACCATGGACCAGAACGTCCAAACGCTCGGATCGATTGACCACAGGATCCTCAAAGCGAACTATTCACGTATACGGGTCCGCTCCCAGTCGGCGCCGGGCTCGGCGCGGAGGCCGGCGACCACTTCGTGGGGGTCGATACTGAAGCGCGCGCCGCCCAGGCAGACGCCGTTTGAGGTCTCTTTACACATGTGAGGACAGCCGCTCGCGAGCCAGGACGGCGCCGTTCAACCGGTCCTCCAACCCTGGTGGCAAACCAATCTCACCCGTTGCCAGCCAGTCCATCAGTGCCCGCAACCCGTCGCCCACTTCGGGCGGAAGCGGCCGCGACGTCGAGCCGGTCGATGACCGCGACGTGGAACCACACACCGTGGTGTCGGGCCACGGCCGACGGTGCCACGGGGACGGCGGCCCGCGTTCGAAGTGGCCCGCTCGGCGTCAATCAGCTGGGCCAGTCGATCGCCACGCCGTCAGACCTTGATCTTGTGGGCGGGCGGCGTGTCAGGCAGGTGCGTGACCGAGGCGCTGGAACGCTCACGCTCATGACGCTTGATCTGGCAGCCGCACGGCTGGCCGTGTTGGGGCTCCGTGATGCCTACAGCAGGCACTTCGCGCTCGCACACAGCACCATGCAGGACGAGGACAGCATGATCATCAGCGCTGTGGACTTCGTCAACTGGGCGTGTGCTCTGGATGAGGTGTTGCGCGAGACCGACCCCGGCTACGCCCAGCGGCGTGACGCCGACAGTGACGGGCGCGTGCTGCCGGGCCTCCGGTACGTCCGCGACCGCCACATGCATCAGGTCGTCGTGTCGATGCGCGGCGATGGAGTGGCGTTCTTTGGGGCCTTCCCGCCCAGCTTCTCGGCTGGCGTCGTGTGGCGTCCTGCGAGCGAAATAGCGGCGCCGACCGGGCGCCATGCAACCGCGCCCAGCGTCCAGCAACGGCGCACGGTTTACGAACAAAACCTTCAGATCCAGCCGGCGTGGATCGGACTCCGAGCGGCACTGAGCTTTCTGACGGCAGAAGCCCAATCGCGGCAGGTTGCCCTGCCTCCCTGGCAGGAGCCCTAGCGCTCTACGCGCGGCTGTCGCGAGGATGCGCTTGCAGTCGGCGCAGGTGAGGTCTGGTGCGTCCGGGTCGTCAAGGTCCATGATCACGCCGACAGGTTCTGGGATCTTTCAGGCGACCTCCTTACCGCACAGCGGCGGCTGGACCAGGAACGCTGACCCCGGCGGGCGTCTCACTGCCCAGGTGAACGCTTCCCTTGGTGTGCCCGACAATTACAAGGATCGAGCGCATGGCTGAGTTAGGCCGCTCGCAGCGTCTCGCAAGCCGGTGCGACCACGGCTCCAGCGTCCAGAGACTGCGCGAACACCCATTCGTCACGATCGACGTGTCCGGAGGCCGATCCTAGAGGCGGACGTGCCAGTTCCCGAGCGGCTCAGATTGCCGGCGTCACCGCGATCTGGCAACACAGTGTGCGTAGCGCGGAGAGCTGCGGCAGCGCACCCGGGTTATCCCGCAGGTTCAGGAGCGGCGTGTGCTTCTGGATCAGAGACCTCAGCGTTGTGCACGCCCTCGTCAAAGGCGAACCACGAGCACCTGCTGAGTTAGGCCGCTCGCAGCGTTCCGCAAGCCGGTGCGACCACGGCTCCAGCGTCCAGAGACTGCGCGAACACCCATTCGTCACGATCGACGTGTCCGGAGGCCGATCCTAGAGGCGGACGTGCCAGTTCCCGAGCGGCTCAGATTGCCGGCGTCACCGCGATCTGGCAACACAGTGTGCGTAGCGCGGAGAGCTGCGGCAGCGCACCCGGGTTATCCCGCAGGTTCAGGAGCGGCGTGTGCTTCTGGATCAGGACGACCTCAGCGTTGTGCACGCCCTCGTCAAAGGCGAACCACGAGACCTCGAGGTTCGTGTTAATCCACTCCGACGATTGCCGTCGCGTCCGTGGGTGAGAGGCGGTAGTTCCGCTGGTTCGACTTTCCCAGCAGCGACCCAGCAGTCGGGCGGTAGCCAAGCACGGCTCCTAGGCTCCGGAAGAAGGTGCCGTGCCCGTGGCCGCGGAGCTCGTTGCGAAGCAATCGTCGCCGCAACGTCTGCCCGGTCGCCTCGCCGAGATAGATGAGGTCGGAACAGCGCTCGCTCTGCGATGGCTCGATACGGATCCGGCAGTACGGCAAGATCGCGCGTGCGGATGGCGTAGAGCCCGAAACGATCGGGCACCTGGTCGTCGATGAGACCCGCGCTCTGGAAGTGCGCTGGATCGAGCATCACGGCTTCGACGGCGGGGTGAAGCGTCAGTGGGTGTCTTTCGGGTTCCGGATGTCGGCCGGCGGCGATCAGGCGGTTTCGGCAGCGCGCTCGCGTAGCACGCTCAGAATTTCGGGCTGGTAGCGCGCCTTGATTCGGTGCTGCGTGCCGCCCTGCACTTCCTTGATGAGTTTCGCCACCTTCGCGGCTTCGTCGAATTCACCGCCCGCTGCGAAGAAGGCGCGCAACCAGGTGTCGGCATCGAGCGGATAGCCGGCCCCGGTGAACACACGCATTAGCTGCACGACGGCATCCTTGCCGTTGCCGCTCGACAGCCCGTTGTATTGCTCATCTACCCAGCACTTCGCGGCCTCGAGCTGCACGGCGTCTGGCGCGCCGAGCGCGGACCGGGTGTGCAGGTTCACGGCGCCGACGCCGTCGAGCCACATGCGCACCAGGTCGCGCGGCGACCAGACGATGACGAACAGTCTCGCGACGGATTTTAACGCGACGATCTCGCGCAGCAGATCGCAATCCTTTTCCTTGTAGGGGTGCAAGACGATGAGCGGACGGGTGAGCGTCTTGTCCTCGCGTCGAAGCTCGTTGAGGTCTGACAGGTCAATGACGTTCCGATCGTTGGCAGCTTGGGCGACGTACGTCACGAATTCGCGGTCGGCGCTGTTGTCCGACTCGTACTTCTTCCGATCGGCGGTGGCCACGACGTACGGCGGATGTCCGAGCCAGTCTCGGATCACGGCGCTCTGCTGGCGCATCGCGGTGCCGCGTTGTCCCCAGTCTTCTCGGACCATGTATGCGAGTTCGGCCATGGGGGGAGTCTGCCGGAGTCCTCGGACAGTTCCAGACGTCGGTTGGCCGAGCGGGCCATCAATGTTCCGCTGTCTACAGTCACCGTCGATGTGGGCGCATTCGCACAACGATCCGGCGCTGAGGGGTGCCGGCCGAGATATACCCCTGACACGAAAAGAGAGCCCACCAAACGGTGAGCTCTCTTGCTTGGTGAGCGTTCAGCCCTGGTGCGCACTCCGATAGGCCTGCGCAACCTCCGCGGAGATCCGTCCACGTCCGGAGACCTTCAGACCGTGAGCCTGGGCCCATTCTCGGATGGCTCCGGTGTCGGCCTTGTCCGCGCCTGGACGGCCCTTAGCCGGGGCACGTTTGGCCCGCCCGCCGGTCCTGCGACCCTTGGAGACGTACTCGTCCAGGCCCTTGCGCAGATTGCTTGCGTTCGGCTGCGACAAGTCGATCTCGTACTCAACACCGTCGAGCGCGAAGCTGACGGTCTCCTCTGCCGTGCTGCCGTCGATGTCGTCGACGAGTTCGGTGATGACTTTCTGCATAGTGGGCTTCCTCTTTCCCGGAGAGTTCCTGACAGGAGAGAGGTTAGCTCAAAATTTCAATAATTGAAGGTCAAACGTGCGGTATCTGCGACCTTAATCTCCGCGCCATGGCTGGACGATGACGGGGAAGGGCTGTGTCGACGTCGTTGCGGTTTACGACGGGACGTAGCCAAGATCGCGAGACACATGATCATGACCAGGCGCCCGAGGCGCGCCCATCCGCTTGCATAGCAATCCCCCTGAAGGATGACAGCCCAGGCGACCTGTCGTCGCGGACGGGTGTCACCAACAGTCAGTTGTCGAGGCTGATTGATTCCGTTCGAGCGCTCCACCAACGCGACTGGTGCGCCGCTCGGGCAGTCGACGGCTAAACCTCGATCAGTCGACGCCGCCCCGGAACTCCACCGCCTCAGCAGCGATCCGCGCATTCTCCTGGACATCCAAGACGGGGTAGACACTCATATCGAAGTAGGCATTGAAGATGGCCATGTCGCGCGCGATCAACGTGACGTCCTCGGTCTCCACGACGGCGAAACCACCACGGCCATCGACCCGCCCAACGAACTCCCGAAAGACGCTTCCCTCGCTCGGTGACCACTTGCTAAAGACCTGCAACGAGCGGGCCAGCAGCTCCTCCGAAACACCTGCCCGACCTTCCCAGGCCACGACGTACTTCATGTCAACCCTCCCGATCCCCTACCAGCCGTCAGCCCCAGACACCTAATCCTGCTACGAAAGCACCAGTGTGGCGAAGCGTCAATCGCCATCCACACCTTCAGCACCCGCCCAGCCCGGGATGCACCGCGCCATCCGTCGCGCGACCAGCAAGGACCTCGCCCGGTTGAAAAGCCATCCTGGAGAGCGCAAGAGGGCCGGCCACCCGAGCACTCCAAGCAGCACCTGTATGCATTGCCGACAGTCTGCGGTGAAGCACAGGACCGGTTCGATAACAGTGAGCACACCCAAGCCGATCAAGCGCACGATACTTGTGACGAGGAGCAACCCCGACAGCAGCGGCCACCGCGGAGGTCGGGAGAGGCTTAACCGGTGTCATGAGGCCTGGAAGGAGAAGAACCGATGAATCGAGCAGCGCCGGCCACCCGGCTGATCCGGCTGATCGCGCAGCGGCTCGGGTACCACCCCGACGACCCGAACCCAGCCCACTTCGACCTCACCGGCCGCAAGGCTCTGGTTGTCGCGACCAACCACGGCGCACTCGACATCGGACGGCCGACCGGCGTGTTCGCCAGTGAGCTGACGGCGGCCTACTACGCCTTCGTCGACGCCGGCATGACCGTCGACGTGGCCAGCCCCGCCGGCGGCCTGATCCCCGTCGACCCACTCTCGCTGAGATCCGTCGTCCGCAGCGCGAGCGATGATCGGTTACTCGACGATCCCGATCTCCGGAGCAAGATCACGTCGTCGATCCCGATCGGCGAGCTCGACATTCACGAATACGACATCGTCTATCTGGCAGGCGGCTGGGGTGCCGCCTTCGACCTTGGGTTCTCCACGGTGCTGGCCACCAAGATCACCGAGGCCGACGCGGCCGACCTCGTCATCGGTGGTGTGTGTCACGGACCCCTCGGCCTGATCAACGCCACCGGCCGCGATGGTCGACCGCTGGTCGAGGGTCGGCACCTCACCGCCGTGAGCGACCGCCAGGTCCATCAGCTGGGCATCGCCAGCACACCACAACATCCAGAGACCGAGCTGCGCCGCAGGGGCGCACTGTATGAGTCGAACACCCGACTCATCGACGTTCTGGCCAACCACTGGGTGGTCGACGGCAACCTCGTCACTGGCCAGAACCAGAACTCCGGTCCGATGGTCGCACGAGAGATGCTCCGGCTGGCCAGGGAACGACTCGACGAAGGATTGGAGCCAGGCCGATCGTCATGAGCGGCGGGGTGGGTCGCTGGGCGTCATCGACCGCTGGCCGGCCAGCGCTCGGTGTGCACGCGGCGACCTTCCGCCCTGCTCATCCACGCAGCAGCCCGCGGACTGTTCGACCCGCCGTCGAGAAATACAGGCAAGCACTCGGATCGGGCTCGACCAGTTCCGAGCCTTGGAGAGGCCATCAGTTCCGGCACGTCCGACAGCCGTGCCGGCATCATCCGCCCCTACGAACGATCCGACACCCTCATCCGTCGGACCCTGATGCGACGATCCACCCATGGCACCGTTCCACTTCCACGGGGATCTCTGGGAATACACGAGTACGAGTCCGGGCTCATGGCACTTCGTGACGATCCCCGGCAACCTCGCCGACGACATCATCGGTGAAGCAGGGCAGCGCAACGCCTTCGGCAGCATCCGGGTGGAAGCGACGATCGGCACCACCACCTGGCGTACGTCCCTGTTCCCGGACAAGGCCCGCGGGTCGTTGCTGCTCCCGGTGAAGAAACAGGTGCGCTCGATCGAGGACCTCGCCGACGGCTCGCCGTGTGCCGTTGCGTTGTCCATCGTCAACTGAGGTGCCGCGGAGACGCGGCGCTTCCTTATGTCGTTCGAATCCGGAAGGATGTCTGGACCATGGGCGGCAATCACGACAGCGTCGTCGACGCGTGGTTCGAGAGGTACGACAGCCCGCAGAAGGATCTGGTGCAAGGCGTACGTCAGGTGATCCTGGACGCCGATCCACGAGTGACCGAGACGATCAAGTGGCAGGCGCCGACCTTCATGTACCAGGGCAATATCGCCTCGTTCTATCCGAAGACGAAAACCCATGTGTCGCTGATGTTCCACACCGGGGCCTCACTGCCCGACCCGACCGGTGTGCTCGAGGGCGACGGTGACACCTCCCGGGTGCTGCGGATCCTGAACCACGACGACCTCACCGCGAAGACCGACGCGATCCGCGGGCTCGTCACGAGTTGGATCCAGCTCAAAGGCTGACGACTCGAGAGCGTCGAGATGGCCGGCGGAGCATTGATGCGGTGGAAAATCGCGCACCGCCAGATGCGTGCGCTCGGTGTCGCTACATGCGGGCCAACTCGTAGACCACGACACTGGTGATCATCGGATTCGTCTTCGCGAGTTCCACGGCCGCCTCCATGCTCTCGGCGTTCACGATCGAGTAGCCGTTGAACGACTCGGCTCCCGACTCGATCTCAGTGACCTCGTCCGGTGTCACCTCGATGCCGCCGGTCATGGGATTCCCGCTGTCGGCCATCTT
>CAVWII010000014.1:0-159918 GCA_963754975.1 uncultured Alphaproteobacteria bacterium | reverse complement strand
CGCGCAGCCTGAAATGGCCGATCGGCATCGGCGTCCGCGACGGCGACGCCATCGCCATCCAGTTCTGGACGGGCGCCATCAGCCCCTGGGCGCACACCCACACGGTGCTCGGCCTGCGCCCGAACTTCGTGACCTCGGCGATGGGCCGGGTCTACATCGCCTTCTGCCCGGAAGCCGAGCGGGAGGAACTGATCGAGGGCATGCGCGGAGGAGTCGGCCTTGTCCTTCGGGCGCCCGAGGAGGGCGAAATTCGCCACCTGCTGGTGCGCCTGGACGAGGACAACGTGCCGTGCCGATCCGCGCACGACGACGAACGACGACCCTGGCGATCCCGCTCTGCTGGGCCGGGCGCGTTGCTCGCGGCGATCGGCAGCAGCCTCTACAAGTCGGCGATCCCCTGCAGGACGTCAACGCCAAGATCATCGAGCCGCTCCGCGCGACGCGCTTCAAGATCGAGGACAACCTCTCCCTCCTGACCCGGGCCGCCGCCTCGCACGCCCCTCGGCGACACCTTCCAAGAGCACGGCACGGAGCCCCTCACGCCGACATGAGCCTCGGCCCGCTCGCGCCTCTCCCCGCTTGCGGGGAGAGCGCCGCCGAAGGCAGCAGGCGAGGGTGAGGGGCGGTGCAGGAAGGGCGCGGCGGCTCCAGCCCGGCACCTCTTCCGTCACCGCCCCCTACCCCCGCTTCGCTTCGCTCCGCTTGTCTCACGATCGAAACCCTCTCCCGCACGCGGGGAGAGGCGAAATCGCGCCATGCATCGGAATGATGCACACGCTCCGAGGATGAGGGAGTTCGAGCAGGCGGTTTCTCGACGGCGAGGGACGTCGGCCGGAGGGCCTGGAAAGATTGTTGAACCGGCGCCCGCGGCGGACGTTGACCCCCCATCGCTAGGAGGAACGCAGAATGAAAATATTGATTGCCGCGCTCGCCATCCCGCTTGCGGTGGCCGCCTGCTCGACCCCGCAGCAAACCGCCGGGACGGCGACCGGCGTCGCTGCCGGGGCCGTCGTCGGCGGGCCGGTCGGCGCCGTTGTCGGCGGCGTCGCTGGGGCGGCCGTCGCCGCGCCGGGCGGGCCGCTCGATCCGGGCTACTGCTATGTGAAGGATCGGAGAGGCAACGTCCTGATCGATAGCGCCGGCAATCCCCGCGTCAGGCGCTGCTAGACCTCCGACCCAGGCGAGGCGCCGCGGGAAGGCGGCCTTGCGCCGCCTTCCCCGTGACGAGGCGCGGATCGTCGAACTATTCCGCACGGCGAAAGGTCGCAAACGCCGAGCGGCGCATGTCCACGAAGCCGATCCACAATCCGCCGAAAGCTCTCTAGGAAAGCAGAGAGAGGCCCAGAGGCGGAGCGTTCGATGGCAGACGAGACTGCGTTCAAGACCGTAGCGGTGGTGGGAGCCGGACTCGTCGGCTCGGGCTGGGCCGTGATCTTCTCCCTCGCCGGGCTGAACGTGCGCGTGTTCGACCGCGAGGCGGAGACCGGCCACAAGCTCCTCGCCTTCGCGCGGGAGGCGCTGGCCGACATGGCGAAAGCGGGCCTTGCCGGCAACGCCGAGGAGGCTCTCGCCCGGATCACCCTCTGCGACAGCCTCGAGGCCGCCGTCGCCGAAGCGGAGTACGTGCAGGAGTCGGTCTTCGAGCGCGTCGACGTCAAGACCGAGATGGCCTCGGCGCTCGGAGCGGCGGTCCGGCCCGCTGCCATCGTCGGCAGTTCGAGCTCCGGCATCCCCGCCTCCGCCTTCACCGCCGAGGCGCCGCGGCGGGAGCGCTTCCTGATCGCGCACCCGGTCAACCCGCCGCATCTCGTTCCGGTGGTCGAACTGATCCCGGCGCCTTGGACGGCGCCGGACGTCGTTCCTGCCGTGCGCGCCTTCATGGAGCGGATCGGCCAGGTGCCCGTCGTCGTGCGGCGCGAGGTCCAGGGCTTCGTGCTCAACCGCCTGCAGGGCGCGCTGCTCAACGAAGCCTTCGCGCTGTTCGAGGAGGGCTACGCCTCCGCCGCCGATATCGACGCCACGATCTGCCACGGGCTCGGCCTGCGCTGGGCCTTCATGGGCCCGTTCGAGACCATCGACCTCAATGCCCCGGGCGGCATCGCCGATTATGCGGAGCGCTTCGGGCCGCTCTATCACGCGCTCGCCCGCTCGCGGACGCAGCCGCGGCCCTGGTCCGGCGATCTCGTCGCCAAGGCGACGGCGGAGCGGCGGGCCGCCCTGCCGGCCGAGAAGCTGCGCGAGCGGCGCGAATGGCGCGACCGGCGGCTGATGCAGCTCGTCGCGCATCTCAAGGCGCATCGCGCCGGCTGAACTCGCCTCGGCGCGAGGGGAGTTTCGATTAGCGAAATCCTGGCGCGCTGAGGGCCGCGCCGGGCCGGCCCTCGCGGCGGCGGGAATCGACTCGTCCTTCGCGGGCACGGTCTCGACGGTGCTCGTCGCCGTCGCCGCCGCGCCTTTGACGGCGCCGGCGCTCAGCTTCAGTCCGGCAGAATATTTTTCGCTGATGAAAGGCGTCTTCGGCGTCTGCGCGATCCTGCGCAACCTCAAGGGCGGCGCCGAGCGCCTTCGCCCAGATGTGCGAATACGATAGCCGCGCTTCCGGGGAGAGGCGAAGGGCTTGCCCCTACTGCCCCGTCAGCCCGGTCGTGCGGATGAACTCTGCTAGAATCTCCGCTTCCTCCTTGATGATCTTCGTGAACTCGTCCGGCGTCGCCGGGGCGGGGGTGGCGCCGGAGCGGGCGAGGAGGGAGACGAAACCCGGGTCCTTGAGGCTGTCGTTGACGGCCGCGTTCATCTTCGCGCGGATCTCGGCCGGCAGGCCGGCCGGGCCGAACAGGCCCCACCAGATCTGCGCCTTCTCCATGCCCTTGACGCCTTCCTCCGCCAGCGTCGGCGCCTTCGGCGAATCCGGCGGGTAGTTCTTGTCGGTATAGGCGAGGAGCCGCAACTCGCCGCTCTGGATCTGGCCCAGCGTGCTGGCGACGGTGACGAACATCAATTGCAGGCGGCCGGCGAGAAGGTCGGTCTGCGCGTCGGCGGAGCTCTTGTAGTTGACGCCCTTGAGCTTCAGCCCCGTTTGCGTGTTGAACAATTCGCCGTGCTGCTGCTGCGTCGTGCCGATGCCGGCATAGCCATAGAAGGTCTTGTCGGGATTGGCCTTGGCGTAGGCGATGAACTCCTGCACGGACTTCACCGGCAGGGACGAGGGTACCACCATCGCCGTCGGCGAGCGCGCGAAGATCGCGACCGGCGTCAGGTTCGACAGGGGATCGAGTTCGACCTTCATCACCGGCTTGAAGCCGACGATGCTGTTCGGCATTTCGAGGAAGGTGGCGCCGTCCGGCGCCGCGCGGGCGACGGCGTTGGCGCCGGTGAAGCCGCCGGCCCCCGGGCGGTTGTCGACGACGAACGGCTTGCCGAAGCGTTTCGACAGGATCTCCCCGATGGCGCGGGTGAAGGTGTCGTTGCTGGCGCCGGGCGCATAGGGGACGACGAGGGTGACCGGCCGGGACGGCCAGTCCTGCGCCGCCGCGCCGCCGCCGAACGAGGCCGCGGCGGCCCCCGCCAGCACGGCTGCGAGCACCGCCCGGCGCCCCGGGCGCAAGCGATCGTTCGACATGACGTCCTCCCGTTCGCGGCACAAAGCCGCCTCGCCGTTGCGGCCGCGAGTGTGGGCGAAGGGTAGAGCGCGGCGCGGGCGCAGGCACCAGAGCGGGAACGATGTTTCGCCGTGCGAAAAACGCCCCCGGGAAGCGGCCTTTCCGGCGGGCGAAACATCGGCTTTCATCCGCCCGGCGCGGCCCCGGCGGGTCTAAGACTCGAGTCGGGGCCCGCGTCGGGCGAGGAGGGCGGATGCGCGTCAATCTCAAGGACCTTATGAGCGGCGCGCTGTTCGTCGCCATCGGCCTCTTCTTTTCGCTCAACGCCTGGTTCCACCTGCCGATGGGGCGCGCCTTCGCCATGGGGCCGGGCTATTTCCCGGCGGTGCTCGGCCTCGTCCTCGTCGGCTTCGGCATCGTCATCGCGCTCTCGGCGCTGGGGCGGCCGACCGATCCGATCGGCATCGTGCCGTGGCGTGGGGTCGCTCTCGTCATCGGCGCCGTGTTCTTCTTCGCCGCCTTCGGGCGCAGCCTCGGCGTGGCGCCGTCCCTCGTCCTCACCACCTTCGCCGGCGCGCTCGCGACGCGCAAGACGAGCCTTCCCGAGGCGATCGCGCTCAGCCTCGGGCTCTCCGCCTTCTGCACGGCGGTCTTCATATACGGTCTCGGGCTGCCCTATCCGGCGTTCGGCCCCTGGCTCGGCGGCTGAGGCGGCGGAATGGACCTCATTTCCCATCTCGCCCTCGGCTTCGGTACGGCGCTGTCGCCCGACAACCTCTTCTACTGCTTTCTCGGCGCGCTCCTCGGCACCTTCATCGGCGTCCTGCCGGGCCTCGGCCCGACGGCGACGATCGCCATGCTCCTGCCGATCACCTACTACCTGTCGCCGACGGCGTCCCTGATCATGCTCGCCGGCATCTACTACGGCTCGCAATACGGCGGCTCGACGACGGCGATCCTGATGAACCTGCCGGGGGAGGTGTCGTCCTCCGTCACGGCGATCGACGGCTACCAGATGGCGCGCCAGGGCAAGGCCGGCACGGCGCTCGCCATTGCCGCCATCGGCTCCTTCGTCGGCGGCACCTTCGCGACCTTTCTCATCGCGCTCCTCGCCGTGCCGCTGACGAGCATCGCGCTGAAGTTCGGCGCGGCGCAGTATTTCGCGCTCATCCTCCTCGGCCTCGTCACCTCGACGGCGCTCGCGCACGGCTCGATCCTCAAGGCGCTGGCGATGATCGTCACCGGCGCGCTCTTCGGCATGGTCGGGACGGACGTCGACAGCGGCGCCTTCCGCTTCACCCTCGGCATCGTCGATCTCACGGACGGCTTCGAAACGGTCGCCGTGGCGCTCGGCATCTTCGGCATCGCCGAGATTCTGCGGAACCTCGAAGCGATGCCGGATTCGGCGGGCGGCACGGCGAAGATCACGAGCCTGATGCCGAGCCGCGCGGACTTGCGCGCCTCGGCCTGGCCGATCGTGCGCGGCTCGCTTCTCGGCTCGCTCCTCGGCACGCTTCCCGGCGCCGGCTCGATTCTCTCCGCCTTCTCGGCCTACACCCTCGAGAAGAAGATCGCCAAGCACCCCGAGCGCTTCGGCAAGGGCGCGATCGAGGGCGTCGCGGCGCCGGAGACCGCGAACAATGCCGGCGCGCAAACCTCCTTCATCCCGATGCTGACCCTCGGCATCCCGGCGCATCCCCTGATGGCCCTGATGATCGGCGCCATGATGATCCAGGGCATCACGCCGGGGCCGAACGTCGTGCGCGAGCAGCCGGCCCTGTTCTGGGGCGTCATCGCCTCGATGTGGATCGGCAACGCCATGCTGATCGTCCTCAACCTGCCCCTCGTCGGGCTCTGGGTGACGATGCTGAAAATCCCCTATCGGCTGATGCTGCCGGCGATCGTCACCTTTTCGATCATCGGCGTCTTCGCCGTGAACAACAGCGGCTTCGACCTCTACGTTCTCGGCCTGTTCGGCCTCCTTGGGTACCTCTTCCACAAGCTCGGCTGCGAGCCGGCGCCGTTCCTCATGGGCTTCGTCCTCGGCAAGCTGCTCGAGGAGCATTTCCGGCGCGCCATGGTGTTCTCGAACGGCGACGTCGGCACCTTCGTGCGCGATCCGATCAGCGCCGGGCTGCTCCTCGCGACGCTCGCCGTGCTGATCCTCGCCTCGCGCCCGGCCATCCGGCGCCGGCGCGGCGAGATCTTCGTCGAGGAGGACGCCTGATCGCGCCGATTTCGTCGTGAGAAATAGCGCGCGGTCGGCCCTCGCCGCGGCGCCGCGAGCGTCTATCGTGCGCGGACCATTCGCCCCGGGAGAGCCCGCAGCATGAACACGGTGCGACCGCACTACACGCAGTTCCGGGAGCGGTTGAAGACGCGCCAGCACCTCCTCGGCACGTTCATCAAAAGCCCGACGACCCATCCGACGGAGATTCTGGGCTCCCTCGGCTTCGACTTCGTCGTCATCGACCAGGAGCACGCCGCCTTCGACCGGGCGGCGATCGACATCCTCACCCTGGCAGCCCGGGGCGCCAACACCGCCGCCATCGTCCGCGTCGGCGATCCGACCGACGCCAACATCCTCTCCGTCCTCGACGGCGGCGCCATGGGCGTCCTCGTGCCGCATGTCGATTCGGAAAGGAAGGCGCGGGAGATCGCCGCCGCCTGCCGCTATCGCGGCGGCCGCCGCGGCTTCGCCAACACCACCCGCGCCGGCAATTTCGGCGACCTTGGGTTTGCCGAACACATGGCCGCGCAGGACGCGCAGGTCACCTGCGTCGCCATGATCGAGGACGTGAAGGCCCTCGACGAGATCGACGCCATCGCCGCCGTCGAGGGCATCGACGCCTTCTTCATCGGCCGCGGCGACCTCACCGCGGCGATCGGCGCGCCGTCGATGACCTCGCCCGAGACGCACGCCGTCGTCGCGCCGATCATGGCGGCGGCGCGCCACGCCGGCATGCCGATCATCATGCTCTCGGCGGACCGCGCCGACGCCGTCGCCATGGCGCAGCTCGGCGCCAGCGCCTTCCTCGTCGCCAGCGACCACGGCTTCCTGAAGCAGGCGGCGCGGCAGGCGCTCAAGGACTTTTCGGGCCCGCTCCTGTGAGCCGGCCGACCTCTCAACGCGAACCACGGAACCCATCGATGAAGATCGCCGACGACCGCATCGCCCTGACGCATCAGCTTCATGCCCTCGTCGTCGATTACTGGCACGACGTCGACACGAACTGGGGCCGCAACGCGCCCGACTACTACACCGAGGACGGCATCTTCATCGGCTCGTCGTCGTCCTACAAGGGGCGCGAGAAGATCCGCGCCTTCTACAAATGGCGCGAGGATCGCGGCGCGCGCACGGTCGTGCACAGCGTCCACAACTTTCAGGCCTTCTTCGAAGGCCCGGACAAGGCGCTCGCGCACTGGTTCCTGATGCTCTACGCGGCCGACGGCAAGCCGGTCCTGCCGACCAACCCGCCGATCCAGATCGCCTACATGACCGACCGCCTCGTGCGCAGCGGCGACGGCTGGCTCGTCACCTCGCGCAAGTTCGAGCCCTGGTTCGAGGGCGGCATCCCGACGACGAACCCGAATCTCGACGACAAGTGACGGGATTCGCCTCTCCCCGCCTGCGGGGAGAGGGCCGCCGGACCTCGGGTCTACCCGAGGTCCGTTCTTTGGTGCGCAAGCCGGGAACACCGGGCTTGCGCAGGCGGCAAGCCTGCGCAGCAGGCGAGGGTGAGGGGGCGGTGCAGAAGGAGGCGCGGCGGGAAGCCAAGGCGCCTTCCTCGCCGCCGCCCCCTTGTATCTGCACAGGGCGATTTTGTGCGATGGAAGCGACGGCGCTTCGGGTTGGATGGCCATCCAACCCGAAGCCTGGCGATGTCGCCCGTACCCCCTCCGGCAACAACCGTGGGTGAGCCTGGGATCTTCGCCACTGTCACGTACGACCGAACAGTCGCTTGGTTTCCACCAATCGCACGCGCAAGGCAGGTTACCGTGAACGAGATCATCTGTGGAGTGGACGTTTCGAAGGATTGGCTCGACGCTCATGTCGAGCCGGGCGGGGCCGCGCAGCGGTTTCGCAACGACGCGGCCGGCATCGCCGCGCTCGGCGCCTTCTGCCGAGCCGAGGGTGCCGGGCTCGTCGTCATGGAGGCGAGCGGCGGCTACGAGCGGCTCGCCTTCCTCCTGCTCTGGCAGGCCGGCCAGCCCTGCGGCCTCGTCAATGCCCGCAACGTGCGGCGCTTTGCCGAGGCGATGGGCGCCCTGGAGAAGACCGACCGCATCGACGCCGCCATGATCGCCCGCTTCGGGCAAGCCCGGCGGGCCGCCCCGACGCCGCCGCCGAGCCCGGCCCAGCAGCACCTGCGGGCCCTCGTCACCCGCCTCTCCCAGGTGACGGACGACCTCGTCGCCAATCGCCAGCGCAAGGGCGCCGCCGCCGACCCCGAGGCGGTCGAAAGCCTCGAGGAGGTCATCGCCCTGCTCCTGGCCCAGCGCCGCCACCTCGAAGGCGAGATCGCCTCGCTCATCGACGACGATCCCCTCTGGGCCTGCCTCGATCGGGCCTTCCGCCAGATCAAGGGCGTCGCCGAGCGCTCCGTCGCCCGCCTGCTCGCCGAAGTGCCCGAGATCGGCAGCTTCTCCAACCGCGCCGTCAGCAAGCTCGTCGGCCTCGCCCCCTGGACCCGCCAGTCCGGCCAATGGAAAGGCAAAAGCCGCATCGGCGGCGGACGCGCCGTCGTCCGAACCGCCCTCTCCATGGGCGCCCTCGTCGCCGGACGTCACAACCCCGTCCTCAAAGCCTTCCGCGACAAACTCGTCGCCGCCGGAAAACCACACAAGCTCGCCGCCATCGCCGTCGCCCGCAAGCTCCTCACAATCCTCAACGCCATCATCCGGGACCGAACCCCGTGGAACCCACAAATCGCTTGACCGCCAAGACAGTCGCTCACCCCGCAGGCGGGGAGAGGCGAATCCCGCGCGACTTTCTCCCCTGGGCGGCGCGCCCTACCTTCGGTCCGTGCCGCCTCGCCCCGAATCTCTCCTTCCGGAGCCGTTCCTGCGCTGGTTCGAAAGCCGCGGCTGGGAGCCGCGGGCGCATCAGCTCGACCTCCTCGCCAAGGCCCGGGCCGGTCGCTCCGCGCTCCTCGTCGCGCCGACCGGCGCCGGCAAGACGCTGGCCGGCTTCCTGCCGACCCTGACGGAGCTGGCGGAGCGCGGCCCCCTGCGGCCCGGCGAGCGGCGCGGCCTGCACACCCTCTACGTCTCGCCGCTGAAGGCCCTTGCGGTCGACATCGCCCGCAATCTCGAGGCGCCTGTCGCCGAGATGGGCCTGCCGATCCGCATCGAAACCCGCACCGGCGATACGCCGTCGCACAAGCGGGCGCGGCAGGTCGAGCGGCCGCCGGAAATCCTCCTCACCACCCCGGAGCAGCTCGCGCTGCTCCTCGCCCATCGCGAGGCCGCGCGACCTTTTCGGCGGCCTCACGCGGGTCGTCCTCGACGAGCTGCACGCCCTCGTCACCTCGAAGCGCGGCGACCTCCTCTCCCTCGGCCTCGCCCGGCTCTACACTCTGGCCCCGAACCTCACCGCCATCGGCCTCTCCGCGACCGTGCGCGAGCCGGACGAGCTGCGGCGCTACCTCGTGGCGCAGGGGCACGATCGCCTCTCCCCGCAAGCGGGGAGAGGCGAAGGGGAGCTCGCCGATCTCGTCGTCGTCGAGGGCGGCGCGCGGCCCGACATCCGGATGCTCGAGATCGAGGCGCCGCTGCCGCTGGCGGGGCACTCGGCGGCCCTGTCGATGCCGGCGATCTACGATCTCATCCGGCAGCACCGAACGACCCTCGTTTTCGTCAACACCCGCATGCAGGCGGAGTTCGTCTTCCAGGCGCTCTGGAGCCTCAACGAGGAGACCCTGCCGATCGCGCTGCATCACGGCTCCCTCGACGTCGCGCAGCGCCGGCGCGTCGAGGCGGCGATGATCCGCGGCAAGCTCAAGGCCGTGGTCTGCACCGCGACCCTCGACCTCGGCATCGACTGGGGCGATGTCGACCTCGTCGTCAACGTCGGCGCGCCGAAGGGGGCGAGCCGGATCATGCAGCGCATCGGCCGCTCGAACCATCGCATGGACGAGCCCTCGAAGGCCTATCTCGTCCCGGCGAACCGCTTCGAGATCCTCGAATGCCGGGCCGCCCTCGACGCCGTCCACGCCGCGGCGCAGGACACGCCCGACGCGCGCATCGGCGCCCTCGACGTGCTCTGCCAGCACGTGCTCGGCATGGCCTGCGCCGACCCCTTCGACATGCTCGCGCTGTACGAGGAGGTCCGCGCCGCGGCGCCCTATGCGGGTCTGTCCTGGGAGGATTTCGAGGCCGTCGTCGCCTTCGTCGCAACCGGCGGCTATGCGCTGCGCGCCTACGAGCGCTTCGCCAAGATCGTCAAGGGAGCGGACGGGCTCTGGCGCGTGCGCGACGGCCGCGTCGCGCAGCAGTACCGAATGAACGTCGGCACCATCGTCGAGGCGACGATGATCAAGGTCCGGCTCGCCCGCCAGGCGCGCGGGCGGCCCGGCAGCGTCCTGCCCCGCGGCGGCAGGGTTTTGGGCGAGGTCGAGGAATATTTCGCCGAGACGATGATCCCCGGCGACACCTTCGTCTTCGCCGGCGAGGTTCTGGCCTTCGAGGGCATCCGCGAGGACGAGGCGCTGGTC
Organism: uncultured Alphaproteobacteria bacterium; assembly: GCA_963754975.1. Taxonomy (GTDB): domain Bacteria; phylum Pseudomonadota; class Alphaproteobacteria; order Rhizobiales; family Beijerinckiaceae; genus Microvirga. The sequence goes on along the minus strand of CAVWII010000014.1, from coordinate 149,603 downwards.
ACCCGCGCGAAGGCCGGCACGGACCCGAAGATCCCGTCCTACGAGGGCGGCAAGTTCCCGCTCTCGACCTTCCTCGCCGATCGCGTCCGCGAACTCATCGCCGATGCGGACGAATGGCGCCGGCTGCCGCCGCAGCTCGCCGACTGGCTTCGGCAGCAGCGCCGCCGTTCCACCGTACCGGGGGCGCAGGACCTCCTCGTCGAGACCTTTCCGAGGGGCGGGCGCTACTACATGACCTGCTTTCCCTTCGAGGGCCGGCTCGCGCACCAGACTCTCGGCATGCTCCTGACCCGGCGCCTCGAGCGCGCCCGCGCAAAACCGCTCGGCTTCGTCGCCAACGATTACGGCCTCGCCATCTGGGGCCTCACGGACCTTGCCGCCCGGGCGGCGCGCGAGGCGGGCTTCGTCGAGCGCCTGTTCGACGAGGACATGCTCGGCGACGACCTCGAGGCGTGGCTCGCCGAATCGGCCCTGATGAAGCGCACCTTCCGGGCCTGCGCGGTCATCGCCGGGCTGATCGAGCGGCGCTATCCCGGCCAGGAGAAGACCGGGCGCCAGGTCACGATCTCGACCGATCTCGTCTACGACGTCCTGCGCAAGCACGAGCCGGACCACGTGCTCCTGCGCGCGGCGCGGGCGGATGCGGCAACGGGACTCCTCGACGTGCGCCGTCTCGGCGTGATGCTGAGACGAATCCGGGGGCGAATCATCCACAAGCCGCTCGACCGGGTGTCTCCCCTGAGCGTATCCGTCATGCTGGAGATCGGCCGCGAACGCGTCTACGGCGAGGGCGCGGACGAGATTCTGGCGGAGGCGGAGGCGATGCTCCTCAACGAGGCGCTAGAGCATGATGCGTGTTGATGGAAGCAACGGACGGTGCCCCGTGCGGGCCAATTCGCCTCTCCCCGCGCGAAGGGCTCCCATTGCCTCTCCCCGCTTGCGGGGAGAGGGCTGCCGAAGGCAGCAAGCCTGCGAAGCAGGCGAGGGTGAGGGGGCGGTGACGATAGGGCGCGGCGGCTTGGGCCGGGCGCCTTTTTCTGCGGCGCCCCCTCACCCTCGCGTCGCTTCGCTCCGCTTGTTTCGATCTCAGGATCGAAACCCTCTCCCCGCAAGCGGGGAGAGGCGGAGCCGCGCTTTTCTTCGCATGGCGACGGACGATTCCCTCTCAAGGCGACGGGGCCTGACGTGACCGCCCTTCTCAAGGCGTGCGCGACCACGGCCGAAATCCGGCTCGCTGCGACCGCCGCGATCCTCGACGTCACCGGCGCGCTCTACCTGCCGGCCGCGGACGCGCTCCTCGTCGCCGATCTGCATTTCGAGAAGGGCTCCTCATTCGCGGCGAAGGGCGTGATGCTGCCGCCCTACGACACCCGCGAGACCCTGCGCGCGCTGACCGACGTCGTGGCGCGTTTTGCGCCCGCAACTCTCGTCGCCCTGGGCGACAGCTTTCACGACGTCGGCGGGCCGGACCGGCTCGGCGAGGAGGAGCGCGCCACCCTCGCGGGCGTACGGGAGGGCCGCCGCTTCGTCTGGGTCACCGGCAATCACGACCGCACCCTGCCGGATCATCTCGGCGGCGAGGTCGTCGCGGAGATTTCGCTCGGCGGCTTCACCCTGCGCCACGAGCCGCAGCCGGCGGCCGGCGCGGAGATCGCCGGCCACCTGCATCCTGTCGGCAAGGTCGTGATGCGCGGCCGCGGCGTGCGGCGCCGCTGCTTCCTCACCGACGGCACCCGGCTGATCATGCCGGCCTTCGGCGCCTATGCGGGCGGCCTCAACGCCTGCGACGCCGTCTTCCGCCCGCTCTTTCCCGCAGGCTTCACCGCCCACCTCATCGGCAGCGAGCGCATTTTTGCGATCTCACGGGCGATGTTGTGCCGGGATTGAGCGGGGCGATTGTCGCGTTGCGAATGGAACGAGGGGCTTCTTCACCTCTCCCCGCTTGCGGGGAGAGGGCCGCCGAAGGCGGCGAGCCTGCGAAGCAGGCGACGGGTGAGGGGGCGGAGACGAGAAAGGCGCGGTGGCCTGGGCCGTGCGCCTCTTCCGGCACCGCCCCCTCACCCCCGCTTCGCTTCGCTCCGCTTGTTTCGATCTCAAGATCGAAACCCTCTCCCCGCAAGCGGGGAGAGGCGATTGCCGTCGCGCTCCATCCGCCATTCGCCCCTCGCCCCTCTCAATCCCGCCGAAAAATGATGCTTGCGAGATAGCCGAAGAAGACCGCGAGCAGCGCCGTTCCGCTGCCGTAGATGAGGGCCAGATCCCGCGACATCTCGCCGACCTGCTGCTCGAAGCCGCTCTTCACGAGTTCGAAGCTCGTCACCGTGCGGGCGAGGATCACCGTGTCGGCGAAGAGCGTCACCTCGACGTCGTAATTGCCCGGCGGCGCCGTGGCCGGCAGCGGCACGCCGGCGCGGAAGATCGCCGGCGTCAGGAAGGTGACGCCGCGCTCGTTCTGGACGTAGAGGCCGTCGCGGGTCTTCAGGCGCAGCAGGGCGTCGCGGAAGGGCTCGTCGGCGCCGCCGCGGTCGTTCGTGAAGTCGGCCGCATGCACGATCGCGAACAGGCCGATCTTCTGGCGGCTGCGCAAGGCCGGCAGGGTGATCTCCGAGATCGGGCGCGAGGAGAAGACGCCGAGGAAGGCCGGCGCATCCGGGAACTTCTGTTGCTCCTGGTTGATCCAGACCGGCCCCAGGGGTTCCTTTTCGCGCACGACGAGGGATTGCCGCGGCCCGCGCACGGTGACGACGATGTCGTAGGGCGCCGCCCGCGCCACGGTCTGCGCGTCGCGCTCGATGGCGCCGAACACGGCGACGGAGGAACCGGTGTAATTCGAGTTGATCAGCACGCGGCTGCTTGAGAGCGACACGATCAAGGATTCGGCGCCGGCCGGGGCGAGGCCGAGGAGCGCGAACGCCAGAGCGGCGAGGAGGCGCCTCACGTGCGCGTCTCCTGCACGGTGATCGAGAACGGCTCGTTCGGCCGCAGGATGAGCTCGATGGCGAAGCGCGTGCCGACCCCGAGCAGGAGGATCGCGAGGAGGAAGCGGAAGAGTTCGGCGCGCAGGTTGCGCCCCGCGCGCGCCCCGAACTGGGCGCCGAAGACGCCGCCGAGGATGAGCAGCATCGCGAGCACGATGTCGACGGCCTGGTTCGCGACCGCGTGCAGGACGAGGGCGACGATCGTGGTGCAGAGGATCTGGAACTGCGAGGTGCCGACGACGACCGCCGTCGGCACGCGGAAGACGTAGAGCAGGGCCGGCACCATGATGAAGCCGCCGCCGATGCCGAGGAGCGCGCCGGCGAAGCCGACGAAGAGGGCGAGGCCAAGGATCGGGATCACGCTCGCATAGAGCTTCGAGCGCGGGAAGCGCATCCGCAAGGGCCAGCCGAGATAGGGCGCGTGCTCGCCGGCGAGCCGCGGCGGCTTTGCCGGTCCGCCGCGGCGGCGCACCCAGAACTCGCGGATGCTCTCCTTCATCATCAAGGAGCCGACGACGGTGAACAGCGTGACGTAGGAAATCACGATGACGAGGTCGAGCTGGCCGGCGCGCCGCGCCGCGGCGAAGAACCAGACGCCGAGGAGCGAGCCGAACAGGCCCCCCGAGACGAGGATCGCGCCGAGCTTCATGTCGAGGGCGTCGCGGCGGAGCGCCGAGAGCGAGGACGTCGTCGAGGAGGCGACGATCTGCGCCGTCTGGCTGCCCACCGCCACCGCCGGCGGCACGCCGAGGAAGATAAGAAGCGGCGTCATCAGAAAGCCGCCGCCGATCCCGAACAGCCCCGACACGAAGCCGACCGCCGATCCGAGGATCAGGATCGTCAGGACATTCACCGGCATCTCGGCGATCGGCAAATAGACTTGCACGCCAGCCCCCTCCCGTGGGCCGAATCCGGTCCCGGGCTGATTCTCTCGGATGTGCTCGGATGCAACGCTAGGGCCGATGTGGTGAACGAAAGCTGACGAGGGGGCAAGGAACGGCCCGAATGCGGTTGCCGTTCGATCCCGGGGCCCCGCTCGCCGGCCGGATGGGCATTCTCATGGGCGATCGGAGTGCGATTTCGCGGTTTGCCCGCCGCGTCCGGTCCGGACCGGACCCCTAACGGCGGTGGTCCTCAAAGCTCTGACGGAGCCGCTCGATCAGGGTCGGGCTCGACGCCTTGACATCCCCGGATGGCGCCGTCGGCGACGCCTCGTCGGCCCGGGCCTGCGCCGCACGCCGCGCCGCGGCGATGAGGTTTGACCGCACGGCGCCGGGATCGGCGGGCGGCTCGGCGGCGAAGGCGGCGCCCGGCACCGGGCGCGCTGCGCCGGCGCCGTCCTCCGGCGTTTCGGTCCGGAGCTGAGCGGCCCGTTGCAGCCGGAGCACGGCCGCCTCGAGCCGCAGCGCCGAGGCGGGATCGCGCGGATCGTCGAGCGGCGGGCCGGCGGCTCCCTCCGGTTCGATCGCGGCATCGTCCGGCAGCCGCGCCGTCAGCGCCTCGATCGCGCTCTGGACGGACTTGAAGGCGGCCTGCGCCTTCCGCTCGGCGCTCGCCTGAAGCGACTTCAACTCGGAGAAGCCCTGGCGGAGGGCTTCGACGCCGTCGATGGAGGCGTCCCGAAGGGCCGATTTCGCCGCCCGCTCGGCGATCGCCGCGGCCTCGCCGTGGAGCGCCCTGACGTGGCTCAGGGTCTCGGCGAGCCCGCCTTGCAGGGGGTCGCCGACGTCGCGGGCGACCTGCGCGCGCAGCACCTCGAGCCGCTCGTCGAGGGCCTCGGGGCCGATGGCGGCAGCGCCGCGCGCCAACTTGTCGTCGATCGCCCGCAGCATGAATTCGAGCGGCGCCGTGTCGAGGGCCTGGCCGACCTGCCGCACGGTCTCGTCGAGCCGGTCGAGGTGGCCGGCGATCAATTCGGGGGCCGCCGCCGCGTGCCGGGGAAGTGCCGCGATGCGCCCTTCGAGGTCGACGACCGAACGGGCAAGGGCCGCGATCTCGTCGCGCCCCGCTGCCCGCCCGGCGCAGGTCTTGAGGACGTCGAGGTCGCGGCCGATCTCCGCCAGGGCGGGCGAAGGGTCGGGCCGGCCGAGGATGCCGTCGAGCCGGCCGGCGATGGCCGCGAGGCCGGCTTCGCGCCGGGCGCGCTCGTCGTCGACCCGGCGCTCGATCTCGTCGACCTTGCGCCGAACGGCAAGGAGCGCCTCCCCGAGGGCGGCGGAGAGCCGCGTGCCGTCGGTCTCGAGCTTTCTCTCGAGGGCGGCGAGCTGGGTTCCGAGCGCGGCGAGGGTGCCGGCGGAGGACGCGGCGGTGCGGTCCCTCGCCTCGCGGACCCGATTCTCGACGCCTTCGACGCGGTCCTTGAGGGCGGCGAGGGCCTCGCCGAGGGCGGCCGCCATGTCGCGCTCCCGTGCCGCCGCCGATCGGACCGTCTCGCCGAGCCGACCCTCGGCGGCTTCGATCCAGGATGCGATCGAGTTGAGCGCCTGCGCCGTGCGCGCGGCCTCCGTCGGGCGCTCCGTCTGCGCCGGCGCCGGGCGGCGCCGGGCGGCGTCGCCGATCCGGGCAAGGGCGGCATCGAGGGCCGCGGCGGCCGCGGGGCGCCGCCCGCCGCCGGCAAGCGCCTCGGCCAGCCGTTCCTCGAGGCGCGGGCCTGCCGGTCGGGCCGGACCGGCGCGACTCGACGCGTCTGGGCCCTCCGGGCCGGGCGGGGAATTCTGTCTCATGCCGCGCTCGCGGAAAGCAACTGATTCGGCGGCCGGTCGCCCCGGAACCCGGCGCCGACAGGGAAAGCCCGGCGGATCGGGGCCGCCGCGCGACCCGGACCGCCGGTGCCTCGAACTCCAGCAGCCACGGTAAAGGGCGCGTTAAGAGCCCATGGCGCGCTTCGCTGGCGCGGTCGCGATACCCGGGACACCTGCCGGGCCGTAAAATTGCCGATAGGACTATCTCCCGTAGAGGCCATCTCGCTCCCTCTGCGGCAGGTTTCGCCGGAGAACCCCTTGAGGCCCGCAAGGTTTTCTGCGTAGAATAGTGTTACGGCCGTTCGCTCGGCCGCAATAAACGGTCTCTCCCAACCGGGAGGAGGCACAACATCGTAAGTGGGTGGGCACCATGAGCATCAATGCGAGTGAACAGACCGCTTTGGGGGCGGCAAAACGAGTAGACCGGCCGAAGACCTATACGATCGGGGATCTCGCCCGGGAGTTCGGCGTGACGTTGCGTACCCTGCGTTTTTACGAGGATCGGGGCCTTCTCTCCCCACGCCGCGAAGGAACGGCGCGGATCTACGACGCGCGGGACCGCGCTCGTCTCTCCGTGATCCTGAAGGGGAAGCAACTCGGATTCACGCTGACCGAAATCCGCGCCATGGTGGCGGAGGAGCGCGGCGGCGAGAACCCGGCGGCCAATCTGAAGCTGTCGCTTCCCCAGGTCGAGGACCAGATCGCCCATCTCGAGCAGCAACGGACCGAGATCGAGCAGGCCCTCGAGGAGTTGAAGGCGCATCGCAGCACCCTCGTCGTCGCCGCTTGACCGGCGCCGACCGGCCGGGGGCTCTCGCCCGCCGGACGAAACCACGGAATTCGCACCCTTCGGCTTCCGGCCGCCTCGACACCGAGGCGGCCGATTGCATTTCGGGCGGAGGTCTGCCTGGCCCCGCCAACCGCCGCCCGCCTTGCCCGAAATGGGGCCGCTGCGGTGCACCCGATCGGCGTTCGCTTTTGTCCCTCCTCCGCGACATGATGGGATGGCGGGCAACGGTCGGTTCGCGGCGCCGCGGCCTCTTTTCGCCCGCAAGTAGATAGTTTATATGTGAACTATCCCGATGACAGGGGCGCTTTCGGCGCCCCGTTTCTGCGCGCCCGAGGGGGCGCCGATGCGAGGACGTGCCGATGCCGAGCTACAAGGCCCCCGTCGAGGACGTGCTGTTCCTCCTCAACGACGTCTTCCACATCGAGCGCTACAACAATCTGCCGGGCTTCGAGGAGGCGACGCCGGACGTGATCGAGGCGATCCTGCAGGAGGCGGCGAAACTCGGCGAAGAGGCGATCGCGCCCTTGAACCTCAGCGGCGATCGGGAAGGCTGCGCGCACCACCCGGACGGCAGCGTGACGACGCCGAAGGGCTTCAAGGAAGCCTACGAGGCCTACGCCGACGGCGGCTGGATGGGCCTTGCGGCGCCGCCGGAATATGGCGGCCAGGGCCTGCCCATGACCCTCAACACCGTGATGCAGGAATTCGTCTCCTCGGCGAACCTCGCCCTCGGCATGTATCCCGGCCTGACCCAGGGCGCCATCGCCGCCCTCGTCGTGCACGGCACCGAGGAGCAGAAGCGCACCTATCTGCCGAAGATGATCGCCGGCGAGTGGACCGGCACCATGAACCTGACCGAGCCGCATTGCGGCACGGATCTCGGTCTCCTCAAGACCAAGGCGGTGCCGAATGGCGACGGCTCGTATGCCATCACGGGCACCAAGATCTTCATCTCCGCCGGCGAGCACGATCTCACCGAGAACATCGTCCACCTCGTGCTCGCCCGCATCGAGGGCGCGCCGCCGGGCACGAAGGGCATCTCCCTCTTCGTCGTGCCGAAATTCCTCGTCGACGCCGACGGCTCGCTCGGCGCGCGCAACGGCGTCACCTGCGGCTCGATCGAGCAGAAGATGGGCATCCACGGCAACTCGACCTGCGTCATGAACTATGACGGCGCCACGGGCTGGCTGATCGGCGAGGCGAATCGCGGGCTCAACGCGATGTTCGTGATGATGAACGAGGCCCGGCTCGCGGTCGGCATCCAGGGCCTGGCGCATCGGAGGTCGCCTACCAGAACGCCGTCGCCTACGCGAAGGAGCGCCTGCAGGGCCGCTCGCTCACGGGCCCGAAAGATCCCGACAAGCCGGCCGATCCGATCATCGTGCACCCGGACGTGCGCCGCACGCTCCTGTCGATCAAGGCCTTCAACGAGGCCGCCCGCGCCCTCGTGCTCTGGACGTCGCTGAAGAGCGACATCGCCGCACCGCTCCGGCGACGAGGCCGAGCGCGCAGACCGCGGACGACCACCTGGGCCTGATGACGCCGGTCGTGAAGGGCGTCCTCACCGATCTCGGCTTCGACAACGCGGTCAGGGCGCAGCAGATGTTCGGCGGCCACGGCTACATCGAGGAATCGGGCATGTCGCAGTTCGTCCGCGACGCCCGCATCACCATGATCTACGAGGGCGCGAACGGCATCCAGGCGATGGACCTCGTCGGCCGCAAGCTCGGCCGCAGGACGGCGGCCGCGCGATGATGGCCTTCTTCGAGCGAGGTCGACGCGTTCTGCCAGGAACACGCCGGCGACGAGGCGCTGAAGCCCTATCGTCGCGCCCTTGCAGCAGGCCCTCGGCGATCTCCAGCAGGCGACCATGTGGTTCATGCAGAACGCCCTGGCGAAGCCCGACAATGCGGGCGCCGGCGCCTACTGACTACATGCACCTCTTCGGTCTCGTCGCGATGGGCTATATGTGGGCGAAGATGGCGAAGGCCGCGCAGGCGAGGAAGGCGAGGGGCGACGGCCATGCCGGGCGCATGGACGGCGAAGCTCACAACCGGCCGCTTCTTCATGGAGCGGATGCTGCCGGAGACCGGAACGCCTGTTCGCCCGCATCACGGCCGGCTCGGACACGGTGATGGCGCTGCCGGCCGAGATGTTCTGATCGACAGCATCCCGCCTGCGGGCGGGATCCCGGAGACCCCCAATGACGACGCCTTCATCTACGACGCCGTGCGCACGCCGCGCGGCCGCGGCAAGCCCGACGGCGTCGCTGCACGAGGTGACGACGGTCGATCTCGCGGCCACGCCCTGAACGCGCTCCGCGAGCGCAACGGGCTCGACCCGGCCGCTCGTCGAGGACGTCGTGCTCGGCTGCGTCGATCCGGTCGGCGAGGCGGGCGGCGACATCGCCCGCGCCGCGGTGCTCAAGGCCGGCTTCGGCAAGGAGGTGCCCGGCGTGCAGATCAACCGCTTCTGCGCCTCGGGCCTCGACGCGGTGAACCTCGCCGCGGCGCAGGTCATCTCGGGCATGAAGGACCTCGCCATCGGCGGCGGCGTCGAATCGATGAGCCGCGTCGGCATGGGCGCCTCCGGCGGCGCCTGGCCCGTCGACCCCGGCGTCGCCATCGCCAGCTACTTCCTGCCGCAGGGCATCTCGGCCGACCTCATCGCGACGAAGTACGGCTTCTCGCGCGACGATGTCGACGCCTACGCGGTCGAGTCGCAAAAGCGCGCCGCCCGCGCCTGGGACGAGGGGCGGTTTGCGAATCGGTCGTGCCGGTGAAGGACGTCAACGGCCTCACGATCCTCGACCGCGACGAGCACATGCGGCCGTCGACCGACATGCAGTCGCTCGGGCAGCTCAAGGCCTCCTTCGTCCAGATGGGCGAGATGGGCGGCTTCGACGCCGTCGCCATCGCCGCGCATCCCGATGTCGAGAGCGTCAACCATGTCCATCACGCCGGCAACTCCTCCGGCATCGTCGACGGCGCCGCGGCCGTCCTCGTCGGCTCCGAGAAGGCGGGCGGCACTGGGCCTGAAGCCGCGCGCACGAATCCGGGCCTTCGCCTCGATCGGCTCGGACCTCGCGCTGATGCTGACGGGGCCGGTCGACGTGACCGAACTCGTCCTGCGCAAGGCCGGCATGACGAAGGACGACATCGACCTCTTCGAGATCAACGAGGCGTTTTCGGCCGTCGTGCTGCGCTACATGCAGGCCCTCGATCTCGATCCGCGCGAGGTCAACGTCAACGGCGGCGCGATCGCCATGGGACATCCGCTCGGCGCCACCGGCGGCATGATCCTCGGCACCGTGCTCGACGAACTCGAGCGCACCGGCAAGACGACCGCCCTCGTCACGCTTTGCGTCGCCGCCGGCATGGGCACGGCGACGATCATCGAGCGGGTCTGAGCGGCGAGGGAGGACGTCATGGATTTTTTGAACTTTCGCTTCGAGGTCGACGCCGACGGCATCGCGCTCGCGACCTGGGACATGCCGGGCCGCTCGATGAACGTCATCACCCCGGAGGTGATGGACGAGCTTTCGCGCCTCATCGACGCGGTCGCGGCGGACGCGGCGATCAAGGGCTGCGTCATCGCCTCCGGCAAGGAAGCCTTTTCCGGCGGCGCCGACCTGACCATGCTGCAAGGGCTCGGCGCGACTTACGCGCGGCTCGCGAAGGAGAAGGGCGAGGAGGAGGCGATGCGCTTCTTCTTCGAGGAATCGCGCAAGCTGTCGCTGCTCTACCGCCGCCTCGAGACCTGCGGCAAGCCGTTCGCCGCGGCGATGCACGGCGTCTGCCTCGGCGGCGCCTTCGAGCTGGCGCTCGCCTGCCACCAGCGCGTCCTGTCCGACGCGGACGCGACCCGCGTCGGGCTGCCGGAGATCAAGGTCGGGCTCTTTCCCGGGGCCGGCGGCACGCAGCGCGTGGCGCGGCTGATGCAGACCGGCGACGCCCTGCAGATGCTGTTCAAGGGCGAGCAGATCCGTCCGCTCATGGCGCGCAAGATGGGCCTCGTGCACGAGGTCGTGCCGCGCGACGACGATCGTCGAGGCCGCAAAGACCTGGATCAGAGCCGGCGGCTCCGCCGACGCGCCGTGGGACGCGAAAGGATTCAGGCTGCCGTCGAACAAGGTCTACTCGGCGCAGGGCATGCAGATCTGGCCGCCCGCCAACGCCATCTACCGCCGCGAGACGCAGGACAATTATCCCGCCGCCTACGCGATTCTCGAAGCGGTCTATCAGGGCCTGCAGCTGCCGATGGATCTGGCGCTGAAGGTCGAGTCGCGCTGGTTCGCCAAGATCCTGCGCTCGAAGGAGGCGGCGGCGATGATCCGCACGCTCTTCGTCTCGATGCAGGAACTGAACAAGGGCGCGCGCCGGCCGAAGGGCGTGCCGCCGACGAACCTGAAGACGGTCGGCGTCGTCGGCGCCGGGTTCATGGGCGCCGGCATCGCCTATGTCAGCGCGCTCGCGGGCCTCGAACGTCGTCCTCGTCGACCGCGACACGGAGGCGGCGGAAAAGGGCAAGGCCTACTCGCACAAGCTGATGTCCGACCAGATCATGAAGGGCCGCGCCAAGACTGCCGACCGGGACGCGCTTCTGGCGCGCATCCACGCGACGGCGGACTATGCGGACTTGAGGGATTGCGACCTCGTCGTCGAGGCGGTGTTCGAGGACCCGGCGGTCAAGGCGGAGGTGATCGCGAAGGTCGAGGCGGCGATCCGCCCGGACGCGATCTTCGCCTCGAACACCTCGACGCTCCCGATCTCCGGCCTCGCCAAGGCGTCGGGGCGGCCCGAGGAGTTCGTCGGCATCCACTTCTTCTCGCCGGTCGAGAAGATGATGCTGGTCGAAATCATCATGGGCGAGAAGACCGGCGAGAAGGCGATCGCCACCGCCCTCGACTACGTGCGCGCGATCAGGAAGACGCCGATCGTCGTCAACGATGCGCGCGGCTTCTTCGCCAATCGCTGCGTCGGCGCCTACATCCTCGAAGGCCACCTGATGCTGGCCGAGGGCGTGCCGCCGGCGATGATCGAGAATGCCGGCAAGCAGGCGGGCATGCCGGTCGGCCCGCTGTCGCTGAACGACGAGGTCGGGGTCGATCTCGCGCTCAAGATCCTCAAGGCGACGAAGGCGCAGGTCGGCGCCGCGGCGATCGTGCCGGCGCAGGAGGCGCTGCTCGTCGCGCATGGTCGAGCGCGAGGGCCGCCTCGGCCGCAAGAACCGCAAGGGCTTCTACGACTATCCGGAGAGCGGCCAGAAGCGGCTCTGGCCGGGCCTGCGCGACCTTCAGGCGACGCGCCTCGACGGCGAGAGCCTCGACATCGAAGCGTTGAAGCAGCGCCTCCTCGTCACGCAGGCGCTCGAAGCGGCGCGCACCGTCGAGGAGGGCGTCATCACCGATCCGCGCGAGGCCGATGTCGGCTCGATCCTCGGCTTCGGCTTCGCGCCCTTCACCGGCGGCGCGCTGTGCTACATCGACTTCATGGGCGCGAAGGCCTTCGTGGCGATCTGCGAGCGCCTGCGGGATCGGTACGGCGATCGCTTTGCGCCGCCGGCGATCGTCGTCGAGATGGCGAAGGCCGGCGGCAGCTTCTACGGACGGGCGCGGGAGAAGCAGGCGGCTTGAGACCCGCGCCCCCTTGCCAAGCGCAGCCGGGCTTGCAACCTTGCGCGCCATGCCGCGCGGAATCGACTACTATTATTCTCTCGTCTCGCCCTGGGCCTATATCGGGCATGCGCCGTTCATGGCCATCGCCGCGGAGCACGGGCTTTCGATCAATCACAAGCCGGTCTTCCTCGGCCGCGTCTTCGCCGAGACGGGCGGGCTGCCGCTTGCGCAGCGGCACCCGGCGCGGCAGCGCTACCGGTGGCTCGAATTGCAGCGCTGGCGCGAGAAGCGCGGCTTGGATTTTCATCTGAAGCCCAAGCACTGGCCCTTCGACGTCAACCTCGCCGACCGCTTCGCGATCGCGATTCAGGCCTCGCACAAGGACCCGGATGGCTTCCTGCGCCGTGTCTTCGCCGGCGTCTGGGAGGAAGAACGCAACCTCGGCGATCCCCTCGTCATCAGCGAGATCGCGGAGGAGGCGGGCTACAATTCGACCTCCCTCATGGCGCTCGCGCAGGGCACGACGACGGAAGTCATCTACGCGCTCAACCTCGAGAACGCGGTTGCGGCCGACGTCTTCGGCTCGCCGTCCTACGTGCTCGACGGGGAAGTCTTCTGGGGCCAGGACCGCCTCGACCTCCTCGCCGACGCGCTCCGCCGCGGCCGCCCCGCCTTCAGCGCGGCGGTCTAGAGCCGCATTCGCCTCCCCCGCCTGCGGGGAGCGACGAGCGCGCGCTGCTCGAAAACGACCCCCCACTCAACAGCCCCAAACCACCTCATCCTGAGACAGGCCGGACCGTAAGGTCCGGCCTGTCTCGAAGGATGCTCCAGGAGGCTCGGAAACGCGTTCGCGCGAAAAGCCGGGTGTCGGGCGGTTCCGGCGCTCCCCGGAACCTCCTTCGAGACGCCCGGACCTGACGGTCCAGGGCTCCTCAGGATGAGGTTTTGGGGTGGATCGGGAATTGTGAACCAGGCGCTTGGGATGAGGTCGCGGGGGTGGCCAGACAGTGGCTCCCACTCCGGCCATCCCGCGGATTTGCGTCAATCCGCTCACTCCCCAAACCGGAGAGGGGAAGCGCGCTAGGCCAGAATGTCGAAGGAATGACCGGGGGAATGCACCACTTCCCCGAACAGGATCGTGTTCGACGTCCCGTCGCTGATCTGCCCGGTGGGAACGACGAGATCCTCGTAGAGCGCGTGCGGGCCGCCGCCGCCGTCGACGGTTCCTGTGCTGAATCGCGAGACGAATCCGTTGAAGTACGCTGCACTCGAAATCGCCGCCGGTCGTGAACTGGAATGCGTCGGAGCCCCCGGACGAATCGCCTTGGTACGTCGTGTCGTTCGCGGCATGCGAGGCCGACGTCACGACGTAGCCGCCATCGCCCTTGGCGGAGACGCCAGCGGCGGCTTCCAGGTTCGGGTAGGGGACCGGGACCGGGCCGGCGGGAGATTGCGGCGGAGCCGCGTTCCTGACCGAGCCATCGCCCATTCCGACCAGGATTCCTCCGGCCGAGTGGGAAGCGGCGGAAGGTTCGACGCCGGTATCGAGCAGCTGCTTTGCCATATCTCTTTCCGATACAAAACCGGACGTTCGCGTATGGCTGCGAATGATGCCCGTTGCGGCGCCGGCGCACGGTGCGAGGACGCACGAAGCGAAAGCCGCGCCTGGGAAGCGTCGAGGACGCGAGGCGCGAGTCTCACTCCGCCGCGACGCGACTCGCGCGCCATTGCGCAAGGAGCGCCCGCAAGGCGGCCGGTTTCACCGGCTTGTTGAGGATGTGCACGTTCATCGCGGCCGCGGCGTCGCGCACGGCCGGCGTGCGGTCGGCGGTGACAAGCACGGCGGGCATGTCGACCTTCATCTTCCAGCGCAGGGACTTGATCACATCGAGGCCGTCGCCCTCGTCGAGATGGTAGTCGGCGACGATCACCTCCGGGGGAGCGCGGTTCGCCTTGATCGCCGCGAGCGCGCCCTTGAGATCGGGGGCGGTGATGACTTCGCAGCCCCAGCCGGTGAGAAGCCCGCGCATGCCCTCGACGATCGAGGGCTCGTTGTCGACGGCGAGCACCTTCAATCCGGCGAGCGGCGCCGCGATCGGCCGCGGCGCCTCGGCAAGAGTGACGCTCGCCGGGAGCGCCGCGACGACCGGCACCTCGACCCGGAACACGGAACCGCGGCCGGGCTCGGAGGTGAGCGTGAGGTTGTGATCGAGGATGCGGGCGATGCGTTCGACGATCGAGAGGCCGAGGCCGAGTCCGCGCGCCACCTTGGCGCCCTGGTCGAGGCGCTGGAACTCGCGGAACACGATCTTCTGCTTCGAGGCCGGAATGCCGAGCCCGGTGTCCCAGACCTCGATGACGATGCGCCCGGCGCGCTGCCGCCCGCCGACGACGACGCGGCCCCTCGGCGTGTACTTGATGGCGTTCGAGATGAGGTTCTGCAAAAGCCGCCGCAGGAGCCTGCGGTCGGAACGGACCGTCAATGAGGAGGCGACGAAGGTCAATTCGAGGCCCCTCTCGCGGGCGACCGGCTCGAACTCCCGTTGCAGCGGCCGGAACAGCTCCTCGATGCGGAAGCTCGACCATTGCGGCTTCATCGCGCCGGTGTCGAGGCGCGAGATGTCGAGCAGCGCCGTCAGGATCTCCTCGACGGCGTCGAGGGAGGCGTCGATGTTTTCGGCGAGGGTGGCATCGCCCTTGTCGCGATCGCGCTCGACGAGGGAAGTCGCATAGAGGCGCGCCGCGTTGAGCGGCTGGAGGATGTCGTGGCTCGCCGCGGCGAGGAAGCGCGTCTTCGAGATGTTCGCCTCGTCGGCGTCGGCCTTGGCACGGGTGAGCTCCTCGTTCAGTCGCGTCAGTTCCTCGGTGCGCTCGCGGACGCGCTGCTCGAGGGTCTCGTTCGCGCGCCTGCTTTCCTCCTCCGCGGCGACGGCGTCGGTGACGTCCGTGTAGGTCGTGACGAAGCCGCCGTCGGGGAGCTGGTTCGAGCGGATCTCGATGGCGGTGCCCGAGGGATGAAGCTTGAGCCGTACGGGTTCGGTGTCGTCGACGAAGGACCTGATCCGCGTCTCGATGTGGATGTCGACCGGCCCCGGCCCGTAGGAGCCGCGCTCGGCGTTGAAGCGCACGATGTCCTCGAGGCTGACGCGGACGCGCACGAGGTCGGGCGGCAACTCGTAGAGATCGACGAAGGCGCGGTTCCAGGCGACGAGGTTGAGGTCGCGGTCGAACACGGTGATGCCCTGGCGGGCGTTGTCGATCGCGTGCTGGAGGAGGTCGCGGCTGTACTGGATCGCCGCCGAGGCGTCGTCGAGGAGCTTCAGCGCCGCCTTCGTCGAGACCGCCCGCCGGCGCAAGAGCAGCGACAGCGCGAGCCGCGACGAGGCGGCGCCGATCGCCGAGGCGAGGAGATGCTCCGCATAGCGCAAAAGATGGATGTCCGCCTCGGCGCGGCCTTCGAGAACATCGCCGCGGCTATGCGCGAAGCTCTCGAAGGAGCGGTTCGTGCGCTCCTCGCCGAGATAGCGCGCGACGGTCGCGCGCAGTTCGTCGACGGTGACGCTGGCGCGGAAGAGGCGGAAGCTCGGCGCGATCGAGAGGTCCGGCTCGCCGACGAAGGCATTGGCCTGCAGCCGCTCGAGGGCGGTCGCCGGCCGCAGGAGCGAGAAGGCGACGTAGGCCGCGACGTTGAGCCCGAGGCTCCAGACGACGCCGTGCGTGAGCTGCGGCATGGCGCTGCCGAACAGGGCCGTCGGCTTGAGGAAGGCGATGCCGAACGGGCCGGAGACGAGGAGGTTCGACCAGAACACGCCCTCCCAGATCAGGCTCGGCAGGAGCAGTGTGTAGACCCAGGCGGCGAAGCCGACGATGAGGCCGGCGCTCGCGCCGAGCGCGGTGCCTCTCGACCAGACGAGGCCGCCGAGGAAGGCCGGCGCGATCTGCGCCACGGCGGCGAACGAGAGGAGGCCGATCGAGGCGAGGGCGGCCTCGCCGGCGGCGCGGTAATAGCCGTAGCCGAGGAGAACGACGAAAATGATCGCGACCCGCCGCACGCCGAGCACCAGGCCGGTGAGGTCGGCGAAGGCCGGCCGGCCGGCGGCCACCGCGGCGGCGCGGCGGCGCAGGACGATCGGGATCACGAGATGGTTCGAGATCATGATCGCGACCGCGACCGATTCGACGATCACCATCGCCGTCGCCGCCGAGAGGCCGCCGAGGAAGGCAGCGAGCGCCATGCCGCCGGCGCCGGCGTGGAGGGGCAGCGCCAGGACCGTCATGTCCCGGTCGATCTGCCCCTCCCTAAAGACCGCAAGGCCGCCGAGCGCGATCGGGATGACGAAAAGGTTGATCAGGACGAGGTAGAGCGGGAAGAGCCAGGCTGCGCGCTTGACGTCCTCGATCGCCCGGTTCTCCACCACGGCCATATGGAACTGCCGCGGCAGCAGGAGCGATGCCGAGGCGGAGAGCAGAATGAGGGTCGCGAAGCTCAACGGATCCGAGGCGCGGAACGCGATCGAGAGGTCGAGGTTGCGGGCCGCGAGGGCCCGCTCGATCCCGGCTGGGCCGCCGAACATGAAGAAGGTGACGAAGATCCCGACGGCGAGGAAGCTCACGAGCTTGACGACCGACTCGAGCGAGATCGCCATCATCAGCCCGTCCTGATGCTCGGTGGCGTCCGCGTGGCGCGTCCCAAAGGCGACCGCGAAGCCGGCGAGGACCAAGGCGACGACGAAGGCGAGGTCCCCGAAGACGGGCGCGTGGCTAGCGAACGGCCCATCCGTTGCGGCGAGGAACACGCCGAGCGAGGCCGAGACCGCCTTGAGCTGGAGGGCGATGTAGGGCACCGACCCGACAAGCGCGATGGCCGAGACGAGGGCCGCGACCCGCTCGCTCTTGCCGTAGCGGGCCGCCACGAAGTCCGCGACCGAGGTGATGTTTTGCGCCTTGGCGAGGCGCACGACGCGCGTGACGAGCCGGTAGCCGAGGCCGATCACCAGGATCGGCCCGATGTAGATGGTGAGGAAGTCGAGCCCCGACCGGCTCGCGAGGCCGACCGAGCCGAAGAAGGTCCAGGAGGTGCAATAGACCGCCAGCGCCAGCGCGTAGATGGTCGCGCGCGCCCGGCCCTGCATGATTCGCCGTCCGGAGAGGTCTCCCCAATGCGCGACGGCGAAGAGCAGGCACAGATAGACGAGGGCGGAGAGGATCACCGCCCAGCTGGCGATCATCAGGCGACCTTCCCGGTGTCCACGATGGGGAAGGTAGCGGCTCGCCGCCCCCTGCGCCATGAGACGAACTGTGGGGATGGCGGCTGAATTTCCCGGATCTCTGCGCCAATCGGGCCACGGTCGGGGCCGAAGGCCCGCTTGGCCGGCCCCAGGGCGCTTCCCCTCAGGGCTGACCGAAGGATAGTCTCAACCGGTCCATCGGCCCGATCCCGCCACAACCGAAAGGGGCGCCCATGCTCGAGGAATTCAAAAAATTCGCCCTGCGCGGCAACGTCGTCGACCTCGCCGTCGGCGTCATCATCGGCGCCGCCTTCGGACGGATCGTCGATTCGATCGTCGGCGACATTTTCATGCCCCTCGTCGGCGCCATCACCGGCGGCCTCGATTTCAGCCAGTACTTCATTCCTTTGTCCGGCAACGTGACCGCCACCGCCCTCGACGAGGCGAAGCGCCAGGGCGCGGTGATCGCCTGGGGTAACTTCATTACAATCGCAATCAATTTCATCATCATCGCCTGGATCCTGTTCATGGTCGTCAAGGCGATGAACACGCTGCGTGTGAAGCAGGACGCGAAGGTCGACGCCCAGAAAGCCCCGGAGATCCCGGCGGACGTCAAGCTGCTGTCGGAGATTCGCGATCTCCTCGCGGCCCGCAAGACGGCGTGAGGCGCGATGCCGGCCGACCGCTCCCGGGCGGGCCGGGCCCGATCCATCACGCCGAACGATCGGAAAGACCTCGTCTTTTGATCCCGGCCCGGCCGCGGTTGCGCTAGAAGGATGCCCGCCAGAACCGCCTTCGCGTCCGAGGACCGCATGAACGCCCCCGTTTCGACCCCGCCGATTCTGCCGCTGCGCCCGGAGGCGCTCGGGGCCCCGACGAGCGGCATCGTCGACGTCTTCAACTACGGCCGGACCCGGAAGGGGCTGATCCCCCTGTGGGTCGGGGAGGGCGACCTGCCGACGCCAGCCTTCATGTGCGAGGCCGCGACGCGTTCGCTTGCCGCCGGCGAGACATTCTACACCTACCAGCGCGGCATCCCGGACCTCCGCCAGGCCCTCGCCCGCTACATCGAGCGCCTCTACGGCCGGCCCTCGGACCCGGAGCGCTTCTTCGTCACGAGCGGCGGCATGCACGCGATCCAGATCGCCGTGCGCATGATCTGCGGCGACGGCGACGAGGCGATTGTGCCGACGCCCGCCTGGCCGAACTTCGTCGGCGCGCTCACCATCACCGGCGCGACCCCCGTCGAGGTGCCCCTCGACATCGACGAATCCGGCTGGCACCTCGATCTCGAGCGGATCGCCGCGGCGATCACGCCGCGCACGCGGGCGATCTTCGTCAATTCCCCCGCCAACCCGACCGGCTGGACCGCCACCGAGGAGGATCTGCGCGGCCTCCTCTCGCTCGCCCGCGCCTTCGGCCTCTGGATCATTGCGGACGAGATCTACGGCCGCTTCGTCTATGACACCGCCCCCCGGATCGGCATCCGCGCGCCGTCCTTCCGGGACGTGATGAGCGAGGACGACCCGGTCCTCTTCGTGCAGACCTTCTCCAAGAACTGGGCCATGACCGGCTGGCGCATCGGCTGGATCGAGGCGCCGGCGGCGCTCGGCGCGGTGATCGAGAACCTGATCCAGTATTCCTCCTCCGGCACGCCGGTCTTCGCGCAGCGCGCCGCCGTCGCCGCCCTCGAGGAGGGCGACGAGTTCGTCGCCGCCCAGATCGCCCGGGCCGCGCATGGCCGCGAAATCGTCGGCCGGCTGACGCGGACCGGCGCGGTCTCGCTGCCCGCCCCTGCGGGCGCCTTCTACGCCTTTCTGAAAATTCGCGGCGTCAACGACAGCCGGTCGATGGCCTTCCGGCTCATCGACGAGGCCAATGTCGGCCTCGCCCCGGGCGACGCCTTCGGTGGCGCCGGCAAGGGCTATCTGCGCCTCTGCTTCGCCCGGCAGGCGAGCGACCTCGAGGAGGCGGTGACACGGATCGAGGCGATGCTGTCGAAATAGGCGCTACTCGCCGCGCCGCAGCCGCTCGATCGCCTCGAGGCGGGGCTTCGCGGTGTCCCAGAGCCGCTTCGTCACGGCGGCGACGAGGGCCTCGACGAGGGCAAGGAGAGCAGCCGAAGAATCCCAGTTCGACGGCACCGCGATGTGGGCCGGCAGGACGTGCCGGGCAACCCGGGCGATCGGGGACAGCCATTGGTCGGTGAGGAGGATGACCGTCGCGCCCTGGCGCGCCGCGGTCTCGGCGAGGGCGACGACGTCGTCCTGATAGCGGCGGATGTCGAGGGCGACGAGGACGTCCCGGCGGCCGATCTCGATCACCCGATCGCGCCAGAGCGCCGGCTCGCTGGCGATGCCGTCGACGTCCCCGCGCACGATCCGGAAATGACTTTCCGCATAGCGCGCCACGTGGCCGGTGAAGCGGCCGCCGGTGAAATGGAGCCGGCGGCGCGGGTCGGAGAGAAGCGCGATGACGGCCTCGAACTCCGCCGGCGCGAGGTTCTCGACCGTGGCGCGCAGGTTGCCGACGACGGCCTCGGCGAAATCGGCAAGCGGCGAGGAGGCACGGGCGAGGGGCTGCGTCGGGCTCGCCTTGGCGATCGGGGTCTGAAGCTGCGCCTCGAGCTCCTCGCGCAGGTGCTTCTGGAACTCGGGGAAGCCGGAAAAGCCGAGGCGGGTCACGAAGCGCAGGACCGACGGCGCCGAGATCCCGGCCCGGGCCGCGAACTCGGCGACGGTGTCGAGGCCCGCGAACGGGTAGTGGCTGAGGAGAAGCATCGCCGCCCGCTTCTCGCTCGGCGTGAACGCCTCGATGGTGATGCGGATGCGATCCGCGAGGCTGTGCGGCTCGACCGGCGGCCGCGCGCCCGGCTCCGGCGTCCCCCCATCTTCGATCATGGCGTCGATCCTTTCGCAGCCCGTCCTTGACGGTTCCAGAAACCTGTATCAAAAATTCCAAGGCGTGAAAAAGCCGGCGGTTCGGAAGAATTGTTCAAATCCGGGCGGGCGCACAGGATAGGGGGACGGGATGGCGGGGGGCCAGGCAAGCCTGACGGCGGAGGAGGTCGCGGTCGCGGCCATCGACCGTCCGCTCGGCGCGGCACCGTTCGTCCTCATCTGCGAGCACGCCTCGAACGCATTTCCATCCCGCTACGGCACACTCGGCCTCACGGCGGCGGAGCGCGAGAGCCACATCGCCTGGGATCCGGGCGCCCTCGCGGTGGCGCAGAGGCTGTCGACGCGCCTCGACGCGCCGCTCATCCATGCCACGATCTCCCGCCTCGTCATCGATCTCAACCGCGATCCGGAGGCGCCCGATTCCATCGCCGCGGTGAGCGAATCGACGGCGGTGGCCGGCAATGCCGGCCTCGCCACCGCGGCGCGCGCCGAGCGCGTCGCCGCGGTCTATCGTCCGTTCCACGACGCCGTCGATCGCTTCCTTGGGGCGCGGCGCGCGCCGACGCGGGCGATCGTCTCGATGCATTCCTTCACGCCGATCTATCGCGGCGTCGCACGGCCCTGGCATGTCGGCCTCATCCACGACGCCGACGATCGTCTGGCAATGCGGGTCGCTGCGGGCTTGAGTCGCGACCCGTCCCTCGTCGTCGGGCTGAACCAGCCCTACAGCCCGGCGGATCGGGTCTTCCACACCCTCGACCGCCACGCCGTGCGGCGCGGTCTGCCGCCGTTGATGATCGAGGTCCGCAACGACCTGATCCGCGACGCCGGCGGCCAGGATGCGTGGGCCGGACGTCTCGCACCCCTGATCGAGGAGGCGGTGACGGACGTGTAACAGCGCTCCGGCGCGGGGTCTCGCGCCGGGCAAACGATCGAGACGAACGATAACGCAACGCCGGCGGCGCGCGGCCTCGTCCGCGCCCCGCGACGCCTCACCTTCGAAAGGCCGCCATGGACGCTCCCGTCATCAAGACCGCCGCCGACGCGGCAAAATACGTGCGCAGCCGCGACCTGCCGTTCGTGAAGGTCGGAATCGTCGACGTCGACGGCGTGATGCGCGGCAAGTACATGGCCCGAGACAAGTTCGAGGCCGCCCTCGAAAAGGGCTTCGGCTTCTGCGACGTCGTCATCGGCTGGGATTCGAACGATCAGCTCTACGACAACGCGACGCTCACCGGCTGGCACACCGCCTATCCGGACGCGGCCGTGCGCATCCTGCCGCAGACGATGCGACTGATCCCGTACGAGGACGACCTGCCGTTCTTTCTCAGCGAGTTCGACGGCTACGCGGAGGCGGCCTGCCCGCGCGGCGTCTTGCGCCGCGTGCTGACGCGCGCCGAGGACATGGGCTTTGCCGTCTCGGCCGCGGCGGAGTTCGAATTCTTCCTCTTCGAGGAGACGCCGCATTCGGTGCGCGAGAAGAATTTCCGCAACCTCAAGAGCATCACGCCGGGCTTCTTCGGCTATTCGCTGCTGCGCGCTGGCGTGCACGCGGATTTCTACCACGAGCTCCTCGGTCTCGCGCGCAAGATGGATTTCGAGATCGAGGGCCTGCATACGGAGACGGGTCCCGGCGTGCTCGAAGCCGCGATCCGGGTCGACGATGCCCTGCGCGCGGCGGACAAGGCGGCGCTCTTCAAGACGTTTACCAAGATCCTCGCGCAGCGCCGCGGCTGGATGGCGACCTTCATGGCGAAATGGTCCCGCGACTGGCCGGGCCAGTCCGGCCATCTCCACGTCAGCCTCAAGGAGAAGAAGAGCGGCAAGGGCGCCTTCTATGACGCGAAGGCGCCGCATCAGATGTCGCAGACGATGCGCTGGTTCGTCGGCGGGCAGCAGGCGCTGATGCCGGAAGTCCTCGCCATGGTCGCCTGCACGGTGAACTCGTATACGCGCCTCATCCCCGGCTTCTGGGCGCCGACCGATTCCGCCTGGGGCGTCGAGAACCGCACCACGGCGTTGCGCGTCATCCCGGGCTCGGAGAAGTCGCAGCGCGTCGAGTACCGGGTCGCGGCGGCGGACATCAACCCCTACATCGCCCTCGCCGCCGCCATCGGCTCGGGCCTCTGGGGTATCGAGCAGAAGATCGACCCCGGCGAGCCGATCCCCGGCAACGCCTACGCGGTCGATCATCCGAAGAACCGCGCGCTGCCGCGCTCCCTCGGCGAGGCGGCGGAGCGCCTCAAGGCCTCGGCCGCCGCCCGCGCCCTGTTCGGCGACGTTTTCGTCGACCACTACGCGGCGACCCGCGAATGGGAGGAGCGCGAAGCCCGCAAGGCGATCACCGATTGGCAGCTGGCGCGCTATTTCGAGATTATCTAGGACGTGGGACGTAGGGCGTGGGACGTGGGGCATAGGACGGAACGTCCGCGACCCTTCTCCCAAGTCCCGCGTCCCGCGCCCCACGTCCCACGCCCCATCCAACCCCCAAGCCCCCATGACCGACACCATCTGCATCTCCCCCATCGACGGCCGCGAACTCGTGCGACGGCCGGTCGTCGCCGACGGGGCCATCGCGGGCGTGATCGCGGCGGCACGGACGGCGCAGGCGGCGTGGCGCGCCGTGCCGCTTGCGGAGCGCAAGGCGGCGGTGCTGCGCTTCCTCGAGGCGCTTCTTTCCACGAACCAGGAGGCGGTGCCCGAGCTTGCGCAGCAGATGGGGCGCCCCGTGCGCTACGGCGGCGAGTTCCGCGGCGTCGAGGAACGCACGCGCGGCATGGTCCGCATCGCCGACGCGAGCCTCGCGCCGATGCTCCCGGACGACGAGCGGGCGGGCTTTCGCCGCGCGATCAAGCGCGAACCCCTCGGCGTCGTCCTCGTCGTGGCGCCGTGGAACTATCCGTATCTGACCGCCATCAACACGATCGTCCCGGCCCTCGTCGCCGGCAACGCGGTCCTGCTCAAGCACGCCTCGCAGACGGTCCTCGTGGGCGAGCGCTTCCAGGCGGCGATGGACGCCGCCGGCCTGCCGCAGGGCCTCTTCCGGAACCTTGTCCTCAGCCACGAACAGACCGCGCGCATCCTCGCCGCCGGCCTCGTCGACCATTGCAACTTCACCGGCTCCGTCGCCGCCGGCCGGGCGATCGAGCGCGCCGCCGCCGGCACGTTCACGTCCCTCGGCCTCGAACTCGGCGGCAAGGACCCGGCCTATGTGCGGGACGACGCCGACATGGCGCACGCGATCGAGAACGTCGTCGACGGCGCCTTCTTCAATTCCGGCCAATGCTGCTGCGGCATCGAGCGCGTCTACGTGCACGAGCGCCGCTACGACGACTTCGTCGCCGGAGCCGTCGATCTCGTCAAGAAGTACCGCCTCGGCAATCCGCTCGATGAGGCGACCACCCTCGGTCCGATGGCGCACAGGCGCTTCGCCGATCTCGTCCGTCGCCAGGTCGCGGAGGCCGTCGCCGCCGGCGCGCGGGCGCATGTAGACGGCAAGGCCTTTCCCGCCGATACGGGCGAGAGCGCCTATCTCGCGCCGCAGGTGCTGACGGAGGTCGACCATGCGATGAGCGTCATGCACGACGAGAGCTTCGGCCCCGTCGTCGGCATCGTGAAGGTCGAGGGCGACGAGGAGGCGATCCGCCTGATGAACGATTCGCCCTACGGCCTCTCCGCCGCGATCTGGACCTCCGACGTCGAGGCGGCCGAGCGCATCGGCGACCGGCTTGAAACCGGCACCGTCTTCATGAATCGCTGCGACTATCTCGATCCGGGCCTTGCCTGGACCGGCGTCAAGGACACCGGCCGCGGCGCCAGCCTCTCGCCCCTCGGCTATCACTCCGTGACGCGGCCGAAATCCTTCCACCTGCGCCAGCTCTGAAGGCGACCGCTCCGATGACCACGCTCCGCGCCAACTGGAACTATCCCACCGCCGTCCGCTTCGGCGCCGGCCGCATCGCCGAACTCGCCGAGGCCTGCCGCGGCGCCGGCATGAGCCGGCCGCTTCTCGTGACGGACCCGTTCCTCGCGACGCAGCCGATGACGGTTCGTGCCTTCGACGCCCTTAAGGCGGCGGGCCTCGAGGCGGGGCTGTTCTCGGCGATCAAGCCGAACCCGGTCGAGACCAACGTCGCCGACGGGCTGAAGGCTCTGCGCGCCGGCCGCCACGACGGCGTCGTCGCGTTCGGCGGCGGCTCGGCCCTCGATGCCGGCAAGGTCATCGCCTTCATGGCCGGGCAGAGCCGGCCGATGTGGGATTTCGAGGATGTCGGCGACTGGTGGACAAGGGCCGATCCGAGCGGCATCGCGCCGATCGTTGCCGTGCCGACGACGGCGGGCACGGGCTCCGAGGTCGGCCGCGCCGGGGTCATCACGCAGGAGGCGACCCACACCAAGAAGGTCATCTTCCATCCCCTGATGATGCCGAAGGTCACGATCTGCGATCCCGAGCTGACCGTCGGCATGCCGCCGCGCATCACCGCGGGGACGGGCCTCGACGCGCTCGCCCATTGCCTCGAAGCCTATTGCGCGCCCTTCTACCACCCGCTGGCCGACGGCATTGCCCTCGAAGGCATCCGCCTCGTGAAGGAATACCTGCCACGGGCCTTTCGGGACGGCGGCGATCTCGAAGCGAGGGCCCAGATGATGGCGGCCGCCGCCATGGGCGCCACTGCCTTCCAGAAGGGCCTTGGCGCCATCCACGCCCTCTCGCATCCCGTGGGCGCGCTCTACGACACCCATCACGGCCTGACGAACGCGGTCTTCATGCCCTACGTGCTTGTCTACAACCGCGCCGCGATCGCGGCGAAGATTTCGCGGCTTGCCGCCTATTGCGGGCTCGAGGCGAGTTTCGACGCCTTCCTCGCCTTCGTCCTCGACCTGCGCCGCACCCTCGACGTGCCGCACACGCTTGCCGGCCTGAAGGTCGACGCCGAGCGCTTCGAGGAGATGTCGGCCATGGCGCCCGAGGATCCGACCGCCGGCGGGAACCCGGTGCCGGTCACCCGGGAGAGCGCGCGCAAGCTCTACGAGGATGCGCTGGCGGGGCGGCTTTAGCGCGGCGCAAGGGCGGCGGCGCCGTTTGTGACAGCCTCCCCGCTTGTCATCGCGGGGTGGCTCGCCTAGCCTCGCAGGTTGAGACAACGAGGCGCGCGGGGCCATGAATCCCGCGCCCGGAGAGGGAGATACGGACGGCTCGGGATCGACCGGCCGGCGTCTTTTCCAGACAGTGGATTTTCGGGCGATCGGCGGGCAAGGGCGCGCCGAACCCGGCCGGCAGGAGGTAGCCCCGCGTGACGCTGGTTCTGGAGGCCGTCCGCAAGGAGGTCGGCGCCGAGATCCATATTCGCGACGTCTCGCTGACTTTGGAGCGCGGCTCGCTCAACGTGCTCCTCGGCGCGACGCTTGCGGGCAAGACCTCGCTGATGCGCCTGATGGCTGGCCTCGACGTGCCGACGAAGGGCCGCGTGCTGGTCGACGGCACGGACGTCACCGGCCGGCCCGTGCAGCGCCGCTCCGTCGCCATGGTGTATCAGCAATTCATCAACTACCCGTCCCTCAGCGTCTACGAGAACATCGCCTCGCCGCTGCGCGTCGCCGGCCTTCCCCGCGGCGAGATCGAGAAGCGCGTGAGCGAAGCGGCGAAGCTTTTGAAGCTCGAGCCCTATCTCGACCGTAAGCCGTTGAACCTCTCCGGCGGTCAGCAGCAGCGCACGGCCATCGCGCGCGCCCTCGTCAAGCGGGCCGACCTCGTCCTTCTCGACGAGCCCCTCGCCAATCTCGATTACAAGCTGCGCGAGGAACTGCGCGAGGAACTGCCACGCATCTTCGCCGCCTCGGGCGCGATCTTCGTCTACGCGACGACGGAGCCGCAGGAGGCGCTGCTGCTCGGCGGCAACACGGCGACCCTCGCCGAAGGCGCCGTGACGCAGTTCGGCCCGACGCCGCGGGTCTACCGCGAGCCGCACGATCTCGCCACGGCGCGGGTCTTCTCCGATCCGCCGCTCAACACGATCGGCGCCGAGAAGGCCGGCGCCGTGCTCACGCTCGCGACCGGGGCCCGCGGCCGGGCCGCCGCGGCCTTCGCGCACGTTCGGGACGGGGCCTATATCGCCGGCTTTCGCGCGCATCACCTGAGCCTCGATCCGATCGGCGCCGATGCCTTCGCGCTGCCGGCGACGGTTTCGGTCGCGGAGATCACCGGGTCGGAGAGCTTCGTCCATCTCGATGTCGGCGCGCATCGTTTCGTCGCGCTCTCGGCCGGCGTGCGGCGCCTCGAGCCCGGCGCTTCGGTCACAGCCTATCTCGATCCGGCGCGGCTCTTTCTCTTCGACGAGGCGGGGCGCCTCGCCGCCGCCGATCTCGAACGGGCGGCCTGAGACGATCATGGCGCGCATCACCCTCGACCGTCTGGCCCACGCCTACCGATCCGATCCGCACGGGCCGGAGGACTACGCCCTGAAGGAGATCCACCACGTCTGGGACCAGGGCGGCGCCTACGCGCTGCTCGGACCGTCGGGTTGCGGGAAGACGACGCTTCTCAACATCATCTCCGGCCTCGTGCGCCCGACGCGCGGACGCATCCTGTTCGACGACCGCGACGTCACGGACCTGCCGACGGAGGCGCGCAACATCGCGCAGGTCTTCCAGTTCCCGGTCGTCTACGACACCATGACGCGTGCGCGAGAACCTCGCCTTCCCCCTGAAGAACCGCGGCGTGCCGGCGGCGGTGACGGCGGAGCGGGTCGCCGAGATCGCGCGCCGCCTCGACCTCGCGCAGGTGCTCGGCCGCAAGGCGCGCAACCTCACCGCCGACATGAAGCAGAAGATCTCGCTGGGCCGCGGCCTCGTCCGCCCGGACGTCGCGGCGATCCTGTTCGACGAGCCGCTGACGGTGATCGACCCGCACCTGAAATGGCAGCTGCGCTCGACCCTGAAGGAGCTGCACCGCGCGCTCGACCTCACCATGATCTACGTGACGCACGACCAGACCGAGGCGCTCACCTTCGCCGACAAGGTCGTCGTGATGCACGACGGCGCGGTGGTGCAGACCGGCACGCCCGAGGAGCTGTTCGAGCGGCCGGCGCACACCTTCGTCGGGCATTTCATCGGCTCGCCGGGCATGAACGTGCTGCCCTGCCGCGTCGAGGGCGCGACGGCCTATGTCGAGGGCGAGTCGATCGCCCTGCCGCGCAGCTACCCGGCGCTGCCGCGGGACAAGACGATCGAGCTCGGCATCCGTCCCGAATTCGTCGCGCTGCGGGCCAAAGGGCAGGGCCTTCCCGTCACGGTGCGCCGCATCGACGATCTCGGCCGCGCCCGCATCGCCCGCGTCGAGCTGCGCGGCTGGCCGCTCGCGGCGAGCGTCCCGGAGAACCTCGCCATCGACGGCGACGAAGCCGCGCTCGTCATCGACGCGCGCCAGCATCCACATCTACGCGGACGGCCACCTCGTCGGGGAGGCGGCGCTGATGGACAAGCCGCTGAACCACCGCGCCTGGTTCCTCGTCCTGCCGGTCTTCGCCATCGTCGCCTTCTCGGCGATCCTGCCGATCATGACGGTGGTGAACTATTCGGTGCAGGACACCTTCGGCAACAACCAGTTCTTCTGGAACGGCGTCGGCTGGTTCCAGGACCTGCTCGATCCCGGCAAGGAACTCGGCGGCCGCTTCTTCGATTCGCTCTGGCGCAACCTCCTCTTCTCCGCGATCATCCTCGACTCATCGAGATTCCGCTCGGCATCGTGGTTGCGCTCTCCATGCCGCGCGAGGGCTGGACGGTGGCGCTCTGCCTCGTGCTGATGGCGCTGCCGCTGCTGATCCCGTGGAACGTCGTCGGCACGATCTGGCAGGTCTTCGCCCGCGGCGACATCGGCCTTCTCGGCTATTCGCGTCAATGCGCTCGGCATCGACTACAACTACGTCGCGAGCCCGCTCGCCGCCTGGACTCACCATCGTCGTCATGGACGTCTGGCACTGGACGAGCCTCGTCGCGCTGCTCTGCTATGCGGGCCTGAAGTCGATCCCGGACGCCTATTACCAGGCGGCGCGGATCGACGGCGCCTCGCGCTGGGCGGTGTTCCGCACCATCCAGCTGCCGAAGATGCGGCGCGTTCTTCTGATCGCCGTGCTGCTGCGCTTCATGGATTCGTTCATGATCTACACCGAGCCCTTCGTCATCACCGGCGGCGGCCCCGGCAACGCGACGACGTTCCTGTCGATCGATCTCGTCAAGATCGCGCTCGGCCAGTTCGACCTCGGCAAGGCGGCGGCGATGTCCCTCGTCTACAACCTCATCATCCTGACGGTCTGCTGGATCTTCTACACGGTCATGACCAACGTCGACGCCGACGCGCGGAGGACCGAAGGATGAGCGGCGCCGCCGTCGCCGAGGCTGCAAAGCCCGCCGAAGCCGGCGCCGTGAACCGCGCCGCCGCGAGGCCCTGGATTAACGGCCGCGCCGTCGTCATGACGCTCTACCTCGTGTTCCTGATGCTGCCGATCTACTGGCTCCTGAACATGAGCCTCAAGACCAACACGGAGATCACAACCGGCCTGACGCTGTGGCCGCGGGAGATCACGTTCGAGAACTACATCAAGATCTTCACCGATCCGAGCTGGTATGGCGGCTACATCAACTCGCTTACCTACGTCCTGATCAACACGGTGCTGTCGATCGCGCTCGCGCTGCCGGCGGCCTACGCCTTCTCGCGCTATCGTTTCCTCGGCGACAAGCACCTGTTCTTCTGGCTGCTCTCGAACCGCATGGCGCCGCCGGCGGTGTTCGCGCTGCCGTTCTTCAATCTCTATTCGGCGATCGGCCTGTTCGACACGCCCTGGGCCGTGGCGCTGGCGCATTGCCTGTTCAACGTGCCGCTCGCGGTCTGGATCCTCGAAGGCTTCATGTCCGGCGTGCCGCGCGAGATCGACGAGACCGCCGCCATCGACGGCTATTCCTTCCCGCGCTTCTTCATGAAGATCTTCATGCCGCTGATCGCCTCCGGCATCGGCGTCGCGGCCTTCTTCTGCTTCATGTTCTCCTGGGTCGAGCTGCTGCTCGCGCGCACGCTGACGACGGTCGAACGCAAAGCCCATCGCGGCGACCATGACCCGCACGGTCTCCGCGGCCGGCATGGACTGGGGCCTTCTCGCCGCCGCCGGCGTGCTCACCATCCTGCCGGGCGCGCTCGTGATCTGGTTCGTGCGCAACTACATCGCCAAGGGCTTCGCCCTGGGGAGGGTGTGATGCCCGATCTCGCCTGGATGGCCTGGACCTGGCAGACCGGGATCTTCTTCGCCGTCATCGTCTCGCTGCTCCTGCTCATGACGGCGCTCGCCCTGGTGCGGCCGGAGACGGAACGGGTCGGCATCCTGCGCATCGCGACGACGCGCGGTGACCGGCTCTTCGTCACGCTGCTCGGCGCCGCCTTCATCCATCTCGCCTGGCTCGGGCTCGTCGGCCCGGACCTGTGGTCGGCTTCCGGCCTTTCCCTTCTCTACGCGGCGGCGGTGTTCCGCTTCGTGTAGGCGCGAAAGGCAGACGAATTCTCCGGCCGGACCGGCCGGAGAAAACCGGGTCGAACGCCACCCTAGACGTTTGGGAGGAACAACGATGAGGTTGCCAATAAAGGCATGAACTTCTGCTCGCCGGCGCGAGCGCCGCGGCGATGATGCTCGCGCACGCTCGGCCTTCGCCGGCATGGACGAGGCGCGGCGCTGGGTCGACGGCGAGTTCCAGCCCTCGACGCTCTCGAAGGACGAGCAGCTCAAGGAGATGGAGTGGTTCGTCAACGCCGCGAAGCCCTTCGCCGGCATGGAGATCAACGTCGTCTCCGAGACGATCACGACGCACGAATACGAGGCGAAGACCCTCGCCAAGGCCTTCACCGAGATCACCGGCATCAAGCTCAACCACGACCTCATCCAGGAAGGCGACGTGGTCGAGAAGATCCAGACGCAGATGCAGTCCGGCCGCAACATCTACGACGGCTGGGTCAACGACTCCGACCTCATCGGAACGCACTTCCGCTACAAGCAGGCGATCCCCCTCGACGACTGGATGGCCGGCGAGGGCAAGGACGTCACGCTGCCGACGCTCGACGTCGAAGGACTTCATCGGTCGCTCGTTCACGACGGCGCCGGACGGCAAGCTGTACCAGCTGCCGGACCAGCAGTTCGCGAACCTCTACTGGTTCCGCTACGACTGGTTCCAGCGGCCGGATTTCAAGGAGAAGTTCAAGGCCAAGTACGGCTACGACCTCGGCGTGCCGGTGAACTGGTCGGCCTACGAGGACATCGCCGAGTTCTTCACCAACGACGTGAAGGAGGTCGACGGCGTCAAGGTCTACGGCCACATGGACTACGGCAAGAAGGACCCGTCCCTCGGCTGGCGCTTCACCGACGCCTGGCTGTCGATGGCCGGCAACGGCGACAAGGGCATCCCGAACGGCCTGCCCGTCGACGAGTGGGGCATCCGCATGGAGGGCTGCCAGCCCGGTCGGCTCGTCGGTCGACCGCGGCGGCGACACCAACGGCCCGGCTGCCGTCTACTCGATCGCCAAGTACATCGAGTGGCTGAAGAAGTATGCCCCGCCGCAGGCGAACGGCATGACCTTCTCGGAGTCCGGGCCCGTGCCGGCGCAGGGCAACATCGCCCAGCAGATCTTCTGGTACACCGCCTTCACCGCCGACATGGTGAAGCCCGGCCTGCCGGTGGTGAACGCCGACGGCACGCCGAAGTGGCGCATGGCTCCCTCGCCGCACGGCTCGTACTGGAAGGACGGCATGAAGCTCGGCTACCAGGACGCGGGATCGTGGACGCTTCTCAAGTCGACGCCCCTCGAGCGCCGCAAGGCGGCCTGGCTCTATGCGCAGTTCGTCACCTCGAAGTCGGTCTCGCTGAAGAAGAGCCATGTCGGCCTCACCTTCATCCGCGAGAGCGACATCTGGGACAAGTCGCATGACCGAGCGGGCGCCGAAGCTCGGCGGCCTCGTCGAGTTCTACCGCTCGCCCGCGCGCGTGCAGTGGACGCCGACCGGCAACAACGTGCCGGACTATCCGAAGCTGGCGCAGCTCTGGTGGCAGAACATCGGCGACGCCTCCTCCGGCGCCAAGACGCCGCAGGCGGCGATGGACGCCCTCGCGGCGGCGCAGGACGACGTCCTGCGAGCGGCTCGAGCGCGCCAACGTGCAGGGCGAGTGCGGACCGAAGCTCAACCCGAAGACCTCGGCCGAGGAGTGGTTCAAGAAGGCCGAGGCCGCCGGCACCATCGCTCCCCAGCGCAAGCTCGCGAACGAGAAGCCGAAGGGCGAGACGGTCGACTACGACACGCTCATCAAGAGCTGGCCGGCGACGCCCCCGAAGAGCAATTAGGATCGGGAGCCTTTTGGAGTGCGAGCGCCCCCGGCTTCGGGGGCGCTTTTTTTCGACGCATGGAGGCACCGGCGTCGAGAATGGACTCCGCTTCACCTCCGGCAATAGCAGGCGGAATAGGATGCGGGCGTCAGATTGCCGATCGCGCAAGCATAGGCCGGCAACGCCTGGACGGAAATCTCGCCGTGGCTGACCGGATAGATCTTACGGAACGTGCTGCGAATCCGTTCGCCTTCCGGCCCAGTCTCCCGCATACGCTCTGAAATCTGCTCGACGGCGGCAGCCGAGTAGGTTTGCTGACGATAGGTTTCGGTGAACACGTACTCGCGCCGCCAATCGCCCGGAGTGGTCGTTGAGGCCCGGTCGAGATTGGCAAGATACCAAGTCGAGAAGTCTTTCAGGTCGCCGGTCTGTCGGTCGTAGGTGAAGACATGAAAGCCAGGATTGTTGCCGAAAACCGGGCTCACCGAGGGGGCAATTTTCTCGACCCCGACGGCGACGCCGGCATCCATCACGACACGGTAGCTGTCCTGATGGATGTGGCCCGAAAAACTCGCTTGGATGGTGGCGGCATTTTCTTGCAGCAGCTGTACGAAACGGGATGCGAAGGGCTCCTTGAGGAAGGGGGTCACGCGCGCCGGGCAGCTCGACTCCCCCGAGATGTGAAGCGTCGCAAAGGCATCGATGCCGACCGGGATGTGATGAACGAGCCAGACGCGCCGGCCAGCCGCTCGCGCCTCACTCAGCTGGCGTTCGAGCCAGGCCATCATCGCCTCCGCGGCCCGCATCCCTTGCGTGCCGCAGGCGTCCCGGTAATTCGTCGACCAGAGTACGTCGTTGACGACGAGGATCGTTGTTCCCGCGACGGCAGGATGCTGCATCGCGTAGTAGCCGCCAGCCTCATAGGTTTGGGCGAAGTCCCCGGCGACGCGATCGGGCCCTGCAAGATCGCGAATCGTGTCACGCAAGGAAGCGAGGAAGGCACCCCTCGGCTCAAGCCGGTAGTCGCCGCACTCGGAGTCGATGTTGCCCAGGGCGATGAGGATCGGTCGGCCCGGCAGCGTCGCGCGCAGGACGTCGGCAACATAGAGCGCTGTCTTCGAGGCAAGCTCCTTGACGACGCTGGAGGTCGGCGAGGTCCCAAGCACTTGCGCTGCGACCTCTTGGAAGCGGTGCACCAAAAGATCGCCTGACACGACAACGAGATCGGAACCTGCGGCGCTTTCGGAAAGCGCAGCGAGTGCGGAGGCGAGCAGCGCCTGGTTCGTGTCCTCGCCGCGGGCGGAGAAAGTCTGCCCGCTCACAGAGGCGAAGATTCTCGGCCATTCCTTCGGCTCGGAGAGAACAAGCCGAGGCGCGAGGCCGGGCGCGGCGAAGGGGTTGAAATGGATATCGGATACGACGGCAATGACAGCGGACGGCTCGGCCGCGCGCGCCGGCATACTGATGGCGGCAACCCCGATCAGAGCAAGCAGGAGCCCGCGTAGCGGCAGCAGGAAGCGGTCTGTCATGGGATCATCCCTCCAAGCCTCATACTGCGGGCTGCCGACAGGCATCGCGGCTCCCCGGGGACGCAAGCAAAAGCGGCGCCACCGATCGAAC
Organism: uncultured Alphaproteobacteria bacterium; assembly: GCA_963754975.1. GTDB lineage: Bacteria > Pseudomonadota > Alphaproteobacteria > Rhizobiales > Beijerinckiaceae > Microvirga. The sequence continues at coordinate 116,373 of CAVWII010000014.1, read as the reverse complement.
TCATTGACTTGTTCGACCTCTCCCTTTTTCCTCGTCGATCGCCTTGATCGAGGTGTCGTCATCAAGGGCCTGATCCTGATCAGACACGGGGCGGACGACGTCGCCGGCCTCGGCGCCCGCGTCATCGATCCGTTTGCGGTCCCGCCTCGTCGTCGGCGCTGACCGGGGCGACGCGCCCGTCGATCTCGCGCCACAGGCCCGCGTCGCGGAAATCGGCGATGATGCGGTCGGCCCCGGCGGCCGCGAGGACGGCCGGAGGCTGGCCGGTCGTCAGGCCGAAGGTGTAGAGCCCGGCGGCCTTCGCGGAGCGGATTCCGGCGGGCGAATCCTCGAAGGCGAGCGCGTCGGCGGCGGCAAGGCCGAGCCGCGACAGGGCCGCAAGATACGGCATCGGATCGGGCTTGCCGCGCACCACGTCCTCGCGCGCGATGGTGATGTCGAAGCGGCCGGAGAGGCCGAGCACCGCCAGCATGTGGTCGAGGTTGCTGCGCGGACCGTTCGTGACGACGGCGGCCGCGAGCCGGTGCCCATGCGCCCGCGCGAGGAGGGTCTCGAGCCCGGCGATCGGATCGAGCCTGCCGGCGATGCGCCGAAACAGGGCTTCCTTTTCCTCGCCGTGGCGGTCGATCGCCTCCCGCGGCTGTCCGGGAAAGAGATCCGCGAAGATCGCCGCGTTCGTGCGCCCGGAGATGCGCTTGCGGTAGAAGTCCTCGTCGACGGCGAGGCCATAGGGCGACAGGTATTCCTGAAAGGCGACGCGGTGCAGCGGGTCGCTGTCGGCGAGCGTTCCGTCCATATCGAAGATCAAGGCGCGCAGCATGAAGCGGTTTCCCGATGCCGCTCCATCCTACGCGGATTCGCCGCGCAAGTAGAGCCGGGACTAAGGTCGCTCAGGCGATGGTGACGCCGCCGTCCACGACCACCACCTGCCCGGTGATGAAGCTCGCGGCCGGCGAGGCGAGGAAGGCGGCGACGCCGCCGATCTCCTCCGGCGCGCCGATGCGGCGCAAGGGCGTCGCGCGGGTGCGCCGCTCGCGGTTCGTCTCGTCCTCCCAGAGGGCGCGCGCGAACTCGGTCTTGATCAGCCCCGGCGCAATGCAGTTGACGCGCACGTTCCGCGGTCCCCATTCCACGGCGAGATTGCGGGCGAGGGCGAAATCCGCCGCCTTCGAGATGCCGTAGGCGCCGATCGTCTCGGTGCCGCGCAGGCCCGCGATCGAGGACACGATGACCACGGCACCGCCGCCGCGCTCGGCCATGTCGGGGATGACGAGATTGCAGAGCCAGAGCGTGCTCTTCACGTTCGCGCCCATGATCTTGTCGAAGGCTTCGTCCGAAAGATCGCGCATCGGCCCGAAGACCGGGTTGACGGCGGCGTTGCAGACGAGGATGTCGATACGGCCGAAGCGGTCGCGGGCACCCGCGACGAGGGCCTCGATTTCAGGCCGGCGCGAGATGTTGCAGGGGATGACGTGCGCGTCGCCGCCGGCGGCGCGGATCGCGTCCGCGACCGGCTCGCAGGCCTCCCGCCGGCGGCTCGACACGACGACGCGGGCGCCGAGCCCCGCCATCGTCTCGGCGATGGAACGGCCGATGCCGCGGCTCGATCCGGTGATGACCGCGACTTGCCCGGACAGATCGAACGGCGAGGGCATGGCGCGGTCTCCGGCGACGCTCAAGGGGCGAGGTTCATATGCTTGGCGAGCTCGACTTTCGCCACCGTCTCGCGGTGCACCTCGTCCGGCCCGTCGGCGAGGCGCAAGGTACGGGCATGGGCGTAGGCGAAGGCGAGATGGAAATCCTGGCTGACGCCGGCGCCGCCGCAGACCTGGATGGCGCGGTCGATCACCTTCAGCGCGACGTTCGGCGCGACGACCTTGATCATCGCGATCTCGGCCCGCGCCGCCTTGTTGCCGACTTCGTCCATCATGCGCGCGGCGGCAAGCGTGAGAAGCCGAGCCTGATCGATCTCGAGGCGGGACTCGGCGATGAGGTGTCTCGTCACGCCCTGGTCGGCGACGGCCTTGCCGAAGGCGGTGCGCGACAGCGCGCGGCGGCACAGCGTTTCGAGCGCGCGCTCGGCTACGCCGATCTGGCGCATGCAATGGTGGATGCGGCCGGGGCCGAGGCGGCCCTGCGCGATCTCGAAGCCGCGCCCCTCGCCGAGGAGCATGTTGGAGGCCGGCACGCGCACGCTCTCGAACAGGACCTCGGCGTGGCCGTGCGGCGCGTCGTCGTAGCCGAACACGGTGAGCGGGCGCAGGATCGTGATGCCGGGCGCGTCCATCGGCACGAGGATCATCGATTGCTGGCGATGGCGCGGCCCCTCCGCGTCGGTGCGGCCCATGAAGATCGCGACGGCGCAGCGCGGGTCCATGGCGCCGGAGGTCCACCATTTGCGGCCGTCGACGACGTATTCGTCGCCGTCGCGCCGGATCGAAGCGCGGATGTTGGTCGCGTCGGAGGAGGCGACGGCGGGCTCGGTCATCGCGAAGCACGAGCGGATCTCGCCGGCGAGCAACGGCTTCAGCCAGCGTTCCTTCTGCTCCGGCGTGCCGTAGCGGACGAGGACCTCCATGTTCCCGGTGTCGGGCGCGGAGCAGTTGAAGCATTCCGGCGCCGATCGGCGAGCGGCCCATCGCCTCGCAGAGCTGCGCATAGTCGAGGTTGCTGAGGCCGGCGCCGTGCTCGCTCTCCGGCAGGAAGAGGTTCCACAACCCCTCCGCTCTTCGCTTCCGCCTTCAGCGCCTCCATCACCGGCGGCACGGACCAGCGCGTCGGCCCGGCGTCGAGCTCGCGCGCGAACACCGCCTCGGCCGGATAGACGCGCTCCTCCATGAAGCGCACGACGCGCCTGTGCAGGTCTTTTGCGCGAGGCGACATCGCAAAGAGCATCGGTGCCTCTCAGGCCGCGAAGAGCGAACCCGAAGCGGCGACGCGGGCGAGATGATGGTCCGCATCGCCGAACAGGGTGTCGATCATGGTCACGCGCTTGAAGTAATGGCCGACCTTGTACTCCATCGTCACGCCGACGCCGCCGTGGAGCTGGATCGCCTGCTGCCCGACGAAGCGGCCCGAGCGTCCGATCTGCACCTTCGCCGCGGCGACGCTTTTCGCGCGCTCCGTGGCGTCGGGATCTTCCGCCATCACCGTCGCGAGCATCGCCATGGAGCGCGCCTGCTCGAGGGCGACGAACATGTCGACCGCGCGATGCTGCAGCGCCTGGAAGGCGCCGATGGGGACGCCGAACTGCTGCCGCGTCTTCAGGAACTCGACCGTCAGCGCATGCATCTCGGCCATCGCGCCGACCGCCTCCGCGCAGAGCGCCGCCATGGCCTCGTCGACGACGCGCTCGACAACGGGCAGCGCGTTCTCGGGATCGCCGAGGGCCGCCTCCGGCCCGACGCGCACGCTGGCCAGCGCGATCTCGGCGGCGCGCATCCCGTCCTGCGTCGGGTAGCCGCGGCGCGTTACGCCGGCAGCCTTCGCGTCGACGAGAAAGAGCCCGACGCCGGCGCGCTCCCGCTGCCCGCCCGCGGTGCGTGCGGTGACGAGAAGCGTGTCGGCGCTGTCGCCGCCGAGCACGACGCCCTTGTCGCCGTGAAGGATGAAGCCGCCGCCGTCCCGCCGGGCGGTCGTCGACACGTCGGCAAGATCGTAGCGCGAATGCCGCTCGGTATGCGCGCAGCGCGAGGAAGCGCTTGCCTTCGGCGATGGCGGGGAGAAAGGCAGCCTTCTGCTTCGCGTCGCCGCCGTGCCGAAGCGCGCCGCCGGCGAGGATCACCGTCGAAAGATAAGGCTCGACGACGAGGGCGCGGCCGAACGCCTCCATGACGATCATCGTCTCGACGGCGCCGCCGGCAAAGCCGCCATGCTCCTCCGCGAACGGCAGGCCGAGGAGACCGAGTTCGGCATAGCGGGCCCACATCTCGCGGCTGAAGCCGTCCTCGCCGCTCCGGTAGTGCTTGCGCCGCTCGAAGTCGTAGCGGTCGGCGAGCAGGCGCTCGACGCTGTCCTTGAGCAGGCGCTGCTCCTCGCTGAGGTCGAAGTTCATGACGCCGCCGCTTCCGCCGTGTTGCGAGCGCCGCTCATAGCCCGAGGATCGCCTTCGCGACGATGTTCTTCTGGATCTCGTTCGAGCCGCCGTAGATCGAGATCTTGCGCCAGTTGAAATAGGTCGGCGCCGCGGGCGCCGCCCATTCCGGGCCGATCGGCGGCTCGTTCGCGCCCTCGTGCGGCTCCGGCTGGTAGGGCAGGGCGTAGGGACCGACGATCTCCAGAAGAAGCTCCGTCGTCGCCTGCTGGATCTCGGAGCCCTTGAGCTTCAGGATGCTGGAGGCCGGATCCGGCTTGCCCGCGTCGCGCCGGCCCTCCGCCGCGACGACGCGGAGCTGCGTCATTTCGAGGGCCTTCAACTCGATCTCGACGGCGGCGAGCTTTTCGCGGAAGCGCGGCGTTTCGATCAGCGGCGTCTCGCCGCTGCGCTCGAGGCTCGCGAGCTCGCGGATGCGGCGCAGGCGCGCCTTCGAGATGCCGATGCGGGCGATCCCGATGCGCTCGTTGCCGAGCAGGAACTTGGCGTAGTCCCAGCCGCGGTTCTCCCGGCCGACGAGATTTTCGGCCGGCACGCGCACGTCGTCGAAGAAGACCTCGTTGATCTCGTGGCCGCCGTCGATCGTCTCGATCGGCCGCACCGTGATGCCGGGCGAGCGCATGTCGATGAGGAGGAACGAGATGCCCTCCTGCTTCTTCGCCGACGCATCCGTGCGCACGAGGCAGAAGATCCAGTCCGCGTACTGCGCCAGCGTCGTCCAGGTCTTCTGCCCGTCGACGACGAAATCAGTCTCCGTCGCGCTTCGCCGTCGTCTTGAGCGAGGCGAGGTCGGAGCCGGCGCCGGGTTCGGAGAAGCCCTGGCACCACCAATCGTCCATGTTGGCGATGCGCGGCAGGAAGCGGCGCTTCTGCTCCTCGGAGCCGAAGGTGTAGATCACCGGCCCGACCATGCTGTGGCCGAAGGGCAGGGGCTCCGGCGCCGGCGCCTGCTGCATCTCGTCCCGGAAGAGATATTGCCGCACCGGCCCCCAGCCGGTGCCGCCATAGGCGACGGGCCAGTGCGGCACCGACCAGCCCTTGGCGTTAAGGATGCGCGTCCAGCCGACGAGATCCTCCTTGGAGGGGTGATGCCCCGCGACCATCTTGCGGCGCAGAGGCTCAGGCAGCGCTTCGCGGAAGAAGGCGCGCACCTCGTCGCGGAAGGCGATGTCCTCGTCCGAAAAGCGCAGGTCCATGGCGCGCCTCAGTTGATCTCGAAGAGGCCGGCGGCGCCCATGCCGCCGCCGACGCACATCGTCACGACGACGCGCTTCGCGCCGCGCCGCTTGCCCTCGATGAGGGCGTGGCCGGCGAGCCGCGCGCCCGACATGCCATAGGGATGCCCGACGGCGATGGCGCCGCCATCGACGTTGAGCTTGTCGGGGTCGATGCCGAGCCGGTCGCGGCAATAGATCACCTGCACGGCGAAGGCCTCGTTCAATTCCCAGAGGTCGATGTCGTCGACGGACAGGCCGTTGCGGGAAAGAAGCCGCGGCACCGCGAAGACCGGCCCGATGCCCATCTCGTCCGGCTCGCAGCCTGCGACCGCGAAGCCGCGGAACGTGCCGAGCGGCTGCAGCCCGCGCCGTTCGGCGAGGCGCGCGTCCATGAGGAGGCAGGCGGCGGCGCCGTCGGAGAGCTGACTTGCATTGCCGGCGGTGATCGTCTTGCCCTCGCCGCGCACCGGCTTCAATCCGGCAAGACCTTCGGCCGTCGTGTCCGGCCGCGGGCCCTCGTCCTGCGCCAGGGTGATGTCGCGCGGGCGCGCCTCGCCGGTCGCCTTGTCGATCATCGCCATGCGCGTGGAAATCGGCGCGATCTCGGCGTCGAAGCGGCGGGCCTGCTGCGCGGCGGCGGTGCGGCGCTGGCTTTCGAGCGCATAGGCATCCTGCGCCTCGCGGGAAATGCCGTAGCGCGCCGCGACCACCTCGGCCGTGTCGATCATCGGCATGTAGAGCTCGGGCTTCCTCGCCAGCAACTCGTCGTCCAGCGCGCGCCAGGTGTTGCGGTGCTCGTTCTGCACGAGCGAAATCGAACTCGACGCCACCGGCGGCGGCGACGGGCACGCCATCGAACAGGATCGCCCGCGCGGCAAGCGCGATCGATTGCAGGCCGGAGGAGCATTGCCGGTCGATCGTCGTGCCGGCGACGGTCACGGGCAGCCCGGCCCGGATGGCGGCCTGGCGCGCGACGTTGAGGCCCGTCGTGCCTTCCTGCATGGCGCAGCCCATCACCACGTCCTCGACTTCGCCCGGATCGATGCCGGCGCGGGCGACGGCGGCGCGGATGGCGTGACTTGCGAGCGCCTGCCCCGACGTGTCGTTGAGGGCGCCGCGATAGGCCTTGCCGATCGGCGTGCGGGCGGTGGAGACGATCACGGCGTCGGTCATGCGGAACTCCGGCTCGGCGCAGGGGCGCGCCTCTCGTCATAGCGGCGGCGCTCCTCGTCGCGCAGCTCCGTTTTCGAAAGCTTGCCCACGGGGGTGCGCGGGAGGGCGTCACGGATCTCGAGGGCGACGGGCATTTCATGCCGGCCGACCTTGTCGGCGAGGAAGCCGACGAGTTCGTCATAGGCGAGCGAGGCGCCGGGGCGCAAGGTCGCGAAGGCCTTTGCCGCTTCGCCGCGATAATCGTCCGGGACGCCGACGACGAGGCATTGATCGATCGCGGGATGCTCGTAGATCGCCTGCTCGATGGTCTGCGGGTAAACGTTGAAGCCGCCGGAGATGATCATGTCCTTGCGGCGGTCGACGATGAAGAAGAAGCCGTCCTCGTCCATGAAGCCGATGTCGCCGGTGAGGAAAAAGCCGTCGACGAAAGCCGCCTTCGTCTCCTCCGGGCGCTTCCAGTAGCCCGCGAAGACGTTTTCGCCCTTGATCCGGATCTCGCCGGTCTCGCCGGGGCCGAGCACGCGCGAGGGATCGTCGAGGGCAACGACCTGCATCAGCACGCCGGGCAGGGGCAGGCCGATCGAGCCCGGCTTCGAGGGGATCGATTGCGGATTGTTGGTGCCGGCGGGCGCGGTCTCGGTCATGCCCCAGCCGCCGCCGAGGCGCTGGCCGGTCAGACGCTCGAAGCGGTCGGCGACCTCGACCGGCAGCGGCGCACCGCCGGAGCCGCAATAGGTCATGTGCGAGAAGTCGTAGTCCCCGATGCCGGGATGGTTCGCCAGCGCGATCCACATCGTCGGCACGCCCGGAAAGGCGGTCGCCCGCTTGACCGAGATATCGTTGAGGACCGAAGCCACGTCGAAGCGCGTGCGCAGCAGGATCTCGTTGCCGCAGCGCAGATGCCGCAGGAGGATCGTCGTCAGCGCGTAGATGTGGAAGAAGGGCAGCACGCCGATGACCCGGTCCTGCGCCGGCCGGGAGAGGCCCTGGCCCGCGAACCAGGCCTCGTACATCGACACCGCCGCCGTGAGGTTCGCGTGGCTGAGCACCGCACCCTTCGGCAGGCCCGTGGTGCCGCCGGTATATTGCAGAAGGGCAATGCTCTCCGCATCGACGCTCGGCCAGGATACGGGCGGCGCGGCGCCATTGAGGAAGGCGGAGAACGGGATCACGCCCGCCCGCGCCGGGACCGGCACGGTCGCGGTGGGCGAGGGGCCGAGCGCCTCATCCTCGCCGACGACGATGCGCTCGACGAGCCCGGAATCGAGCAGCCTCAGCGCATTCGGCAGCATCGCCGCAAGGTTCGTCGTGACGAGGGTCCGGGCGCCGGAATCGCCGGCCTTGTGCGCGAGCACGCGCTCCGGATCGAGGGGCGAGAGATGCGCGACGCGCGCGCCCGCCTTCGCCGCGCCGAAGAGAGCGTAGGGATGGTAGAGCGTGTTCGGCAGGTAGAGCGCGATCGTATCGCCGGCGCCGAGGCCGCCCCCGAGGAAGGCGGCGGCGGTACGATCGACCGTGCGGCCGAGTTCGGCAAAGGTGAGCCGGCGCTCGCGGAACTCGAAGGCCGGCCGCGGCCCGTGCGCGGCGACGGCTTCGTCGAGGAGCGCGCCGAGGGTGGAGGTGCGGATCGGCGCGTCCCACCTGACGCCCGCCGGATAGGAGCGCTCCCACGGGAACGGACGGCCGAGACCGGTTCCCGCCCCGGAGCGGCGCGCGGCATCCGGCGATGCGGCCATCGGCGTGCGCTCCTCCCGAGGCGATCCGCGGGCCTCTTCCCGGCGGGCCCGGACGTCGGAAAGCTTACGCGGCGCGGCACCGGTTGCAAGCGCGGCTCCGAATAAATTCGGCTTGGTCGCCGCGAAGACGGGCGTGTAAGAGATTTTCCCGAGCGGGCGGAGCATACCGCCCCGTCGGAGGCGCCGGATGGGTGCGAATAGCGACGCCGTCGATCTGCGGCGCGAAGGCGACGTCGCCGTCCTTTCGGTGAATTCGCCGCCGGTCAACGCGCTCTCCGCGCCGGTCCGCGACGGCCTCGCCGCCGGACTCGACGCGGCCATTGCCGATCCGGAGGCGATGGCGATCGTCCTCATCTGCGCCGGCCGCACCTTCATCGCCGGCGCCGACATCGGCGAATTCGGCAAGCCGCCGCGCGGCGTCAGCCTCGCCGCGCTCAATGCTCGGGTCGAGAGCGCGGGAAAGCCCGTCGTCGCGGCGATCCACGGCACGGCGCTCGGCGGCGGCTTTGAACTCGCGCTCGCCTGCCACGGACGGGTGGCCGTGCCGTCGGCGCGGGTCGGTCTGCCCGAGGTCAAGCTCGGCCTCGTGCCGGGCGCCGGCGGCACGCAGCGCCTGCCGCGCCTCGTCGGCCCGGCGAAGGCCCTCGACGATGATCACCTCGGGCGAGCACGTGCCGGCGCCCGAGGCTGCGGCGTCCGGCCTCGTCGACGCGCTGGCGGAGGAGGACAAGCTCCTCGAAGCCGCGATCGACCGCGCCCGAACGCTTGCGGCGGGTGGGCGCTTGCGCGCGGTGCGCGACCTCTCCGAAAAGCTCGTCGCGGAGCCCGGGCTGTTCGAGCGCTTCCGCGCCGCCAATGCGCGGCGCTTCCGCGGCTTCGAGGCGCCGGAGGCCGCGATCCGCTGCGTCGAGGCGGCGCTGACGCTGCCGTTCGAGGAAGGCCTCGCCTTCGAGCGCGAGACGTTCCTGAAACTCGTCGCCGGCACGCAGAGCCGGGCGCAGCGCTACGTCTTCTTCGCCGAGCGCCAGGCCGGGAAGGTGCCGGACGTGCCGGAGGACACGCCGACGATGCCGATCCGCAGCGTCGGCATCGTCGGCGCCGGCACGATGGGCGGCGGCATCGCCATGAACTTCGCCAATGCCGGCCTGCCCGTCACCGTCGTCGAGACGACAAGGGAAGCCCTCGAGCGGGGCCTCTCCGTCGTCCGCCGGAACTACGAGGCGAGCGCGAAGCGCGGCCGGCTGTCCGATGCGGACGTCGAGGAGCGCGTCGGCCTCCTCACGGGCTCGCTCGCCCTCGACGATCTTGCCGACTGCGACCTCGTCATCGAGGCGGTGTTCGAGGACATGGCGATCAAGCAGGAGGTGTTTCGCCGCCTCGACGCCATCGCCAAGCCGGGCGCGATCCTCGCCTCCAACACCTCGTACCTCGACATCGACGAGATCGCCGCCGAGACACGGCGGCCGCGAGCATGTCCTCGGCCTGCATTTCTTCTCGCCCGCGAACGTCATGCGCCTCCTCGAGATCGTGCGCGGCGAGAGGACGGACAAAAGCGTCGTCGCGACCGCCATGCGCTCGCGAAGACGATCGGCAAGATCGGCGTCCTCGTCGGCGTCTGCCACGGCTTCGTCGGCAACCGCATGCTGGCGCCGCGCCAGCGCGAGGCGAACAAGCTCATCCTCGAAGGCGCCATGCCCTGGGACGTCGACCGGGTGATCACCGATTTCGGCTTCCCGATGGGACCTTTCGCGATGGCGGACCTCGCCGGCCTCGACATCGGCTGGTCGCGGCAGGCCTCGAGCAGCGCGAGCGTGCGCGACATCCTCTGCGAGATGGACCGCCGCGGCCAGAAGACCGGCGCCGGCTTCTACGACTACGACGCGAGCCGCGCCGCGAAACCCTCGGCCGCTCGTCGAGAAAATCGTCCTCGATTTCGCTGCCGCCCGCGGCATCGCCCGCCGTGCCATCCCCGACGAAGAGATCCTGCGAGCGCTGCGTCTATCCGATGATCAACGAGGGCGCGAAGATCCTCGAAGAGGGCAAGGCCCTGCGCGCCTCCGACATCGACGTCGTCTGGGTCAACGGCTACGGCTGGCCCGTCTATCGCGGCGGTCCGATGTTTTTCGGCGACACCGTCGGCCTCGGCCGGGTGCTCGAGCGGATGCGCGCGTTCGAGGCGCGCCTCGGAGACGATTTCAAGCCGGCCGGACTGCTCGACCGCCTCGCCGCCGAGGGCAAGGGATTTTCCGACCTCTGACACATCGTCCGGCGGAGGGGGATGCGCCTCAGCCGCCGATGATCACCGTCGGACAGCCCATGGCGATCTTGTTCGGCGGGCCGATGGCCTCGACGATGGTGTCGCCGACCCGGCAGGCGGGCAGCTTGTTGATGAAGCACGGTGGTCGAGCCGTCGACGACGACGCCGGGCCCGTGCGGCGGCAGCGGCAGCGGGGTCGCGCAGACGTGAATGTCGGCGCCGCCTGCGGCGCCGGAGATCATCGAGCCCATGCTGGCCGCGGCGGTGGCCTTGGCCGTCTCCTCGGCGGCCTTGGCCGCCGGCGCGCCGGGGGTTCCCATGGCGGCGAGGGTCGCCGCCTCGGCGGCCTTCAGGGTGGCATCGGAGGTCGCCTTGGCGCTCTGGATGGAGGCCGCGGCGGCGCCGCCGACCCCGCGCCAGGCCGGCAGCTTGCCGATCAGCACGGTCGGGCTGCCCGGTCCCGGCTGCAGGACCGGCGGCAGGGGATGCATGACCGGATCGATGATCCGGGCGGCCGGGCCCTTGGGCATGGCGTTTTCCTCGTCGAGGTCGATTTTCGCAACTCCCGCGTAGAACTCAAGTCTTGTCGACTGTGAGTGACGTCACATGGGAAGTGGCCCGCCCCTTTACGTTAAGGTGTCCATCTGTTGAACTCCCAAGTGGCGGGTGGAACACCCGTGCGGAAGTGACCGGCGGGCGGAGATCGGATGTCGTGGCACAGTAAGGTCGTCTGGTCGGAAGGTCTCTTTCTTGAGGCCGCATCACCTGCAGCAGAAGCGACCGCTACCTTGAGAATCTGCTCGAAGCCGCGGACGCGGCACATCGACGCCCTATCCGTGGGGATTCTCGGCGCTCGAGATCGACCGCGATCTCGCCCAGCAGAGCAAGTTCGGCCTGCGCCGCGCCGCCGGCGTGATGCCGGACGGCACGCCCGTTCGACCTGCCCGGCAACAGCCCCCTGCCGGCCGCCGATCGAAGTGCCGGAGAGCGCGGCCGAAGCAGCTCGTCTGGCTCTCGCTGCCGCTCGGCGCCGCCGAACACCCGCGAGGTCGACGACGCCGAGGCGGAGAGCGCCAGCCGCTATCGTCCCGGCGACCGAGATGCTGATCGATTCCACCGTCGCCGCTGCGCATCGAGGAGGAGATCGACGTCGCCCATCCGCGCCTGACCTTCGAGCTGCGCAAGACGCCGAAGCCCGGCTATGTCGGCCTTGCCGTCGGCCGCATCCTCGAGGTCCGCGACCGCACCATCGTCTTCGACGAGAAGTTCGCCCCGCCGGTGCTGTCCTGCGCCGCGCATCCGGTCGTCGAGCGGCTGGATCGACCGGGTCATCGGCTGGATCGACAACAAGCTCGAGGAGCTCGCCCGCTACGCCGCCGATCCGACCGCCGGCGGCGGCCTGCAGAGCGCCGACTACTTCGTGCTGCAGCTTCTCAACCGCCACATCCCGGTGCTGAAGCATTTCCGCCATTCGCGCTACGTCCATCCCGAGCGGCTGTTCGAGGAGCTTCCTGCGCGCTCGCCGGCGAGCTCGCGACCTTCGCCACGCCGAGCGGCGCGCGCGCGACTATCCGGCCTACGACCACGACGATCTCGAAGAACGTGCTTCGCGCCGGTCGTGCGCGACATCCAGGATTTCCTCTGCGCGCCGATCTCGGCCGCCGCGCCATCCGGCTCGAGATCATCGAGCGGGCGCCGAACGCCTTCGTCTCGACGATCCGCGACCGCACGCCTGTTCCGCAACGCGACCTTCGTGCTCGAAGTCGCGGCGCGCCGGCCGCTGACCGAGATCCAGGCGCAGTTCCCGCACCTCTTCAAGGTCGGCCCGAACACCAAGATGAACGAGATCGTGCACGCCCATCTGCCGGGCGTGCACGCTCGTCCATCTGCCGACGCCGCCGCCGCAGATCCGCGCGCATCACCGACCACGTCTACTTCTACCTCGACCGCACCTCGCCGCTCTGGCCCGAGTTCAGCACGGCGAGCTCGATCGGCATGCACTTCTCCGGTGACTGGCCCGAGCTCGCAGCTCGAGCTGTGGGCCGTTCTGGAGGGCGGCGATGAGCGACGACGGTTCGCCCTTCGATCCGTTCGGGCGCAGCGAGCGGACGATCATCCGGCCGAACCCGGCCGGCGCCGGCGGCTCGCGCCGCCGCGCCAGCACCGCCTCGCCGCCGCGCCGCCGCCAGCCCGCCGCCGGCTCGCCCAGCGGCGCCGGAGCGGGGACGAATGGGCGCTGGACGCCGCCGCCGCAGGTTCACGCGCGCCGGCAGCCTCCCGAGCGCCGGCGCGCCGTCGTCGCTGCGCCGCGACGAGCTGATCACGCCGAACGAGAACCCGGTGCATGCGGGCCGCCGGCGCCGCTGCTGCTCCTGCTCGGGCGCCTGCGCGCCGATCGCTGCTGCGCGCCCTCGCCGCCGCAGCTGCATGGAGCAGGTCGCCGAAGCGATCCAGGACTTCGAGCACGACGTCCGCGCCGCCGGCGTCTCGGCCGAGCAGACGCGGACCGCGAAATACGTGCTCTGCGCCACCGCCGACGACATCGTCCAGAACATCCCGGTCGAGGACCGGCAGGTCTGGACGCAGTACAGCATGCTGAGCCGCTTCTTCGGCGAGCGCATCGGCGGCGTCCGCTTCTTCGAGGAGCTCGACCGGGCGAAGGCCGATCCCGCGCGTCAACTACGCGCTGCTGGAGCTGATGCACGCCTGCCTGGCGCTCGGCTTCGAGGGCATCCACCGCACCTCGGCCGGCGGCGCCGCGAACCTGCAGAAGATCCAGCGCAACCTCTACGAGACCCTGCGCCGCGTCAAGCAAGCCGACCGACGAGCTGTCGCCGCGCTGGCAGGGCCAGTCGATCGCCGCGCGACGGTCGCGCGGCGCAGTCCCGGTCTGGGCGGTCGGCTGCGGTCGTCGGCGGTCGCTGCTGCTCGGCGTCTACTTCGTCCTGCGCACCCTGCTCGGCGGCGAAGCGAGGCCGCCGCGTCCGCCCTGCGTCTCCGTGCATCCCGACGGACGAGCTCGGCGATCGAGCGCAAGCGTCGTTCCGGCCGCCGCCGCCGCCGCCGCCGCCGCCGCCGCAGGTCACGCCCAGCGTCCGCAGACGCGCTCGGGCAGCCCGCCGACGGTCGCCGGCCAGACGGCGCAACGACATCATCATCCGCCTGTCGGCAACCTCGCCCTCTTCGCGCCGGCGAGGCGACCGTGCGCGACGAGTTCAAGCCGCTGATCGCGCAAGATCGCCGCCGCGCTCGAGAAGGAGCCGGGCACGATCAAGGTCGTCGGCCACACCGACAACGCGCCGATCCGCACCGTCCGCTTCCCGTCGAACTACGAGCTCTCGCGTGGAGCGCGCGAAGGCGGTCGGCGGCATCTGGTCAAGGCCGAGCTCACGCAAGCCGGAGCGCCTCGCGGTCGAGGGCAAGGGCGCCGACATTCCGATCGCCCCGAACGACGACCGCCGAGGGCCGCGCGAAGAACCGCCGCGTCGAAATCCTCGATCCAGCGCCGAGCTGACGGAGCGGCGCATGAACCGGACGAACCAGGAAAGGCGCCACGCATGAACGCGATGGCCTGGATCCGTCTCGCGGCGATCGCTCGTCGGCGCGCTCGCGCTCGCCGCCCTCATCTGGTTCGCCGGGCCGCTGATCGCGATCGGCGACGTGCGCCCGCTTCGACGCCGGTCTGGGTGCGCCTGCGCGATCGTCGTCCTCATCGTCGCTGGTCGGCCGCGGCCTCGCTCGCCTATCGTCGACATCCGCCGCCGCCGGCAGGCGAGCGCCGAGCTCGAGAAGGCCGGCATGGCCGACGAGCGAGCCCGACGGGCGACGCGCAGCGTCCTGCAGCGAGAAGATGAAGGACGCGCTCGGCGACGCTGCGCAAGGCCGCAGGGCAAGGGCGGCGACGTCCTCTACGACCTGCCCTGGTACGTCATCATCGGCCCGCCCGGCGCCGGCAAGACGACGGCGCTCGTCAATTCGGGCCTGAAGTTCCCGCTCGCCCGCGGCGGCACGCCGGCAGGCGTCGCGGGCGTCGGCGGCACGCGCTACTGCGACTGGTGGTTCACCGAAGAGGCCGTGCTGATCGACACCGCCGGCCGCTACACGACGCAGGATTCCGACGCCGAAGGGCGACCGCAAGAGCTGGCTCGCCTTCCTCGATCTGCTCAAGAAGAACCGCCCGCGGCAGCCGATCAACGGCGTCATCGTCGCGATCAGCCTCGAGGATCTGCTGACGCTCGACGCCGGAGGAGATCGACCGCGCATGCCGACGCGATCGCGCAAGCGCCTGCTCGAACTGCACGAGCGCCTGAAGGTCGATTTCCCGGTCTACGCGCTCTTCACCAAGGCCGACCTCGTCGCCGGCTTCATCGAGTATTTCGGCGACCTCGACCGAGAGCGAGCGCCGCATGGTCTGGGGCGCACCTTCCAGACCGAGGACAGACGCGCAACATGATCGGCGAGGTGCCGGCGGAATTCGACGCGCTGATCGAGCGCCTGAACGAGCGGCTGCCCGACCGGCTGCAGGAGGAGCCGACGCCGACGGCGCGCGTCGCTGCTCTTCGGCTTCCCGGCCAGATGGTGGCGCTGAAGCGCTCGCTCGTCGACTTCCTCAACCGCATCTTCGAGCCGACGCGCTACCACGCCAACGCGACGCTGCGCGGCTTCTACTTCACCTCCGGCACGCAGGAGGGCACGCCGATCGACCAGCTGATCGGCGCGATGTCGCGCAATTTCGGCGCGGAGCAGGTCGGCGCCGTCGCCTATTCGGGGCTGGGCAAGAGCTTCTTCCTGACCGACCTCCTGCCAGAAGGTGATGATCGGCGAGGCCGGCTGGGTGTCGACCAACCGGCTGCCGTGCGCCGCTCGCTGCTGATCAGGCCGCGGCCTTCGCCGCGGCTCGGCGCTTGCGTCTTCGCCGCGCGCTGCATCGGCCTCTGGTGGATGAGCTTCATCGAGAACCGCGACGCTCATCGCCGCGACCGAACAACGGCCATCGCCGACTACCGCACGCTCGCGCAGCCGCGTCCTGCAGCAGACGACGGTCTCCGACCGCAACTTCGGCAAGGTCCTGCCGCTCGCTGCACAAGCTGCGCAACATGCCGGCCGGCTACGACGATGCGCGACGAGCCGATGCCGATCGCCGCGACCTTCGGCCTGAGCCAGCGCCAGCGCCTCGCAGTCGGCGTCGGAGACGGCCTACGAGCACGGCGCTCGAGCGCATGTTCCGCTCGCGCCTGATCTACCGCCTCGAGGAGCAGCTCGAGGCGAACATCAACGATCCCGGCTTCGTCTACGAGGCGCTCAAGGTCTACCTGATGCTCGGCGGCCAGGCGAAGTCCGACGCGATCGGAGTCGTCATGCCTGGATGCGGCAGCGACTGGGCGGAGACCTCTTTCCCGGCGCCGGCAACGCCGACGGGCGCAAGGCGCTCGAAGAGCATCTCCGGGCGATGCTCGACCTCGACGACGGGCAGGAGCCGACCGTCCAGCTCAACGGGGCGCTGATCGAGGACGGCCAGCGCACGCTGGCGCGCATGAGCGTCGCCGAGCGCGCCTACGAGCTCCTGAAGTCGCAGGCGCCGCGGCGACTGCGCAGCGCGACTGGGTCGTCGCCGAGCGCGGCGGCCCCGATGTCGGCCTCGTCTTCGAGGGCGCGACGGCGAGGAGCTCGAGCAGCTCCGCGTCCCCGACTTCTTCACCTACGACGGCTTCCAGACAGCCTTCCTCGGCCGCCTCGGCGACATCGGCGAGCGCATCGAGAACGAGCGCTGGGTGCTCGGCGACGCCGGCAAGCAGCAGGCGCTGCACGGCGCAGTACGCGACGCTCTACTCGGACCTCCTGCGCGCTCTACAGCCGCGACTTCGTCGCCGCCTGGCAGCGGCGCGCTGAAGCGGCTGAAGCTGCGCCCGCTGACCGCCGACAAGCCGCGCTACGTCGCGCTGAGCGCCGCCGGCGCCGCGACCTCGCCGATCAAGCAGCTCCTGCAATCGCTCGCGCGACGAGACGCAGCTCACCCGCGAGCGTCCCGCCGCGCCGGCGCCAAGCCCGATGCGGCCGACAAGGCGAAGGCGATCGCGATCGATGTCGCCAAGGAAGACGCGGCGAGGCGCGCCCAGGCCGTGGCAAGCAAGGCCGGGCTCAATCTGCCGTCGAACCTTGCCGCGCAGCTTGCGCCGCAGGCCGGCGGCGGCGTCCGCAGGGCGGTTCTTCGGCGCCGGCAGGCGCCGGGCGCCGACATCGAGGCGCAGTTCAAGGCCTTCCACGTTCTCCTTGAGGGCGAGGCGGCCAGCAGCCGATCGACATGCTCATGCAGAACTTCACCGACATCCGCGAGAACCTCGCCATCGCGGCGACGAACCCGGACGCAGGCGGCGGCGGCGACAACGCCGCTCGTGCAGCAGGTCGCGACCCTGCGCGCCAACGCCTCGCGCTTCCCGCCGCCCTTCGACGCAGATGATCCGCACCGCGGCCAACGAATTCGAGGGCGACGCGACCGGCGCGACGATGTCCAACTCTCGCAGACGCTTCTGGGCGACCAGGTCAGCCGCGTCTGCCAGCAGATCGTGCACCAACCGCTATCCGTTCGTGCAGGGCAGTCGACCGCGACGTGCCGCTCGCCGATTTCGCGCGGCTGTTCGCGCCGAGCGGCATCATCGACAAGTTCTTCAACGACAACCTCGCGCCGCTAGTCGACCAGTCGAAGCCGCAATGGACCTGGCGGCTCGACAGCCGTGGTGGCCCGCGGCCTGTCGCCCGTCGACGCTGCGGCAGTTCCAGCAGGCGCCGCGAGATCCGCGACGCCTTCTTCGGCGACCGGCGGCAACATGCCGTCCTTCACCATGGCGGTGACGCCGCTGACGCTCAGCGGCGACGCCGCGACGGCGAAGTTCGAGATCAACGGCACCGCGATCGTCGAGCCAGCAGGGCGTCAACTCGCCGACCAACGTGAACTGGCCCGGCGGCGGCGTCGCGCGCACGGCGATCACCCTCGGCGGCGGCGGCGGCGGCTTCTTCGGCGGCGGCTTCTTCAGCCAGCCGACGATCGTCGCGAGAAGACGGGCCCTGGTCCTTCTTCCAGCCTGCTCGATTCCGGCTCCGTCCTGCAGCAGGGCGACGAGTCATCGCGAGCTTCATGGTCGGCGGCGAGGAAGTGTCCTATCAGTTCAACGTGGGCTCCCTCCTCAACCCGCTCGATCCTGCCGGCCCTGCGGAATTTCCGCTGCCCGGCCGGCATCTGAGGCGCCGATGCGCGTGCGGCCTCTTCGGCAAGCTGCCGTCGAAGCGCGACTTCATCGCCGTCGCGGCGCCGCGCGGCTTCCTGGACGTCTGGGAAGCCTGGCTGCAGGGCGGCCTCTCCGCGAGCCGGCGTCGCGCTCGGGGACGCCTGGCAGGAGGTCTTCCTGCGGGCGCCGATCTGGCGCTTCTGGCTCGGCGCGGAGTCTGCGGCGGCACGACCGTCGCCGGCGCCTTCATGCCGTCCGTCGACGGCGTCGGCCGCTACTTTCCCGCTGACCGTCGTCGCCGCGGCCGCAGAAGCCGCAGCTGCCATCCCGCCGCCGGAACTCGATCCGCAGGACGCTGTGGTTCGGCAAAGCCGAGGAGGTCCTGCTTTCGGCCCTCGCTCCCGAGGCGAGCTTCGAGGCGGTGGCGCGGGCCCTGCCAAGCCCTCCGCCGGTCCCATCGATCCGAGCGGCGCCGGGCCGGCCGAGGGGCTGGTCCGCCTGCACGACGGCACGTTCCTGACCGCCGCCGCCCCGGGCTCCCTGCCGGCGCGGCTGTCCGCGATCCGGATCGAGGACTATGCCCGGGCCTATGCGACGATGACCGTTCTGGTGGACGATCGGCGGCGAGGACTTCCCGCCGCTCGCCCTCGTCGGACAGCGCATGCCGGACCCGCATCTCTTCACGACCCTGCTGACCGGCGCGCTTCGAAGCCGGTCGCCCGATGAGCCCGGCCGCCGGCGTCAGGCCCGCCAACCCCGCGCCCGTCGACTTCGTGACCGGGGCGGCGACCCATGCCGGCCGCGTGCGCAAGCGCGAACGAGGACCACTACCTCGTCCTGCCGGACAGCGGCGTCTGGGCGGTCGCGGACGGGATGGGCGGCCACGAGGCGGGCGCCCTCGCCAGCGCCACCGTCGTCGGACGCGCTCGCGCTCGATCGGCGCGCCCGGCTTCGGCGCCGGACCTGCTGGCGCGGCTCGAGGACCGCGTGCTGCGTGCCAACCGGCGCCTGAAGGAGATCGGCCGCGAGCGCGGCGGCGGCACGTCGTCGGGTCGACCATCGCGGCGCTCCTCGTCTTCGATCGGCACTACGCCGTGCGTGTGGTCCGGCGACAGCCGGCTCTACCGCGTCCGCGGCGGCCGCATCGCGCAATTGTCGCGCGACCACACCGAGGTGCAGGAACTCGTCGACAGGGGCGTGCTCCGCGCCGACGAGGCGAAGTCGCTGGCCGCGCCGGAACATCATCACCCGGGCGATCGGCGTGCACGACGTGCCCGAGCTCGACATCGATCACGGCGTGCTCGAAGCAGGTGACATCTTCATCATCTGCAGCGACGGCCTGACCGCCCATGTCGGCGACGAGGAGATCCTCGATCAGGTCGTCGGGGCCGACGCCGCAGGAGGCCTGCGACGCCCTCGTCGGCGCTCGCGCTCGAACGCGGCGGCACCGACAACGTCACGGTCGTCATCGTCCACCATCGCGCCGAGCCTCGCAGGATTCCGGACACGGTGCTGCGGCTGCACGGGACAAGTCTGATGGCGGACCTACGCAGGACTGCAACGCAGCATCAGGCCGCGCGTCGGCGCCGGCACGCGGCTCAACGGCATCTACGAGATCGAGCGCCTCATCGCCGTCGGCGGCATGGGCGAGATCTACGCGGCCGCGCCATCCAGACCGGCGACGCGGTCGCGATCAAGACGATCCGCCCCGAGCTCGCACAGAACGACGCCGCGCTGGCGCTGTTCCGGCAAGGAAGCGGCGGCGCTCCACAACCTCTACCACGAGGCGATCGTCCGCTACTACGTGTTCTCGATCGACCCCGACGTCGGCTCGCCCTACCTCGCGATGGAGTTCGTCGACGGGCAGCCGCTCTCCGACATCCTGAAGCAGGGCCCGCTCGACTACGATGCCGTCCGCATCCTGCAGCGCCGTCTCGCCGGCGGCCTGCAAGCCGCGCACGACCTCGGCATCGTCCACCGCGACGTCTCGCCCGACAACGTCATCCTGCCCGCCGGCAACGTCGCGCGCGCCAAGATCATCGACTTCGGCATCGCCCGCTCGACCGTGCTCGGCGACGGCACGGTGATCGGCGGCGGCTTCGCCGGCAAGTACGACTACGTGTCGCCCGAGCAGCTCGGCCTCTTCGGCGGCGACGTGACGCCGAAGTCGGACATCTACAGCCTCGGCCTCGTGCTGGCGGAAGCGCTTACCGGCCGGGCGCTCGACATGGGCGGCAACCAGGTCCAGATCGTCGAGAAGCGCCGCGAGGTGCCGGACCTCGTCCGGCGTCGACGCGCGCCTGCGGCCGCTCATCGAGCGGATGCTCCAGCCCAACCCGAACGATCGCATCGCGACGATGGCGGAAGTCGCGGCCTGGCAGCCGGTCGAGCGTTCGGCCGCCGCGACGGCGCGCCGGCGGGCGCCGCTTGCGCTCGCGGGTCTCGCGATGCTCGCCGTGCTCGGCGGCGGCGCCGCCTTCGTCGTGCCGCGGATCCTCGGCGCCGGGACGACGAACCCGCAGGGCGACCGCCGCGACTCGCCGAACGTCCTTCCCGACCCGGGCGATCCGTCGGCCACCGGTCCCACCGGCCCCACCGCCGCCAGCACCGATCCGACGCCGGCCGGACCGAACGTGGCCAGGACCGATCCGCCGCCAACGGGGCCGAACGTCGTCCCGACCGAACCGCCGAAGGGTTCGGAGGTCGCCGTCAACGTGCCGCCGACGCAGTCGCTGATCGAGCCCGTGGCGCGCTACATCCGCGACTACGAGGGCGGCGACTGCTTCTTCCTCAATCCGCTCAGCGTGTCGTCGCGTTCGACCTCGATCGAGGCGTTCGGGGCTTCGCCCGGCCCCTTCGCGGCGTTCGACGAAGCGTTCAGGAAGCGCAATGGCTTCGAGGCGCAGATCAACCTGCGGCTCGTCAACGAGACGCAATGCCCCGCGATCGCGTTCTTGAAGAAGATCGGGCTCGACCCCGATCGGGCGCCGAAGCTGCAGCTTGACAGCTACAGCATCCGCGACACCGAATCCCTCAAGGGCACCGTCGACAAGCCCCCCGGCCGCCACGTCGACGTCCTGCTCGTGTCGGACGACGGCTATGCCTACAGCCTCGCGAACTACACCAAGGTCGAGGGCGACGTCGCGAAGTTCACCGTTCGCGTCGGCCGCACGGGCTCCGGGCGCGCGAAGCCGCAACTCGTCATCGCGATCTCGAGCCCGCAGCCGCTGGCGCTCCTCGGCAGCGGCAAGCCGATCGCCGCCGACGCCCTGTTCCCCCTCATCGTCGACGAGGCGCGCGCGCAGGGCATGACCCTCGACGTCGCGGTGAAATACTTCAAGCTCGAAGGGTGAGCGGCCTTGCCGCCGCCGCCGTCGTTAGGGCTCGCCGGCGGCGTCAAGAGACGACGTGGCGCGAGGTGCGCTCCGGCCTAATCGAGCGGTCGGTAGAGATCGCCCCACTCGGCGTTCCAGAGGCCTTCCGGATCGAGCACCACGATCGGCGCCTTGATCTCGTTGGCGAGGCGGATGGCGGAGCGAAAGGCCTCGACGTCGCCCATCTCCCGGCTCGTCACGTCCTCGGGCAGGCGGCCGTCGCTCACGCCGACGGGGCAGGTGATGACGCCGTAGGATTTGCCGTCGCGGCCGGCGAGAGAGAGCGTGATCGCGTCCTGCTGCGGCTCGTCGACCTGCTCGAAGCGATTCTTGGGCATCGGTTTCTCCGTCGATGATGGGATCTGAAACGGCGCGGCGCCGTCAGCGGGTCGGCCGCGCGGGGGCGGCGGAGGCGGTGAGCCGCCGCACCTCGCGGTAGCGATCGAGGCGCGACGAGATCATCTTTTCGAACTTCTCCTTGACCTCGGCGACCGAGAGGCTGCCGTCCTTGTCGTAGAAGATGGACTTGTTCGCCTCGGCCGGCTTCGGGAGCAGCACGGCCGCCTCCTTGTCCGGGTCGGCGCCGAACTGGGCGATGAAGGTCTGCGCCCCGTCGGGACCCAGGAAGTGAACGAGATAGATCTCGCCGCCGGTGAGATGGCGTCCGATCCGGGCCTCGATGCGCAAGGTGTCCCGGCGCAGCATCTCGCCGGCCATGAGGGCCGCAAGATAGGGCTCGCGGCGCAGGTCGAGGATGCGCTCGCGCTCGGCGGGATCGGCCACCGTGAACCGGTTGCCGCTGCGCACGATCGTGCGCGCCTCCTTGCCGTAGCCGTGCTTCTCGCCGAATTCCTGCAGCGTGCCGAGCCAGGTCTGCTCGATGAACTGGTAGAGGCCTTCGGCGGAGGACGTCTTCGCCCGCACGGCGGTGGAGAAGCTCGATTCCTTGTCGGCGACGGCCATCAGGAGGGTCGGATCGGCGCCGACCACCCGGCTCGCGCGCACCACCGTCTCGACGAGGTGGCGGCGCACCTTGATCGGCCCGAAGGTGACGACCTCGTTCGGATCGCCGGTGCTGGCGAGGGGCGGCTCCGACGGCCGCGGCTGCGGCGTTTCGATCGGCGCCATGGGCGGCGGCTCCGCCGCCTTGGTGACCGCTTCGACCGCCGCCTTCGCCGCCGCGAGGTCCTCCTCGACCGCAGCGAGGGTGAGGGTCGGCTGCGGCAGGGTCACGGAGAGCGTCGGCGACGAATCGCTGATGTCGTCGATCGTGGCCGCCTGGTTCTGCAGGACCAGCGTCAGGGCAACGGCGCTGATGCCGGCGCCGAGGAGTCCCGCCGCGAGGGCGATGAGGAGGGGCCGGCTGCGCCGTTCGGTCGGACGCGGGCCGAGCGTCGTCGTCGCCGTCGTCGTCGGCGCCGAAACGGTCGGGATCGCCGTCACGGGCCTTGCCGCCGGCGGCGTCGGCTTGGGATCGATCCTTGCGTGCACGGCCTCGGCGATGGCGTCGAGCCAGCCGGCGAAGGGCTTGCCGGGTTCGGTCAGCGGCCTGAATCCGGCAAGCTCGCGCACGATGCGCTCGGCGACGGCGGCGGGAAGACCCGCCTGCCGCTCGAGTTCGCGGACGACGGCGTTGGGCTTTCCCGGCAGCGCGATGCCGAAGAACCAGTCGGACAGCGGCGTGCGCAAGGCGGCGAGCGGCGTGCCGACCGCCGGATAGAGCGCATGCCCGCAGCCTTCGCAGAGGAAGGCGCGCCGCCGCACCACCGGCGCGAAGCGGCCCCTGCGGCCGCAGGCCGGGCAATCGAGGTCGCGCCCGCCGAAACGCAGGTCCATCAGCGTGTCGAGGCAGGCCTCCTCCGGGAAGGCTGTCTTGAAAGGCCGGTACATGTCCTTCATGGGGCGCCGTCGCGGCGAGGGGGGCAGGCGGCCCGCTTCCACGCCGATCATGACCTGGAAGCGATCCTCGCGGCGTGAAGCATATCACGGATGCTGTGACGCAGCGTCACTCGACCAGGAGCGCGAGGCGCCCGAGGGCCCTCAGATTGTTCTCCACCATCGCCCGCGTGACCGGCGGCGCCTCGGCGCCTTGCGCCTGCGCGAAAGCCTGCGCCTCCGCGCCGAGATCGGCGACAAGGTCGTCGATATCGCGGGTCCCGTCGAGAAGCTGGACGAAGCGGCGGATCATCGGGTCGGTCAGGGCCACAGACCGGTGCAGCCGGTTGATGACCTTCTCGCCCGTCATCGCCTGCCGGCGGGCGACGAGGCTCGCGGCCGGGCGTGGGCCCGCCGCGGGACTGAGCGGCGGCGGCCGCCGGCGCAGGATGAGGGAGCCGCTCGTCGAGGCCTGGAAGATCACGCCGGCGAGCGTCTCGACCTCGTCGGGCAGGCGCGCCTTCACGGCTTCCGCCGCGGGGCCGAGGCGGTCGAGGGCTGCGCCGACGAGATCGTCGAAGGCGATCGCGCGGGGCCAGATCTCGCCGAGATGGAGGAGGGCCGCGTTGCTCAGACCGTGATCCGTCGAAAGCGTGCGGTCGCGGCCGATGGAGAAGGAAACGACACCGCCCGCCTCGAGCTGCACCGCATCGTCCTCGGGCTGCATGTCGGAGGCGATGAGATAGTCGCGCACCGCCGTCGCCGGCACGCGGCGCTGCAGCGGCACGGCGGCGTGGCAGAGCAGGGTGGTGCGGAAGCCGCGGCCGAGGAAGAAGTCGAGGTACTGCTCGCGCACCGCGACGGCCTCGTCGGGAATGCGGTCGAGGAAGGCGTTCATCGGTTCGAGATGGCCCTGGAGCCGGCCGGGCGAGGAGGCCTCGCAGAGGAACTGCAATCCGTGCCGCGCCGCGGCGGCGAGCACGTCGCTGACGAGGAACGGGGTCGCGTTCGGGTTGAGGTCGTCGTGGTAGAGAACCTCGCCCGGCCGCTCCTCCACGGCGCCGGCGAGATCGCGAAGGGTGAAGCCGTAGATCTCGCGCTCGTCGGTGGCGTCGGCGACGAAGCGCAGGATCGCCCGCGCCTGCGCGACCTTCTCGGCCGGATCGTGCATGTCGCGGGTGTGAAACGTCATCAGGTCCCGTGCAATGTTCCTCACATGCGAGCGCGGCAGGCAGTTATAGCTGACATAGGCGACGCCGTTCGGCGCGAGGTTCTTGGCGAAGATCGAGAAGATCGCCTCGCGCACCGCGGGCGGCACCCAGGAATAGACGCCGTGCGCAACGATGTAGTCGTAGCTTTCGAGCGTCGCGCCCGCGGTGAGAATGTCGGCCTGTTCGAGGACGACGTTCTTCAGCCCGAGCGCCGCGATTGCGCGCCGTCCCTCAGCGACGGCGGTCGAGCTCAGGTCGAGCCCCAGGAACGTGCTCCCAGGATAGGCCTCGGCGAGGGGAATGAGGTTGCCGCCGCTGCCGCAGCCGAGTTCGAGCATGCGGCAGGCGTCCGCCGGCGGCGCCTGAAGTCCGCGCAGCCCTGCCAGGACTTCGCTGTTCGCGGGATGCGTCTGCGGAAAGGCGGAGGCCGGATACGGCACCTCGTCGTAGGGCGTGTCGGCGGCAAGCGCATGATCGAGGGCCGAGGCGGGCTCGGCGGACGGCGCGGCGGACATGGCGATGACCCCTGAGCGCGCGGCGGCGCCTCGCGACAGCTTCGCAAAACGCGCGCGCCCTGTCGACGCGGCCGAGGCGGCGCCGCTTGATCGGCGGCGTCCGAAACGCGACAATGCAGCGCCGATGCCGACGAAACGAATGCGAGCGTTCGAGCGACGAGGACCGGCCATCGCCGCCTTGTGCGGCCTTCTCGTCTGGTGCTTCCTGATGGCGGCGCTTTTGCTCGCCGCGGCGATGCCCGCCGCGGCGGCCGACGAGCGCCGCGTCGCGCTTGTCCTGGGCAACGCGGCCTATCGCTTCACGGCCAAGCTGCCGAACCCGCGAAACGATGCCGAGGATCTCGCGAAGGTTTTGCGCCGCCTCGGCTTCGAGGTCTTCGACGGCTACGATCTCGACCGCGTCAGCATGCGCGACACCCTGTTGCGCTTCGCCCGGGCGGCGCAGACCGCCGACACTGCGCTCGCCTATTACGCCGGCCACGGCCTGCAATATCGTGGCGAAAACTATCTCGTCCCCGTCGACGCCAAGCTGCAGGACGAGATCGATCTCGATTTTCAGACCGTCCAGGTCGAAGACGTGCTGCGGGCGCTGGAGCGGGCGCGCGGGACGCGCATCCTCATCCTCGACGCCTGCCGCAACCTGCCGCTCGTCGGCGGGCGCTCGAGCTTCGACGTCTTCGCCACCCGCGGCCTCGCCAAGATCGGCCGCCGCGGCATGGTGATCGCCTATTCGACCCAGGCCGACGAGGTTGCCTTCGACGGCACCGGCCGCAACAGCGTCTTCACCGGCGCGCTGGTGCGCGAGATCGAGCAGCCGAATCTCGAGATCGGCCAGCTTTTCCGACGCGTCGCGGCGAGCGTCAATCGCGAATCCGGCGGCAAGCAGACGCCGGAACTCTCGCTCTCCCTGACGCAGGACTTCTACTTCAGCCGCGGCGAGACCGATCGTGACGTCTGGGGGCGCATCCGCGCCAGCCTCGATCCGGCGGAGCTGCGCGGCTTCGTCGAGCGCTTCCCGAAGAGCGATCTCACCGAAGCCGCCCGGGCGCGGCTGGAACTCCTCGAGATCCTGGCCCAGGCGAACGACCGCCGGAAGGCGGACGACGAGACGGCCCGGCAGAAGGCGGATCAGGAGCGTGCTGCGGCCCTAAGGGCGGAGCAGGAGCGTGCCGCTTCCCAGAAGGCGGAGCGGGAGCGCGCCGCGGCGCAGAAGACGGAGCAAGACCGCATCGCGGCCCAGACCATCGAGCAGGAACGCGTTGCGGCCCTAAGGGCGGAGCAGGAGCGTGTCGCGGCCCAGAGGGCCGAAGACCAGCGCCGCCTCGCCGAGGCCGCCGCCCGCGACAAGGCG
Organism: uncultured Alphaproteobacteria bacterium; assembly: GCA_963754975.1. GTDB lineage: Bacteria > Pseudomonadota > Alphaproteobacteria > Rhizobiales > Beijerinckiaceae > Microvirga. Next base: position 90,348 of record CAVWII010000014.1, on the reverse strand, counting down.
GAACAGGATCGTCTCGCGAAAGTGAAGGCGGAGGAATTCGCCCGCGCGAAAGCCGAGGAGGAGCGCCGCTTCGCGGAGGCGGCCGCGCGCGCGAAGGCCGAGCGCGAGCGCCTCGCCGCGCAGCTCGCCGCGGAACAGGCGGCGCGGACGCGCGCGGCGGAGGAGAAGCGCCTCGCCGAAGCCGCGGCGCAGCAGAAGGCCGAGCAGGATCGGCTCGCCGCGCAGGCGAAGGCCAGCGAGGAGCAGCGGCTTGCCGGCGCCGCGGCGCGCGAGAAGGCGGAACAGGATCGTCTCGCCCGGCTCGCGGCGGAGGAGGCCGCCCGCGCGAAGGCTGCGGAAGAGAAGCGGGTCGCGGAGGCGGCGGCACGCGAAAGGGCCGAGCGGGATCGGCTGGCCGCGCAGGCCAAGGCGGCGGAGGAGAAGCGCGTCGCGGAAGCGGCCGCGCAAGCGAAGGCCGCGGAGGAGGCGGCGCGGGCGAAGGTGGCGGAGGAGAAGCGCCTGGCCGAGATCGCGGCGCGCCAGAAGGCGGAACAGGATCGGCTCGCGGCGCAGGCCAAGATGGCGGAAGAAAAACGCCTCGCGGAGGCCGCCGTGCGGGAAAAGGCCGAGCAGGAGCGTCAGGCGCGCGCCGCCGCGGAGGAGGCGGTGCGGACGAAGGCCGCGGAGGAGAAGCGCGTCGCCGAGGCTGAGGCCCGCGAGAAGGCGGAGCGGGAGCGCCTCGCGCGCGAAGAGACCGCGGCGCGCACGGCGGCCGAGGCGCAGCGGCTGGCGCGGCTCAACCTGCCGGGCGAGAGCGTGGTGCGGACGCTGCCGCAAGACCCGCTCGTGCCGGCGCCGGCCGCGCGTCCGCCGGCGGCGCCGAATCCGGCCGCCCTTGTGCGCGCCGCGCAGGGCGAGTTGAAGCGCATCGGCTGCTATGCCGGCCAGCCCGACGGCGTGCTCGACCGCGGCACCCGCGACGCGCTCGTCTCCTTTCGCCGGCATCTCGGCCTCGCCCCCGCCGAGGATGTCGGCGAGGATGTCGTCAAATTGCTCCAGGGCCGCAGCGCCGGCGCCTGCCGGCTCGATTGCGGACGCGGCAGCGCCGCCCGCACCTGCACCGCACAATGGCGTGATGCCCGCGAGCCGGCGCAGGCGCGGGTGCCGAGCGCCAAGCCGGCCTCGGCGTCGCTGCGGGAGCGTTGCGCCGACATTCTCCTCCGCGCCCAGCTCGGCGACCTCTCGCCGGACGACCGCGAGCTCCTCGTGGACGCCTGCAGGTGACCGCCGTCACACACCGCCGCGACTACGTCCCTTAGGGTTCTTGTTCCGCAACGCTTTGGGCGCATGATCGGCCCTGTCCGTCATGCTTTGGGAGGACGGTTCCATGAATCCCACACGTCTCGCCGTCGCCACGCTCCTGACCGGAGCCTTCGTGTCCCTCGCCGTCGCGCAGACTCCGCCGGCGGCCCCGACGCCCGCCCCGGCAGCTCCCGCTCCGGCCGTACCGCCGTCGCCGCCGCCGATCATTCCCCTCGACGACGCCATCCTGCGCGCCGCGAACGACCTCTTCTCGAAGGCGATCATGCCGGAGGGGAGCGACAGGATGCAGCTCGTCATCGATCCGCTCATCGACGGCGTCACCGGCGCCCAGTCGCGGGCGACGCAATCGATGGAGAAGCGCATCACCGATCTCGTGCGCTCGTCCTATCCCCGCTTCGAGCCGCAGCCCTTTACCCCGGACACGGTGAACCGCAACCCGGTCGTGCTGATCGGCACCTTCACCGCGGTCAACAATGCCGGTCAGGCGAACGCGCCGAAGGATGCCTATCGCATCTGCCTCGCGCTTGCCGACCTGAAGTCGCGCAAGATCATCGCCAAGGGCACCGCCCGCGCAAAGCCCGAAGGAATCGACGTCACCCCGACCGCCTATTTCGCCGACGCGCCCGTGTGGACGAAGGACGCGGCGACGGACTCGTATGTCAAGAACTGCCAGGCCTCGCGGCTCGGCGAGGCGGTCGATCCGGTCTATCTCGATCGCGTGCAGGCCGCGGCCTATCTCGCCGAGGCGATCGCCGCCTACGACGGGCGCAAGTATGGCGAGGCCCTCGGCCTCTACAACAGCGCCGCGAAGGTGCCGGGCGGCGATCAGCTGCGCGCCTATAACGGCGTCTATCTGACGAACTGGAAGCTCGGCCGGCGCAACGACGCCTCGGCCGCCTTCGCGAAGGTCGTCGACTACAGCCTCAACAACAACCGGCTCGCGGTGAAATTCCTGTTCCGGCCAGGCACGACGCAGTTCTTCGGCGCCCGGGAAACGACGCCGCCCTACGCCATGTGGCTGTCGCAGATCGCCGAGCGCACCGCGAAGTCGAACGCCTGCCTGACCCTTGTCGGGCACGCGAGCCCGACGGGTCCCGAGCCGCTGAACGATCGCCTCTCGAAGGAGCGCGCCGAAGCCCTCGCGACGCGGCTGAAGAGCCAGTCGCCGGCGCTCGCCAAGCGGCTCTCCTCCACCGGCGTCGGCTTCCACGAGAACATCGTCGGGACCGGCCGCGACGACGCCAGCGACGCCCTCGACCGCCGCGTCGAGTTCAAGGTCGGGACCTGCCCGACGGCGGCGTTGTAGTAGCGGGCATTCTTCACCTCTCCCCGCTTGCGGGGAGAGGGTTTCGGCCTTGCCGAAACGAGCGGAGCGAAGCGAAGCGGGGGTGAGGGGGCGTCTCCTGAAGAGGCGCCCTTTCGCGCCGCGGCGCCTCCTTCGTGAGCGCCCCTCACCCTCGCCTGCTGCGCAGGCTTGCTGCCTTCGGCAGCCCTCTCCCCGCAAGCGGGGAGAGGTGGGAAGCGCTCTTCAATTCGCTCGAAACGCAACTCCCACGATGCGCGAATCCGATAGCCCGGCAAGCGGGGAGAGGGGAGAAGCGCCTCTTTTGCCGTCACCCGCCCTGGTCGAGGTCGAGGCTGCCGGTGTTGCGCCATTGCGCGAGCGCTTCCTGCAGGGCGGGGCCCGACCGGCCGTTCACCGGGCCATTGTAGTAGCCGCCCTTCTTGAGACGCGCCTGCACGGCGCTCAGGGTTTCCGCCGACCAGCCGAGCTTGTCGGTCGCGACCGCGTTGAGCGCCTCGCCGGAATCGGCGGCGACGCCCTGGAGGAGCATGCCCGCTGCGGCGGCGGCGTCCTTCCTCACGCCGAGCGCCTTGTCGAGGAGGATGGCGCCGGCGAGATAGCCGCGCGCGTCGCCGAGTTCGGTCGCCTTCTGGAAATAGCCGAGCGCAGCGGACGGATTGCCGGTGACGTTGCGCTGCGCGAGCACGCCGAGATTGTAGGTTGCGATCGCCGAGCCGTCGCGCGAGGCCCTGGTCAAAAGCTCGACGGCGCGGCGGGGATTGCGGGCGACCCCGACGCCGTTGATCAGGCCGACCGCGAGATTGATGGCGCCGTCCGGGCTGCCGCCTGTCGCGGCGCGCTCGTAGAAGGCCATCGCGGCCTTCGGATCGCGGCGGACGCCGTCGCCGGCTTCGGTGATCAGGCCGAGGCTGACGAGGGCGCGCAGATTGCCGCGCTCGGCCGCCTCTCGGTAGAGGCGGATCCCATCCTGCTGCCGCCCGGCCGCACTCATCGCGCGGGCGAGCAGCGCCGTGTAGTGCGGCATCTCCGGATGGGCCGTCCTCGCCTTCTCGCAGGCGGCGATGGCGAGACCGGCCTCCTTCGCGAGGTCGGCGAACGGCGTGCCGGCGGTGTTGGCGGTCGCGTCGCGCGGATGCGTGGCGAGGCGCTCGCAGATCGATTCCTGCGGCTCGTCCGCGTCGCCGATCCGCGGCAGCGCCTTCAGCAATTCGCGCGCTTCGTCCGCGTGGCGGCCGTCCGGATTGCGCGCGATGTAGAACTCGACGAGGGATCGCATGCGGCTGCGCTTCGCCAGATCCCAGAGCGTGTCCTCCTGGACCGGATCGCTCGGCGCGGTGCTGCGCGATACGCTCGCGTTGGGCAGCGCGGCGAGGAGCTGGCGGGCGTCCGGCCGATGCTCGCCCTCGGGATAGCGATCGAGATAGATGCGCAGGAGCGCGGAATCGCGGGCGCCGGCGGCGAGCTGCCAGAGCTGAGTCTCGGGCGAGGCCGGCGTCGAGGGACCGGGCGCGAAGGCGAATTGCCGGGTGAGCGAGGAATTCTCCCAGGGCACCTGATAGCCGCCGGTCGCGGCGAGCACGTCCTTGCGCACCGCGATCATCATCGAGGCGACGTCCTGGCCGCGCGTCGACAGGTGGCTCAGGATCGCCTGCGTGAACGGCGAGTTCCGTGCGCCGCCGTCGAAGGCGATGTTGTCCGGCTGGGTCGCGAAGGCAATCAGGAACCCGGCTGCGTGGCTGACCCGGGCGAGCCCGTTCTGGAGCCCCGTGAGGTCCGCCTTGCCGGCGAACGGATTGTTGCGGCAGGCGTCGAGGAAGACGAGATGGATGCCCTTGCTGCCCTCGAGCTGCTCGATCAGGCCGCGCAGGTCGATCGTCTTGCGCACGACGTCGTCGGCCGTTCGCAGGGCGGCGTCGACCGGCACGAGGTAGTTCTGCGACGCGAGCTGGAAGCCGTGGCCGGAATAGTAGAGGAGCGAGACATCCGCCTCGCGGGCCTCGCGGACGAAGCGCGCGATGAGGCCCTGCATCCCCGCCTGGTCGAGATCGGCGCCGGTGATGACCTCGAAGCCGAGGCCCTTGAGGGCGCCGGCGACGTCGCCCGCGTCGTTGCGAGGATTGGGCAGCGACTTCAGTTCCCTGTAGCTGCCGTTGCCGATGACGAGGGCGATCCGCTTCTCCGCCTGCGCCACGCCGGGGCCGAGGACGACGAGCGTCGCAAGAAAGGCCGTCGCCGCGAGCCGCCGCAGGCTCGTCCTCGAAACGGTCCATCCGCCCACCAGAGCGAGGGCGCGCCGAAAAAGGCGCCCGAGGGCGCCTTCGAGGGGATGCGCGTCAGAAACCCACGGCCTTCGCAAGCTTCGTCTCGACCGGTGACAGGACGGCGGCGGTGCCTTGAGGATAAGGCAGGCAAGGCCCCCTGCCTAGCGCCACAGGGCGCCGGCCACGCAACTGTGTGGACACCGGCCCAGCCCGATCCTCAGCTCGGCTCGGGACGCCAGACGGTCTGGCCGAGATGGCCGAGTTCCTTCGTCAGGTCGACGTCGCACCAGATCCGGACGCCCAGCTTTCTCAAGGCGTCGCAGAAAACGTAGTCTTCGCTGACGACGGCGCCGGCCGCCTCGTCGACCTCGTAGCGGAAGATCGGCCGGGGGAGCGCGTCGAAAACGTCCATGCGAATGAGCGAGCAGCCGAGCGGCATCCGCGCCATCTCGACGAGGCCGCCTTCGTAGGACCGCGCCCCGGAATGGAAGGCGGACCCGAGAAGGTCGTGCGGAGGCGAGCGCCGCCGATAGGTCGCGCCGACCTGCCGCCGGCCGTGCGCGAGCAGGCGGCGCAGGGCGTTCGGCGGGAAGACGAGGTCGGAGTCGAGGAACAGGAGCCAGTCGGCATTGACCCCGCGCGCGGCATCGACGATCTGGTTGCGCGCCTCCGCGAGCTTTGCGTTCTTGGCGTTGACGAAGACGAGGTCCGCTTCGCGCGAGCCGTGCGCCAGGAGCGCAAAACTCATCGCGAAATCCGCGTGCAGCGTATCGAAGGACGGCACCCCGACGGCGACGAGCATCGCCGGGGATCAGAGGCCAACGGCCTTCGACAGCTTCGTCTCGACCGACGACAGGGCGGAGGCGATGGTCGTGCCCGTCCGGACCTGGATGCGCGCGACCTCCGGCTCGTCGGCCTTGAGAAGCGCGATCGCCTTGCGCACCTCCGAGATGGCGACTCGGACGGCGGCGCGAGCCTGCTGCACGGTGCGAGCGGCACGGACGCGCGCAGCCGCCTGGCGAATCGTCGCCGCGACGCCGCGAAACTGCGGCGGCAGTTCCAGAATCCGGCGGTCGAGATCCCGCGCATAGGCTTCGAGGGCGTCGGCGACGCAGGAGGTGTACCCATGCGCCGTGATCTCACGGCGGTCGAGGCGACCCTCGCATTCCGCGACCCGCCGTTCGAGCTCGGCCGAGCTGCGCTCGATCGAGTCGAGGGTGGCAAGGGCTGCGGCACGCGTCCTCGGGCCGAGCCCCGTACCGAGGGTCGGACCGCCGCCGCTGCTGCCGCCGCCGCCTTCGATGATGATCTCATCCGGCGGATTCCAGAACGGCGGACCGGTATCGGGAATGTTCGCGACGATATTGGTACGCGAGGTGGCCTCCACCCCCGCGACCGGGTTGAAGCCGACGAAGAGCGCGCCCGGCACGAAGCTGACGCTGTAGTTGGCAAGGTCGGTCCCTTGCGCGCCTCCGATGGAGATCGGATACAAACCGAAGAATGCGTCGCTGGCGCTGCCGGCACTTGCCAGGGTCGCCGAGGTGATCTGGTCGCCGTTCACGAGGCCGGACGTGGTGAACTCGGTCCCGGTGAAGACGAGCGTCGTCCCGAACGGCTTGAACAGGAAGTCTGCGGCGATGGTCAGCGGCGCCGGCGTTACGGAGAGCGTGCCGCCGACCGCGATGACCCGGTAGGTTTGGCCGAGGGTGCTGACCGCCGTGGCGCGGCCGAGAATTGGAAAGTTGCCGACATTGGAGCCGACGTTGGCGCTCGTCGTCAGGAGCCGCGCGGCGGGGAGAGAGTCGCCGGTCGGCCCGAAGACGAAGCGGCTGGGGCCGCCGAAGACTTGCCCGGTCAGGGCGGGATTGGCGCTGCCGTAGAGCCGCGTGCGGTCGTTCGCGACAACGCGCACGACGGGCGAGATGGAGTAGAGCTCAGGGTAGAAGCCGCCTCCCGGCGGGGCCCAGATCGAATTGAAGTTCCAGCCCTGTCCTTGCGCGAGGGCGAACGAAGAAAGCCGCGTTCTGAAGCTGTGGCGTGGTCAGACCCGTGGCGGCGAAGGTGCCGAGCATTCTGGCCCGCTCCGGCGGCTCTTCCGGTCGCGGTCGTGTCCCAGAAGGACCGGGTCACGGTCGAGCCGGCGGCGTTGGTGCCGACGAGGCCGCCGACGAACTGGGTCCCCTCGTCGAGGATGGTGTCCAACGGCACGGCGCCCGCCGCATAGCTCTCCTGGATGTTGCCGCCGTTCGCGCCGACGAGGCCGCCCCGCGCCAGTAGCGCGCCTCCTGACAGCGTTCCCGCGATGAAGGTGCCTTCCGAATAGGCCCGGGTGATCGTTCCGGTATTGACTCCGGCGACGCCGCCCTGGGCGATGATCGCCGGTGGCGCCTGCTCGGCCTTCTCCGACGTTTCCGATGGCGTTGCTGGACACCGTTGCGCGAGCGAAGACCTGCGTCACGGTTCCGGAGTTCTGCCCGACAACCCCGCCGGCGAGCACGATCGCTGTCGTTTCCTGTGATGTCGCCTCGCCGCGGACCGTACCGCCATCGAAGATGGACTTTTCGATCCGTCCGGTGTTGGTGCCCACAAGTCCGCCCACGGCCACCTGCGTGACATTGGCCTGGGTCGACGGACTTGCCGAAGACGGTCCCTCGGCACGGGAGTTGCTGACCGTGCCGGCGTTGCTTGCCGACGAGCGCGCCGACATTATTTCCGCCGGTGATCGAGACATTCGTCAGGCCGACGTTCGTGATGACGGCAGTGGGGCCCGTGGTGCCGAACAATCCCGTGCCCGTTGCGATGAGTTGCGGCCGATTGATGGAGAGCCCGTCGATGACCTGGTTGCGACCGTCGAAGATGCCCGTGAAAGCGCTCCCGCTGGCGACGGCAAGACCGATCGGGCTGAAGCCCGCGCCGGCGGCGGTGGAGCTCGCATCGATGTCGCGGCCTTGCGCGTATGTGCCGCCGAGATTGGCGTCGATGCCCTGCAGGTCGGCCACGGTGTTGACCAGCATGAACGCCGTCAGCGAGCCGCTGCCGGTGACGTTCGGCGCAAAGTTGATGGCGTTGTCGTACTTCGACCCTCCGCCGACCGCGGTGGGATTGTAGAGAATCGAAACGGTGGAGTTCGCCGCGGTCGCGACGCGCCCGAGGCCCTGGAAGGCCACCGTGCCGGCACCCGTGCCGCTGTTGTCGGCCCGCAGAACCAAGTCGCCTCCGCTCGGAACGGAAATGACTCCGCCCGCGGCGCTGCCGACCGTGATGTTTCGGGCCGCCGACAGGGTCAATGTCGTCGGCGCCGACCAGGATACGTTCGCGAGAACGCCGATGTCGCCCGCCTGTCCGCCGGGGCTTCCGGCCGCGCCGGTCGTCACGGTGACGTCGGCGGCGCCGAGCGCGGTCCGCAAGGTCGTGGCGTTGATCACCGAGTTCGGCCCGCTCGGCGTGAACACGCCGTTCGCGAGACTGCCGCGCGCATCCGGGCCGCTCGTGATGAACACGTTGTAGGGATCGAGCAGAAGCGTGCCGAAGTCGCCCCTGCGCGCCGAGAGGTTGACGAAGCCCCGGTATTCGAGAAGCGCCTTGCCGGAGACCTCGACCTTGCCGCCGTCGCCGCCCTGCGGGCCGCCCTTGGCGGCGATCCGGCCGTCGAACGTCGTCCGCTCGTCGGACCAGACGACGACCTCGCCGCCGTCGCCCGTGCGGGTCGCGTCCGCGCGGATCCTCGTCTTCGCGTCGAGGCTCGTCGTCGCGGCCCGCTGAAGGTCGCCCTTGCCCTGAAGGTCGCCGCCGATCTTGATCGTGCCGCCGCCGGCCCTGCCGCGGGCATCGAGGACCGCGCTCCTGAGGCGGATGTCGTTGCCTGTGATCGTGATGGCGCCGCCCTTCGCGAGCTTGCTCGCGCCGCGTGCGTCGAGCTTGCCCGAGACCGTGACGCGGCCGCCATCGCCGCCGCCGAGGACGATGGCGCCCGAGCGCCCGCCGACGCTGCGCGCCTCGACGATTCCCGACATGTTGATGGCGTGGCGCGCCGCCTCGCGCGCGGTCGCCGCCTGGATCTCGACGCGACCGCCGTCGGCGCGGATGCGGCCGGACTGGCGGATGAGCGCGCCCGGCGCGGAATTCGCCGACGGCACCGCGACCTGCAGGAAGCCGTCTCCGGAGAGGTCGAGGGTCGCCTGTTCGCCGGCTCCGAGGCCGACCTTGCCGAGGGGGACGCTGACCACGCCGGCATTCGCGACCTTGCCGCCGATCAGCGCCGCGTAACCGCCGCGGCCGATCTCGATCGCGCCCTTGTTCGTCACGGCGGCTGATTGGCCGCTCCCCTTGAAGACGCGCTTGCCGGCCTTGAAGTCGTCGTCGCTGATCGCGAGCGTCGAGGCGACGAAGGCGCCGGCCTTGACGACGCCCGTCTTGGTGATGGCGATGCCGTTCGGGTTGACGAGATAGACCTGGCCGTTGGCGTTGAGCTTGCCCGCGATGGTCGAGGGCGTGTTGCCGCCGACGCGGTTGAGAAGGGTCGAGGCGGCCGAGGGCTGGGCGATGTCGACGCGGGAATCGCGCCCGATCGAGAAGCTCTGCCAGTTGACGATGGCGGTGCCCGACGATTGCTTGATCGCCATTGCATTCGGCCGCGGCGTCGAAATGCCGACGGCGCCAAAGGCGACGGAGCCGCCCGACGGCAATTCGCCCGCGAGGGCCGGCGCGATGCCGGCAAGGGCCGTCGAGGCGAGGAGCGCCGTGGCAAGCCGTCCGACCCGCATGGAAGTCCCTGTTCTGGGAAGCATCGGCGGCGCTCCGTTCGGCATCCTGTCCCCCGACCCTAGAACCGAACGGAGCCGACGAAGGTGAAGCGGTTCGCGTCGGGCTCGTTATCGTCGCGGAAGGCGCGGCCGAACTCCAGCGCGAGAAAGGCATCGGAGAAAGCCGGATCGATGGTCGCGTTGAAGCGCAGGCCGACCGCGAGCGAGGAGACGTGGGTCGTGCCCTGCTCGAGGACGGTCGGCCGCTGCAGGTAGAGCGCGCCGGTCGCCGCGTAGGCGTAGGGAGAGACGGTGACCGGGACGGAGAGGCCGGCGAGCGTCCAGGGCGATGAGACCTCCGCCCGCACGATCCAGCCGCTGTCGCCGCCCAGCGTGCCGGCGTCGAAGGTCGACAATTCGTTGAAGGAGGCGATGCCGATCTGCTCCGAGCGGGCGAGCACCTGGTTGAACGAGGTTTGGCCGCGCAGATAGGCCGCGAAGGCGAAATGCTCGGCGATCGGCTGCGCCAGGGTGGCGAGGCCTTCGAGCTTCTGGAAGTCGGCGTCCGCGCCGAGCCGCGAGAGCGGGTTGAAGACGTTGGCGTCCGCAGCGCTGCGGGCGCCGAGCGCGTCGAGGCCCAAGGAGGCGACCGCCCGCCCCGTGACGATGCCGTTCGTCGGCAGGAGGTAGGACATGTCGGAGGCGATGCGCGCGATGCGCAGGCGGTCGGAGGAGAGCGGGATGTCGAGGCCGGGGAACGGCAGCGAGAAGTCCTCCGTCTGCGCGTCGAAGACGAGCTCGGAGCCGACGTTGAGCTGGCGGGAGCGGATCCAGGGATAGCGCAGGCGCAGCGAGAGGCGCTCGAAGACGCTCGCCGTCTGGAACGAGAGCGGCTTCGGCGTCGTCTTGCTCTGCGTGCCCTCGACGTTGAAGGTGAGGCCGTCGACGCCGATCGGCAGAACCGCGCCCGCCGCGAGGGTGCGCACCCGCGGCCGGTCGGTGAAAAGGCCGCCGAAGCCGCGGAAGTCGTCGCCGCCGGGATGGCCGTAGGCGCGCAGGTAGACGCTCTCGCCGAGGCCGGCGACGCTGTTGAGGTCGACGCCGGTGTTGAGGACCGAGCGGCCGAGCGCGCTCGCCAGCGTGTTGTCGGCGCCGAGGAAGCCGCTGGCCGGGCGCTGGCGGGCCTCGAGGACGAGGATCGTGGCGCCCGTCGTCTCCCCTGTCTTGAGGGTCGATTTCAGGGCGGTGCCGGGGGTGTCGCCGGCGAGGAGCAGGCGCCGCTCGATCTCGCCGAGGGTGAGGCCGCGCTGGCCGACGAGGGGCGTGACCACGGCGACGACCCGGGCCCTGATCAAATCGGGCACGCCCGCCGCGTCGACGCGCTCGATATAGCCGTTCACGACGGTCAGGCGGAGTTCGCCGCCGTTCTTCAGGGTCTGCGCGGGCAGGACGACGCGCACGAGCACGTAGCCGGCGCGGGCATAGGCCGCCTCGAGCTCGCGCACGGCCTCGAAGAGCTCGCTCGCCTTGATCGGCCGCCCGACCAGGCGCTGCTCAAGGGCGCGGTGCTCGGCGGACAGGGCGGGAAGCGGTCCCTCGACGGTGATGCCCTTGATGCGCACCGTGAGGCGGTCCGCCCCCGCCGGGGCATCGAGCCCCGGTCTGCCCGAGAAGATGATGGTTCCGCCCGCCGCCGGCCCGCCCGGCCGGAAGCTCGGAGGGGTGATCTGGCTGGCGCTCTGCGCGAGGGCGGCGGAGGGGAGGGCGGAGAAGCAAAGGGCCGTCGCCATCGCGAAGATGGCCGGCGTCGCCTTAATCTTGTTCGCTACGGTATAATGTGGAGATGGAGCATCGGTGGCGAGCCACGCGTATCTTAGCGAGGTCCCAGCCAGCCACATCGCAATTCCCCTTATGGCAAGGCGATGTTCTTCACGGGTGGCCGAAGCGTCAAGGGCTCATGCCCGCTCTGAAAGACTGCGCCTCATCTTGCGGAAGCTGCGTGCTTTTGCGGTCACGCTCGGGAGATACGCACGCGCCGGTAGCCGATCCGCCATTGACGCGTCCGTGCGGTGGCTGTCTTGTGCATTAACGTAATTACCCGGCCGTTCGCCGCAAACGCCTCTCGTTTGCTTGTGGGGTCACCTAGCGTCCGTTACATTGCCGGGCATGGACACCATCGACCGCGAGATCCTGCGGCTGTTGCAGGCCGACAACCGCCGCTCCAGCAACGATATCGGCAAGGAGATCGGGCTGTCCGTGTCGGCGGTGAACGAGCGGGTGCGGCGCCTGAATGCCTCGGGGGTGGTGGCGGCGAATCGGGCGGTCATCGACCCGCACGCGGTCGGCTACGACCTCTGCACCTTCATGTTCGTCGATCTCGACGTCCGCAGCGACGAGAACGCCTTCGTCGAGGGGGTCGTGGCGGCGCCGGAGGTGCTTGAGGTCCACCACATCACCGGCAGCCATTCCTACCTCCTGAAACTGCGAACCCGGGGCACCTCGGACCTCCAGGCCCTGCTCGCCAGCACCCTGAAGCAGCTCCCGGGAGTGATCCGGACCGAATCCTTCGTCGTCCTCGAAAGCCACAAGGAGACGATGGAACTGCCCCTCGACGGGCCGGGCGAGCCAGCCTCGCGGAGGTAGACGCCGCCGATCGGCCCCGCCGCGGCGACGTCGATACCGCAGCGTGCGCCGGCGCACAGCCGGCTTTCGCCTGAATTTACAGTCACTTGCGCCAAAATCGGCGGCCGCGGTGGGCAACGGCCCGCTGCTCCGGCAGTGAAACAACTTCACATTCGGCCGAAATGCAGGCAAAGTAGGAAACACTAGCACGTTGCCGGAAGCGTCCGCCGGGTCCGCCCGTCGGTTCGGGTTCCCGCAATGACAGATCAGCGGCGGGCCGTGGCGAGAGGGCACCGGCGTAGACCAGCAGAGGGAATTGGAGCATGGCGAATTTCTACGGCGCGGACCATATGGAGGATCCGGAGACCGGGACTGTTCTCGATGCCGACACGTCGGACGATGTCTTGAAAGTGGAGCACGACGAGAAGTTCGGCACCTACGATGAAATGTACGGCCAGACCGGGAACGACAATCTCGGATCGGACAAGGCGGGTGCCGTCTACATCGAGGGCGGCGATGGTAACGACAACGCCTCTGTCACGAATGCCATGAGCATGGGAATCCTGACGGCGTATGGCGGCGAAGGGAATGATTCGCTCCTTGGCGGCGATCTCGGCGCCGACCAATTGTTCGGTGACACCGGGGATGACTGGCTCTCGGCCGGCGACGCTGTTCTCGATGTGGGCGCCGATTATCTCGACGGTGGGGAGGGCCGGGACGCCGTCTTCGGCTATGGCGGCAACGACACCCTTTATGGCGGTGAAGGTGACGAATCCGGCGCCGCGATCACCGTTGGCAAATTCGACCAGAAGCCAACGCCCGGCATCTACGGCGGCGACGGCAACGACTATCTCGACGGGCAGGGCGGCAACGACTTCATCGACGGCGGCACCGGCGCCGACTTCATGGTCGGCGGCTTCGGCAACGACACGTTCATCGCCGACAATTCGGGCGACTCGGCCTTCGAGGGGGCCGGCGGCGGCTTCGACACGGTCATCGCCTCGGCGAGCTTCAGCCTCAGCGCCGCCTCCGACGTCGAGCAGATCCTGACCTCGGACGCCAACCTGACCACGGCGCTGAACCTCACCGGCTCGAGCATCGCCAACACGATCACCGGCAATGCCGGCGTCAACACTCTCAAGGGCGCCGCCGGCAACGACATTCTGACCGCGCTCGCAGGCAACGACATCCTCGACGGCGGCCTCGACAAGGACCAGCTCTTCGGCGGCGACGGCAACGACAAGCTCTTCGGCAATGCCGGCAGCGACAAGCTCACCGGCGGCAAGGGCAAGGACACGTTCGTCTTCAACACCGCGCCGGACAAGTCCACGAACGTCGACAAGATCCTCGACTTCAAGTCCGTCGACGACACGATCCAGATCGACAACAAGTACTTCAAGACGGTCGGCGGGAACGGCAAGCTGAAGGCGGAGGTCCTCGCCTTCGGCAAGAAGGCCCTCGAGAAGGACGACCACCTCATCTACGACAAGTCGACCGGCAACCTCTCTTACGACGCCGACGGCATCGGCAAGACCGCGGCGATCAAGATCGCGATCCTCAGCAACAAGGCGGTGCTGAAGGTCTCGGACTTCTTCGTGATCTGACTCTGCGTCGCGGGCGGCGACGTCCAGCGGAGGCGCCTGCCGTGGCCTTTTCAGGCCGCGGTCACCCCGAACCTATGGCTTGCGGCGTCGCGTTCCTTCGTGTTCGACGCGGTGCCGAACAAGGCGGCGAACATCGACCGCAGCGTTGACTTCTTCGCCAAGGACGACGCCGACAAGATGGCGGCGATCAAGATCGCCGTCTTCGCAAACCATGCCAGCCTGACCGCGGCCGACCTCTTCGTGACCTGACGCACGGAATCGGTGCCCTGAATACCGTTACGCGTCTTGACTTGGCTTAACGTTTAGGTCATGACTAGTCGGGTGATCATCCTTCACTTTGCGGCTCTGGGCCGTTATAGTGCCGGCTATGTCGCGTCTTGGCCGGCAATCGGAATGCGATGGGCGGACGAAGGTGACGCCCTTGCAACTGGCGCTTTGGTGGCCATGAACCAACTCGTCGCGGCACATTCCTTTCACACGCGCTGGTTCAACGGCGCCGATGCTGAGGCTTGGTTTGACATGGCGGAAGGGGAGGAGGGCAGCGGATCGGCACTCGTGTCGGGCGTGGCGCCATCCGGACCGATGTTCTTCGCGAGCGACGCCGAAGCCGCCTCGATCGGGGAGGGGCTCGTTGCCAGGACCTTGCCGCGGGAGCGCTGGACGCACGCGGCGCACCTTGCCGCCGCTCTCTATGTCCTGACGCGCCGGCGCGACCTTCACGCGGAGCGGGACCTGCCGCGCCTCATCCAGCGCTACAACGCCGTGATCGGCGTCGCCGATGTCGGGCTGCGCGGCTATCACGAGACGATCACCCAGTTCTACATCCGCGCCATCCGCCATTTCCTCCTGCGCCGGGGCGCCGGGCGGGGCCTTGCGAGCCTCTGCAACGAGCTCATCGCCTCGCCGCTCGGCGGGCGCGATTTCATCTTCGCCTATTACTCGCGCGAGGCCTTGTTCTCGCTCGAGGCCAAGGGCCGGTTCGTGGAGCCGGATCTGCGGCCCCTCGCCTTCGACGACCTGTCGATTCCGGCCGCGCCACCGCCGCGGCGCGAGCGGCCGGCCTTCGGCGGGCGCTAGACGACGGCGTTTCCGGACGGTCCTCCGTTCGGGATCGCGGACGCCCTCGAGGAGGCGGCTCGCCGAGCCGGCTCTCCGGGAAGAACGAACGGGCGTCCGGCGGCAACGACCGACCGGAGGCAGGCGACGCCAGGAGATCGAAGGGGCCGCGGCGAGGGACTGCGCGCGGTCAGGCAAGCGGCCTTGAGGGCGGCCGCCACATGCATGGAGGAGCGGGTCTGCCGCGTCCTGCGCGAACGGGTCCGACGGGGGTCGGTGATGGAGAAGCAGAACGGGTTTGACGTCGACTTCGCGTGGAGCATCGCGCCGAAGCAGCCCTATCGTCGCATCGACGAATGGAACGAGCCGGCGATGACCATGGGCAGTCTATTCGCCGCCCAGGATGTCGGCCGTGACATCTTTGCCGGCCGCAACCGCGTGCGCCGGGTCGAGAACGCCCGCATCGTGAACTCGGAATGCACCGAGGTCATTCTCGACCGCGGCGCGCCGGAGATGGAGCGCGGCGCCGACCGGCTGCAGATCAAGCTGCAGGCGGGCGGCGAAACCCATCTCGTCTATGGCGGCCGCGCGATCCATTTGCGCACCGGCGACGTCTTCGTCGAGGACATGTCCGTTCCCGCGCAGCAGCGGACCATCGGGGGCTGGGAGCAGAGCATCGTCAGTTTCGACAATGCCGTGCTCGACCGCGTGTTTCCGGAGGGTCGTCCTGCCGACGGCGCCGTGCTCGAGCGCGGCTCCGGCATCGCCGACCTCACCTCGACCTATCTGCGCTCGATCGCCTCGAATGCCGGCGACCTCTCCGGGACCGCGGTGCAATCGGCCGTGCGGCACGTCTGCCAGCTCGTCACCCTTGCGCAGGCCGGCGCCCGTGCCGCGGACCGCGACGGCCTGCGCGACGGCGTCCGCGCGGCGCGGCTCGCCCGCGCGACGCATTACATCGACCAGCATCTCGACGACACGGCGCTCACCCCGGCCCAGGTTGCGATCGCCCTCGGCATCTCGGTGCGGCAGCTCTATGCGCTCTTCGAGCGTTCGGGCACCAGCGTCGCCGAGAGCATCCGCAACCGCCGTCTCGCCCGCTGCCTGAAGGATCTGACCGACCCGAAGAACGCGCACCGCTCGGTCGCGCACGTCGCCTTCCGCTGGGGCTTTACGGATTTCTCGACCTTCCACCGCTCCTTCCGCAAGGCGTTCGGCGTCACTCCCGGCGACGTCCGCCTCGCCACGGACGAGAAAACCGAGCGCATCCTCGCCACCGTCACCGAATTCGCGATGTAGGACGGCAGCGCCTCTCCGCGCGGCCTCGCCTCTCCCCGCTTGCGGGGAGAGGGTTCGGCCTTCGGCCGAACGAGCGAAGCGAAGCGGGGGTGAGGGGGCGGTGCAAGACGAGGCGCCTTCCCTCGCCGCAGCGCCTCTTTCGGCGACGCCCCCTCACCCTCGCCTGCTGCGCAGGCTTGCCGCCTTCTGCGGCCCTCTCCCCGCAAGCGGGGAGAGGTGAATCGCGCTCCTTTTTGGCCGCGTGGAGTTGCAGTCGGGAAGGGTGAATCCGCTAGCCCGAATGGGAGAGGGGCCGGGGGTGAGGCACGCGATCGGGAAGGCCGAACCCTCTCCCCGCACGCGGGAGAGGCGATTCAGGCACCCTCAATGCGCGCGGCCGATGCAGAACTCGACGGTCTCGAGCAGGGCGTCCTTCATGTCGCCGCTCGGGAAGAGGGCGAGGGCGTCGTGGGCCATGGCGCCATAATGGCGGGCGCGCTCGATGGTGTCGTCGAGGGCGCGATGGCGGCGCATCAGCGCAATCGCTTCCTCGAGGTCGCCGTCGCGGATGTCGCCCGCGGCCAGCGCCCGCTTCCAGAAGGTCCGTTCGGGCTCGCTGCCGCGCCGGAAGGACAACACGACCGGCAGCGTGATCTTGCCTTCGCGGAAATCGTCGCCGACGTTCTTTCCGAGCTTCGCGCTGGTGCCGCCGTAGTCGAGGGCATCGTCGACGAGCTGGAAGGCAATGCCGAGATTCATGCCGTAGGAGCGGCAGGCGGCGGCCTCCGCCTTCGGCCGGCCGGCAATCACCGGGCCGACCTCGCAGGCGGCGGCGAAGAGTTCCGCCGTCTTGCCGCGGATGACGGCGAGGTATTCGTCCTCCGTCGTCTCGGTGTTC
This sequence comes from uncultured Alphaproteobacteria bacterium, assembly GCA_963754975.1. GTDB lineage: Bacteria > Pseudomonadota > Alphaproteobacteria > Rhizobiales > Beijerinckiaceae > Microvirga. The sequence continues at coordinate 73,279 of CAVWII010000014.1, read as the reverse complement.
TTGGCGGCCGCGAGCTGCATCACCTCGCCCTCGGCGATCACGGTCGCGGCGCAGGAGAGGATCTCGAGGGCGCGGAGCGAGGCGACCTCGACCATCATCTTGAAGGCCTGCCCGAGCAGGAAATCGCCGACGAGCACGCTTGCCTCGTTGCCCCATTTGATGCGGGCGGCGACGCGGCCGCGGCGCATGTCGCTCTCGTCGACGACGTCGTCGTGAAGGAGCGTCGCCGTGTGCATGAACTCGACGCTGGCGGCGAGCTTGACGTGCCCGTCGCCCCGGTAGCCGGCGAGGCCCGCCGTGGCGAGGGTCAGCATCGGCCGCAGCCGCTTGCCGCCGGAGGAGATGAGATGGTTCGCGACCTCCGGGATCATCGTCACCTCGGAGCCCGTCCGGGAGAGGATCATGGCGTTGACCCGCTCCATGTCCGCCGCGACGAGCGCGACGAGGCGGTCGATTCGCTCCGGCGGGTGCTTGTCCAGCGCTACGACGACGCCCACGTTCGACATCCCGGGTTGCCGGCGCGCCGGCGCCGGTTGAAGAGTATGGTGGCGCAACGCCCCGCCGCGGCAACGCGAAAGCGTGTCGCACGGGCCGGCGCCGGAGGAGGAGCCTCGCCGCCGATGATCGAAATCGTCCGCACCAACGACCTCGTCACCCTGGGCTTCCTACAATCCCTCCTCGAGAACGCCAACATCCCCGTCTTCGTGGCCGACAGCCATATCAGCGCGCTCGAGGGGATGATCGGCGCCTTTCCACGCCGGCTGATGGTGCCCGGCGACCACGCCGCGCAGGCGCGCCGGCTCATCGGCGAAGCGGGCCTCAGCGCGGAGCTGCGCCCCGAGGGGCGATGAGCGCCACCGGCGAGGACAGCCTGCTCGGCGGCGCCGTTCGCCTCCTGCAGCCGGTCCGCGGGCACCGGGCCGGGACGGACGCCGTTCTCCTCGCCGCTGCCGCTCCGGCGAGCACCGGAGACGTCGTGACGGATGCGGGCGCCGGCACCGGCGCCGTCGGGCTGATGATCGCCGCCCGGCTCGCCGTCCGCCTCATCCTGGTCGAGCGGGACGCGGCGCTCGCCGACCTCTGCCGGCGCAACCTCGCCCTCAACGGCCGCGAGGGCCACGTCGCCGCAGCCGACCTCCTCGACCGCCATTCCTGGGCGGCGGCGGGCCTTGCGGCCGGCGCGGCCGATCTCGTCGTCACCAATCCGCCCTTTTTGGAAGCGGGCAGGGGACGGCCGTCGCCCGATCCGGCCCGCGCCGCCGCGCATGTCCTGCCCGCCGGCGGGCACGGGGTCTGGCTGCAATCGTGCGCCACCCTGCTGCGGCCGGGGGGACGGCTCGCCCTCGTGCAGCGGGCTGACCGCCTCGCCGCCATCCTTGCCGGCCTCGAAGGCGGCTTCGGCGCCATCGTCCTGCGGTTCGTGCAACCGCGGGCACAGGAATCGGCGATCCGGGTGCTCGTCCGGGCCGTCAAGGGCAGCCGCGCGCCCCTGGCGATCCTGCCGCCGCTCGTTCTGCACGATGCGGACGGCGCCTTCACGCCGGAGGCGGCCGCCCTGCACCGGGGCGAGGTGACCCCGGCATGAAAACGGGCGCCCGAGGGCGCCCGCATTCGCCTTCGATCGTTTCGGCCTAATAGCAGACCCGGCGCCGCTCGCGGACCCAGCCGTAGCCGTTCCAGTAGCGATTGACGCGAACGCTGCAGGGCCGCGCGTAATAGACCGGGCGAACGTAGACGGGCCGGTAGTAGCTCCGCCGGTAGTAGGGCCGCTGATAGACGGGCCGATGATAGACGGGCCGATGATAATAGCCGGGTCCGCCGATCCGGACCGTGATTCCCTGGGCTTCTGCAGGGGCCGGTGCCGCGGCGAGGGCGCCGAGGCCGAGCACTGCGCCGAAGAGAGCAAGAACGAGCTTCCGCATGGGGGTCTCCACCTTTTCGAACGGGTGATGCAGCGTTGTACCATCACTATGGAGAAAAGATGAAGACTGTCCTAAGCCGAATCGCCTGAACGGAGTGCCGGCGGGTGCGTTCAGGCACTTTTCAGCTTGGCCGTATCCGCCGGCGGGTAAGGGGGGAGAAGCGCCGATATCGCCTTGCGGCGGCGGTCGCAGGATCATAGATCGCTCGCATGGAACTCTCCCTCACGCTTCCCCGCCCGCTCCGCGCTCTCGTTCCCCGGCGGTTCCGGTCCGATGCGCCCGTCGTTCCGGTGGTGCGGCTTGCGGGGGCGATCGGGGCGGCGATGCCGCTTCGGGCCGGGCTCGGAATCGCCGGCGTCGCGACCATGCTCGAGCGGGCCTTCGAGACCCGCGGCGCGCGGGCCGTCGCCGTCGTCGTCAACTCCCCCGGCGGCTCTCCGGCGCAGTCGCACCTCATCTTCAAGCGCATCAGGGCGCTCGCCGCTGAGAAGAAAATCCCGGTCCTTGTCTTCGTCGAGGACGCGGCGGCCTCGGGCGGCTACATGATCGCCTGCGCCGGCGACGAGATCTTTGCCGACCCCTCCTCGATCGTCGGCTCGATCGGCGTCGTTTCGGCGAGCTTCGGGCTCGACCGCTTCATCGCCCGTTTCGACATCGACCGCCGGGTGCACACCGCCGGCCGCAACAAGGCGATCCTCGATCCCTTCCGCCCCGAGGACCCGAAGGACGTCGAGCGGCTGAAGGCCCTCCAGCTCCAGATCCACGAGGTCTTCATCGCCCTCGTCCGGGAGCGCCGCGGCGCCCGCCTGAAGGAGGACGATCCCGACCTCTTCACCGGCGCCTTCTGGGTCGGGACGGAGGCGCAGGCCCTGGGCCTCGTCGACGGCATCGGCGATCTGCGCACGGTCCTGCGCGAGCGCTTCGGCGACAAGGTCGAGACGCCCCTCATCCCCTCGGCTCGCCCGGGACTGCTCGGGCGCCTCTTCGGCCGGCCCGGCATCGTGCCGGAGAGCCTCATCGACCCCTACGCCGCCCTCGCCGCCATCGAGGAGCGGGCCCTGTGGACGCGGCTCGGGCTCTGAGCTTGACATGGCCGGCAGGCCGCCCGAGGGGAGGGCGATGACGACAGCTCCCGCCGCCATGGACCCGGCCCGCTCCTTCCAGGGACTTCTGCTCACCCTCCAGCACTTTTGGGCCGGACAGGGCTGCGTCATCCTGCAGCCCTACGACATGGAGGTCGGCGCCGGCACCTTCCATCCGGCGACGACCCTGCGCGCCCTCGGCCCGAAGCCCTGGAGGGCCGCCTATGTGCAGCCCTCGCGGCGGCCGAAGGACGGGCGCTACGGCGAGAACCCGAACCGGCTCCAGCACTATTACCAGTTCCAGGTCATCCTGAAGCCGAACCCGCCGAACCTGCAGGAGCTCTACCTCGGCTCCCTCGACGGCGATCGGCGTCGACCTGTCGCTGCACGACGTCCGCTTCGTCGAGGACGATTGGGAGAGCCCGACCCTGGGCGCCTGGGGCCTCGGCTGGGAATGCTGGTGCGACGGCATGGAGGTGTCGCAGTTCACCTATTTCCAGCAGGTCGCGGGCTTCGAATGCGCGCCGGTCTCGGGCGAACTGACCTACGGGCTCGAGCGCCTCGCCATGTATGTGCAGGGCGTCGAGAACGATCTACGACCTCAACTTCAACGGCCTTGCCGGCGAGGAGACGGTCACCTACGGCGACGTCTTCCTGCAGGCGGAGCAGGAATATTCGCGGCACAATTTCGAGCACGCCGACACCGAGATGCTGTTCCGCCAGTTCAAGGACGCCGAAGCGGCCTGCCGGAACTACCTCGATGCCGGGGAGCCGAAGCCGGGCTCGAACGAGAGCGCCACCTGATGGCGCTGCCGGCCTACGACCAGTGCATCAAGGCGAGCCACGTCTTCAACCTGCTCGACGCGCGCGGCGTCATCTCGGTCACCGAGCGCCAGAGCTACATCCTGCGCGTGCGCGACCTCGCCAAGGCCTGCGGCGCGGCCTGGCTGAAGACGGGAGCGGCGGAGCGCGCCGACGCCTCTGCGGCTCGCGGCGAAGCGCCTCCGGACGGGTACGAGGCGTCTTGCGGACACCGTGCGCGTCCGCGCTTGCCCGTCGAGGGCGAAGCGACTCGCAAGCGAGGCGTCCGCGCTCCCTGCCTCTCGCGTGACACGCCGTCCGGCGCTTACGGCATCGCCCAACGAAGAAAGCGCGCCATGCCCGACCTCCTGCTCGAACTCTTCTCGCGAAGAGATCCCCGCCCGCATGCAACGGCGCGCGGCGGAGGATCTGAAGCAGCTCGTCACCGACGCGCTGGTCGAGCGCGGCTTCGCTCTACGAGGGCGCGCAGGCCTTCGCGACGCCGCGCCGCCTCGCGCTGCACGTCGCCGGCCTGCCGGCGCGCGGCCGCGACGTGCGCGAGGAGCGCAAGGGCCCGCGCGTCGGCGCGCCCGAGGCGGCGGTGCAGGGCTTCCTCAAGGCGCCGGGCCTGACCTCGCTGTCCGAGGCGACGATCGAGCACGATCCGAAGAAGGGCGAGTTCTACGTCGCCGTCGATCGAGCGGCCGGGCCGGCCGACGCCGGAGGTGCTGGCCGAGATCGTGCCCGCCATCATCCGCACCTTCCCCTGGCCGAAATCCATGCGCTGGGGCGCGGCCTCCGCGAACGCCGGGTCGCTGCGCTGGGTGCGCCCGCTGCACGTCGATCGTCTGCACCTTCGGGCCGGAGACCGAGGACGCCGGAGATCGTGCCGCTTCGAGGTCGACGGCATCGCGGCCGGCGACGTCACCTACGGCCACCGCTTCATGGCGCCCGGCGCCGATCCGGTGCGCCGCTTCGACGATTACGTCGCCGGCGCTCGAACGCGCCAAGGTCGTGCTCGACGCCGACCGGCGCAAGGACATCATCCTGCACGATGCCCGCGACCTCGCCTTCGCGCAGGGACTCGACCTCGTCGAGGACGAGGGCCTGCTGGAGGAGGTCGCCGGCCTCGTCGAATGGCCGGTGGTGCTGATGGGCGCGTTCGAGGAGCGCTTCCTCGACATCCCGCCGGAGGCTGATCCGCGCCACCATCCGCGCCAACCAGAAATGCTTCGTGCTGCGCGACGCGCGCGACGGCGCGCCTCGCGAACCGCTTCATCCTGGTCTCGAACATCGTCGCGCCGCGACGGCGGCGCGACCATCGTCGCCGGCAACGAGCGCGTCGTGCGCGCGCGCCTCTCCGACGCGAAGTTCTTCTGGGAGACCGACAAGAAGCGTTCCGGCTCGAAGGCGCGCGCTCGACCGAAGCTGGACGAGCATCGTCTTCCACGAGAAGCTCGGCACGCAGGGCGAGCGCGTCGCGCGCATCGAGGCGCTGGCGCGCGAACTGGCGCCGGCGGTCGGCGCCGATCCGGATCTCGCCGCGCGCGCGGCGCGGCTCGCCAAGGCCGATCTCGTCACCGAGATGGTCGGCGAGTTCCCGGAACTGCAGGGCCTGATGGGCCGCTACTACGCGGCCGCTGCAAGGCGAGCACCCGTCGCGTCGCCGCGGCGATCGAGGAGCACTACAAGCCGCTCGGCCCGTCCGACCGCGTGCCGACCGATCCGGTCTCGGTCGCCGTCGCGCTCGCCGACAAGCTCGACACGCTCGTCGGCTTCTGGGCCATCGACGAGAAGCCGACGGGGAGCAAGGACCCGTATGCGCTGCGGCGGGCGGCGCTGGGCGTGATCCGCTCGTGCTCGCGAACGAGCGCAAGCTCTCGCTCGTGACCTGCGATCGCGAACGGCTGTGACGGGCATTGCATGCCTCGCGCCGGGCTCGGTGACGCTGACGCGACTTCGGCAAGACCTCCTCGCCTTCTTCGCCGATCGCCTGAAGGTCTATCTCCGCGAGCAGGGCGCGCGGCACGACCTCATCGATGCGGTGTTCGCGCTGCCGGGGCAGGACGATCTCCTGATGATCGTCCGCCGGGTCGAGGCGCTCGGACGTTTCCTCGACACGGAGGACGGCAGGAATCTGCTCGCCGGCTATCGCCGCGCCGCCAACATCCTGCGCATCGAGGAGAAGAAGGACGGCGCGCCTACGACGGCGCGCCCGATCTCGCCCTCATCGCCGCTGCGGGCGAGCCGGAGGAGAAGGCGCTCGCCGAAGCGCTCGGCGACGGCCGTGGCGGCGGCCGAAGCGACGCCGTAGCGGCGGAGGATTTCGAGGGCGCGATGCGGGCGCTCTCGCGCCTGCGCGCGCCGGTCGACGCCTTCTTCGACAAGGTCACGGTCAACGCCGACGATGCGCGCCTGCGCGAAAACCGCCTGTTCCTCCTCAACGCCCTTCGCGAAGCGACCCGCACCGTGGCGGATTTCGCCCGCATCGAGGGCTGACGAAACGCACGGCCTTCACCTCTCCCCGCTCGCGGGGAGAGGGCCGCCGGACCTCGGGTCTGGCCGAGGTCCGTTCTTTGGTGCGCAAGCCGGGAACACCCGGCTTGCGCAGGCGGCAAGCCTGCGCAGCAGGCGAGGGTGAGGGGGCGGTGCAGAAAGAGGCGCTGCGTCTGGGGAAGGCGCTTTATTCTGCACCGCCCCCTCACCCCCGCTTCGCTTCGCTCCGCTCGTTCGGCCGAAGGCCGAACCCTCTCCCCGCAAGCGGGGAGAGGCGAACCCAAGCGGGGAGAGGCGAACGCAAGCGGGGAGGGGCGAGGCCGCGTCCTTCGATCGGACTACCCCCGCTCGATCGCCCGCTTCACGACCTGCTCGACGTCCGGAGTTCGACAAGAAGAGGTCGTGGTTGATGAGGCCGCCGGCGAACTCGGAGGCGTCGGCGACGCGGACGCCGAGGGCTTCGAGGCGTTCGCGGTCGGCGGCGCCGGCGCGCAGCACGCCGCCGGCGAGGCGGCTCGAGACGGCGAGCGCGCGGTCGTTCGTCGCACTGATCACCGTGATCTTCTTCGCGTCGTCGCCAAGACGCTCGACGCCGCGGGTAAAAGTGTCGATGTCGATATCCGGCGCGGCGAGGACGACGGCGCCGATGCGGTTCATCGCCGCCTCGCCGCCGGAGCCGCGCAGCATGCGCAGGGTCTCGAGCACGAGCAGCGTTCCCATCGAATGCGCGACGATGTGCACGCGCCCGCCGCTCGGCGTCTTCGCGACCGCCGTCAGGAGATCCTCCATGGCGTCGCGGGACCACATCGCGCTCTCGCGGTCGCCGACATAGGACAGCGTCGAGGCGGCCGAGGGCCAGGTGAACAGCGCCGGCGCGCCGCGGAAGGCGATCCCGTTCGCGAGCTGCGTCGCCGAGGCGGCGGCACTCTCGAAGCTCTCGCGGTAGCCGTGCACGTAGAGGAGCACGTCGCGGCCGAGCGCCGCCTGCGCGAACGACCCGGCCGCGTCCTTCCGCTCGACCTCGCCGATTCCGGAGACGCTCCAGGCGTCGCTCATCATCGACGTCACGCGCCCGGTGAGCGAGCGGTCCGGCGGCGCCATCGTCGCCTCGGCGAAGACGAGGCCACTGCCGCGCTTGCCCGAGAACCACGGCTCGCGCGGCGGATCGCCGACCGGCTGGCGCGTCGTCGCGACCAGGAGCGTCGCGACCCGCCCGCTGCCGGGATCGCTCACCGCGCCGGTGAAGGCGTCGGATGCCGAGCAGGCGGCAAGCGCGAGGGCGGCGGCGAGGGCGAGGGCGCCGCGGGCGAAAATCAGGGGGCGAGGCGTCATCGGGTCGGGACTATGCGGCATCGGCGCGCCTCTGTCGCTGCCGATCGTGGCGGCGGGAGGGCAGTCTCGCCGCGGCGGGTGAACCCTTCGTGAAGCGCGGCCGGCCTTGTTTCGGCCGTTCTCGGCTCCCACCTTCGCGCAACAATGCTCCTCGTCCTGCGCGCCCTCCTCTTCGTCCTGATCCTGTTCGGCGGCCTGTTCCTCCTGCCGCTCGCCTCGCATGCCCTCTGGTGGACGATGCGGGACGACGTCGCGCCGAACTGGGGCTCGGCCGACTGGTCGAGCGCGAAGCTTCTCCCCCGCGCCGCCGATTTGCCCGAGGCGATCGTCGCCATCTACGCCGCCCGCACCGGCCGCTGGCGGGGCATCTTCGCGCACCATTCCTGGGTCGTCGTGAAGGAGAGGGGCGCCGCCCGCTACAGCCGCTGGGACACGGTCGGCTGGGGAACGCCCGTCCGCGCGGACGGCTGGCCGCCGGACGCGCGCTGGTTCGGCAACGTGCCGCACCCGATCGTCGTCGTCCGCGGCGCCGCGGCGGAACGCCTGATTCCGCAGGTGCGCGCCGCCGTCGCGACCTATCCCTACCGGAACTCCGGCGAGTATCGGGCCTGGCCCGGGCCGAACAGCAACACGTTCGTCGCGCACGTGATGCGCTCCGTCCCGGACCTCGCCGCCGCCTTGCCGCCGACCGCCATCGGCAAGGACTTTCAGGCTGCCGACCAGATCGTCGGGCTGACCCCGAGCCGCACCGGCGTGCAGATCTCGCTCAACGGCTATGCCGGCCTCTCGATCGGCTGGGTCGAGGGCATCGAGGTCAACATGCTCGGCCTCATTGCCGGCCTCGACCTTCGCCGCCCGGCCCTCAAGCTCCCCGGCTGGGGCCGGATCGGGCTCGAGCCGGTGGTGTGGTGAGCTGGCGTGAGGAGTGCTTCGTCAGTCGTACTTCGTGGGTCGTGGGAAGCAGGGGACGCCGCGCCCGTGAACCGCTAAATCACGACTTACGAAGCACGACTGACGAAGCACGCGCCCCGCCCCATGTCCCGCCCCATCCCCGCCATCACCCCGGAGGCCGTGCGCAGCGGTGACCGCGCAGCGCTGGCGCGGGCGATCACGCTGATGGAATCGCGCCGGGCGGACCATCGCGCCGCGGCCCGCGCTCTCCTGACCGCGCTGATGCTCGACACGGGCAAGGCCGTGCGGGTCGGCATCACCGGCGTGCCCGGGGTCGGCAAGTCGACGGCGATCGATTCGCTCGGCAGTCTGCTCACGGCGCAGGGGCACCGGGTCGCCGTGCTCGCGGTCGATCCCTCCTCGACCCGGACCGGGCGGCGCGATCCTCGGCGACAAGACCCGCATGGCGCGGCTCGCCGTCGACCCGAACGCCTTCATCCGCCCCTCGCCCTCCTCCGGCACCCTCGGCGGCGTCGCGGCGAAGACCCGCGAGACGATGCTCGTCTGCGAGGCGGCGGGCTTCGACGTCATCCTGGTCGAGACGGTGGGCGTCGGGCAGTCCGAGACGGCGGTGGCCGACCTCACCGACTTCTTTCTCGTGCTGATGCTGCCCGGGGCCGGCGACGAGCTGCAGGGCCTCAAGAAGGGCATCCTCGAACTCGCCGACATGATCGCCGTCAACAAGGCCGACGATGCCGGCGCGCGCGCCGCCGCGGCGGCCGCGGAATACCGCGCCGCCCTGCACATCCTGACCCCGGCCTCCGCCGCCTGGACGCCGCCCGTCACGACGGTCTCGGGCCTCACCGGCGAGGGGCTCGACGCCCTCTGGCGGACGGTCCTCGACCACCGCGCCCGGCTCGACGCGACGGGCGAATTGCGCGCGAAGCGCAAGGCGCAGGACATGAAATGGATGTGGGCGCTGGTGCACGAGCGCGTGCAGGACAGGCTGAAGGCGGATCCGGCCGTGCGCAGTCGCGTACCGGCGATCGAGAAGGCGGTCGCCGACGGCACGCTCTCGCCGATGGCGGGCGCCGATGCGCTCGCGACCCTACTCGGGCTCTGAGGAGCCGAGGGCCTCCGCCGGCCGCAGGGCGCCGACCGCGATACCGTTCCAGTTCCTCAAGGCCGGCGCGGCGAGCGGATCGACGGCGGCGCGCTCGCTTGCGTCAAGGTCGAGGAAGCGCCTGACGAGCGCGGCCATCGCAACCTCCGCGGCGCGGCCGGCGCCGTCGTCGATCTTCAACGCGACGCCGTAGCCGTGCTCCGGGAACGCGGCGCAATAGACGCCCTCCGCGCCGACCTTGACGAAGGCGCGCTCGCCGAGCGCCCGCATCAGGAGCGTGTCGAACCGTCCCGTGCCGGCGACCATCGCGGGATGCTTCGCCACCGCGCTGCGAATGCGCGCCGCCGCGGCGGCGCAGCCCTTCGAGAGGCGCGCGCCGGTGCCGAACTTGGCGAAGGCGAGGGCGAGGGCCGGCAGCGGCACCGCATAGGTCGGGATCGAGCAGCCGTCGATGCCGCGTACCTCCTCCGCATGGGCGGCACCGGTGAGGTCTTCGAGGACGGCGCGCACGACCGCCTGCACCCGATGCTCCGGGCGGGCATAGCCCGCCGGCTCCTCGTCGAGGCCGCAGGCGAGACAGACGAAGGCCGCGTGCTTGCCGGAGCAGTTGTTGTGCAGCGCGCTCGGCTTTCCGCCCGAGGCGGCAAGGGCGCGCTGCGCCGCCTCGCCGAGCGGCCATTGCGTCCCGCATTCGAGGCAGGCGCCGTCGCGGCCAACCTTCGCGAGGATGCCAAGTGCCGTTGCGACATGCTCCGGCTCGCCGGAATGGGAGGCGCAGGCAAGGGCGATCTCGGCATCGCTCATTCCGTAGCGCTCGGCGATGCCGCTCTCCACCACCGGCAGGGCCTGGAGCGCCTTCACCGCCGAGCGCGGAAAAACTCGGCACGCGACATCGCCGAGGGTGAGAACGGCGCTCCCGTCCGCATCGACCACAGCGACGGCGCCGCGATGCCGGCTTTCGACCTCGCGGCCGCGGAGCGCTTCGACGAGGATGGGGTTTTCCATTGGGGTGGGGAGTGGGACGTGGGACGTGGGGAGTGGGACGTGGGACGTGGGACGTGGGGAGTGGGACGTGGGGGAGTGGCGAACGGCGGCCAATCGAGTCGGCGTTCGCTTCCTTCTGCTTATCATCCCCGTGCCGTTCGTCCCAACCCCGCCCCCGTCCACTCCCCACGTCCCACGTCCCGCTCCCCACGTCCCATTCGCCCCCGTTGCCGCAACCCCGGCGCCCCGCTAGACCCTGCCCGTCACAGGCCGGAGACCGCGTATGCGCGTAGCGATGATCGGAGCGGGGTATGTTGGTCTGGTGTCGGGGGCGTGTTTTGCGGATTTCGGGCACGAGGTCTGCTGCGTCGACAAGGACCCTGAGAAGATTGCGGCGCTGCGGCGGGGAGAGATGCCGATCTTCGAGCCGGGGCTGCCGGAGCTGGTGGCGAAGAACGTGCGCGAGGGCCGGCTGTCGTTTGCGACCGAGCTTGCCGGCCCGGTGCGGGCGGCGGAGGCGGTGTTCATCGCCGTCGGCACGCCGTCCCGGCGCGGCGACGGCCATGCCGACCTCTCCTACGTCTTCAGCGCGGCGCGGGAGATCGCGGCGGTGATCGAGGGCTACACGGTGGTGGTGACGAAGTCGACGGTGCCGGTCGGCACCGGCGACGAGGTCGAGCGGCTGATCCGCGAGGTTCGGTCCGATGCCTCCTTCGCGGTGGTCTCGAACCCGGAATTCCTGCGCGAGGGCGCGGCGATCGCCGATTTCAAGCGCCCGGACCGGATCGTCATCGGCAGCGAGGACGGGCGCGCCGGCGAGGTGATGCGCGACCTCTACCGGCCGCTCTATCTGAACCAGGCGCCGATGCTGGTCACCTCGCGGCGCACGGCGGAACTGACGAAGTATGCCGCCAACGCCTTCCTCGCCACCAAGATCACCTTCATCAACGAGATCGCCGACCTGTGCGAGAAGGTCGGCGCCAACGTCCAGGACGTCGCCCGCGGCATCGGCCTCGACAACCGCATCGGATCGAAGTTCCTGCATGCCGGGCCCGGCTACGGCGGCTCCTGCTTTCCAAAGGATACCCTCGCCCTGATCAAGACCGGGCAGGACCACGAGGCGCCGCTGCGCATCGTCGAGACGGTGGCGGCGGTGAACGAGCAGAGAAAGCGCGCCATGGGCCGCAAGGTCGTGGCCGCCTGCGCCGGCGGCGTCCGCGGCCGCACCATCGCCGTCCTCGGGCTCACCTTCAAGCCGAACACCGACGACATGCGCGATGCGCCCTCGATCGCCGTCATCGCGGCCCTCCAGGACGCCGGCGCCAAGGTCCGCGCCTACGATCCCGAGGGCATGGAGCAGGCCAAAGGCGTCCTCGCCAATGTCGAATACGCCGCCGACCCCTACGCCTGCGCCCGCGGCGCCGCCGCCCTCGTCATCGTCACCGAATGGGACCTCTTCCGCGCCCTCGACCTCGCCCGCCTCAAGGCCGCCCTCGCCGCCCCCGTCATCGTCGACCTGCGCAACATCTACAGGCCCGACGACATGATCCGCAACGGGTTCGCCTATGTCAGCGTCGGAAGGCCGACGGAGGAAGTGCCGCGATGAGCGCGATCGACTACGAGGCCGAGTACAACAACCGGGCCCGCGTCCCCGGCCATCCGGCCATCATCGAAGGCTGGAACCGGGACGCGGCCGCCTACCGCCAGGAAGTCGGCAAGCGCTGCACGCAATTGCCCTACGGCCCCGGCGAGCGCTGCCTGATCGACCTTTTCGCGCCGGAGCGGCCGGAGCCCGCGGCGACGGTGATGTTCATCCATGGCGGCTATTGGCAGGCCTTGAACCGCAGCGCCTTCAGTCATCTCGCCCGCGGCCTCAACGCGCACGGCATCGCGGTCGCGGTGCCGGGCTACGCGCTCTGCCCGTCCGTCGCCGTTTCCGATATCGTCGAGGCTCTCACCGCCGCCTGCCACACCCTCGCCGGGCGGGGCCGCCTCGTCGCCGCGGGCCATTCGGCCGGCGGCCATCTCGCCGCCTGCCTCCTCGCCACCGACTGGGAACGCCACGATCTTCGCGAGGACCTCGTGCCGGCGGCGTTCGCGCTCTCGGGCCTGTTCGATCTTGCGCCCCTCGTCGGCACCTCGATCAACGGCGCCCTGCGGCTCGATGCGGCGGAGGCGCGGCGGCTGTCGCCGCTCTTCTGGCCGCCGCCGCAGGGCCGCTCCCTGGACGCCCTCGTCGGCGGCGAGGAGAGCGCCGAGTATCTGCGCCAGAGCCGGACGATCGCCGAGGCCTGGGGCGCGGCCGGCGTCGCGACCCGCTTCGAGGCGGTGCCGGGGGCGAACCATTTCACCGTGATCGCGCCCCTCGCCGACCCGGCCTCGCCTGCGGTGCGGCGCCTCGCGGACCTTGCCCGCGCCGCCGCCTGAGGCTGTTCAGCCGCCGCCCGCCCGTGCCATAGAAACGCCGAGAGACCCCGGAGCGACCCGATGCAGACCTTCTTCGTCGAGATCAAGTGCAAGCTCGGCAAGACCTACACGGTGGCGAGCGCCCTCGCCGACCGCGAGATCGCCTCGGAGATCTACTCGACCGCCGGCAACTACGACATCCTGGCGAAGTTCCACCTCGACGACGGCGTCGACATCGGCCACTTCGTCGCCGAGCACGTCCAGACCATCCCCGAGATCGCCGACACGCACACGATCATCACGTTCAAGGCGTTCTGAGACACGGGCGAGCGCCCGGTCCGGGAATTCGCCTCTCCCCGCTTGCGGCCAATCGATTTACGCTTCGCGACCGCGGCTCCACGCAGTCAAAAAGGAGCGCTTCTCGCCTCTCCCCGCTTGCGGGGAGAGGGCTGCCGAAGGCAGCAAGCCTGCGCAGCAGGCGAGGGTGAGGGGGCGTCTCCGGAAGAGGCGCGGCGTCGGCGAAGGGTGCTTCTTCCGGCACCGGCCCCTCACCCCCGGCTTCGCTTCGCTCCGCTGGTTCGGCCGAGGGCCGAACCCTCTCCCCGCAAGCGGGGAGAGGCGAAGTCGCGTCTTTCGACGCGACGTGCGCAACCGCAAGCGCGCCGCCTACTCCGCGTCGCTCGACTTCATCTGCCGCACGTTCGATTCCGCCTCCTCCCCATCCTCGAACAGGTTCGGGTCCTCCTCGGGGGTGTCGAGGCGGGTCTTCTTGCGCAGGCTGACGTATTTCTTCTGGATCTTGACCCGGCTCTCGCGGGCGATCTCGAGGGCGCCCTGGATGAGGGAGCGTTCGGCCTTCTCGTTCTGGAGCTCTTCCGTCAGGCGGCGGTTGGCGCTTTCGAGGAGGTGGCGCTCCTGGTCGAAGCGCTTGGTGAGGCCGTCGATCCGTTCGGCGAGGCTCGCCACCTTGTTGTCCGCCGTTTCGAGCTGAAAATCCTTCGCGGCGATCGCCTTGTTCAGCATCTCGACGCGCTCCTGCAACTCGACCCGGGAGCGCTGCAACTCGTTGACGAGGGCGACCTGGCGGTCGACCTCCTGCTGGCTCGCTTCGAGGCGGCGCTCGAGGGTGTTCTTCTCGATCGCCGTTTCCTTCAGCGTCCGCTCGGCGCCGCGCAAAGCCTCGTTCTTGTCACGGAGCTGGTCGCGGGTGTGGGCCAGGATCTTGTCCGTCGCCCCGAGCCGCGAGTTGAGGCCTTCGAGCTTCATGTCGCGGGAGGACAGCTCGGCCTGATGCGAGGAGCGGTCCGCCTCCGCCTGCGTTTCCAGGCGCTGGCGGGCGACCTGCTCGGCCATCAGCCGCGTCTCCGCCTCCGAGGCGCGCAGGCGCACGGCCTCGTACTGGCCCTCGAGATCGCTGTGCCGGTTGTTGAGGCTCGACAGGCGGTAGTTCTGTTCCTCCGCGACCTTCTGCAGGCGCTTGACCTCGTGGTCGAGGAGGCCGCTCCTCTCGCGCAGCTCGATGAGGTCGCGCTCGGCGCGGGCGACGGCCTGGTCGCTGTCCTGCGCTTCGAGGCGCAAGGCCTGGTTCTCCTCCGTGATGGTGCGGGCGCGCTCGGTCTCGATCGTGATCTGCGTTTCGAGATCGGCGAGGTTCGCCTCCTTGTCCTTGACGTTGAGGCGCAGGTCCTCGATCGCGGAATCCTGGTCGCGCAGGCGCGATTCCGATTTGCGGAGCTGGGCGATGGTGGCGGCGAGGTCGTCCGTCAGGCGGGCATGCCCCGCCGAGAGGTCGGAGACCTCCCGGCGCAGGCTAAAGGCCGTGTCGCGCTCCTGGCGCAGCACCGCCTCGGTTTCGAGCAGGCGGGACTGGATCTGCGGATAGGTGCCGATGAGGTCGTGCACCGGGTCGGCGAGGAGAGCGAAATCCTCCTTCAGGCTGCGGATCTCCTCGAGCCGGTCGATGAGGTTCGCGAAGCGGACGCGGATCAGTTCGTTCTTCTGCCCGACCGCATCGAGGGAGCCGTCCGGCCGCAGCATCGGCTCGGCCCTCGCGGGAGCCTGATAAGGCGCCGGGGCGGGCTTCGCCGGCGCCGGGCCGGCGGCGGCCTGCGGGGACGGCGGCGCTTCCGGTTCGGTCTTGCCGAACCGCTTCCGAAAGGTCGTCCAGGAGGTATTCATCGCCGCCTCACGCAAGGTACATCCGGGAGACGGGCCGGAGCGCTCGCCCTAGACTCTGAGGAGCCCGCGATCAAGGCCGCGGCTCCCGCAGAGTCGGAGGCTCCGCGCGCCATGGCCGAGCTCCAAGGCGACCATTGTAACGAAACAGCCTCGCGCCCGCCAAGAAATTTTATGATGTTTCTACGCCGCTGCGACTTTCGGCGCGTTGCCGAGCCGGCTTGCGATCGCGCTGCCTTCGAGCGCTTCCGGCATCGGGCCGCCGGTCGCCCAGTCCAGCAGCTCGACCGTGTGCACGATCGGGATCGCCGTGCCTTTGCCGATCTGGGTCATGCAGCCGATGTTGCCGGTGGCGATGAGGTCGGGCTTGACCCGCTCGATATTGGCGACCTTGCGGTCCCGCAGCTGTCCGGCGATCTCCGGCTGGAGCATGTTGTAGGTTCCCGCCGAGCCGCAGCAGATATGCCCCTCCGGCACGTCCTTCACGACGAAGCCGGCCTGCTTCAGGAGCGCCTTCGGTTCGGCGCGGATCTGCTGGCCGTGCTGCATCGAGCAGGCGGAATGATAGGCGACGACGAGATCCGTCTCGCGCACCGGCGGCATCAGCTTCGAGGTCCGCGGCGTACTCGCTGATGTCCCTGGCGATGCGCCGAGACGCGCTGCGCCTTCTCCGCATAGGCCGGGTCGTCGCGGAACATGAAGCCGTAATCCTTGATCGTCGTGCCGCAGCCCGAGGCGGTGATCGACGACGGCGTCGAGACCCTCGCCGTCCATCTCGGCGATCCAGGCGTCGATGTTGCGCTTCGCGAAGGCGTGGCTCTCCTCGGCGCGGCCGAGATGGTGGACGAGCGCGCCGCAGCAGCCTTCGCCCTTCGCCTGCACGACCTCGACGCCATGCCGGTTGAGGAGCCGGATCGCGGCCTCGTTGATAGCCCGGCTTCGAGCACCGGCTGGGCGCAGCCGACGAGGAGCGCGACGCGGCCGCGCCGCGGTCCGCTCGGCGGGAAAGGCGCCCGGGCCGTCCGAGGCGGTGCGGGCCGGCAGCCGCGCGCGGCGCGAGGTCGAGCATCGCGGCAAGGCGCGGGCCGAGGCCGGGCAGCCGGGCGACGAGCCCGCGCAGCGGCCGCGCCAGGATCGCCGCCGCGAGGGCTGCCCGGAACCGCGCCGGATAGGGCAGCACGGCGGCGAGGAGCGCCCGCAGCGCCCGGTCCGCGGCGGGCCGGCGGTAGGTCTGCTCGATATAGGCGCGGGCGTGGTCGACGAGGTGCATGTAGTGGACGCCCGAAGGGCAGGTCGTCATGCAGGAGAGGCAGGAGAGGCAGCGGTCGATGTGCTTCACGACCTCCGGCGTCGCGGGCTTGCCGCCCTCCAGCATGTCCTTCATCAGGTAGATGCGGCCGCGCGGGGAATCGAGCTCGTCGCCGAGGAGGAGGTAGGTCGGGCAGGTCGCGGTGCAGAAGCCGCAATGCACGCAGGTGCGCAGGATCGTCTCCGACGACCGCATCGCCGGATCGCGCAGCTGCTCTTCCGAGAAGTTCGTCTGCATGGCCGCCTCAGGCTCCCATCTGCCAGTCCTTGATCGACTGCAAGGGGGCGATCAGCATCAGGATGTTGAGCGTGAGATTGTCGCGGATCATCGCGCCGACGAAAAGCTCCAATGCGAGGGCGAGGGCGACCGTCACGCCGACGGGCAGAAGTCCGGCGAGGAGGAAGCCCGCGGCCATGGCGAGGATGTCGCTCACCGAGTTGACGACGCTGTCGCCGTGATAGTCGAGGGCGATCGTCGCCGTGCGGTAGCGGTCGATGACCGCCTCGCTGTTCTCGACGATCTCCCAGGCGCACTCGACGGCAAGCGCCAGAACGAGTTCCCACAGGAGCGGGATCGGCTTTCCCCGCGCGCGGCCGATCGCCCAGACCGCGGCGTAGAAGATGAAGCCGTGGATGACATGCGAGGGCGTGTACCAGTCCGTCAGGTGCTGCGAGTTCTCGGCGGAATTGACGACCCCGTGCCAGAGCTTGACGGTGCCGCAGGTGCAGATCGGGGCGCGGCCCATGGCGAGGAGGACCGCCGCTGCGGCGGCGACGAGCGCGACGGCGAGGAGCGCCGGCGGCAGCCAGGCGCGCCGGGAGGCGATGGCGGCCCTCATAGACCCGCGTACATCCGGCCCGGATTGAGGATGCCGGCGGGATCGAAGGCGCTCTTGAGGCCGGCGGTCAGGCGCATCAGCGGCTCCGGCTGCGACTCGAAGACGTCGACGGCGGCACGGACCTCCGCGGGGGCGCGGACGAGGGTGGCGTGGCCGCCGGCCGGATGGAGCGCGGCGCGGATCGCGCCGGCGCCCGCGTCGCCGGCCGGATCGGTGGCGAGCCAGACGAGCCCGCCGCCCCAGTCGTAGAACCAGCGCGCCTCGATCGTCCGGGCGATCGTCGCCATCACGGCGGGCGCCCGGTTCGGCGCGGTCGAGAGGCGCCAGATCGCCCGGTCGCGGGGCTCGGCGAGGAGCGTCGCGTCGCGCACCGAGAGCCAGAGCGCCTCGTGGCCGCGGCCCTCGATGACGTCCGGGCCGCCGCAGGCCTTCAGAAGCCGGCGCAACTCGGCGAGGCGGTAATCGACGGAGAAGGAAAAGCCCTCGATGCGGATCAGCGTCCGCCCGCCGGCGGCGTCGCCGCCGGGCAGGTGCGCGGCGCCGGTGACCTCGTAGGGCGAAGCGAGGGCCCGGGTCAGGGCCGCGACGGCGCGGGCATCGTCGAGGCCGCGGAAAAGGAGGGTCGCGGC
This sequence comes from uncultured Alphaproteobacteria bacterium, assembly GCA_963754975.1. Taxonomy (GTDB): domain Bacteria; phylum Pseudomonadota; class Alphaproteobacteria; order Rhizobiales; family Beijerinckiaceae; genus Microvirga. Next base: position 55,291 of record CAVWII010000014.1, on the reverse strand, counting down.
GCGCTCGGGCCGCGGCAGCACCTTGAAGGTGACCTCGGTGATGACGGCGAGGGTGCCCCAGGAGCCGGCCATCAGCTTGACGAGGTCGAGCCCGGTGACGTTCTTCATCACCCGCCCGCCGGACTTGATCGCCTCGCCGCGGCCATTGACGAAGCGGATCCCGATCAGGCTGTCGCGCGCGGCCCCGGCGACGATCCGGCGCGGCCCCGAGAGGTTGCCGGCCGCGACGCCGCCGATCGTCGGCTCGCCGTCGGCTGCCGAGGAGGGTGCGGTAGTCGAGGGGCTCGAAGGGCAGGTTCTGGCCGCGCTGGGCCAGGGTCTCGGCGATCTGCGACAGGGGCGTCCCGGCCTTGGCGGCGACGACGAGCTCCGCCGGCTCGTAGAGGGTGATGCCGGCAAGACCCGCGACCGACAGCGTCGCCTCGGTCTGCGCCGGGCGCCCGATCCCGGCCTTCGTGCCGGAACCTGCGATCGCGAGCGGCCGCGCCCGGTCCGCCGCCACCGCCACCGCCTCCGCGATCTCCGCCTCGCTCGTCGGGTTGAGCTCGGTCATGGGCGCCGTCCCTCCCCTCCCGTTCGGGCGATGAGATTCGGACATCGCGGGAGCTGCGTTTCGCGCGAGGCGAAGGCGCCTCGCAGCCTCGCGCGAAACGATGCCGTCACCCCGCGACCCGTCCGTCGAGGGGAAACACCTTCGCCGGGTTCAGGAGCCAGCCGGGATCGAAGACGCCGCGGACGCGCATCTGCTGCCCGAGGTCGGCCTCGTTGAACTGGCAGCGCATCAGGTCGCGCTTCTCGATGCCGACGCCGTGCTCGCCGGTGAGGCAGCCGCCGACCTCGACGCACAGCCGCAGGATGTCCTCGCCCGCCGCCTCCGCCTTCTCCATCTCGCCGGGCTTGTTGATGTCGAAAAGCACGAGCGGGTGCAGGTTGCCGTCGCCGGCGTGGAAGACGTTGGCGACGCCGAGGCCGTAGGAGGCGACGATCTCGTCGATCCGCTTCAGGACGACCGGCAGTTGCCCGGTCGGGATGGTGCCGTCCATGCAGATGTAGTCGGAGATGCGCCCGGTCGCGCCGAAGGCGGATTTGCGGCCCTTCCAGATCGCCGCGCTTTCGGCCTCCGACTGCGAGACCTTGAGCGTCGTCGGCCGGAACGGCTCGACGATGGCGACGATGCGGCGGAGCATGTCCTCGATCTCGGCCTCCGAGCCCTCGACCTCGACGATCAGCATTGCCTCGACGTCGAGCGGATAGCCGGCATGGGCGAAGGCCTCGCAGATCCCGATCGCCTTGCGGTCCATGTATTCCATCGCCACCGGGATGATGCCGGCGCCGATGATCGCCGCGACGCAGGCGCCGGCCGCCTCGACGCTGTCGAAGCCGATCAGCACCGGCCGCGCCCCCTCCGCCGCGCGCAGGATGCGCACGACGGCCTCGGTGACGATGCCGAGCTGCCCTTCCGAGCCCGTGATCAGGCCGAGGAGGTCGTAGCCGGCGCTGTCGAGATGCTCGCCGCCGATCTCGACCACGCTGCCGTCGATCAGCACCAGAGTGACGCCCAGCAGGTTGTTGGTGGTGACGCCGTATTTCAGGCAATGGGCGCCGCCGGAATTCATGGCGATGTTGCCGGCGATGGTGCAGGCGAGCTGGCTCGACGGGTCGGGGGCGTAGAAGAAGCCCTCGTGCGCGACCGCCGCGCTGATGCCGAGGTTGGTGATGCCGGCCTGCACCCGCGCCGTGCGGTTCTCGAAATCGATGGCGACGACCCTGTTCATCTTGGCGACGCCGAGGACGATCGCGTCCTCCTGCGGGATGGCGCCGCCGGCAAGCGAGGTGCCGGCGCCGCGCGGCACCACCTTGACGCCCTCCCGGTTGCAGAAGGCGAGCACCGCAGCGACCTCCTCCGTCGTCGCGGGCAGCACGACGGCGAGGGGCAGCCGGCGATAGGCGGTGAGCGCGTCCGTCTCGAAGGCGCGGCGCTCGTCCTCGGTGACGATCAGCGCCTCCGCCGGCACGAGCCGCGCGAGCCCGGCGAGGATCTCCGCGCGGCGGGCGAGGATCGACGCGTCCGGGACGGGGAAGGCGATGGTCATGGGGATTCTCCGTCGCGCAGGCTAGCGCGGGACGCGGCGGAAGGGGAGGGGCGTCGGGGGCGTTCGGGCCGGGTTCGGCCATCGCGAAAGGCGAGACGCGGGTGAGCCGGTTCACGACGGGCCCCCGCCGGACGGTTCAGACCGGGGGGCTCGATTGCCATAAAGTAACGATTTTCGATGGGGCTCACCGAGATCTTCCTGGCGATGGTTCTGTCGACGGCGATCCATGTCCGCTTGCCGCACCTCGACGTCGACAAATCTCTCGCGTGGTGCGAAGTGCTTAGGCGAGTCATCCGGCCGTCGCGCTGACCGCGACCCTGGTTTCCCTTCGCCCATCGCTCTTCCGAGACCCCGCCCGTGAACACTCCCCGCAGCGGCAAGCCCCGCGTCGGCCTCTTCGTCACCTGCCTCGTCGATCTGATCCGGCCCTCGATCGGCTTCGCCGCCGTCAAGCTGCTGGAGGACGCGGGCTGCCTCGTCGAGGTGCCGGCGCAGACCTGCTGCGGCCAGCCGGCCTACAATTCCGGCGACCGCCTCACCACCCGCGACCTCGCCGAGCGGGTCATCGACAGCTTTCGCGGCTGCGACTACATCGTCGCCCCCTCGGGCTCCTGCGCCGGCATGATCCGGGCGCATTATCCGGAGCTGTTCGGCGACGATCCGAACTGGCTGCCGAAGGCCGCCGCCTTCGCGGCGCGGACGTGGGAGCTGACGAGCTTTCTGGTCGACGTCCTCGGCGTCACCGCCGTCGCGGCCGATTTCAAGGGCGCGGTGACCTATCACGATTCCTGCTCGGGCCTGCGCGAGCTCGGCGTCAAGGCGCAGCCGCGCCTTCTCTTGGCGAGCATCCCCGACCTCACCCTCGTCGAGATGCCGGAGAGCGACGTCTGCTGCGGCTTCGGCGGCACCTTCGCGGTGAAATACGCCGACATCTCGAACGCCATCGTCGCGGCGAAGACCGAGAACGTCGCCGCCGCCGGCGCGCCGACGCTGCTTGCGGGCGATCTCGGCTGCCTCATGAACATCGCCGGCAAGCTCTCCCGCCAGGGCTCCCCGGTCGAGGTCCGCCACGTCGCCGAAGTGCTGGCGGGCGAGACGAGCGCGCCGCCGATCGCGGCGCCCAAGCCCCCGGTCCGGGCGAGGTGAAGGGCGCTTCCCGCCTCGCCCCGCTTGCGGGGAGAGGGCCGCCGGACCTCGGGACTGGCCGAGGTCCGTTCTTTGGCGCGCAAGCCGGGAACAGCCGGCTTGCGCAGGCGGCAAGCCTGCGCAGCAGGCGAGGGGGCGGCGACGAGAGGGTTCGGCGGTCGCGGCCGGGTGCCTCTTTCTGCACCGCCCCCTCACCCCCGCTTCGCTTCGCGCCGCTCGTTTCGGCCGAAGGCCGAACCCTGTCCCCGCAAGCGGGGCGAGGCAAATCCGCGCCTCACCGCCGCTCGCCGTCGTCGTGAAACCCGCCGGGCTGCGGCGGCGGGAGGGACTGCGCGGGCGCCGGCAGGCGCAGGAGCAAGAAATCCCCCTCCGGCCCGGCGATCCGCCGCGCCTCGGCGAGGGCGATGAGGTCGAGATCCGCCGGCCCGCCGCCCGCCCGCCGCCCGGCAAAGGCCCGGATCGCCTCCCGCAGCACCTGCGCGGCCAACCACGCGACGCCGACGACGGCGATGCAGGGCGCGAGGAGCCAGACGGCCTTGATCCATTCCGGCGAGCTCTGGAACTTCGCCAGCATGTCGGCGAAGGCGTTGTAGCCGGCAGGCTCCATGCGAAAACTCCCCGAGACGGCGGTGCGGTCACCAGCGGCGCTGGTGACCGGGGAGTTGATAAACCGCCGTAGGACGGCCGCACTGCCCTTTAGGCTTTCGCCCTGGACATACGACAGCACCTCCCCGGCCGAGTGGCTGAGGAGGCATCGTTGGCGGCCGATGCCGGCCGCCTACGGAGGGGTTATCACGCCCCAGGACCGGGTTCGCCGGCCCTGGGCCGGGTTTAGCATGAAGCGGTTGACGCGAAAACGTCGGAAGTGAGGGGTGCGATCGGATGGGTGGACTAGAGCGGAATTCGCGCGAGTTGAATCGGCGCGGGTTCCCAAATCGGGTCTGATCTGATTCACGGTGCGGGCTGGCGATGGAGGCCAGCCCGGATGGCCAAGCCACTTTCTTTTGATCTTCGCTCGCGCGTCTTGGCTGCCGTTGATGGCGGCCTGTCGTGCCGTCAAGCGGCCGAGCGTTTCGGGGTGAGCGCGTCGAGCGCGATCCGCTGGGCGGCCCTGAGGCGGAAGGTGGGCGATGCCAGACCCAAGGCAGTGGGCGGAGATCGCCTGTCGTCTCGAACGGAGGCTCATGCCGGGCTCATCCATGCGGCGCTCGCCGAGACGAGCGATATCACTCTGCCGGAGCTGAAGGAGAAGCTCGCCGCGCACGGCGCCCATGTCAGCGTCGCCGCGCTTTGGCGCTTTTGCCGCCGCCACAAGATCACGCGTAAAAAAAGACGGCGCATGCCTCGGAGCAGGATCGTCCCGACATCCTGACGCGGCGGGAAGCCTGGTTCGACGGTCAGGCCGACCTCGACCCGGACCGGCTCGTCTTCATCGACGAGACCTGGGCTTCGACCAATATGGCGCGGCGCCACGGCCGGGCCCCAAAAGGGCAGCGTCTGCGCGTCGGCGTACCGCACGGTCATTGGAAAACGACGACATTCCTCGCCGGGCTGGCCACGCGCGGCATGATCGCGCCGTTCGTCCTTGATGGGCCGATCAACAAAGATGCCTTCGAGACCTACGTCGCAAAAGTGCTCGTGCCCGAACTGCGTCCCGGTGACATCGTCATCATGGACAACCTCTCCAGCCACAAGGGACCGCGGGTCCGCGAGATGATCGAGGCCGCCAATGCAAGCCTGCTCTACCTCCCGCCCTACAGTCCCGATTTCAACCCGATCGAGAACGCCTTCTCCAAGCTCAAGGCTCATCTCAGAAAAGCCGCCGAGCGCACCGTCGACGGCCTCTGGGCTGCAATCGGCCGCATCATCGACACCTTCACGCCGGCCCAGTGCAGAAACTACTTCGCGGCCGCCGGATACGATGCAACTTGAGCGGATTCCGCTCTAATCTGCAGGTTGCAACGCCTGCCAACTTTTAAAGCGCAAGATGCCTATTTAAGACTACGCAACTTTCCACCTTCAAGTTCATAGAAATCTGGGGTACGCTCAGCTACTTTGAAAGAAGCTCCTCGATAAGCATTTCCATGGAAACAAATTGTTTTTGATTGCCGACCTCATATGCGCGAATGTCGACTGCAGACGGATCAGCCTCCAGTAGAAGTAAGTAAAAACGCTGAATTGCTCATCTCTCCCCGCAGGATCTGCCCGTCCGGTAAATAACTTGAGACGCGCGTGAGCGTTAAAAAGTCGACTTTCGCCGTTTAGTGCCATCGCGCTCAGCGGCTTTGTCGAGCAGGAAGAAAGCGGCCAGTACCGCATATGGAAACCTCCTGTGGAGGGTAACGGCTTCCATCAACATGTCGCCGCGTCTGTTTACCAGGTTCTTTTGGTAATTTCCCGTCTTCGCATCTTTGAAATTGATGCTTTTGACAGATATGGCGAGCAGCAGGCCAGCCTGTTCCGTCGCCCAGGTAACGTCCACTTTCTTTGCACCAAGCCCGCCCGCCATACGTCGTTCGGCCCCAGAATTATCAAGATGACCCGGAGGTGCGGGCCGCGCTTCCTTGAGACCCCTCATTCTCAAGTCTTGAGCGAGCGCTTGCGCGACAGCTTCGGACACGCGCTCGCTGTAGCGTTTTTTCTCTGCTTGACCGGCGGTGTCTGCGGGCTTCACCGGTAATCGTCTCAATGCATCGGAGAGAAGATCGTCAATTCTCGCCACGGTTGCCTCGCGCTCGTATTAACCGTCGTTTAAAGAGAGCCTCTCGGGCGTACGAAGCTGAGTTACGCTCGCCTTGTCTAGTTGAAGGTGCTTTTCCAAAACTATCGAGTCAACCATCTCGACGGCACGGATTAAATTATTCTGACGCATCGCAACGGAGAGCTGTGGTTTTATCAGCTCAAGCTCGGACTGTATCGCTGCAAGCATAGAATGCGATGGTACGGGTAAAAGATCGGCCTCCTTCGGTTCGTGTTTCAGAAGTCCTCCACCATAAGCGCGTCCAACAACTTCAGAGCCAAGTAATGTAACCGTATTCAAGCACGCTATCGGAAGGTTGTGTTTCCCGACCTTTCGCACACGGGGTTTAAGCTGCACTCCATAGAGCGAATTCAACACTCTTATCCCGGCCTCGTTTGTCACAAGACGTAGACGATCATGGTTCATATACGTCAACATCAAGTCCGGCTTGGAAACTAAAGGAACTCGCCACCAAGGCGACCACATCTTGCATTTGTACGCCTCGTGCACACCTAGACGCTCACCGGCCTCAATGTAAGCTCTCGCGGCCTTCGACGGCTCCCCGGAAGGAGCAAACAGATAGCATCGCGCCCCTTCATTTGCGAGCTGTTTCCACGCGCGATTACTGAAAATGGGCCCACGTAGATGACGGGCGCCAGGCGGTGATATCTTAAGAACTTCCGAACTACCCAGGTCGAGACGTCCTACATCCGCAGAAGTGAGTGTGAAATAATCATTGTTGCCCGTCACGGAGCCAAGATAAGTATCACCCCATTCTGCCAACCTTGTAATATTCTTGTTTCGGGTGAGCTCGCGATACGTTGCGAGTGCGTCAGTTGGGATTAGAGCGGGTGTCCATTTTTCATCGGCGGCGGGTGTGAAGCTATTCCACAACGACGTATCAAGGGAGAGAAGACATGTAAGGTCTCGTGCCTGATAGACCTCGAAATGGCTAGCACTTCCGCGCCCTTCCGCAAGCAGCAAGACCACTTCTTCGAGAACTCCTGGAAAGACGAGGCTCTCAAATACAACAATGCGCACCTTGGCGAAGCGGTTGAGGAGGAAGCGGCGTACCTCAGCAGCATAATTTACGCTCAGAAGTTCTGCGGGTAGAACTAGCCCAAGGCGCCCGTTGTCCTTCAAGAATTCTGATGCGTGGATGGTGAAGGCGGCCCAAGAGCTAGCCAACGATGTAAGCCGAACGCCGTGCGCGAGCGCAGCACGAAAACTCTTCGCTCGTGCAGATCCAGTGAAATTCTGATATGAAAGGCGGATTTCCGACTACTGCGTCAAAACGCGGTTCAGGGTTCCGATCGAAGAAGTCGCTACTGATGATGTTGCCTGAAAATCCCTCTGAACGAAGCCGGGCTTCCGCCGCACGAGCCGAAGCTTCGTGTATTTCCACCCCGTTCACCGCTGACGAAAGTTGCTCGAGATTGGCCCCGAGCGCGCTGAGTCGCGTCGCGGCAGAGATCAAGAACGCGGCATCTCCGCAGGATGGCTCCAGCATGTGATCACATGGCGAACGTATTGCCCAATCGACCAAAAAACGGCTGATTGGGGATGGGGTGTAGAAAGCACCACGAGCTTTCTCGTCGCTCAGCTCGAGGGTCATTTCGCTCTCCGCGCCGTCGTCCGGGGCAAACTTCCATATCTACCATGAAACGTAAATGTTCATCATGCGTTCTCCACAACTGCCCTGTGGAAAACCCCTTTCTATCGGAGCGGTTCTGGGCTGAAATTGCTCGAATTATTCCCGTCTCTTAGCCATACCAGGAAGCTTGGATCAGAGTTTCACTACAAACCGACTGACGGCCTATCATGACTCCCCTCCCCCTCCACCCCCATCCGCGCTAAACCCCTCCCTATGTCCCCCCACCCCACCTCCCCCGCCTTCAAGCAAAACGCCGCCGCGGCCCTTGCCGACGGGCAGCTCCAGCGGGCGCTGGGGAACGTCAAGCGGGGGTTCATCGACAGGCGGCAGAGCGCGGTCGGGCGGTTGCCGGAGTTCGAGGCGCTGCGGGATTCGGCGCGGGACATCAAGAACCATGCGCTCGCCCATCTCGACCTCTACCTCGAGCGCTACGAGGAGAAGGTCGCGGCGTCCGGCGGGCAGGTGCATTTCGCCCGCGATGCGGCGGAGGCGCGGGACGTCATCCTCGGCATCTGCCGGGCCGCGGGGGCGCGGACCGTGACCAAGGGCAAGTCGATGATCGCCGAGGAGATCGGCCTCAACGACCACCTCGAAGGCCACGGCATCGCGCCGGTCGAGACCGATCTCGGCGAGTACATCATCCAGCTCCGGCACGAGATGCCGAGCCACATCATCGCCCCGGCGGTGCACCTCAACGCGACCCAGGTCGAGGCGGATTTTCGCCGCGCGCACACGCAATTCGACCGCGGCCGCGATCTCTCCGAGCCGGTGAAGCTTCTTAGCGAGGCGCGCGGCCGTGCTGCGCGAAAGCTTCCTAGCCGCCGATGTCGGCATCACCGGCGCGAATTTTCTCATCGCCGAGACCGGCACCTCGATCATCGTCACCAACGAGGGCAACGGCGACCTGACGCAAATCCTGCCGAAGACGCACATCGTCCTCGCCTCGATCGAGAAGGTCGTGCCGACGCTGGAGGATGTCGCCCAGATCCTGCGCGTGCTGGCGCGCTCGGCGACCGGGCAGGACCTTTCCGTCTACACCACCTTCTCGACCGGCCCGCGCCGGCCGGGGGATCTCGACGGGCCGCAGAACTACCACGTCGTCATCCTCGACAACGGCCGCTCGGCGATGCTCGGCACCTCGTTCCAGGACATGCTCCGCTGCATCAAGCTGCGGCGCCTGCATGAACCATTGCCCGGTCTATCACGCGGTCGGCGGGCACGCTTACGGCTGGGTCTATCCCGGGCCCATGGGCGCCGTGCTGACGCCGGCCTTGATCGGCCTCGACAAGGCCGGCAACCTGCCCAACGCCTCGACCTTCTGCGGCCGCTGCGAGAGCGTCTGCCCGGTCCGCATCCCGCTGCCGAAGCTGATGCGCCATTGGCGCGAGCGCGAGTTCGAACGCCACCTCACGCCGGCGACGGTCCGCTCGGGCCTCGCCGTCTGGGCGCTTTTTCGCGCGCCGGCCGGCGCTCTATCGGCTTGCGATGGGGGCGGCGATGAAGACGCTCAGCCTGTTCGGGCGCGACCGCGGCCGCTTCGCCTGGCTGCCGCTCGCCGGCGCCTGGACGAAGCACCGCGACTTCCCGGTGCCGGAGGGCGAGACCTTTCAGACCCGCTTCGCCCGCGAGCGCGGGCGGCGTGAGGGCGGCGTGAGGGAGGGACGATGAGCGCCCGCGACGAGGTCCTCGCCAACATCCGCCGCTCGCTCGGGGTCAGCGGCCGCGAGGCGACGCGGCGCGCAGATCGTCGAGGAGCGGATCGAGCGGGCGCCGCGGGGCGTCGTCCCGGCGCGGGGGCAGGGCCCGGGCGCCGAGCGGCTGGCGGTTTTCCGGCGCGAGGCGGAGGCGGCGCTCGCCACGGTCGCGACGGTCGCCTCGGCCGCCGAGGTGCCGCAGGCGGTCGCCGAATATCTGCGCAACCACAACCTGCCGGCCGCGATCCGCATGGGCGACGATCGCCGCCTCGCCGCGATGCCGTGGTCGGCGACCTCGCTCGACATCGGCCGCGGACCGAGCGACGGCTCCGATCTCAGCGCCGTCAGCCACGCCTTCGGCGCCGTCGCCGAATCGGGCTCCCTCGTCATGGTCTCGGGCCCGGAAAATCCCTCGACGCTCAACTTCCTGCCGGACAACCAGATCGTCGTCGTCGCGGCGAAGGATGTCGCCGGCGATTACGAGATCGGTCTGGGCGAAGATCCGCTTCGCCTACGGCAAGGGCGGCATGCCGCGGACGGTCAACTGGATCACCGGGCCGTCCCGCTCCGCCGACATCGAGCAGACCCTCCTCATCGGTGCGCACGGGCCGCGCCGGCTGCACGTCGTGGTGGTGGGGGCGTGATCGCGGCGACCCGCATCGTCCGCTGGGCGGATTGGGCGGGGCCGGCGGCTGGGCTCGAGCATTGCGAGCTGCGGCCCGCCGCGGACGGCCTCGCCGTTTCGGCCGTCGTCGCCGGCACCATCGAGGGGCGGCGTTTCGGGCTTTCCTATGAGCTGTCGATCGACCGCGCCTGGCGGGTGCGCAAGGCCGTGCTGCGGGAGGCTTCGGGGGCGGCGCTCACCCTCGACGCCGACGGGGAGGGCTGGCGGGTGGACGGCGCGCCGGCGCCGCAGCTTGCCGGCTGCCTCGACATCGACATCCGGGCAACGCCCTTCACGAACACCCTGCCGATCCGCCGTGCCGCGCCGGCCGTCGGCGAGGCGGTCGGCGTTGCCGTCGCCTTCATCGCGGTGCCCGGCCTCGCCGTGGAGGCGGGCCGGCAGCGCTACACCCGCCTCGCCGACCGGCTCTGGCGCTTCGAGGGCCTGGAAGCGGATTTCGTCGCCGACCTGCCGGTCGACGGGGACGGGGTCGTCCTCGACTATCCCGGACTCTTCCGGCGTCTTCCCTAGGGCTTTGGCTCGGTCGGCCCGACGGCAGGGGGCCGCCATCGACCCCTGCGGATGTTGGTGACGCACGGGAGAAAAGCGCGATGAGTGCGAAATACGACATCATCGGAATCAATTATGCGGAGCTTCGCAAGCCGGATCGGCGGATAGCTAGGATCATCGAGAGCGCACTCGGGTCGGCGCAAACTGTTTTGAATGTCGGCGCAGGCACCGGTTCCTACGAGCCGACCGATCGATCCGTGATCGCTGTCGAGCCTTCGCGCGAGATGATCCGAAAGCGCAGTCCGGCGGCGGCCGAGGCGATTCAGGCCAGCGCCGACGATCTGCCATTCGATGACAAGAGTTTCGACGCCTCCATGGCGATCCTGACCATTCATCATTGGCCGGACAAGGAGGCAGGCTTGCGCGAGATGCGCCGCGTCACACGCGGTCGGATCGTCCTGCTCACGTTCGATCCGTCGCACCGGCCATGGCTGACGGACTATCTTCCTGAGCTGGCGGCGTTGGACGAGGCGCAGATGCCAACGATGTCCGACTACGAACGATGGTTGGGCTCTGTGCAGATCACGCCGGTCCTGGTGCCACACGATTGCAGCGATGGATTCCTCTATGCCTACTGGCGCCGGCCTGCGGCCTATCTTGATCCATACATCCGATCCGGCAGTTCGTCCTTCTGGGCCATCGGCAACGCCGAAGCAGGATTGCAAAATCTGAGGCGGGACCTTGAAACCGGCGAGTGGGAGCGCCGCTACGCCGAATTGCTCACCCTTGATGAATATGACGCAGGATACCGGCTCGTCGTAGCGGACTGATCCGCAAGCGACCGCTCTCCCCTCATGGCCGCCCTCCGCCGCGCAGCCGACCGCCTGCACTTCATCATCACCGGTCTGATTCAAGATGAGCGGATGCTGCTCCAGCGCCAATCGTGACGGCGGCCACGGAAGCCGGCCGCGCGGGACGGCACGATGCGCCTTCGTCTTTCGTCGCGGTGCGGGGCGCCACGAAAGGGGAGGGCGGCCCCGGCGGCGCGGGGATCGCTTTGAAGAACAACGGCTTGCCCCGCCGGAGAGGCGCCGCCGGGGCGCCGCGCCTGTGGCAACACGGCGCGACCGGGCCTCTGGCGGAAGTTCCCGATCCGGGTTAAGTACTTGTAACGGCTGTAGTTTTCAACTGTTCTAAACTGAAACGGCGATGATCGTCTGCTCCTGCAACATCCTTTCCGACGGCGACGTGAAGGCCTGCCTCTCGCCCGGCCCGGGCTGCCCGCGCACGCCGGCCCAGGTCTATCGCTGCCTCGGCTGCAGCCCCGATTGCGGCCGTTGCGCACGGACGATCCGCGCCATCATGGACGAGGCGCTTGCCGCCGTCGGCGCCGGGCCGGCCTGCTCGCGCGGCTGCTGCCCCGTCGGCCTCGCCTCCACCCACGCCGAACCCGAGCTTTAATAGAGCCGTTCCAATCTGCTAGCCTCTCGGAGGGCGCCTTCGCGCGCCGCCACATCGCAAGATTCGGGGATCGGACATGAAGGGCGACGCCAAGGTCTTGGACTACCTCAACCGCGGCCTGCGCAGCGAATTGACGGCGGTCAACCAGTACTGGCTGCATTACCGGGTCCTTGACGATTGGGGCTACAAGGAGCTGGCGAAGACCTGGCGCAAGGAATCGATCGAGGAGATGCGTCACGCCGACCGCTTCGTGACGCGCATCATCTTCCTTGACGGCTTCGCGAACCTTCAGGTGCTCGACCCCTTGCGCATCGGCCAGACCGTGAAGGAGATCCTCGAATGCGATCTCGCGGCCGAATACGACGCCCGCAACCTCTATCTCGAAGCCGCGACCTATTGCGAGACCGTGGGCGACCGCGTCTCGAAGAACCTGTTCGAGGATCTGATGGAGGACGAGGAGGGCCACATCGACTTCCTCGAGACGCAGCTCAATCTCGTCGCTCAGGTCGGCCTCGAGCTCTACGCGCAGAAGCACATCGGCGAGGTCGAGGGGTAGCCCGCGGAGTGGGCGCGCTTCAATCGAACGCCCAACCCCCTCTCGAAGGCGGCGTCAGGAAGCCCGGAAACACTTCCCTGCGACGGCGGTCGTCGCGAGTCTCGGCGTTTCCCGGAGCCCCCTTCGAGACGCCCTGGATCTGCCGGTCCAGGGTTCCTCAAAGCTTGTGAATCTTTCGGGCGATAGCGGGGGTCCGCCTCTCCCCGCTCGCGGGGAGAGGGTTTCGATCTTGAGATCGAAACAAGCGAAGCGGGGGTGCGGGGGCGTCTCCGGAAGAGGCGCCCTTCGCCGACGCAGCGACTCGTTCGTTACCGCCCCCTCACCCTCGCCTGCTGCGCGGGCTTGCCGCCTTCGGCGGCCCTCTCCCCGCAAGAGGGGAGAGGCGAACCCGCGCCTCCAATCGGAACAATTCACAAGCTCCCGGGGTGAGGTCGCGAGGGGTAAAGACCGGTTCATGGGCCGCACACGCGCGATGAGGTCGCAGGGATCGCATCCCCGTCGCCCGCGACGGGCAGGGCGACGATCAGGATGTCCGGGTCGTCCGGCGTCCTCGCGGATCGAGAAGCCGAGGCGGCGGCACATGGCGAGCATCGTCGTGTTCTCGCGCAGCACCTGGCCTTCGACCGCCCTCAGTCCCTCGGCGCCCGCCCACTCGATCATCAGACGCATCAGCTCCCAGCCGAGGCCGAGGCCCTTCAGGTCCGAGCGCAGCAGGATCGCGTATTCGCCGCTGTGCGTGGTTCGCGTCCGCGTGCAGGCGGACGACGCCCATCATCTCGCCCGCTCGCGGGATCGATCGCGACGAAGGCGATGGCGCGGGCGTAGTCGATCTGCGTCAGGCGCGCGAGGAAGGCGTGGCTGAAATCGCGCACCGGGCGCGAAGAAGCGCAGGCGCAGGTCCTCGGCGTCACGCGCTTGAAGAAGTGCCAGGAAGAGCTCCTCGTCCTCCGGGCGGACGGGACGCACGAAGACCTCGCCGGCCGTCGCGCAGCACGAGCTCGCGTTCCCACTCCTTCGGATAGGGCCTGATCGCGAAGCGCGGATGGCACGCCGCGGCCGCTCCTTGCGCCGGCCGGCGCGACGGCGACGCGGGCATCGACCGCGATGACGCCGTCCTTGTCGGCGAGGAGCGGATTGATGTCGAGCTCGCGCACCTCCGGGCAGGTCGGCGGCGAGCTGCGCGAGCTTGACGAGGACGAGCGCCACGGCGCTGCTCGTCGGCGGCGGGCACGTCGCGATAGGCGCTTCGAGCAGCCGCGACGACGCGGGTGCGCGCGATGAGGTCGTCCGGCGAGCTTCGAGATCGAGCGGCGGCAGGGCCAGCGCCTTGTCGTTGATCGACCTCGACCGCGGTGCCGCCGCGTGCCGAACACGATCACCGGCCCGAAGGTCGGATCGTCGGCGAGGCCGGCGATCAGTTCGCGCGCCTTCGGTCGCCGCACCATCGGCTGCACCGTGACGCCCGTGATGCGGGCGTCCGGCTTGCAGCCGCGCGGCGCGCGCGAAGATGTCCGCCGCGGCGGCGTGGACGCGCGGCGCTCGCTCGTGAGGTCGAGCGCGACGCCGCCGACGTCGGACTTGTGCACGATGTCCGGCGACAGGATCTTGACCGCGACCGTGCCGCCCTGCGGCGAGGATCGGCCGCGCGGCCGTCGCCGGCCTCGTCCGGCGTCTGCGGCCAGCGTGACCGGGCGCGACCGGGATCGCGTAGGCCGCGCAGCAGTGCGTTCGACTTCGAGCGGATCGAGCCAGCGCCGCCCTTCGGCGACGGCGCCGCCGACGAGGCGCGCGCGCGGTCGCGGCGTCGGGCGCGAAATCGCTCGGCAGGCTGTCCGGCGTCTCCATCAGTTCCTCCTGCGCCTCGCGATAGCGCACGAGATGCATGAAGCCCTGCACCGCATCCGCCTCGGTCGCGAAATGCGGGATATTCGCCTCCTCGAAGAGCGCGCGCCGAGGCCGGCGTCCTCGCCGAGCCAGACGGCGAAGACGGGCTTGCGGCCGAAGCCCTTGGCGCGGTCGCGGAGCGCGACGTCGGCGATCGCCTGCGCCGGCCTCGGGCGCGCTGGCAAGGCGCCGTCGGGCACGTTCAGCACCAGCACGGCGTCGTTGTCCGTCATCGGCGCAGGAGCGCTTCGAGCGCGCGCGGCGTAGCGCGCCGCGTCCGCATCGCCGACGATGTCGACCGGATTGCGCGTGGGACCAGGTCGCCGGCAGCACGGCGTCGAGGGCGTCGCGCCGTCTCCGCGCGAGAGCGCCGGCGAGCGTGCCGCCGAGATCGATCAGGCGGTCGACCGCCAGCACGCCGACGCCGCCGCCGTTGGTCAGGATCGCGAGGCGCTCTGCCCGGAAACGGGCTTCTGCCGCCCGAGCGTCTCGGCCGCGGCGAAGAGCTGCGTCGAGATCGAGCACGCGCAGGAGGCCGGCGCGGCGGAAGGCGGCGTCGTAGACGGCGTCCGAGCCGGCGAGCGCGCCGGTGTGGGTCGCGGCCGCCTTCGCGGCCTGGCGCGTGGCGGCCCGACTTGATCACGACGACCGGCTTGGCGCGCGCCGCGGCGCGCGCGGCGGACATGAACTTGCGCGCATCGTTGACGGATCTCGACGTAGAGCAGGATCGCGCGCGTCGCGCGGTCGGCGGCGAAATAGTCGAGGCAATCGCCGAAATCGACGTCGACCTTGTCGCCGAGCGAGACGACGGCGGAGAAGCCCGACGTGGCGCTGCGCCGCCCATTCGACGAGCCCGGCCGCGATGGCGCCCGATTGCGAGACGAGAGCGAGATCGCCCGGCCGCCGGGCTGCGCGCCGCGAAGCTGGCGTTGAGCTCCGCCGCCGGCGCCATCACGCCGAGGCAGTTCGGTCCGACGAGGCGCAGGCCGATGCCGGCGCGCGGCGAGCCGCGCCTCCTCTGCGAGCGAGCCCGGCGCCGTGGCCGAGCCCGGCGGTCACGATCGACCGCCGCGGCGACGCCCTTCGCGCCCGGCGCACGTCGACGATCGCCGGGCATCGTCGGCGGCGGCGTCGCGATGACGACGAGGTCGGGCGCGCTCGGCGAGATCCTCGAGCCGACGCACGCAGGCGATGCCGTCGATCGCGGCGTAGTTCGGATTGACGAGGTCGAGCGCCGCCGCGAAACCGCCCTCGCGCAGGTTCCGCAGGATCGCTGCGCCCGAGCGAGCCGTCGCGCGGGCTCGCGCCGACGAGCGCGACCGAGCGCGGCGCGAAGAGCTTGTCGAGGCGGTAGGTGGACATGAGCGACATCCCGGCGCGCCGTCGCGTCGCGCAGCCAACTACGCCACCTGCCGCAGGGTCTCGCGGGCGATGATCAGGCGCTGGATCTCCGAGGTGCCCTCGTAGATTCGCGTGATGCGCGCGTCGCGCGCGTAGCGCTCGACCGGATAGTCCCGGCAATAGCCGGCGCCGCCGTGAAGCTGGATCGCCGTATCGGTCGCGCGATGCGCCGCCTCGGAGGCGAAGAGCTTCGCCATCGAGGCCGCCTTCGCGAAGGGCTCGCCGCGGATCCTTGAGGTGCGCCGCCTTCAGGATCAGAAGGCGCGCCGCTTCGAGATCGACCTCGCGGTCGGCGATCATCCATTGCACGCCCTGGAAATCGGCGATCGGCCGGCCGAACTGTCGGCGCTCCTTGCGCATAGGCCTTCGCCGCATCCATGGCGGCGCGGGCGATGCCGAGCGAGAGCGAGGCGACGCCGATGCGCCCGCCGGCGAGCTCGCCGACCGCGATGCGGAAGCCGTCGTTCTCGCGGCCCATCAGGGCCGTCCGCAGGCACGCGGCAGTCTCGAAAAGTGCACGGCATTCGTCGGCGAGCCGTGCTGGCCCATCTTCTTCTCGGCCTTGCCGATGACAAGGCCCGGCGTGCCGCGCTCGACGAGGAAACAGGAGATGCCCTTGCCCTTCGGCGCCTCCGGATCGGTCACGGCCCAGACGACGAAGAGCCCGGCGAACTCGGCGCTCGTGATGTAGATCTTCTCGCCGTCGAGGACGAAGCCGCCGCCGTCGCGGCGGGCGCGGGTCGCATGGCCGCTCGGGTCGGAGCCGGCGCCGCTCTCGGTGAGGCAGAAGGCGCCGGCGGGATAGGTGCCGTCGGCGAGGCGCGGCAGATGGCGCGCCTTCTGGGCCGGCGAGCCCGACCGCCTGGATCACCTCGCCGACCATGTTCGTGACCGAGACGGCGACGCCGGTCGAGGCGCAGGCGTAGCCCAGTTCCTCGATCGCGAGCGCGAAGGCGACCGTGCCGGCGTCCGTGCCGCCGTATTCGGCGGCGACGTTCAGCGCCATGAAGCCGTTCTCGGCGAGGAGCTTGAGATTTTCGAGAAGCTCCGCGCGGCCCTCGCCGCGGTCGAGCCGGGCGGCGAGGGGCGCCAGGCGCTCGGCCGCGATCCGCCGCGCCGCGTCGCGGATCATCTCCTCTTCCTCGGTGAAGTCGAACAGCATGGAGGTCCCCTGTTCCGCCCGGACCGTACGGGGCGCGAGCCGGCGGGCAATGCGGGCGCTATTCCGCCAGCACCCGCGTCGGCGGGAAGAGCACCTCGACGAGCGTGCCCTCGCTCGGGTTGCTGAGGGATGTGCAGCGCGCCGCGATTGGCCTCGACGAGCGCCTTCGTGAGCGGCAGGCCGAGGCCGGTGCCGCCGCGCTTGCGGGCGGTCGCGACCTGCCGGAACGGCTCCAGCGCCTGCCTCGATCTCGCCCGCGTTCATGCCGATGCCGGTGTCGCGCACGCGGAACGCGACCTCGCCGCGATCCGTCGGGCGCCGTCGAGACGATCACCTGGCCGCCGGCATCCGTGAACTTGATCGCGTTCGAGACGAGGTTGAGGACGATCTGGCGGATCGAGCGCTCGTCGGCGACGACTGGCGGCAGCCGCGGCGCGAAGCTCGTGCGCATGACGATGCGGTCCCGCGCCGCCTGCGGCTGCAGCAGCGTCACCGTGGCGGCGACGAGCTCGTTCAGCGATGACGCGCGCGAAGGTCAGGTCCATCCGCCCCGCCTCGATCTTGGCGAGATCGAGAAGGTCGTTGACGAGGCTGATGACATGCGCGCCCGAGGCGTGCACGTCCTTCAGGTAATCCTTGTAGCGCTCGTTGCCGATCGGCCCGAAACGCTCCTCGATCATCACCTCGGCGAAGCCGATGATGGCGGAGAGGGGCGTGCGGATCTCGTGGCTGATCTTGGCGAGGAGGTCGGACTTCTGCGCGCTCGCCTCCTCCGCCGCGCGCTTGGCCGCGACGAGCTCGCTCTCGGCCGTCTTGAAGGCGGTGATGTCGCGCAGCACCGCGCAGAACTTGCCGCGGCGGGCCGTCGCTGATCGTGCCGAGCGTCATGAAGAGCGGGATGGCGGCCGCCCTGGCGGACGCGGCCCATGACCTCGCGGCCGTCGTTGAGGAGGCTCGCGACGCCCGCGGCGCGCAGGCCGTCGAGATAATCGAGGGCCGCGACGATGGCTCTCGGGGGCGAGGAGCGCGGTCAGCGGCTCGCCCGCGACCTCGCGCTGGTCGTAGCCGAACAAGCGCTTCCGCCGAGCGGTTGAGCGAAAGGATGCGGCCGCGTCTCGTCGAGAACGAGGACGCCGTCCGTCGCCGTGTCGAGGATCGCTTCGAGTTCGCGCGCGCGGCCCGCCGCGCTGGCGGCTTCCGCTTCGGCCCGGCGGAGGTCCGGGGACGGATCGGCCGCCTCTTCCTGGCGGATCAGCATCAGCGTCGCCGGCGCGCCGTCCCAGGTCGCCGGCCCGGACGAGACGACGACCGCGAGATTGTAGTTGCGCCGCGTCGCCAGCACGGCGGGAGCGCCGCCCGGCCCGGTCTCGACGGGCGCCGGCCCGCTGCGGAAAAGCCGCTTCATGCCGCCCTCGGCGGCGATCTGGCCAACCGCGTCGAACGACACGAGGTCGAGCAGGAGGCGGTTCGCGAACAGGATCTCGTCGCCGCGATGGACGATGACCCCGGCGGGCACCGCGTCGAGAACGGCGTTCGCCGAATTTTGCGCCTTCGGCGGCGCCGGCGAAGGCGCAGGCGGGGCGGGCGCGGCGGGAACGCGCGGCGGCGGCGCGGCCGGCATCGGATCGTCCGCGAAGCGGGCGCCGAGGGCGCGGGCGATCTCGCGAAAGGCGCTGCGCTCGGCGCTCGTCAGGCCGGGTGCGGCCGACCGCCCCTGGAGCGGCGGCGGAGCCGGGGGTTCCGGAAGGAGCGGAGAGGCGGCGGCCGGCCGGGGCGCCGGATCGGGCTCCTCGTGCGCAGGCTCCTCCGCGTCCAGCGCAGGCTCCCCTTCCGCCGCGGCCGCCACGGCTTCTTCCGACGGCATGGCCTCGGGTATCGCCCCGGCCCCGAGCCGGGCGGGCTCCTCGGCCGGGGCTGGCGGCTGGGGCGCGGCGGCCTCGGCCGGCTCCTCCGGGGCACCCGCCTCCGGTTCGGCCGTCGCCTCGGCGATCTCGGCCTCACGGGGCGCCTCCCGCTCCGGCGGCGTCCCGGGCGTCGGCGACTCCAAGGCCGTCGGCGAAGGCGGGAGGACCTCGTGCGGTTTCAGGGCCGATCTGGCACTCGACAGGGTCTCGGTCACGAGGTCGCGGATGCTCGCGAACCAGCTGTCTTCGCTCGGCGGCCCCGGCGGCGGAGGCGGCGCGGGCTCGCCCGCCCCGACCGCCGGCGGCGGCAGCGCGCCCTTCGACAGGAACGCCGCGATCCCGGCCGTCGCCGCCGCGTCGGCGGGGTCCTGCGCGGGAGCGGCGAGAGGCGCCGGCAGGGCTGCGGGCAGGTGCTTTTCCGGCGCCGCCGGCGGGTTTGCGTCGAAGGCCAGCAGGAGGACATCCTCGCCGCCGTCGAGGCTGGCAAGGCGGCAGCGGCAGGGGATCGGCGGGGCGAGGCGGCCGAGGCGCAGGCGCTCGGGCCGGGGCTCGTCCCGCGGCGCCGCCCCGGCGGCGAGCGCCCGCAGGCGGCCCAGCGCCGGCAAGTCGGCGCGGATCGCCCCGTCCGGCTGGGCAAGGGCGGCACGCAGCCCCTCAGCCGCGGGGGACAGGTAAAGCAGGCGCCCGCCCGCCGAATCGACCACGGCGAAGCCCGTGCCGCCGCTCTCGCGGCCCAGCCTCTCGATCGTCGTCGGGTCCAGGATCGAAGCCTCTGCCATCCCTGTGGGTCTCATGCCCCTGCGGTTTGTACGCTCACCGGATTGTTAGCGGCGGCGCCCCGCGCTTGCCATGCGCCCGGGTCCGTCACCTCCATCTTTACTTCGTGTTAGGGTTGACGCCACGTCCCGGCAGCGTCGATTCCGGGGATTCGAACAGGTGTTGATTTTGCAGTGCACAACATGATATTGCAACGCACAAACAACCCCAGGCAACCCAGGAGAGAAATCATGCCCACCCCCCCGAACTACGAGATTCCGAGCGAGATGCGCGACTTCGCCGAGAAGAGCGTCGAACAGGCCCGCAAGGCGATCGACGGCTTCATGGGTGCCGCCCAGAAGACGGTCGATACGATCGAGGGCTCCGCCAATACCGTTCAGGCGAATGCCAAGGACGCCACCCGCAAGACCTTCTCCTACGCCGAGCAGAACATCGCCGCGGCCTTCGACCTGGCGCAGCGGATGGTGCGCGCCAAGGACATGCAGGAGGCGATGCATGCGCAATCCGAGTATTTGCGCCAGCAGTTCGAATCGATCCAGGCGCAGATGAAGGAACTCGGCGCGATGGCGCAGGGCGCCGTCGAGAGCGCGGCGAGCCAGGCGACCGAGGCCGTCCGCAAGACCACCGCGAAGAAGTAACGCGTCCGCGCGGACCGTCAGGAGACCCTCATGGCAGACCCCAAGAAGATCGTGCCCGCGAAGAAGCCCGCTGCGAAGGCCGTCGAGACGAAGCCCGTGAAGCCCGCGGCGGCGGCGGCGAAGGCGGCGGCGAGCGCGCTCGCAAAGGTTACCGCGAAGGTGGCGCCGAAGGCGCCCGCCGAAGCGGCGATGAAGGCGTTCGAGCCGGCCGTCGCGGCGGCTAAGGAGGTCGAGATCTCGGCCGCTTCCGCCATCGTCGAGACCGCGCGCAGCCTCGCCGCAGCGGCGCCCCAGGCGGAGGAGATCGTCGCTCCGGCGGCCCGCCTGATGGAAGCCGGCGCGGCCCGCGCCCGCGAGGCCTATGCCCGTGCCCAGGCCACGGGCGAGAACCTGCGCCAGGCCGTCTCGGAGACCGCCCGCGGCGCCTTCGAGGTCAACGACAAGGTCATCGACGCCCTGCGCGCGCAGAGCGACGCAACCCTGGACCTCTGGCGCTCGGCCGTCACCGCCGGCTCGCTCTCCGAGGCGATCCGCGTCCAGGCGACCGGCAGCCGCCAGGTCTACGAGACCGCCGCGTCGCATTGGAAGGACGTCGCCGAAACGACGAGCCGCTGGTTCGGCGACAGCGTCAAGCCGATCCGCTCCGCGATCGAAGAGACCCGTCGGGCCTGATCGCGACGCCGCGGATCCCCCTCTCCGGATCGGGAGAGGGGATCGCCGCCCATCGACAAAGCCGTGCCGGCAAGCCACTTTAGCCGGGCGGCCCGGAGCCGGGCTCCGGAGCGCGGGAGCACGCGCCGAGCGGGCGGAAGGAGGAGCATGAGCGTCACGCCTTCGGCGGCGGCCCGATCGGGCGGATCCGTCGATCCCTCGAAGCCGTGGCTCGCGCATTACTCCCCGAAGGTGCCGGCGACCATCGACGAGGGACGGCTCGGAACGCTCGCTGACATTTTTCGGACCAGCGTCGAGCAGTTTTCCGAGCGGCCGGCGGTCGAAAGCTTCGGCAAGCGGATGACCTATGCCGAGCTCGGCCGCAAGGCGGCCGCGGTGACCGGCTGGCTGCAGCGTCAGGGCCTCGCGAAGGGCGACCGGGTCGCGATCATGCTGCCGAACGTCATGGCCTATCCGGCGATCCTGTTCGGCGCGCTCACCGGCGGCTTCGCCGTCGTCAACGTCAACCCGCTCTACACGCCGCGCGAACTCGTCGGACAGTTGCAGGATTCCGGCGCCCGCATTCTCTTCGTCCTCGAGAATTTCGGCCACACCGTCGAGGAGGCGCTGCCGCAGCTGTCCCTGGAGCAGGTCGTCATCGTGTCGCCGGGCGACCTCCTCGGGTTCAAGGGCGCGCTCGTCAACCTCGTCTCGCGGCGGATCAAGAAGGCGGTGAAGCCCTACGGCCTGCCGAACGCCCTCGCCCTCCGGGAGGTCGTCGCGGCCGGCGAGAGCGCCCCGCCGAAACCGGTCGCCGTCACCCTCGACGACATCGCCTTCCTGCAATACACCGGCGGCACGACGGGGGTCGCGAAGGGCGCGGTCCTCCTGCACCGCAACGTCGCCGCGAACGTCGCCCAGGCCGAGGCCTGGATGCGGCCCTTCTTCGGCGAGCGCACGGACCACGTCATGGTCACGGCGCTGCCGCTCTACCACATCTTCGCGCTCACGGTCTGCGCGCTTCTGATGACGCGGCTCGGCTATTGCCAGCTCCTCATCGCCAATCCGCGCGACATCCCCGGCTTCGTCAAGATCCTGAAGACGCGACCCTTTACCCTGATGTCGGGCGTGAACACGCTCTACAATGCGCTCGCGAACCATGCCGAGATCCGCAGCGTCGACTTCTCGGAGGTGGTGCTCTGCGTCTCCGGCGGCATGGCGACCCAGGCGGCGGTGGCAAAGCGCTGGAAGGAGATCGCCGGACGCCCGATCATCGAGGGCTACGGCCTGTCCGAAACCTCGCCGATCGTCTGCGCAAATCCCCTCGATCTCGACGAGTTCTCGGGCACGATCGGCTATCCGTTGCCCTCGACCGACGTCTCGATCCGGGGGGCTGACGGGGCCCCGGTGCCGCCGGGCGAGCGCGGCGAGCTTTGCGTCAAGGGCCCGCAGGTCATGGCCGGCTACTGGAAGCGGCCGGACGAGACCGGCCGGGTCACGACGCCGGACGGCTATTTCCGCACCGGCGACGTCGCCGTGATGCTGCCCGACGGCCAGATCAGGATCGTCGACCGGATGAAGGACATGATCCTCGTCTCGGGCTTCAACGTCTATCCGAACGAGGTCGAGGACGTGCTCGCGATGCACCCGGGCGTCCTCGAAGCCGCCGTGATCGGCGTGCCGGACGAGCATTCGGGCGAGATGGTCGCGGCCTACGTCGTGCCCCGCGACCGCACCGTCGCGGCCGAGGACCTGCGCAGCTTCGCCCGCGAAAACCTCACCGCCTACAAGGTGCCGCGGCGGATCGAGTTCCGCCCGACGCTGCCGAAGACGAACGTCGGCAAGGTGCTGCGCCGGGCCCTGCGCGAGGAGGTGCTCGGCAAGGAAGGCGGCGGCCCGCCGCTCGCCAAGCCGTGATTTGCCGGGACACGCGGGACGCCACAACGCTCGTCGAAGCGAGGGAGACAGCCGATGCTCATCAAACGTAAGCGCGCCTGGGAGCTGCGCGAGAGCGAGGCAACGCCGGAAGCGGCGTTCTTCAGCCGGCGCGAACTGATAGCGGGTTCGCTCGCCCTGTCGGGAGCCGCCTCGCTCGGCACTCCAGCCTTCGCCCAGCTCGCCGATCCGACCTTCGATCTCTATCCGGCGAAGCGGAACGAGGCCTTCAAGCTCGACCGGGAGATCACGCCGGAAAAGTATTCGGCGGACTACAACAACTTCTACGAATACGGCTCCTCGAAGAGCGTGGCCTCGGCGGCGCGGGCGCTGAAGACGCGGCCCTGGACGGTCGCCGTCGACGGCATGGTCGAGAAGCCGTTCGAGATCGGCATCGACGATCTCGTCCGCAAGATGCCCCTGGAAGAACGGCTCTACCGGCATCGCTGCGTCGAGGCCTGGAGCATGGCCGTGCCCTGGACCGGCTTTCCGCTGAAGGCCCTCCTCGACCTCGCCCGGCCCCAGGGCTCGGCGAAGTACGTCAAGATGCAGACCTTCCAGGACAAGGCGATGGCGCCCGGCCAGCGCCAGATCTGGTATCCCTGGCCCTACACGGAAGGGCTGACGATGCCCGAGGCTGCGAACGATCTCGCCTTCCTCGTCACGGGCATCTACGGCAAGCCGTTGCAGAACCAGTTCGGCGCGCCCCTGCGGCTCGCCGTGCCGTGGAAGTACGGCTTCAAGTCCGTGAAGTCGATCGTGCGCTTCACCTTCACCGACGAGCGGCCGAAGACCTTCTGGGAGGCGCTGCAGGCGTCCGAATACGGCTTCTGGGCGAACGTCAACCCGCAGGTTCCCCATCCGCGCTGGAGCCAGGCTTCCGAACTCGTCCTCGGCACCAACGAGCGCAAGCCGACGCTCCTGTTCAACGGCTACGGCGAGGAGGTAGCCGGGCTCTACAAGGGGCTCGACAAGGAGAAGCTCTACGTCTGAGGGGAAGGGCGCGCGGAGAGCGTGCTCGCCGCACCATTGCGTCCCGCTGCGCTTCGGTGCGCCTGCGCCCCTCCGGCGTCGATCGCCGCTCAGCCGAGCGGGGAGGTCTTGTCGCCGATCTTGTCTTTGGTCTCCATCGGAACCCGGCAGCCGTTCAGGAACCGGCTGAGCAGGTTGAACCAGGCGATGATCAGCACGAACTTGCGCGCGACCGTCGCGCCGAAGCGATCCAAGAGCGCCTTGAGCGTCGCGTCGGTCAGGGTGCCGTCGCGGCACAGTTCGTCCGTCGCGCGGCAGACCAGGACGTAGTCCGGGTCGATGCCGGCGACCGGGCCGGCGCTCCCGGCGGCCTCGATCTCCGCCCGGGCAAGTCCGTTGTTCAGCGACATCGGCACGTTCGCCTGCCACTCGTAGGGCGCCTCGAGCACCGTGGCGGCGCGCAGGATGATCATCTGGCGCAACTTGGCATCGACGTCCCTGGCCCCGAACACCGCCCTGACGAGGCCCAACGTGGCCTCGCACAGGTCCTCG
The DNA here is from genome assembly GCA_963754975.1 of uncultured Alphaproteobacteria bacterium. Classification (GTDB taxonomy): domain Bacteria; phylum Pseudomonadota; class Alphaproteobacteria; order Rhizobiales; family Beijerinckiaceae; genus Microvirga. The sequence goes on along the minus strand of CAVWII010000014.1, from coordinate 30,897 downwards.
GTGCCCGCGAACATCTTGACGACGTTGAGCGTCGTATCGGGGTCGTAGGAGGGACCAAGAACGGCGCGGATCGCCGGATCGTCGGGCAAGGGAACGGCGATCTCGGTACGATAGGGGGCCGGTCCAGGCATCGCCGTCTCCGCGTTGGCCGGAAGGACCCTGCTCCGGTCCGCCGCAATTCGGCAAGCCGGCCGAGAGGCCCTACCCGGGACGAAGGGCGTATGCCTCCCCGCAATGAGGTACGACAGCCCCCCTTTGGGATGTATCACAAGGTCTGATCACGGGGCGTAAGGTACAGGCGGACCAGGGAGCGACCATCATGAAATCACTGCTCGCCGCCAGCGCCGTCGTTCTTGTCTGCGCCGCTCTCGGTGCACCCGCGTTCGCCGCCGATCGCATTGCGAGGCCGGGCGTCGGCACCAGGGGCGCGCCCGCACCTATCGCCGGGGCGGGGCTGCTGACCCTCGCCGCCTTTGGCGTGCTGTATTTCGTGCGCCGCCGCCCGAACTGAACGCCGCTCAACCGCGCCGCCGTTCTACCGCGCCGCCTCGGCCCGCGGAGGGCCGAGCACGGCGTCGAGCGTCTCGTCGAGGTCCGGCTGGAACGGGCCGAGAACGACGCCGTGGCGCTCCTTCGCCCGCGAGACGTCGAGCACGGCGTTGAGCGGGCGCTTGGCCGGCGTCGGGAAGTCCCGCGTCGCAACCGGGGCCAGCGTCGCGGTCGGACCGCCGCGGCGGCCGGAGCCTTCGATCACCGACCGAGCCTGGTCGAACCGGGTCATGACGCTGCCGCCGGCGAGATGCAGGATTCCGCGCGGCGCGTCGGCGCCCTCCATCCGCAGGGCGAGATCGAGGAGCGCCGCGGCGAGGGCGGGCGAATAGGTCGGCCGGCCGTGCTGGTCCGCGACGATCGACAGGGCGTCGCGGTCGCCGGCCCAGGCCAGGACCTTCTTGACGAAATTGTCCGCCGACGGCCCGAACACCCAGGACACGCGCACGATCAGCGCGCCGGAATTGGCGGCCGCGACCGCCCGCTCGCCTTCGAGCTTCGAGCGGCCGTAGAGGCAGAGCGGATTGGGCGCATCGTCCTCCCGGTGCGGGCGGGTGCGGCTGTCGTCGAAGACCTGATCGGTCGAGACGTGGATCAGCGGCAGGAGCGCCTCGGCGCAGGCCGCCGCAAGGGCCGCCGGCCCGTCGCGGTTGAGGGCGAAGGCCAAGTCGCCCTCGGACTCAGCCCGGTCGACATTGGTGTAGGCGGCCGCGTTGATGACGGCCCGGGGGCCGATGCGCGCGATCGCGGCGGCGAGGCTCCCGGCGTCGAGCAGAATCCGCCTCCGGCCGCCCGAGGGCGACAACTGGAACGCCGCCGCGGCCGGCGAGGGCCGCGAGATCGGACGCGAGCTGGCCGCGCCGCCCGATCACCAGGACCGGGACGCTCATCGGGCACATCCCCCGAGCCCGGGCCGGGCCGTCGTGCCGCCCGTCTGAGCCGCTCTCCTTCGTGCCATGGCGCACCGTCCTTCCTTCGTTGCGTCGCGATCGTAGCGCGCCACCGAAAGTGGCGGCCCTGTGTGAAGCAAGTCTCTCTGTCGTCACGCCATCCGAATTCTACTGCGCCCGTCCAGCAAGCCACCTGGCCTGGGCCGCGCAACCTCAACGTTCGGAGCAAGACCATGTCCGCGCCGCTTCCGCGTCCGATCATCCTCTGCGAGGAATGCGATTGCGAAGCCGTCCAGTTCCGCAGCGGCCCTCCCGGCCGCCGGATCGTGCAGTGCCGGGATTGCGGCCTCGAGCTCGGCTCGTGGGAGGACTGGCTCCACCGCATCGAGGAGCGCGTGCGCGCCCAGGAAACCCCGCCCCCTTCGCCCTGGTTCGCCCCGCACCCGATCGTGCACTGAGGGCGTAGCGGCGCAAGTCCTCTCCTGCCGCAATCACCCCCCTTCCTCGTCCTGAAAGGTCCGGACCTGCCGGTCGAGGTTCCTCAGAGCGTGTGACTCTTTCGGGCGAAAGGCGCGAATTCGCCTCTCCCCGCTAGCGGGGAGAGCCGGATCCCGCGCCTCTTGCCTGACAAATTCACAAGCTCTCAGGATGAGGTCGCGCGGGCGGATCGGGATCGATGGGCCAGATACTCAGGTTGAGGGCGCGGGGCTGAATATCAGGCTCCCGCAGCCCTCTGTCAGCGCCAGGCGCCGCGGGTGTCGAAGACGATCTTGCCGTTGAGCCGCGTGTGGCCGAGGACGGCGAACTGGTCGTGCTCGACGAGGAGGACAACGATGTCGGCGCGCTCGACCGCGTCGGTCGCCCGCTCGAGGCTGACGTTCGAGAAGCCGCGCAGCTCCTTCGGCAGTTCCGGGGTGAACGGATCGGCGACGAGAACCTCCACCCCCGGCAGACCCTCGGCGATCAGTTCGACCACGCGCACGGCCGGACTCTCGCGGGCGTCGTCGACGTTCGCCTTGAAGGTCAGGCCGAGGCAGGCGACGGTTGGCGTGCGGAAGCGCGCCGCCTTCTCGATCACCTGCCTTGCGACGTGGACCGGCTTCTCGTCGTTGACCTCGCGCGCGGCGCGGATGAGCTTCGCCTGCTTCGGCGCGGCGGCGACGATGAACCAGGGATCGACCGGAATGCAATGGCCGCCGACGCCCGGGCCGGGGCTCAGGATGTTCACCCGCGGATGGCGGTTCGCGAGGCGGATGATCTCCCAGACGTCGAGGTGTAGCGATTCGCTGATCATCGAGAGCTCGTTCGCGAAGGCGATGTTCACGTCGCGATAGGCATTCTCGACGAGCTTCGCCATCTCGGCGCTCGCCGCGTCGGTGAGGAAGACCTCGCCCTTGGCGAAGACGCGGTAGATCGGCGCCGCGAGTTCCGCGCAGCGGCGCGTCAGGCCGCCGATGACGCGATCGTTGGTGACGATCTCGATCATGATCCGGCCGGGCAGCACCCGCTCCGGGCAATGCGCAACGGCGACGTCGGCGACGCCGCCGTCATGCGGCATCGAGAGGTCGGGCCTGAGCGCGCCGATCCAGCGGCTCACCTGCAGGGTCGTGCCGGGCGGCGAGGTCGATTCGAGGATGACGATGGCGCCGGGCTTCAGCTTCGTCGCGATCTGCTCCGCGGCCGCCTGGACGTAGGAGAGATCGGCCGTGTGGTCCGGGTTGAACGGCGTCGGCACGGCGATGATGTAGGCTTCGGCCTCCGGCATCTCGCGGGTCGCGGTGAGGCGTCCCATGGCGACGGCGCCGCTGACCGCGACGGCGAGATCGGGCTCGATGAAGGGCACGCGCCCGGCCGACACCGCCTCGACGATTCGCGGATTGATGTCGACGCCGACCACCTCGACGCCGCGGGTGGCGAGGGCCGCCGCGGTCGGCAATCCGATGTAGCCCAGTCCGACGATCGCGACGCGACCGTCGAACGTTCCCGTTAGCGCACGGCCTCGTGGCTCAGGTGCGGCGACGAATGCGTCTCGTAGCGGCTGACGCCCGTCGCGCCGGGCATCGCGGAGAGCGCCGGGGATGGCCGGAAGCGCTCCAGGATGGCCAAGGCCATGAATTCCACGTTCGTCGTCAGGTAGCGCCGCCACATGCGGCGCGGCTCCTGCAACAGCCGAAATGCCCATTCCAATCCATTCCTTTGCCAAGCGATGGGGGCGCGCCGCGTGATTCCCGCGAGCACGTCGAACGATCCGCCAACCCCGTGCATGACCGGCACGTCGAGGACATGCCGGTGGGCAGCGAGGAAGTTTTCCTTCTTCGGCGAGCTCATGCCGAGAAAGAGCATGTCGGCGCCGGATTCCCGGATGTCGGCGGCGATTGCGGCGCCGTCCTCGTCCCGGAAATAGCCGTCGCGGCTGCCGGCGATGCGCAGGCCCGGGAAGCGGCGTGCGAGATTGAGCGTGAGCTTGCGCAGCACCTCCGGCTTTGCGCCGAGAAGGTAGATCGAGCGGTCTTCCCGGTGCGCGAGGTGCAGGAGCTCGTCGAAGAGGTCGATGCCGGCGACGCGCTCGGGCAGCGGGCGGCCGAGGAGCCGGCTCGCCCAAACGACGGACTGGCCGTCGGCGAGGAGGAGGTCGCAGTCGAGGAGGGAGTCGCGCAGGGCCGCGTCCTTGCGCAGCTTCACGACCTTCGCCGCGTTGACGACGCCGACGAGGAGAGGATTGCGCGTCGAAAGCGCATCGCGGCAGCGCGTGAGCGCATCCTGCATCGTCAGGGCGTCGAGGTTGAGGCCGAAGATCAGCGGCCGCTCGCCCGTCACCGCGGGCCGCGACGCGACGGACTCGGCGGGCGCCGCCGCACCGCCGCCGTCGCGCAGGCGCTCGACGACGCCTCCCGACAGCCAGGCGTAGATCAGCCAGCCGAGCTCGTAGGGACGGCATTCGTGGTCGATCGGGCCGGGGGCGAAGAGCGCGTCAAGGCCGGGCATATGCAGCCCGGGCCGGAGCGCCGTCGTCACCGCGGCGATCGAGCGGACGGCCTTGCGCGGCTCGCTGCGGCCGATCTTGCGCCAGACGAGGCGGTCCGCGTGCGAGACGAGGACGCCGTCGGATTCCGGCCGCGCCTCGAGCCAGCGCAGGCCCTTGGCGATCGCCTCGCGGTAATCGCCGCCGCCGGCCTCCTTCAGGTCGAGCAGCGCCATCGGCGCCATCGCGTGCTGGTGCACGCTGTAGACCGGGTAGCCTTCGACGACGTCGCCGTTGCGGGAATCGTAGTGCCACCACCATTGCCCGGCGGAGCCCTGCAGATGGCAGATGCGCCCGGCGCAGGCATCGGCAGCGGCGAGCGCCGCGGGTTCGCCCATGGCGACGGAGAAACGGGCCAGGGCCTGGATCGGGTAGACCTGATCGGCGAAGCAGCCGACATGCGCGCGCAGCCGCCCCATGGCGTGGGCGGGGAGCATGTGCGGAAACAGGCCGCCCGGCCCCTGCGCCGCCATCAGGCGCGCCGCGGCAGCCTGGGCGAGGTCGTCGGTGTCGGAAAGGTGCCGCGCGGCCAGCGCAGCGGTGATGAGCCACGAGCACTCGACGGTGGAGATCGGCGCGCCGGAGGCGAACACGTTGCGCAGGCGCTCGAAGAGGCTCTCGGAGGCGGCCTCGGCGACCTCGGCGACGGCCCAGGCGACAAGGGCGACGCTGCCGACGTCGTCGCTGCCCTCGGCCTGCGGGACGAGGCTCTCCGCAAAGGCGGCAGCGGTCCTGCCGGCGCAGATCGCGCGTTGCGCGCCTTCGTCGACCCGGGCCGCACCGAGGGCGACGATGGCGGCGTAGCGCAGGTTCCTGCCTTCCGGCCGGACGATCCGCCCGGTCGGCGTTTCGACGGCGCGGACGGTCTGCGCGAAGGTGCCGCCGACATAGGATTGGGGGAGCCCCGCGACCGCGAGAGCGATCAGCTCCTCGGCGGCGTGACGGGTGCCGGGGGCGGCCGCCTCGAGAGAGACGAGACGGTCCTTCGTGCCGGGCGTCGGAAGAGACGCGGGCGCGGCGCCCGAGAGGGCCAAGGCTGTGGAGCTGCGGGTGTTTTGCATCGCACCCGATCATTGAAGAGCCGATCTTGCGGGCTCAAGTCAGCCGAATTGGTAGCGGCTTCGCTTGTTCGTAGGACCCCGCCTCCCTATGGGCGATGAAGGCGGCGCGACCCCCCCCGGACGCGTCTTGAAGAGCCGGCTCGGAGCCCTCGCCCGAGGGGCTTTCCGGCAAAATCGAGGGTGCTTCCGGAGGGCCGCATCGCAGCGGCGGTCAAGCCTTTGCCGCGATCCGTTCCCGGTCGCCGCCGCCGCAATCCGGCCGCCTCGTCACGATGTTGCCATATTTCGTATAAGTCAGAGCCGTTATGGGCTTAAAGTCATTTAGTTTGGGGGAAAACTCAATAAATCGGGCCATGCACGCGATTTGCCACCGGGCGATCCGCATGTCCTATCGTCACGCATTCTCAATACGAGGCTACAACCCGATTTCTGCGGCCCAATCAACCGCAAGATGCGGAAAATCGAGCGTAAAATGACTTTGCGCCAGTCAGTGTATTCTTCGATTAATCTCATGCTCACAGGAACGTGTCACAACTTTATCTCATTCCGCCCCTACCCCTTTTTGACGGCGGTCAGGAACTGCAACGTTTCAACCGCCGAAGAAAACAACCGGCCGATGGCCGCACAAACGAATGAGGTGGTGACGTGGCTTCATTCACAACTCTTCCGGGATTTCCCGATGCCTCGAACACCGGCGTGAAGGCCGGAGTGACGCTGAAGTCGTCGGGCAGCATTACGGTCAACACGCCGGGCACGGTGATCAGCGGCCTCGACATCAAGGGCATGCTGATCATCAACGCGCCGAACGTCACCGTCGAAAACTGTCGGATCACGGCGGACGGCTGGGCTGTCGTCAAGATCAAGGACGGCGTCAGCGGGACGATCATCCGGGACTGCGAGATCAACGGCACCGGCTCCAACAACGACGGCCAGCAGGGCATCTGGGGCTCCGGCACCTTCCTGCGCAACGACATCTTCAACGTCGAGAACGGCATCACCCTCGACGGCGGCGCCCCGACCGTCATCCAGGACAACTACATCCACAACCTCAAGGCCTCCGGATCGCCGCACTATGACGGCATCCAGATGGACGGCGGCATCTCCAACGTCGTCATCAGCCACAACACGATCTTCAATTCGTGGGGCGCAGCCGGCGCCATCATGATGGACAACGATTTCGGGCCGATCTCGAACATCAAGATCGAGAACAACCACCTCGCCGGCGGCAGCTTCACGATCTACGCCGACGGCAAGTTCAGCAGCAGCGACTCGATTTCCGGCGTCGTGATCTCCGGCAACTACATCGACGAGGGCCAGTACGGCTACATCTTACCCGCGACGCGTCCCGTCTGGACGAACAACATCGATGCCTCGTCGCAACCGGTACGTCAGTCTCGGGCGGCTCGCTTCTGGGCGCCGCGCCGCCCTACTCCGGCCGACCCGACTCCGACCGATCCCACCGACCGATCCGGCCTCCGACCGGACCCGACCCGACGCCGACCGTCCCGACGCCGCCGACGTCCGGCAACACCGGCGCGACGTCCAGCGACACGATCTCGACGGGACACGCGGCGCGGACACCCTGAACGGGCTCGACGGCAACGACACCTACACCGTCAACCACTCGGCCGACAAGGTCGTCGAGAGCTCGACCAGGGCACCGACACGGTCGAAGCCAGGTCACCCACACGCTCGCCGCCAATGTCGAGAACCTCCAGCTCACGGGCGACGACAGCATCAACGGCACCGGCAACGAACTCGCCAACGCGATCATCGGCAACGACGTCCACAACACCCTCCGGGGTGGCGCCGGCAACGACACGCTGAACGGCTGGGGCGGCGACGACACCTTCTACGGCGACAGCGGGAACGACAAGTTCCAGTTCACCTCGCAATACAGCGCCGACGGCGACAAGATCATGGACTTCGGCGACGGCGTCGACAAGCTCGACTTCAGCAAGATGGACGCGAGCAGCTCCCAGAGCGGCGACCAGGACTTCATGTTCGACGGCTACCGGAGCTCCGGCTCCGGGAAGCACCGGGCACCTCTGGGCGGTCGAGGACCGCGCCGCCGGGGTGACGCACCTCTACGGGAACACCGGCGGCTACTCGTTCCAAATCGACCTGAAGGGCACAGGCCTCGGGCTGTCCACGTCGGACTTCATTCTGTAAAGGCGACGTTGCGCCAGAAATGGGCGCGGGGATTCCCTCCCCGCGCCCTTGTCCATTGGGCGGGCAGCTAGGCCAAGGACGGTTCGCTCGACCGGGATTACTCGGGGCCGTCGCGCCGAATGCCAAGCTTGTGCCCAATACTCACCGTACTCTTGCTTCAACCGCCTGAACGGCCAACGCGCCGATTGGCGGCGTTCAACCGACAGGACAGCACAAGAATGGCAACCTCAACACTCGGCGTTGGCGAGCCCGCACCTTGGTTTTCGACCGTCACAGCGGACGCCTCGCGGAGCAATATATCATTCGACGAGCTCGCGGGCCGATATACGTGCTCATCTTCCTGGGCTCGCACCCGCTGGACCGCAGCGTCCAGACCGCACTCGACGCGCTCGGTCGGCACGCCTTCTTCAATGATGAGCGAGCGCTGCTGGTCGGCATCAGCACCGAGGCGGTCGGTCACGAGCTTTCGCCTCAGGAGAAATCCGGCCAGCTTTACCTGCTCGATGCGAGTGGCGCCATCGCGAACGGATATGGAGTCATTGGGCTCGGCGCTGCGGGTCCCGCAGTGCGCCCGACGGCGTTTATCTTGAGCCCGGCGTTGCAGATTATCGGCATCGTACCGCTGACCGGGCCGGCGGAGGAATTCGTCGACCAGATTGTATCGCTGCTTGCCGCGCGCATCGAGAATCCGCCGGCCGCTTCAAGTGCGCCCTTGTTGATTGTGCCGCAAGTGTTCGATCGCGCCCTCTGCCGGCGGCTTGTGGATCTTTACGATGCCGCGGGCGGGCGTGAAATCGGCGTCGTCGAAAGTAAAGGCGTGGCGACTGAGCATTTCGATCCCAGGTTCAGAAAGCGCTCGGATCATTACATCTCCGACAAGTCCGCGCTAAAGCAAACTCAGGAGGCGCTGGCGCGCCGTCTCTTGCCGATCGTCTATCGCGCGTTCCAGTTTCAGGTCACCCGGATCGAGCGCTATCTCGTCGGTTGTTATGACGCCGCGACCGGCGGTTACTTCAAGCCTCACCGCGATAACACGGCTCCGGTCGTTGCGCATCGGCGCTTTGCGCTGACGATCAACCTGAACGAGGACTATGAGGGCGGCTCTCTTCGCTTCCCTGAGTTTAGCGATCAGCCCCACCGGGCAGCGCCAGGAGACGCGATCGTATTCTCCTGTTCCCTTCTGCACGAAGTGGCTCCGGTGACGCGGCATCGGCGCTACGCGTTCTTGTCGTTTCTGTATGACGAGCAAGGCCAGCGCATCCGCGAAGCAAACCAGGCAAAGGTCGCTGCCTCCCTGCGTCGCTAGGATGTTGTGTCCCGAGCTTGGTGGTACGCGCCGAGGTGAGAGGGACGCACTATGGCGGCCGGGTATGGACAGCCTCCGCGTGGCAAGGGCGGTGTTCTGACAGGCGGATCGGCAGGCATGCATTCGCCTGCGGGACAAGAAGCATCTCGCCTGTGTCGCGACGGGAGCTTGCCCGGTGTTCGGACGGGCGCCGTCGGAAGCCCATCACCTGAGATTTAGTCAGCCACGCGCAGGCAACGCGCCGACGTGCGCGGGAAAACCGCAGGTGTTGGGCATGTTCAATGCAAAGCGGGGCGCGGGGATCATCCTCGCGCCCTCTTTGCGTCTCCGCTCCGCGGAATCTTTGCGCCTGCGCGGAAGAGGCGGAGTGCGCCCTTCGCGGATGCGGGCGAAGGCGCTTGCCCCTTCCGGTCAGCGCTCGCGGATGCCCTCGTCGAGGCCGCGCAGGATCGGGTAGAGGAAGTACGACAGCACGCTGCGCTTGCCGGTGCGGATCTCGGCCTGAAGGGCCATGCCGGGGATGAGCTTGAAATCCTTCGGGAGGTCGCGCAGCTGCGGATCGGAGAGCGTCAGGCGCGCCTTGTAGAACAGGGCCTCGCCGGTCGGGCGCTCCTCCTCGAGGGCCGTCTTCGGGAAGGCGCCGCGGCTGATCAGCCGGACGGTGCCCTGCGCCATGCCGTGCTTCTGGAACGGGAAGGTGTCGAACTTGATCCGCGCGGCCTGCCCGAGCTCGACATAGCCGACATCCTTCGGGATCGACCAGCACCTCGGCCTCGAGCGGCACGTCGAGCGGCACGAGAACGAAGAGCGGCTCCGCCTCCTTGACCACGGACCCGACCGAGCGCTGCACGACTTCGAGCACGACCGCATCGGACGGCGCCGTCAGCACGACGAGGTTGCGGCGCAGCTCGGCCTTCTTCAGTTCCTCCGCGGCGCCGTTCCGCGTCTCCCGCGCCTCGATGTAGCTCTGCATCGCGGTGCTGCGGAACTCGTCGAGGAAGGCCTGCTTCTGGGCCAGGGCCTTCTCGATCTCGTGGCGGGCCTCGACCTGCGTTCCGCGCAGCCGCGTGAGCGAGGATTCGATGTCGAGCCGCGCGTCCTTCGATTGCAGGAAGCTGAGCTTCGAGCCGGTCTGGTTCTGGAGAAGCTGCATGCGCATCGATTCGATCTCGCCGATCACCTCGAGGCGCTGGAGAAGGAGCTTTTCCTCGGCCTGCGACTTCGTCAGCGTCGCCTGGGCGTTGGCGATGATCTCGTCGAAATTGCGCAGCTTGCTGTCGTTGAGCGACTTGCGCTCGCGCAGGAGCCGGGCCTGCAACACCATCTCCGGATCGGCCTTCTCCGGCACCTTGAACTCGCCCGAGCCGAGCTCGGCGTCGAGGCGCTGCACGAGGGCGTTGGCGACGGCGACCTTGTTGCGAAGCTGCTCGACATCCGATTGCGTGAAGGTCGGGTCGAGCACGGCGAGCTCCTGGCCGGCTTTCACGATGTCGCCGACCTGCACGCTCATGCTGCGGATGATCGAGTTCTGGAACGGCCGGATCATCACGTTCGGCTCGGTCGTGATCAGCTTGCCGCGGGCGACCGCGACCTGGTCGACGCTCGACACCGCGGCCCAGGCGACGGCCGCGACGATCAGCGCGACGACGCAGTAGATCGTCAGGCGCGCGAGCCGCGGCGGCGTGCGCTCCTCGACCTCGATGGCGTCGGTCTGGAACTCAGAGACGATCGCCGGACGGGTCGGGCGATAGGGGGCGAGCACCTCGGCCGGGCGGCGGCGGCGCGGCTCCGGCAGGCGTTCCTGGCGCTGCGGGATCATGCGACCTGCCTCATCTGACGGTTCCACAGGTGGCGATAGGTGCTGCACGACGACAGAAGCTGGTCGTGCCGCCCGATCGCCGAGACCTTGCCGCGCTCGAGCACCAGGATGGCGCTCGCATCCATCAGCGTCGACAGCCGGTGCGAGACGATGATGACCGTCCGCCCCTCGCCGATGCGGCGCAGATTCGCGCGGATGATCGATTCGCTGTCCGGGTCGAGGGCGCTCGTCGCCTCGTCGAGGATGAGCAGGCGCGGATTGGTGACGAGCGCGCGGGCGATCGCGAGGCGCTGCTTCTGCCCGCCCGAGAGGTTCGAGGCGTTCTCCTCGAGCATCGTGTCGTAGCCGCGCGGCAGACGCTCGATGAACTCCTCGGCGCCGGCCGATTGCGCCGCCTCGACGATCTCCTCGAAGGTCGCGCTCGGGTTCGCCGCGGCGATGTTCTCGCGCACGGTGCCGCGGAACAGGAAGCTGTCCTGGAGCACGACGCCGATGGAGCGGCGAAGGTGCGTCAGGTCGATCTCGCGGATGTCGACGCCGTCGATTCGCACGAGCCCTTGCTGGACCGCGTAGAGGCGCTGCATCAGCCGCGTCACCGTCGTCTTGCCCGAGCCGCTGCGGCCGACGATGCCGAAGACGCTGCCGGCCGGGATGTCGAAGGAGACGTCGTCGAGGGCCGGCGCGCCCTCCGTCTGGTAGCGGAAGCTGACGCCGTCGAACTCGATGCCGCCCTTCAGATCCGGGCACAGGCCCGGCCGGGCGCTCGTTTCCTCGGGCGCACGGTTCATCACCTCGCCGAGCATCCGCACCGAGAGCGCGACCTCCTGATACTCGTGCACCATGGTGACGATCTGCACGAGCGGCCCGGAGACCCGGCCGGCGAGCATGTTGAAGGCGACCAGCGCGCCGACGGTCAATTCGCGGTCGAACACGTCGATGGCGCCGAGTCCGATGATGGCGATGCTCATCAGCTTCTCGAGAAGGCCGGTCAGCGCCTGCGCCGCCGTCGAGATCTTCTCGACGTTGTAGCGCATCATCACCGTCGAGGAGGACGAGTTCTCCCAGGTGCGCCGCTGCAGCGGCTCCATGGCGAGCGCCTTGACGGTGCGCATGCCGTGGACCGTTTCGACGAGCAGCGCCTGGCGCTGGCCCTCGGTCTCGTAGAGCGCCCGCAGGCGCCGGCGGAACGGCCCGACGAGAAGGCCGATGACGAGCCCGATCGCCGCCGTGAAGCCGAGCACGATGAGCGTCAGCTTGACGCTGTAGAAGAGCAGGACCGGCACGAAGACGAAGAGCGACAGCCCGTCGAGCAGCGTGATGAACATCCGCCCGGTGAGAAATTCGCGGACGCGGCCGGCCTGCTGCATGTGCTTGACGAGCACGCCGGCGGGCATCTGCTCGAAGAAGGCGATCGGCAGCTTCAGGAGATGGCCGAAGGTGCGGGTCGCGACCCGGATGTCGATCCGGTTCGTCGCGTAGAGCAGCAGATAGCGGCGCAGGAATGTGAACAGCGCGTCGAAGCAGATCGCCAGGACGGCGCCGGCGCCGAGCACGTAGAGGGTCGCATAGACCTCATGCACGAGCACCTTGTCGATGACGAGCTGCGAGAAGATCGGAAAGGCGAGGCCGAGGGCGTAAAGGACGAGGGCCGCCACGGTGACGTCCGTGAACAGGCGGCGCTGGCGCAGGAGTTCCGGGAGGAACCACTGGAAGCCGAAGGGCTGGTTCTCGTCCGTGAGGGAGCGGCGCTCCGGCTTGATGAAGAGGACCCGCCCGGTCCAGCGCCGGCAGAAATCCGCCTCGCTGACGATCAGGGGCTCGGCGCGGTGGGCGAGGGGATCGAGGACGCGGACGCAGCTCTCCTCGCCCGCATCGTCGGCGCCCGCGAGCACCACCCAGTTGCCGTTCTCGAGATGCGCGAGAACCGGAAAGGCTTCGCCGAGCCCGACGAGGCCGGACCATTTCAGGCTCGCCGCGCGGGCCCGCAGCTTCGCGTCCCGCGCCATCCGCAGAATGAGCTTTTCGTCGACGGCGTCCTCGCCCACGGCATAGGTGTGGGCGAGGTGCTCGGCTGCGACATCGACGCCGTGGTGGCGCGCCACCGCGGACAGGCAATGCAGCCCGGTTTGAGGATTGCCCGTCACGGCGGCGGCTTACGAAAAGTTGGGCGAGGAATTGCGGACGAGGGTCGCGACCTCGCCGGTCTGCCGGGCCGCCGGATCCTTGCGCGGGCCCGACGGGGCGGGAGCGATCATGCCGGACTCGGCGAGCCCGTCCATGGCCTTGCGCATCAGCTCGACCGAATTGGCGAAGGCCTCGAGGGACATCACGATGCGCTGGCGGAAGACCGGCATCGGGTTGTTCTGCGCATCGCGCTTGTTCGGGGAAAGGCTCACGAGATCGATCCGGACGATCGGCCCGGTGACCGTGATTTCGCCGATTCCGTCGGAATAGACTTCGTCCTGCATGATAAACTCCTGCGCTAAGACACGGTTGATCAATGGGGGGAGTGATCCGCGAAGTAATGGTCTCAGAAGCCAGCCGCGGGGCCTAGATGGCCTTCCTTTCACAAGCGCTACCGCTTCGGGGGGCCGCCTACCCTTTTCGGTGCCCGAGGCTCCGCTTCGCGGCCCCGGAATGGCGCGGAGCGGGCTCGAGTTCTGCGCATTCGGAGGCTGCCCTAGGCGTTGGCGAACGTGCCGATCCGGGTCCTGATCTTCCGCATCACGGACTGGACGGCGAGGGTCGCGCCGTAGGGAGAGCGCAGGAGGCTCGCGACGAGGAATTTTTGCCCCCAAGCCGACCGCCCGGTCTTAAAGAGATAGCGGCTGACGTCGAAGAGCAAAGCTGCGTGCTGGCGCGGGTAGCGCTTGAGGATGCGCTTGTTGTTGCGGAGGATGCGGAAGACTCCGGTGATCTGCCGGTGCGGGTTGGACGAGATGCTGTCCCCCGACATGAAGGCGAGAACGACGGGCTCCCGATCCTCGCAGATTTTCGTATGCTGCGAAAGGCGGATGGCAAAGTCCCAGTCTTCATTGGCCTTCGCGACCGGGTCGAACCAGGTTCGGCTCGGAAGGCAATCCGCGCGAAACAGCGCGTTCTGCAGGCTGATGCGATTCTCGGAAAGGAGATGAGCGACCTGATCCTCGTCGATGCGCAAGCGGCCCCGCGGAGCCGGAGCGAGCGTCACCTTCCCCGATCCGAATCGCAGGCGATCGTCGCAGCCGTAGAGGATCTTCGCGCCCGTGACCGCCCCGATCGCCCTCGGCGCGCCATCCATGAATGCGAGCTGCCGCTCCAGCTTGTTCGGCAACCAGAGATCGTCGCTGTCCTGGAAGGCGACGAATTCGCCCGTCGCGGCCGCCAGCCCGGTGTTCCTGGCCGCGCCGGCTCCGCCGTTGCGAGCGCGCCGGATGTACCGGACGCGTGGGTCGCCGATCGCCAGGACGAGGCTCCTGACGTCCTCGCTCGAGCCATCGTCCACGACGATCAGTTCGAGGTCGTGAAAGGATTGCGTGAGAACGCTCCGGCAGGCCGCAACGAGGGTCGCGGAGCGATTGTAGGTCGGCAGGATGACGGAAATTCTCACAGGCATGGCTATCTCGTGAAAGGGTGAAAACTCAGGCGTTCTGGGCCCACCACGGCGACGATTCGTGCCCGCGCAGCCTCATCCAGATCGCGTGCAACGTGCTGCTGCGGCGCAGGAGACGGTGACATGCCGCTTGCGCCGCTTCCGATATCCGCATCCCCGGCGTCCGCGCGAAAAGCGTCCGATCGCGGACCGAATCGTAGTCGCGGCTGTTGAGGTTGAGGCTGCTCGGCTTCCAGGGCTTGCGGCCGGTCACGAAATGGACGATTCCGGGACGCCGGCCGGGCTCCAAACTTCCGATGCGCACGTCGGCGTGGCGCTGAAAATTCCACTCCTGGCCGAGTTCCTTCCAACGGCCGTCGCAACAGACGTTGAGCGCGTCCTGATCCGAAAAGGGCGAGCGCGGATTGTCGGCAAGGTACTGGAGCGCCCGCTCGGAAAGCCTCTCGGTCCGCCAGCGCGCCATGTCGATCAGGAGAACGCCGGCATTGAAATAGTTTGCGACCCGCGGCGCCTTCTCGAGCCCCGGCCGGCCGCTCTTGATCTGCGCATCGAGGAGATCGCGGGCAGCGGCCAGGATCGCCCCGTCGAGCTTCGTTTCCCAGATCGCACGGAGGTCGCGCAGGACGAGAATGTCGGTGTCGAGATAGAGGACGCGGGACACCGAGGCCGGAATGACGAGCGGCATCAGAAAGCGCGCATAGGTCATCTTGGAGATGTGCCGGGCGGTGCCGAACGCCGCGAACGAGTCGAGCGCCACCGGGTGCCAGGTGATGGAGAGCGCGCCTGGCGGCAGCGATTCGAGAACCTTGGCTTTCGCGTCGTCCGACATGCCGTCGGACAGGACGAAGGCGTGAATCCGCTCGGCCGCCGTCTTTGCCTCCGCCAGCGACCGAAGCGCGGTCGCGAGCGGCATCGCGTAGGCCGTGTCGCAGGCGAACACGAGGTGGATGGCGTCGTCGCCGCCCGAAGCGGCCCCGTCCCGATGGCTGGACTGCGCAGCGATGTCTGCCGGACCGATCAACGAAAACTCCCCGGGTGAGCCGCGCCGGGTGTGCCGGCTGGAGGCGTGATTGCGCGTGAAAGCGTTGCCGATGCCGGCGAGCCGATGCGCGGAAACTAACGGCTTTTCCTCCCCGTCGCAGCCTAGCCGAAGGGCGCAATCGTCGTGACGCTCAAGCCCGACGCGGGGCCTCGTTCAGGCAAAAGGAGTATTCAGAGCGCTGTGCGATACCCAGCCGGAGGGAAGGGAGTCGCCGAGTGCGATGGGCCGCGGCGAGCTCCTAGACGAATTGGGAGGCCGCGCCGAGCGCCCGCGAACTGCTAAATGGGCGCATTACGAATTGGGGCCTCGCGGCCAATTTCGTCGACCTCATGCAAAAGCTGGAGCGCCTATGACGAGTTCCGTCGATATTGTGATCCCCTGTTACAATTACGGCCGGTACTTGCACAATTGCGTGCAAAGCATCCTGCAGCAGCGCGGCGTCGAGGTCCGCATCCTCATCATCGACGACGCTTCCACGCGACGACAGCCCCGAGATCGGGCGGGACCTCGCCCGCACCCATCCGCAAGTCTCGTTCGTGCGGCACGAGCGCAATTGCGGCCATATCGCAACCTACAACGAAGGGATCGAATGGGCGTCGGGCCAGTATTTCCTGTTGATTTCGGCCGACGACTATCTCTTGCCGGGGGCCCTGCTGGCTTCGACCGAGTTCATGGACGATCACCCCGAGGTTGGATTCGACCTTCGGAAAGTATCTCGAGCTCTACGACGACGGGACGACGCTCGAATTCGACCCGATGGCCGCCCACCGCAGCGCGCCGGGCTCTCAGGCCATGACGGCCGCGACTTCATCGGCTATAGCGGCGCGCACAACATCGTCGCGACGCCGACTGCGGTCATCCGCACGGATCTGCAGAAGGCCGTGGGCGGGTATCGTCCGGAGCTTCCCCATAGCGGCGACATGGAGATGTGGCTCCGACTGGCCTCCCACGCTTCCGTCGGCTTCATCGACGATTATCAGGCCGTCTATCGGCGACATGCGCGCAACATGTCCATCGCCTTTCTCGCCAAGCAGTTCCTGCCGGATCTGGTGCAACGGAAGGCCGCGTTCGACTTCTTCCTCACGGAGGACGCCGCCGCCTCGGCGAGCCGGGCCGGCTGAGGCGCCGCCTCTACAAGGCGCTCGCGCGGACCGTCGTCGGCCGCGCAAGCACTGCCTTCAACGAGGGCGATTTCGAGACGAGTGACAAGCTTTGCGCCTTCGCCCTCTCGTTCCGTCCTGAGGTCCGACGCTCCCTGCCGTGGCTGAAGCTGAGCATCAAGCGCGCCGTCGGCCCGCGACCTGGCGCTCGCTCTCCGCCCTGCGCACCGGCGCGCGATAACCCTCGCGCGACGACGCTCCTTCACCGTCGCGAGCTCATCCTGAGCGTCTGGTTCATAATCCCGTCTCAGCCCCACCCCCATCCCGAGAGGATCGGACCTTAAGGTCCGATCCGTCTCGAAGGAGGCTCCAGCAGGCTCGGAAACACCTTCGCGCGACGTCGGGCGTCGGGAGGTTCAGGCGCCTTCTGGAGCCTCCTTCGAAACGCCCTGGACCTGACGGTCCACGGCTCCTCAGGATGAGGTTTTTGGGTGGATCGGATTCATCGTTCGATCCCAGAAGGCTCCTGAACCTCCTTCGCACAACGCCGAAGTCGGGCGGTTCCCGCGTTCCCTGGAGCATCCTTCGAGACGCGCCGGACCTTCGGTCCGGGCTTCCTCAGAGCGTGTGAATCAGCCCGATGCATGACGCGGATTCGCCTCTCCCGCAAGCCGGGAGAGGGTTTCGATCTGCAGATCGAAACAAGCGGAGCGAAGCGAGCGGGGGTGCGGGTTCCGCCCGAAGGGGCGTTCGGCCCGAACCGCCGCGCCTCCTTCGCCGCCGCCCCTCACCCTCGCCTGCTTCGCAGGCTTGCCGCCTGCGGCGGCCCTCTCCCCGCAAGCCGAACTCGTGCCGCTTATGCCGCCGCCGTCTCGACCCCGCCGCGCGCGGCACGAGGACGGCGCGCAGCGCGTCGGCGACGCGGACGAGGTCCTCGTCCGTCATCTGCGTGAAGAACGGCAGCAGGATCGTCTCCGTCTGCGCCGCGGCGCTCCGCGACAGCGGCGCGGTGTCCGCGCCCTCGTAGGGCTTCTCGACGTGGATGTTCATGACGCCGCGCCGCGTCGCGATGCCGCGGTCGAGCAGGGCCTGCATGATCGCGAGCTGGTCGGCGCCCTTCGGCAAGGCGCACCGGGAAGCTCTGCCAGTTGGTGCGCGCCCAGGCCGGCTCCTCGAGGAGGCGGAGGCCGGGCAGATTGCCGAGGAGTTCGGCGTAGCGCGCGGCGAGCGCGGCGCCGCGTCGCGACGATCTCCGGCAGTCGCTTCAACTGCTCGCGGCCGATCGCCGCCTGCAGGTCGGTCATGCGGTAGTTGTAGCCGACCTCCGGATAGCTCTCGAAGATGACCTGCCGCGAGCCGTGCCGGACCGTGTCGCTGACGCTCATCGCGTGCTGGCGCCAAAGCCGGAACTTGCGGTCGTATTCCGGGTTCGCGGTCGTCAGCATGCCGCCGTCGCCGGTGGTGATCACCTTGCGCGGGTGGAAGGAGAAGCAGGCGATGTCGCCGTGCGGCTTGCCGATCTTCTCCCACTCGCCGTCCCAGAGGATCTCGCTGCCGATGGCGCAGGCGGCGTCCTCGATCACGGCGATGCCGTGGCGCTTGCCGATCGCGACGATCGGGCGAGATCGCACGGCATGCCGATCTGGTGCACGCACAGGATCGCCTTGGTGCGCGGCGTGATCGCCGCCTCGATCAGGTCGGGATCGATGTTGTAGCCCTCGGCCTCGATGTCGACGAAGACCGGGCGTCGCGCCGCAATAGCGGACGGCGTTGGCCGTCGCGATGAAGGAGTGGCTGACGGTGATGACCTCGTCGCCGGGGCCGACGCCGACGGCGAGCAAGCGCGAGGTGCAGCGCCGTCGTGCAGTTCGACACGGCGCAGGCGTGCGGCGCGCCGACGAAGGCGGCGAATTCCTGCTCGAAGGCCGCGACCTCCGGTCCCTGCGTGACCCAGCCCGAGAGGATGACGCGGCGGACGGCCTCGACCTCCGCGCTCGTCGAGAACGGGCTTCGCGACGGGAATCTGAATGGGATGGCTTGCTCATGCGACGGCCTTCGTCAACGCTGGCGTTTCATGCGCGCCACCAGGCGACGAGGTCGCGCAGGCCCTCCTCCATGCGAGATCTCGGCCTCGAAGCCGAGCATGCGCGCGCGCCTTGCTCGACGTCGGCCAGGCGGCGCGGCACCGGTTCACCTTGCGGGCCGGCGCGAATTGCGGCTTCAGCGACGAGCCCATGACGGAGGCGAGCATCTGCGCGAGCTCGGGCAGGCTCGTCTCGGTTCCGCTCGCGACGTTGAAGACCTCGTCGGTGACGTCGGCCTTCGCGGCGAGGATGTTGGCGCGGGCGATGTCGTGGACGTGCGACGAAGTCCATCGTCTGCGTGCCGTCGCCGAAGATCAGCGGCGGCTGGCCAGCGGCGATGCGCTCCATCCAGCGGATCAGCACCTCGGTGTAGACGCCGTAGACGTCCATGCGCGGGCCGTAGACGTTGAAGTAGCGCAGCGCGACGTACTTGAGGCCGTACATCTCGGCGAAGCTGCGCAGCAGCCCCTCGTTGAAGGCCTTGGCGGCGCCGTAGATGGTGCGGTTGTTGTAGGGATGATGCAGTCTCGGTCGTCGGAAAGACGCTCGGCGAGCCCGAGCACCGAGGCGGAGGACGCGGCGACGACCTTCGAGACGCCGGCGTTCACCGCGGCCTCGAGCACGTTGAAGGTGCCGCCGGCGAGAACGTCGAAGGCGAGGCGCGGCTCCTCGGCGCATTGGGTGATGCGGATCGCGGCCTGGTGGAAGACGATGTCGATGCCGTCGAAGATGCTGGGCCAGCAGCGCGCGGATCGCGGATGTCGCCCTCGACGATCGTGAGCGGCGCCGCGGCGGCGGCCGCGGCGAGGTTCTCGCGGCGGCCGCGGACGAAATTGTCGAGGACGACGATCTCGCGCGGGCTCTTCCGCCGCGACGAGATCGGCGATGTGGGAGCCGATCAGCCCGGCCCCGCCGGTGATCAGGATCCGCTTGTCCTTCATCGATCTCTCCTCAGCCCCTTTCGACGCTGGCGCGATGTCCTGATCCGTTCGCCAGCGCAGGAACCGCGCCGGCACGCCCGCGACGACCGCGAAAGGCTCGACGTCCGCCGTGACGACCGCGCCGGCGCCGACGATGGCGCCCTTGCCGATGGTCGACGCCGGGAAGGATCGTCGCGTTCGTGCCGATGTCGGCCCAGGCGCCGATGCGGACCGGCTTGATCTCGAGATCGGTCGTGACGATCGGCATGTCGACGGGCATGCCGCGTATGCGCCGATCCGAGCACCTTGGCGCCGGGCCCCCAGCCGACGAAATCCTCGAGCACGAGATCGCGCGCGTCGAAATAGGCTTGCGGGCCGATCCAGACGTTGTCGCCGATGATGCAGGTGCCGTCGAAGCGGCCCTGGATGTAGGCTTGCGCGCCGATGAAGACGCCGTCGCCGATCTCGAAGGTCTCGAGATGCTTGAAGCCGACGCCGCTGCCGACCTGCAGCCCGTCCCGCAGCGGCGCGCCACGGCCCGCAAGATCGCGCGCCGCATCAGCGCGTCGACGGCACCGTCGCCGTTCGCGAAGCGGCCGTAGAGCTCGACGAGGCCGCCGGTGCCGTACGACGTCGCGCAGGCGTCTCGCGAGAGCCCGATCTCGAAGTCGGGATCGGCGGCGGATCTCCTGGCGGCCGTGCACCGCCTGGACGATGCGGCCGCCGCTTTTCGGATCAGGCGACATCGGCGTCTGCTCGGACGATCGCCGCGACGACCTCGTCGACCTGCGCCGCCGTCATCTCCGGGAACAGCGGCAGCGACAGGACTTCGAGCGCGGCCGCCTCGGACTGCGGGAAGTCGCCCGCGCGGTAGCCGAGATCGGCGTGCGCCTTCTGCAGATGCACCGGGATCGGATAGTGCAGGCCGGTCTGGATGCCGTGCGCGCTGCAGGAGCTGCTGCAGGCGGCTCGCGGTCGGCCGTGCGGACGGCGTAGATGTGGTAGACGTGGCGCCGGTCGGCGCAGCTTCGGCCGGCGCCTCGACACGCCGCGACGTCCAGCGAGCAGCGTCGCGTAGTGGCGGGCGTGCGCGCGCCGCGCCTCGGTCCAGCCTTCGAGATGGCGCAGCTTGACGCGCAGGATGGCGCCCTGGATGCCGTCCATGCGGTAGTTGAAGCCCTTGCAGCGACGTGGTGGTAGCGCTGTTCCTGGCCCCAGTCGCGCAGCATCCGCATCTGCTTCGTCGTGGTCGTCGTCGTTGGTGACGACGATGCCGCCCTCGCCGCAGGCGCCGAGGTTCTTGCCGGGATAGAAGCTGAAGCAGCCCGAGACGCCGATGCTGCCGGCGCGGCGGCCCTTGTACTCGGCGCCGTGCGCCTGGCAGGCGTCCTCGATCACCGGCGATGCCGTGGCGGTCGCGCGATCGCGATGATCGGCGTCCATGTCGGCCATCTGGCCGTAGAGATGGACCGGCACGATCGCCTTCGTCCGCGGCGTGATCGCCGCTTCGAGCTGGCGCCGGATCCATGGTGAAGGTGACCGGGTCGATGTCGACGAAGACCGGCTGTGCGCCGGTATAGCAGATCGCCGACACGCGTCGCGACGAAGGTGAACGGAACGGTGATGACCTCGTCGCCCGGGCCGACGCCGGCGGCGAGCAGCGCGAGGTGCAGCGCGCTCGTGCCGGTGTTGACGGCGATCGCGTGCTTGGCGCCGCAATAGGCGGCGAACTCGCGCTCGAAGGCGGCGACCTCCTCGCCGAGGACGAACTGGCTCGGAGGCGAGGACGCTCGAGGACGGCGGCGTCGATCTCGCGCTTGATGCTCGCGTACTGCGCCTTCAGGTCGAGAAAGGGAATCATGCGACGCACCTCGCTCTGTTCGAGTTCGATGACGCGGCCGCGCTGCGGCGAGCGACTGCGTCGCCGCTTCGAGAATGCGGACGACGCGCAGTCCGGCGCTGCCCGTCGGCGATCGGCGTCTTGCGCTTGCTTCGATGCAGTCGACGAACTCGGCGAAGCTCGACGCCGAGAGCCTCGGTCACGTCGAGCTGCGGCGCCCACATGTCGCCGGTGCGATAGCCGACCAGCATCTGGTAGACGTTCTCGCCGTTCTTCTTGCGGCGTTGCCGTTGAGAGTGATGCCCTTGTCGTAGACCTTGATCTTCTCGCTCGGCTCGAGATCGTCGTAGACGATCATCTTGCGGCTGCCGCCGATCAGCGTCCGGCGCACCTTCACCGGCGCCAGCCAGTTCACGTGGATGTGGGCGATCAGGTTGCTGTCGAAGAAGCAGGTTCAGATAGGCGATGTTCTCCGGCTCGCCGGCGACGTGGCTCATCGCCGGTCGCCGAGACGGCGACGGGCTTTGCCGGCAAGCACGTAGTCCATGATCGAGAGGTCGTGGACGGCGAGATCCCAGATGACGCTGACGTCGTGCTGGAAGAGACCGAGATTCACGCGGACCGAGTCGTAGTAGTACATCTCGCCGAGGCCGCTCGTCGACGATCTCGCGCATCTTGCGGACGGCGCCGGTGTGGACGAAGGTGTGGTCGACGGCGAGCACGAGGCCGCGGCGTGTCGGCCTCCTCGATGAGCCGGCTGCGCCTCCTCCGAGGTCGAGGTCATCGGCTTCTCGACGAAGACGTGCTTGCCGGCCATCAGCGCCGCCATGGCGAGCTCGGAAGTGCGTCGAGACCGGCGTGGCGATGGCGACCGCGTCGACGCGCGGATCGCGCAGGACGTCGTCGAAGTCGTCGGTGATCTCGACCGCCGGATAGCGGCTGCTGCACGCTCGCCGAGGCGGTCGGTGCGCAGGTCGCAGACCGATGACGAGCCGAGCGCCCGGAACTTCGGCAGAAATTGCGGACGAGGTTCGGCCCCCAGTAGCCGTAGCCGATGACAGCAACGCCGATCATCTTGCTCCCCCTGACGCGCGCACCTAAGCCTGCACCGACGGGCGCATCCTTGGCGCGACCGACGATCCTCGCCGGCACGCCGGCAACGATGGCGTAATCCGGAACGTCCCTCGTCACGACCGCGCCGGCGCCGACGAGCGCGCCCTCGCCGATCGTCACGCCTGCGAGGATGGTGGCATTGCTGCCGATCGAGGCGCGCCGCTTGACCGTCGTCGGAACGACGCGTCCAATCCGTCGTCGGACTGCAGCGTGCCGTCCGGCGTCGACGGCGCGCGGGTGGAGGATCGTTCGTGAACATGACGCCGTGGCCGACGAAGACCCCGTCCTCGATCGTCACGCCTTCGCAGATGAAGGTGTGGCTGGAGATCTTGCAGTTGGGCGCCGATCGACGGCGTCGCGCTGGATCTCGACGAAGGTGCCGATCCGGCTGCCGTCGCCGATCCGGCAGCCGTAGAGATTGACCAGATCGGGGTGGTGAATGACCACGCCTTCGCCGATAGCACGACATCCGGGGAAATCATGAATAAACTGCCCTCACGCCGCTCAATGAAACTTCGAAAATCTCTCGTCGGACCTTGATTGCCGAACCCGACCGGGATCAGTTTTCGTCGGCCCCGAGTTCGCTGCTTTTATCGGATACGCCCGTAAGTCGCGACCCCGCCAATAGAATACCGGGGTAAGCCTTCGGGTGCATCCGGACCCGTGTCGTCGCCCGACGCAGTCCCGATCGGCGGAAGCCGCTCGTCAATCGAGTGAAATTGACGCCGCGGCAGCCCGCTTCGGCGTCGGTCCGCGCCGCTGCAACGTGCAGTCTTCGACGCCCTACGCAGGCGGCCAGTGACCCTGTCGCGCGGCGGCCAGGGTCGCTGCTTCGCGCACGCGCCTAATCCTCTTGCGACTTGGGTCGTGGTTTGCAATCTCGAGGCCGAGCGCGCGAAGCGCTGAAAGGCCCGCGTCGAGCGGGTTGCCGCCGCGGGGGAGCGCCATGACTTCGTCGTCGAATTCGAAGCTGGAGCCGCAGCGCCCGTTGAGACTGAACCGCTGCACGACGGTATCGCGGCCGAAGCGCCCAAGCGCGGCGCGACGTTTCTAATCGGCGAGGAGGCCACCGATTTGCTCGGCAAGGCGTTCAGCGCCGGCTGAGCCGTCGGCAACGCCGTAAAATCCCTGATTTAAGAAGACGTCGAGCTTGTCGGGCTCGAAGACCAGGGAGAACGCGTCTTCGCCCTGCACCACTACCGGGCGGGCGATGGACAGTGCGCGGAGAGCGGAACTGCCCATGCCGACGACGACGTCGGCGGCCGCATAGGCCGGCCGCGGATCGAGGCTCGGTCCGGCGATGGTGACAACTTCACGGCCGCAACGCGCGTCGACGGCCTGCGCCCGTACCGAAAGAGCCTCCTCGGCCGGGCCTCCGCCGACCAGGACGAGCCTGATCGGGTAGTGCGTGGCGAGCAGCTCCGCTGCATCGATCGCTCGAACGAGGCGTCGAGCTTGAGGTCGAGGCGAGGCGCGAGACGCTGAGCACGGGCAGCTCGCCCGCTACGAGGCCGTGCTGGCGCCGGAAGGCGGAGCCGTCGATCCCCGGATGATCCTGATCGGTGTCGATCGACGGCTCGATGACCCAGACCTTGCCGCGATGCGCGCGCCGGGCCTCGCTCCCGAGCTGCTCCGTACCCTTTATCAGAGGCGCCGAGGCGGGGGCGAACGGCATCAACGACATGCTGAGAACCGTGCAAAAGGTTGCGCGTACCGTGCAAGAGGCCGGCCCCGCAACACGCCTCGAGACAGGGCCGCCATTCGTAGGCATCGATGAGTCGATCCGCTCCCTTCTC
The DNA here is from genome assembly GCA_963754975.1 of uncultured Alphaproteobacteria bacterium. Classification (GTDB taxonomy): domain Bacteria; phylum Pseudomonadota; class Alphaproteobacteria; order Rhizobiales; family Beijerinckiaceae; genus Microvirga. The sequence goes on along the minus strand of CAVWII010000014.1, from coordinate 6,591 downwards.
GCGAGGCGCGCGAGTTCGGTGACGCGGGTCGGGGCAGGTCGGTACTGGGGCGAATGCGCCGGGACGAATGTCAGCCCGCGTGACTCAATATCGCTCGCCAGCGGCCCCGGAACGCCATAGACGATGACATCGTGGCCCGCGGCCCCGGAACGCCATAGACGATGACATGCCCGCGGCCGCAACTCCCGCCGCGAGGTCGACCGCGTTGATCTGGCTGCCGCCGATCGCGAGGTCATGCGGATAGACGAGGATGCGCAAGACGCATCTCCAATTTGGAAACCCGCAATAGTGGCTCAAGATGCGAAGCGACGCAAGGTGGCCACATTGTATCGGCGTCTGCACCGTTCATCCGAACGGAGTAACGCTCCAGCGTTTGAAGCGAAGGGGTGGCTGTGTCACCAAAATCAGTACGCCAACCGACTTGGCGGCAGTCCTTACATCGATTTGGCGAGTAACGGGCGCACCCGTTTCGGGATGAAGTTTGGGGGGCACAGGAGAAGGAGATAGCGTAGAGAGTGGAGCCCACTGGCGGCCGTCGCGGCGAGCCCAATCGAGATGCCCGCCGCCGTCGGCAACCATGTGAGGCAAACGAAGGTTAGGATGGCCGCTGGGATTAAGAGCAGGCAAAGGCGCCGGTTCTCCACCGACCATCGAAAACCAGTCGACCGACGCACGACGAGATAGATGACGAAGCTATGCCAGACGTAGAGGAGACAGAATGCGACGCCCGCGCCGTCGACGCCAAGGCGACGTACGAGCAACCATGCGACGCCGACATGAACAATTGTCGCCGCGGCCTCGGTCCAGAGAAAGTCTCTCTGGTGCCCCTTGGCGAGAATAACGAAGCCCATCGGCCAAGCGACGACACGTAGCATCATGCCGAGACAGATCCAGCGCAATAGCGTGACTGCCGCTTGAAATTCCGTCGAGTAGAAGGCGGTCATCACGAGCGGCGCCAGCGTCAGAGTCGCAATAACGCCCGGCCCAGCGAGGAGCAAGCAGACCTGAGCCTGCTCGTTCACCAGCCGATTGCACTTCGTATCGCTGCCTGCAACGGCGGTAAGGCGAGGATAGAAATCCGCACCCATCGATTGCAGGATGATGCCTGTATAGAGTCCGCCGAGTGTCCAGGCTGCCTGATAGAGACCCGCCGCATCGACCCCCGCCGACTGCAGCAAGATGATGCGGATGGCATAGCCGGCGCCGAGCGTGAAGACGCCGCTCGCCAGGAACGCAAAACCGAGCTTCAGGAGAGTTCGCCGTCTCTGGCCACATCTGAGAGACCGGAAGGGCCGGCGCCTCCAAAACGAGCTTTCTGCTGTAGAACCACGACAGGAGCAGCGCCGCCGCCGCCGCCGCGATGATCGAGTAGACGACGCCATCGAGGCCATATGAGTACACGAGTGGCAGCGTAGCCGCGCAGCCGAGGATCGCCGCGTACACGTTCATCCGTGCAAGGTCGGCGATGCGGCGCATGCCTTGGATCAGGGCCGCCTGCCCGGCAGAAATCGAGCGCAGAAGTACCGCCAGTCCGAGGAGCGCGATTCCGAGATGGTGCTGACGGTCGCCGAAAGTCAGCTCCGAGATCGGCGCGGTGAGCGCCGCAAGCAGCAGCGCGCCGACGAGCCCGAGGACGAATGAGACGCGCTTCAAGACGGTCGAGGTCCAGGCTATGCGCCTGGTGTCACCCGAGCCGACAGCCTCGGCGATCTGCCGGACTCCACTGCTCTGCACACCGAACCCCGCCAAGCTTTGGGCGAGATCGACAATCGACTGATACAGGCTCATGAGGCCTATACCCTCCGGACCGAGCAATAGCGCGATAGCCTTGTTGCGAACGATGCCGACGGCAATGGTGGCGAGCGAGGAGCCGCCGACGATGGCCGTCGACTTCAAGATCTGCGTGTAGCTGGGCTTCCCGCCGGTGGCGGCCTGGGCGATCATGGTATAAAACGCAGTTAGAATGAAATCGTGGGGATCATATAGCAATCTCCGTTTCAGCTGGATATACCCAAGTTGTGCATGCCGCAGCTCCCGTCCGCGGGAAAGGTACTCCGAATGGCCAACGGCAATATACTTGTCTGGGCGGCGCGCGATGCTAAGCCTATCAAATCGCGTTGGCGATGTATCGGCCAGTCAGCCGCAACAAACGGCGGTGGAGGTGATAGCCTGGGATGACGAAACTACTCTAATCGCGCCGACGTGCGACGGCGAGGACGTCGGCGAGGCCTGGGTAGCATACCAATGGGCTCAAGGGCTCGCCGCGCACCACGATGTTACACTGCTGACGTATCACAAGCGCGGTGCGAGACCGGCAGCCGAGCAGTTAAGCGGCCTTCGTGTTATCGAGTGGACGGAGCCACCGCTGATCGGCCGAGCCGAGCGGCTCAACAGTATCTTGAAGCCCGGCTACGTTCCCTTCTACATGCGGGCGAGGCGATGGATCGACCAGGCACTCGCCCGAGGCGAGCGTTTTGACGTCGCCCATCAGCCTACGCCCGTCGCGATGCGCTACCCGTCGCCGGCGATAGGGTTTCCGATCCCACTTGTGATAGGACCGGTCGGCGGTGGCATTGGCCTCGCCGGATGGATTTGCCGTGGATGACGAAGCGGGCGCGTGGTACCTGCGCTTGCGTGGGCTCGACAACATTCGGCGACGCTTAGATCCGCTGCTGCGCAGGACGTATGAAGATGCGGCGTGCGTCCTTGGAATCGCACCCTATGTGAAGCGACGAACTCGACGAGTTCCGGTAAGGCGCTTCGAGATCATGAGTGAGACTGGCCTTGTCTGCGTTGCCGATCCGCATATCGAACGGGCGAACAGACAGCCCCCGGTCAGATTGCTCTTCGTTGGTCGCCTCGTGCGCACTAAGGGCGTTCGCGAAGCAATCCGCGCAATGGCGTTCACCACGGAGCTGCCCTGCAGGCTCGATATCGTGGGCGACGGACCCGAGCGCGGCCTTGCCGAGAGGATGGTTGTGGACCTCGGCCTGTCGGACCGCGTTAGCTTCTACGGATGGCGGTCAAGAGCCGAAGTGATGCAGTTTTATAGCATCGCTGACATTTTCGTTTTTCCGAGCTACCGGGAACCGGGTGGAAACGTTGCCCCGGAAGCGATGAGCTTCTCTCTACCCTTGATCATTGTCGATCGCGGAGGTCCGGGTAATGCTGTTTCAAGTGATTGCGCCATCAAGCTCCCCGCGGAAACCCCCGACATGCTGGCTCGTGATGTCGCCGAGGCGATCCGAACTCTTGTCGCCCGACCTGACCTACGTTTGGCCATGGGTGCGGCCGCCTATGACCACGTAGGCAAGACGGCGCTCTGGCATACGAAGATTGCGCGGGCCACATCTATTTATGGGGAGAGCCGCGATGCGCGCACCACGCCCGTCAGGTTGTGAGCGCCGCCCTCAACGCCGCACGATAGCCCGGATTGAGGGCAAACCGAACCGCGGATCCGAAGGCAATTGCGGTCCTGAACAACGTCGTACTAAATGACCCGTGATGCCGGCGGTAGTAACGGATACGATTTGTCGTCATCAGAGCCGAAAGGAACGCGTTGCGGTGATACTCTCCGCCGATGTGAACGACCCGCGACTGCGGTATGTAAGAAACCGTCAATCCGCTGCGTCTGACCTTGAATAGAAAGTCGACCTCCTCACTGTACAAAAAGAAAGATTCGTCCCAATCACCGACAATACCTCGCGCGCGAGGTGCGATTAGCAGTGCGGCGCCAGTGGCCCACTCAACCGGTCCCCCACGTTCGTAAATGCTCCGGTTGCCGACCACTTCACCTACGCCTAAAAGGGCGGCGACCTTTGATCCGAGAAGCGCGTCAGACCAAACGGTCAGGAGCGACGGCTCTCGGCGCAATGAATGCGCAATTGTCCCGGTTTCGTCCAACATTTGTGGCACAGCCACGCCTACTCCTGTCGGCGAGACCACCAGCGAGGAGGCGGACGGAGCCAGGCAATAGCCGGATGTCCGGGTTGAGAACTAGGACTGCTCGATCCGAGGCGACCGTACGAACGGCGGCATTTATCGCAGCCGCATATCCAGAGTTGCGACCCATATGGATAATACGCGCCCCGATCGAGTGCGACCGGGCCAGTGCCACGGAATTGTCCTCCGAAGCGTTGTCAGCGATGACTACCTCAGCGTCGTCTATTCCTTCGAGTCCTGCGGGAAGGTGATCAAGCAGCCCAGAAAGCACCGGTGCGCTATTGTAAGTGACGACGACGACCGAAATCGGAACCGCCTCATCCCCACCCCATTCGAAATAGGCCCGCCGTGTCTTCGAAGACGACATTTTGATCTCTCCACAAGTTGCGTTCGGAATCCGGCCTACGAACACAAACGATCAGGTCCGGTTCCATTCCGCGACCATTCGCACCGGGTATCGCGACGGACAGCAAGCGCTAGCATTTTCCGAGCACGATAGACGCGAATTCGAGATAGGCAGCTCCATGCGAGGCCGCGCTCTCTAAAACCGGAAAGGCGATCAGACGACCAGATCCTGCCGACCTCCAAGATGGAGAAACAGCCACAAGCAAACTGCGCAAGAACCACATCGCGATCCCTCTTGCACCACGGACGTGAGAGCTAAACTCGTGCGCAATATGCCTGTCCCAGCGGCGTGTGAGCTCGGCGAAGCTCCGGCAGGACGACGTCCTCACTTGACCTGCGGCGCGAACGCGATGCGCACGCCCTGCGCGGTCGCGCGTAGGCCCCATTCGCGATCTTCCATCGTGCGATGCCGCCGAACTGCCCGACGGCGCGGAACAGTACGCGCACGGCCATATTCCCCGTCGCGGCGAAATGGTCGCGCTCGACGTAGAGCTTAACGCGATAGCTGAAGACCTCCTCGTAGGCCTCGATCGCGGTCGGCCGATGTGGGATCATCGACGCGCGATGCGGATGTCGCCGGCAATGCACTCGAGAGCGCGGATCGCGCGAAGAGCCGCACGATCGCCGGCACCCAGCCGCGGTCCGGAATGCAATCCGCGTCGATAAAGGCGAGGATATCCGCGCGCGCGACGAGCGCGCCATGGTTGCGCGCCGGGCCCGGGCCCCGGCTCCGGCTCGTGTTCGAGGCGCGCGCCCGCCTCCGCGCAGATCGAGGCGGGCGGATGCCGCGATCCGTTGTCGACGACAATGACCTCGAACGGAATGCCATCGCGCCCGCTCGGCGTCGAAGCGCGGCGAGGCAGCGGCGCAGGTCGTCGGGCTCGTTGAGGTGAGGGATCACGACGCTCAAGCGCGCGGGACGTCCGCGTCAGCGCGGCCCACGCCAGCCGTGGGCGCGTGTGCCACGCTCGAAGAAACCACGGCATCCATCAGTTCGATCCGACCAGCGTCGACGTCGCCGTTCTTCGGCGTCGCCTTCCGGCGAGAGGCGACCTTGAGCACGTCGCCCGGCAGCATCGCTCAGTCCCTTCGGTCGCCGCGATCTCCTCGTGCCCCTTCTCGGACTGGCGAACGATCGTGAAGAACGAAATCGGGTTCCATGACGCTCTTCGAGCGATCGGCGAGGATCGACGTGCCAGTCAGGACGAGCGTCTTGACGATGATGTCCTCCTTGACGCGCGATCTTTCGAGGGTCGCCTGCGCATCCTGCAGCTCGCTGGCAATGTCGGTCTGGCGACGGTCGCGCATGCTCAAATCACTGCGCGTTGCCTCGCTGACGTTCTGGCGCGCCCGCATCGTGGCGGTGATCTGATCAAGCCGGTTCGCCTGCAACGCCGCGACTGCGCGCTCGAGCTCGGAGCGGCGCGACACCGTCGCGACGCCCCGCTCGACGAGGCCCTTCACGTTGGTGAGCTCGTCTTCGACGAGCTTGATGTTGCGGTCGAGTGCGGCGGCCTTCTCGCTCAGGACGTCGATCTCGGCGGAGAACAGGCGCTTCGTCTCGGCGATCGTTGTGAGCTGCCGATCGAGCTCCCTCGCGCGGGTCGTGAAGACGAGGCGCTCCTGCGCCATGATCTCGTCGCCCTTCTGCGCTCCCCATCAATTCGGGCGGCCACTTGATCTCGCTCGCGCCGGTGCGCTCCGCCTGCAGCCGCGCGATGCGGCCGATGAGGCGCAGGATGTCGTCGCGAATCGTCTGCAACTCGCCGAGTGAGTTGATCTCGCCGGTCGGCCCGCTCTCGGCCGCGATCCGCAGTCTTGCGGCCGCCGCTAAGCGCCAGTGCCTGCAGCACGGTGAGGCCCGGTCGGTACTGATAGGCGCCCGCGGTGCCGACGGTGCCGACGACGTAGATCGGCGGATATTCCGTGACCGTGACGGTCGCGTCCGGCGTCGTCAGAAGGCCGGTGACGGATTTAAGCTTCTCGGCGAGGACCGGTCCGAGCTCGGCAGCGTTCATCGTCCCGACCGGGAAGGCGCCGATCAGCGGCAGCATGACCGTGCCGTCGGCACCGACCGTGTAGTCCCCGCTCACGCGCGTCCCAGCGCTGGTATTCGCCCTTGGCGGGGACCCACTGGACGACGGAAATGCGCAGCTTCGTCTGCGGCAGGAGCTCGCGCCGTCGCGCCGGCGCCGCGGCCGAGAGCGACAACCCGAGCGCGAGGACGGCCGCCGGCAGGCAGCC
>CAVWII010000013.1:0-169847 GCA_963754975.1 uncultured Alphaproteobacteria bacterium | reverse complement strand
GTCGCGTAGGTCGTTCGATGATCCTTGCTCGCGACCAGATGGCGACACGCCTCGCCGATGCCGGGTACATCGCCGACGCGGGCCTCGCAACGGCGATTGCCATCATGCAATTGCTGAAGCGGCCGCTGCTGCTCGAAGGCGAGGCCGGCGTCGGCAAGACGGAAGTGGCGAAGGCGCTGGCGAAGACCCATGGAACCGATCTGATCCGCCTCCAATGCTATGAGGGCCTGGACCAGTCGTCGGCGCTCTATGAATGGAACTATCAGCGCCAGTTGCTTGCCATCGAATCCCACAAGGGCGGCGACCCGGATCGCCTCGAAGACCAGGTATTCTCGGAGAAATACCTGCTCGAACGTCCCCTCCTCGCCGCCATCCGGCGCAAGGAGTCACCTGTGCTGCTGATCGACGAGGTGGACCGCGCCGACGAAGAGTTCGAGGCTTTCCTGCTCGAGCTTCTGTCGGACTGGCAGGTTTCCATTCCCGAACTCGGCACCGTTGTGGCCACCGCCATTCCCCATGTCGTGCTGACCTCGAACGGAACACGCGAGCTCTCGGACGCCTTGCGCCGCCGCTGCCTCTATCACTACGTCGACTATCCGGATGCCGAGCGCGAGGCGCGCATCATCGTGGCACGGATACCTCGCGCCGGCGCATCCCTCTCCCTCCAGATTGCACGGCTCGTCGAAAAAATCCGCAAGGAGGACCTGCGCAAGGTGCCCGGCGTCGCCGAGACGCTCGATTGGGCGGCGGCGCTCGTCGGCCTCGATGTCGGCGACCTGCACGACCGGCCCGACGTCGTGCACGAGACGTTGATGTGCCTTCTCAAGACCCGCGAAGACAGCGCGCGCATCACGCGTGAAGTCACGCAACGGCTGCTTGGGAAAGTGGCATGAGTTGCTGTGGCACGCCGCCGACTCTCGACGAACTCGAGGAGGTTCCTCGCCTCGTTTCGCAGAAGCTCGCCGGCTTTCTCACGACATTGCGCGGCGCCGGATTCACCATCGGGCTGCGCGAAGGGCAGGATGCGGCTGCCCTTCTCGGGGCGGGCTACGGTGAACGGCCCGGCTTGCTACGTCAGGCCTTCAAGCACCTGCTTTCGGCGCGGAAGGAAGACTGGGAGAAATTCGACGGCATTTTCGATGCCTTCTGGCTGGGCAAGCGTGTCCGCTCGCAGGCTGCGGTGGCGGGAACGCCGGACAGGTCCAACAGGCCGACCATCAGATCGCTCCAGAAGGCTTCGGAGCAGCGCGGGACGAGCGAGGCGTTCGATCAGGTTCCCTCTGCCGGCGAGGCCGCTGAACAGGAGCGGAGCGGCGAAGGCCGTTCCGAGGGCGCGTCGCGCGCGGAGGCCCTCGCCCGGAGGGATCTGCGCAAGCTTTCCGACCCCGACGATATCGCGAAGGCCCACGCCGTCGCTGCGACGCTCGCGCAGGCCATGCGCGCGCGCGTCACCCGCCGCGACCTCGCCCGCCGGCGCGGCTACAGGCTGGACCTCAGGCGCACCATTCACCGCAATATCAGCCATGGCGGCGTACCGATCAGCCTCGTCAGGCGGCGGCGCAAGGAGAAGCCGCTGCGTCTCGTGATCCTGCTCGACGCATCCGGCTCGATGAGCATGTACACGGGAACGTTCCTGCGCTTCATCCACGGCGTACTCGATGAATTCCGCGAGGCGGAAGCTTTCCTGTTCCACACGCGCCTTGCCCATGTGTCGGAGCCGATGAAGGAGAAGGACGCGGCGCGCGCCCTCGACAGGCTGTCGCTCTTGGCCCAGGGCGCCGGCGGCGGCACGAAGATCGGCGAAAGCTTCGCCACCTTCAACCGCTGGCATGCGGCGCGCGTCATTCATTCACGCACCTGCGTGATGATCGTCTCGGATGGCTACGAGACCGGCGACGCGAGCCTGCTCGGCCGCGAGATGGCACAGCTCGCGAGACGCTGCCGCCGCATCGTCTGGCTCAACCCCATGATGGGCTGGGAGGGCTATGCGCCCGAAGCGGCCGGCATCAAGGCGGCGCTGCCGCATGTCGACCTGTTCGCGCCGGCGCATACTCTGGAGAGCCTCGCTGCGCTCGAACCGTATCTGGCCCGATTGTGACGGAGGCGACCATGACCGCCCATGTCGACGTGCTCGAGCTCGTTGCCCGCCTCAAGGCGGCCGAGCAGCCCTTTGCGCTGGCGACGGTGGTGCGCACGGTCTCGGCGACCGCCGCCAAAGCCGGCGCCAAGGCGATCATCAGCCCGGACGGCCGTATCGAGGCAGGATGGATCGGCGGCGGCTGCGCGCGCGGCGCGACGTTGAAGGCCGCCCGCGAGGCGCTGGCTGATGGCCGCTCGAGGCTGATCTCCATCCAGCCGGAGAACCTTCTCGAGGAGCTCGGCGTGCACGCAGGCGACGACCGCGACGGCGTCAGGTTCGCCAAGAACATGTGCCCGTCGAAGGGCACAATGGACATATTCGTCGAGCCTGTCTTGCCGCGCCCTGCCCTGCTGGTCCTCGGCTCCAGCCCGGTGGCTCTGGCCCTCGTCGAGCAGGCGAAGCCGCTCGGCTTTCATGTCACGCTGGCGGCTCCGCTCGCCGGGTTCAACGTCATGCCCGAGGCGGACAGTTTCGTCGACGGCTTCGTGCCTGCCGCTTCCTCGCATGCGCGCCGTTTCGTCGTCGTATCGACACAGGGCAAGGGCGACGAGGCCGCCCTGAAGGCGGCACTCAGCATCGAGGCCGACTACTGTGGTTTTGTCGGCAGCCGCCGCAAGATGGCGTCGTTGCGCGAGAAGCTGCTCACCCAGGGCTTCGCACCGCAAGCCCTCGACAGTGTCAGAGCGCCGGCCGGCATCGATCTCGGCGCCATCACGCCGGAAGAGATCGCGCTGTCGATTCTGGCGGAGATCACGCAGCGCCGTCGCGACGGCCAGCGCAATGCGACGAGCCAATCCCAAGCAGCAAAGGCGTAAGCGATGGACATGAACGGACAGGAGCGCATCAAGGCGCCGATCGATCTCGTCTGGCGGGCGCTGAACGATCCTGAGGTGCTGCGCGTCTGCATCCCCGGCTGCGAGACCCTGGACAAGACATCCGATACGCATATGAGCGCCACCGTGGTGCTCAGGGTCGGTCCGATCAAGGCGCGATTCGAAGGCGCCGTGGAGCTGAGCAATCTCGATCCGCCGCGCTCGTACACGATTTCCGGTGAAGGCAAGGGTGGCATCGCCGGATTTGCCAAAGGACGCGCGGACGTCTCGCTCGCCGAGGACGGGGAGGCTGCGACCATGTTGTTCTACACGGTCAAGGTGGACGTCGGCGGCAAGATCGCCCAGCTCGGCAGCCGCCTCATCGACACCACCGCACGCAAACTCGCCGCCCAGTTCTTCGGCAAGCTCGGCGATCAGTTGGCGGACCAGTCTGCCTCTGCGACGTGAGGATTCCCGAGCGGTGCTGCCATTCCGGCCGCGGGGACTGCCAGTGCCAGCCGACGGGGGCTCCGGTTCGCCACGCCAACCGCGCTCGGCACGTCGCATGCCCCGGCCGGCGACCACGCTGCCCCCGACATCAATGAGGTTCGCCCAACCAAGCATCATGCTGCCGCGCTGATCGCCCTCACTGCTGCATGTTGGAGCTGGCGCACGTCTCGGATGTCGGAGAGCCCGTCTGCATCGGAAGTGTTCGGATCGCGACGGGCGACTCGATAGCCGGGTGCAAGGGCGGTGTCGTCGTCGTTCCCTGGACCGATTGCGCTTGTCTGCCATCGGCACCAGTGAGACAGATTGGGGCTTTTCACGAAGGGAGGATTTCTGTTTCATCGGAGCCATCCGGAGCGAGGATGAAGCGGAAATCCGGGCCGGCGGAGGAGCCGGCAGCGGTGGTCGTGAAGGACATCCGGCGTGCGATGCGCCGGCGGTTCTCCACGTAGGTTGAGCTCCGTAACCGGCCAATTATCACAGCAAAACGTTTGCCGTAGGCGTCGCCAGAAATCATCTCGAATCACCAAGGTGTCATCTCAACCAGGGAAAGGGCGTCGGTTCCGTTGCCGTGGAGCCAGAACACAACGGCGTCGCCCACATGTGCAAGGTCGTGCTTCGCCGAGGCCGCCGGGCGAAAGCCGGTCGTTCTGGCCGGCATCAGTCCTTCGATGTCCTCATGGGAAATCAGGATGAGCTGGGGATAGACGGCACGCACGATCCCGCGTCCCTCCCACCGCTGCTCTCCCGTCCGGGCGCCGGCGGCGCATGCGGCGCGCTCCCGCTCGAGTCGCTCCACCTGCGCCTGCATTCCCGTGATATCGCGGTCGAGGGCGGAGAGCCGATGACCCCATGTCGCATAGCCGAGACCGAGGGCCACGGCGAACGTCAGATTGAGAAGAAGAGCTGCTTGCCAAATCGGCATCGGGAGAGACTCCGATCCTGTCAGTGAATATGATCGTCAACGAGCGGCGGCGGTGCCTTCTCTTCGTTCAATCGCTCGATCTCGCTCTGGACGGCGAACGAGTTAGGCATTCCATCCCGATCGCTTCTCCAGATTGCGCGGATGTAGCCCTGCCGGTCGATCAGGAACTCGGCATGTGCGGCACCGGGTGCAAACAAGCGGTACGCCGCGGCGATCGCCTCGTTGCCCTCAGTCGCTACAGGGAACAGGATGGGCGGCGGCGAGCCGAGAGCGGCGATCGCGCCGCCGGCGGCCTCGGCCGAGACCGCAATGATCTCGACACCTTGCACCGACAAAGCGCCGTAGCGTCGCGCAAGCTCCGACATCCGCTCGCGAGAGTTCGGGCAACGCGTAAAGCACGAGCAGCACCAGCCACTGTCCTCGATAGTCGCGCAAGCTCTTCGGCGCGAGCGGTCCGACCGAGAAGGTGAAGTCGGGGGCGGGAAGCCACGCGCGATCTTGCTCGACCTCGCTCCCAACCTGCCGCTGGTCCGCGGAAAACTCGAGGGCGCGCACGAAGTTTATGACGTTCCAGCGCTCACTTTCGTTGAGGCAATTCGCGAAGTCTGGCATTCCGCGCTCGGGGCGTCCGTGCGAGACGAGCCAATAGAGGTCGCCCGCCGATCTCTGGGCCGCCTGAGCGCCACGCAGGTCAACCCCCGGGGCGCCCGTCGCTCCGGGGGGGAACGGCGACGGCTCATGGCAAGTTGCGCAGTCATGCTTGTAGACGACCATCCCCTCCGCGATCGAGCTGGCGTGGAAGGCGATCGGCGGGCGCAGGTACGATGTCGGGAAGGCTTCGATCGTGAACGGCCGAAGGCCGATGGCGGCCGCGCCTCCCAGGAGCGCCCCGACGCATGCAAGCAGCAGACCGCGCCGCCGACTGGCGAAAGCCGCCAGCACGAGCAAAGCGACGCCGAGCGCGGCCGGCGCGACAACCCCCAAGAGGAGTGGAACATCCGGCGATCCGGCGGCCGCGGCGAAAAAGTTGGGCGGGAGGCGAACGGACCAGGGCCACATCGGGTTGCCGTGGCGGGCGGGGGTGGTCACGGTCATCGTCGCCGCGATACCGAGAAGTCCGACGGCGAGGCCGAACTCCAGTGCCACATACATGGCCATGCGCCGCGCAGGGGAAGATCGTTGGGTTCGGCCGGCGTCGAGGCTCGCGAGCAGAGCGCGGTTGATCGCTGCGAGAAGGAGGATCGGAACGAGGAGGCCGAACTTCGCAAGCAAGAGCCGACCATGGGTCGTCCCGACGAGGCCGGCGAGGGTTTCGACGAGGAGGAGCGCGCCAAACAGACCGGTCGCCGCGAGGGTGAGCACCGCGCAGAGCGCAAGGCGCGAAAATCGTCGCGCTGCTGCTACGGCATAGGCGCTCGGTGCGGGGTCATCGCGGCTGGCGGCGTAGAGCAGAAGGGCAAGCGCCGGCAGTCCGCCGACCCAGACGCCGGCGCCCAAAAGGTGCAGCATGTCGTTGGCGACCGTCCATCCGCCCTCCGAAAGGGCCGCCGTATGGCTCGAGCCGGCGAGGAGGGTCAGCACGAGCGCAGCCATGATGAAGGCCTGGCTTCGCGCGGCGTACCAGTCTCGACGCGCCGACACGTCGCCGCGGATCACCAGGAAGGCCGCGAGCAGCAGCAGGAGGCCGTGTCGGACAAGCCAGACGCGCCCGGGCCAGGTGTCGATTGCCGCGCGCCAGACGGCCGCCGCCTCGAGCGCCGCGTCGGACCGCCCTTCGAACAATGCGGTGCGGGCGAGAAGCCAAAGCACTCCTGAGCCGAGCGCGACGACCACCGACCAGCGGACGATCTGCAGCGACCGCTTTTCCCAGCGACGCATGGCTCGCCCCGGCGGAGGCCCGGCGAGCAGCAGCATGCACAACGTGCCGACTGCGAGCGCGCAGGTGACCAGATGAATGCCGAGCGCCGCCAGGAGGAGCGCGTTCATTCGACGGTGAAGCTGAAGCGGCCCTCGGTGATGTGCGAGTCGACCGAGAGTACGCGCCAGATGACCGTGTAAGTCGCCGGCGCGAGCGCTCCAAGCGTGACACGAAGCACGGACGGGCTTGCGGGATCGACCCGGCTGTCGCCACGATCGACGCGCCGACCCTGCGGATCTTCGACCCGTACCGCGCTATAGGCCGGCTCGAGGCCTTCGGAGAAGTGAAGCTTGATTTCCTTGGGCGGCCGCTTGAGCTTGCTCTCGAGAGGAGGTTCTGCCCGCAGGAGCCCGCTGTGCCCCAGCGCGACATTCGCGCCGAGCGCCCATCCGAGAACGCTCAGCGCAAGCAAGCGCTTCCTTGCCGAGAGCTTCATCACCTCGAAGTCTCGCCGATTTCAGACGAGCCCCGCTCTGCCTTTGTAGTAGGCGATGATCTCGCTGGTCGGAAGCCAGAAGATGTCGTACACGCCGCCGCCACCGCTCGGACCGCCGGTGATCGGGCCCGGACCGCGGTCGTATCCTGCCGACCAGATCACGCGCTCGCCGTTGGCCTGGATCGTCGGGCATCCGCCGTCGACGTTCCAATCGTTGAACGGCGCCTCGACGATCGGGCCCTTCCAACGCTTGCTCGCCGGATCGTAGTGCACGAACAGCAGTGCATGAAACTTGCCGAAATCGTGCACGGTGACGATGCCGAGCGTGAAGTTGTCGCGAGTGACCAGATTGAAGCGGCATTTCCAGGCGATGGAGTCGAGGAGGGCGTCCGCATAGCGCTCCGCGGGGCTCCAGACGCCATTCACCTGCCGCGTCGTGTAAAGGTCGGTCGTCGGCGGCTTGCCGGCCTCGCGAGGCCTCACCGAGATGAAGTTCATCGCGGTCGGCTGCCCGGGGAGATCGAAGGGGAAGAAGCAGTGGTCCTGATACTGCGTGTTGATATCGCCCGCGAGGACAGGATGCGCCTTTCCCCACTCGCCGTCCGCCCCCTTTTCGCTGACCCAAATGTCGGAGCTGCCGGAGCCGCCGTCGCGTCGGCTCTGGAAGTAAAGACTTTTGTCGTCCGGGGAGATCCAGGGTTCGAGGTCCGTGGAATCGCTGTTCACGGTGTCGGGCAGACGCTCCGGCGCCGACCAGTCGCCGGGATTTCCCGGCCACGGACTGTCCTGCCGGACGCGACGCGTGACGAATAGATCGGCCGTGCCCTTCACCCGCTTGTCGCCGGCGCCGGTTCCGTTGTCCGCAAAGCGCGCAAAATAGATGCTGTTCCCGTCCGCTGAGATCGCGGGTTCGTAGTTCCCGAAATCATCGTTCGGAGGGAACGGCAACTTGCGGGGCTTCAGAGTCGACTCGGCAGCGCGCGCGCCACCGGTCAGCAAGGCGGGCACGCCCACCGCGCCGGTAGCTGCCGCGGTGGCGACGGATCCCAAGAAGCCTCTCCGCGAGAACGTTGTCATTGCATTTGCTCCGTCGTTGAGATGTCGATACCAAGTGCGGCTTGGCGCAGGCCAAACGAACTATCCCTGCGCTGCCAATTCTAAAACTAAGAGACTGCAGACTCAGGCCGCGACCGCGTCGGACTCGGGCCGGGTGGTGACGTCCGGGAAGCGGACAACGATGCGGCCCTCCACGCGCTGCGGCCCGCGCAGCAGGTTAAGAATTGGGCACGTGCGGTCTACGGCATCCGTCAAGGTGGCGATGTCTGCTTCGCTCGCCGGCGAGGAAATGGCGACCGTGTAGCGCAGATCGTGAGGGTAGACCGGCGTGAGTTCGTGGCCGGGCGTTCCGGCTCGGGGATCAATTCGGCCGGTGACCTCGACCCCGATCGAATCGATTGGAACGTCGTGCAAAGCGGCCTGGATCAGGAAGGAGTGATTGAGGCAGGAGGCAAGGATGCCAAGCTGCAGTTCCGGCGAGGAAGGACCGAGATCGTAGCCGGCGAAATCGGGCGGCGAGTCCGTGATGACCCGGTGATCACGGATGTGGATCCGGCGAACGCCGCTGCGCCCCTCGGCAATCGCTGTCGCGGCGAGAGGCGTCGCGCTCAGCGAGCCTTCGCGGATGCGGTTTCCGCGTGCGAGTACCGCCTCGCGCTTCTGGACGAGATATTCGCGCAGCGTCGACATCAATCGCCCTCCAACATCCGCTGAGCTGTCCTCTCGGGCGCAAGCTGCAAAGACATGCGCGGAGCGCCTCACGGTAAATGCGCCGGCGAGACTTCGCAGCAAGTGCACCACGACTGCCCCGTTGCTGCAAAAGCTCGCCGGTGGGTTTCTTGATGTCAATGAGAATGTTCTTTTCAAAGGACGGTTGATTTGGAAAGACGAATCCCATTTTTACGGCTCCGACGCTTACCTCGTTCCTCGTCGACAGCGCAAAACCGGAACCGATTAGTAGCAATGCTTCGAAATTGCCTTTCGACCGGATACGTCGTTCTCCGCAGCGCCGTTATTTAGAACGTACAATTCTCTTGATTGTGGGCGATGTTTGGAGGGTCATCGCCCCGTGTCGCATCCGACATGGGCGCGGCGGTCGAGCACTTCTTGAACGAAAGGGACGAGGACGATGAGCACGCGCAAGCAGCTGAAGCTCGGAGCGTTCATGCGTCCGGCGAGCATTCACACTGGCGCCTGGCGGCACCCGCGCGCCCACCGCGACGCCAACTTCAACTTCACACATCTCAAGCGTTCCGCTCAGCGGCTCGAGGCTGCGAAGTTCGATGCGTTCTTCATGGCCGACCATCTCGCGCTCCTGAACATGCCCGTCGAGGCGCTCAAGCGCAGCCATACGGTGACGTCGTTCGAGCCGTTCACGCTCCTCTCCGCCCTCGCCGCGGTCACCGAGCGGATCGGACTCGTCGCGACCGCCTCCACCACCTTCGACGCGCCCTTCCACATCGCTCGCCGGTTCGCCTCGCTCGACCACATTTCCGGCGGCCGTGCGGGCTGGAACATCGTCACGACCTCCAATCCTGACGCGGCCCTGAATTTTGGCCTCGATGAGCACATGGAGCACGGCGAGCGCTACGACCGCGCACGGGAGTTCTACGATGTCGTGACGGGGCTGTGGGACAGCTGGGCGGATGATGCGTTCGTGCGCGATCAGGAGAGCGGCATCTACTTCGATCCGGCAAGGCTGCACGTTCTCGATCACAAGGGAGAGCACTTGTCCGTTCGTGGCCCGCTCCATATCGCTCGGCCGGTTCAGGGCTGGCCGGTGATCGTGCAGGCCGGCGCCTCGGAGGCGGGGCGCAAGCTCGCGGCCGAAACCGCGGAAGTGGTGTTCGCGGCGCATGGGAATCTCGAGAGCGGGCGTGCCTTCTATGCCGACATCAAGGGGCGGATGGACGCTTTCGGGCGTTCTCGCGACGAGCTCAAGGTCCTGCCCGGTGCCTTCGTCGTCGTCGGCGACACGGTCGAGGAGGCTAAGGCCAAGCGCGCCGACCTCGACAGTCTGGTGCACTACGACAGCGCAATCGCCTCCCTCTCGATCGCCCTCGGACACGACGCCTCGCGCTTCGACCCGGACGGACCGCTGCCGGACGTCCCGGAGACGAACGCCAGCAAGAGCGGCCGGGAGCGCGCGATCGCGCTCGCCCGTCGCGAGAATCTGACCGTCCGCCAGCTTGCTCAGCGCCTTGGCGGTTATGCTGGCCTGGCGTTCGTCGGCACCCCCGCCACTATCGCGGACGAGATGGAGGAGTGGTTGGAGACGGAAGGGGCGGACGGATTCAACGTCATGTTTCCCTATCTGCCGGACGGGCTCGACGACTTCGTGGATCGGGTCGTCCCCGAGTTGCAGAAGCGCGGCCTGTTCAGGCGCGAGTACGAGGGCACGACGCTGCGGGACAGCCTCGGGCTGCGCCGCCCGGCGAACCGCTTTTTTCCCGCACCGGCCCGGGCCAACGTTACCTAGGCAGCACGGCAACGCAGGTGTCGCGGGCGATGCAGCGGCCGACCTGATCTCCGACCCGCAGCGTCACTTTGCTCAGGTCGCCGGCGGCACGAAGCGCGGTCGGTGCTGCGATGGCACCGGCGCCGAGCACCAGGCCGAGGGAGCCACGGGTGACGGACGACATTTTCGGTTTTTCCCGATTTGGAGAATGCCGGTCAAGCGACGCGACGTTGCGCGCCCGCGTCTCCCGGCACCAGGCGATCGAGGGCGTCGAGAACCGTCTCGAACTCGGTCCGCGCGAGCCAGTCGGGACTGACATCGACGAAGCGCACGATGGCGGCCCGATCGACGATCAGGACCGCAGGCATCGGCAGTTCCCACGTGCCCGTTCCGGTCACGTCCCCGATCGGCTGTCCCTTCGAAAGTGCCGCCTGCCGTGACGGTTCATCGAAGGAATAGGTAATGCCGAGACGCTGCGCCAAGGCGTTCCCCGGATCGCTCGCGACGGCGAAGGACAGGCCGTGCCGACGCTTGATCTCGACCAGGCGCTCGGGGAGCTGCGGGCTTATTGCGACGAGAAAGCCGCCGCGGAAGCGCACCTCCGCCGCGAGCGTCCGCTCGTAGTGCGGCAGGGCGAGGTTGCAGGCGGGGCACCCGGCAAACCGAAAAAAGATCAGCACCGCGGGTCCTTGCGACAGAACATCCGCGAGAACGAACTTCCCGGCGTCCACCTCGACAAGTGATGCCTCACCGAGGACGTCGCCCGGAGCGACGTGCCGTCTTTCGGCGAATCCTTCGACGAGCGTACGACGCTGATTTCTGTTCACCTGAAGCGCGCTGGACGACCAGGTCCGCTCCCGCTCCGCCTCGAGCTCTGAGAACGTCCGTTTCAACGACTTGTCTTTGGTCATTTGCCCATGTCACCTCGATCCGGGTCGGACCGTGAAAGTCATGACGTCGGGAAGCGAAGTCAACGGGAATGATCTTCCGTTTGCATGAGGTCGCGTGCAGATTCGGTGCCCGCGCGTCGAGCGTCGAGAGATGTCTCATCCCCGTCGCGAAAAGAGATCGCGAACGTCGACCGAAAAGAGAATTTGATTTTCCGCGGGCCGCCGCGAACGTCTTCTCGTCACTCGGGTTTCGCCTGCTGTCGTCGAGCGGCGATACCGGGTTCCGCGTTCACGATGGCCGTGAATCGGTTCCAGACAATAGATCTCGTTCTGATTTCTCGGGGGGGTCGACGTCCGGGATGGCGATTACCACGGCTGCGTCGTCTGAGCGGACGAGCACGCAGTTGAACCTTTCGCCGGGAGACACATTGGTCTCCTCCTCAATTCATGTCGAACGCCATAAACATTCCGCATCGAAGGGAATCTTTGAAAGATCATTTGTTTGACACTTGGCGAGCACTCCGCAACGATTTCAGGCGTGTCGAGAGGCGAAGCACCGAGTAGGCAAGCGCCGATGGAACCGCTCGCACCTTTGCTGATTCTGTCGTGGCGAGGCTGCCTCCCACCGGCTGGAGTTTCCATGACGCGAGAAGAAACCACAGCGACCGCCGAAGCAGTCTCGGCCGTCCTCGCAATCGATGCGACGTCGCAATGACTCGCGCGCTGACACTCGTCGAGACCGCGGAGCTGGTCGCCGCCGAGATCGCCGACGGCGCGGTGACTCTGGATCGCGCCGGTGTATTCCCCGCCGCGAACTTTCGTCGGCTCCACGAGGCCGGCCTGCTCGGCATTACGGCGCCCCGTTCCCTCGGCGGGCGCGGAGCCGGCGTGCGCGAGGCGGGCGAGGTCGTCGGAGCGATTGCGAAAGCGGAGCCGTCCACCGCGCTTATCCTCGCGATGCAGTACATCCAGCTCGGCTCGTTGCCGAAGGGCAGCGCGCCGGCGTCGGTCGTCGCGACGATCGTCAACGCCGCGATCCGCGACGGCGCCTTGATCAATGCGCTGCGCGTCGAGCCCGAACTCGGCACCCCGCTACGGGGTGGACTTGCCGGCCACGATGGCGCGGCGCACGCCGACGGCTGGTCGATCAGCGGGCGAAAGATCTATTCGACCGGCGCCGACCGGCCTGCGGCTGGGGCGATCGTCTGGGCACGCACGGACGAGCCGAGGCCCCGCGGGTCGGCGGCTTCCTGGTGCCCCTCGATGCCGACGGCGTTCGCATCGAGGCGACCTGGAATCCGCTCGGCATGCGCGCCTCCGGTAGCCATGACGTCGTCCTCGAGCGAGTGTGCGGATTCCGTTCGACCACGCGCCGACATCCGGCCGCCGAGCGAGTGGGACACGCGCGGCGACGGCACCAGGCGGCACTGGTTCGGCATGCTGCCCGGCTCGCTCTACACCGGCGTCGCCCGAAGCGGCCCGCGACTGGCTGGTGCGCTTCCTGAATGAACGCGTCCGAGCAATCTCGGCCAGTCCGCTGGCGACCGTGCCGCGCATCCAGCAGGCGGTCGGCGAGATCGAGCAGCTGCATCGTCGGTCAACCGGCGACTGATCTCGTGCGACGGCGCGCGACGTCGACGAAGGGCTGCCGCTTCACGCTGCGGAGGCGCGGCTTGCTCAAGGTCGTCACCACGGAAAACGCGATCGCGCGTCGTCGAGAAGGCGCTGAAGCTCACCGGCAACCACGGGTCAGCCGCGCACAATCCGCTCGAGCGCCATCATCGCGATGTGCTGTGCGGCCGCATCCACTGCCCGCAGGAAGACACGGTGCGGATCGGACGCCGGCCGGCGGCCCTTGAGCCTCGAAAAGGCGACAATGAGGTTTCATGCCGATCGAATTCATCGGCTTCGTCGGCAACTTCAACGCCTCCGAGACGATCGTGCGGAAGGGTCCGCCGATCGACCGCGACCTACATCGAAGCCGCTCGCCAAGTCCAGGAGTACGGCGGCTTCGACCGGGTGCTGCTCGCCTTTCATTCCACCTCGCCCGAAAGCATCCTCGTCGGCCAGCACGTCGCCTGCCTGACGCGGCGGCTGAAGCTGATGATCGCGCATCGGCCAGGTTTCACGGCGCCGACCCTCGCCGCGCGGCAGCTCGCCACCCTCGACCACATCTCCGACGGCCGCGTGTCGGCGTCCACATCATCACCGGCGGCGACGACGAGGAGCTGGCGCAGGACGGCGACCACCTGACGAAGGACGAGCGCTATGCCCGCACCAGCGAGTATCTCGACATCGTGCGGCGCGAGTGGACGAGCGCCGAGCCGTTCGACTACGCCGGCACATATCTACACGGTCGCCGGCGGCTTCTCGGAGATCAAGCCGCTCGGCGGCGGCATTCCGGTCTATTTCGGCGGCGCGTCGGATGCCGCCATCGAGGTCGCCGGCAAGCATGCCGACATCTACGCCCTGTGGGGCGAGACGTACGATCAGGTGGCGCGAGCTCATCGGCCGCGTGCGGGCCGCGGCAGCGCCGCATGGCCGCTCGCCGCGCTTCAGCCTGTCGCTGCGCCCGATCCTCGCCGACACCGAGGAGGCGGCCTGGGCGAAGGCCGACCGCATCCTGCGCGAGCCAGGCGCGGGCGCCAGATCGCGCGAAGCGGCTTCGCGTCAACGCCAGGGACAACCAGTCCGCCGAACGAAGGCTCGCGCCGCCTGCTGGCCGCGGCCGCCAAGGGCGCGCGGCTCGACAAGCGGCTGTGGACGGAGATCGCGGCGCTCACCGGCGCCGGGGCAACTCGACCTCCCTCGTCGGCACGCCCGATCAGGTCGCCGACGCCATGCTCGACTACTACGATCTCGGCGTCACCACTTTCTGATCCGCGGCTTCGACCCGATCGCAGGACGCCCTCCACTACGGGCGCGATCTCATCCCGCGGGTGCGCGCGCTCGTCGCCGAGCGGGCCGACGCGTAGGCGCGTGCAGGCCTGACTGAGCCCATTCCAGACGCGCAACGTCTCAGACAGGCTCAGCATCCATCGACGGACAACACCAGGAGAAACGACCACATGCCTGAAGACACTTTGCATCGGCGCAGCAGGCACGCGCTGCATCGACGGGCCGAGCGCCGCTGCGTTCCTGAAGGCGGCGCGCGCGCTCGGCCTGCGCTGCCCGCTCGGCCGTTGCGGCGAGCAGCGCTCGCCCGCAGCCCAGCCGCGCCGGCCGGCGAGCTGAAGAAGATCAAGTTCGCGACCAACGCCATCGCGCCATCTGCCTGGCGCCGGTCTATCTCGCGAAGGAGAAGGGGCATCTTCAAGAAGTACGGGCTCGACGTCGAGCTGATCGATTTCGGCGGCCTCGACCGAGAACCTGCTCGAAGCCCTCGCCACCGGCAAGGCCGACGGCGGCGTCGGCATGGCGCTGCGCTGGCTGAAGGCGCTCGAAGCCGGGTTCGACGTCAAGATCACCGCCGGCTCGCATGGCGGCTGCTCGCGCCTCGTCGCGCTCGAAGTCGGCGAGCATCACAGACGCTCAAGCCGACCTCAAGGGCAAGACGATCGGCATTTCCGACCTCAACAGCCCCGGCAAGAATTTCTTCTCGATCCTGTTCCACAAGGAGGGGCTCGATCCGGTCAAGGACGTCGAATGGCGCCAGTATCCGATCGCCGCGCTGCCAGCTCGCCGCCGAGAAGGGCGAGATCGCACGCGATCGCCGACGGCGATCCCGAACGCCTACTTCTGGCTGCAGCGAGCCGACTGGATCGCAGATCGCGTCCAATCTCGATCACGGCTTCGACAACCGCGTCTGCTGCATCGTCGGCCTGCGCGGCAGCCTGATCGCAACGACCGCCGACCGCCTCGCGCGCTGACTCGCGCGCTTCTCGAAGCGCACGACTGGACCGTCGCGAAGCCGCGAGGACGCAGCGGCCTTCCTGTCGCGAAGTCGCGCCGAAGAACGTGACGGTCGAGCAACTCGTCGGCATGCTGCTCGAGCCAGACCCACGGCCACGACCCGTCGGCGCGCGATCTGAAGAAGGAGATCGCGCTCTATGCCGCAGAGCTGCGCGAGTCCAGGTCTTCAAGAACTCGACCGATCCGCGCAATTCGCCGAGAGCGTCTATGCCGACGTGTTGACGGCGTAGTGGAGGTCCGGCCGATGAACATCGATCGATCTCGCCGCCGACGGGACGCTCCGTTCGACAACCTCTGTCCTGGCGCAGCCGCGCTTTCGCCTCCGGGGCGGCATCTGGGTGCTCGGCTGGTGGCGGCCGGCGTCTGGATCGGCGTCGGCGCGCTGATCGATGCTGTGGCCGGAGATCATCCCATCCCATACGGCGGAAGCCCTGGCGATCGCTCTCGCGGCATCGTCGCCGGCTTGTGTCGTCTCGCGGCGGTTCCAGCGGGAGGCGCGGCGCCGTCGCGGCCCGCATCCGCAGCGCCGGCCCCTGGTTCGGCGGCGCTGCGGCTCGTCGTCGCGGCTCTGGGAGATCGTCGACGGCGAAGACCGGCTTCCTGCCGCTGCCGTTCTTCTCGTCGCCGCAGAGCGCTCATCGAGGTGTTCGTCGGACGACTGGCGCGCGGCTCCTCGACAGCGTCTGCGTGCTTCGGTGCTGGCTGCTCGTCAAGGGCTATTTGCCTTCGGCGCCTGCGCCGGCTTCGCATCGGCGTCACGATGGGCTGGTCGCGGGCGGCCGGCTACTGGATACATCCGCTGCTGCGCCTCATCGGCCCGCTGCCGGCGACGGCCTGGCTGCCGCTCATCTTCTTCATCTTCCCGACGAGCGCGAGCGCGCAAGCGTCTTCGTAATCGCGCTCGCGAGCTCGCCTTCCCGGTCGACGATGCTGACCTGGTCGGGCATCGCCAGCGTCAATCGCGACTACTACGACATCGCGCGCACGCTCGGCGCGAACAGCGCTTCCTGATTCTGAAGGTCGCGATACCGGCGGCGCTGCCGCACCTGTTCGTCGGGCTGTTCATGGGTCTCGGCTCGTCGTTCGCCGTGCTCGTCGTCGCCGAGATGCTCGGCGTCAAGTCCGGGCTCGGCTGGTATCTGCAACTGGGCGCAGGGGTGGGGCGCCTACGGCAACCTCTATGCCGCGCTGCTCGTCATGGCGCTCGCCGTGCTCGAGCCTGATCACGCATGCTGTTTCGGGTGCGCGACTGGCTGCTGTCCTGGCAGAAGGGGCTGGTCCGATGGTAGCCGCGTTGCTGCGAACGTCCGGCATCGCGACGGCGCCGCCGGCCTCGACGATCGACATCTCCGAGCGTCTTCCACCGCTTCGAGCTCGAGGGCGAGCCGCTGCCGGTGCTCGACGGCGTCGACTTTTCGGTCGAGCCGGGATCGTTCATCGCGCTGCTCGGCCCGTCGGGTTGCGGCAAGTCCACGCTGCTGCGCCTCCTCGCCGGCCTCGATCATCCGACGCGGGGCAGGATCTCACGGTCGGACGGCGGAACGTCGGCGAGCCGGACCCGTCGCGCATCCTGGTCTTCCAGGATCCGACCCTGTTATCCATGGCGGACGGTGTGGGGCAACGTCGCGCTCGGCCTCGAAGCGCGAGGCACTGCCTGAAGAAGTCGCGGCGGCGCGTCGAGGACGTCATCAGCTCGTCGGGCTCGACGGTTTCGACGACGCCTATCCGCACCAGCTCTCCGGCGGCATGGCGCAGCGCGTGTGCGCTGGCCCGCGCCCTCGTCAACGATCCGCAGCTGCTCCTCCTCGACGAGCCGCTCGGCAAGCTCGATTCGCTGACCCGCCTCGCCATGCAGGAAGAACTCGTCGGCCTCTGGCGTCGCAGCCGGATTCACGGCGCTCCTCGTCACCCACGACGTCGAGGAGGCGCTCTTCCTCAGCCAGCGCGTCGTCGTCTTCGGGCCGCGGCCGGCGCGCATCGTTGCCGACATCGCCGTCGATCTTCCCTATCCCCGCCATCGCGGCGATCCGCGCCTCGTCGAGCTTGCGCCGCACGGCGCTCGGCCATCTCGGCCTCGCGCAGAGCTGGTGATCCTCGCTCCTTCACTCCTATGGAAAAGCTCATCATGACCCGTATCTCCGTGCCGACCGTCGCCTGGCTCGCCGTGATGGCGGGCGCGGCGCCCGCTTCCGCGCATGTCACCCTGGAGAACAAGGAGGCCGTGGCGGGAACATCGTTCAAGCTCGTGCTGCGGGTGCCGCATGGATGCTCCGGCGCGGCGACGACACGCATCCGCGTCCGCATTCCGGCCGAGTTCACGTCGGCGAAGCCGCAGGCCAAGGCGGGTTGGACCATCGACGTGGTCAAAGGTGAGGGTGGCAACGCTCCGCAAGCCGGGCACGGGCACGCGGCGGCGCCGGAAGAGATCGCCTGGTCCGGACGCCTCGAGGAGGGCATCTACGACGAGTTCGCCCTTTTTGTCGCCACTGCGAAGTCGCAGGAGCCGCACCCGGTCTACGTTCCAGTCGTGCAGGAGTGCGGGGCGGCCGTCGAGCGTTGGATCGAAATTCCGGCTCCCGGCGGAAAGCCCGGAGACCTCAAGTCGCCGGCGCCTTCGTTCAAGCTCAACGGGCCGACGTGACGCCGCGGCTTGCGTCCCTCGCCGCCTGCCTTGCCGGTCTCGTTTTCGCCATCCTGCTCTTCGGCGCTGCCGACCGCGCCGAGGCGCATGCCTCGTTCCTCGCCTCGGATCCCGCCGCCGGGCTCGTCACCGGCGAACCGCCGCGGACGGTGGTGCTTCGCTTCAACGAACCCGTCGTCCTCACCTCCGCACGCTTGACGACGCCGTCCGGCGAGCGTTTCGACCTGCCTCTTTCGTCGCCGGCCGCCGCCGCACACGCGCTCGCCGTGCCACCGCAATCTGAGCAAGGGACCTATTCGCTCTCCTGGCGGGTCGTTTCGGAGGATGGGCATCCCGTCGGCGGAGCCTTCGTCTACTCGGTCGGGCGCGTCTCGGCGACGCTCGCTGTCGAAGCCGAGACGCCGCTCGCCGTGCGCGTCCTGCTGTGGCTCTCGCGCCTCATGACGGCTTGCGGGGCGACGTTCGGGGTCGGCGGCGCTGCCGTCCTCGCCTTCCTCGCTGGAAATCGCGGCACGGCCTCCGCGTCGCGGCGCACCATCGACTGGGCGCTCGCAACCGGCGCCCTCGGCGCCGCCGTGTCGATCGGCCTTCAGGGCCTCGACGCGAAAGGGATTTCCCTCGCTGGCTTGACCGACGTGGCGACCTGGACCACCGCGCTCGTGCAGACCACCTGGGGCACGTCGGCATTGTTGAACATCGCGGCCGTGTCGGCGGCAGCCCTCTCGGGCAGGCGTGGGAGCGAGGTCGCGTCCCGCGTCCTGGCCGGCGCCGCGGTCGCTGCCGTCGGAGCGGCCTTCGCGACGAGCGGCCACGCGGCGACGGCACCGCCGGAGACACTTTCGCGAACTCGTCGTGGTCCTGCACGCGGTCGCAGTGACCTTCTGGCTCGGAGCTCTGCCCGCGCTGCTGCTCGAGGCGCGGGCCGGAGGCGCCGGCGGAGAGGTGCTGCTGCGGCGCTTCACTCAAGTCATTCCGTACGGGCTCGTCCTGCTGTTCGGGTCCGGGCTCGCGCTCGCCCTTCTGCAGTTTCGCGCGCCCGCCGACCTCTGGACGACCGCCTACGGGCGCGTCTTCATTCTCAAGTTCGCACTGTTCGCCGGAATGCTGGCCCTCGCTGCCGCCAACCGCGCGTCCTTTGCGCCCGCCGCGCTCGCCGGGTCCGCTGCCGGCCGGCGCCGCCTGGTTGTCAGCATCGCCGGCGAGACCGCGCTTGCCTTCGGCGTGCTCGGCGTCGCCGGCCTGTGGCGCTTCACGCCTCCCCCTCGCGCGGCGACGCCCGGTGCCGTGTTCGTCGCGATGCACGGTGAGGGCGCATCGGGGCGCCTGTCGATCCGTCCGCCGCGCGCCGGCCCGGTCAGCATCGTCCTCGACGACTTCGCGTTACCCGGCGGCGAGAAGCCCCTGGCGATCACGCTGAGAATTGAGAAGCCGTCGTTCGGCCTCGGCCCCTTCGAGGCGACGCTCGCCCGTACCGCGTCCGGGGCCTTTGCGCCGGCCGTTCTCTATCTGCCGATGGACGGCCTCTGGATCGTCCGTCTCGAGATCCTGGTGAACGAATTTCGCAAGATCATCCTCACAGACATCGTCTCGATCGCCGCTTGATCGACAGCCTGCCTCCGGTGAGAGTTCATCGCACAGGGGCAAGACGGCGGGCCGTCGCTTCGAGGGCGCGCCATGCCGGAGGGCCGAAGGTCGCCGGCCCGCGCCGGGAGCGAGGCCCGAGTCGGCGACGATATCTGCGACCTCCGCCGCCTGGCGGCGGATATCGGGCACCGCGGTGCATTCCCAGAACACGCCGCGCACGATCGGCCCGAGCGCCCACAGCCCGGGCGTCACGCCGCCGCGCGTGCCGATCGCTTCGAGCCGCTCGCTCACCTCGAGGCCAAGGCGGTGCCGGTCGAGCGTCACCAGCCCTCGGCGGAGGAAACTCGTCAGAAGCGGCGACTCGACGTCGCCCGCCGGCGCCACGCCGGTCGCATCGACGACGCGCTGCGCCTCGATGTGAACCTCGCTCGATCTGCCCCGCGGCCGATAGGTGACGCGGGCGTGGCCATCCACGGTCTCGACGTTCGTGACGCGGCCGGCCTCGACCGACAGGTAGCCCTGCTGCACGAGGCCGTGGAGTTGCTGGGCGATGGGGGGCGCGGTGCGGTGGCGGTGAACATCCCACCAGCGGCGGGCATGCCGCAGGAAGCGCCGCTGTTCGACGAGCGGCAGCCGCTGCCAGAGCGTCGCGGTGGCGGGGCGGAGCGCATCGAGCACGTCCTGCCAGGCGGCGCCTTCGGCACGCGCCGCCTCCGCCTCCCGCCGAATCCGGCGCAGCAATCGCAGCACGGATCCTCTCTCGTCGTCGGTGAGCGCGGGCAACGGCCAGGGTGTCGAGGGGACGTGGGTCCTCG
Organism: uncultured Alphaproteobacteria bacterium; assembly: GCA_963754975.1. Classification (GTDB taxonomy): domain Bacteria; phylum Pseudomonadota; class Alphaproteobacteria; order Rhizobiales; family Beijerinckiaceae; genus Microvirga. Next base: position 149,753 of record CAVWII010000013.1, on the reverse strand, counting down.
GCAACAGGCCATGGCGCGAGATGGCGATGACGGGCCCGGCAAAGCCACTCGCCCAGAGTTGCATGGTGACGTCGACCGTCGTCAGACCGGAACCGAGGATGACGACCGGCCTGCCCGGCTCGAGATCCTCGCTCAGGCGCTCGCTCCAGGGATCCTCGAAGTAACGTCCTGGCGCGGGCACGTCCGCATGCAGGTTGCCGATGGCAAGGATCGCACCGGCGACGCGGTGACGCCGCCCGCCGGCGAGCGTGAGCACGTAGCCTTCCTCCGCCGGTTCGAGATCGACCACCTCGTCGGGGACGACGCGCAGGCGCAGCGCGCCGTCCGTGCTGCGAAGGTCGTCGCGCAGGAGGCCGCTGAGATAACGCCCGTAGAGATCGCGCGAGACGAAAGTACCCGCCGCGCTGTCCCGAATGTGGCGGACGATCTCGGCCACCGGTGCCTGCGCGACCTCGGCTGCGAGCCAGCGTACGAAATGATCGGGCTCGTCGGGGTAGGCGCTCATGTTCGTGGCGCGCACGTTGAGAAGGTGGACGGAGTTCTCGGTCGCGTAGGCGGTGCCGCGCGCAAACCGGGACGAACGCTCGCACAGGAGGACCGGGACATCCGGCATGGCCCTCAGTACCTGGAGTGCGGTCATGGTGCCGCTGAATCCGGCGCCGACGATGGCAAGGGGGAGACTCTGGTGCGACATCGGTCCTCCGCCCGGCATTCCAATCCATAAGGGATAGCGCATGCCGCGGAAGCTGACAAACCGGCCACGCGGGGCGCGAGTATCCCCGCGATCAACTCCCAAGTCATCGAGAAGTTTCAGGTGGCGAAGGGCGATCGTGCGAAGCGACTCTCCTCCCAAAATGTTGCGAACGAGAATTGCAATCTCCGTGCGTTTTGTTTGCACGCGAGCGACGAGAAATTCTTCTGCGGTAGGCTACGATTGGAAGCAACGATCGTTTCGATTGCACCGTTCCTTCAATAGAACATTCTCGTTGACGATAGCGATGGCGGCAGTCAGTCTCCTCTTGCCTGAGCGACGCGCCTGCGCCGAGCAACGGCCGCGGTGATTTGAAGTGTGCAGCTTGCGCCGCGTGATCAAACGCTAAAGCGCCACGGTGCGTTACCATCGCCCGTGGTCCGAACTGACGAGGACTGTCGGCAATGAGCGCGCCCGTTTCCTCCCTAACACGAACTCACTCCCGTCGCTGCGGCGCCGTCCGCGACGGTTGTCGGCGCTAGCCGCAGCCGTCCCTGCCGACCTTCATCGATGACACGGCCGGCTGCTTCGCCGGCGACGGGAGACATTTGTCATGAGCATCGCACGCGTGATCGAGATCGACGAACGCACTGCCGGCATCCTGGTGCCCGAGACGCCCGGCCGCTTCCGCTTCTTCTCCTCCGACAGGCTCTTCGACCGCCTCGAAGGCCGCTTCTTTCGCACGGCCGGCGAAGCGTCTCGCGCCGCCCGGGAGATCCTCGAACGCAACACCGGCTTCGGACGCAGCGTCCCGCGGAGACGGCGCGCCGCAGCCGGCACGGGGCTTCCGTCCCTGGCATCCGTCTGAGCCGGAGCATCGCATGTCGCGTCCCCGTATCGTCGCCTTCGCCGGCAGCCTCCATCGTCCCTCGCGCACGCGTGCGCTGCTCGAAGCGATCGGTGCGGAGGTGGCGCGTGGCCTGCACGCGGATCTGCGCGTGTTCGATCTCGTCGATGCGGGCCCCGGCCTCGCCGGATCCTTCGACCGGGCGACGCTGACGCTGCCGGCGCGGCGGATCGTCGACGCGATCGAGAGCGCAGACGCCCTGATCGTCGGCTCCCCGGTCTACAAGGGCTCCTATACGGGCCTCTTCAAGCATGTCTTCGATCTCGTCGAACCGGACCGGCTCGCCGGCAAGCCCGTCGTCCTCGCCGCGTCGGGCGGCGGGCCGCGGCACGCGCTCGTCGTCGAGCACGCGCTGAGACCCCTGTTCGGCTTCTTTACCGCCCTGACCATCCCGACGGCAGTCTACGCGGCGGACGGCGAGATCGTCGCGCGCAGCGGGCGGCCAAGGTTATGCGGTCGTCGACGCGGCTCTCGAAAAGCGCATCTCCGACGCGGCGAGACAGCTCGCGCTGCTTCTCGATCCTCACCCCGGCGCGACCGGCACGGCCGGACGTCTCGCCGCATCCCCCACCCGGAGCCCGACAGATGAGCCTTTCCCGACGTTCCGCCCTCCTGGGCACGGCCGCAGCCGTCGCCGCCGCGGCAACGCGCAGCTTCGCGCAATCCGGCGCCGCGCCCCGCGAGTTCCGCATCGGCTTCCAGAAGAGTGGTGCCATCGTCGTCGCCAAGCAGAGGGGCGACATCGAACGGCGCCTGAAACCCCTCGGCATCGAGACCGTGAAGTGGCTCGAATTCCAATCCGGCCCGCCGCTTCTCGAGGCCTTGAGCGTCGGCTCCGTCGATTTCGGGACGACCGGCGACACCCCGCCGATCTTCGCCCAGGCCGCCGGCGCCGATCTCGTCTACGCGGCGACGATTCCGCAGGCGAGTTCGGCGGTTCTCGTGCCCGAAGGTTCGCCGATCGCTTCCGTCGCCGCGCTGAGAGGCAAGAAGATCGCCTTCACGAAGGGGTCGAGCTCGCACAACTTCATCGTCCAGGTGCTGAAGAAGGCAGGCATCGCCTATACAGAGGTGACGCCCGTCTACCTCAGCCCCGCCGACGCGGCGGCCGCCTTCGCCCGCGGCTCCGTCGATGCATGGACGATCTGGGACCCGTTCTTCGCGCTCGCCGAGAAGAATCAGAAGGCGAAGCCGATCGTCCGCATCGAAGGCATCGTCGACAGCCACTCCTTCTACCTTGCGAACGGAACCTTCGCGAAAAGTCATCCACGCATCCTCAAGGCGGCGATCGACGAACTCGCCGCGACCGGCCGGTGGGCGGAAGCGAACCCCGACGATCTCGCCCGGATCCTGGCGGAGGTGACCGCCGTCGACATCGAGGCCCAGCGCGTCGCCGCCGCCCGCGCGAAATACGCTGTCGCACCGTTGACGAGCGAGGCGATCGCCAATCAGCAGCTCATCGCGGACGAGTTCTACCGCCTCGGGCTCATCCCGAAGCAGATCAGCGTCCGGGACGCCGCCTGGACGGCACCGGCCGCGAGCTGAGGGCACGATGGCAGTCGTTCTTCGACGCGACAATCTCTCCGGGCTCGCGCCATGGCTCGTGCCGGTTGCGATCATCGTCGGCTGGCAGGTCGCGGCGTCGACGGGCCTCGCTTCGACCCGCTTCATGCCGGCGCCGAGCGGCGTTGTCGCGGCCGGCGTGCGGCTCGCCGCGTCGGGCGAGCTTTTCACGCACGTCGGGACGAGCTTCGCGCGCGCCGCGAGCGGGTTCATCGTCGGCGGCGGCATCGGTTTCGCCCTCGGCCTCGCGAACGGCCTCTCGGCGCTGAGCGAGCGGCTCACCGATACGACGCTGCAGATGGTGCGCAACATCCCGCACCTTGCCCTCATCCCGCTCGTCATTCTTTGGTTCGGCATCGAGGAGGAGGCGAAGCTCTTTCTCGTGGCGCTCGGCGTGTTCTTCCCAGTCTATGTCAACACGCTGCATGGGATTCGCTCCGTCGATCCGCAGCTCGTCGAGATGGGGCGCATCTACGGCATGTCGGCGTGGACGCTGTTTCGACGGGTCATCCTGCCGGGCGCGCTCCCGTCGGTCTTCGTCGGCGTCCGCTACGCGCTCGGCATCATGTGGCTGACGCTGATCGTCGCGGAAACCATCTCGGCCCAATCGGGCCTCGGCTACATGGCGATGCAGGCGCGCGAGTTCATGCTGGTCGACGTCGTCGTGCTCGCGATCCTCATCTATGCACTTCTCGGCAAGGCCGCAGATACCGCGACGCGCCTTCTCGAACGCACGTTTCTTGCCTGGAATCCCGCCTATCGCAACGTTTGAAGGACAGTCTTCATGCGAGCCCGCGCCGCTACCCTGTCTCCCGACGCGTTCTCCTTCGATCCCGTGAGCGGCATCCCCGAGGTGTCGTGGCTCGAACGGACGGCAGCCGCGCCGGAGGCCCGCACTGCCACCAACGGAGCGACAACCGGGCCTTTCCATCGCCCTCGAAAAGGTCGGCAAATCCTTCGGAGGCAACCGGGTTCTCGAAGGCATCGATCTGCGCATCGGCGCCGGCGCGTTCGTCGCGGTCGTCGGCCGGAGCGGTTGTGGCAAGAGCACGCTGCTGCGCCTTCTCGTCGGCCTCGACGAGCCGACCGAGGGCCGGGTCCGCGCGCAGGACGGGGCGGCGCGCAGGGCAGACCCGCCGCATCATGTTCCAGGAGCCGCGGCTTCTCCCGTGGGCGCGCGTGATCGACAATGTCGAGGTCGGGCTCGCCGGCGTCCGAACCCGCTCGGAAGGGCTTGCGCTCGCGCGCGAGGCGCTCGAGCGGGTCGGCCTCTCGGAGAAGGCGCGGGACTGGCCGGCGACCCTCTCCGGCGGCCAGCGCCAGCGCGTCGCGCTCGCCCGCGCGCTCGTCAGCCGGCCGCGCTTTCTTGCCCTCGACGAGCCGCTCGGCGCCCTCGACGCGCTGACGCGGATCGACATGCAGGGCCTCATCGAAGGCATCTGGCAGGCCAATCGCTTCACGGCGCTGCTGGTCACGCACGACGTCGGCGAGGCGGTGGCGCTCGCCGACCGCATCCTCGTCATCGAAGACGGCCGCGTCGCCCTCGATCTTTCAGTCGATGTGCCTCGGCCGCGGCATCGGGGCGACGCACGCCTCGCGGCCCTTGAGGGCCGGATCCTCGACCATCTCTTCCGCGACCGACTCGGTCCCGCTGTACGAGGCGTGGCTCGGACGGCCGCCTGATCCTCGGAAAGGACGACCCCATGTCAGCAAGCGCGCGACGGCCGCACCGACGTTCTCTGGTTCCTGCCGACGCACGGCGACGGCCGCTATCTCGGCTCGAGCGAGGGCGGGCGCGAGGTCTCGCTCCCTACCTCAGGCAGATCGCCCAGGCCGCGGACGATCTCGGCTACTTCGGCGTGCTGCTGCCGACCGGCCGCTCGTGCGAGGACTCCTGGGTCATCGCCGCCGCCCTCGCGCCGCTCACCCGGCGCCTGCGCTTCCTCGTCGCCGTGCGGCCCGGGCTGCAGGAGCCCGCGGCCGCGGCCCGGATGGCCGCGACCCTCGACCGCATCTCGGACGGGCGGTTCCTCATCAACGTCGTCACCGGCGGCGACCCGGTCGAACTCAAGGGCGATGGCGTGTTCCTGTCGCACGATGCCCGCTACGAGGTGACGGACGAGTTCCTGCACATCTGGCGCCGTCTCCTGAACGGTGGCGACGTGACGTACAAGGGTCGGCATCTCGCGATCGAGGACGGCAAGCTGCTTTTCCCGCCGGTGCAGCGGCCCGGACCGCCGCTCTACTTCGGCGGCTCGTCGCCGGCCGGCATCGCCGCCGCCGCCGAGCACGTCGACGTCTATCTGACCTGGGGCGAGCCCGTCGCCGATGTCGCCGCGAAGATCGCGACGGTGCGGGAGGCGGCGGCACAGGCCGGGCGCGCCCTGTCCTTCGGCATCCGCCTCCACGTCATCGTCCGCGAGCGCGAGGAGGATGCCTGGCGCGCCGCCGACGATCTCATCTCGCGGCTCGACGACGCGACGATCGAGGCGGCTCAGCGCACATTCGCGCGTTACGACTCCGTCGGCCAGAACCGGATGGCGCGCCTGCATGGCGGTCGGCGGGACAAGCTCGTCGTCGGACCGAACCTCTGGGCCGGCATCGGGCTCGTCCGCGGCGGCGCCGGCACCGCGCTTGTCGGCGATCCAGACCAGGTCGCGGAGCGCATGCGCGAGTACATCGCTGCCGGCATCGACCGCTTCATCCTCTCCGGCTATCCGCACCTCGAGGAAGCCTATCGCTTCGCCGAGCTCGTCTTCCCGAAGCTGCCGCTGAAAGCCACCACCGGCACCGGGCGGCCGGAAACCTACAACCGCGGCCCCTTCGGCGAGGTCATCGCCAACACAATCGTGCCCGAGCGGCGGGCCGCCGCCGGCTGAAATCGTCGTCCCCATCGATCGGAGAATTCCATGTCTATTTCCCTCGGCATTCGTCGCGTCGCTTTCACCCGCGCGCAGATCCGGCGTCAAATCTCCTTCGTCCTTCTCGCGGCAGCCTTCATCGTCCTGTTCGGGGTCGTCGTCCGCGCGGACGAGAAGACCGTCCGTCTCGGCTATCAGAAGTACGGCACGCTCGTGCTCTTGAAGGGCAAAGGCCTGCTCGAACCGAAGCTCGCCGCGCTCGGCTACAAGGTCGCGTGGGCCGAATTCCCGGCGGGTCCGCAGCTTCTCGAAGCGCTCGGCGCCGGCGCGATCGACTTCGGCTCGACGGGCGAGGCGCCGCCGATCTTCGCGCAGGCGGCCGCCTCAGGCGATCGCCTCCTCTACGTCGCGCACGAACCGCCAGCCCCCCTCGGTGAGGCAATCCTGGTGCCGAAGGATTCCCGATTCGCAGCGTCGCCGACCTCAAGGGCCGCAAGGTGGCGCTGAACAAAGGCTCGAACGTGCACTACCTCCTCGTGCGGACCCTCGAGGCGGCGGGCCTCTCCTACGCGGATATTCAGCCGATCTTCCTCGCCCCGGCCGACGCGCGCGCCGCCTTCGAGCGCGGCTCGGTCGACGCCTGGGCGATCTGGGATCCGTTCCAGGCGGCGGCGGAAGCGGCGACGCAGGCCCGCACCCTCGCGAACGGCACGGGGCTTGTGCCGAACCATCAATTCTATCTCGCCGACAAGGCCTTTGCGAATGCCAATCCTCGCGCGGTCGATGCGATCGTCGCGGCGATCGCCGAGATCGACGCCTTCGCGAAGGACAACACCGACGCGGTTGCGGCCGAACTCGCCCCCTCCGTCGGCATCCCGGCGCCGATCCTGGCGGTGGCCCTGAAACGGCAGACCTACGGCATCAAGCCGCTCGATGCCCCGGTCGTGGCGGAACAACAGAAGATCGCCGACGCCTTCTTCAAGCTCGGTCTCCTGCCGAAGCCGGTGCAGGTCGGCGACGCCGTGCGCAAGCCGGGCACCTGACGCCGCGTTGCGGCGGGTGCGAGCTTCGCCGCTTCTGACGCAACCGGATCGCTGCCGGTCACCCGCGCTGCCGGATCGTCGCTCATGGCCAACCGAGCCTGCGTTGGATGCGCTCGCTGGGGGCGCCCGGTCCGCCCATCCGGGTGGCACCCAGCCGGGAGTGAGCGCGTTCGACAGCACGTCGGGCCAGCGCCCGGCGACGCCGAAGGCGCGCAAGACGTCGAAATAAACCGGGGCTAAACTTGTTGATCGGTGCCAATCAGTTGTTGGCGGGCACCTTACGGGACCAAAGACGTATTGGGGTGCAGCAACCTTCACCGCTAGGACGCCTGTGCCAAATGGTTGGCGTGGCGGTCCGGAAGGGCGGCTCGCCTCACTCGGAGTTAGCCCGTTGATCTCGAAACCCGTTGCCGCGGCGATGGCCTGCGCCGTTGCGCTTTCCGCCTGCGCCTCCCGTTCAGAAAACATTTCCGCCGCCTATGTTTCGCCGATGCAGTACGCGTCGGTTTCGTGCAATCAGCTTCGCGAGGAAGCGGCGCGCGTGTCGTCGCGCGCCATTCAGGCGACTGGCGCACAGGATCAGAAGGCGACCGGGGACGCCGTCGCTACCGGCGTCGCCGTGGTCCTGTTTTGGCCGGCCCTTTTCCTGATCAAGGGGGACAGCACTACGGCGTCCGAGGTCGCCCGGCTCAAAGGCGAAATGGACGCACTTGAGCAGGCTTCAATTCAGAAGCGATGCGGCATCCAGTTCAGACGCGCTTGAGCCGGCAATCGGGCGTCATCATGGAGCGGATCGCGGCCACATCGTGCCGGTTCCAGGCGTCCGCGGAGTCATCGAAAAAGTCACCGCGTCGGAAGATCGTGTCGCCTTCGAAGCTTCGAAACCCAATCGCGAGGTTGCCTGCGTCCGATCCCTAGCCGGCGTGCGCTTCCTGCCGCGTCAACGATCGACGAGCCTGCACGCCTTCACGCCTCCGGACAGACGCAGCCGAAAGCCCCGCCCGCGAGGAACGCCTCGAGCTTCGCTTCGTAGGGTGCTGTCTGAAGTCCTGCCTCGGAGAGCCATGCCTCGGTGTAGTAGGTCTTTGCGTAACGCTCGCCGGAATCGCATATGAGCGTCACGAGGGATCCGGCCTCGCCGTTCCGCCGCATCTCGTCGGCGAGCCAGCAGAGACCGAAAAAGTTGGTGCCGGTCGAGCCGCCGACGCGCCGCCCGAGCCGGCGCGAGAGCACCTTCATCGCGGCGATCGAGGCGGCGTCGGGCACCTTCACCATGCGATCGACGACGCCGGGAACGAACGACGGTTCGACCCTCGGCCGCCCGACGCCCTCGATGAGCGAGGCGCGATCGCACGTGCGTGCCGCGTCGCGGCATCGAAAGCCGTCGAAGAAGGCGGAGTGCTCGACATCCGCCACGCACAGGCGCGTCGCATAGCGGCGGTATCGAAGATAGCGCCCGATCGTCGCCGAGGTGCCGCCCGTGCCGGCGCTCATGACGATCCAGCTCGGCACCGGGTGGCGCTCCTGCAGCATCTGCGCGAAGATCGATTCGGCGATGTTGTTGTTGCCGCGCCAGTCCGTTGCCCGCTCGGCGAAGGTGAACTGGTCGATGAATATTCCGCCGAGGCCCTCCGCGAGCGAGGCCGCCTCGCGGTAGATGGTGCGTCCGTCGTCGATGAAATGGCAGCGCCCGCCATAGTGCTCGATTGCGGCGATCTTCTCCGCCGACGTGGTGCGCGGCATCACGGCATAGAATGGCACGCCGATCATTTCAGCGAAGTAGGCCTCCGAGACCGCCGTCGAGCCGGACGAGGCTTCGACGACGGAAGTGTCCTGGCGAATGCGGCCGTTGCAGAGGGCGTAAAGAAAGAGGGAGCGCGCGAGGCGGTGCTTGAGGCTGCCGGTCGGGTGGGTCGACTCGTCCTTCAGATAGATGTCGATGCCATCGAGGGCCGGCACCCCGAGCTTGAAGAGATGCGTATCCGCGGAGCGGCGCTGGTCGGCATCGATGGCGGCGACCGCGCCGTCGACCCATGCGCGCTCGGCGCTGGACGCCGGACGAGCCGGTGCGGGGGGAACGAGGGTGACAGTCTGCATCGCACGAGCCAACCCTGCGACGTGGCAGCGATCATTCCCCGGCTCTGCGCCGCGGTCAAGGCGAACCGCGAGGAACGAAGCCCGCGCGGCAGCCGCGGCTTCCCGATGCCGGCCGCGAACGCCTGCCGGGCTGGTCAGTATGGAACCCCTTGGTCGCCTCTCAGTCCGACCCGAAGCCGATCCGCTCAACGCTGCCTCGGCGCCCGCGCGAGACGCTCAACGATTTCAACGAGATGGTGGTGCGCAGCGCTACCGGGATCGCGAAACTCGTCGACCTCATGGTCGTCCGCGAGCCGGTTCAAGCGCATTAGCTCGCGAGCGCGCTGTCGCCTGTTCAATTGCAGCTCGGATGGCCTATAGGCGAACAGGAGCCGCCGCATTTCCGCCGGGCCAAAGAGCTGGCTGAATTCCGACGCCGTCACATAGATCAGGAACAGCACGAGTATCCAGAGGGAGATGGCGCTGAAGCGCTGCCACGAGAAGTCGGAGATCAGATAGGCCGCGAAATCGCCCGGCCGGTTTCCTTCGACGACCGAGAAATGCACGAAGCGCTCCGCCAGGCGCGCAATGAATGTCGCAATCCAATAGATCGCCGTCTTGAACAAGATCGGTTGGATGAGCGGGGCCCGATCGAAGAGCTTGAGGAAGGGCATCGCGTTCGCGGTGATCACGGCCTTGCCGACGACAAGCGCCGCCACGGTGGCGAGCATGAAATTGCTGACGGCGACGGCATAGTCGGCGACGAGGAGGTTCGTCGTCAGAATGATGAAGTTGAAACCGACGAAGAAGAATATCGTCGGCGGCAACGCTCCGCGCAGCTCGTGCAGAATCCAGGCGCCGACGCGCCGCGGCAACGTCGAATCCGTATCCGCCCCTCCTGCCAAGACGTCCGCGCGCAGGTCGCGGGCTTCTTGCAGGAGAGGATCGCTCTTCATGGGCATGGCCTCGCGTTGTCGCTGCGAGTCGGGGGACGTGGAAGTCGACTTTCAGCGACGCAGGACAGATGTTCCGGGCTCCCGGCGTCGTCGAAACCAGCGTACACCTTATTGTCAGTGCCGTCTTCAGGAAGAGCGAGGACTATGAGGGAGTGTTTCGATTGGCCAGGGTCCATTTGCATCCGTGGCGTCCATCAATTCTGTCAATGCCCGACAGAAGCCTGTTACTCATAGCATTACGATCGCCCCTGTCGCGATAGCGGGCCGGCGTCTGCTTGGCCCCTTGAAACGGGGCAAGAGGCTCACGTTGAGAATGGCCTCCGGCCGACCCCAGCGATAACACGGGCGCAGTCAAACTTCGGGTTGCGACGCGAACAGGCTCAACCCCAGCCGTTCGGACAGGAAACGCGCGATAAGCTGGCCCTTGACGCTGTTGCCGGCCTGGTCGAGCCGCGGCGCGAAGGTTCCCAGCCCGCCCTTGCCGGGCGAGACGGTCACGATCCCCCCGCCGATGCCGCTCTTGCCCGGCAGCCCGACGTCGTAGAGCCAATCCCCCGAGGTTTCGTACAATCCGGCCGTCGCCATCACGGCCAGCGCAAACTTGCAGCTGTGCGCATCGACGACTCGCTCCCTGGTCAGCGGGTTGACCCCGCCGTCCGCGAGCGTCGCGCCCATGACGGCAAGATCCTTCGCACTCACGTTGAGCGCGCATTGCCTGGTATAGAGCTCGGTCGCCTCGGCCGGATCGACGGCGATCCGACCAAACGTCTGCAGGAGCCGGGCAATCGCCTGGTTGCGATGATTGGTCTTTGCGGCGGAAGCGAATACGTCCTCGTTGATTGAGAGTTCTCGGCCCGCAAAGCGGGATAAGCCGTCCTGGATGAACTGCCACCTCGCATCGAGCGTCGAACCCGGAACCAGGCTGGTCGTGGCGATGGCTCCGGAATTCACCATTGGATTGGTCCTGCCGTCGTCGCCCCGCTCGATCGCCGCCAACGAGTTGAACGGCAATCCGGTCGCGTTGACCCCGAGCCGCTCGCGGGCATTCTCCGCGCCCACGGACTGACAGACCAGCGCGAACACGAACGGCTTGGACACGCTCATGATCGAGAAATTGTAGTCCGAGGCGCCGATGGCGTAGATGTCGCCGCTGGTGGCAACAACGCACACGCCGAACAGATCCTCGGGCACGGCCGCGAGGGCAGGATAGACGTCCGCGTTCTTGCCGTCCTCGTTCGACTTGAAGCGCTCGTAGGCGGCGGCGACCAACTCCCTGACCCGCTCGGGCGGCGGCAGATGCCCGGTCGAGACATAGGGCGGAGCCGCGGCGGCATCGACCTGAGCATCGGATTTCATCGTAGCCTCCCCGCGTTTGAGGGCTCGCGAATCATGACCGCCGAGGCGGTGCTCACTGCACCGGCACGGCGCTGACGGCGACGTCTACATGCAACCCCATGGGATCATTGGCATCTCCGACGTAACCGCCGGAGATCGGCAGCGCTTGCGCGGCGTCCCTGGTGACGCCGACGCGAATCAGGTTCGCGCCGGCGACAAGGCCGTTGGTAGGATCGTACTCGATCCAACCCGCACCCGGCAGGTAGACGCTGCACCAGGCGTGCGTGCTCCCCCCGCCCCTCGTCGTCCCCGACGTATCGTCATACAAGTATCCGGTGACGAAGCGAGCAGCGAGACCGAAGCTGCGCAGGGCTTCCATCATCAGCACGGCAAAGTCGCGGCAGGTTCCGGTCTTGAGAGCAAGCGTCTCGGCTGCAGTCTGCGTGCCTTCCTCGTGCCGGGCACCATAGTCGAACTCGGCCTTGATGGCGTGCGTCATCGCTTCCATCACCTTCAGCGTGTGGACGTTGCCACGGTCGGTGATGAAGCGGCGTGCCCATGCGTCGACGGTGCGGTCCGGATCCGGCAATTGCCGTTCGGCCAGCCGCGCCAGGTCGGGAACTTCCTGGACCGCATAGGAGAAGGGAAACAGCTCGGCGGCCGGGTCCAGGCTGTAGACCGGCAGGGGCGGACCATCCGGATGGTGGGTCAGGTCGAGGCTCGAGACGATGCTCAGACGCTTCGTCCTCAGCGACCCGGGCCATTCGAGAAAGCAGATGGAATTGTCAAAGGCGTCATGCGCCCACCGGATACTGGCGGGTTCCGGGTCGACCTCGAGGGTGGCGCGATGCAGGCGCAGATCGTGGCTGTCGTCCGGCCGGATCATCATGCGGTGGCGCAGCAGGCCGACCGGATGGCGATAGGTGTATTCAGTGGCGTGCACAATGTTGATCCGCGCCATGTGACCCTCGTTCGACAGGTCCAATCCCCCGCGACGGGCAGTATGCCTCGTCAGCCGGCAGACGATAAGCGATGCCGCGTCGCAACCCTCTGGCGCCGGCCATCGAGGCAGGCCAAACTTCATCTGTACCAGGCCGATCGATTCGATTTTGCCACTTCGTTGCACCATGCGCCAGCGGTGAATCGCGCGCTGAGCCTCGCCGCCCTCCCCGCTTTCGGAGACGTTCGATGAACACGGACCTTGCCCTTGTTCTTGTCCTGCTCGCCGCTGCGATCGCGATGTTCGTGACCAACCGGCCGCGCATGGATGCGGTAGCGCTGATCGTGATCGTGGCGCTGCCGCTCACCGGCATCGTGACCATGAACGAGGCGTTGGCCGGTTTCAGCGACTCGTCCATCGTCCTCATCGCCGCTCTGTTCGTGATCGGCGAGGGACTGGTGCGCACTGGCGTCGCGAGGCGGCTCGGCGACTGGCTCGATGCCAAGGCGGGAAGCAGCGACACCCGCCTGCTGGTCCTGCTGATGGCCGCGGTGGGCGGCCTCGGTTCCCTGATGAGTTCGACCGCGGTCGTCGCCATCTTCATCCCCGTCGTGCTGCGCATTTCGCAGAACCGCGGCACGTCGCCGAGCCGGTTGATGATGCCGCTGAGCTTTGCGGCATTGATCAGCGGCATGCTGACTCTCGTCGCCACGGCGCCAAACCTCGTGGTCAACGCGGAGCTCACCCGCCAGGGCGCGGCGGGCTTCGGGTTCTTCAGCTTCACGCCGTTTGGGCTGCCGCTGCTCGGCCTCGGCATCCTCTACATGCTGTTCGCGCGCCGACTGCTCGGCTCCGGCACGGCCGCGCCGGCCGCGGCCAGAAGCCGAAGCCTGCGCGAATGGATCGACCAGTACCGGCTCGCCGATCGCGAGCAGCGGGTCTGCATCGCGCCGGATTCGCCGCTGGTGGGCAAACGCCTCGAGGAACTGTCGCTGCGCGATATCGGTGTGAACCTTCTGGCTATCGAACGCGGCGGACGGTTTGCCACCGACGTGCTGCGCCCGAGCGCGCGGACCGTGCTGCAAGGCGGCGACGTCCTGCTGGTCGACGTGCTGGCGACGGCGGACGAGATGGCGGCGCTGCGACAGAAATTCAAGCTCGACTTGCGGCCGTTCGGCGAAGGCGGAGACTACTTCATCGACCGTTCCCAGGAGCTCGGCATGGTGGAGGTCATTCTGCCGGCGGAATCGAAGCTGGTCGGCCAGACGGTGCTGCAGGCCCGGGTGCGCTCGCAATACGGCCTGACGGTGATCGGCGTGCGGCGCGGCCAAACGGTGCTCGGCCACGGCCTTCTGAACCAGAGCCTGAAGGTCGGCGACACGCTTTTGCTCATTGGATTCTGGTCGGACATCAAGCACTTGCAATCCGACCTCGAGGACATGGTGGTTTTGAACATGCCGGCCGAGTTGGAGGAGGTTCTGCCGGCGACGAGCCGGGCGCCGCATGCGCTGGCGGTCCTGGGGCTGGTCGTCGCGCTGATGATCAGCGGCATCATCCCCAACGTGCAGGCTGCGCTGATCGGCTGCCTGCTGATGGGGTTGCTCGGTTGCGTCGATTTCAACAGCGCCTATGGCTCGATCAGCTGGAAGACCCTCGTCCTGATCGTCGGGATGCTGCCGTTTTCCATTGCCCTGCAGCGCACCGGCGGGGTCGATCTCGCCGCAGACGCGGTGCTCTCGCTCGTCGGCGGCGCCGCGCCGCGCCTGGTACTGGCGACCTTGTTCGTAATCACCGCGGCGCTCGGCCTGTTCATCTCCAACACCGCGACGGCCGTGCTGATGGCGCCGGTGGCGCTGGCCATCGCCAAGGATCTCGGATCGTCGCCCTATCCGTTCGCCATGGTGGTGGCGCTGGCGGCATCCGCCGCGTTCATGACGCCGATCTCGTCGCCGGTGAACACGCTGGTCGTCGGGCCCGGGCAGTATGCATTCGGCGATTTCGTGCGGGTCGGCGTGCCGTTCACTCTGATTGCGCTGGTCGTCACCGTGCTGCTCATCCCGATTTTCCTGCCCTTCCAGTAATGCCGCCCTGCGACCTCACTCGACCGCATCGAATTCGTAGACAAGAGCTGAAAGGGCTTTGTGCGTCCCGGCGAGGACGACCGCTGCAGTTCGCGCAGGCAGCACCTGAGCCTCGTGCCCGGCACACGACCTTTGTGAGGGCGCAACCGATCCGGGAGCGACGACTCCGACGGATTTCGAGGCGAAAGTCTGTTCAACCCGCGGCCGCAGTCGTGCAGAATCGGATCCTGCGGATAGGGCCATGAAGGGACCCTGTTCGCCGTCCCAATCCCGTGGAAACCTGGCTTCATGAGGTCAACCATGCTGTTCGATACCGCCGCCGCTGTCCTCGACTGGTTGGGTGTCATCGTTTTTGCCACCTCGGGAGCCCTGGTCGCGTCGCGCAAACAGATGGACATCGTCGGCTTTGCGCTGCTCGCCATTGTGACCGGCATCGGCGGTGGAACCCTGCGGGACATCCTGCTTGGCCAGCTGCCGGTGTTCTGGGTGCGCGAGCCGGCCTATCTAGGCACCTGCGTGCTGGTCGCGGCCGTCGTGTTCTTCACTGCTCACATTCCGCAGTCGCGATACCGTGTGCTGCTGTGGTTCGACGCGCTCGGGCTCGCGCTGTTCGCGGTCACGGGCGCCGAGCGCGCGCTGCTCGCCGGCACCGGTCCGGGTGCGGCGGTGGCGATGGGCGTCATCACGGCGACCTTTGGAGGCGTGATTCGCGACGTGCTCGGCGCGGAGAGCCCGGTCGTGCTCAGCCGCGAGATCTACGTGACGGCCGCGCTGCTCGGAGCGACGGCGTTCGTCGCGCTGATGGGCATTGGAGTGGGTCGCGAGATCGCGCTCGTGACGGGGCTTGCGGTCGGGCTCCTGGTCCGTGGCGCGGCGTTGCGGTACGGCTGGTCGCTTGCGCGCTACCGCGAGCGTCCGGGACGTAGGCTCGACCAGATCAAGCGCGATCGCGAGGCCCTCTAGACCGCGTGGATCCCGCGCCGGATCTCCGTTGCGGCCGCGGGCGCCCTCCCCTCTCCGGCCGCCCGGACCAAAGCCGACCGGCCCTCAGGACACGGCACTCGAATCGTTGCTGCGCATCGTCTGCCGCAGGATCTCGAAGATGACCGCGGTCGACCAGCCGAACAACAGCACCCCGTTCATCGCCGCCATCGGGCCGAGGAGGCGCCAGCGCTCCACGGGCACGACGTCGCCGTAGCCGAGCGTCGTGTAGTTCACAAACGCAAAGTACAGCACGTCCGCGCCCGCGGGCGCCACGTCCAGGACCGCGTAGGCGAGCGACCAGGCGAGCACCTCGGCGAGGTGGGCAACCATCAACATCCCGGCGGTCGCGACCATCACGGCGACGAGGCGGGCCGGGCGCCGGACACGCCCCCAGTTCAGCGCCCGGCGGGCGACCTCGACCACCGTCGCCATCAAAACGGCATGGATTGCGATATTGCCGAGGCTGATGGCACCACCCGAGAAAAGTTGTCGAAGCATGGTCCACCTTCCAAGGCGGTGGCCCCGGACGGGCTTGCTGCCCTGGGGCACGCAGGCCCGGCCGAGCGCCGAACGCTGCGATTGGACGGCTCTCTGCGATCAGCGGGGCAGATCGAATGCCTGTCCCGCTGATCTCAGCTCATCGAGCGTTTTGTCGAGACAGTTTCCCGACCGATCTCCGCCCACCCGTTTGGCGCCGCCAGTGATGCTGATAAAGCCGGCTTGCCGGTCCGGCGTCATGTAGATTGCGCGTCCGTCGGCGCCCAACTGAGAAAAGTAATAGGCATGATCAATCCCACGGTAGTGACAGTAGATCAAGTATGGAAAATCTTTGAATGACACATCGGCGGCAAGAGACTGTGCGCCATAGAGTGCCATGCCAAGCCCCAAGGCAACAGCAACGGTAATCGCACCAGACCTATGCCGGACTGTTCTCACGTTAGAGCCTTCATGCGAGGGCATATTTGCCATGGGTTTTTGGCTCCCCTTGCGTCCGCCCTTTTTTACGGCGTCAACCTGTGCGCTACAAGTCCCCAAAAGACAGGAAAAGCCATGAAATCGGCCGCCAAGCTCTTGTGCCGCTCCCAGAGAATGCTGTGCGTGCGGGGCCTGGGCGACTGCCGGACCGGCAAATGCGACCTGAACCTTCGTGGCGTCCCCCTGCCGCCTATCGAAATGCGTCTCCGGGTTCGCCCTCTTACAGCCCTTCCGCCCCCCGGCCCATGGCCGCGATGCCGGTGCGGGAGACCTCGACGAGGCCGACCACGGTCATCAGCTTGATGAAGCGCTCGACCTCCTCGCTCGTGCCGGTGAGCTCGAACACGAACGAGGTCAGGGTCGCATCGAGGGTGCGGGCGCCGAAGGCCGAGGCGAGGCGCATCGCCTCGACCCGATGATCTCCCTTGCCGACCACCTTGGCGAGGCACATTTCGCGCTCGATCGCCTCGCCCTGGTCGGTGAGGTCGACGACCCGGTGCACTGGGACGAGCCGCCCGAGCTGGCTCTTGATCTGCTCGATGACGGCGTTCGTGCCGGCGGTGACGATGGTGATGCGCGAGATGTGCTTCTCGTGCTCGGTCTCGGTGACCGTCAGGCTCTCGATGTTGTAGCCGCGCCCGGAAAACATGCCGGCGATGCGGGCGAGGACGCCGGGCTCGTTGTCGACGACGACGGCGAGGGTATGCCGGGCGATCGGCTCGATGCGGGTGGGATCGGGATAATGCGTGCTCATGATCGTCATCAGGGCTCGTCCGTTCGGTTGTAGAGCGTCAGGCGGCTTTGCGGTAGACCGCGATCGGCGGCTCGTCGACCTCGTCGGCGGCGACGATCCAGGCCTCCTCGAGGGCGGCTCTTCGCCATTCGGCGAAGGATTTCAGCGACAGAACCGCGTCCATATAGGCGCGCGAGTCGGCCTCGACCGGGATCGAATAGGCCTCGAAGCGCGCGACGACCGGCGCGTACATCGCATCGGCCGCCGTGAAGGCGCCGAACAGGAACGGCCCGCCGGCGCCGTGGCGGCTTCTCGCGTCGCGCCAGATCGCCGCGATGCGCGAGACGTCCCGCGCCACCGCCTCGCCGCGATCGCGGGCGGCGTATTTCTTGCCGAGATTCATCGGACAGGCCGAGCGAAGGGCGGTGAAGCCCGAATGCATCTCGGCCGAGATCGAGCGCGCCAGCGCCCGCGCCTTGCGATCCTGCGGCCAGACCGGCTTGCCGAAGCGCTCGGCGACGTACTCGAAGATCGAGAGCGAGTCCCAGACCGTGACGTCGCCGTCGATCAGGACCGGCACGCGCCCGGCCGGCGAGTGCTTCAGAATGCGCCCGCGTGTGTCCGGCTGGTCGAGGGGGATGACGATCTCGTCGAAGGGAATGCCGAGCTCGGTCATCAGCAGCCAGGGCCGCAGCGACCAGGACGAGTAGAGCTTGTTGGCGAGAACGAGAGTGGGCATGAGGCGCTACCTTTCCCTTTCTCAGGCGTGAGAAGAGTTTCGGGGAGAGTTCGACGGTTGCGAGCTTAGCCGTGCCGAAGTGATGTGCGTCAAGGACCACCCTCCCCCTCTCCCGTCCGGGTGAGGGGGTTTCCCGTCACACCAGCATTTTCCCCTTCTCGTCGATGACCGAGCCGAGGTCGCCGGTCTCGCCGAGATAGTCGTTGAGGAGCATCTCGTTGTGCGCCTTGCCGGAGGGGATCATCGGGAAGCAGTTTTCCTCCTTGTCGACGACGCAGTCGAAGATCACCGCGCGGTCGACCGCGATCATCTCGTCGATCGCCGCGTCGAGCTGCGCCGGATCGGAGCAGCGGATGCCGACGGCGCCGTAGGCTTCGGCGAGCTTCACGAAATCGGGCAGCGAGGCCGAATAGCTTTCCGAGTAGCGGCCGCCGTGCAGCAATTCCTGCCATTGCCGCACCATGCCCATGTACTCGTTGTTGAGGATGAAGATCTTCACCGGCAGGCGGTACTGCGCGGCCGTCGACATCTCCTGCATGTTCATCAGGATCGAGGCCTCGCCGGCGATGTCGATGACGAGGCTCTTCGGATGCGCGAGCTGCGTCCCGATCGCCGCCGGCAGGCCGTAGCCCATCGTGCCGAGGCCGCCCGAGGTCATCCAGCGGTTCGGCTCCTCGAACTTGAAGTACTGCGCCGCCCACATCTGATGCTGGCCGACCTCGGTCGTGACGTAGACGTCGCGGTCCCTCGTCTTCTCGTAGAGGCGCTGCACCGCGAACTGCGGCTTGATCGTCTCGCTCGACGGTCTGAAGGCGAGGCAGCGGCGCGCGCGCCAGCCCTCGATCTTCTCCCACCAGGCCTTCAGCGCCGGCTTGTCGATCTGCGTCGCGGAGGCACGCCACAGGCGCACCATGTCTTCGAGCACGTGCGCGCAATCGCCGACGATCGGCACGTCCACCTTGACGTTCTTGTTGATCGAGGAGGCGTCGATGTCGACGTGGATGCGCTTCGAATAGGGCGAGAAGGCATCGAGCCGTCCGGTGATGCGGTCGTCGAAGCGCGCGCCGAGATTGATCATCACGTCGCATTCGTGCATCGCGAGGTTGGCTTCATAAGTGCCGTGCATGCCGAGCATGCCGAGGAAGTGAGGGTCGGAGGCGGGAAAGGCGCCGAGCCCCATCAGCGTCGAGGTAATCGGGAAACCGGTCAGGCGCACGAATTCGCGCAGAAGCGCCGCCGCGTGCGGACCGGAGTTGACGACGCCGCCACCGGTATAGAAGACCGGCCGCTTGGCGTTCGCCATCAATTCGATCGCCGCCTTGATGCGCTCGATGTCGCCTTTCACCGCGGGGCGGTAGGTCTTGTGCTGGTTGTTCGTCGGGCGTGCGTAGAGTCCGCTCTTGAACTGGATGTCCTTCGGCAGGTCGACCACGACCGGGCCCGGGCGGCCGTTTGCGGCGACGTAGAAGGCCTCGTGCAGGATGCGCGGCAGGTCCTCGATCGATTTGACGAGGTAGTTGTGCTTCGTGCAATGCCGCGTGATGCCGACCGTGTCGCATTCCTGGAAAGCGTCCGAGCCGATGAGATGGGTCGGCACCTGGCCGGTGATGCAGACGATGGGCACGGAATCCATCATCGCGTCGGTGAGCCCGGTGACCGCGTTCGTGGCGCCGGGGCCGGATGTGACGAGGACGACGCCGACCTTGCCGGAGGACCGGGCATAGCCCTCGGCCGCATGCACCGCGCCCTGCTCATGGCGCACGAGGATGTGCTTCAGCCTCTCCTGGTGGAAGAGCGCGTCGTAGATCGGCAGCACGGCGCCGCCGGGATAGCCGAAGAGATGCTCCACGCCCTGGTCCTGCAGGGCTCGGATCACCATCTCGGCCCCGGTCATCATCTCGCTCATGTCGGTCTCCGTCAGGTCGTCGTCAGTCGGTCGGGTTTTTGCGGAACGGCCAATAAAAAAGGCCCCGAAGGGGGCCTCGTGCGCCATCGCCGGATCGTACGGGGCTCAGCCCCGCTCCGTCGATGGCGCTTCAACTACGAGAATAAGCGTGCGCAAGGCGCAGGATCCCGGTTCGAAAGTTGCGCGGAGGCTAGACGAGGGGCGAGCCTCGGTCAAGGGTGCCGTCCCCGCTTTGGCGGTCGTGCCCGGCCTCTGCTAGGCTCATTCCGCTTCGTCACGGCGCCAATGGACCAGCCCGCCTCCTCGACCGACACCCCCGTCGCCGGCCTGCGCAAGACGGCGCGGGCGCTGCTGCTCGGCGACCGGCTCGACATTTCGGGCCTCGAGCGGGAGGACGCCCTGTCGAGCGCGCCGCTTGCCTTCAAGGTCGGGCAGGACGGGTTCGTCGCCCTCTTCCGCTATGGCGTCGCCGTGCTCGTCGGGCTTTCGCCGCTGGAGGAGGACGACGTCATCCGCTCCCTTCGGCAGCGGATCGTCGGCGAGTTCTCGCGCCACGAGGAGGAGAGCGCGGTCATCGAGGTCGCCCCCGACAAGGAGGACCAGATTCCGCCGGGCGGCCCGATCTACCTCAAGACGCTGGCGCCGGAGCGGCTGATCGTGATCGCCGATGCGCTCGCCAAGAGCGCCGTGCTCGCCCGCGACGAGCGCGAGGCGGCGGGCGTCTTCGACGTCATGGAGCCCTTCGCCGCGCATCTTGCCGAAAAGGGCCGCCGCCCCGGCAACCGGCGCGAGATCCTGAAGCATGTCGGCCGCGCCCTCCTCGTCCGCCAGCGTGTCTCGGGGCGCGTCGCCGTCGAGGAAAAGCCGGACGTCCTCTGGGACCGGCCCGACCTCGAGCGTCTCTACGCACGCCTCGAGGATGAGTACGAACTCCGCGAGCGCGCGACCGCGCTCCGCCGCAAGCTCGAGGTGATCGGCGACACCGCGCAGGCGCTGACCGATCTCATCGACACCGAGCGCGGCCTGAGGCTCGAACTGATCATCGTGCTTTTGATCCTGTTCGAGATCGCCATCACCTTCGTGCAGATGTATCTCGGCCGCGCCGCGCATTGACCGGCGGACAGGCCCCCTGCCTACGGCGCCAGTGCAGCCTCCCGTCGTTTGATCCACTCGTCCTTGGTTTCGTCGCCAGAGATGTTGTTGCTGACCCAGATGGTCACTTTTTTCCACATCTGAAAACCGTTCAGCGCCGCGAAGACTTCGAGCATCGCTGCGGCCGATCCGGTGATGCCGTCCTTCGTCGCAGCCAGGCCCGGCGCTATGCAGCCGTCGAGCCACTTTGAATCGTCATTGTCGGCGTCGTGAATCAGATGTGTCCAAATAGCCGGACTCTCACTGAAGCATAAGCAATTAACCGCCCGAGCTTTTGTTTTAACACACATCTCCATAACGTAAAATCCTTTGCGCACAAACGAATAACCGTGACCCCTTTCTATTGTCGGCCAAGATTTTTCGCCAATCTTCAGCAT
Organism: uncultured Alphaproteobacteria bacterium; assembly: GCA_963754975.1. Taxonomy (GTDB): domain Bacteria; phylum Pseudomonadota; class Alphaproteobacteria; order Rhizobiales; family Beijerinckiaceae; genus Microvirga. The sequence goes on along the minus strand of CAVWII010000013.1, from coordinate 128,434 downwards.
GCCGGGTATGGACCCATTCGCATTGACGGTACCGAGACGCCAGAATAAAATGTCCGAAATTGGAATCGGATCTCCGCTCATATTTATCTCCTGATTCAATAATTTAAACAAAAAGCGTTCAATAATACGATAAACGTTAAAAGTATTGCATAATGCCAATTCTAAACCAGTGACGTGCGTCACCCTGGCTCGAGCATCCATCAAAAGCGGTAGAACCGGGATCAAAAGTAGTACTTGGCTGGGTGACCGAACGCTCTCCCGCAGGTTCCCAGCGAACGCGCCACTTCTGCAACGTCCGCGCCGGCGACGGCTGGATGGATTCGGTCGCCGGTGACCTTGTCGGCGGCGACATCGTCGCCGAACGAGGCGTCTGCCTTGCTGCAAGCGCCTAGGACGAATGTCTTCGTACGACCCGCCGTCATCGCAGAGGGTGCGCATTCCCCTGGGTCACTTCCCCTCCCTCTCCTCCGCGCCCCCGTTCCGCCGCGCCGCCTCGAGGCGCCGGCGCTCGTAGTGCTTGGCGAGGCGCATGTGGCGCGAGATCGCGTAGTTCATGGCGGTGAGGAAGCCGTAGGTTCCGCGGAGCAGGTGGCGGCGACCGAAATAGGCTTTCAGAAAGGCCGCCGGCAGTTCGAAATAGACCCGCCAGGTCGGAATCGAGACCCGGCGCAGGTCGAGGTCGACGGCCTGCTGGTCGGAATAGCGGTTGAGCTTGTCGATCTGGTCGCCGAGGGAGCGCACCGAGCGATGGTGCACGATGCCCTTGAGGCGCCCCACCGTCGCGCCAGGGGAAAGGTCGACGCGGTCGTGCACGAGGGACGGCGAATAGCGGCCGCGGTCCTTGCGGTAGAGCCGGACCGGCGCGAGCGCGTAGGCGAGCGGGTGCGGCGCACTCTCCCCCGGAAAGATCTCAGCGATTCGGATACGGTAGGCATCCCGCGGCGGCGCGCCTTGCGCAAACAGCGCCTCGACCTCGCGGGCGAGGTCGGCCGGCACGACCTCGTCGGCGTCGAGGTTGAGGAGCCAGACATGCCGGCACTCGCCCTCCGCGAAACGCTTCTGCGGGCCGTAGCCGGGCCAGGGGTTGAAGACGACCCGTGCGCCGAGCGCCTCGGATACCTCCTGCGTGCCGTCGGTCGAGCCTGAATCGACGACCAGAAGATCGTCCGTGAGGTGGCGGACGGCGCGGATCGTATCGCCGATCCGGTCGGCCTCGTTCTTGGCGATGATGAAGACGGAAAGCGGAAGCATGGCGGCGGCGCCTGCCTAGCGGCCGAGCGCCGGGCTGGCAATACGCGGTCAGGGCCCGCCGGCGGCGACCGCGGCGCGCGGCCGGCGGGCAGCGGCGGCGTCGCCAACCGCCCTAAGTTCGGCCATCAGGGGGAAATGGTCCGAGGCGATGCGGGCGAGCGGCGTGCGCACCGGCGCCGCGGCGAGGACGTCGACGGCCCCGGAGACGAAGATGTGGTCGAGGCGCAGGACCGGCGCCCGGGTGTGGAAGGTCGCCTGCGGGTCGCGCAGCGGGTCGCAGAGCTGCGCGTCGGTGAGCCGCGAGGCCATCAGCCGGTACGAGCGCGAATGCGGCGGCGCGTTGAAATCGCCGAGCAGGACCGCCGGGCCGGCGCAGGCCGGATGGCCGATCCATTCGCGGCCGACGAGGGTCTCGGCCTGGTTCAGCCGCTCCCGCGAGCGCAGCGAAAGGTGCGCGTTGACGACGTTGAGCTGCCAGCCGTCGAGCTCGACCTGGACCCAGAGTGCGCTGCGCTTCTCGATCGCCGGCCCGGCCGAGAGACTTGGCAGGCGCCCCGAGCGCATCACCCGCGAGGGGTGCCGGCTGAGGACGGCGATGCCGAACTGCTCCCCGAAGACGCGGATCGTCGGCTGGAAATGCAGGTCCATGCCGAGCCTGACCGCGACCGCCGCGGCCTGGTCGATGCCGCCGCTGCGCACCCGGCCGACCCTCACCTCCTGCAGCGCCACCACGTCCGGCCCGCAGGCGGCGATGACGTCGGCGATACGGCCGGGCGCGATCTGCCGGTCCGTCCCGAGCCAGCGGTGGACGTTGTAGGTCAGAATTCGCGTCGCTGCTTTCCGGTGGGCCGTCGTGTCCAAGTCCCCGCTTCCCCGCCGCTGGCGCGCGACCCGCATTCCCGGCCGGAAAGAGCCGCTCTCCCCGACCGCCGAGGATCCACTGTGTCCAAACCGTGGTGCGGCGCAAGAGGCGCGGTGCCTCCGGGCGGCCTGTCGGCCTATCCTTTGGTCATGGGGGGACGTCGGCGGACGGCGATCCGAAGGGAGCGAATGCGATTCAGCCCGGAGGCAATGCGCTCTAAAGTTTCAAGATGGGCGTCAGCACGCTCGCGCGCCCGCTCTCGTCGTCCCCGCCGACGGGAAGGCGCCTGATCTCGACGCCGTAGAGCTCTTCGAGGTTCGCCTGCGACATCACCTGCGCGGCCTCGCCGGCGACGCAATGGCCGGGCCGGTACATCAGAAGCGCGTGATCGGCGACAAGAGCCGCGTGGTGGGGATGATGCGTCGTGAACAGGACCGTCGCGTCGCGCTCCCGCGGCAGGCGGTGGATGATGCGCAGGACTTGTTCCTGGTTGCGGAGATCGAGGGCCGAGGCGGGTTCGTCCATGACGAGGAGGCGTGCGTCGCTCGCGATCGCGCGGGCGATCAGGACGAGCTGGCGCTCGCCGCCGGAGAGGTCGTCGAAGGAGCGCTCCGCGAAGCCTTCGCCGAGGCCGACGAGCGCAAGGCTTTCGCGCGCCCGGTCGTAATCCGCCCGCCCGGGCGTACCGAACAGGGATACATTGCGGGCCCGGCTCATCGCGGTCATTTCGAGGACGGAATAGGCAAAGCCGGCGCCGCTCGATTGCGGCACGTAGGCCGCGCCCTCGGCGAGGCGCACCCGCCCCTGCGTCGGCGCGAGGAGGCCGAGGAGCGTGCGCAGAAGCGTGGTCTTGCCGCTGCCGTTGAGGCCGAGGATCGCGTGCACGCCGCCGCGCGGGAGCGAAAAGGAGAGATCGCGGAAAACCCAAGCGCCGGGCCGAAAGGCGAAGCCGAGCCCATCCGCCGCGACGATCCCCGCGGGGCCCTCGCCGGCGGCGACGCGCGCCTCAGCCACGGCGCATCCATCCCCGTCCCTGCGTCTGGCGCAACAGCAGCGCGAAGGCCGGCGCGCCGACGAGCGCGGTCAGGATGCCGAGGGGAATCTCGGACGAGGTCAGGGTCCGCGCGAGATCGTCGACGAGAAGCAGGAACGCGCCGCCGAGCAGGGCCGAGGCCGGCAGCAGCGCGCGGTGATCGGCGCCGACCAGCATCCGCGCGAGATGCGGCACGGCGAGGCCGACCCAGGCGATCACGCCGCTGACCGCGACCTGCGCCGCGACGAGGAGCGTCACGAGGGCGAGCACGAACCAGCGCGTCGCCTCGACGCGGATGCCGAAGCTTCTCGCTTCGTCCTCGTCGAGGGAGAGCACGTTGAGGCGCCAGCGCAGGCCCATCAGGAGCGCGCCTGCGGCGAGCACGAAAGCGGCGAGGATCGCAACCTTTTCGGCATTCGCCGTCGCGAAGCTGCCGAGCAGCCAGAAGACGATGAGCGGCAGCTTGGTCTCGGGATCCGCCGCGAACTGGATCAGGCCGACGAGGGCGGAAAAGAGCGCCGAGACGATGAGCCCGGCGAGCACGAGCACCAGCGTCGAGCCGGTCCGCCCGGCGCCGCCGGACGCGCCCGAGCCGACGAGGCGCGCGAGGGCAAAGACGCAGGCGAGGGATCCGAGCCCGAACGCGAACGCGCCGGCGACCACCGCCGGCAAGGCGGCCGTCAGAAGGAGCGCCAGCGCGCCGCCGAAGGACGCGCCGGAGGAAACGCCGATGATGTGCGGCCCGACGAGCGGGTTGCGGAAGACGCCCTGCAGGGCCGCACCCGATGCACCGAGCGCCGCGCCGGCGAGGATCGCCATGACGATGCGCGGCAGGCGCACCGTGAGCACGATCGCCTCCGCCGTCTGAGTCCAGCCGCGCTCGATCGGCACGACTTGCGCGACCAGGATGCGGGCGACATCGTCGACCGCGACGGCGTAGCGCCCGATTGCCAGCGACACGATCGAAAGCGCCGCGAGCACGAGCGCGAGCGCGAACGATATCCCGAGCGCTCGCGGCCGGCGCAACGGTTCCGCCGCGGCGGCCGAATTGCGCGCCGCGGCGCTCGGCGTCGCCACTCAGTCGAGGCCCTGGTAGTCGGTGCCGTAGAAGCGGCGGTAGTAGCGGTCCGCGAGCGCCCGGGTGTCGACGTCCGCGAAGCGCGCCGGATAGAGCTTCTTCGCCATCCAGATCTCGCCCAGCGCCCACGCCTCCGGCATCGCGTGGCCCCAGGCCTTGGCGTATTCCGGCATCAGGTAGACGCGTCCGTCCTTCACGGCGGCGACATTGGCCCAGGCCTGGGACTTCCGGATCTCGTCGACGACGGTCGGATAGCGGTCCTGCACGAAGACCACGGCCGGATTCCAGGCGAGCACATCCTCCATCGAGACCTGCTTGTAGCCGAGGATGGCGTTGGCGACGTTCCGGCCGCCGGCCTTCTGCATCATGATGCCGGTGTACTTGCCTCGGCCGTAGGTGGTGAGGTCCGGGTTCGCCATGTACATCGCGACGCGCTCGGATTCGGTCAGGTTCTTCAGATGCTCGCCGACCGCACGGCGCTGCTCGACGGCGTAGGTCACGAGGTCCTCGGCCTGCTTGTCGCGGCCGAGAATCGCGCCGATCAGGCGGATCGCCTCGGGCAGGCCGGTATCGTAGGCGGCGTCTTCGTCGCCGAGGGTCGGGTTAAGCTTTGCGGCCTCCGTCGGATCGGCCTTGAAGATCGAGATGGCGACGACGGGGACGCCGACTGCCTCGATCTGCCGGATCATCTCCGGCGGCGCGTAATGCGTCACGAACGCGACCTGCGGCCTCAGCGCGGCGAGCGCCTCGACGTTGACCGAAGTGAGCTTGCCGCAGGTCGGCAGGCTCGCCACCCGCGGCGCGAGCCGCGCGAAGCCCGACCCGAGCTGCGCCTTCCAGTCGTCCATGACGCCGACGAGGCGGTCCGTCGCGCCGAGCTGGGCGACGAGGTTGAGGGTGTGGTGCTGCAGCACGACCGCGCGCTCGATCGTGTCGGGCAGCGTCACGCGCCGGCCGAGCTGATCGACGAACGTGCGCTCGGCCCATGACGGCTGCGCCGCAAGGCAGAGCGCGATTGCGAAGAAGAGCGCGTGCAGGGGAAAGATCAGGCGGCGGCGCATCGAAAAAATCCTCCCGTCGCGGGCCAAGAGGCTTCTATTCGCGCCGATTCCGCGAAAGCGTCAAGGTGCGCTCGACGTATGGGCGGTCCGTTCAGCGATGCGATGACGATGCGTTGCGCGGCGAAGAGGTCATAGGCTTGGCTTATAGCCTCCCCATCAGTTCGTCTTACTTCGGAACGACGATGAGACGCGCCCCGCCCTCACCCCGCCTTGAGAAACGCCGCGAACGTCTCCGCGTAATCCTTGTGCCAGCGCGAGAGCGGCGGGCGGTTCTCGACGATGTCGCCGGCGGACCAGAGGATCCGGCGCTCGTCTGTCGCGCGATCGACGTCGTTGTCGGGGCAGAGGATGTAGAAGTCGCCCGCATCGAGGCTCTTCAGCATGAAAGCGACTGTCTCCTCCGGCGTCCATGCGCCGGCGGGCTTTTCGCTGCGGCCCTTCGCCGTCAGGCCGGTGAAGACGAAACCGGGGATCAGGAGATGCGCGCTGATCGCGCAATCCGGCGTGTTGCGCAATTCGTGCTGGAGCGCCTCCGTGAGGGCCTTCGCCGCGGCCTTCGAGATGTTGTAGGCGGGATCGCCGGGGGGCGTCGTGATGCCCTGCTTGGAGCCGGTGTTGACGACGAGCCCGGGCCCGCCCTGCGCGATCATGTTCGGAACGAAGGCCTGAATGCCGTTGACGACGCCGAACAGGTTGACGTCGAGGATGCGCCGCCACGTCTCCGGGGGGCCGAACATGGCGCTGCCGGGCTGGATACCGGCATTGTTCATGAGCACATGCACGGCCCCGAACCGCTCGCGGACGCGGCCCTCGAGCCGGCTCACCGCGCCGGCGTCGCTCACGTCGCAGACGACCGCCATGACCGCGCCTCCGCCGCACTGCGCCAGCGCGCGCTCCGCCGCCGAAAGCCGGTCTTCGCCGAGATCGGCGATGCAGACGTTGAGGCCGGCCTCCGCGAAGCGGCGGGCGGCGGCAAGGCCGATCCCGGACGCGCCGCCCGTGACGACGGCGACGTTGTTCGGCGACAGGGCGGGGTGGGGCATCGCGAAAACCTCATGCGCTGGAGGCTGGGGGGAGGCGCGGCGGCGTCTCGTCCGCTCGCCTTGTTCCCGCAGCCGTTCCGTGGTTCCTTCGCCTGCGCGAAGCCGCAAGGCAAGCACGATCGCCGAGGGCGCGACGGCCTCCGCCCGCTCCTCCCCCGGCTGGCCGGGCCCTGCGGCCGAAACTCCTTCCGACCCTCACGAGAGTTCGCCTTCATGCGCTACAACGTCCTCGGCGAGACCGGCCTGTTCGTCTCCGAACTCTGCCTCGGCACCATGACCTTCGGCGGCGGCGAAGGCATGTGGCAGCAGATCGGAGCGCTGCAGCAGGAGGAGGTCGACGGCCTCCTGCGCACGGCTCTCGATGCCGGCATCAACTTCATCGACACCGCGAACGTCTATTCCGCCGGCCTCTCGGAGACGATCACCGGGCAGGCTCTCCGCAATCTCGGCATCGCGCGGGATGACGTCGTCGTCGCGACGAAGGTGTTCGGCCGCATGGCGGAGGGTCCGAACGGCAGCGGCGCGACGCGCGTCCACATCCTCGCGCAGGTGAAGGCGAGCCTGAAGCGCCTGCAGCTCGAACACATCGACCTCTACCAGGTCCACGGCTTCGATGGCGTCACGCCGATCGAGGAGACGCTCGACGCCCTCGATGCGGTCGTGCGCCAGGGCCTCGTGCGCTATGTCGGCGTCTCGAACTGGGCGGCGTGGCACGTCGCGAAGGCACAGGGCATCGCGGCGCGCCGCCAGCTCGCTCCGGTCCGCTCGCTGCAGGCCTACTACACGCTGGCCGGCCGCGATCTCGAGCGCGAGATCGTGCCGATGCTCAGATCCGAAAAGGTCGGCCTGCTGGTCTGGAGCCCTCTGGCCGGCGGCCTCCTGTCCGGAAAGTACGACCGCAGCAACACGGCCGGCGGCGAAGGACGGCGGGCGACCTTCGACTTCCCGCCGGTCGACCGCGACCGCGCCGACCGCGTCATCGCCGCCATGCGCCCGCTCGCCGAAGCGCGTGGCGCCACCCTCGCCCAGATCGCCCTCGCCTGGCTCCTCCACCAGCCCGTCGTCACCAGCGTCATCGTCGGCGCGAAGCGGCGCGAGCAGCTGACCGAAAACATGGCGGCCGCCGAAATCGCCCTCACCTCCGAGGACCTTGCCGCCCTCGACGCCGCAAGCGCCCTGCCGCGGGAATACCCGGGCTGGATGCTCGAGCGCCAGGGCGCGAACCGCGCCGTGGTGCCGCCGCCGCGGTGACGGGCGGCGGCAGGCCGGCTCGTATGGACGCGGGCGATCGCGGAGGCTCCGGCGCGCGGCAGCGCCGGCGACCGTGCCTTACGGCTTGGCGCGCAGCGCAGCGTCGACGGCCTGAGCGATCCAGCTTTGCGCCGACACGCCGGCCGCCTCGGCCCGCGCTCTCACCGCGTCGACGACGGTCGGCTGCAACGGTACTTCCATCAGGATGCTTTCCTGATCGCTCGCCCGGAAGACGAGCTTCGTGACCTGGCTTGCGAATTGCCGCATGCGGGCGGTTTTCTGGGCATCGCTCAGGTCCCGCCTGTCAGCGACAACCGGGCAATAGCCGGAGATCAACGCGTCGACGATCGCCGTCGGCGTCAAGCCGCGGCCGCGGAGAGAGTCGACGACCGTATTCAGCTGCACGATGTCCTCGAGGAGATCGCCGGACGCGGCGAGCGGCGGACCGGGCACGGCCTGGGCCCACGCGCATTCGAAACCGCTTCCGACAGTCGCCGCCTCCGCTGCGGCGTCGCTCGCCGCCGCCGCGGCCGCCACGACGAACGCGATCCTTTTCACCGTCGAGCCTACGGACATGGCACACGCTCCAGCGGCGAGACGCGGAACTGCACCATCATCTGCACGCACGGTTCATCGCCGACCTGGCCGGAGCGATGACCCTGCCGGCCGCCGTCGGCTCGGGTTTCTCGATCCTGACCGAAATGGATGTCGCCCGGCCCCATCTCGACTCGCGTTCCGTCCTGCGTCTCCAGAAACCAGCGCCCGGCGAGCGGGACCACCCACTGGGGCCGGGGGCTTTCGTGCCACTCGCCGATCCAGCCCTTCGGCAGCACGTTGAACCTCACCGTCTCGATGTCACCGGGACAATCGCGCATCCACTGCGGCGCGGCGCCGCCGCCGATGCTCCGGAGGGCGAAGCCCGTCATCTCGCAGCGGTCGAGGCGGCTCCTGCCGTCGGGCCCGGTCCACATGTGAAAGTAGGGCATCGTCGGTGGCCGGCCTTCGTCGCGGCCGTCGTTGTCGGGATTGGCGGGCTTCAAGGGTGGGAGCGTCTTCCAGGCGTGGGTCATGGCTTCCTCGAGACCTCATCGTCGGGCGATATCGCGACGGCGAGCGGCCGGCTCCGAACACGTCGCGGCGCGTGTCGAGCGCCAGGAGTCCGCCGGGCCGAACGCGCGTTTGCCGCCGGGCCGACTTTGCTGCATGCTCGCCCGGTTGCCTCCGCTTCGTCATTCCAGACCGACAGCCGCTTTCTCCCGCACATGCTAGGCTCCAGGTTCCATGACAACCCTTAGCTTGCTCATCGTGCTCGGCGTGCGATGCCTGCTCGTCGTGCTCTTTCTCCCATTCAGCGCCCTTGACAAAATCCTTAATTTCTCCGGGGCCGTCAAGCAAGCGGGCGAGGTCGCGCCGAGCGCGGCGACGGCGCGCGCGCTCATCTGCATCGGGCTGTTCGTCGAGGTCGTGATGTCGCTCGGCGTCGTCACCGGGATCGCAGACAGGCTCGCGGCCTTCATTCTGGCCGGCTACTGCGGCACCACGGCGCTTCTGTGGAAGCAGTTCTGGAAACCCGGCGACTTCTTCGCGCGCGGCGCCAGCCACGCACGAGACCTGTTTTGGGACTTCCTGAAAAACTTCTCCCTCGCCGGCGGCTTTCTCTTGCTGACGTTCGGCACCGGCGCCGACGCCGTCAAGGCCTTTCTCGAGAACCCGACCGCGTCCTCACATCCCTATCGCATCGAAGCGCCGGCGCGATGACCGAATTCGAGATCGTCGCGCCGCGCTGCGAGCGGAACGGGCGAGGCGGCGCGATCTCGCGCCCGCGCCCTGCTCATCTTGGCGAAGGCCACGGAGCGCGCACGCCATGATCGGCAAGACCGGCAACCCGCGCCTCGGACCGATCGTGAACGTCCGCCTCGTCTCGATGTCCCCGGAACGACTGTCACGCTTCTATGTCGACGCCTTCGGCTTCGCGGTCGCCGCAGGGCCGACAGACTTGCCCGCGTCCGAAAGCCGGCTTCTCGGCATTGCGGATGCGCGGATCCGCAGCACCGCCTTGCGGCTCGGCAGGCAGGAAATCGAGTTGCTCTCGATCGCTCCGGGAGGTCGCTCCTACCCGCGCGAGGCCGGCGCCGCGGACACGATTTTCCAGCACATCGCAATCGTGGTCGCCGATATGGATGCCGCGATCGCGCGGCTTTCCGCGGCAGGTGGCGCGACGCCGATTTCAACGGCCGGGCCGGAGACCCTGCCCGCATCGTCCGGCGGCGTGATCGCCTACAAGTTCCGGGATCCGGAGGGACATCCTCTCGAGTTTCTGCAATTTGCCGAAGGCAAGGTGCCGGACTATTGGGCCGAGGCGCCGGGCTTTCCGTGCCTCGGCTTCGATCATTCCGCGCTCACCGTCAACCAAACGGCTGCGAGCCTCGCCTTCTACCAGCGGCTCGGACTCGTCCAGGGCGGCGGCTCCCTCAACGAAGGTGTGCAGCAGGAACGGCTGGACGCGGTTCCAGGCGCGGTCGTCGAGGTCACCGGCCTCTTCGCGGACGGCGCGCCGCCTCATGTCGAGTTGTTGCGCTACCGGGGCCAGACCGCTCGGACGCAGACTGGCACGAGCGACGTCGCCGCGACACAGATTTCCTTCGCGGTGTCCGACGCGGAGTCCTTGGCCCGGCTCGTCGAAATGTTTCCCGAACAGCTTGTGTCGCCTGGGATCGTCGATCTCGACTGCGGCGGCAGCGCCGCGCTCCTGCGCGATCCGGACGGCCATCGTCTGCTGCTCCGAGCGTCCTCTTCAACGGCCTGAGGTCGCTTGCCGTCCAATGGAGAACCGCCTAGACCGCCTAGACCGTGACGACGGGGATGCGAGCCGGGTCGTACCCGACGAAGAATGGCGTGTTCGTCTACTCTCGCGCTGGGCTGGACAACCGCTCAGCGAGGCGTCCCAGCTCGGCCGCGGAACCGACCCCCAACTTGGCCATCAGGCTGCCGCGCCGTAGCTTCACGGTGCGCTCCGCTACTCCCAACTCTTCGGCTATTTGCTTGTTGAGCTTCCCCGATACGACCATCTCGAAAACCTGGCGCTCGCGCCCGGACAACGAGGCAAAGGCGGCTTCGAGCTCCTTGCGACTGTGACGAGCGGTCCGCCTCTCTGTGTCCTGCTTCAAGGCGGAGGCGATGGCGTTCAGAAGCGTTCTCGGCTCGATCGGCTTCTCCAAATAGTCGACGGCGCCCGTCTTCATCGCGGTCACGCACGAGCGGACGTCCGCATGGCCCGTCATGAAGATCACGGGCAGGGCAATATCCTGCTCTGCAAAGACCGAATGGAGATCCATCCCTGAAGGGCCCGGCAGGCGAATGTCGAGCAGGATGCAACCATGCCGATCCGGCGGTCGGCGCAGGAGAAACTCCCCCGAGGAGGCATAGCCAACCGCCTCGAACCCCTGCGCTCTCAGAAGCCGCAGGAACGCCGTGCGCAAGGACTCGTCGTCGTCGACGATGTGAATGAGCGGCTCGATCGTCATGCCGCCTCCATTGCCGGAATCTTCGTTGGCAAGGGGAATTCGATGAAGAAGATCGCTCCTCCGGACGAAGCATTGTCAGCCCAGACCCGTCCGCCGTGCGTTTCGACGAGCGTTCGCACGATCGAGAGACCAAGGCCAATACCGCGACGCTTTGTCGTGAAGAACGAGTCGAAGAGCTTCGCGCGATGTTCGCTCGATATGCCGCTTCCGCTGTCGCTCACTTCTATGGCCGCGACAGCGTCCCTTTTCGTGAGCGAGATGGCGACCGTCCTGCGGCCCTCTGGCATTTCGGCAACCGCATCCATTGAATTCAGAGCGAGATTGATCATGACTTGCTGGATCTGGACCTTGTCGCAGAGGATGGTCACGCTCGACGGGGACTGGTGAACCGACAGCTCGACGCGCCGACGCTTGGCCTCGGAGTGCAGCACTGCCGCTGTATCGGCGAGGACTTCGTTGAGGTCGACAGGGGTGCTTTCCACCTCGTGCTTTTCAAGGAGGGTCCTCAGTCGCCGGATCACCTCGCTCGCGCGGATGTCATCGCGGCGGATATCGTCGAGGATCTGACGCAGCTCTCCTTGCTGGTCGAGCTCCTGGCCGAGGATGAGATCGGCAGCCGCAACGTTGCTGAGGATTGCGCCGAGCGGCTGGTTGATCTCGTGCGCGATCGATGCCGTCAATTCGCCTGCAACGGCGAGGCGTGAGGCATGGGCGAGTTCGAAGCGATGCTTGTCGACTGCCTGTTCGGCCTGTCTTCGGCGCTTTCGCTCAAAAAGGAGACCACCGAGCAGTGCGGTTTGGAGGGCGAAGGCCGCGATGGCCGAAAGCGCGGGTAGTCGATACTGATCCCAGAAGGTCGGTGCTTTGAAAAGCACGTTGGTCCCGGCCGGGAGTTCGCGTTCGTCGATCCCCCATCGCCGAACCTCTCTCCAGTCAACGGTAAAGACCGACGGCATGATGTCGGGCAATGTCAGCGCAGCCGGACTGCGACCGTCGAGTAGTTCGTCGACGATCGTTCCGGCTGCCTCTCCCATCGCGCCGAACGTCGTCACGCGCCCGCCGACCACGCCGACGCCGACGAACGTATTGTACGGGGCATAGACAGGCACGGCCGACGCCGCGGCGATTTCCTTTGCAGCAGTCCGAGGTGTCGAGCTGCGTCCCGCGCCATCCATGAAATAGCCGGGCGTAAAGACCAGCGTGTCGCCGCGAAGCTCGGAGACGCGCCTGCGAACCTCCGATGTCGGCAAACCGGAAAGATATTCGATGGTGGCGGGCTGGCGCCGAAGCGACGGGAGTTCGCGACGCACAACCGCCTCTGTCTGGTGGTCGGCGTCGCTCGCTCCCGTCACGATCACCAAGTGAATGACGCGAGGGTGCAGCTGCAGTGCTTGCTCGATGGTGCCAAGGGAGTCGTATTGCACAGGGATGCCGCGCACGTCAGGCGGAAGGCTCTTTTCGTCCAGGTACTCCCGCTCGACCCCCATGTGAACGATCGGCACGCGGGGAAAGAGCTGTGCTCGATGGCGCAGGAGGAAATCGAGCGCTCCGCTGCCGCCCGCGACGATCACATCCGGGGGATGGGACGCGTATTTGTCCCGCAGGTACGTTGTGACGGTGCTGGTGAACGCGTCACCCTGGAAGCGCGGATAGTCGAGAAACTCCGCATTGACCTCCGGCGCCTGGGCCCTTGAGGTCACCACCTCATTGAGGGCGCGGTCGGCTTCCACGTTCGCGGGCAGCAATCGGTTGTTCTCATAAAGGACCAGGACACTCTTCGACTGAGCGGCGTGCGCCGGCGGAAGAAGTGCTAGGAACGCCGCGACGAGAATTCCGCTCGGCGGACGGGAACGCATGAGGCGTTTCCGTGGCAGCTGGCCTGGCCAGCTGAGAATCCTTTTCAGCATGACACAAGCTCACGACCCCCCGCCCGCCAGCATGAGCATTTCCCTTCGGCATGCCAAGATGCTCGCTTGGAGATCCTTCGCAATGCAGTTTCGTCACAGTTGCTGCGCTGGCAGCGATTGTTGCCACCTCTTGCCGAAATGGCTTGCAAATAACCGGCTAAGTCGCTGAAAACAAATGGTACCCAGGGCGGAACAGAAGCACCGGCACTGGCATTTCTAGCCTCGGACCCCCATTAGCTCTTCGACCGTTCAAGGACGATCCGGCCTGCCAGCTACCATTGAACCTGCATCTCCCGGAGCCGAAGATCCGTAGGCCGATGACGTTTGCAGGCGAACGGTGCGGCGGACAGCACCGATAACGCGTCGCCGTTCGTGTTCCGGCACGAGAGCGACGGCCCAGTCGGGGCGCCGATGGCGCTGCCGCTCTTGACCGGCGCGGCGACATCGGCGGCTGCGCGACGTCGGCAGCCGCCTGTCCTGGCAGGCGATCGCCGGCTACGGCTTCGACGTCGCGACTTACAACGGCATGACGTTCGCGGGCGTCATCGGCTACCGCGCCATTTCGGTCGACCAGGATCCGACTGCCGAGCCCAAGTTCAGTTCCTGTTCCCGAAGTCGCTACCGGGTCGAGCGACCGAGGTTGAAGCGCCTTTGCGGACGCGGCTGTCGGGAATTTGATTGCCCCTTTGGGCAAGCGAATTTGCCCCTTCGTCCAGTAGCAACAACTTCAATTTGGGTCGATGCTCCCTGTTGGAGTGCCTCACGACGATGCGCACGCGGGTCCTTGTTGTCGAAGACGACCCCGGCATGCGGAAGGCGATCGAACGTCTTCTCAACGCGGCTGGCTACATGAGTGTGGCTTTCGGGTCGATCGAGGCGATGCTGCGATCTGAAGCAAACGAGGCCGAGGGCTGCATCGTCAGTGATGTGCGGCTCCCTGGCATGTCAGGATTGCAGCTCCTCGACGAACTCCAGCGACAAGGGCGCGGCCACCTGCCAGTGATCCTGGTGACGGCATTCGATACACCCGGCCTCCGGACCGATGCGCTCCAGCGCGGCGCCGCTGCTTTTCTGACAAAGCCGTTCGAGGGCAAGGCTCTTCTCGAGGCGATCCGGGACCATGCAAAGTTGCCCGGCCCCTCCTCTTGCAAGCCATAGCTCCGGTCGATTGCCCTCAAGGGCAGCCGCCGTTGCCCTTTCGGGCAGCCCGCGTTGCCCCTTGGTCCGGTAGATTCACCGGCCGGGCCGCGATAGGTTTCGGCGATGGCCTCGCTTCGGACGGAGTGCGCCGCTGCGCAAGCGTCACCGGTCACGAAGCGCGAGCCCCCATCGCCGACGGCCGCAATACACGATGGGGGCGCGGCGCAGAATTGAGGGTCAACCGGCTCCAATCTGCGGGTTTTACCTAATGGCGGTAAGGCGGACACGTTGTAAGAGTCGCCGCCCCTCGTGTGTTCCAGAGTGCCGCAAGCCGCGTCCATTCGCGACTCGACCGACGGAGATCGCTAACAGCCGTTTGGTTCGATCACACCGGTTGAGGAAATTGGTGCAGGGACAACTCTCGATCGATCAAGGAACGTCATTCTCTGGTCAAGCGGATGCAAGAGCCTGACCAGCCAGTTATGCGCGTAAAGCATCTCGCTCAACGGAGGACGAAACCATGAGACGTGCAGCTTCGGCCTACGCGGCGCTTCTGCTCGGGAGCGCGTGGGCGGTTGTCCCCGCCGCCGCCCAGGCGCCCGCTACGAGCCAGCAACAGAAGCCCAACATCCTCTTCATCATGGGCGACGACATCGGCTGGATGCAGCCCAGCATCTATCATCGCGGTCTGATGGTTGGCGAGACGCCGAACATCGACCGTATCGGCCAGGAAGGCGCGATCTTCATGGACTACGTCGCCATGCAAAGTTGCACCTCGGGGCGCAACGCCTTCTTCACGGGCATGTACCCGTTGCGGACGGGAATGATTCCGCCGCAACTGCCGGGCAGCCCGTCCTACCTCCGCGCTGGAACGCCGGCGCTCGCCAAGTTCCTGTACGACCTCGGCTACACCACGGGCGAGTTCGGCAAGAACCATCTCGGCGACCACACCGAGGCGCTTCCGACCGCGCACGGCTTCCAGGAATACTGGGGCTATCTCTATCACCTCGACGCCATGCAGCAGGTCAGCTTCCCCGACATCAACAGCGCGCCGCTCGTGCAAGGCGTCGCGCCGCCGTGCAGGAACACGCCAATCCCCGGCCTTCCCGAGACGCCGAGCGTCGACCCGAAGACCACCATCTGCCTGACGCCGCCGCGGCCCGTCCTCTCGTGCCGCTCGTCCGACGGCACGCAGAGAAATCAAACGTGCAGCGATGAAGGTCCGTTGACCCTGGAGCGCTCGAAGACAGTCGACGAGGAGATCTCGACAAAGGTCGTCGATTTCCTCGATCGCAACGATCCGAAGAAGACGAACAAGCCCTTCTTCGTCTGGTACAACCCAGCCCGCATGCACGTCGTCACCGTGCTGTCGCCGAAATACGAGGCGATGGTGGGAACCCGCGGCGGCAAGGACTGGGGCGTCAACGAAGCCGGCATGAAGCAGATGGACGACAATATCGGCGTTGTCCTGAAGAAGCTCGAAGACATGGGCCAGCTCAACAACACGATCGTCGTCTTCACGACCGACAACGGCGCCGAGGCGATCTCCTTCCCGGACGGCGGCGTCACCCCGTTCAAGGGCCAGAAGGGCGAAGCCTGGGAGGGCGGCTATCGTGCCCCGATGGTCATCCGCTGGCCGGGCGTCATCAAGCCCGGCACCGTCAAGAACCAGCTCTTCGCCGCGCTCGACTGGGTGCCGACCCTCGTCGACATCGCCGGCGGCCCGAAGGGCGACGGGCTGAAGCGGCAGATCGAGGCCGGACAATATCCGCGCATCGTCAAGACGACGCTGGACGGCTTCGACCAGCGCGACTACCTCGAAGGCAAGTCGGAGAAATCGGCTCGCGATTTCTTCTACTACTTCTCGGGCGCGACGCCCTCCGCGGTTCGCTACAAGAACTGGAAGATGTACTACACCATGTCGCAGCCCGGGCCGGCCGGATGGATCATGCCGCTCGTTCCGTTCCATTTCACCCTGGTCCAGAACATCAAGCGGGATCCGTTCGAGCAGGCGGTCGGGATCGACCAGAAGTCGGCGATGAGCCTCGGCGGTGCACTCGGCGGACCGCTGACCGCCTTCCAGTACGACTGGAACATGCTGCCGATCGGCCAGCAGCTGTGGCTGGAGCACCTCCTGTCCTACGAGAAGTTCCCGCCGCTGCAGGCGCCGGAGAGCTACAACCTGAGCGGCATCCTTGATCAGGTGAAGAAGGCCAACGCCAGTCACGCCAGCGACTAGCGCGCGCTCGGCAGCGCCGATTTCACTGACCGGGCGCCCTCGCGGTGAGGGCGCCCGGCGAAACGATCGACAAATCACAGAGGACGAGAACAAATGTCTCGGAACGCCAGGGCTTTGCTGATCATCGTTCCCTTGATGTGCTTGTCCGCGTCGGTGTCGGCTCAATCGCCGGCACCGCCGCACGTGCCGCTGCAAAAGACGATCGGACAGGCGCGCCAGGAGATTGTGCCGTCGTTGATCGTCATGAACGCTCGCAGCGCCAGTCTTCAGGGCGGGACACTGACACTCACCGGCGTCGCACCGAGCTCGATCGTCTTCGCAGATCGTCCGGTGCGGGCGGCGGGTCATTCGCTCACGTCGACCTTGCTTGAGGAATGGTCGCCGGCCAACACGAGCGATGAGAGCTTTGCCAAGGACCCACCGAATGCCACGATCTCGGTCTTCAGCAGCGACGGATCGAAGGTGCAGGACGCGGTCGTCGTGCTCAAGTCGCCCGTGCTCGAGGGCGACCGGCTGACCTTCGCCGTCGATGTGCTCGAAGGCGGACCGATCACCGGCGACGGACCCGCTGCGGTCTTCATCGACCGCTTCGGTTTCGGTGGCTTCGGCGGCTTCCATGGTGGTTACGGCGGCTTTCACGCCGGTTACGGCGGCTTCCACGGAGGGTACGCCGGCGGCGACTTCGGCCGCGCCGGGTACGGCCGCGTCGGCGCGGTCGGCGTCTGGAACCGACCGTATGTCTATCGCGGCGCCTGGTACCGCGGTGCCGATCTTGGCGCGGCGGCGTTAGGAGGAGCGGCGCTCGGGGCCGCCGCGGTCGGTGCGGCCGCCGGTGCGTATCCCTATTACGGAACTTGCGGCTACTACCCCTATCCGCCCTGCTATTGAGGACGCCGGCATGCCCGCTACGAGAACGATCGGCCTCGGCCTCCTGGCATCCCTCGCTTCCATGGCGATGGAGCCGGCAACCGCGCAGCAGCCGGCGCGGAAGCCGAACATCCTCGTCATCATGGGCGACGACGTCGGCTACTGGAACATCAGCGCCTACAATCGCGGCATGATGGGCTACCGCACGCCCAACATCGATCGGATCGCGAGCGAGGGCGCGATCTTCACAGACTATTACGGACAGCAATCCTGCACCGCGGGCCGCGCCGCCTTCATCACCGGCCAGAGCCCGCTGCGCACGGGACTCCTCAAGGTGGGGCTGCCGGCGGCGAAGGAAGGGCTTTCCGACAAGGACCCGACGATCGCGGAACTCCTGAAGCCGCAGGGCTACGCGACCGGCCAGTTCGGCAAGAACCATCTCGGCGACCGCAACGAATTCCTGCCGACCGTGCACGGCTTCGACGAGTTCTTCGGCAATCTCTACCACCTCAACGCCGAGGACGAGCCGGAACACCCGGACTATCCGAAGAACCCGGCCTTCCGGGCGCAGTTCGGTCCGCGCGGTGTCATGAAATGCGTCGCGACGGCGACCGACACGCCCGGCGACGATCCGCGCTTTGGACCCTGGGGCAAGCAGAAATGCGAAGACACCGGGCCGCTCACGAAGAAGCGGATGGAGACCATCGACGAGGAATTCGTCGACGCCTCGCTCGCTTTCATGGACAAGGCGAACGGAGACCAGAAGCCATTTTTCATCTGGTTCAACTCGAGCCGCATGCACATCTGGACGCGGCTCAAGCCCGCATCCGAAGGCAAGACCGGGCTCGGCATCTATCCGGACGGTATGGTCGAGCACGACGGGCAAGTCGGCCAGCTCTTGAAGAAGCTCGACGATCTCGGCATCGCCAACAATACGATCGTCATCTACACCACCGACAACGGCGCCGAGACGTTCTCCTGGCCGGACGGCGGCGCGACGCCGTTCCGCGGTGAGAAGAACACGAACTGGGAGGGCGGCTATCGCGTGCCGGCGATCGTGCGATGGCCCGGCCTGGTGCCGCCGCGCACCGAGATCAACGACATCTTTTCCGCCGAGGATTGGGCGACAACTCTGGTCGCCGCTGCCGGCGAGCCGGACGTCAAGAGCAAGCTTCTGCAGGGCTACAGCGCCGCCGGCAGGAACTTCAAGGTGCATCTCGACGGCTACGACCAGCGCGATCTGCTTGCCGGCAAGGGTCCAGACAAGCGCCGCGAGTTCTTCTACTGGACCGATGACGGCAACCTGGCGGGCCTTCGCTACGAGCAGTGGAAGGCGGTCTTCATGCAGCAGAAGGCCGAGGGCCTCGCGGTCTGGTCGCAGCCGCTCGAGCAGCTCCGCTTGCCGCTTTTGTTCAATCTGCGCTCGGATCCGTTCGAGCGGGCGCAGCACGAGGCGGGCGATTACGTGCGCTGGTTCGTCGAGCACGCCTTCGTGCTCGTCCCGGCGCAGGCGATCGTCGGCCAGCATCTGACGAGCTTTCAAGAGTTTCCGCCGCGCCAGAAGCCCGGCTCCTTCTCCGTCGAACAGGCCATGGACAAGCTCAGAAATCCGCCGTCGAGCAACTAACTGCAGGACCACGCAGGTGAGCGGATCCAGGGGCCAAAACGCGGTGGAAGAGCGCTATCGCCGCAACCGGGATCCGGTCGATCCGGATGCATTGCCTATGTGACTCACTGAAGAAGTGGAGGATCAGCCATGACCCGAATTCTGTCGACCCTGGGATTGCTCCTGGCCGCAACCGGAGCTGCCATTGCGCAAACCGGACCCTCGACCTTCGACCGCCCCTGCGCCGCGAGCCGAGACCTCGTCATGAGGGACGGCGCCGTTGTGCTGACGACGGGGCCAAACACTTACAATCGGTACGTGAAGGACGCCAACTATTGCCTCGTCGATCAGTATCCGCAGCCGTCCTGGGTGCCGAGCTCCGACAATCCCCAATGCTTCATCGGCTATCGCTGCGCGAGCGGCCCGAACGACTGGTGACCGGTTCGGCCGCCGGCCGTCCGCGACGAGAGACCGTCGGCCGGGACGACGCGTGCCGGCGACCTGTGATCCGCGCCTCGCCGCACATCCCTCTGGACGAGCGGCGAGGTGTTCAATCGCGGCTGCGCTCGCACGCGCCTTAGAGTTTGGAGAATGTTTGATGACTGGGACGAACCCTCCCGCCACCTTCAGCCGCCGCGCCCTGATCGGCGGACTGGCGCTGCTTCCGACGCTCTCAGGAGCAATCATCGCGCCCGTCGCGCGAGCCCAGACGGCCGCCGATCCGCTGCCGTCGTGGGGCGACGGGGCGGCGAAGCAGGCGATCGTCGACTTCGCCCGCGCGACCACGGACCGGTCGAGCCCGAATTTCGTCCCGCCCGAGGAGCGCATCGCGGTGTTCGACCAGGATGGAACGCTCTGGGTAGAGCATCCGATGTACTCGCAGGTCGTCTACTGCCTGGATCGCGTCCCGGCCGTCGTGGCGAAAAAACCGGAGCTGAAGA
The DNA here is from genome assembly GCA_963754975.1 of uncultured Alphaproteobacteria bacterium. Lineage (GTDB taxonomy): Bacteria > Pseudomonadota > Alphaproteobacteria > Rhizobiales > Beijerinckiaceae > Microvirga. The sequence continues at coordinate 108,631 of CAVWII010000013.1, read as the reverse complement.
ACGTCGAACCCTTCAAGACCGTGCTTTCGGGCAATCGCGAGGCGATGGCGAAGCTGTCGATGCGGGACCTCGAAAAGATTCTCGTTGCGACGCTCACCGGCATGCCGGTGGACGAGTTCAACGCCGAGGCCAATAAGTGGCTCGAAACAGCGCGGGATTCGCGCTGGAAGCGCCCCTACACAGAGCTCGTCTACCAGCCGATGCTCGAAGTGTTGCGCTTTCTGCGCACCAACGGCTTCAAGACCTACATCGTGACCGGCGGCGGCCAGGACTTCGTGCGCCTCTATTCGGAACGGGTCTACGGCATTCCGCCCGAGCAGGTCGTCGGCACCGCCGGCGCGACGAAATTCAGCTACGCCAAGGACGGCAAGCCGTTCCTGACGAAGGAGCCAAAGCTGCTGCTCAACGACAACGACGCCGGCAAGGCCGAAGGAATTCACCTCATGATCGGCCGGCGACCCTACGCGGCCTTCGGCAACTCGACCGGCGACCGGCAGATGCTGGAATGGACGGGTGCAGGCGCCGGCGCACGCCTGAAGATGCTGGTCCTTCACGACGATGCCACGCGGGAATACGCCTACGGTCCGGCCGCGGGATTGCCCGCAACCAAGATCGGCGCCTTCACTCCGGCGCTCTACGACGAGGCCAAGAAGAACGGGTGGACCGTGATCAGCATGAAGAACGACTGGAAACGAATATTCCCATTTGACTGACATGAAGCGTGCCATGCCGAGCACGGTGCCGGGAGGCGAGCATGATCAAAAAGCTCCCCATCGTCGCCGCCACTCTCGGTCGCCCTCCAGCTGCCCCGACGGGAGCAGTGTCCCAGCGTGTCCCCACCTTGCACCGCTCATCAGGGTAAGCAGGGACCCGAAGAAACGCTTTGTTTTTGAGGACTTTAGTTGGTGCCCAGGGGCGGAATTGAACCACCGACACTGCGATTTTCAGTCGCATGCTCTACCAACTGAGCTACCTGGGCGTCCGGACGGCGCCGGTGAAGCGCCGCGGGAGGCGGGTGTATAGCCAGCGGCGCGGGGGCTGTCCAGACGGGAGGGCGGCGGCGGGCGAAAATTCGGGTCAGCGGTCGCGGCGCTCGCCCCCGGAGGCCTCCTCGTCCGGCTCCGCGTCGCCCTCCTCGGCGACCGGGATCGCGTAGCGGCCGCCGAGCCAGCGGCCGAGGTCGATGTCGGCGCAGCGCGCCGAGCAGAAAGGGCGCCAGCGGACAGCGGCCGGCTTGCCGCAGATCGGACAGGCGGCGGGCGCTCTCGGTGCGTTCCGGTCGTCGGAGGCCATCGCCCGGATATGGGGTCCTAAGCGGCCTTGAGCCAGGTCGAGCGGACCGGAAAGCCCTCGCCGTCGAGGAGCGCGATCGTCTCGTAGAGCGGCAGCCCGACGACGTTGGTGTAGGAGCCGATGAGCTTCACGACGAAGGTGCCGGCAAGCCCCTGGATGGCGTAGCCGCCGGCCTTGCCGCGCCACTCGCCCGAGGCGAGGTAGCGCTCGACCTCCTCGCGCGACAGGCGCTTGAAGCGCAGGCGCGTCTCGACCATCCGGTCGCGCAGGCTGTCCTTCGGCGTGACGACGCAGACGGAGGTATAGACCCGGTGCGTCCGCCCCGAGAGCAGCCGCAGGCACGCCGCCGCTTCGTCGACCACCTCGGCCTTCGGCAGGACGCGGCGGTTGACGACGACGATCGTGTCGGCCGCGAGGATGTAGGCGCCGCGCAGGTCGTCCCGGTTGCGCGCCGTCTTGCGGGCGACCTCGGCCTTGGCGCGGGCGAGGCGCCGGACGAGATCGCGCGGCGATTCCGAGCGCAGCGGCGTCTCGTCGACGTCGGCCGGCAAGAGCGCGTCCGGCTCGATCCCGGCCTGCTGCAAGAGCGCAAGGCGCCGCGGCGAGGCCGAGGCGAGGATGAGCTTCGGCCGGGCGCCGTTTGAGGCTTCCTTCAACGCCACGATGATCTCCGTTGTCGGAAGAGGGTTAGCCGATGGCTCGCGGCTTGTGAACCGCGCTCAGATCGTCGGCGGGATTCGTCCCCCTCCGCGGGCGGCCGAGGAGCGCCAGCCGGCTCCTCGGCGGCGGCCCTGAACGCGCGGTCGAGCTGGCGGTAGCGCGCGACGCTGACCGGGATCGTGCCGAGGAAGACGAGCGTCCCCATCGTCAGCGCCTCGAACGGGTAGCTGACGAGAAGACCGAAGAGCGCGACCGTGATGACGAAGATCGGCAACACCCAGTCCCGCGGCACGCGCTTGCCCATCGTCTTGCCGGAAAAGGTCGGGATCGTCGAGATCGTCAGAAAGGCGATCACGAGCACGTAGACGAGGGCGACGGGCGCCGCCTTCGGGCCGATCGGGACGTCGAGGAACTGAAGGTAGAGCGGCAGGAGCGAGGTGATCGCGCCGGCCGGCGCCGCCATGCCGACGAAGAAGTTCTTCTTCCATTCGGGCCGGTTCGGATCGTCGAGCATGACGTTGAAGCGCGCGAGCCGCAGGCCCATCGCGATGGCGAAGATGAGCGCCACGATCCAGCCGAGCCCGGGCACGTTGAAGAGGACGAACCTGTAGAGGATCAGCGCCGGGGCGACGCCGAAATTCACGAAATCGGCGAGGGTGTCGAGCTCGGCGCCGAAGCGCGACGTGCCCTTGAGGAGCCGCGCGAAGCGGCCGTCGACGCCGTCGAGGAGCGCCGCGACGACGATGGCATAGACCGCCGGCTCGAGCCGGCCCTCGTAGGCGAGCCGGATCGCCGTCAGGCCGAGGCAGAGCGCGATCAGCGTGATGAGGTTCGGCGCGATCACCCGAAAGGGCACCGGCTTGAACAGCCGCCGGCGCGGCTCGTGCGCGTCCGGCGCGAAGGGCGGAAAGAGATCGCTCATCGGCCGCGACCTTATGGGCGCCGGCGGGGCCGGGCAAGGGATCGGACGATCAACCGGCCGGCCCGCCCTCACTGCGTCCGGAACTGGCGCGCCGGCTCGTTGGCCCTGAGGTCGGCAAGCACCGTCTCGCCGGCGATGGCGGTCTGGCCGAGGCCGACGAGGAGATGCGCCGAGAGCGGCAGGTAGACGTCGACGCGCGAGCCGAAGCGGATGAGGCCGAAACGCTCGCCGGCGCTGAGCACGTCCTCCTGGCGCGCGAAGCAGACGATGCGCCGCGCGACGAGTCCGGCGATCTGGACGACGCCGATCGCCGTGCCGTCCGCTCTCGATGACGAGGGCGTTGCGCTCGTTGTCCTCGCTGGCCTTGTCGAGCTCGGCGTTGAGGAAGAGGCCCGGCGTGTAGACGATCTGCACGATGCGGCCGCTGACCGGCATGCGGTTCACGTGGCAGTCGAAGACGTTCATGAAGACCGAGACGCGGGTCATCGGCTCCGGCGGCAGCTCGAGCTCGGCCGGCGGCACCGCCGTCGTGATCAGGCTGACGCGCCCGTCGGCCGGCGAGACGACGAGCCCGTCGCGCAGCGGCGTCGTCCGCGGCGGGTCGCGGAAGAAGTAGCAGATCCACACCGTGACGATGGCCGCCGATCCAGCCGAGCGGCGACCACCAGCTCCCGAGGAGAACGGTCGCGACCACGCGCGATGGCGATGAAGGGATAGCCCTCCTTGTGGATCGGCACGAGCGACGCGGCGGATCGAGTCGAAGATGTCGGTCATGGAGGGCTTGTAGCGGGCCGCGGAGGGAAGGGGAGAGGGTCGTGACGTCGTTGGTCGTGGGTCGTGCGGTCGTGCGGGGTGGCAGGCCGCGTGACAAGGGCTGTTTATGCGACCGCGACTTCAGCCCACGACTTCAGACCGAGCTTCACGACCCAGACCCACGACCTCACCCCCTACTCCACCGACAGGCTCTCCCGCACGGAGCGGCCTTCGGCCTCGGCGGGCGCTTCAGCGTCTCGCGGGCGTCGTCGGCCTCGCGCTGGCGGTTCCACATCGCGGCGTAGACGCCGCCGGGGCGAGAGGCCGCGTGGCGTGCCGCGCTCGACGATGACGCCCTGGTCGAGGACGATGATCTCGTCCGCGCCGATCACGGTCGAGAGGCGGTGCGCGATGACGAGCGTCGTGCGGCCGCGGCTGACGCGGTCGAGCGCGTCCTGGATTTCCTTCTCGGTGAAGGAATCGAGCGCCGAGGTCGCCTCGTCGAGGACGAGGATCGGCGGCCCCTTCAGGATCGTGCGCGCGATGGCGACGCGCTGCTTCTCGCCGCCCGAAAGCTTGAGGCCGCGCTCGCCGACCGAGGTCGTCGTAGCCCTCCGGGAGCAGGCCGATGAAGCGGTCGATCTGCGCGAGGCGCGCCGCCTCCCTCACCTCGTCCGTCGAGGCGTCCCAGCGGCCGTACTGGACGTTGTAGCCGATGGTGTCGTTGAACAGCACCGTGTCCTGCGGAACCATGCCGATCGCGGCGCGCAGGGAGGCCTGCTGCGACGTCGGCGATGTCCTGACCGTCGATCAGGATGCGCCCGCTCGTCGGCTCGTAGAAGCGGAACAGCAGCCGCGAGATCGTCGACTTGCCGGCGCCCGACGGGCCGACGATGGCGACGGTCTTGCCCGCCGGCACCTCGAAGGTGACGCCCTTCAGGATCGGGCGCTCCGGGACGTAGGCGAAGTGCACGTCCTCGAAGCGCACGCGCGCCCTCGCTGACGACGAGCGGCATCGCGCCGGGCCGGTCCTCGATCTCCGGGTTGCGGCTCGAGGATCGGAACATGTCGTCGATGTCGATCAGCGCCTGCTTGATCTCGCGGTAGAGCATGCCCATGAAGTTCAACGGGATGTAGAGCTGCACCAGCATCGCGTTGACGAGGACGAAGCCGCCGATCGTGGCATCGCCGCGCACGATGTCGCGGACGGCGAGCACCATCACCACCGTCATGCCGATGGTGAAGATCACCGCCTGTCCGGAATTGAGCACCGCGAGCGAGGTGTAGGTCTGCGTCGAGGCGCGCTCGTAGCGCTCCATCGAGCGGTCGTAGCGCGCCGTCTCGCGCGCCTCGGCGCCGAAATATTTCACCGTCTCGTAGTTGAGGAGCGAGTTCGACCGCCTTCGTGTTCGCGTCGGTATCGGACTCGTTCATCGGCTTGCGGATCGAAATCCGCCACTCCGTGGCCTTGTAGGTATAGACCAGATAGACGACGACCATGGCGAGGACGACCGCCGAGTAGAGCCAGTCGAACTGCTAGGCGAGGATGCCGATCACGAGCACGAACTCGACGATCGTCGGGATGAGCTGCAGCACGAACAGCCGCGACAGTTCCTCGATGCCGTTGCGGCCGCGCTCGAGCACGCGGGTGAGGCCGCCCGTCTTGCGCTCGAGGTGAAAGCGCAGCGAGAGCCGGTGCATGTGCTCGAAGGTCTGCAGCGCGAGCTGCCGCACCGCATGCATCGCGACCTTGGCGAAGAGCCCGTCGCGCACCTGCGTCAGGAGCGCCTGGCGATGCGCGACAGGCCGTAGAGCGCGACGAGGAGGATCGGCGCGCGCCACAGCCACGAGCCCGGCGTCGCCGCGGTCTCGGCCGCGCTGCGCGCGTCGCCCGTCACGGCGACGAGCGCGTCGGTCGCCCACTTGAAGGTGAACGGCGTCACCATCGTCACGACCTTCGCGACGAGCAGCAGGGCGAAGGCGAGGAAGACGCGCCGCTGCAGATCGGCGCGGCCGTGCGGCCAGAGATAGGGCCAGAGCTTGGTGAAGGTCGCGATCAGGCCGGGACGCTTCGGCGGTCGGGAGCGGCCTGCGCGGAAGGAACGAGGGACATCAAACGGGTCCGGAGGAGGGGTCGGACCTGCATATAGGCGATCGCGCGGATGAATTCACCCGTCGCGGACGGCGGGGCGGCGTCAGTTGCTCTTGGCCTGCTGCTCGCCCGGGCAGCGACGAAGACCTGGCCGGGATAGATCCGATGCGGGTTGCGGATCTGGGCCTGATTCGCGCTGTAGATGACCGTGTAGCGGACGCCCTTGCCGTAGACCCGCTGGCTGATCCGCCAGAGGTTGTCGCCCCGCGAGACGATCGTCGTGTTGACGTCGGGGATGACAATGGTGCCGGTCGGCAACTCGCGGCTTCCCGGCGCGACGACGGCGACCTGATTGCCGGCCGGCCGCGGCGCCGCCGACGGTGCTTCTCCAGGCGCAGGAGCACCGGCCGGGGCAGCGGGCGCGGGCTGCGGCGATGCGGCCGCGGCGGCTTGCTGCGGCGCGGCCGCAACCTTGGGCGACGGCGCCAGGCCGGCGGACTGCGGCGACGTGGGCGCCTGGTCGGCGGGGAGCGCGGCGACGGCCGGCGGCGCCGGCAGCGTCAGCGGCGCGGGAACGTTGAAGGCGACCTCGGCGCGGGACTTCACGGCGCCCGACACGGGATCGACATCGTCGATGCGGACGCGGTAGTCGCCCGGCCGCACGCCGCGGCCGATCTGGAACGAGACCTGCCCGTCGCCGCCGACGCCGCCCGGGGCGATGAAGCTCTCGTTGAGGTAGAGCCGGACGGTGGCGCCGGGCGCCGCCTTGCCGGAGACGAAGAGGCGACCGCCGTCCTCCGCCTCGACCGTCACGATCCTGACCTCCGGACGCTGCGCCGGAGCGGCGGGGGCGGCTGTCGCGACCTGCGGCTGCGGCCCGAAGCGGCCTTGATCGGCTTCGCCTCCGGCGCCGCGGCCGTGGCGGGGTCGCCGCCGGCGGCGTCGCCGCGGCCGTGCGCTGCTCGGCCGGCGGTTCCGGACTCGACAAGAGGACCGTCGGCTTGTCCGGCGCGGCCATGGCGACGAGGGGCTGCGTGCGCCTGTCCTCGCTGACGACGATGGTGACGCTGTCCTTCGAGCGCTGGCGCGTGCCGTCGGGAGCGATCGATTGCAGGACGATCTCGTGCGAGCCGGGCGGCAGCGGCGGCGGCACGAGGGCGAAAAGGCCCGGACGGATCCGCCGGCGTCCGGGCGTGGACCTGCCCGTCGCGCAAGCATCTCGATGGTGGCGCCGGGAGCGCCGCGACCGGCGATGACGCTGTCCCCGTTCGGCTCGACGCGGACGACGTCGAAGGACGGAGCGAGAGGCTCGGCGGCCGCGCCTGCGGGCGCAGCGGGGGCCGGCGCCGCGACGGATGGCGGCGTCGCCGCCGGCTCCCGCAACGGTCGACGGCGCCTGCCGACGGCCCAGGCTGCACGCTCGGGCGGCCGCCGTCGCGTCGGGCCGCGACGGCTGTCGGCGCGACCGCAGCGTTGGGCGCCGGCGTCGCCGCCTGCGGCGGCTTTACCGGCGGCGCCGCCGCCGGGCCGAGCTCGATCGGGTTCCAGCGCAGCACGCCGAACAGCGCGACAACGACGCCGATCGCGATCACCCCGATTAAGGCGATCGTCCCCCTGCCCTGCTGCCCGCTCGCCATGACTTTGTACAGACGCTCCCGCCGATGCAACCCTGGCACTTTCCGTGATCTAAGCCGTTTATTTCCGCTCTGGCTACGGCCATAAGGATATCATGAACCGTTTTAGGCCCGAGCGAGCGATTTGTCCCGTCCACAAAAGGACCTAATGGCACCGATCAAGACGATTTGCGTGTATTGCGGATCCGGATTCGGCGCCAATCCCAGCTTCGTCGACGCTGCAGCGGAATTGGGCCAGCTGATGGCCGAGTCCGGCGTCAACCTCGTCTATGGCGGCGGCAATGTCGGCCTGATGGGAACCGTCGCCCGCTCCGTCCTCGCCCATGGCGGCTCCGTGACCGGCATCATCCCGGACTTCCTGAAGGCCGCGAGCGCATGCTCGACGACGTCCAGGAGACCGTCGTCGTCTCCGACATGCATACGCGCAAGCGTTTGATGTTCGAGCGCTCGGACGCCTTCGTCGCCCTGCCGGGCGGCATCGGCACCCTGGAGGAACTGGTCGAGCAGATGACCTGGGCGCAGCTCGGCCGGCACACGAAGCCGATCCTGCTGCCTGGGTCGACGGCTTCTGGAAGCCGCTCCTGACGCTCATGGCTCACATGCGCGAGCAGGGCTTCATCCGGCCCGGGCTCGAGCTCAGCTATCTCGTCGCCGAGCGGGTCGAGGAGGTGATCCCGATGCTCGAGGCGGCCTCGCGCCGCATCGGCCTCTCCGGCGATCTCGGGCTGATCGAGCGCCGCTTCTAAGGCGCCCGTGGGCTGGCCAGCCCTGCGGTTCGCGTCTAGGCTCCGGCCCCGATCGGACCGGGAGGAACAGACCGGCCGTCGCTGAGGAGGGGACCCACCATGATCGCGCGCATCGCAGTTGCCGTTCTCGCCCTGTCGTTGTCCAGCGCGGCCTTCGCGCAGGGCAAGCCGAAGCCCGCAACGGCCCTCGTCGTTGCCAACGCCCGCGCCGTCCCCGCGACGACGGTCTCGGTCGAAGCCGGCTCGAAGACGGTGTCGCTGTCGAAGCCGCTTGCGCCGAACGGCAAGGCGACTCTGAAGCTGCCCAAGATGACCGGCTGCATGGTCTCCGTCTCCGCCTCCTTCGCCGACGAGAGCGTCGTCGAGCAGGAGGTCGACGTCTGCAAGGAAAAGACGCTGCGCTTTACGGAGTGAGCGCGCGGTCGAAAAATCCCTGTCCAGCCCAAAAACCTCGTCCTGAGGAGCCCGGGACCGTCAGGTCCAGGGCGTCTCGAAGGAGGCTCCAGAAGGCGCTTGAACCTCCCCGCTCCCGGCGTCGCGCGAAGGCGTTTCCAAGCCGCCCGGAGCATCGTTCGAGACGGCTCGGACCCGACGGTCCGATTCTCCTGGGGACGAGGGGGTTGGGGCAGAGACGGGATTTATGAACCGGACACGCGGGATGATAGGGTTGGGGTTGTTTTCGATGAGGCGGGCTTCAGGATCGGGGCGCGCGGACAAGCGGATGCGGAGTGCGACGGAGGTCGGATGCTGTTCATGGTGATCGAGGACTTCCGCGGGCGCGATCCGAAGGCGGTCTATCGCCGCTTTCGCGAAAAGGGCCGGCAGATGCCGGACGGCCTGCGCTTTCACGGCAGCTGGGTTGCCGCCGACATGAGCCGCTGCTTCCAGGTCATGGAAGCGGACGACGCGACGCTCCTGCAGCGCTGGGCGATCGAATGGTTCGACCTCGTCGGCTTCGAGATCGTCCCCGTTGCGACGAGCAAGGACACGTCCGAGGCGGTCGGCGCCCATCTGTAGCCGCTCACGCCTTGCGGCGATGCGCTACGCCGTCGCGCCGCTCTTCAACAGCTTGTAGGTGATCGAATCGGTCAGCGCCTGGAACGAGGCGTCGATGATGTTCGGCGAGACGCCGATCGTCGACCAGCGCTCGCCCGGCGTCGTCGCCGGACTCGATCAGCACGCGCGTCACCGCGTCGGTGCCGCCCTGGAAGATGCGGACCTTGTAGTCGACCAGTTCGAGGTCCTCGATCAGGTCCTGGTACTTGCCGAGATCCTTGCGCAGCGCGACGTCGAGCGCGTTGACCGGGCCGTTGCCCTCGGCGGCCGAGATCAGCACCTCGTCGCCGACCTTCACCTTCACGATCGCCTCGGAGACGGTGACGAGCTCGCCGAGCGCGTTGTAGCGGCGCTCGACGTTGACCGAGAAGCGCTCGACGTCGAAGAAGTCCGGCACCTCGCCGAGGATGCGCTTGGCGAGCACGAAGAACGAGGCGTCGGCGCCCTCGTAGGCGTAGCCCTGCGCCTCCTTGCGCTTGACCTCGTCGAGCAGGCGGCCGACGCGCGGATCGTCCCGGTCGAGCGCGATGCCGAGGCGCTTCAGCTCGGCGAGGACGTTCGACCGGCCGGCCTGGTCGGAGACCAGGACCCGGCGGGGTTGCCGACGATCTCGGGCGCGACATGCTCGTAGGTGCGCGGGTCCTTGACCACCGCCGAGGCGTGGATGCCGGCCTTGGTCGCGAAGGCCGACGCGCCGACGAAGGGCGCGTGGCGGTTCGGCGCGCGGTTGAGGATCTCGTCGAGCTGCCGCGAGACGTGGGTCAGGTCGGCGAGCGCTTCGTCGCGTGACGCCGAGATCGAAACGCGCCGGCATAGTCCGTCCTTCAGCTTCAGCGTCGCGATGAGCGTGACGAGATTGGCGTTGCCGCAGCGCTCGCCGAGGCCGTTGAGCGTGCCCTGGATCTGGCGCGCGCCGGCCTCGACGGCGGCGAGCGAATTGGCGACGGCGCTGCCGGTGTCGTCATGGGCATGGATGCCGAGCTGCGTCGCCCGGCACGATCGGCCGTCGACCTCGCCGACGATGCGCTCGACCTCGTGCGGCAGCGTGCCGCCATTGGTGTCGCAGAGCACGACCCAGCGCGCGCCGGCCTCGTGGGCGGCCCGGGCGCAGGCGAGCGCATAGTCGGGATTGGCCTTGTAGCCGTCGAAGAAATGCTCGCAATCGAGCAGCACCTCGCGGCCGCGCGCCCGCGCCGCGGCGACGCTCTCGCGGATGCCCTCGAGATTCTCGTCGAGCGTGATGCTCGAGCGCGACGTGGACGTGGTAGTCCCAGGCCTTGGCGACGAAGCAGATCGCGTCGGCCTTGGCGTCGAGCAGCGCCGCGATGCCGGGATCGTTCGCGGCGGAGCGCCCGGCGCGCTTGGTCATGCCGAAGGCGGTGAACTTGGCCGAGCTGCGTGCGCTTCTCGCGCGAAGAACGCGGTGTCGAGCGGGTTGGCGCCGGGATAGCCGCCCTCGACATAGTCGACGCCGAGCTCGTCGAGCAGCGCCGCGACGGCGCGCTTGTCGTCGAGCGAGAAGTCGACGCCGGTCGTCTGCGCGCCGTCGCGCAGCGTGGTGTCGAAGAGATAGAGGCGTTCGCGGCTGGTCATGCGAGGCGTCCTTCCCTGCGCGTGACGCCGAGGCGCTTCTCCATCGTCGTGTTGGCGAGCCATTCGTCGCCGACGGGCACGGTGTTGCGGCGCTGCGGCGCGAAGCCGCGCGCGGCGGAAGAAGTCTCGCGCCGTGTCGCTGGCGTCGACCGCTGAGCTGCGTCGCGCCGCGCGCGGCGGCGAGCTTTTCGAGCGCGTCGAGCAGAGCAGCGTCGCCGATCCCCTGCCCGGCCGCCGCGGGATGCGACGTAGAGCATGTCGATCGCGTCGGTGCCCTTGAGGCGACGCGAAGCCGACCGGCGCGCCGTCGACGCGTCGGCGACGAGGGTCAGGTCGTCCGGCGAGCCGCGCGGCGAAGGCCGGCTCGTCGTCGGCCGCCGCGGCCCAGGCGGCCTGCTGCGCCTCGCTGTAATCGTCGCCCGTCAATTCCTCGATGCTCGCCCGGAAGATCTCCGCGAGCGCCGGGCGCGTCGGCGCGGCAGATAGGGCCGCAAGCGCGGGCGGCGGCAGCTTGGACGGCCATCAGCGCGCGACCTCCCAGCGTCGTCGTGCCGTCCTTGTTGTCCTTGACCACGACGCCGAGCGCCGCGAGCTCGTCGCGGATGCGGTCGGATTCGGCGAAGTCCTTCGCCGCGCGCGCCGCGCGGCGCGCGGCGATCAGCGCTTCGACCTCGGCCGGCGTCGACCGCGAGCGCCGTGCGCCGCCGCGCCTGCCAGGTCCGGCATCGCTCTCGACGAGGAAGCCGAGCGCCGCGCAGAGTTCGCGACGAGCGCCTTGCGCTCGCCCGCGCCGTCGAGCGCGTGCAGCTCGGCGATCGCCTTCGGGCGTGTTGAGATCGTCCGCAGCGCGTCGAGCACGCCAGTCGGAGCCGCGGTTCGGCGCCGGCGCCGGACTAGCCCGTACCAGCGGTCGAGAGTCTTCTCGCTCTCCTCGCAGCCCGCGCACCGTCCAGTCGATCGGCTGGCGGTAATGCGTGCGCAGCATCGTCGAAGCGCAGACACCTCGCCCGGCCGCCAAGTCCTGGCCAGCAGCTCGTGGATGGTGACGAAGTTGCCGAGCGACTTCGACATCTTCTCGCCTTCGACCTGCAGGAAGCCGTTGTGCATCCAGACATTGGCCATGCGCGGCGATGCCGAAGGCGCAGCAGGTCTGGGCGATCTCGTTCTCGTGGTGCGGGAAGACGAGATCGATGCCGCCGCCGTGGATGTCGAAGACCTCGCGCCTCGGGATCGTCGCAGGCGAGCCGCCGCCGAAGCCGGCGTCGAGAGCTTCCACGACATGGCCGAGCACTCGATGTGCCAGCCCGGGCGGCCCGGCGTCGCGATGCCGGCCGGGCGACGGCCAGCCGGGCTCCTGCGGCCCGGACGGCTTCCACAGCACGAAATCCATCGGGTCGCGCTTGTAGGGCGCGACGTCGACGCGGGCGCCGGCGAGCATCTCGTCGAGCGGAGCGCTTCGAGAAGCGCGCCGTAGTGCGGCACGCCGTCGAGGCGCGCCATCGCGGCGACGCTGAACAGCACATGCTCCTCGGCGACATAGGCGACGCCGCGCGCGATCAGGCGCTCGATGATCGCCCTCATCTCCTCGATATGCTCGGTGGCGCGCGGCTCGATGAAGCCGGCGGCAGGCCGGCCCGTTGACGTCGTCCGGCATCAGCACGCCGAGCGCGCGGATGTCCGCGTGGAACGCCGGCGCGTCGTCTCCTCGGTCAGCTCGCGGATCGGAGATGCCGCGCTCGAAGGCGCGCGCGTTGATCTTGTCGTCGACGTCGGTGATGTTGCGGACATACGTGACGGAAGCCTCGCCATAGACGTGGCGCAGCAGGCGGAACAGCAGGTCGAAGACGATGACCGGGCGCGCATTGCCGATATGGGCGTAGTCGTAGACGGTCGGGCCGCAGACATAGATGCGCACGTTGCGCGGGATCGATCGGGACGAAGACGTCCTTCGATCGGGTCAGCGTGTTGTAGAGCCGCAAGGTGGGCGCCATGAAACCAAATCCTCGTCTGGCCGCAGGCCGGAGTTTGGTTTCGATCCTGAGATTTGAGGACGAGACGGCTCCAGCCAGCGATGCGCGCTAGCTGCAAATAATCCCGAAAATGGGGGATGCCGTCGTCATGCGCGGGATCATTGCCTTCTCGGCCCGAATCCGTCAAGACGCGCCGATTGCGCCGGCGTCCGAAACTGCCGAGCCTGTTCCGCGTTAGAGCTTTGTTCATACGTCTAGCCCGAAGATCGACGTCACGGTCTTTGGCATTCCAGGGGTTTTTCACCATGCGTCGCACGTTCGCCGTGCTCGCATTCTCGGCCGTCCTCTGGCGTCGGTGGCCGCGTGCCTTCACGCTGCTTCCGAAAGCCTCGAGTTCGCGTGAACGCCGCCCCGAGCGACGGCGACCTTCCAGGTCCCGGCCAACGACGGCTACGGGGTCGCCGAGTGCCTGTCCTCGGGCGGCGAATGCGGCCAGGTCGTCGCCGACGCCTGGTGCGAGTCGCAGGGCTTCGTCCGCGCCGACGAATTCGGCGTCGCCGCCCGGAGGACGTCACCGGATCGGTCAGACCGTCGTCCTCGCTGGCGCGATCAGCATCGCGTCGCCGGTCGAAATCACCTGCAGCGCGCTGCAGCCTTCGATGACTTCCGACACCCAATCGCCGCAGCGCGGCGCCGGCTCGGTGCCCCAGGGCATGAGCGGCACGGTCGAGGTCGAGTTCTTGGGCGAGCCCTCGATCGGCCGATCGGAATAGACCAGATAGACGAGCGTGTTGCGCTTGGCGTCGCAGCCGCGGACGATCCGCATCCGCTTGAAGATGAACGACCGGCGCTCGCTGAACACGACCGCGCCCTGCTCGAACTTTTCCTTGAAGCGCACCGGGCCGACCTGGCGGCAGGACGAGCGAGATGTCCGAGACCTCCTCGGCGACGCCCGAGCGTCCCCTTGATGCCGCCCCTTCTCGGGCGTGGTGTAGTGGCAGGCGACGCCCTCGACCACCGGGTCGTCGATGCCGTAGACGACGAGCTTGTCGTCCGGGGTCAGCGGCCGCCAGACGGTCGACTTCTTGAAGATCACGTCCGGCGTCCTGCGCCGCGGCCGGCGCGCCGGCAGCATCCGAGGCGGCAGAGCCAGGTCGAGAGAGCGAGAACCGCCTTGCGCATCGAAAGTCTCCGCATTGCCAGCCGTATGTGGAGATCGGCCCATGCGGCTTAGCCAGCGCCGGATTTCCCCCGCCCGCCGCCAAAACCCGCGCGCAAACGCGGCCGCCACGGCTTCCCGCGTGACCGCGAGGCCGCGCTAATCACAAAATGAGACACATGGCGGCGTCATTTGCCCATGTCGCGGACCTGAGGGACATCGTCGATCCGTTTCCCCGTCCAGCATGACAAGACGACATGCCCCTGCGCCTCCATCCGCTGGCCCTCGCCGCGTCCTCCTCGGCGCGGGCGGGCCGGCGCTGGCGCAATCGGCCGCTCTGCCAGCGCTACCGGGCCGAACTCGCGTCGCTCGACCGCGGCGGCGGCCGCGCAGGCCTCCGCCGCGGCCGAGCGGCAGCGCGTCGAGATCGCCCGGCTGACCGGCTATTACCGCTCGATCGGCTGCGACGCGCGGGCCCTTCGCGTTCCTTCGGCGGCTCGGCGCCGGCCGAATGCGGCGCCATCGCGCCAGCGCATCCGCAGCTCGAGGCGAACTATGCGGCCTCGCCGCCCAGGTTCCGACGATCCGGCGACGAAGCGCGGCGCCGCCAGCTGACGGCCGCCGTCGAGCAGACCTGCGGCGCCGGCCAGCCGGCGCAGCAGCAGGCCTTCGGCGGCCCGCGCGGCTTCTTCGAATCCCTCTTCGGCGCGCCGCGGAACGCGCCGGTCCCGCCGCAGCCCGTGCCCGGGACGATGCCTGACGGCGTCCTGCCGGAGCCGGGCGACGAGCAGCGGCCTCGGCGATCGCCCGCTCGGCGGCGGCCGGCTCGTCTGCGTGCGGACCTGCGACGGCTTCTTCTTCCCGCTCGCAGCGCCGCCCGGCGGACGCGAGAACGCCGACGAGATGTGCCAGGCCCTCTGCCCGGGATCGGAGACGCAGCCTTCTCGATGCCGGGCAGCGACGACGCCATCTGCCGGGCCATCTCGCTGAAGGGCAAGCCCTACACGACGCTGCCGACGCCTTCAAGTTACCAGAAGGCGCTTCGACGAATCCTGCGCCTGCAAGAAGGAGGGCGAGAGCTGGGCGCATGATCCTGCGGCAGGCGGAAGGCATGCTCGACCAGAGCCGCGGCGACATCATCGTCACGGCGCAGAAGTCGGAAGAGCTGTCGCGGCCGAAGATCGTGCAGGCCCAGGCGAGCCCCGGCCAGGTCAAGCCGCAGGCGAAGCCCGAGGAAAAGCCCGAGGCGAAGCCGGACGCCAAGGCGATCGAGGCGGCAAGACAAGGCCGCCGCCGAGATCGGCGCCGCCGCCCCGACCGCGAGTCAGGAATCCGGCGGCATCGGCCCGCAATCGATCGAGACCGGCCGCAGTCGTCCCGAAGACCGAGGGCACCGAAGCGCGAAGTGACGGAGCCGAACGGCGCCAAGCGCACGGTCCGCATCATCGCGCCGAACATCATCCCGGTTCCGGAAGCGCGCAAGCCGTAGGCGCGCGCGATCCGCTACGCCCGCTCTCCTAGGAGCCGGGCGCGGGCTCGCTCCGGGCCGATCAGCGGCAGCAGGGCCGCGAGTTCCGGGCCGTGCTCGACGGCCCGTCAGCGCGAGGCGCAGCGGCATGAACAGCGCCTTGCCCTTGGCGCCGGTCGCGGCCTTCACCGCCTCGGTCCAGGTTTTCCAGGTGCGTGCGTCCCAGGGCGGCGGGCGGCAGCGCCGCGGCGGCGTCGGCGGCGAAGGCCGGATCCGCGATCGACCGGCTCGACCGGCCGGCGACGACCGGCCACCATTCCGCGGCCTCGCGCACCTTGCCGAGGTTGCGCGCGCACCGCGAGCCAGAACGCCTCGCCGCCGCCGATCCCGAGCCCGCCGAGCCGATCGCGCACCGCCTCGTAGGGCAGGTCGTGCACGAGGCGGGCGTTGAGCTGCTCGAGCTCGCGCTCGTCGAACCGCGCCGGCGCGCGCGAGATGTGGGAGAAGTCGATGAGACCGGCGAGTTCGTCGAGGCCGGCGACCGGACGCACCGCTTCCGCCGAGCCGACCAGCACGGCGAGCGAGGCGACCGCCAGCGGCTCGAGGCCCGCCTCGCGCAGGCCCCGAAGCGACAGGTGGCCGAGCCGCTTCGACAGCCCCTCCCCGCTCGCCGTGGTGAGCAGGTTGTGGTGCGCCGAAGGCCGGCGGCACGCGCCGCCCAGAGCCTCGAAGATCTGGATCTGCACCGCCGTGTTGGTGACGTGGTCCTCGCCGCGGATCACGTGCGTGACGCCGAGCTCGATGTCGTCCGCGACCGAAGGCAGCGTATAGAGATAGCGTGCCATCCTCGCGCACCAGCACCGGATCCGACAGGGAGGCGCGTTCGACGTGGCCTGGCCCGCGCACGAGGTCGTTCCAGGCGACGTCGCGGTGCTCGAGCTGGAAGCGCCAATGCGGCCGCCGGCCCTCGCGCCTCGAGCGCGCGCGCGGTCGTCCTCGCGTCAGAGCTGAGCGCGGCGCGGTCGTAGATCGGCGGCAGGCCGCGGGCGAGCTGGCGCTTGCGGCGGAATTCGAGCTCGTCCTGCGTCTCGTAGCAGGGATAGAGCCGTCCCGACGACGCGCAGCCGCTCCGCCACCTCGTCATAGAGCGCGAAGCGCTCGGACTGGCGCACGACGATGTCGGGCAGCGATGCCGAGCCAGGCGAGATCCGTCTCGATGGCGTCGGCGTATTCCGCGCTTCGAGCGCTCCAGGTCGGTGTCGTCGAAGCGCAGCACGAACGTGCCGCCCTGCCGCCGCGCGAACAGCGCGTTGAGGAGCGCGGTGCGGGCGTTGCCGATGTGGATGCAGCCCGGTGGGCGACGGCGCGAAGCGGACGATGGGGTTGGTCATGGCCGTTTATGGCGAAGCCGCGCGACGGCCATCAGGGCTCGACCGCCTCGGCTCGCGGCGCGCCGACGGCGCGGGCGAGCGCTTCGTCGGACGTTGGCGGCGGCGCGCCGGTATCGCGGAAGCGGTTGACGATCGGATAGCGCCGGTCGCGGCCGAAATTCTTGCCGCGTCACCTTCACGCCGGGCGCGGACTGGCGGCGCTTGTATTCGGCGAGGTAGAGCAGCCGCTCGACCTTGCTTGACGGTCTCGACGTCGTGGCCGCGGGCGACGATCTCGGACACGCGCATCTCGTGCTCGACGAGGCAGTCGAGGATGTCGTCGAGGACGTCGTAGGGCGGCAGCGAATCCTGGTCCTTCTGGTTCTCGCGCAGTTCGGCGGTCGGCGCCTTGGACGAGGATGTTCTCGGGGATGACGACGCCGTCCGGCCCGAGCGCGCCGTCGGGCTTCCAGCGGTTGCGCAGGGCCGAGAGCGGTAGACCTCCATCTTGTAGAGGTCCTTGATCGGATTGAAGCCGCCGTTCATGTCGCCGTAGAGCGTCGCGTAGCCGACCGACATCTCGGACTTGTTGCCGGTCGTCACCACCATCGGCCCGAACTTGTTCGAGATCGACATCAGGATCGTGCCGCGGGCGCGGCTCTGCATGTTCTCTTCGGTGATGTCGCGCGGGCGCCCGGCGAAGAGCGGCTGCAGCAGCCGCCTCGAAGCCGTCGACCGCGGGCGCGATCGGCAGGATGTCGTAGCGCACGCCGAGCGCCTCGGCGCAGTCCGCCGCGTCGGCGAGGGACTCGCTGCGAGGTGTAGCGGATAGGGCAGCATGACGCAATGGACCCGCGTCCGCGCCCGAGCGCATCGACCGCCATCGCCGCGCAGAGTGCCGAGTCGATGCCGCCCGACAGGCCGAGCACCACGCCGGGAAAGCGGTTCTTCTCGACGTAGTCGCGCAAGGCCCAGCACGCAGGCCGCGTAATCGGCCTCGTCGCCCTCCTCGGGAACCGCCTCGGGCCCTCGGCGCAGCGCCAGCCGTCGGCGCCGCGCTCCCAGACGGTCAGGGCGATCGTCTTCCCGGAAGGCCGGCAGCTGCGCGGCGAGGCTGCGATCGGCGTTGAGGACGAAGGAGGCGCCGTCGAAGACGAGCTCGTCCTGTCCGCCGACCTGGTTGAGGTAGACGAGCGGCAGGCCGCTTTCGGTGATCGCGGGCGGCGGCGATGTTGAAGCGCTCGTCCGTCTTGCCGCGCCAATAGGGCGAGCCGTTCGGGACGAGCAGGATCTCGGAGCCCGTCTCGGTCAGGCATTCGACGACCTCGCCGGTCCAGATGTCCTCGCAGATCGGGACGCCGAACCGGACGCCGCGGACATCGATCGGACCGGGCAGCGGACCCGGCTCGAAGACGCGCTTCTCGTCGAAGACGCCGTAATTCGGCAGGTCGACCTTGAAGCGCACGGCCGCGATCGGCGCCGCCGTCGAGGAGCGCATAGGCGTTGTAGAGGGCGCCGCCCTCGGCCCAGGGCAGGCCGATCAGCACCGCCGGTCCGCCATCGCCGTCTCGCGGGCAAGCCCCTCGCACGCGGCCCGGCAGGCGTCCTGGAAGGCGGGCTTCAGGACGAGGTCCTCGGGCGGATAGCCGGCGAGGAAGAGCTCCGGGAACATGACGAGGTCGGCGCCGAGGCTGCGCGCCCGGCGCCGGGCCTCGCGGGCCTTGTCCGCGTTGCCGTCGACGTCTCCGACGATGGGGTTGAGCTGGGCGAGGGCGAGCTTGAAGGTGCGCGGCGCAGTCATGGCCCCGATGTAGCCCTCCCTGCCGCCCTGGAAAAGGGGCCGCGCCGCTTCGCCCGAAACGGGCGAACCTATCCACACATCCCGGCGAAGGGTGCGCCTTCACCTCTCCCCGCAAGCGGGGAGAGGTGAGAAGCGCTCTTCAAATCGCTCGGAGCGCAGCTCGCAAGATGTGTGAATCTCATAGCCTGAGAGTGCAAGGCGCATTACCGCCGCTGCAACTGCCGCCAGAGGTGGTCGAGGGCGCAGGTCATGCCCGTCTCGAGGCCCTGGCGGTAGCCGGGGTCGCGGTGCAGGCCGACGAGGCGCCGCATGTAGCCGACGCCCTCGCCGCCGCGTCCGTCGCGCAGGAGGAAGCCGTTCAAGACCGCGAGCGCGGTGATGAAGCGGGTGCGCTTCAGCGGCAGCGCCGGGTCGGCCGCCGCGACGGGCTCGTCGAGGAGGAGCCGCAGGGCTTCCTGGCGTTCCGCCGTGAAGGGTTCGGCGCCGGCATTCGCCTCCCACCCCTTGCAGGTGCGCCAGCCGGTCGAAGGCCGGCCGGTTTCGGCAGCGGCCCGGCGACCCGCGATCAGTCCGGCGGATCCCGCATTCTCGGGCGTCTCGGAGAGTCTCTTGACGAGCAGCTTGTACTCGTCCCTGTGCCTGGACCCGATGAGCTCCGCTTCGGCCTGCATCAGCCCCAGGGCGAATTCGTCGACGGTCTTCCAGTTCGCCAGGCCCGGACGCGCCCCGGGATGCAGCTTGAGATCGAGGAGACGGCCCTCGACGGTGAGGCTCCGAGTCGGCGAATCGTAGAGCGTGTGGGCACCGACCGATCGCGTCGTGGCGATGCGCCGCGAGACGGCGGCGACGATGTCGTCGACGGGGACGCTGACGGCGAGCTGCGCGACCATCGGCACCAGCACCGCGAGCAGAAGAAGGGCTTGCCAGAGGCGTCTTTTGGCGCTCTTGGCGATAGAGGCCGAGCGGGAGTTCGGGGCGAAAAGCATCCGCCGGTCCGCCGTCCGCGCCAGCCCGCGCAGGTGCTTCAGCCGTTCCCGGTAGCCGTAGAAGCCGAGATAGACGTGGGCGAGGGCCGGCGGCAGAAGGGCGATGGGGAGGGTGAGCGGTCCGTTCAGGCCCGCCCGGCCGAGGGCATACTCGACGAGGGCGCCCGCGACATAGAGGAGGAGCCCGGCGCAAAAGAGCAGCGGCCGCCGATGCTGGAAGGCCCAGAACGGCCCGAGGAACAGCGCCATCCGGTCGAGATGGGCGATCCAATCGCGCTTCTGCCGGGCCTTCTGCAGCAGCGACGCGTAGTGCGCCGCCTCGTCGCCGAAGTAGCTGTCGAGGTCCGGCTTGGAGAGGAGCGGAAAGCCCTGCGCGTCCTTGCGGTCGGGATGGTCCTCGTCGACGATCTCGAGGACATGGCGCAGCTCGACGAGGCGGGTGCGGAAGGCCCGCGGCCGGGGCGGCGGCAGCGCCTCGTGGAGCGCGCGGTCGCTCGTCATCCAGCCGAACTCGTCGGCCGCTGCGGTGGCGATGCGGGCCACAGTCAGCAGCGTAACGTCGCCGGGCGATCTCGCCTGCAGCGGGTAGGCCCGGTCGAGGATGCCGTCGAGGGCGAGGATGACGCTCCCCTCGAGATCGCGCCGACCGGCGAGCGCAAACTCCGACAGTTCCGACAGCACGACTTGCCAGCGCACGACGGCCGCCCGATCGAGGACCGCGCCACGCATCTCGTCGAGCCAGCGGGCGATGTCACCGATGCGGGGCTTCGGCCGCGCCCATGGCCGCAGGACGGGGCCGGCGGGAGCGGCCGGAGGCGCGCGCCGAAGGATCGGGGCATCGCGCGCCGGTTCCTCGGGCCGGGGCGGAGCCGGGTCGGGTCGGCGCAGGACAGCCGCGGCCGGCAAGACGTCCGGCGCGGTCTCCACGGCGACGGGGACGGGCGCCGGCTCGGGATCGAGGCGTGGCGGCTCTTCGCGGGTCGGCCGCGCCTCCTCCGGGGCTGGCCGCCGCGCCGCCGGCGGCCGCGACCGCGCGGCGGCCAGGGCCGCCTCGCGGGCCTGCACGAGCCGCTGAAACGCCTCCGGATCCTCGTCCGGGCGGGTCTCCTTGAGGCGTGCAGCGTAGGCGTGGCGGATCGCCGCGACATCGGCGCCGCGGGGAATGCCGAGGATCGTCCAGGGATCGTCGGCCATGGCTGCCTAGCCCTGGAAGATCGTGCGCTCGTAGCCGTCGAGGGCGTGCGCGAACTCGCTGCGAATGCCGGCGAGGTCGCGCGCCTGCTGGTCGGCGATGTCCCGCTCGAAGGTGCGGATGAGGTCCTGGAGTTCCTCGCGGCTTTCTCCGATCTGCTCCGCATAGAGCCGTTCCGCCCGCGCGAGAAGCGCCTGGTTCTCCGCCTGCTCGCGGGGCGGCAGCTTGATCGCCGCGAGGGCGGCGAAGCGCCGATCGAGCTCTTCGGCGGAAAGCCCCGTATTATTGCGAAAAACCTCGCGCCGCGTGATGCCGGTCGACAGCACCTTCGCCTCGACTTCGAGGGCGCCGTTGATGTCGTAGGTGAAGCGGACCTCGGCGACCTCCTGGCCCGTCGGGCCGCGCGGAACGGGGATGTTCAGCTTGCCGATCAGGACGTTGTCGGCCGGGCGCAGGTTCTCGCCCTGGTAGACGTTGAGGTCGAAGCTCGGCTGGTTCGAGCGTATCGTGGTGTAGGTGCCCGTACGGGAGATCGGCACGATGGCATTGCGCTCGATCAGCACCGAGATCTCGTCGAGGCCGGTTTCGGGATCGCGCACGCCGATGCCGAGGGTGTAGGGGCAGACGTCGGTCATGACGACGTCCTCGAGCGCCCCCGCCCGCCGATGCAGGCCGACCTGCACGGCGGCGCCGAGGGCGATCGTGGTGTCCGGATCGAGATGGATCAGCGGCATCCGCCCGAACAGGCGCGCGACGAGGGAGCGGATCATCGGCATCCGCGTCGCCCCGCCGACGAGCACCACCGCGTCGAGGGCGGCGGGATCGAGCCGCGTATCGGCGATGGCGCGCTCCATCGGCGCGCGCAGGCGGCGCAGGAGCGCAGCCGCCTCAGCCTCGAAGGCATCGCGGCGGAACGTGCCGCGCAGCGGCCTGTCGCCGGCGACGAGTTCGTAGGCTTCTTCGGTGCCGGAGGTGAGCGCCATCTTCACGCGCTCCGCCTCCCGGCGCAGGCGCGCCGCGTCGGCAGGCGACAGGGCCCGCGCCGGGAGGCCATGCGCCCGCGCGATCATCTCCTCGATGATGGCGGTGAAGTCGTCACCGCCGAGGCGGGTGTCGCCCGTCGTCGCGCGCACCTCCATGACGCCCTCGTACTTGTCGAGGATCGAGACGTCGAAAGTGCCGCCGCCGAGGTCGAAGACGAGGAACAGCCCGTCGGTGCGCTCGGCGAGGCCGTAGGCGAGCGCCGCCGCGGTGGGCTCGTTGACGAGGCGGTTGACGGTGAGCCCGGCGAGGCGCCCGGCATCGAGGGTCGCCTTGCGCTGATGATCGTTGAAGTAGGCCGGGACCGAGATGATCGCTTCCTCGATGGGCTCGCCGAGAGCCGCCTCCGCGTCTTCCCTCAAGGAGCGCAGGACAAGCGCCGAAAGCTCCTCCGGCCGGAAGCGCTTTGGGCCGAGGCGGATCTCCTGGGCGGTGCCCATCAGGCGCTTGAAGGAGGCGACGCTGCGGTCCGGCCGCGTCAGCAGGAGGTCGCGGGCGGCGCGGCCGACGATGACCGAGCCGTCGTCGTCGACGCAGACCGCCGAGGGCGTCAGAACCTCGCCGAGGGCATTGGCGACGAGGCGGGGCCCCGTCTCCGTGAAAACGGCGACGAGGGAGTTCGTGGTGCCGAGATCGATGCCGCAGATCGCCAAGAAAAACCCCGGAGGTTCGCCCGGGGCTTGTAACGTTATCCAGTGATGCGATCAACCGGCGTCAGTTGCAGACCTGGACCCGGCGCACGACCGTCCGGTACGGGCTGACCGCGACGCGCTGGCGCGTCCAGTAGCAGGCCGGGCCGCCGTAGTAGCCGCCACCGCCGTAATAGGCCGGGTAGTAGCCGCCGTAGTAGCCGTAGGGATAGGCGTAGGCCGGCCGTGCCGCGGAGGCCGCGATGGCGCCAAGCGCAAGGCCGCCGATAAGGCCCGCCGCGACGGCGCCGCCGCCGTAGCCATAGCCGCCGCGCCAGCCGCCGTAGCCGTAGCGCCAACCGGCTTCCGCGCCGCTCGAGGCGGCCAATCCGGTCGCGAACACGGCAGCCGCCAGCCCAACGCTCAATGCCTTCCGAGAAGACACCATCTTCATCTCACGTCTCCCTTTGCGGCTTCCGCCGCGCGAAGCGGAACTCAACAGCATCGCAAGTGTATCGGCGCTGAATGCCGGCCGCGATTCCGCCGAAGGTCGGTACCACTACGCCTTGCCGGCGAATGAGAGGCGCTTCACGCAGGCCGCGGCGCCCGGCTCCCCCGCTTGTGGAATCGCACATCGCGACGAGCGCGAGGGACTCGCCTCTCCCGGAGGAGCTGGCGTGCGCGCGCATCTTCGACGAAGGACACGGGTTTCGCCTCGCCCCGCTTGCGGGGAGCGGGTTTCGGCTTTGCCGAAACAAGGGCAGCGAGGCGAAGCGGGGGTGAGGGGCGGTGCCGGAAGAGGCGCCTTCCCGCGCCGCAGCGCCCTTTTCGACGCCGCCCCTCACCCTCGCCTGCTGCGCAGGCTTGCTGCCTTCGGCAGCCCTCTCCCCGGCAAGCGGGGAGAGGTGAGAAGCGCTCCTTTTTGAGCGCTTGGAGCGAAGCGTGAAGCCGCTAGCCCGCAGGCGGGGCAGAAGGGGCGTCGAAGCATTTTCGAGGAGCTACGGAACCGGGGCAAAGCTTGCGCCGTTGTTTTGCCGACAACGGCTTGGAGATCGCTATGCTTCGTGGTGGTTTGCTTTGGCTCATCGGCATCCCGCTGCCGATTATCCTCATCCTCTTCTTGTTCGGTTATCTCAACTGAGGCGGAAGACTGGCGTCTGAAACGCAAAGGGCGGCCTCGCGGCCGCCCTCGACAGTCCAGGCTCGATCTTTACTCGGCCGCGGCGACCCGCGGCCGTTCGCGCGACTGGCGCTCGCGCTTGATCAGTTCCGCCGTCAGGAACGCGATTTCGAGCGCCTGCTCGGCGTTGAGGCGGGGATCGCAATAGGTGTGGTAGCGGTCGCTGAGATCCGCATCGCGTCAGCGCCCGCGCGCCGCCGGTGCATTCGGTGACGTTCTTGCCGGTCATTTCGAGATGCACGCCGCCGGCATGGGTGCCTTCGGCCTGATGGATCGCGAAGAAGTTGCGGACCTCGCTCATGATCGCGTCGAACGGCCGCGTCTTGTAGCCGCTCGCCGGCCTTGACCGTGTTGCCGTGCATCGGATCGCAGGACCACACGACCGTCCGGCCCTCCCGCTTCACGGCCCGCACGAGGGCCGGCAGGTGGTCGAAGACCTTGTCGGCGCCGAAGCGGGCGATCAGCGTCAGCCGGCCGGGCTCGTTCTCCGGATTGAGCAGGTCGATCAGGCGCAAGCAGCCCGTCCGGCGGTGAGCGAGGGCCCGCATTTGAGGCCGATCGGGTTCTTGATGCCGCGGAAGAACTCGACATGGGCGTGGTCGGCTGGCGCGTGCGGTCGCCGATCCAGAGCATGTGGCCGGAGGTGGCGTACCAGTCGCCGGTGGTCGAATCGACGCCGCGTCATCGCCTGCTCGAAGCCGAGCAGCAGGGCCTCGTGGCTGGTGTAGAAGTCGGTCGTGCGCATCTCCGGATGGGTCTCCGGATCGATGCCGATGGCGCGCATGAAGTCGAGCGCTCTCGGTGATCCGCTCCGCGAGCTCCTGGTATCGCGACGATTGCGGCGATGTCCTTCACGAAGCCGAGCATCCAGCGATGCGCGTTCTCGAGATTGGCATAGCCGCCGGTCGCGAAGGCGCGGATCAGGTTGAGCGTCGCGGCGGACTGCCGATAGGCCTCGAGCTGGCGGCGCGGATCGGGGATGCGCGCCTCCGGCGTGAAGGCGATGTCGTTGACGATGTCGCCGCGGTAGCTCGGCAGCTCGACGCCGTCGATCGTCTCCATCGGCGCCGAGCGCGGCTTGGCGAACTGGCCGGCGATGCGCCCGACCTTCACCACCGGCGAGCCGCCGGCGAAGGTCAGCACCACGGCCATCTGCAGGAAGACGCGGAAGAAATCGCGGATGTTGTCGGCCGAATGCTCGGCGAAGCTCTCGGCGCAATCGCCGCCCTGGAGCAGGAAAGCCTCGCCGGCCGCGACCTTGGCGAGGGCCCGTTTCAGCTTGCGCGCCTCGCCGGCAAAGACGAGCGGCGGAAAGCCGGCGAGCTGGCTCTCGACCGCCGCAAGGGCGTCGGCGTCCGGATAGGCCGGGACCTGCTGAATGGGCTTTGCCCTCCAGCCGTCAGGTGTCCACCGCTCGGTCATGACCCTCTCCCGTCCGTCCTCGATCAATCGCTCGCCCGCCCGTCCCAGAGCGGAAGGGGCGCTATATACGAGGTTTCCGGCAAAAGGCGAGAGCGGGCTACCCCACCGCCACGGGCTTCTTGACGACGTGCGGCGTGCGCATCGTCACGAGTTCTTCCGCCGCGGTCGGGTGGACGGCGATGGTGCGGTCGAAATCGGCCTTCGTCGCGCCCATCGTCGACGGCGATGCCGGCGAGTCTGGATCATCTCGCCGGCGTCGTGGCCGACGATGTGAACGCCGAGGACCCGGTCGGTCGTCGCGGTCGACGACGAGCTTCATCAAAACCCGGTCGTCGCGGCCGCGAGAGCGTCGCCTGCATCGGCCGGAAGCTCGTCTTGTAGACGTCGACCGTCGCGAAGCGGTCCCGGGCCACCGTCCTCGCTGCAGCCCGATGGTGCCGATCTCCGGCGTCGAGAAGACCGCGGTCGGGATGTGCGTGTGGTCGACCAAGGTCGGGCGTGCCGCCGAAGACGCGTGTCGGCGAAGGCATGGCCCTCGCGGATCGCGACAGGCGTCAGGTTGACCCGGTTCGTGACGTCGCCGACCGCGTAGATCGACGGCGCGAGGCTCTGCGAATAGCCGTCGACGACGATGGCGCCGACGGCGTCGATCGCGACGCCCGCCGTTTCGAGGCCGAGACCGGCGGTGTTCGGCCGGCGTCCGGTCGCGACGAGGACCTCGTCGACGTCGCGGCGTCGAGCCGTCGGAGAGCGTCGCCGCGATCGCCCCGCCGGCCGGTCGATGCGCTCGACCGTCGGTCCGAGGCAGGAGGTCGATGCCGCGGCGGCGCGTAGGCATCGCGCGAGGCGCGTCCTGCACGTCCTCGTCGAAGCCGCGCAGGAGCTGTCGCCGCGATGCAAGAGCGTCGACTCGGAGCCGAGCCCGGCGAAGATGCCGGCGAACTCGACCGCGATATAGCCGCCGCCGACGATGAGAATCCGCTCCGGCTGGGCCGCGAGGTGGAAGACCTCGTTCGAGGTGATGGCGAGTTCGCCGCCGGGGATCGGCGGCTCCATCGTCGGATGGGCGCCGACCGCGACGAGGATGTAGCGGGCGCGGATGACGCTCGTCGGTGCGCACGATCCGCACCGTGTGCGGGTCCTCGATCACGGCCCGCTCGTCGACGATCTCGACGCCGACCTTCTCGAGATTGGCCCGGTAGACGCTCTCGAGGCGGGCGATCTCCTTGTCCTTGCTCTCGATGAAGGTCGGCCAGTCGAAACGCGCCTCGGGCACCGATCCAGCCGAAGCCCGCCGCCTCCTCGAACTCGTCGGCGAAGCGGCTCGCATAGACCATGAGCTTCTTCGGCACGCAGCCGCGGATGACGCAGGTGCCGCCGACGCGATACTCCTCGGCGACGAACACCCGCGCGCCATAGCCCGCCGCGATGCGCGCGGCGCGGACGCCGCCGGAGCCGCCGCCGATGACGAACAGGTCGACGTCGAAATCCCTCATGAATGCGCCTCCGGCCGGGCCACGACGCAAAACCAGACGATGGCGGCCCCGATCGCCGCCGCCCACCACCCCTGCCAGGCGCCATGACCGACGAGCGCCACGGCGGCGGCGGCTGAGAACAGCGCCACCGCGGCGCGAGGAGATGCGGCGGCAGGTCCCGCAGCCGCCCGGCGGCAAGAAAGAGGACGGCGCCGGCAAGGACGGCCCCGACGAGGCCGAGCTCGGTCCAGATCTGAACCGCGGCATTGTGTGGGTGGCCGACTCCGAGCAGGGTCCGGCGGCCTTCGCTTACCGATGCGGCAACCGGGCGCCTCCGCCATCGCCGGGCTGACGCCGAAGCCGGCGCCGAGGAGCGGATCGACCCGAATCGCGGCGCCGAAGCTGCGCCAGATCGCGATGCGGTCGCGGCTGTGGCTGCCGGCGAGACCGGTCATGGACGGCGTTCGGAATCAGACGCTCCCCGAGAACGCCGTGCCACGGCGCGATCGCGACCATGACGACAAGGAAAGCGGACAGCACGCCGACGGTCGCCCGCGGCGCGGCGAGGGCCGCGGCGGCGGCGAGCGCCGCGACGAGGACGCCGAGTTCCGCCGCACCGCTCTCGGAACGGGAGATGGTGAAGCACGGCGAGGACGACGAGGGCCGCCGCCGCAACCTTGGCACGGGTCCCCCGTGGGACCAGGAAGGCGACGATGGGGAGCGTCCCGGCGAAGATCGTCAGGACGGGCCGGTTGAAGATGAAGGCGGCGCTGCGCAGCCCGAGCGCGCGCCTCCAGGCGAGGTCCGTGGCGAGGTCGGCGAGAATCAGGCCGCAGGCGGCGGCGAGGGCGCCGGCGAAAAGCGTCGGTGCCCAGGGCGGCGCCCGGCCGGGCAGGATGAGGGCGAGCAGGAACGCGCAGGCGGCCGGCAGCCAGAATTCGCCGAGCGCCGAGAACGACAGGCTCGGAAACGCGCTCCAGGACAGGGACACGACGGTGAAGACGAAGAAGAGGAGGCAGGCGATCCCGAGCGGCCGATCGAGGACCTTGCCGATCAGCCGGACGAATGCCCCGCCGCTGCCCTCGCGGAAGACCCCGAAGAGGGCGAGGAGTGCGCTCACGCCGAGGAAGACCGGGCTCGAGCGATGCGCGACCGCCATGCCGACCGGCATCAGGGCGAGAACCGTGGCCGAAGCGCTCCAAAGCGGGGCGGCGCGAGACCTCTTGACCGTCTCGGAGGCGGGGGATGCGATCATCAGCATGGGCGGACGCTTCTCCATAAGCGCCTCCGCCCGGCAAGGAAAGCCACGCCGCCGCGAGGCCCGGCGCAGACGGCCGTGCCGAGAAGGGAGCGCTTGCCGGGCCGCAGGCGGCGCCGTTAGCGTTCGCGCACGACGCTCCCCGGAAGAGGGCGTGCGGCGCGAACGGAGGAAGCGATGAGGGTGACACGGGGTGTCTGGCGCTGGGCGCTGGCGGGATTGGCGTTCGGATGGGCCGGTGGCGCCCTGGCGCAGGTGAACGAGCTCAAGATCATGGCGCCGGCGGCGCCCGGCGGCGGCTGGGACCAGACCGCCCGCTCGATGCAGCAGGCGCTGACCGCAGTGCGGCATTGCCAAGAGCGTGCAGGTGACGAACGTGCCGGGGGCCGGCGGGACCATCGGCATCGTCCAGTTCGTCAACGGCGCCAAGGGCGACGGCAGCCAGCTCATGGTCAACGGCTATGTGATGGTCGGCGCGATCCTGACCAACAAGGCGCCGATCGGCCTCGATCAGACGACGCCGATCGCCCGCCTCACCGCCGAATACGAGGCCATCGTCGTGCCGGCGAATTCGCCGATCAAGACGGCGAAGGACCTTGCCGCGGCGCTGAAGGCCGACCCGGCGAAGGTGACCTGGGCCGGCGGCTCGGCCGGCGGCGTCGACCACATCGCCGCGGCGCTCTTCGCGAAAGCGGCCGGCGCCGATCCGACGAAGATCAACTATATCCCCTTCTCCGGCGGCGGCGAGGCGCTCGCGGCGATCCTCGGCGGCAAGGTCACGGCCGGCATCTCCGGCTACGGCGAGTTCGAGAGCCAGATCAAGGCGGGCAAGCTGCGCCTCATCGGCGTCACCTCGCCGAACCGCCTGCCCAACGTCAACGGCCCGACGCTCAAGGAGCAGGGCGTCGATCTCGAGATCGCCAACTGGCGCTCGGTCGTCGCGCCTCCCGGCATCACGCGCCGAGCAGAAGAAGGCCCTCACCGAGACCGTCGACAAGCTCGTGAAGTCGAAGGAATGGCAGGAAATCCTGAAGGCCAAGGGCTGGGACGACGCCTATCTCTCGGGCGACGCCTTCGCGAAATTCCTGACCGAGGAGATCGCGCGCACCAAGGAGGTGCTTACCTCCGTCGGCCTCGTGAAGTCCTGAGCCGCCGTGGCACGGCGGTAACGGGAAGCGCCGCTTTCGGGCGGCGCTTTCTTTTTGGTTGGACGGCCCCCGCGGCCGATTGCATGGTGCCGCAAGCCAGCCCGCTCAAGAAAGGGTTCCCGCCATGACCTCCCGCCGGGTCGACAAGGCCGGTCTCATCATCGCGCTCTGTCTTCTGATCCTCTCCGCGATCGTGTTCCTCGACATGACGCGGCTGCAGCTCTCCGCGGTCTACGGCGTCGGGCCGAAGGCGATGCTGATCGTCGTCGCGACGGGGCTGGCGCTGCTCGCGGTCGGCAACGCCGTCATCGCCATGCGCGGCGGCGACCCGCCGCGCGAGAGCGTCGACATGACCGCCATTCTCTACATCCTCGGCGGCCTTGCCGCGCTGATCGCGATCATCGGCTTCGGCGGCGGCTTCATTCCGGCGACGGCGATCCTGTTCGCGGCGGTGGCGGCCGGCTTCGGGCGCAGGGCCTTTCTCGTCGATCTTTGCATCGGCGTCGTGCTCGCGCTCGTGACGTTCCTTCTGTTCTCGAAGCTGCTCTCGCTGACCCTGCCCGTCGGCCCGCTCGAACGCCTGCTCTGAGGGTTCGCCATGGACACCTTCGTCTCCCTCGCGCACGGCCTCACCGTCGCCACGCAGCCGATGAACCTTTTTTTCGCGCTCATCGGCGTGCTGCTCGGCACTGCCGTCGGCGTGCTGCCCGGCATCGGCCCGGCCCTCACCGTCGCGCTGCTCCTTCCGGTGACGTTCAAGCTCGATCCGGCCGGCTCGATCATCATGTTCGCGGGCATCTATTACGGCGGCATGTACGGCGGCTCGACGACGGCGATCCTGATCAACACGCCCGGCGAAAGCGCCTCCCTTGCGACCGCGCTCGAGGGCAACAAGATGGCGAAGGCCGGCCGCGGCGGCCCGGCGCTCGCGACCTCGGCGATCGGCTCCTTCGTCGCGGGCACCATCGCCACCGCCGGCATCGCCTTCCTCGCGCCGACCCTCGTCGACATCGCCGTGAAGTTTGGACCGGAGGATTATTTCGCGCTGATGTGCCTCGCCTTCGTCACCGTGTCCGCGACCTTCGGCGATTCGCCCGTGCGCGGCCTGACCTCGCTCTTCATCGGCCTCCTCCTCGGCCTTGTCGGCATCGATCTTCTGACCGGCCAAGCGCGGCTCACCTTCGGCGTGCCGGAGCTTCTCGACGGCGTCGAGGTGACGACGCTCGCGGTCGGCCTCTTTGCCGTCGGCGAGGCGCTCTACGTCGCCTCGCGCCGCCATCACGGCGAGGAGAAGCTCGAGCCGGTGCGCGGCTCGCTCTGGATGACGAAGGAGGATTGGCAGCGCTCCTGGAAGCCGTGGCTGCGCGGCACGCTGTTCGGCTTCCCGATCGGCGCCCTGCCCGCCGGCGGCGCCGAGATCCCGACCTTCCTGTCCTATTCGACCGAGAAGCGGCTGTGCAAATACCCGCAGGAATTCGGGCACGGCGCCATCGAGGGCGTCGCGGGGCCGGAGGCCGCGAACAACGCCTCCGCCGCCGGCACGCTGGTGCCGCTCCTGACCCTCGGCCTGCCGACCTCGGCGACGGCGGCGATGATGCTCGCCGGCTTCCAGCAATACGGCCTCAATCCGGGCCCGCTGCTCTTTGCCGAGAAGCCCGATCTCGTCTGGGGGCTGATCGCCAGCCTGTTCATCGCCAACACGATGCTGCTCGTTCTGAATCTGCCCTTGGTCGGGCTCTGGGTGAAGCTCCTGGCGATCCCGCAGCCGTGGCTCTACGCCGGCATCCTCGTCTTCGCCGCGATGGGCACGATCGCCGCCAACCCCTCCGTCGTCGAACTCGTCATGCTCGCCGTCTTCGGCCTGCTCGGCTTCCTGATGCGCCGCTTCGACTACCCGATCGCGCCGGTGGTGGTCGGCCTGATCCTCGGCCCCGTGGCGGAAAGCCAGCTCCGCCGCGCGCTGCAGATCAGCCTCGGCGATCCCATGGTGCTCCTGCAAAGCCCGATCTCGGCGACACTGCTCGCGATCACCGCGGTGGCCTTGATCGCGCCGTTCGTGATGCGGGGACTCGGGAGGTTCAAGGCGGACGAGGATTGAGCGGCGGCTGGGTGCATGGCACGGATTCGCCTCTCCCCGCCTGCGGGGAGAGGGCTGCCGAAGGCAGCAAGCCTGCGCAGCAGGCGGGGGTGAGGGGGCGGCGACGAAGGAAGCACGGCAGCTTGGGCCGAGTGCCCTTTCCGGCCGCGCCCCCTCACCCACGCTTCGCTTCGCTCCGCTGGTTTCGATCGGCAGATCGAAACCCACTCCCGGCAAGCCGGGAGAGGCGAATCCGCCCTTTTCTGCGCGGATTGCCCCCTACCCTGCCCGCAGGCGCCGAACGGTATCGCCCGTTGTGTCGGCCCTGAGGCCCTCGATATTCACCGCGGCGACGGGGCGGCTGATGCCCTTGAGGTTTAGGTCGCCGATCGGCACGGCGCGGGCGAAGTCCTCGACGGCGGCGGCGACGCGCTGGATGGTCAGGATCTGGCCGTCGAGGGCCTCGGCGCACAGCCGCGCGGCGAGGTTCGTGACGGTGCCGATGGCCGCATAGTCGAAACGGCCCTCGAAGCCGATCCGCCCGAGGGTCGCGTAGCCCTGCGCGATGCCGACGCCGAAGCCGATCGAATAGCCGCGGAGCGACCAGGTCTGCATCAGCTTGACGACCTCCTCGCGCATCGACAGCGCCAGGCGAACCGCCTTCTCGGCCGGGTCCGGACAGGGCATCGGATCGTTGAAGAAGACCATCAGCCCATCGCCGACGAAGCGCTCGAGGGTGCCCCCGGCGGCGTGGATCATCGGTCCGAGGAGGCCGTGATAGGCGTTGAGGAGGTCCATCACCTCCTCCGGCTCGGCGATTTCGGCAAAGCCGGTAAATCCGCGCAGGTCGCAGAACAAAACGACGATCTCGCGCCGGTGATGCTGCAGGATGCGGGCGTCGTTGCCGTCGGCGATGATGAGGTCGGCGACCTGCGGCGGCAGGAAGCGCTTCAGGCTGCGCGCCCGCTCGAGCTCGTCGACCTGCTGCCTGACGCGCGCCTCGAGGTCGCGGTTGAGGCTCTCGACTTCGTCGTAGAGGGCCTTGATGCGGAGCAGCGAGCGCACCCGCGCGACGAGGGTCGCATGGTCGAACGGCTTCGTCAGGTAGTCGTCCGCTCCCGCGTCGAGCCCGGCAACGACGTCGTCGACCTCGGAGCGCGCGGTGAGGAGGACGATCGGGATCGCCCGCACCGCCTCGTCGGCCTTGAGATGCTGCACCACCTCGATGCCGCTCATTTCCGGCATCATCACGTCGAGGAGGATCAGGTCCGGCATCCGCTCGTAGCAGGTGGAGAGCGCCTCACGTCCGTTCGCAGCGGTGACGACGTCGTAGCCCTGCGCGGAGAGGCGCATCTCGACGATGTCGAGATTCTCCGGGTAGTCGTCGACCGCGAGGATGAGGGGGCGTTCGCGCAAAGGCCTGCTCCGATCAGGCCAGGAGCTCGCGGATCGTCGCGAGGAGCTGGCGCGGACTGAACGGCTTCGTCACATAGCGGTCGCAGCCAGCCGCCATCGCCTTCTCCTCGTCCCCCGAGAGAGCATAGGAGGTCACGGCGATGATCGGAATATGTTCGAGGCCGCGATCGGCCCGGATTCTGCGGATTGCCTCATAGCCGTCGAGCACCGGAAGCTGCACGTCCATCATGATCAGGTCCGGACGATGTTGCATCGCCGCCGAGACGGCGGCTTCGCCGTCATGGGCCTCGAGGCATTCGAGACCGGCGCTGGCGAGGAGGTCGCGCATGATGCGGCGGTTGTCCTCGATGTCCTCGACGACGAGGATCCGCTTGCTCATCTAGGCCGCCTCCGTCGTGAGCGCCCGCGCGAGCGGCAGCTCGATGGTGAAGGTCGAGCCCTGCCCGGCTTCCGAGACGACCGCGATCGTCCCGCCATGCATCTCGACGATCCGCTTCGAAATGGCAAGCCCGAGGCCGGTGCCGCCGTGCTTGCTGGCCAGCGCGTTCCCGCCCTGCTGGAAGGTGCCGAAGATGCGCTCCTGGTCGGCCTTCGGCACGCCGATGCCGGTATCCGCGACCGCGATCCGCAGGCGCCCGCTTTCGGTCGAGGCGGTGACGCGCACCGAGCCCTCGTCGGTGAACTTGATAGCGTTGCCGATGAGGTTCATCAGGACCTGGGTAAGGCGGCGTTCGTCGCCGAGGCCCGGCGGCATCCGCTCGGGTATCTCGCAGACGAGGTTAATCCCCTTGGCGCGCGCGAGCGCCTCCGTCGCCGCCGCGGCGGACTGGAGGAGGGCGCGCACCGAGAAGCGCTCGCTCGTCGTCGAAAGCTCGCCCGCCTCGATCTTCGAGAGGTCGAGGATGTCGTTGATCAGCGCCAGAAGGTGGCGGCCGTTGAACTGCACGCGCTCGAGGACCCCGCGGGCGCGGTCCGGCAGTGGTCCGTAGATGCCGTCGAGCATGAGTTCGGTGAAGCCGAGCACGGCGTTCAAGGGCGTGCGCACCTCATGGCTCATGTTGGCGAGGAATCGCGACTTGGCGCGGCTCGCCTCCTCCGCCAACAGCTTCGCTTCGCGCAGGGCCTCGTCGCGGGCGTGGCGCTCGGTGATGTCGCGCACGACGCAGATGATGCCGCCGCCGTCCATGAGCGTCAGCGAGACGTCCTGCGGAAAGCGCGTGCCGTCCTTGCGCAGGCCCGTCGCCTCGCCTTTCCAGTAGCCCTCGCGCATCAGGATCGGCATGACCTCCCGCATGATCCGCTCGACCTCCGTGGGCTCGTAGAGATCGCGCCAGGTTTTGCCGGCGAGGTCGGCCGGGTCGCGATAGCCGTAGATGTCGAGATGCGCCGCATTCAGGTACGCGTAGGTTTCACCGTTCAGAATCGCCATGCCGTCCTTCGCTGCTTCCATGGCGGCGAGATGGACCCGCAAGGCGTCCTCCGTCCGCTTCAGTTCCGTGATGTCGAAATAGGTGAGCATGCGACCGCCGTCCGGCAGCGCGCAGCACTGGTACTGGATGATCTTGCCGTTCGAGAGCCGCATTTCCCGCGGCGCCACGGAGCCGGCGCGGATTTCCGCGATGCGGCCCTTCTGATAGCTTTCCCATTCGTCCGGAGAGACGTCGTAGAGACCGGCGCGCCGGCTCAGCTCCATGTCCTCGATCAGCGTGCGCGGGCGATCGTAGAAGCTCTCGGGCACGGCCCAGAGCTCGCGATAGGCGCGGTTCGCAAGGCGTGCCTCGAGATCGGCGTTGAGGAAGAGGACGCCGTAATTGATCGTGTCGAGCACCGCGTTGAGGTCGCGCAGCGCGACTTCCGTCGCGCGCTTCGCCTCCCTTAGCTGCTCCTCGCGGCTCTTCAATTCGGAGATGTTGTTGAAGGCCGCCATCAGCGCGGGCTCGCCGTCGTATTCGATGAGCACGGCGTTGATCAGCGCCCAGAACTCGCGCCCCTTGCGGACGCGCATGCGGACCTCGCGGTCGCTGACCCGGCCCGAGCGGGCAAGCTCGGCGAGGACGCGTTCGCGGTCCTCCGGATCGGCGTAGAAATCCGGCGCGAGGGAGCCGATCGCCTCCTCGCTCGTGACCCCCAGGGCCTCGGCAATGCGGGCATTGGCGTAGAGGACGCGGCCGTCCGAGAAGCGCGTCACCGCGAGCGGATAAGGCGAGACTTCAAGCAGCATCCGCAGGCGCTGCTCGGCGCGCTTGATCGCCCGCATCGCCCGACGCTGGTCGGTGATGTCGAGATAGGTCAGCATGCGGCCGCCGTCCGGCAGCGCGACGCAGGAGGTACGGAAGACGCGGCCGCCCTTGAGGCGAAGCTCGCTCGTCGACACGTCGCCCTCGCGGATCGCCGCGATCCGCGCTTCGACGGCGGCGGCCCAGTCCGCATCCGCCGTCTGCGAGCGATGCTGCGGACGCGTCAGGTCCATCAGCGCGCGCGCCGGGATGCCGCGGGCGACCGTCTCTTCCGGCAAGCCCCAGAGGTCGCGGTAGGCACGGTTCGCAAGCCGCACATTGAGATCGGGATCGAGGAACAGGATGCCGTAGTCGATCGTGTCCAGGAGCGCGTTGAGCTCGCGGTGCTGGGCGAGTTCAAGCTCCGCCTTCTTGCGCTCCTCCAGTTCGTGTTGCAGGCGGGCGTTGAGGCGCGCGAGACTCTCGCCGCGCTCGGTCAGCGCGCGCTCGCGGGCGTCGACTTCACGGCTCATGCCGTCGAACGCGCGGGCGAGTTCGGAGATCTCGTCGCGGCCGTCGCCGTAGTCGAGGCGCGTGTCGAAGCGGCCGGAGGCGACCGAGCTCGTCGCGTCGACGAGGCGCCGCAGCGGCCCGGTGACGCTGCGCTTCAGCGCGCTGCCCAGGATGAAAAGCTCGATCGCGAGGGCGACGAGTCCCAGATCAGGATCAGCCGCGCCGTCGTCCAGGCGCCCGCCGCGGCGATCGATTGCGGGAACACTGTCGCGAGCAGCCAGTCGGGCCCGTCGATGCGCGTCACGGCGAGGTATTGGTCGCCGCCCTCGTCCTTGACGATCGTCGCGTCGGGACCGCGCTCGAGGGCGAGGCGGTAGAGGCGCGCCAGCGTCTCGTCGCCGGTCTCCTCGACGAGCAGCACGCCGCTGCGGGCCTGGATCGCCTCCATGAATTGCGGATGCGCGATCAGCCGCCCTTGCTCCGAGACGAGGAAATTGTAGGTGCCCTTGAGGTTCGACGACACGGTGCGGTCAATGAGGTCGTGCAGCATCAAATCGTGCCCGACCGAAGCGACGTGGCGGCCCTGCGAGAGGACCGGCCGGGTCACCGAGACCAGCCAGTCGCTGACGCCGTAGTCGAAATAGAGCTCCGACCACGTCTCGCGGTCGGCCGGCGCGTCGGCCGGCGGACCGGTGACGAGGACGGGCTCGTTCGGTTTGCCGATGAGGGCGAGCTTGCCCGACACCTCCCAATCGCTGGCGTTGAGCGCCCAAGGCTCGCCGGGCCAGTACATCACCACGGCGCCTTCCGGCGTGACGACGTAGAGATTGGCGAAGTGCCGCGACCAGGCGGGGCCGAACTGGGCGACGAGGTCGACCGCAGCGACGAGCCTTCGCTTGAGGTCGCGGTCGATCATCGCGCCGCGGCCGACGAAGCCGGTGATCGACTGCATCTTGAAGACGGATTCGCGGATGCGCGCCGTGCCGTCGGGCCGCTCTTCGAAGAGGGCCGCGAAGCGGCTTTCGGCCTCCCGCAGATCGGTCTGCTGCAAGGCCACCGCATAGGCTGTCGCGAAGGTCGCGACGTTGCCGCTCGCGAGCTGAAAGATGGCGCTCTCGCGGTCGCGGCGCTGCTCGACGTAGCGCTCGAGGTTTTCGAGGCCCTGGCTTTCGAGGCCGGTGCGGACGTTCCAGTAGCTGATCGCGGTGGCGACGGCCATCACGATCGAGATTCGGAACGCGACGCTCCACAGCGTCCGCCCGGCGATCGAGGGACGCTTCAGGCCGTCCGGGAAGAACCGCGCCGTCAAGGCGCTCATGGCACGACCTTGGCGAGGTGCGGCGGCGAGGCGATCTCGAGGCGGCGGCCGATGCGCGCGTTGAAGATGAGCTCGCCCTCGCGGTTGTAGGTGACCGGGATGCGGGCCGGCGGCGTGCCGGCGAGGATCTTCAATGCCGCCTGCGCCGCCCAGCGGCCCTGCTCCTCCGGGCTCTTGGCGATGCCGAAAGCGCTCACCGGCATCAGCCATTCGAAATCGGTACCGGTCGGGATTCGGCTGACGCGCTCGGCGAAATCGGCCGCCGCCGGCGTGTCGAAATCGGCGATGGCGCCGACGCCGAGGACGAGCAGCATGTCGACCTCGGACTGCGCCTGCTCGTAGGCCTGCTTCCACTCGGCGAAGGTGCGCGCGAAATAGGTCTTGTCGTAGTTCACCCCGAACAGCCGCTTGTGGTGCAGGATCTCCTTGCGCTTGGTGTCGGTGTCCTCGGACAGGAAGCCGATCCGCGCCCCGCGCGCGTAGCGGCGCAGGAGCGAAACGATCTGCGGGATCGGGCTCACCTCGACCATACCGGTGGTGTTCGGATAGGGCAGCCCGTAGACGGAGGCGTCCCAGTTGAGGCCGCAGAACACGAAGGGCAGCGCGCCGCCCTTGAAATAGGGCTGGAGCACGTATTTGGCGGCATCGTCGTCGCTGAGCGTGACGAGGTCGGGGCGGGTCTCCTCGATGAGGTCCCTGATGCGGCGGGCGGAGGCCTGCTTCTCCTCCTCCGCCGGATGGCGCTTGGCGTCGAGATGGACGACGCGGACCTCGTCGCCCGCCGCCGTCAGCACCTCGACGAGAGCAGCGGCGATGCGGTCATTCCACTCGTTGCCCTTATGATAGGAATCGATGTGCAGGATGCGCTTTCCCTGCGCCGCTGCCGGGGCGGCGACGGCGCAGAGGGAAGCGGCGCCGGCGAGAACGACGAGCGCGGCCGAAACGGCCCGGCGCCCAGGGCGGAGGACCGGGCGCAGGCGGCTGAATATCGCGTCGAGCATGGCCGTCCCCATCGCGCGCCGGCTGCGCCGGCAGTGAGAGTTGCGCTCCCTGAAGCAGGCTTTCGCGCGGGCCTGCCGCTGCGCTCCATTTGACGGCGGGAAGAAGTTCCACGTCAACCGAAGGCATCCGAAACAGAATCGTTTCGGAGCAAAGCATCTTCCTGAAGGGCTTTCAGCGGGACCCTGGGGCAGGTGTCGGGGGTGGTCTGTGACGGAGATCACATTTCGTCCGCCGCGGCAACCGGCGCGCCGTCGAAACCGGCAATTCCTCCTCGCTCACCGTTTCATCGCAGGCGGCGCTGCCGGGCGCCCGTCTCGTTGCGGCCCTTGGGGGCGCGGTCGGGCGCTGCTACATGGCCCGGAGGCCGTCCGGTCCCGGCGCGGACAGGCGGAACGGGTGCGGTCGACGGTCGGAGTGACACGTGTGACGGGATTTGAATGGACTCGCTGATGACGGCCGCGGCTCGTGCGCTCGCGGCGGGCGATCCCCTGGGTGCATTGAAGCGGGTCGCGTTGCGCGACGACCCCGCTGCCCTCGCGCTTCGCGGGATCGCGATGGCTCAGCTCGGCGATCTCGAGCGCGCGAAAGCTCTCGTGCGACGTGCGGCGCGCGCCTTCGGTCCGAAAGAGGCCGTGGCCCGCGCGAGGTGCGTCGTGGCCGAGGCCGAGATCGCGCTCGTCTCGCGCAACCTGGGCTGGCCGGCGAAGGCCCTCGACGCGGCGCGGGCGACGCTCGAACAGCACGGCGACCGCGTCAACGCCGCACATGCGCGGCACCTCGAGGGCCGGCGCCTGCTCCTGATCGGCCGCCTCGACGAGGCCGAGCATGCCCTCGCCACGCTCGACCCCGCGTCCCTGCCACCCGCGTTGAAGGCTGCCCGCGAGCTGGTCGTGGCGGGCATCGCGATGCGGCGCCTTCGGACGAAGGCGGCGCGCGCGGCGCTCGCTCGGGCCGAGCGCGCCGCACGCGACGCAGATATCCCTGCGCTGACGGCGGAGGTCGAAAGCGCGTCCCTCGTCCTGAACGCGCCCGCAGCGCGCCTGATTGCACGAGGCGACGAGCGGCCCCTCCTGCTCGAGGATGTCGAAGCGCTGCTGGCGTCGAAGGCGCTCGTCGTGGACGCATGCCGTCATGTCGTGCGCGAAGCAGGCAGGGTGGTCTCGCTCGCCAGGCGTCCGGTGTTGTTCGCGCTCGCGCGGGCGCTGGGCGAAGCGTGGCCCGGAGACGTGCCGAGGGATAAGCTCGTCGAACGGGCATTCCGTGGCAAGCACGCCGACGAATCGCATCGCGCCCGCTTGCGAGTCGAGATCGGGCGCCTTCGCGCGGAGCTTCGGACGCTGGCGGGCGTCAGCGCGACGAAGCGAGGGTTTATGCTGGCGCCGCGCCGCGCGGGCGAGATCGTCGTGCTCGCACGGCCCGTCGACGAAGAGCATGCGGCGGCGCTGGCCTTCCTCGCCGACGGTGAATCGTGGTCGAGCTCGGCCCTGGCGCTTGCGCTGGGGGCGAGCCAGCGAACCGTGCAACGGGCCCTCGACAAGCTTGCGGCAGCAGGCAAGGTGCAGTCGTATGGTCGCGGGCGGGCGCGCCGTTGGATGACCCCGCCGGTGCCGGGTTTCACGACGACCTTGTTACTCCCCGGTCCGCTCCCGAGCGACTAGGGTTGAGGAATGAAACACTCAGCAGCCGAAATCCTTCGCGAATATGGGCCCTTTCCGGGTGCCGACCAAATCCATGGACTTACCTTTGACGGCCGGCACGTCTGGTTTGCGTCGGGAGACAAACTGAACGCCCTCGATCCGGAGAGCGGAAAGACGCTCCGCTCGATCGATGTCGCCGCGCATGCGGGAACAGCCTTCGACGGCCAGCACCTGTTTCAGATCGCCGAGGATCGCATTCAGAAGATCGATCCGAAGACCGGCCGCGTGCTCGGGACGATCCCGGCGCCGGGCGGCGGGGGCGACTCGGGGCTCGCGTGGGCCGAAGGGACGCTCTGGGTCGGGCAGCACCGGGGCCGCAGGATCCATCAGATCGATCCCGAGACGGGGCGATTCTTCGCACCATCGAGTCGAACCGGGTCGTCACCGGCGTCACCTGGGTCGACGGCGATCTCTGGCACGGCACGTGGGAAGGCGACGAGAGCGATTTGCGGCGAATCGACCCCAAGACGGGAGAGGTCCTGGAGAGGCTCGCGATGCCGGCCGGAACAGGCGTGTCGGGGCTCGAGGCCGATGGCGCCGATCGGTTCTACTGCGGCGGCGGAAGCAGCGGGAAGGTGAGAGCCGTTCGCCGGCCCAGGCGGGAAAAGCCAGGGCGACGGGAGTAAGCCAAGGCGGCGACCGCGGCGAGTTGTCGAGGGTGGGAGGCACGGGCCGACGGCACGGGACGAGCGATCAGGCAGGGACGTACGTTAGCCTCGCCGCGTCCTCGCCGATGGCATCACGGGCGACAAGCCGAAGCGGCGGTCGCGCGCCGGCGAAGTACGGCTTGCCGCGCCCAAGCACGAACGGGCGGAAGTAGAGACGATACTCATCGATAAGGCCGAGGTCGGCGAGGCACCCTGCCAGATCAGGTCCAGCGACGTCGATCTCGCCATCGACTTCCGTTTTGAGCTGGCGCGCGAAAGCGTCGAGGTTATCGCCAACAAGCGTAGCGTTCGCGCCGACCGCCTTCAATGAGCGTGATGCAACCCATTTCGGCTGCGCCCGCCACACCGCCGCGAAGTCGCGCTCGATCGCGTCCCA
The DNA here is from genome assembly GCA_963754975.1 of uncultured Alphaproteobacteria bacterium. GTDB lineage: Bacteria > Pseudomonadota > Alphaproteobacteria > Rhizobiales > Beijerinckiaceae > Microvirga. The sequence continues at coordinate 68,500 of CAVWII010000013.1, read as the reverse complement.
CTCCGGCCGATCCTCGTCCCAGTAGCGCATGACTTCGTACATGCGACGACCGTATAGGGAGCCGGCCACGCCGCGGACCTGGTCGTTGAAGTGACGATGGAGCGCGACGCCGGGCGCCGGCAATTGCGGGCCGCCCGCGACGCCGGCGACATAGCCGTCGAGGGACTGCATCATTCCGAAGACGAGCTTTGCCATCGTCCGCCCTTTGCTTGCGCCGCCGGTGAGGAATCATCGGGCCGGGCATGAACTCGCCATTCGGTCCCGCAACGCAACCGTCAAGGCTCGCGCACAGCGCCGATACGAGATTGGCCACCGCCCATCGCCGCAGTGATTGCGTATGGCAACTGGTTGCAAATTATCTAAACCAGTTGTATATTGCAATCGGTTTTTTGGGGTGAGGATGAACGCCCGTCGCTCACGCTATCCATCCCCACGCCACAATACTCTCCTCACTCCCACTCGATCGTCCCTGGCGGCTTCGACGTCACGTCGTAGACGACGCGGTTGATGCCCTTGACCTCGTTGATGATGCGGGTCGCGGCGTGGGCCAGGAAGGTCATGTCGAAGGGGTAGAAGTCGGCGGTCATGCCGTCGACGGAGGTGACGGCGCGGAGCGCGCAGACCTGGTCGTAGGTGCGCCCGTCGCCCATCACGCCGACGGTCTTCACGGGCAGGAGCACGGCGAAGGCCTGCCAGATCGCGTCGTAGAGGCCGGCGCGGCGGATTTCCTCGAGATAGATCGCATCGGCGCGGCGCAGGATGTCGAGCTTTTCGCGGGTGATCTCGCCGGGCACGCGAATCGCGAGGCCGGGGCCTGGGAACGGATGGCGGCCGACGAAGGCCTCCGGCAGGCCGAGCTCGCGGCCGAGGGCGCGGACCTCGTCCTTGAAGAGTTCGCGCAGGGGCTCGACGAGCTGCATGTTCATGCGTTCGGGCAGCCCGCCCACATTGTGATGGCTCTTGATCGTCACCGAAGGGCCGCCGGTGAAGGAAACGCTCTCGATCACGTCCGGATAGAGCGTCCCTTGCGCCAGGAACGCGGCGCCGCCGATCGCCTTCGCCTCCTTCTCGAAGACATCGATGAAGAGCTTGCCGATGGTCTTGCGCTTGACCTCGGGATCGGCAACGCCCGCGAGCGCGTCGAGAAACAGGTCCTGCGCCTGCACATGCACGAGGGGGATGTTGTAGTGGTCGCGGAACAGCCGCACCACCTCCTCGGCCTCGTTCGCGCGCATCAGGCCGTGGTCGACGAAGACGCAGGTGAGCCCGTCGCCGATCGCCTCGTGGATCAGCACCGCCGCGACGGCGGAATCGACGCCACCCGAGAGCCCGCAGATGACGCGGCCCTTGCCGACCTGCGCACGGATGCGCTCGATCGCCTCCTCACGGAAGGCGCGCATGGTCCAGTCGCCGGCGGCGCCGGCGATGTCGCGCACGAAGTTGCGGATCAGGAGCTCGCCCTGCGGCGTGTGCACCACCTCCGGATGGAACTGCACGCCGTAAAAGCGCCGGCCCTCGTCGGCGACGATGGCGAAGGGCGCGTTCGGCGATTCCGCGAGGGTTGTAAAACCTTCGGGCAGCCGCGTGACCCGGTCGCCGTGGCTCATCCAGACCGGGTATTTCTCGCCGACATGCCAGAGGCCCTTGAAGAGCGGGCTGTCGGCGCGGATCTCGATCTCGGCGCGGCCGAACTCGGCGTGATGGCCGCCCTCGACCTCGCCGCCGAGCTGCGCCGCCATCGCCTGCTGGCCGTAGCAGATGCCGAGCACCGGCGTGCCGTCCTCGAACAGGGCGTGCGGGGCCCGGGGCGAGGCGTCGGCCGTGACCGATTCGGGACCGCCCGAGAGGATCACCGCCTTGGGCTTCATCGCCCGGAAGGCCGCCTCCGCCTTCTGGAACGGCACCACCTCGGAATAGACGCCCTGCTCCCGCACCCGCCGGGCGATGAGCTGCGTCACCTGGGAGCCGAAATCGACGATGAGGATCTTGTCGTGCGCCTGTGCCATGGCGCGCAGTTAAGGGAAGCGGGGCAGCCGCGCAATGGCGGGCCAGAGGCGCCTTCGCCTCAATTCGCGCGGGTCCAGGTCTGCGAGCGGCAGATGAGGCCATTGAGGACGCAGCCGGCGAGGTCCATCGCGTTGGCGCCCTTCAGATTCATCTTGCCGGAATAGGTCTTCCCGTCCTGGAAATTGTAGAGGATTCCGGAAAAGCCGTCGCCCGAGGGTCTTATGTCGGAGATCATCTGGACGCCGACGAGGTTGCGGTCGCGCTTGCCGGGATCGGGGTTGTTGAGGTCCTTCGGCGGTCCGGCGACCCAGACGATGGTGCCGCACCAGCCGGCGCCGCAGCGGGCGATGCGGACCTTGGTCTCGCCGCTCTGCGACAGCCAGGTGCCGCTCGGATCGCCCGCCTGCGCGGCGGCGGGGCCCGGCGCGGCGAGGGCGGCGAGGACGAGGGCGGCGACCGGTTTCATGGCATCCCTCCGAGACAGGCGCGGCCGGAACACTAGATCAGGTCCAAGCCGGATCGAAGCGCCCTCCCCTGCGGCCTTGAGGGCCGCAGGCGGCGCCGCTATAAGCCCGGCGGCACCCCCGCGACCACCAGCTCAAGGACGACCATGGCCATCGAGCGCACCTTCTCCATCATCAAGCCGGACGCGACCGAGCGGAATCTCACCGGCGCGATCAACGCGCTCATCGAACAAGCAGGCCTGCGCGTCGTCGCGCAGAGGCGCCTGCGCATGGCCCGCCGGGAGGCAGAGGTCTTCTACGCCGTCCACAAGGAGCGCCCGTTCTTCGGCGAGCTCGTCGACTTCATGATCTCCGGCCCGGTTGTCGTGCAGGTCCTCGAAGGCGAGGGCGCCATCCTGAAGTACCGCGAGATCATGGGCGCGACGAACCCGGAGAACGCCGCCGAGGGCACGATCCGGAAGAAATTCGCCAAGTCCCTCGGCGAGAATTCCGTCCACGGCTCCGACAGCCCGGAGAACGCCGCGGCGGAGATCGCCCAGTTCTTCTCCGGCAACGAGATCGTGGGGTAAACGCCCCTTGCCCTCTCCCCGCTTGCGGGGCCATGGATTCACACATTTCTTCGCGGATGGGCGGGGCACAAATCCATGAAAAAAGGGCGCATTCCTTCCCCTGAGAAGTCCGATTCGTCATTCGAAACAACCCCGAACCCGCTCATCCTGAGAGCTCGTGAATCTTTCAGATAAGAGGCGCGGGCCCGCCTCTCCCCGCTTGCGGGGAGAGGGCTGCCGAAGGCAGCAAGCCTGCGAAGCAGGCGAGGGTGAGGGGGCGTGACGAAGAGGGCGCGGTGGCACGGGAAGGCGCTTCTTCCGGAGACGCCCCCTCACCCCCGCTTCGCTTCGCTCCGCTTGTTTCGGCAAAGCCGAAACCCTCTCCCCGCAAGCGGGGAGAGGCGAATTCGCGCCTTTCGCCCGAAAGATTCACAGGCTCTGAGGATGAGGTCGTGGGGGTGAAGACGGATTTGTGGGTCAGACACTTAGGGGAGGGACGGCTTCAATCTTCTTGGATGAAGATGGGTGAACGCCGTAGCCCCGCTTGCGGGGAGAGGCGGGAGGCGTCCTTCTCCCGCCCTTTCCCCTCCCGCCCGCGCTCCCTATGATCCGGCCATGAACCGCACTTTCCCGATCGAGCGCCGGCCGTCGGTCTGCCCGCACGACTGCCCCTCCGCCTGCTCCCTCGACGTCGAGGTGATCGACGGGCGCACCATCGGGCGCGTGCACGGTTCGAAGCAGAACACCTACACGGCGGGAGTCGTCTGCGCCAAGGTCGCCCGCTACGCCGAGCGCATCCACCATCCCGAGCGCCTGCTCCACCCGCTGCGGCGCACCGGTCCCAAGGGTTCGGGCCGGTTCGAGCGCCTCGCCTGGGACGAAGCCCTCGACATCGTCGCAGAGCGCTTCGCCGAGGCGGAGCGGGCCCACGGCCCGGAGACGGTCTGGCCCTACTATTACGCCGGCACGATGGGCCTCGTGATGCGGGACGGCATCAACCGCCTGCGCCACGTCAAGAAATATTCCGGCCAGTACTCGACGATCTGCACCACCATGGCCTGGACCGGCTACATCGCGGGCACCGGCAAGCTCGCCGGGCCCGATCCGCGCGAGATGGCGCTCTCCGACTGCGTCGTGATCTGGGGCACGAACCCGGTTCATACGCAGGTCAACGTCATGACCCACGCCATGAAGGCGCGCAGGGAGCGGGGCGCCAGGATCGTCGCGGTCGACATCTACGAGAACGCGACGATGAAGCAGGCGGACCTCGCCCTCCTCGTCCGTCCCGGCACCGACGGGGCGCTCGCCTGCGCGGTCATGCACGTGCTCTTCCGCGACGGCTACGCGGACCGGGACTACCTCGCCCGCTATACCGACGCGCCCGGCGAGCTCGAGGAGCATCTGCAGAGCCGCGGTCCGGACTGGGCTGCGGCGATCACCGGCCTGCCGGTCGCCGAGATCGAGGGCTTCGCGCATCTTATCGGCGAGCGCCGCAAAACCTTCTTCCGCCTCGGCTACGGCTTCGGCCGGCAGCGCAACGGCGCCGTCAACATGCACGCGGCCTCCTGCATCGCGGCGGTCACGGGCGCCTGGCAATACGAGGGCGGCGGCGCCTTCCACAACAACGGCGCCATCTACCATTGGCGCAAGGGCCTGATCGAAGGGCTCGACGCCCTGGACCCGGCGGTGCGCGTCCTCGACCAGTCGCAGATCGGCCGCGTCCTCACGGGCGACGCGGAGGCCCTGCGACACGGCCCGCCGGTGACGGCGATGCTGGTCCAGAACACGAACCCGGTCTCGGTCGCGCCGGAGCAGGAGCGGGTGAAGCGGGGATTTGCCCGAGAGGACCTGTTCGTCTGCGTGCACGAGCAGTTCATGACCGAGACGGCGCGGATGGCCGACATCGTGCTGCCGGCGACGATGTTCATGGAGCACGACGACCTCTACCAGGGTGGCGGCCACCAGGTTCTTCAGCAGGGCGGCAAGCTCGTCGAGCCGCCGGGCGAGTGCCGCTCGAACCACGAGGTCGTCTGCGCCCTCGCGGAGCGCCTCGGCGCGGAGCACCCGGGCTTTCGCATGACGCCACGGGAGATCGTCGACTGGACGCTGCGGCATTCAGGCTGGGGCACGATCGAGGATCTCGATCGGCAGGTGCAGATCGACGCGCAGCCCTCGTTCCGGCAGGCGCATTACCTCGACGGCTTCGGCTATCGGGACGGAAAATTCCGCTTCAAGCCGGATTGGACGAAGGTGCCGAACAAGAACGACGGCCCGATGGGGCCCTGGCGGTCGATGCCCGCCCTCCCCGATCATTGGGCGGTGACGGAAGAGGCGACCGACGAGCACCCGTTCCGCCTTGCGACGAGCCCCGCCCGGCAGTTCCTCAATTCGAGTTTCACGGAGACGCCGACCTCGCTGGCGAAGGAGGGCCGCCCGGAGGTGATGATCCACCCCCTCGACGCGGCCGCGCAGGGCATCGCCGACGGCGACTGGGTGAAGCTCTCGAACGCCCGCGGCGAAGTCTTTTTGCACGCAAGGCTTTTTCCCGGGCTGCGCCGGGGCGTGCTGATCGCCGAGGGCGTCTGGCCGAACGCCGCGCATCCCTTCGGACGCGGCATCAACACCCTCACCGGCGCCGACCAGGTCGCGCCCTTTGGCGGCGCCGCCTTCCACGACAACCGGGTCGCGCTGGAGAAGGCCGTCCCGGCGGTTGCGCCGGAGCCGGCCGCCTACGCCAAGCGGCGAGAGCCGGCGTTCGGGTGAGAAAACGGCGCGGGTTTACCTCTCCCCGCAATCGGGGAGAGGTAAGAAGCGTCTTGTCCTCGCCCGAAATGCGGCCCCGCGATATGGGAATCCGCTCGCCGAGAGAGGTGAGAGGCGCAAACCTTCCGCTTCGTTACAATTTCTCAACCGCTCCCCTGTGCTATGAGGCGAGGATTCGTTCCCCGGGGAGCCTCATGACGTCGTTTCGCCTTCTGTCCGCCGCCCTTCTCGTTGCGGCCTCCGCCACGGCGGCCCTCGCGGGGGCCTCGTCCGTTCCGACCAACTACCAGCCCGATCCGGCGCTGAAGAAGGCGAGCCGCGGCGAGCTCGAGGCGCGCGTCCGCAAGGCTTGCGCAGTGACGCAGGCGAAGCTCCAGAACGTTTCCGAGCCGTCGCTCTCGGGCCCCTGCGGCTGCTACGCCACCCGCACGATCCGCTCCCTCGACCCGGCCGAGCTTCAGGCCTATCGCGACACGGGCGTCTTCAACGACCCCGCGCGCGCAAAAGCCGTCGCCGCGCTCGACGCGTGCCGGCTTCAACGGCCGGTTTGAAGAGGACCGACGAGCGCGAAGAACTCAGGAAAGAACCTTCTCGAAGCGATATTCCCGCGATCCCGACACGTCGCCGAGTTCGCGCTCGCCGGGCGCCTGCGTGTAGCCCAGGGCCGCGTAGAGCCGGTGCGCGGGCTTGAAACGGGTGTCGGACCAGAAGAACAGGCGCCTGGCGCCGCGGGCGCGGGCGAGATCCTCGACGTGACGGACGAGGAACGCGCCGAGGCCCCGGCGGCGCTGGTCGGGGCGGACGTAGAGGCGGTGCAGCTCGGCCGTGCCCGGCTCGGGGAAATCGACGGCGACGCAGGCCCGGATACGGCCGCGCTCGTCGTCGAGGGCAAAGAACCCGCCGCCCGCTGCCGCATAGAGCGAGCCCGGCGCGAGGAGATCCGAAAGGTCGTCGTGCGGATCGACCAGGCAGCCCGGATATTCGGCAAAGCAGAGCGCGAGGAGCCCGAACAGGTCCTGGGCGTCCTCGTCCCGGGCGAGGCGCAGGGCGGGCGGCGCCGCGGCGGGGCGCATTTGCTGCGGCCCGCTCACGGGCTCAGATTCCGAGCTTCGCCTTGAGGATTTCGTTGACTGCCTGCGGGTTCGCCTTGCCGCCGGTCGCCTTCATGGTCTGGCCGACGAACCAGCCGAGCAGGGTCGGCTTCGCCTTCGCCTGTTCGACCTTGTCCGGGTTCGCCGCGATGATGGCGTCGACGGCCGTCTCGATCGCGCCGGTGTCGGTGACCTGCTTCAGGCCGCGGGCCACGACGATCTGGCGCGGATCGCCCCCTTCCGAAAAGACGATCTCACACAGGTCCTTGGCTATCTTTCCTGAGATTACGCCTTCGCCAATCAGATCGATGATGTCGCCGATCTGCGCCGCGCCCACCGGCGAGGAGGAGATGTCGCGGCCCTCCTTGTTGAGGCGACCGAACACTTCGTTGATGACCCAGTTCGCCGCGGTCTTGCCGTCGCGCCCCTTCGCGACATCCTCGAAGAAATCGGCGGAAGCCCTTTCGGCGACGAGGACCGTCGCGTCGTAATCCGAGAGGCCGTAGGCGGCGACGAAGCGCGCCTTCTTGGCGTCCGGCAGTTCCGGCAGGTCTTTCGCAAGGGCCGTGACGTAGGCGTCGTCGAATTCGAGCGGCAGCAGGTCGGGGTCCGGGAAATAGCGGTAGTCGTGCGCCTCCTCCTTCGAGCGCATGGAGCGGGTCTCGCCCCTAGCGGGATCGAACAGGCGCGTCTCCTGGCTGATGGAGCCGCCGTCCTCGACGATGCCGATCTGGCGGCGGGCTTCCGCCTCGACGGCCTGGCCAATGAAGCGGATCGAGTTGACGTTCTTGATCTCGCAGCGCGTGCCGAGGGGCTCGCCGGGCCGGCGCACGGAAACGTTGACGTCGGCGCGCAGGTTGCCCTTCTCCATGTCGCCGTCGCAGGTGCCGAGATAGCGCAGGATGGTGCGAAGCTTCGCGACATAGGCCTTCGCCTCCTCCGCCGAGCGCAGATCGGGCTTCGAGACGATCTCCATCAGGGCGACGCCCGAGCGGTTGAGGTCGACGAAGCTCAAGGATGGGCTGAGGTCGTGGATCGACTTGCCCGCGTCCTGCTCGAGGTGCAGGCGCTCGATGCCAACCGTGATCGTCTCGCCGTCGGCAAGGTCAACCAGAACCTCGCCCTCGCCGACGATCGGGCTCTTGTACTGGCTGATCTGGTAGCCCTGGGGAAGATCCGGATAGAAGTAGTTCTTGCGGTCGAAGACGCTGCGCGTGTTGATCTTCGCCTTGAGGCCGAGGCCGGTCCGGATCGCCTGCTTCACACATTCCTCGTTGATCACCGGGAGCATGCCCGGCATCGCCGCGTCGACGAGGGAAACGTTGCTATTCGGCTCCGCCCCGAAGGTGGTCGAGGCCCCCGAGAAGAGCTTCGCCCGGCTCGTTACCTGGGCGTGGATCTCCATGCCGACGACGACCTCGAAATCGCCGGTCGCGCCCCGGATGAGCTTCTTGTTGTCGACGGGAGCGTCCATGGGGCTGGCCTTGGCTTCAACGCAGGTGGAGTAAGGGGCCGGCGGGCAGCCGGTCAAGTCCGGCGCGCGCCCAGCATAGGGGCCGGACCGTGGCAGGTTCTCCACAGTCGTCCCGGAGGCCGGCCCAGGTTCGATGAAACCCGATCCGAGGTGGGGCGTTGTCCCGACGTTGAACGGTCAAGGAGTTGAACCATGTCGATGGATCGTGACCCGAACGTCTACGATCGCGAGGCGCAAGTCTACGATCGCGACTCCGGGGGTTCCAATACTCTTGCTTATGTGATCGGCGGTCTCGTCGTTGCCCTCGGCCTTCTGGCGTTCCTGTTCTATGACGGCGGAAGCCGAGACGTCAGCACCACATCGTCGGTCGGCACCCAGACCGAACGACCGGCCGCCCCGATGCCGCCGGCCGTGACCAATCCCGCTCCGGCTCCGACGCCGGCCTCGCCTCCCGAGAGCCCGCCAAAGCCGTAACAACCTGTTGCGTCGCCTAGCAGTCCCTGGGGCCCGGCCGAAAAGCCGGGCCCCTTCGCGTCTGGCCCCTCCGTGCGAGCGATTCCCGTCCGGCGGTGTCTCTCCAGGAAGACGGGACACCCGCGAGCGGCTGCGAGTCTCCGGTGGATGTGCCGCCCCGCACATGCTGGCGCGCCTCCCCCGTCGGCTGGTCGGCTCTGTGAGGCTGACGTGCGAAACTTCACATCGGCCGAAAAGGTGGGCTCCTAACGTCCTTGCATCGCAGGGGTGCAGTGCTCCCGCGACATCGAGGACGCCGTCATGCCGCGCTTTTTCTTCCATTTTCGCGAAGGCGATCAGGTCCAGCGCGATCACGAAGGCATCGTGGTCGACAGTGCGCATCAGGCCATGGCCTGGGCCTTCAAGGCGCTCGACGCAATGCCGCACGACGATACCGATGGGATGCTCCAGGTCACCGACGAGCGCGGCCGCTCCGTCGTCGCCCTGCCCTTCGCCTTCTCGGGCTGGGCTCCGAACGTCACGCGACACTGAGCGCGAAACGGGACCGCGCAGCGTTCAGGAGCCGTACTCCCGCGGGCGGGCGTCGTCGTTCCAGTCCGCCATGGGAATGGGCTTCGTTGCGACCGCGCTCGCCTTCCCGTTGCGCAGAAGCGGCCTCAGCGCGAAGGCTGCGCCGCGCGATCGCACCGTCAGAACTGCGTTCGGAGCGAGGATTCGAGCAGTCCGATCTCGGCGGGTGTGAGATCGAATAGCTCATAGACGATCGCATCGATGTCGCGCTCAGCCGATTCGATCTCGGCGGACAGGCGCCCGACCGCGGCGCGGCTCTCGGCGAGGAAGGACTCCCACTCGCGGCGCTGCCTCAGCGGCACATCGATCTTGAAGGCCCGCCTCACCTCGGCGAGGAAGCCGGCGAAGTCGAGATCGTGCCAATTCTCCAGCTTGCGCGCGAGCTTTCGGCGCGCAGGTGAGGGCGCGAGATCCAAGATGCCGCGGCGGACGTCTGTAACGATCGAATGTCGCTGACGGGCGAGGCGAGAGCATACCTCACTGAGAGCGGACAAGCCCGCGCCCGCCCTGCCCGACAAGTCGGGGAGTAGCGTCGGAGCCACGTATTGCCTCTTGAGGCGTAGATAACCGCCGCTTGCAATCGGCGTCTGTCCGCACCACTGGAACCACGCCAGCTTGGAGTTCAAAAAGGCGAGCAAGGCGAAATCGCCATTCACCATGAACGCCGTGCAATCGATGAAGAAGCCTTCCGTATCGAGCATGAATGGATTTCGCTTGGCGATATCGACGAACAGGATTTTTGGCTTGGCGAAGTTCGCCTGATAGGCAAGCTGCGCTTGTTGTAGCTCGAACCACTGCTGCTTCGTTGCACGGCCCTCGAGTTTGTCGCGAAATTGGAGGAGCCAGTCTCGGACGGAGGGATATTCGTCGATGTCGACCTTACCTTTCGGCATGTTGAGGAGAAACTCTCCGCCGCTCTCCAGTCGCCAGCGCTCAATGTGCTCGCCGCGCACGTAAGGCCTCATCAGCTCCGATGCTTTCGGGTCCGCCTTCGCCAGCCTGTCGCGCGTCCCGCGGTCGATCACGAAAGCGTCGTTCAGGCCGGTCTTGATGCCGTAGAGCGGTGGCCCGTACACCTCGCCGAGCGTCTTGCGGCCGTGGACGATCTTGGCGCGCAGGGCGGCGAGACGGTCGTTCTCGAAGTGCCACGATCCGGCGCCGAGACGGGTGCGCGGCATGGGCGTCGCCGAGCCCTCGAAGGCCGCGCCGAGGTCGCGCGGCGGCTCGCCCTCGATCTTCATGAACGAGAGATCGCCGCACCCGTTCGGCCCGTCCGGCTTGCGGAGAGTCAGGATTGCCGGGTAGGTCGTCACCCCCTCGAAAATCTGCCCGTCGCCGAAGTCGACGACCGCTTCGATCGCGGTCTCGTCCGCGAGCAGCATGCGCAGCTTCTCCCCGGAACCCGTGCGGAAGAAGGTCGAGGACGAGATGTAGCCGAGGCGGCCGCCGGGCGTCAGCAGGGCGACTCCGCGCTCGAAAAAGAAGGCGCAAAGATCGGTCCTGTCGGCGGCGACGCGGAAATGCCTTTCGAAATAGGGCTTGACCTTCTTCAGGAACTCCATCCGCACGTAGGGCGGATTGCCGAGCACGACGTCGAAGCCGCCGCGGGCGAAGACGCTCGGGAAGGCAGTCTCGTAGTCGAACGGCCGGCGCGTGTAGGCGCCGTCGCCGACGAGGCTGTCGCCGACCATGATCGTCGCCTCGAGCGCCGGGAGCTTGTGCTTGCGCCGTGCCGCCTTGAGCCACAGGGACAGCCGCGTGATCTCGACCGATTCCGCGTTGAGGTCGACGCCGTGGAGATTGCGCGAGAGAATTTCGTCGAACGGGTCGAGGTCGACGGATTCGCCGAGATCCGCGAGACGCGCCAGCGTGCGCCGGTATTCCGCCGCCAGCGAATTGAACGCGGCGACAAGAAATGCGCCCGCGCCGCAGGCCGGGTCCAAAACCGTCACGCCCTGGAGCGCCGCGAGGTAGCCGGTCCAGAAGGCCCGCTCCGACGCGGCGCGCTCAGGCGGCGCGGCACCTCGCCAGGCGATCGCCTCGCCGTTCTTCGGCAGCCCGTCGTTCTCTGCATGCTTGGCGAGAAGCGCCGCAAAGCGCTCGGCGAGCGTCCTCTCGAGCGTCCGTTCGACGAGGAACCGCGTCACGAGATCGGGCGTATAGACGATGCCCTCGCGCTTGCGCTGTCCCGCCTTGTCGTCCGGCACCGGCAGGCCGAGGCTCTCCGCCCTGAGGCGCTCGAGGTCGGTAATCGACTGCTCGAAGATGTGGCCGAGCATCGTGACGGGAACGTCGCTGCCGTAATCCCATTCGCTCAGCCTGACGAGATCGGTCGCGAGATCGTCGGAGAGCACGATGGCGTCCGTCACCGGGTCGGGCGCGAAAAGGCCGCCATTGAAGGCCGTGATGTCGAGGTCGAAAAGGCCGCGCTCGCAAAGGCGAAAGAGGTTCTGGAAGTTCCGCCACTTCTGAACCGGCGAGAATGGAGTGAACGCCTTGTCCGCCTCCTGAAGGATCGGCCTCGCAATCAGGCCGGTGCCTTGCGCGAAGGCGATGAACAGGATGCGATCGAGAATCGTCTGGGCCTGCTCGATCGCCATCGCTGCGGCCAGCCCAGGCCCGTCCGCCGAATCGGTCAGGAACGCCATCAGGCGATTTCTGAGGTCCCTGTAACAACGGTAGAGGTCGGCGGTGATGGCCTCGTAGCGGTTGTCCGACGCCCGGAGCAGCGCATCCGTCGGTCCGCCGAGGAAGCGCTCGGCGGACAGGATCAGCCACAGGCGGGCGTGCTCGTCGGGTTCGTCGAGTCGGGTCAGATCGAAGCGCTCGAAGGCTTCGCGTCCGCGCCCGAATCCGTAGAGCCGGATCTCGCGGCAGTTCGAGACGAAGACCCATCGCGCGCCGGGGGCGTCGATGGCGTCATCCCAGGCCTGCTGCACCGGGCTGCGTCCGCGGCCGGCCTGGACGGCGTCGAGATCGACCGCCGCCGGGCCCTTCAGCGCGAATGGGGCCACGAGCTCGTCGCCCGCCGGAAAGCCGAATCTCCCGAGGGCGGCATCGACCGAGCCCCGGCGGATCGGGTGCTCGAAGGCGAGGGTGTAGCCGTCGGGATCGATCTTGCGATATCCGAGAACCTGCCCGAGCAACTCGTCGTAGAAGCGCTGGCGGACCGAGTCCGCCTTGCCTTGCGCGAATGTCGCACTGCGCGCCTTGCGGGCGTAGTTGGCGGCCGCCTTCGTCTCATCCGGCGTCGGATTGAAGGCGGCCCGTTCGCGCGCCTCTTCGACGGCCTTGGGATTGAAGAGAGGGATGCGCAGGCATTGTGGAAGAGCGGCGCGACGCGCCTTCCCGGCCCCTCCGTCCGCCTCGACATCGATGCAGGCCGCTTCGAGCAAGTCCATGCCGACGCTACCCTATCGCCGGCGCCTTGGACGGTCGACACCGCATCCGGGCGGGCCGGACTTATCCCCGGTGCCGGAACGCCGCCCGGCCGGCACGGCTGCCGCACCGGCGCCGCCGATGCCTCGCCGCGCAGCGCAGCGGGGCATCGGGCAATGGCGGCCGCGGCTCAGGCCGCTGCGAGGGCCTGGTCGAGGTCGTCGATGAGGTCGGCGGCGTCCTCGAGGCCGACGGAGAGGCGCACGACCTCGGAGCCGGCGCCGGCCTGGGCGCGCTGCTCGTCGGTGAGCTGGCGGTGGGTGGTCGAGGCCGGGTGGATCACGAGGCTGCGGGTGTCGCCGATATTCGCGAGATGCGAGAACAGCTTGAGGTTCGAAACCAGGCGCACGCCGGCGTCGTAGCCGCCGCGCAGGCCGAAGGTGAAGACCGCGCCGGCCCCCTTCGGGCAGTATCTCTTGGCGAGGTTGTGGTAACGGTCCGAGCGCAGGCCCGGATAGCTCACCCAGGACACCGCCGCGTGGCCGGAAAGATGCTCGGCGACGACGAGCGCGTTGTCGGAATGGCGCTGCATCCGCAGAGGAAGCGTCTCGATCCCGGTGAGGATCAGGAAGGCGTTGAAGGGCGACAAGGCCGGCCCGAGGTCGCGCAGGCCGAGCACCCGGCAGGCGATCGCGAAGCCGAAATTGCCGAAGGTCTCGCCGAGAACCATGCCGCCGTATTCCGGCCGCGGCCTCGACAGCATCGGGAAGCGGTCGTCGCCGGAGAAGTTGAAGGAGCCGCCGTCGACGATCAGGCCGCCGATCGAGTTTCCATGTCCGCCCAGGAACTTCGTCGCCGAGTGCACGATGATGTCGGCGCCGTGCTCGAAGGGGCGGATGAGGTAGGGCGAGGCCATCGTGTTGTCGACGATGAGGGGGATGTTGTGGCGCTTGGCGATCGCCGCGATCGCCTCGAGGTCGACGATGACGCCGCCGGGATTGGCGATCGACTCGACGAAGATCGCCTTCGTCTTGGCCGTGATCGCGGTCTCGAAGCTCGCCGGATCGTCCGAGTCCGCCCACGCCACCTGCCAGCCGAAGTTCTTGTAGGAATGGGTGAATTGGTTGATCGAGCCGCCGTAGAGCTTCTTCGCCGCGACGAACTCGTCGCCGGGCTGGAGGAGAGCGTGGAAGACGAGGACCTGCGCCGCGTGGCCCGAGGCGACGGCCAGCGCCGCAGTGCCGCCTTCGAGGGCGGCGATGCGCTCCTCGAGCACGGCATTCGTTGGGTTGCCGATACGGGTGTAGATGTTGCCGAAGGCCTGCAGCCCGAACAGGGAGGCGGCATGGTCGACGTCGTCGAAGACGAAGGAGGTGGTCTGGTAGATGGGCGTCGCCCGCGCTCCCGTCGCCGCGTCCGGGGAGGCCCCGGCATGGATGGCGAGGGTCGAAAATCCGGGCTGGCGGTCGGTCATGGCAAGGGCTCCGTGGAGGGTTCAGAAGATGAACGAAGTCGGTGAGCGAAAGGCCGCCGATCGTTCATGCGAATGTCTCATCAGAGGGGATCCGGAGAGCCCAAATCGGCCCGAACGAGGTCGAATTCCGACGCGTTCGCAGCCGCGTTCGACGGCGGCCCATGAGGGGCGGATCGCTCGACCGAACGAAGCCGTCCCGGGACGCCGTCGGTTGGTCGGCGCGGTTGTGCCCAAGACCTTCCTCACCCGCAATGCTATTCAGGCCGGCGCGGACGGTGCCGTCCGGTCGCCGCCGTTCCCGGCTCCTGTCGCAGGGCGGAGCTGTTCTGTAAAGAGGAAATTGTGTTCGATTCACAAAACCATATCGCCGCTGGGGCTCGGCGTCGATCCTCGTGCGGGACATCATGAGGGACGGGTCGCCAATCCCTTCAACGGGCGAACATGGGGTCTAAGGCGACCAGACAACGTCTTCGTCGACCGCGTAGAGGTGGCACGTCTGCCCCGCCCGTTCCGCGCAACGCGAGAGAGCGAGCGCCGGCGCGTCCCAATGGCGAGCATTCCAGGCCCAGTTCGCTCGATCGGGCGAAACCGCGAAGGCGCGCGGCGCGGGCGCCGTCAGGAAACGGCGATATTCCTCAATCCCGCGCTGATCGTTCAAAGGGATTCGCGCAAGATCGTCGATTGCGGCGAACGCTGTCGGTTTGGGTCGCTGCAGGGTGGCCAGGAGCTCTGCTTTGTCGTTGCTGGAAATCGTATCCAACGAGGTGATGACGCCGAGGTCGATCGCGCTCTTGCCAATTCTCTCGCACGCATTGGACGGCGAACCCCGTTCGGTTCCCTGACAGAAGAATGTCGCGGCGGCCCATTCTCTGGCAACTGAAGGCAGATAGAAGTGGATCATCCCGCGATTCAGGGAAATCGTCGTCCACCGTTCAACGAGAGCCACATCGGCCTTTCCGTCGGAATGCTTGATGATCCAATCCTTCAACCCTCGACGACGGACCTGTTCCTCCAGCAGCTGCCCCTTGCCATCATAGTGGCCGTGGAAGCCGACCTCCGTTTTCTCCGGCGGGAAGTCGTCGGTGAATACGCGCGTCGCGCCGCCGAGAAACATGCGCGAGCACGACGAATAGCAATGGCCCGATACGGCGGTGCGAAGTCCTCGCGCGCGAAACAGCTCGCCAAGGGCATACCCCGTAGGCACGTCGCCGCCAGGTGAATTGCGAAGAATGACCGTCCGAATCTCGGGATGCTCCGCGAGAAGGCCGCTGACGCGAGCCAGCTCATCGCCCCGCACCTCAGCCGAAAGGATCAATTGGTCTCCCGCAGTGCGCATCGTCATGGCGGTCGAAGGCACCGCGAGGAACAGCGAACCCAAGCCGGCGATCGAGGCTCTGAAGGTTAAGGATGGAATGCTCATTTTCGAGCTCAAGACGCAAGTCGGAAGCCGCCCAGCCCCGCAGGGTAACCCGACCTTCAGGTCGCTGCGAGATCGTACCCACCTTTATCCGCACGAGCAATATTTGGGCCTGCACCGGCGAAGTTGCTGTGCCCCCTGGGCCGACGCCAGAGCAGGCTGCGCGGCAAGACAAAGGCTTCGGCCTCGGTGCCCGGCTGCGGGATCTCGACCGTATCCTGCGCCAGTCTCCGCAATCCACTGGCTTCCTAAGATCCGAGTGCGATATACGCGCACCGCGGGATTTCCATCTGGCCGGCAGTAGCGTCGTAGCCCACGCCGATGCAGACGTGGTGGAAGCCGCGCTCTTCAGCGGCGAGGCTGTCTGCCGCAATCAGTTGGTCGTCCCGGAAAAACCACTTGCCGAACTGCCAGCCTTGCTGGCCATCGCGGCTCGTGCGGCGAGGCTCTCCATAGTAGCGCGCGCAGTCGTGCCCGTGGCAGCAGTTCGCACCCGACATGCTCACGGTCTTCTCGTACGGATCCTTTGCGCCCGCAGGCGGATGCGCTCCAAGCAGGCCGTGGTCCTGCGCCGAAACGCGAGCCGGGAAAACAGCGGCGCCCCCGAGACAAACAACAAGGGTCAGCAGTGAAAGCGGGCCTCGAACGCGATCAAACATGTGAATGCCCCATTGATAATGATGTCCAGCGACGGGTCGAAATCAGCCCGCGGGAGCGCGCGAGCATCGACACTCGCAGCGGAGATCATCCCGCCGACCGTCTCGAACGGTCAGAAAGCTCGTCCAGCATTGCTTCGATGCTGGCTCGATCGGCGCAGGGCGAGGTTTTGCAAGCCTTGTGCCAGCGGCTCGCGGGTGTCGCGAGCAGTAGTGCCACAGCGCGGTTTGAATGCGAGAAAGCCGGGCGGCGCTCATAGGCCCTCAGGCCACCCGTTCCTCTTCCGGAAGTGCGAGCGCAGGCCCTGTCCGCCGGGCTTTCAAAATCGGCAGGGCTCGCAGCAAAGCGCTCGTCCTTGCCCGGCTCGAGAGCGAGCGAGCCCGAATCGAACGGCCCGCAAACCGGGGCTGCCTCGCGGCCGTCAGTGTTTCCCTTAGGTAACAGCAGCCTCCGGGGGCCCCCGACGCGTGTCGGATGACAACCCGTTTTGCGCCACTCCGCAGGATTGGCGCACGATGAGCTTGCCCGGAAAGATGATTCGCCGGCTGCGTCCGCCCGCCTGGCCGGCGATCCGTTCGAGCAGGAGCTGGGCCGCGACGCTTCCCATCGTCTCCGCCGGCTGATCGATCACGGTGAGGAACGGCGCCACCACCGCGAGGTGCTGCACGTCGTCGAAACAGACGAGGGAAATGTCGTGCGGCACCGTCAGGCCGGCCTCGCGGATCGCCTGCATCGCGCCGACGGCCGTCATGTTGTTGACGGCGAAGACGGCGCTCGGCCGCGCCTCCATCCTTAGAATTTGCTGCATCGCCCGATAGCCGCCAATCTGGTCGACGGTCGTGTGGAACAGAAGCTCGGGCTCGAGCGGGATGCCTGCTGCGCGCAACGCCTCTTCGAAACCCTTCAGGCGCTCGCGTCCCGTGGAGACGTCGGTGGCGTCCGTGATGTGGGCGATTCTTCGATGTCCAACGGCGAGGAGATGCTCGCCGAGCGTCCGGGCGCTGCCGACATTGTCGAGCGTGACGCTGTCGCAGTCGAGGCGCTCGATGTGCCGATCGATCAGCACGAGCGGGTACTGCCCCTTCTTCAAGCGCGCGAGGTGTTCCCGCGAGCGATCGCTGACGGGCGCGATCAGCAGGCCCTCGACGCGATGCGAGACGAGGTCGCTGACGTAGTCGCGCTCGAGCCTGAGATCGCTCTCGCTGTTGCAAAGCAGGACGCGGAACCCCGCTTTTCGCGCCGCCGTTTCGGCGCCGCGCACGATCGGCGCGAAAAACGGGTTGGAGACGTCGGGGACGATCAGCCCGATCGTCTGGGTCTTTGCGGAAACGAGGCTGCTCGCGATCCGGCTCGGCGCGAAGTTGAGTGCGGCGATCGCCTCTTCGATCCTGCGCCGCGTCTCGGCCCCGACGCCGGGCCGGTCGTTGATGACGCGGGAGACGCTCATCGCCGACACCCCGGCGCGCTTTGCCACGTCCTTGACTGTCGCGACCATTGCGTTACCGAAACCTCGTCCGAGCGTGGTAGCCTACGGTGGCGATCCTGTCACCGCAGCGGCTCAGCGGACCGAAACCCGGCGGCGCCCGGCCTGGTCGATTGCGACTGCAAGCAGCAGCACCACGCCGCGCGCCGTATCCTGGTAGAAGGTCGGCACATTCATCAGGCTCATGCCGTTGTTGAGGCTGCCCATCAGAAGAGCGCCGAGGAGGGCGCCGAAGACCCGCCCGCGCCCGCCTGTCAGCGACGTGCCGCCGATGATCGCCGCAGCGATCGCGTCGAGTTCGAGAAAGAGGCCGGCGCTTCCGGCGACGGCGCCGCTGACCCGGGCGGTCAGCGCGATGCCGGTGATGCCGTAGCCGAGGCCAGCGATGACGAAGGTCGTGAAGATCGTCCGCCGCACGTCGATCCCGGAGAGCCGAGCGGCCTCCGGATTGCCGCCGATCGCATAGAGCGCGACGCCGAATCGCGTTCGCCGCATCAGGAGCTCGGCCGCGATGGCGCAGGCGGCGACGAGCAGCACGAGATACGGGATGCCCTGCCACGACGCAACCCAGACCGCGGCTGCCGCCGCGATGGCCGGCCCCGCCAAGGCGACTGCGAAGGAGCGGCCGAAACTCGGCACCACGCCGAGCGCTCGCCCACGCAGGAGCTCCAGGCCGCGCAAGACGGCAAAGAGCGCGAACGCGAGGAGGATGATGGCGATCGCGGCCGACGGCGGCAGGAAGCCCGTGCCGATCGCCGTCAGCGATCGGGGCAGGGGCGCGATCGTCGCGCCGTTCGTCGCGATCATCGAAAGGCCGCGGAAGTAGAGCATCCCGGCGAGGGTGACGATGAAGGACGAGACGCCCATGCGCGTCACCCACAGGCCCTGCCACGCCCCCATGAGAACGCCGACGCCGAGCGCCGCGGCAATGGCGATCGCGGGGTGCACGTCGTATCGCACGGTCATCAGTGCGAACACGACGCCGACGAGAGCCACGGCGGAGCCCACGGAAAGGTCGAAGTTGCGCGTGACGATGAGCATCACCGCGCTGATCGCGGCGAGGCTGACGATCGACGTCTGGAGGGCGAGGAGGACGAGATTGCGCTGCGTCAGGAAGGTCCCGTTCGTCGCGACGTATAGCGAGATCCAGATCACCAGAAGGACGATGAGGAGCGTCGACTCGCGCAGGGACTTCCGTCCGAACGGTCCTGCCCGCCCGGACGCGGCCTTCGTTCTCGGAGGGTTCGCCGCGGCGGACGGCGCCAGCGATGGAGTGTCGGGTCGCATCGTCAGGCTCCGGCGGCCAGTCGCAGCAGGTTCTGCTCGTTCAGGCCCTCGCCGGACAATTCGCCCACGGCGCGCCCCGCCCGCAGCACGACGACGCGATCGCAAATCTCGACCGTTTCCTCAGTGTCGGACGAGACGAGCAGGATCGCTCGGCCGCCCGCCCGCAAATCCATCCAGATGCGCTTGATCTCCTGGCGGGCGCCGACGTCGACGCCGCGGGTCGGATCGATCAGAATGAGCGCATCGGCCCCCGCCGCAAGCCATCGCGCCACCTGCACCTTCTGTTGGTTTCCGCCGCTGAGGGTTCCGACCTCGCTGTCAATGGAGGGCGCCTTGATGGCGAGCCGCTCCGCGAGGCCGCCGGTCAGGCGCCGCGCCTTCGCAATGTCCATCACGCCATGCAGAGAAACGCCGGCGAGATCGGCGAGAATGACGTTGTCGACGATGCTGTGCTCGCCACAGAGGCCGTCGCGCCGGTCCTGCGCGACGAGGCCGAGGCCGTGCGCGACGGCATCCCGCGGACTGCCGATATCGACTCTCGCCCCGCCGACGACGATCTCGCCGCTCCGCACCCCCTGCCCTGCTCCGAACATGGCCATCGCGGCTTCCGTGCAGCCCGATCCGAGAAGGCCGAACAGTCCCACGATCTCGCCGCGTCCGATCGCGAGATCGAGCCCGTCGACGATCGGGCCGCGCGTCTCGGCGCCGCCGCGAACGCACAATCCCTTCACGGCGAGCGCTTCCGCGGCGGGGCGCGCTGGCGGCTTGTCCACCGGGTCGGAAAGCGTGCTGCCGATCATCTCGGCGACGACCTCCGCTCGGCTCGTCTCGTCGGTGCGGTGATCGCCGCAAATGCGGCCGTCCCGCATGACGACGATGCGATCGGCGATCTCGAAGACCTCCTGCAGGCGGTGCGACACGAAGATGACGGCGACGCCGCGGGCGGCAAGAAGGCGCACCCGCGCGAAGAGCCGGACGACCTCGGCGCTCGTCAGTGTCGCCGTCGGTTCGTCGAGGATGAGAAGCCGCGCCTGCTTCGACAGGGCCCGGACGATCAGCACGAGCTGCTGATTGACGAGGTCGAGCGACCCCATCTGCGCCTCGGCGTCGACGTCGAGCCCAAAATCCGCGAGCAGCACCCGCGTCCGTGACAGGCGCAGCGGCACGTCGAGCATTCCACGCCGTGTCGGCTCGTCGTTAAGGAACACGGTCTCGCAGACGGTAAGGTCGGGCGCGACGCTCACCTCCTGCGGCAGGAACGCGACGCCCGCCCGCTCGGCCTCGCTGACCGAGGCGGGCAGGAACGGCCGGCCGTCGAGGATGATCCTGCCGGAATAGCTTCCTGCCGGGTGGACGCCCGACAGGATCTGGATGAGCGTCGATTTGCCCGCTCCGTTCTGACCGAGGAGCGCGACGATCTCGCCGAAGCCGAGGGCGAGGTCGACGCCATCGACGGCAACGACGGCCGGAAAGGCCTTGGTCAGGCCCCGCGCGACGAGCAGCGCCGGCGGCGTCGGCGTGCTGTCGAAGGGAGCGCTGTCCATGGCTGCTTCCGGCCGCGGAGGTGACGATCTTCAGGATGATTTGCAGACCGGCTTCTTGTCCGGCACGTTCTTGTAGACCTCGTCGAGCTTCAGCCAATGCCCGTGCTTGCAGACGAAGTCCGGCATTTCCTTCTGGCTCACGAAGTAGATCGGCGTCTGCACCCACGGGATGTCGCCCGCGCCGTTCGCGATCGTGGCGCTGACCGCGGGCTTCTCGCACTTCGCCATGGCGATCGCGGCCTTGGCGCCGCTGACGGCCATTTCGTCGGGAGCCGGCCAGACGCTGCCGAACATCCGGCCCTCGACGATCGCCTGGGCCGCGGAGAGCTCCATGTCCTGGCCTGTGACCGGGATCGAGCCCGGCTTCAGCCCGGCGCCGTCGATCGCCTGCAGCACGCCGAGGGACATGCCGTCGTAGGACACGAGGAAGGCATCGACCTTGTTCGCGTTCTGCGTCAGCGCATTCTCGGCGTTGGCCTGGGCCGGTTCGGTCTTCCACTTCGGCGTGAACTGATCCATGACGATCTTGATGTCGCCCTTCCTGACGAGGGGATCGAGGACCGCGTGATAGCCGTCCTGCATCTGCGTGGAGCCGGTCTGCCCGGCGTCCCCGCCGATCAGAACATAGCGGCCTTTCGGCACGGCGGCGGTGACGGCGCGGGCTGCGGAGGCGCCGCCCTCCTTCGGGTCGCGGCCGATGAAGGCGGCCTGCTTGGCGCCGAGGATGAGGTCGTCGTAGGAGGCGAGCGGGATGCCGGCTTTCGTCGCCGCTTCGGCGATGGCGGCGGCGACGTTGAAATCGACCGGCTGGATGACGATCGCGTCGACGCCCTGGGTGATGACATTTTCGGCCTGCGCGACCTGCGCCTGCGCGTCGTTCTCGGCTGACTGCACGAGCACCTGGTAGCCCGCGGCCTCCGCCGTCTTCTTGAAGAACGGCACGTCGGCGTTGAGGTAGCGGAAGGCTGTCTGCTGCTTCAGCATGAAGGCGATGCGCTTGGTCGTACCCGGCTTGCAGGCCCCTTGGGCAAGCGCCGGTGCCGTGGCGGCCCATGCCGTGGCGGCGAGCGTTACGATCGCGATAGCAGCAGGCACGAATCCACCTGCACGGCGACTGATGACCGCCATGGTTGTCCTCCCTCGCAAAGTGCCGTCTGGTGCGGCACGTTAACGGTAACGCTTCTTAACAGCCGGTCAAGCGGGTCCTCGCCGCCGGCATCGCCCCATCAGCCCGGCGTCGCTTGTTCGGCCGCAGGCCGAACCCTCTCAGCCGCGAGCGGAGGGGCGAATCCGCCCCTTTTTCCGGAGGCGTCCAACCACAATGGGCTGCATAGCGTGCTCTAGCGGGTCGGGTCGGAGACACCCTCCAGGATCACGACTTCCACCTCGCCCGCTCCTTGCTTGCGCAGCTGCACGGCGTCCTGGTAGCCGGGCGAGTGAAAGTAGTCGAGGGCGGCATCGAACGAAGGATACTCCAGGATGACGAAGCGGTCGAAATGCGTTTCGCCTTCCATCACCTGGAAGCGGCCGCCGCGTGCGAGCACCTTGCGCGGATAGTTCTTCGACGCCTCCTTGGTCGCTTCATTGTACTTCGCATATTGAATCGGATCGAAAATCCGCGCGCGCGCCAGCCAGAATGCAGACATCTCCCCACTCCCTTTCGAATCTCGGTGGCCGCCTGCCTCACCCGGACTCAGCCCCGTCCCCACAATGTGCGGCTCGCCATTTGCGCGCCCTCGACCAGCGAGCCGAGCTTCGCCCAGACGACGGCCGGATCGACCTTCGGCCGTTCGACCACGATGGTGCCGAAGCCGCAATCGACTCCGGCGATGATCCGCTCGCGCCCGAGAATGCGCCCGAAGCGCACGAGCCGATCGGCAACGACCTGCGGATGCTCGATGATATTGGTGGTCGAATCGATGACGCCCGGAATGAGCGACATCTCGTCGGGCAGCTTGACCGTTTCCCACACGCGCCATTCATGTTCATGCCGCGCGTTGGCGCAGACGACGGAGATGGCCGAGGCGCGCAGCCGGATCAACTCATCGACGATCTCGACGAGCTCCGTGTCGTGATTGTGCGGACCTTCGTTCGCGCCCCAGCAGACGTGCACGCAGAATCTGGGCACGCGGGATGTTCTGCGTCGCTGCATTGATCGCCTCGACATTCATCGCGACCACCTTGCGCCATTCCCCGGTGGAGAGGTCAGGGTAGTTGTAGCTGCGCTGGGCGAGATCGGGGCTGTCCACCTGGAGGATGAATCCCGCAGCGGCAATCGCCTCATATTCGCGCCGCATCGTGTCGACCACCGCGGCGAGATAGGCCTCGTCGTTCGGATAGTATCGATTGGGGTTGAAGTTGCTGAAGGTGCCGGGCGATACGGACGTCATGAATGCCCGACGCGGCTCCATGCCGGCCATCGCCGCCTTGAGCGTCGCGATGTCGCGTTCGACCGCGGCGAAGTCCGTCCATTTCAGCGGCCCGGTGCAGGGCTGCGCGCTCGGAACCGGGACCAGACTGCCGACGAGGTTCGGAAACTGGCGGCCCTCGAGGCTCATCGCGCGGTTCACCGGATCGCCCTCGAAACCCGAGAGGCGCTCGCGGATGTAGAGCGCGAAGCCGGTCTTGGACTGCTCGCCGTCATTGACGATGTCGAGACCCACGTCGCATTGCGCGCGCACCACATCCTCGACGGCGCGCGCGACGGCCGCCTCGAGCGCCTTGGCATCGACCGGCTGCCTGCGCGCCTGCGCGAGGAGCATGTCGCGAAGCGCGGGCGGCCGTGCGAGGCTTCCCGTATGCGTGGTCAGAATCCGATCGATGGCCATGGCGTGTGACTTTCAGGGTGCGTAGTTCGGACCTTCGATGAAGGGATGCGCCGCAATGAAGCCCTCATCGACCTCGACGCCGATGCCGGGTCTGTCGATCGGGTTCACCGTTCCCTCGCGCGAAAGCTCGTAGCAACGATCGACGAGCGTATCACGGAAGAGGTTTCCGGGAGAGGCGTCGCCCTCGAAATAGCCGGCATTGTCGATTGCCGCGAGGAAATGGATGGTCGCGGCCATGTTCAATCCCGTCATCGAGGAATGCGGGTGGATCGGAAGCTTCCACGCGGAGGCCATCGCGGCGATCCGCAGGACCTCCGTGACGCCTCCCGCCTTCGAGAGGTCCGGCTGAAGGATGGTGATGTGGCCATCATCGATTACGCGATTGAACTCGAAGCGCGTGAAGTGGTTCTCGCCCGCCGCCAGCGGAATTCGCCCGAGCCGCCGCGCCTCCCCGTAGCTGGCGTAATCGTGCGCAGGAAACGGTTCTTCGAGCCAGCCGACGCGCAGGTCCTCCAAGGCCGGCATGACGGCGCGTACATCGTCGACGGAATATTCCGCATTGGCGTCGACGAGGATGACGAGGTCGTCGCCGAACGCCTCGCGGATCGCGCGGGTGCGCGCGATGTCGCGCGCCGGCGTGTCGCCGACGCGGAGCTTCACGGCCTTGTAGCCTTTCTCGACCAGAGGCCGCGCTTCGTCGACGAGCGACGCCGGATCCTGCCAGCCGAGCGAGACGCCGCCGGCATAGGCCTTCACCGGCTTCACCCCACCCCCGAGCATGCGGCAGAGCGGCCAGCCGACCGCCTTGCCGCGGATGTCCCACAGCGCCATATCGATGCCGCTCATCGCCATGGAGGTTGCGGCGCCGAGCCCGTGGCTCTTGAGCTGCATGCGATAGATGCGGTTCCATACGCCCACGACGTCATCCGCCTGAAGACCGCGGATGCTGTCGCGAAGGGCGGTATTGACCAAGGCGGCCGTGACGTTGGCTGCGCGCCCATGATGCGACTTGCCCCAGCCGACGAGGCCGTCGGCGGTCGTCACTTTCACCACCACCGCATCGCGCTTGACCGCGCGGCCGATTCCGAGCCGGGCGCCGCCCGTGACGGGAAAGGAGAGGGCAAAGGCCTCGACCTCCGCAATCGCCATGCCCGCCGACGGCAAGGACGCTGCCGGTGAACTCGGCGAGGGAGAGTGCTGCATCGTCGATCCTCCCATGACGGTCAGCGCACCCGACGGGCGAGCCGCGGGTCGAGGCGGTCGCGCAGCCCGTCGCCGAACAGGTTGATGGCCAGCACTGCGATCGACACCGCGAGCCCGGGGAACAGGATCGACCAGGGTGCGAGCGTGAAGTAGCTTCGCATGCTCGCGATCATGTTGCCCCAGGTCGGGATCGTGGCCGGCGTGCCGATGCCGAGAAAGCTCAGCGCCGCTTCGGTCAGGACCGCCGTTCCGGCGACGTAGGTCGCCTGCACGATCACCGGAGCGATGATGTGAGGCAGGATGTGCTGCCGCAGCACCTTGAAGCTCGACGAGCCGCTGGCGATCGCCGCCTCGACGAACGGCAACTCGCGAATTGTCAAGACGAGGCTCCGCACGAGGCGCGCGACGCGGGGGATTTCCGGAATCGCTATGGCCGCGATGACCGTCGCCACGCCGGAGCCCGTCAACGTCACGACGGCGATTGCAAGCAGCACCGACGGGATCGCCATGATTCCATCGACGACGCGCATGAGGATGTTGTCAAGGCGCCGGAAGTAGCCCGAGACGAGCCCGATCGCGAAGCCGAACAAGACGCTGATCGTGGCGACCGCGCCTCCGACGAGGAGCGAGATGCGTCCGCCGTAGACGGTGCGGCTCAAGACGCTTCGGCCGACATTGTCGGTTCCGAACGGATAGGCCTTCGAGGGCGGCCGCAGCCGGTTTGCGGTGCTGATCGCGAACGGGTCCCCCACGAGATAGGGCGCGAAGATCGCGGGCAGGGCGAGACCGCCGAGCAACAACATGCCGATCAACATTCGCCGGTTGAACACGTCACACGCGAATTCTTGGGTCGAACAGCCCGCAGGCGAGATCGACGAGGAGATTGACGAGGACATAGATGCCGGCGAAGACCAGCGTGACGCCCTGGATGACGGGGTAGTCGCGGCGGCTGATCGCATCGACGACGAGCCGGCCGATGCCGGGAATGTTAAATACGCTTTCGGTCACGACAACGCCGCTGATGAGCAGCGCAACGCCGATCCCGACGATCGTGGTGATGGGAACAGCCGCATTGCGCAGAACATGCCCGGTGAACACCCGCGCCTCGCCGAATCCCTTGGCGTAGGCCGTCCGGACGTAGTCTTGCGCCAGAATCTCGAGCACGCTCGCCCGCGTGATGCGGGAGATGAGCGCCAGATAGGCAAGGCTCAAGGTGATGCTCGGCAAGATGAGATGGCGCAGGAACGGCCAGAGGCCGTCGCTCAGCGCGACGTAGCCCTGCACCGGCAGCCAGTCGAGATCGATCGCGAAGACCAGCACGAGAGCGTAGCCGATGACGAAGATCGGCGCCGAGAAACCGGCGATGGCGACAAGGATCAGGGCGTGATCGACAAAGCTTCCGGCCGTGGCTGCTGCGGCAAGACCGAGCGCCACGCCGACGGCGACCGACATGAGAAGCGTCACGACGGTCAGCGACAGGGTGGGCCCGATGCGCTGCCCGATGAGCTCGGTGACGGCGACCTTCGAGAAGATCGAGGCGCCGAGGTCGCCTTGAAAGACGTTCGCAGCCCAGCGTCCGAACTGTTCGTAAAGCGGCTGGTTGAGGCCGAGATCAGTTCTGATCCGGGCGACCTCCTCAATCCCCGCGCCGTCGCCCGCGATTACCGCCGCCGGGTCACCGGGCGAGAGGCGCAAAAGGAGAAACACGACGACCCCGACAGTCGCGGCAACGGGAATGGTGGCGATGATTCGCCGAACGATGTAGCCGAGCATTCCCGTACGCCGCCCGATGCGGGGGCAGCCCCCATCCAAGCTCGATTCCGGAATCATACCAGCGCGAACGCGTGTTGGACGCAAGACAAATTATCGATCAAATCGGCCTTGCATGAAATCTACCGATAACCCAGGATGGCGCTGCAGGGGTCCCAACGTCTTCCAACGGCCATCAGAGGCGCCGATGCAAGTTCGGGGCGACGATCGAAACAAAGTCACGATAACCTCTTCGGTCTATGACGGCCTGAAGCATGAGATCGTATCGGCAAACCTGTTGCCCGGGACGCGGCTGCAGACCCGCCAGCTCGGCGCCCGGTACGGCGTCGGACTGAGTTCGATCCGCGAGGCTCTCAGCATCCTCTCGAGTGAAGGGCTTGTCGTGCGGCGCGAGCGGCGGGGGTTCATTACCGCGCCGGCGAGCGAAGCCGATCTCGACGACCTCACCCGCGCGCGCTCGTGGATCAACGAGATTGCGCTGCGCCAATCGATCGAGAATGGCGACGCGGCGTGGGAGGAGGGGGTCGTGCTCGCCTTTCATCGCCTGTTGCAAACGCCCCGTCGCCAACCCGATTTCGAAGGGCGCAATCCCGCCTGGGAACTGGCACATGCCCGCTTTCACCGCAGCCTGATCGCGGCCTGCGGTTCGGAGTGGCTGATCAGAGCGGCCGACCAGATGTTCGACGCGGCCGAGCGCTACCGGCACATCGCCCGCCTTGCGGGCGCGACGCGGCCGCCTGATCGCGAACACCGGCACATCATGAACGCCGTCATCGAGCGGGACGCCGACCGGGCGGTCGAGCTCCACACGCTGCATCTGCACCGCACGGCCGAGATGGTGCGCGAGGTGCTGCGTGCGCCGCCCGGCAAGCTGGCCGTCGCGCTGCAGCGGGGATCGCGGCGCGAGGCGCGCGAGAAAGCCGCCCCGCCGCGCCCCCCCGAACCGGCCAAGCGCCGCTCTCTCCGTCGCCAGGGTGAACGCTGATGGACCTCGAAATCAGCGGGCGGGTCGCCATCGTCTGCGCTTCGAGCCGCGGGCTCGGGCTCGCCTGCGCGACGTCGCTCGCCGGGGAAGGCGTCGACGTCGTGCTCAACGCCCGCAACGCCGAGCCCCTGGAGGAAGCCGCCGAGGCCCTGCGGAAGACCGCGCGCGGCAAGGTCCTTGCCGTCGCGGCCGACCTCAACACCGCGGAAGGGCGGGCGCGGCTTCTCGAAGCCTGTCCGGAGCCCGACATCCTCGTCACGAACAATGCCGGGCCGACGCCGCGCAATTTTGCCGACATCGATCACGGCGCCTGGATCGAGGCGCTCGAGGCCAACATGATCGCCCCGCTCTTAATCATCAAGGCGGTGATTGGGCCGATGAAGGAGCGCCGGTTCGGGCGCATCGTCAACATCACGTCCGCCATGGTGACGACACCGCGGCCGCACATGGTCATTTCATCGGGGCCGCGGGCCGGCATGACCGCCGTATTGAAGGGCCTCGCCCTCGAACTCGCCCAGTTCAACATCACGATCAACAACCTCCTGCCCGAGCGCTTCAACACCGACCGCCAGATCTTCATGGCCAAGGCGACCGCCAAGCGCGAGGGGATCACGTTCGAGGAGGCGCGCGCCCGCCAGATCCAGATCAGCCCCGCCAAGCGTCTCGGTGAGCCGCGCGAGTTTGGCGCGATGTGCGCGTTCCTGTGCAGCAATCTCGCGGGCTACATGTCGGGCCAGAACATTCATCTCGACGGCGCGGCCTATCCGGCGCTGATCTGACTTCGCGGGGAGAAACGGAAACGCGCGGAATGAGATAAGAGAGGCAAAAGCTCTCAGAAGGGAGGATGAAAATGAAGAAGCACCGAAAGCATGGAGTGGTGGCAGCCTTAGCCCTCGTCGCGGGCTCGGCCGGACTGCCGTCGGCGCACGCCCAGACGGTGATCAAGTACGTTCCTCAAGCCGACATCAACGTGCTCGACCCGGTCGTCAACAAGTCGCCGGTCGTCACGCAATACGGCTACATGGTCTACGACCAGCTCTTTGCCGTGGACGGGAACTATCAACCGAAGCCGCAGATGGTCGACACGTTCAACGTGAGCGAGGATGGCAAGTCCTATACGTTCACGCTGCGAAACGGCCTCAAATTCCATGACGGCCAGCCGGTGCGCGCCGCGGACGCCACCTCCTCGATCGTCCGCTGGGCGAGAGGCGATCCGGCCGGACAGAAGATGATGGCCGCGGGGATGAGCCTGAAGGCGGTCGATGACAAGACCTTCACCATGACGTTCGAGAAGCCGTTCCGACAGGCGATCGAAATCATGGCGAAGCCGAGCTGGCCGCTGTTCGTCTATCCGGAACGCAACAACGACAAGCCCAACAACACGGCGAACAACGACGCGATCGGGTCCGGTCCCTTCAAGTTCGTCCATTCCGAGTGGAAGCCCGGCAGCAAGATCGTTTTTGTCAAGAACGCGGACTATGCGCCGCGCAGCGATCCGGCTGACGGGTATGCCGGCGGCAAGGTGGTCAAGGTCGACCGAGTCGAGTGGAACATCATTCCCGACGCCAGCACGGCGGTCTCAGCCCTCAAGAAGGGCGAGGTCGACATCGTCGAGTCGATTCCTCTCGATTTCGCGAAGAGCTTGCGCTCGGACCCGAACGTCGCCGTCGCGGTGTTCAACAAGATCGGCTTGCAGGCCTATCTGCGCTTCAACAACGTTCAACCGCCGTTCAACAACCAGAAGATTCGCCAGGCCCTCCTGCACATGGTCGACCAGGACGACTACATGCGCGCGATGATCGGCGACGAGCAGTTCTGGAGCAAGTGCTGGGCATATCTGATGTGCGGCTCGCGCAATGGCAGCGAGGGCGGCGCCGAAGCCTACGCGAAGCCCGATCGCGAAAAGGCCAAGCAGCTTCTCAAGGAGGCCGGCTATAACGGCGAGAAGGTCGTCGTGCTGACATCGACCGGCATCTTCGGCATCCAGGACGAGGGCCAGGTGCTGGTGCAGGAGCTCAAGTCGATCGGCATGAACGTCGAGGAGATCCAGCTCGACTTCAACACCATGCTCTCGCGGCGGCTCAACTCCGAGGGCGTGGAGAAGGGCGGCTGGAGCATCATTCCGCTGTGGTCGTTCGGGCCCGATCTCGCAAACCCGCTGACCAGCCAGATGCTCACGGCGCCGTGCAAGGTCACGGGTTGGCCCGGATGGGCGTGCAGTCCGAAGCTGGAATCGCTCGTCGACGAATGGGCGCTCTCCCAGGACGACAAGGCGAGGAAGGCGAAGGCCGACGAGATCCAGAAGGAGGCGATCGGCCTTGCTGCGACAATCCCGCTCGGCCAGTTCTATCAGCCGGTGGCGTACCGGAAGAACCTCACCGGCATCTTGAGCGCACCGTATCCGATCATGTGGGACCTGGAGAAGAAATAGCGGTGCGGCAAGAGCTTCACGGGCGGGGCGGATGGACTGCGCCGCCCGCTTCCCCTCGGCGCGATCGGGGCTTTTGTGACGCTTCTTGACGTGCACAACCTGCAGACCGAGTTCCGAACCCCGGAGGGCACCGTTCGCGCCGTGGACGGCCTCTCCTTTTCGATCGGCGCAGGCGAAACGGTCGCCCTCTTGGGCGAGTCCGGCTGCGGCAAATCCGTCACGGCGTTCTCGATCCTGCGACTTCTGAAGGAGCCGCCGGCTAGGGTCATGGGCGAGGTGCGATTCGAACGGCGCAATCTCCTGTCGCTAAAAAAACGCGACTTGCGCGCGATCCGCGGCAACGAGATCAGCATGATCTTCCAGGAGCCGATGACGAGCCTCAATCCGGTGCTGACGACCGGGCGCCAGATCGGCGAGACCGTGCGGCTGCACGAGGGCGTCTCCCGCCGCGAAGCGCGGGCGCGCGCGGCCGAAATGCTCGCCATGGTCGGAATTCAGGACCCCGCCCGGCGAATTCGCGAATTCCCGCATCAACTGTCCGGCGGGATGCGGCAGCGCGTGATGATCGCCATCGCTCTCGCCTGCCGTCCGAAGCTTCTCATCGCCGACGAGCCGACCACTTCCCTCGACGTGACCATTCAAGCCCAGGTTCTGGACCTCATCCGGGATCTCAAGACCCGCCTCGGATCGGCCGTCCTCCTCATCACGCACGATTTCGGCGTCGTCGCCGAAATGGCCGACCGCGTCGTTATCATGTATGCCGGCCGCAAGGTGGAAGAGGGGCCCGTCGACGCGATCTTTGCCCGCCCTCGCCATCCCTACACGCGGGCGCTGCTGCGGGCGGTGCCGCGCCTCGGCGCGGTCTCGCGGGAGAACGCGCGGCGCCGGCTTGCGGAGATTCCCGGCGTCGTCCCGTCGCTGCTCGGATCGATCCCGGGTTGCGCGTTCGCCGCGCGGTGCACCTTCGCAACGCAATTGTGCCGCGACGTCACGCCCGTTCTCGAGAGAGCGGCCGACGGCCAGGCGTTCGCCTGCCACCACGCGGATAAGGTCCCGGCATGACGAAGCCCCCTCTTCTCGAGGTGCGCAGCCTCACGAAGCATTTCCCCGTGCGCCGCGGGTTTCTCGGCATGCGCGGCCACGTGGCGGCAGTCGACGGGGTGGATTTCGTGCTCGGCGCCGGCAAATCCCTGTCGATCGTCGGCGAGAGCGGATGCGGAAAGTCGACCCTGGGACGCCTTGTCCTGCGCCTGCTCGCGCCGACGGGAGGCGAGGTGTTGCTGCGCGGGCGGCGCATCGACAAGCTGTCGCCGTCGGCAATGCGCCCGCTGCGCAAGGACATGCAGATCGTCTTCCAGGATCCGTTCGGCAGCCTCGATCCGCGCATGACCGTGCGCAGCATTCTGGCGGAGCCACTCGTCAATTTCGGACTTGCAACCGCATCGCGCGAGATCGACGAGCGCGTCGCTGATCTCCTCGCCAAGGTACGGCTTCCCGTGGACGCCATGCGGCGGTTCCCGCATGAATTCTCAGGCGGCCAGCGCCAGCGCATCGGCATTGCGCGCGCGCTCGCGCCCGGCGCGAGCCTGATCGTCTGCGACGAGGCGGTGTCCGCTCTCGACGTGTCCGTCAAGGCGCAGATCATCAATCTCCTCTCCGATCTTCGGGACGAGTTGCGCCTCGCCCTGCTGTTCATCAGCCATGACCTTGCCGTTGTGGAGCATCTGACGAATCGGGTGGCGGTCATGTATCTCGGCAAGATCGTCGAGATCGGGGGAATCGTGACCGTGTTCGACGCTCCGCGGCATCCCTACACGCAAGCGCTGCTGTCGGCGGTGCCGACGCCCGATCCGAAGGCGGAGCGCCGGCGGATTGTCCTGAAGGGCGAAGTTCCGAGCGCGACCAATCCGCCGAAGGGCTGCCGCTTTCATACCCGCTGCCCTTTCGCGTTCGACCGCTGCCGGAGCGAAGAGCCGATGCTCCGCCCCACGGGAACCGAGGATACTTTCGCGGCGTGCCACCTCGATGCGTTGCCGGCCCAAGACACCAGCCGACGGAGGCTACAGTGAATTTTCCACCCCTAGACTCTAAATCCTCCGTTCAATATCACGCGCGCGAGCCATGTCGTGCTCGGCGTGCGCGACCTCGCCGCGAGCAAGGTCTTCTACTGCGACATGATGGGCTTCGTCGCGACCGCGGAGGAGAACGAGACCCTCTATCTCCGCGGGCTGGAGGAAGGCTGTCACCACAGCTTGGTTCTGCGGAAGTCGGAGGCGCCGTGCTGCATGAGGCTCGGCATGCGCGTGCAAACCGACGCCGATCTCGATCCGCTCAAGGCGCAGTTCGAAAAGCATGGCCTGCCGGCGGAGTTTGTCGAAGTGGCGCACCAGAAGCGGACGCTGCACGCGACCGACCCGGCGGGCACGCTGCTGGAGTTCTGCGCTTCGATGGAAACGAGGCCTCGGCTCATCCTCAAGATGAAGCATCATCACGGCGCGTGCCCGATGCGCCTCGACCACTATCAGGTGTTTACGCAACACCTGCACCGCTCGCTCGCCTTCTACATGGAGATGGGATTCAGGGTGTCGGAGTATATCGTCCGGGACGGCACGAACGACCTGTTCATGGTGTTCCTGCACCGCAAGTGGAATCCCCACGACATCGTCTTCACCGAGTTCGCCGGGACCCCGGCTGCACCATATCGCTTTCACCTCACCCGAATCGTATCATCTCTTTCATCTGTGCGACATGGCGGCGAGTTTCGGGTTTGGCGGTTCGATTGAATATGGCCCGGGCCGGCATTTCGGGCCGGGCTACGCGCAGTTCGTCTACCTTCGCGATCCGGATGGGCATCGCATCGAGTGCTTCAATGACCACTACCAGACCATGGACATCGAGGACGAGCCGATCCGGTTCAGCGTGTCGGATTCCTATGGTCCGAATGTCTGGGGACCCGACAGGCCGACGACCTGGCGCAACGAGGGCACGCCCATCATGGGAGGATAGCTCGGGCAGCGCAAAGGAACTGTCTGCGGCAACTCGTGGTCCAAGCTGCCGGGCCTAGCGATGTCGTCGGCTGGCGGTGCCAAATCCCCCCGGAATTATTGATGCGCGCGGCGCGTGATTGCGGTCGTCCTTGGACCGGCGGCCGGCCTCCGGCTTCCCGAAACCAGGAATAGCAGCGGAGGGCGCGCTTGATGCCCGCCGCTTGCCCCAAAGGCGGCGGGGTGGTGTCGAAGCCGGTGTTCTCGGCGATGTCCCCGCGCGCCTTGCGCGTGATTTGGCTCACACTGATCGGAAAGCCGGCGTGGCCTTTGGGCGCTGCGCGAGCGGATTTCGCCTGCCGTGTGATGCGCTGCATCGAGCTGGCGAGCAGCCGATCCCATGATCGTGCGGCAACGGATTGTCGCCATGGTCGTGATCGCTCGCTCCCTCCTGCTCTGTTTGATCGTCGCGGCGTTCGTCGGCCTCGCTGGTCCCGTCTTGGCGCAGGACGGATCCGGCGTCGCCGCAAGCGGGCCCGTGAAGGCCGCAAACGACACTCCGGTCGGATCGGACGACGTCTACGCAAACATTCCTGCAAAGGATGAGTATGGCCGGGACCAGCTCGCGATGTTTCGGGACTGGAATCCGGACCCGTTGGGTAGCCACGCGGCAAATCTCGAGCTCATCAACCCGTCGCTCGCGGACGTCATCAGGACGGCTCAGGCGGATAATCCCAGGCTACACTTCGTCATCGGCTCTGGACGGCGCGACGCGGGGCTTCAGCGCAAGGCCGTCGCCTGGGGCTGGTCCAAAACCCGCGACAGTCTTCATCTGTCGGGCGACGCCGTGGACCTGTGGCCGCTCGATGCGGAGGGGCGGGTCCTTTTCGATCCCGCCGCCCAAGACCGGATCGCCCGTGCGATGGACAAGGCAGCAGCGAAACTCGGCATCTCGATCCGCTGGGGCGGCTACTTCCGCGGGTTCAAGGACAAGGACCGCTCGCATTTTGAGATCGCGCGCCTTCGACCCAAGCAGTTGGCGGCGTCGTCGCGCCCCTACGCGCAACGGCCTTAGCCCATCAGCAGCGCGTCCGGCCGACATCCTGGGCTGACGGCGCCGGGAAACGGAATGCTCGCCTTTGCGGACCCCGCCCCTCATCCGAAAAGGGCGCGGGGTGGGGTACCGCTGCGTACATGTGGGGGATGCCGCGTCATGGCGGGCATCGCTATCGAACTGGCCGTTGGCGCGCCGCGCGGATTCCGCTGTATCCGGGCCGCGTTTGGGACGCCGCGAGTATCGTCGTGGCGACAAAGCGGACGCCGCTCTCAGGTGATCCCGCGGCTGTCCATGGTGGAAGCACGGATGCGATGCGGTTTGCCCGAGGATCCGGTCGCCCGTCGCATGGAAGCCGGTTATGGTCAGGGGCTTGATTGAAGCCGCGTTGCAGGCTCGGCACGCGGCGAAAATCGGTCGAGGCGAAAGACCGGGATCCCTTTGACGCGAGGCGCCAATGGGATGACGGCCGATGCCCCTGACGCCGGGGTGGCCCGCTCGTCGCATACACCCCGAATGGACCGGTGCTTCGGCGCGTGGGAGCCACAGCACCTCAATCCGCTGCGCCCGTTCAACTGCCCCAATGCCTCTCGACTGACAGGAGGGACCGATGGCCCAATTGGTCAACTTTTCAGGCATCCGCTATGCCACGAGCACCGCCGAGGCGTTTTACGGCACGGGTAGCTTCGACACTGTAAGCTACGAGGGCGCACCGAGTTCAGGAGCCGTGGGCGACTACGATGTTGGAGTCAAGGTGGATTTCGCGAACACTCTGCTCAACACAGGATGGGCTTGGGGCGACAAGTACTATTTTGGCAGCGTCGAAAAGATCATCGGGAGTCAGCACACCGACTTTTTGTACGGTGATGCTTATCAAAACACCTTCGACGGCGGGGGCTCTCCAGACTTTATCTACGGGCGGGACGGAAGCGATAACCTACTCGGAGCAGGTGGCTTCGATTATCTATTTGGGGGAAATGGGAATGATTCGTTATTCGGACAGCAACAAACTGACACGTTATACGGGGATGATGGCGACGACCAAATGTGGGGAGGGTCGAACTACATCAATCATTATTATCCCGGCACAAACTATGCAGACGTTCTGTATGGCGGGACGGGCAACGACCAGCTGAATGGCGACGTACCCCTGAGCGCCGGCAGCCGCACAGAATACAATAGATTACTTGATTTCATGCCTGGTTCTGACGAGATTCACGGCGGATCTGGCGCCGATGTTCTGAACGGTGACGGAGGGAACGACAAATTGTGGGGCGATGCCGGGGCGGACAAGTTCAAATTTGATCTCCCATACAAAGTCCTGGACTCTGCTGGCGCCACCTTCTCGGTCTCACCCGGCGACGATGTCATAATGGACTTCAACCCCGCAGAGGATCGCCTGTTATTCAATGGGCAAAGCTATACGACTGCGGACACGGCGAGCGGGCTCGTCATCACGCTCGGTAGCGCCGCGGCACCGACGGGCCACGTCACCCTCTACCAAATCCATACCTTCCTGAGTGGTTGGATCATGTGAGTGATCAACCCGTGCACCCTCAAAGTTGATGGAGCTACCGGCAGCCCGGGGCCTCCCGTTGGAAATGGGCCTTGGGGTGGGGGCTCGCGAGACGTGCGGCTTGTCGCGATCTGGCCCCATCGAATTCCCAGGATCCCTTCCGCCTTGAGGCGTTTCCGCCGCGCGCCTATTCTCCTCGTGCGGGCGTCATTGGGGAATGAACGACATGCCCTTGAAGTCAGAACTCCTCAGAGGAAATGCTCGCCTTGAAAAATGCAGCGTTTCGCATCCCGCTCACGTGACCCCGGGCGATGTCGGGGAGCATGTCGCCAGGATCCAACAGGCGCTGCAGCTCGTCGACGGAGCGACATTCGCAAAGGACGAAATCGCCAAGATGCGCTACGGCTCCAGCACCGCCGACGCTGTCCTCGCCTTCAAGTCGGCGCGCAAAATCGTCAATTTCAGCTATCAGACGAAGCCCGACAACGTCGTCGGCATCATGACCATCAAGGCGATCGACGACGAGCTGCTGCGCCTCAGTCCCGAACCGAAGCCTACGCCGGCAAGGCATATCACGAAGTTCGTGCCGCCGGTGGCGATCCGGCCACATGAGAGGAGCGGTATCGCCGGCAACGCATTCGCCTCGTTCACGCCCCTCGGTCCCGTCTTTGACGGTAACGGCTTCGAACTCCGACCCGAGAAAGGACAAGACGCCCGGGCTCACCTTTCAGGCGGTTCCGGTCGGCGGTGAGCGGATCGTCCGCATCGCCGATCCCGGCATTGCCCGCGGGGCGCCGATCTATCGCCTCAAGCTTTCGGCGGCGGGCGGCAACAACGACGTCTCACATATCGTCCGAGTAACCGAGAACACACCCGCTCTGATGGTGCGTGAAGTCCTGCTCAAGGGCATGGGGCCGGGCGGAGCGGTCCTGCAGGCGGTCAACGTATCAACTCAACAGGCCGAGGCGACACTCGAGATCGCGGTCCTCGAGGAGAAGAAATTCACCCTCGGCTTCATGATCCTGCAGGATGGCCGACACAACTTCACGCAGCAGGGCACACCGCAGCAGTTCACGGAAAGGGCGAATCGGATCTGGAACTCCCAGGCCAACATTCATTTCACCGCGACCGGCGGCAGAGCCCTCGACATCACCTCGGTCGATCTCGGCGACGAACCGAAAAGCGAGAACCTGGAGAAGCATGGCTCGATCCTCCAGCAGATGGCGAGGCTGCTGATTGGGCCAGCCGACCGTTACGTGATCTTCATTTGGGAGATCGCGTCGGACGATCCGCGAAAGTTCGTCGGCGGCTACACCTGCGACGTGATCTACATGAACAAGCGCACCCGGCCGGACTGGAGCGTCCTGGCGCACGAGTTCGGCCACTCCGTCGGCCTTCCCCACTCCTCGGCGACTGGAGACTTCAACCTGATGACCGACCTCGGCGATCTCGAGAAGATTCAAACGACGCTCAACAAGAGCCAGATTATACACTCCAACCGAACGCCTGGCACCTGGCACGACGTGCGCAAGCGCTAGGAGAGGCCTCGCGGCGGCGCGTCCGTGAAAGTCGGTGGCCTCGACCCTTCCTGGTTCGACTGCGCTTGTCAGTTGCCGGCAAGCTTCAGCTCGCTGAGCGACCCTGCGTAGAAGCTCACGTTGTGGAACGCGTTCTTTGCGATCTCTTCTGCCGCGGCGCGCGCCTCGGCGGCGTCCTTACCGAAGACGATGATGCGCGTGTTGTGGTCCTCCATCGGGAGGCGCCCGTCGTCCTTAGCCTTTACCACCTCAGACTTCGGCAGGTGCCGGGCACTTGCGACCGTGCCGGCGGCAAAATCATCAGCCGATCTCGCATCGAAGAAAACGGCGGTCTTGTCGCTTTGGCGCACGTAGTGAATGCCGTCCGGTTCGATCTGCATCAACCCTACCAGCGCGCGCCATACCGGGGCGCCGAGCTGGTAGCGGCGCACGTTGCTGTACCCGGCCGCCGTCAGCTCCTCGGCAAGGCGCTTGCTCTTGCCGCAAAACGGGCCATTGCAATAGAGCACAATCGCTGCGGCCTTGTTCTCGTTGAGAATGCGACCGATCTCGTTGACGTCCGAGACGTAGAGCGACATAGGCACCCCGGCTTTCGGCGCGACGTTCAAGGCTCCCGGAATGTGGCTTGTCGCATACTCCATGTGAGGCCGCGCATCAAACACAGTTGCGCTCTTGTCCGCCAGAATGCGGCGCAACTCATCGGTCGAGACTTCGGCTGTCTTTTCGGTCTGGGCGAGGGTTGCCTTCATGATGTCGGGCGCCGAAGGACCCTGCGCGTTGGCGGCCCCCCCAGCCAACCCCGCGAGAAGGGTAAGTGCACCAAAATATGTGAGGGTAAATCGAGCGGCGATGCAGGTCATGGCGGTCTCCTCTGAGAGCGGGGGACAAGGCCGTGGTCGCTAGCCGGGATGCGGCCTTATCCTTGCCGACACCGTCGCGGGCCCCGTGGCCGAGCAGGGCCCAGGCGCCTCGCCCGCGACGGGCAGACAGCTCAGCCTTATCCTCCGCCTGCGACAGGCGCACCGCAAGCTGCTGTCATGCCGGAGTGGGTGACGTCTCGCAGGGGGAGCGGGACGGCTTGGCACGTCATCCATCCCAATCGAGCGAACCCATGCTGCTCGGTCGCGCAGAGGCCGTCGCGTCCAGCGCACCGCCTCGACCTATATCTTCGGCGCCATCGGCCCGAGCGACGGAAAGAGCGCGGCGCTCGTCCTGTCTTGGGCGCCGCAGCAGCCGGGACACCTCGCTCTCGAACTCGCCGTGGCTCTCCTTCTCGGGCTCGAGGGCGGCGAGCTGTCTCTCAGTCAACAAAAGACCGTCCTGGGCGACCTTCGCCTCCAAGGCCTTGCTCCCGTTGCCGCCGATTGGCAGCGTGACGCCGGTCACGTGCAAACGCCGTCATGCACCAATACAATTCGTGCTCGACATGCGGAAACGATCTACGGACGAGGTCTCCCATGACTGGCCACGGCAAACACCATCCCCATGCCCCGAAGCACCACCCGGCCCCCGCTCCCTCGAAATACCACGCTTTGAAGCATCGCGTCCGTGGCCGAGGAATCCCGCCGGACGGCTTCCTCGATGAACTCGTCGCTTGGGGTGCAACTGCGCCGGATGATATCTTCGCTCCGAATACGCACAGAGACGTCTATTCCAACGTCGTCGGCGTCCTCGGCCCTTGGCGCGATCTTCCTCACCGCCGGGCGGCGATGTTGGAAGTGATGCGAGTGCTTGCCGGCTTTAAATCCTCTTGGAAATGGAACGAAGGTCGCGACGTGACCAACGCGACTTCGATAACGCCGACCACTATTGAAGCTGGCGCTTGGCAAGTCAGTGCGAACTCTATGGGCTTCGGTCAGGAGCTCAAGAATCTCGTGCAGTCCAGTGTCGGCTCGCTGAATGGAAACGACTTTCAGCGCGCCATGAAGCAAAATCATCGTCTGGCGATGGAGTACATCGCTCGCCTGCTGCGGCGCACCGTCAACCATAATGGACCGGTCAAGCGGCACGAGATCGAACTCGTCGCTGAGCAAAGACGCGGTCACGGAATTTCTGGAATTGTTGTACCCGCCGTCGATTCGCGCTGCGGACGACGATTGTATTCCCCAGCACCGGGGAAGATTACGTTGAATTAGAGCAACGACGCCATCATCGATGCAGCTTGCGACGCCTGGATGAGCCTGCCGGGACGAAGTCGGGCGCGGGCAGTCATGGACCCTGGGTGCGGCGGTGGAGCCAATGCGGCGGATGCGTGCGAGCGGCCCCGCAGCCCCGGCGCGCTTTGGCGCCCGATGGTCTTCTCGTCCTCACGCAGGAGCGCTGGCTCACTGCTTTCGGCAGCAACCGCACCGGTGTCTGGATGCCGAACGAGGTCGGCGATCTCGCCTGCTGGGCGCGCCAGCCAATTGGAAGGCCCGATCTCGCCTTGAGGCCCCGCGCACGGCAAGGCGCGCCCGTCGCGAGGCCGGATAAGTCCGTCTTCAAGGCGTCCGATCAGCTGCGGTAGTCTGTCCCGCCCTTTTGCTCGACCACCCGGACCAGGGCCTCGAACTCCATGAGGCCGTACTCGGGGGTATTCCGGACGGACCGCATGTATTTCTCCGCGGCTTTCACGACGGATTCCGCAATCGGCACCGGCTCGACGTTCAGCGTCCTGGCGATCAGCTCGAACTCGCAGGCATGCTCGAGCAGGTACTGTCGGAGCAACGTGCCGTGAATGGTCGGGCCGTGCGTGAGCGAGCCGTGATTCATCAGCACGATGCAGCTCGCATGGGCGCACGCCTTTCCGAGTTCCTCACACTCTTCTTCGGAGGCTGGAATCCCGTAAGGATGGTAGGCGAGATCGTCGAGTACGTGCATGGAATCCTGGCTGATCGGGCGCAGGCCGTTCGCGACGAGGCTGATACCGGCGGTCGCGCGCGTGTGCGTGTGGATCGCGCAGTTCGCGTCGGGTCGGGCCTTGTAAACGCCCGCGTGGATAATGGAGCCGGCCTTGTTGGTCTTGCTGCCCGGCGTTAGCGTGTTCCCGTCGAGGTCCATCTTGACGAGCGACGACGCCGTCACCTCATGGAACATGTCCCCGAAAGCCTTGATGAGGAAGTGGTTGGGTTCTCCCGGGACTCGAGCCGAGATGTGGCCGTAGACGAGGTCGATCCAGCCAAGGTGGTCGGCGATGCGGTGCAGGGCAGCAAGGTCGCGGCGAGTCGTCCATTCCGCTTCGGTCGTGCTTTGATCGGAGATCTTTCGAGCTAGCGACACGTTCTCTCTCCCTGTCGGATCGGCCTGCACGCCGCGCGTCGCGGCGGCTGCGGTCGCGATGGCTTTCTTCTCGATCGGACAGGACCCTGCCTTCGCCGGTGTGGCCTGCGCTCCGAACTGCCCTGTCGCCCGGCCGGGACTGAAGATTGAGACACTCCCGCGGAGCGACCAAGTGGGCGTTCTTTGTCGACACTTAGACGGAAACCGGGTAGATCGAGCCGTACATTTCGAGCCGCTGTGATCTTCTGTCGACATTTATCGAGGACAAATCCGCTCTGTCAACTCCCTTGGCGTGCCTGCCGCCCCGGTAATTCGAGGAGGCAGTGTTCACGGATCGCGCCGGCCGTTACGGGCAATCGGTCCGGGTGCTGCATCCATCGTGAGCTTCGTTGAGACGGCGCGTTCGGACGACATCGAAGGATCGCAACTGCGCTCTGCCGCCGCAAACAGGCGCTCGAGCACCGCAAGACCGCTGATGTGGTTCGAGCGGATCAGGGCGGCGGCAAGGATGGCGTCGCGGTCCTCGTAGGCGCGGCCCAGCCGCTGGTGATCGTCGTGCGACTGCTTCATCCGGCCCGGCTGGCGCAGGCCCAGCCGGCGGAGGGGCAAGGT
This sequence comes from uncultured Alphaproteobacteria bacterium, assembly GCA_963754975.1. Classification (GTDB taxonomy): domain Bacteria; phylum Pseudomonadota; class Alphaproteobacteria; order Rhizobiales; family Beijerinckiaceae; genus Microvirga. Next base: position 27,690 of record CAVWII010000013.1, on the reverse strand, counting down.
GCGCAAAAGAAGCGAGTCGATGATCTTCTTGACCGTGCGGTTCTCGGCGATCTCTGCGTTGCGCCGATGGAAATCGACGTTCGCCCAGAAAAACGATCCGACGTCGCTCGCGTTCGCGGCCGCCTCCATTGCGGTCAGGATCGGCCGGAGCGTCGCGATCGCCTCCTCGGACGCGTTGAGCGCGATGTCCGCCGCGATCATCTCCAGAAGCGTCGCCCGAACCCGGTAGATCTCGCGGACTTCCCGGATCGACGGGCTCGCGACCCGCGGCCGCCGGCGCGGCAAAATCTCGACCAGCCCCTCCTTTTCAAGGAGCATCAACGCTTCGCGGATGGGCGTGCGGCTGGTGCGATACTGCCGGGCGAGCTCGACGGAGTTCGAGATCCTGACCCGGCCGCCGGATATCCTCGACGATCTCGGCCGCGATCTCGCAGGCGATCTTCGAAACGAGGGACGGCCGCTCGTAACGCTCGCCGACGATGTGCTCGGCGATCTCGGCCGCCTTGCTGCGGGAGTGCATTACCGCCGCCGCATCCCGCTGCCGCAAGATCGATCTCGTGGATAACATGCCTCTCGGCGCAACCTTTCCGTCGGACCGCTCAAGCGGCCGTATCTGTCGACGCTCAGGGGTCAATGGCGAACATCAAACCGTCTCGTTTCTCATCTTCTTCAGCGAAGGCATCATCGTTAACGCCAGGACGGCGACGGCGAGCATCATCAGCGTGCCGCTGATCGGCCGATTGAAGAAGACGAGGGGATTTCCGTCCGACAGCATCATCGCGAGGCGGAACTGGTCCTCCAGCATCCGTCCGAGAACGAAGCCAAGCAACAGCGGTGCGGGCTCGGCCCCGACGCGCGTGAAGGCGTAACCGAGCAGGCCGGCGGACGAAAGCACGAAAAGATCGGTTACGTCGCCATTGGCGCTGAACGTGCCGATGCACGCGAAAGTGAGGATCGTCGGGAACAGGATCGAGTACGGCACTTTGAGCAATTGAACCCAAAGCCCGACCAAGGGCAGGTTCAGAACGACGAGCATCGCGTTGCCGATCCACATCGAGGTGATCAGTCCCCAAAACAGCTCCGGTTGGCGCGAGATGACCTGCGGCCCGGGTATGATGCCCTGGATGATCATTCCGCCGATCATCAGCGCCATGATGGCGTTCGAGGGAATCCCCAAGGTCAGCATCGGGATGAATGAGGACTGCGCTCCTGCGTTGTTGGCAGCCTCGGGGCCCGCCACGGCCGCGATCGCGCCCTTGCCGAATCTCGACGGGTCCTTCGCGAGCCTTTTTTCGAGGGCGTACGAGGCGAACGAGGACAGGAATGCGCCACTGCCGGGCAAGACGCCGAGGACCGACCCGAGCGCGGTGCCGCGGAGAATCGGCCAGATGCTTTCCTTGATGTCCTGCGCGGTCGGCAGCAACCGTGTGATCTTGACGGTGACCGTGCGGGTTTCGTCCTCGTTCTCGAGGTTGGAGAAAATCTCGGAGATTCCGAAAACGCCGACAGCGACTCCGACGAAGTCGATGCCGCTGCGCAGATTGTCGAAGCCGAATGTGAAGCGGGTCGCCGACGTGAAGACGTCCGAGCCCGTCAACCCGAACAGGACGCCGACGATCGCCATCGCCATACCCTTCAGCACGGAACCATGCGACAGCGCGACGGTCAGCACGAGGCCGAGGGTGGCGAGCGCGAAATACTCGGGCGCGCCAAACGCAACGGCAAACTTCGCCAGGACCGGCGCAAACAGCGCGAGGACGAGCGTCGCAATGCAGCCGGCGATAAACGAGCCGATTGCGGCGATCGCCAGCGCAGCCCCTGCCCGCCCCTGCTTCGCCATCTGATAGCCGTCGATCGCGGTCACGGCCGACGACGGTTCGCCCGGAACATTCACGAGAATCGCGGTGGTGGAGCCGCCGTACTGAGCGCCGTAATAGATGCCCGCGAGCATGATCAGCGCGGACAGGGGCGACAGCGTCGTGGTGATCGGCAGAAGCATCGCGATCGTTGCCAGTGGACCGATGCCGGGGAGCACGCCGATCAGGGTTCCAAGCAGGACACCGATGAAGCATACGAAGAGCGAAGCCGGCGTGAGCGCCTCGCCGAAGCCCAAGAGGATCCCGTTCAAGACTTCCATATGCGCGCCCGCCGGGGTACTTGAGATCGGCTCAGAAGCGTTGCGGCGGCCAGATGAACAGCTCGGCGGTGATCCCGATGCCGTAGCTGAAGACGGCCACGCAGAACGCCGTCATCCCAAGGATGATGAGCGATCGCTGCGCCCAACCGATCCTCCTGCTGGCGAAGACACCCATAGTGACCGCGGCGAGCAGCGCCGGCACGAGACCGATGCTGCGGACCGAGAGGCCGAACGCAATCGGCGCCAGCGTAATGAAGATTGCCGCTCGCCAGGGGATCGGCCTGCGCTCAGATGCATTGGACCCCGAGATCATGATCGCGATCGCCAACCCGGTCAGCAGAAGCGACATCATGATCGGAAAGAAGCCCGGTCCCATCGTTTCGACCGAGCCGACGTCAAGCGTCTTAAGCGCAGTGAGCCCGAACAAGGCTGCGATTGCGAGAAAGATCGTCCCCGCAACGAAATTGTCGGATCGACCGCGCATCCGGTGCTCCTCTTGAATTCCCCGAGTCTGGCTCCGCGAAAAGAACGGCGCCCGCATCGGAGTCGAACCAACTTCGCCTCTTTGCCTTTTCGCCTTGTTCTCAGATGACAATGGTCCGGAGACGGGCCGCTGAACGGCCTGAACATTCAGCGGCCTCGCCTCTCAATCGGAGATCCGGACGGGACAAGCCCGCCATGCGAGGTTCTCAGGTCTTCGGAATGCCTGCATCCTCGACGATCTTTTTGTAGCGATCCCGCTCTTCCTTGACGTACTTCGCGAAGTCCTCGGCGGACTTGCTCGGAAACACGTCGGTGCCGCTGTTGTTGAGCGCTTTGATCACGGCGGGATCGGCGACCGCCTTGTTCACGGCGTCGGCGATCTTGTCGACGATTTCCTTCGGTGTCCCGGCCGGCGCAAACACGCCGTACCAGGCCTGAATGACGACGTCGTATCCCTGCTCGCGCATGGTCGGCAGATCCGGCAGGAAGCTCGAACGTGACGGCGTGGCGATGCCGACCAGCCGGATGCTGCCGGCCTGCAGCGCGGGCAGGAACGACGCGTAGGAAAAGAACATCATGTCGAGTTCGCCGCGGCCAAGTGCAAGCACCGGCTGCGGGCCGGCAGGGAACGGGATGTGCTTCAGGTTGATGCCGGTCAGAAGTTTCAGCTTCTCTGCCGAAAGATGGGCCGCGGAGCCGGGTCCAAGCGAGGCGTAGTTACTGACTTTCCCTTGCTTGGCGAGATCGACGAAGTCCGTTGCCGATTTCGCCGGACTGCTGGCGGGAACCGCCATGATCAGCGCCTGGGCCGCCGTGTTCGCGACCGGAATGAAGTCCTTCTCGGCGTCGTACGGGAGCGAGTTGAAGAGGTTCGGATTGACCGCGTGGGTGCTCGAATTCCCGAACAGCAACGTGTATCCGTCCGGAGCCATTTTTGCGGCACGCGCCGTTCCGGGTATCGAAGCGGCGCCGCCCTCGTTCTCGATGATAATCTGCTGGCCGAGTATCTTGCCCGCGGCCTGCATGACGATGCGCGCGATAGCATCCGTGGACGCGCCGGCGGGAACCGGCACGATCAGCCTGATGGGCTTTGAAGGGTATGACTGTGCCCGCGCGTCCGGTGCCGTGAGCAGCAGTCCCAGAACGCACCCTAATAGTAACCGCAGTTTCGGCTTCATCGCGGTTCTCTCCCTGTGCTAGCCGCATTTTTGTATGCAGCCCAATTAAGCTCGTGCACGCCGCCGCGGTGGACGGTTATCCTAAATCTCGGCATTCTGCCGGAGACCGGCGCTTTAATGTCGACATTTTAGGATCGCCTACGATGGTCGTGCCGCCCCAGTTTGGGCTTCCACTTCCTCATTTGTCGACAGTTATCGCGCGGTTTCGATTCCGTCAATATGCGAAGCGAGGCTTGGCGGGCCGTTGCGGTCAGGCGGCGCGCTCGGCCCTCCCGGCCGGGAACGGCCGCTCGAAGCCCCGACTGCTGCACGTATGGCGAAGGCAGCCGCATGGGCTCGTTGCGGCCCCCTGGCTGGCGCGGCCTGTCAGGGCAGCGGCCGCGCCTGAAGGGTCCGACTGGCGGCGGGCGACCGGCATTTCTCTGCATCGGCGGGCAGAATCCGAATCCGTTCGCCCGACGGGCCCCGGCCGGGCCGACGACCACTCCCCGCGATCGCCGACCTCTTGCGCGACTCCGCCGCGCGACGCGATTAGTGTCGACATGCTATCCCATAGGAGCCGCTTGCTTGAATCTCCTGATGCGTATAAGTGTCGACAGAATAATGCCTGAAGATGCGGAGGAGCGCTGAGTGACCGAAGGCTCGCATTTCTCATCGCCTTCGGCTTCTCTCGTCGATCACGGGTCGAGCGCCGAGACCTCTCCCGGTTCGACAGAACGTGCGTTCCCGGGTGGATGGCGCCAAGGAAACACCCGTGAGCCGCCTCGATAGAGCGATCAATATCGACGATCTGACGGGCTTGGCCAAGCGCCGGCTGCCGAGGATGATATTCGATTTCATAGAGGGCGGCGTCGACGACGAACTCGGTCTGCTCACGAACGCCAATGCCTTTCGCGACGTTCGCCTGGTGCCGCGATATCTCGTCGACACGTCCGGGCGCCGGCAGACGGCGACGCTGTTCGGGCGATCGTATGCCAGTCCGCTCGGCATCGCGCCCACCGGAATGGCTGGCACCTTCGGCCCGAATACGGAGCTTCATTTCGCGCGAGCCGCGGCCGAGGCCGATATCCCCTATCTGATGTCCGGGGCTTCAAATGCCTCCATGGAAGAGGCCGCAAAGCTCGCTCCGAGAAACCTGTGGTTTCAGATCTACGGAGCGCGGGATCGCCGGCTGGCCCTCGATCTCGCGAAGCGCGCCGGCGATTGCGGCCTGACGACGATCGCGGTGACTTGCGACGTGCCCGTCACCCCGAACCGCGAACGCAACCGGCGGAATGGATTTGCCTATCCCCCGAAGCTGACCCTGCCGATGATTTTGCAAGCCATGCTGCATCCGTCATGGGTCGCGAGCTACTTTCGGAACGGCGGCCTGCCGGCGTTGGAAAACTGGAAGGAGCATGCCCGGAAGGACGCTACGCCTGAACAGGTCGCTGACCTGTTCGCCAGCCAAACGCCCGACGCCAGCCAGACCTGGCGCGACCTTGAGCGGATACGCGACGCCTGGCCCGGAAGACTGTTGCTGAAGGGGGTCATGCATCCGGACGATGCGCTCATGGCGCAACACTTGGGAATCGACGGGCTGATCGTTTCAAATCATGGTGCAAGGCAGCTGGACAGGATGCCTTCGGCCCTCGACATGCTCCCGATCATTCGCGCTGCCGTCGGCCCGACCTTGCCGTTGCTGATGGACAGCGGCGTTCGCCGGGGGTCGGATATCATCTGCGCACTCTGTCTCGGCGCCGATCTCGTACTCGCCGGACGCGCGCCGCTCTATGGCGCCATCGCGGGCGGTCTCGAAGGGGTGAGAAAGGCCGTCTCGATTCTTCAGCGCGAGATCGATCTGGTCATGGGCCAACTCGGTGCGACAAGCCTCGACATGTTGGGCTCGCACTATCTATTCGACCGCGTTCGCGAGGACCACATCATCTGCGGCGCGAAGAGCCGTGCAACGGCGGTACGGGCGGTAGATCGGGTCACGGGTGGCGGCCAAGCAGAGATCGCAGCCGGCATAGGACCCGCGCCTCTGTGACGCTCGACAGGATCGTCGCGCCGAGTCCCTCCGCGATGACCGCCGCGGGAATGTCCGCTCGCAAATCCCGGCGACGTCGCGGATCGCGCCGTCGAGCACCTTGCGCCGGGCGGTGATAGGGGATGAGTGGCATTCTCGCCCGAGGAAGCGCCTGCGGTTCTCCAAAATGCGGCCGACGACGTGCGTCTCGATGGTGACGCCAACGAAGGGGCGAGGGTCATCGCTCATGCCCTGCGCCGGAACGGCTACCAGCGGCGTGGCGCCGTAACCTAGTCGGCGCCGCAATAGTCCCGCGGGTTCTGGCGCTGCGAGAGCCGTGAGCAGCGATGCCACTTCGGGGCCGCCGCGACTTGGACGGTCACCCCGCTGCACCAGCCGAGCCGGTTCAACCGCACGGCGATGAGCGTCCGGCCGCAGCAGACAGCAGCGCGCTGCCTATCGTCGAGGCCGGTGCTTCCCCGGCAGAGATCGTCCAAGGCCTGCGACCGCGCGATGAGATCGGCAGCCTCGCCCGTCTGCGCCTGCGCTGCGGGCGCCAGGAACACCATCGCGAGAGCGAGAGCGGGAATGGTTCGGATCACGGCTATTCTCCTTCCCCAGGGATCGCTTATGCGCTGCGTCGGAACGGCCACCAGCGCCTCCCCTGCCCTTTCCGCGCCTCGGCTCGCACGAAGACGCCGGCCTCCCGCGTGGCGGCAACGACGGTGTTCCGAGCGGCCGCGGCCCGGGCGTTGCCTTCGGGTTGCTCACGCGCTGCGCCACGTCACGGGAAGGGCCTTCCGTAATACGTCGGCACCCACATTGCCAGAAAATAGACGCTCAAGGCGAGGGCACGCCGCCCTTCGCCGCCTTGCCCTCGGCCGTCATCTTAGAGGCGAGGGATGGGCGGCCAGCCGCCGCCACCATGGCCTGGCCTTCGCGGCCTGCATCTCGGCAATCTGGGCTTTCAGCATGGTGAGTTGCTTTTCGAGGTCGGCCCGTTGCTCCATTCGTTCCTGCGCCTCCTGCAGCCGGCGCGCCAAGTCCTCCCCCCTCGTTCGAGCGGCATCCGCCTGGGCCCGTTCATACTCGGCGCGCGCCCGTTCGGCATCGGCCCGTTCGCGCTCTCGCAACAACGCCGCCTCCCCTGCAGCGGCCAAAGCTTTCAGTGTGCCGATGTGGGCATCGAGGGCGGCGAACGTGCGGACGTCGGACGGGGCTTCGGCGGCCGTTGGTTCTACCGTAGGACGGGCGTCGGCCGTTTCGTCTCGCGATCGGCGTGCCGGCATGGCGGCCTTCGTCTCACCGACGTCCAATCGCACCTGAGCCCGTCCGTCGTTAGCCGTTCGACGGGGCCAGCGGGCCCGGATGGCCTTCTGGCGGGCTGCTTCAGCCGAGACGCCGAGACGTTCGCCCACCTCGACGTACGTCAACCATTCTTCGGTCATCGCGGACACCTGTCGGACGCCCGATGACGGGCTTCCGGTAGCCTCGCGCCTGATGGTTAACAGCGCGTTGACGGAAGCTGGAAGAGCGTGCTGAACGGCGCGCATGGCGCTCCGACGCAGGTGAAGCTTGGCGTTCACCGCTGGCGTCGGTCTGTTCAGCCCCGCGGCAGATCTATCGTGCTTGCCGCGTGCGCTTGACCGGCACGAGATCAGTGTGAGCTGTTGGGAGTATCGCCCAAGTGGCGACGTCGGCCGCGAGACCAACGGGGCCACCGGGAATGATCGCGTTGGTCCCCACTCCCGGTGCAGCTTGGCTCGCAAGAGCCTCGGCTCAAAGCCTGAGGCGGTTTTGAACCGCCCGAAACCGTCGTCCCAGAAGGGTCTGACCCCAAGGTCCTGCCCTTCATCCCGACGCGGGATTCGCGGCCCGGGCCGTTCCCGCCGTCAAAAGCACATCGCTGAGCCCGGGGGCACACCCGCAACGGGCCTGCGACAGGCGTTGCTATGTCAAGTAGAATCATATAACGTTGCATCTTAAGATGGCAACGACCCGGAACAGGGCGAAGCGCGGGGTTGGGAGATGGCCTCCGGGACACTGTTCGCGCAGGATTTCCTGCTGACCGGAATCGCGGAGACTCGGGACTGGCTGGACCTCGGCGAAGGCGAGGTCGACGCGATCGCCGAAGCGCTCCGGGCGCGGCTGTCGGACGGCGCGAAGAGCCTGAAGGAAGGGAACACCGAAGGCCTCGTCCTCTTCCCGATCCTCGATGCCCTGGGCTGGAACGACCGGCGCCTCGTCCAGGAGAAGCTCGACAACGTCCGCCGCCTGCGCGTCCCCGATGCGATCCTCTTCCTGACGCCCGAGGCGAGGCGGGAGGCTCAACACAAGACGCTCTCCGCCGAGCGCTACGGGAACGCGGCGATCCTCGTCGAGGGCAAGGCCTGGGAGCGTTCCCTCGACAGGGCGTCGGGGAGCGAGGCGACGCCCTCGGCGCAGCTTCAGAATTACCTCGCCCGCGCCTATTTCGGCTCCGACCGCAGGCTGCGCTTCGGCATCCTGACGAACGGGCGCAACTGGCGCCTCTACGACTTCGAAGCGAAGTCCCTGGCGACGGATTTCTTCGAGGTCGATCTCGCCGAACTCCTCGCCATCGGCTCCGTCGCGATGCCGCTCTTCGCCGCCACGGCGCAGGAGCGGCGGCGATGACGACAGAGACCCTTTCGGCGCAAGCGTTCGTTCGCAAATGGAAGCCCGTCACGCTGTCGGAGCGTTCCTCGGCGCAATCCCACTTCAACGATCTCTGCCGTCTGTTCCAACACCCCGACCCCATCAGCGACGATCCCGCGGGCGTGCGCTTCACCTTCGAGAAGGGCGTGAAAAAATCCGGCGGCGGAGACGGCTTCGCGGACGTCTGGAAACGCGGCGCGTTCGCGTGGGAGTACAAGAAGAAGAAGCGCAACCTCGACGACGCGCTCGCGCAGCTCGTCCGCTACGCGGCGGCGCTCGAAAATCCGCCGCTCCAGATCGTCTGCGACACCGACCGGTTTCGGATCGTCACCGCCTGGACGAACACTGTCCCGACGACCTACGAGCTTACCCTCGACGAGCTTCTCGATCCGAAAAAGCGCGCGATCCTTCACGCCGTCTTTCATCAACCGGAAACGCTTCGCCCAACGCGCACGCGCGCGGCCGTCACGAGCGAGGCCGCCGACAAGTTCTCGACCATTGCTCGCAGACTTCAAGGGCGCGGCTCGCAAGAGGATATCGCCCATTTCGTCAACCAACTCGTATTCTGCTTCTTTGCATCGAGCGTGAAGCTCCTGCCGGAGGGCTTCTTCGCGCGACTTCTCCGGCGCATCGCGAAAAATCCGGAACATTCTCAATCCTATTTCGACAAGCTCTTCGCGACCATGGAGACCGGCGGGGAGTTCGATCTCACGGATATCGCGCATTTCAATGGCGGACTCTTCGACGGTCGGCGTGCGCTGCCTCTCGACGATGGCGACGTCCGCCTCCTCGTCGCGGCCGAGAGCCTCGATTGGAGTCAAATCGATCCCACCATCTTCGGCACCCTGTTCGAGCGCTTTCTCGACCCCGACAAGCGCGCGCAGATTGGCGCGCACTATACCGACCCCGACAAGATCATGAAGATCATCGAGCCGGTGATCCTGCGCCCGCTCCGACGCGAATGGGATGACACGAAGATCGAGATCGAGAATTTGATCGCTGGCCGGAAGAGGCCCCCGCTTCGGCGTGGCAAACCCGGTCTCAAGGCCGGCCGGATGAATTGCTACGAGGCCGCAGAAGAGTGCCGATCGCGATTCCTCGAGCGCTTGCGCACGCTGTCTATCGTGGACCCGGCCTGCGGCTCTGGAAATTTTCTCTACCTTGCCCTTCAGCACGTGAAGGATTTGGAGCTGCGTGCGAATCTCGAATCCGAAGCGCTCGACCTGCAACCCCGCGCGCCGGCCGTTGGGCCAGAGATTCTGCACGGCATCGAGATCAATCCCCTCGCTGCCGAGCTCGCGCGCACGACGATCTGGATCGGCGACATCCAGTGGGCCATCAGGAACGGAATCACCGCCCGGCCAACGCCGGTGCTGAGGCGGCTCGACTCGATCGAATGCAGGGATGCGTTGATCTCTCCAGCATCGGCCGGCAAACGGACACCTGGGAGACGGTCGAGCAAAGCCGAGGCGTTCGTCGAGTTGAATTGGCCGGCCGCCGAGTTCATCATCGGCAATCCACCGTTTCTGGGTGGCAAGCTCATGCGGCGCGGCCTTGGAGACAACTACGTGGACACGCTCTTTCAGGTGTTCAGGCACCGGGTGCCCAGGGAAGCGGACCTTGTCACTTACTGGTTCGACAAGGCGGGCCGGCAAATCTCCCTTGCCAGGGCGAAGAGGGCGGGCCTGGTGTCGACCAATTCGATCCGCGGCGGCGCCAACCGGCAAGTCGTCGAAGGCGTCGTCTCCGATCATCCCATCTTCGACGCGTGGTCTGACGAGCCGTGGGTGGTCGACGGAGCCGACGTTCGCGTTTCTCTTGTGTCGTTTGGTTCCGACGAAGGCAGCAAGCGATTGAACGGTGTCGCGGTCGCGACGATCAGCACGGACCTCGCGTCGACCAAAAGCGATCTCACTCGCGCTCGCCGCCTTGCCGAAAACCTCGGCGGCGCGTTCATGGGCGACACGAAGGGAGGGCCCTTCGACGTTCCCGGTTCGCTTGCGCGGTCGTGGCTGAAGCTCCCGCTCAATCCGAACGGGCGGCCGAATTCCGACGTCCTGAAGCCTTGGGTGAATGGGCTCGATCTCACGCGAAGGCCGCGCGACCTGTGGATCGTCGACTTCGGGTGGACGCTCAGCGAGCGCGAAGCTTCTCTTTACGGCGAGCCGTTCGACTACGCCGCCACGACGGTCAAGCCGGAACGACAAACGAACCGCCGAAAGGCGTATGCGAGAAACTGGTGGCGGCATATGGAACCGCGGCCAGCAATGTGGGCCGCATTGCGAAATGTTCACCGGAGCATAGGAACGCCGACTGTGGCGAAGCATCGGCTCTTTGTCTGGATTGACGCCTCGATCTCTCCGGATCACCAAATCATCGTCATCGCGCGCGACGACGACACAACGTTCGGGGTTCTACACTCGCGCTTTCACGAAGCTTGGTCGCTTCGTCTCTGTACGTGGCTCGGGGTCGGGAACGATCCACGTTACACGCCAACGACTACCTTCGAGACGTTTCCCTTTCCTGAAGGACTTGCACCGAACGGTCCCGCCTCGGCCTACGCGGACGACCTGCGTGCCGTGCGGATCGCGGCTGCCGCGCAGCGGCTGGAAACGCTGCGGCGCAACTGGTTGAATCCGCCGGACCTCGTGCGCATCGAGCCGGAAGTCGTTCCGGGCTATCCCGACCGCATCCTTCCGAAGGACGCGGCGGCGGAGGTGACCCTGAAGACGCGGACGCTCACGTGCCTTTACAACCTGCGTCCCGCATGGCTCGTCGACGCGCACGCCGAACTCGACCGTGCCGTCGCCGCCGCCTATGAGTGGCCGGAGGACATCGCGATCGACGACGCGCTCGCCCGCTTGCTCGACCTCAACCTCTCCCGTGCCGCCTCCCAATGAGGCGCCGTCGCGGTGTTGGAATTCGTTCGCCGGCGACTGCGTGCCGCGGCCGAACTCACCGCCGAACTGATCGTGCACTGCAAGCGCATGCTCGAAGCGGGCGACCTCGACGCGGCCTTGATGGATGCGACCGCCAGGAAGGCGCGCGTGCGCGCCCGCCTCGACGCCGAGCGCGCGCGGGCGAGCGACCTCGAAGCGCAGCTCGTCCGCGCCGCGCGGGCCGGCAAGGGAGCGGAGCGGACCGCCGCCTGAGGGCGCGGGATTGCCTCTCCCCGCTTGCGGGGCTGGCGGATGCACCCATCTCGCTGAAATGGGCGCTTCTCGAAAACGACCCCAGTCCCCTCTGTCTGCTTCATAATTCCCGTCTCAGCCCCAAGCCCCCTCGTCCTGAGGAGGCGCGGACCGTCAGGTCCGACCCGTCTCGAAGGCTCCGGCAAGTTCGGAAACACCTTCGCGCGCCGCCGGGCGCCGGGAGGTTCACGCATTCCCTGGAACCTCCTTCGAGACGCCCCGAACCTGACGGTCCAGGGCTCCTCAGGATGAGGTTTTCTGGGGTGGATCGGGATTTATGAACCAGCCCCGCAAGCGGGGAGAGGCGAAGGCGCGCCTTACACGATCGCGAAATCCGCGGCCGTGAGTGCGAGGCTCTTCGACAGCACGGCGAAGCGGATCGGCGCTGCGGCGCCGGAGCCGTCGGAATCGTAGGAGAGGGCGCCGGTCGTGCGGTCGTAGACGATGCGGTCGTTCGCGTCGGCGGCGGCGCTGCCGATGTGCAGGGCGTCTTCCGCAAGCGTGCCGCGGGCGATGCCGCGGAAGTAGTAATCCTCGAGGCGGATCGTGTCGGCGCGGGGGTTGAAATCGGCGATGCGGTCGACGTTGTCGGGGCCGAGCGCCGCGTCGAAGACGAAGAGGTCGGCGCCGCCGCCGCCCGAAAGCGTGTCGGAGCCGACCCCGCCGCGCAGGCGGTCGGCGCCGGCGCCGCCGTAGAGCTTGTCGGCGCCGTAGCTGCCCTCGAGCCGGTCGTCGCCGGCGCCGCCATAGAGCCGGTCGTCGCCGCGCACGCCGAAAAGCGCGTCCGCGCCGTTGCCGCCCTCGAGGCGGTCGTTGCCCTTGAGGCCGACGAGGGAATTGTCGCCGCCGCGGCCGCGCAGGGTGTCGTTGCCGTCGGCGCCAACGATAACGTTGTCGCGCTCGTTGCCGGTGCCGACGAAAGCGGCCTTGCGGTCGAAGACGACGGTCGGCAGCTGCCCGGCCTCGAGATCCGCCGCGACCTTGACCACCTGCGCACCCTTGAAGATGAGGTCCTCGATCTTCTCGAGCCCCGGATTCCTCGCGGAGCCGCCGAGCCTGAAGCTTCGCAGCGAGGTCGCGATCGTGTCGTGGCCGCCGCCCTCGCGGACGATGTCGGCCTTGCTGTCGATGTCGTAATCGTCGTTGCCGACGCCGCCGTCGAGGGTGTCGTTGCCCGGGCCGCCGATAAGGTAGTCGTCGCCGGCCGCGCCCCTGAGAAGGTCGCCGAAGAGGCCGCCGACGATGTCGTTCGCAAGGCCGTTGCCGACGAAGCTGCGCGCGCTCTCCGTGTATTTCACGATGGCGCCGGCATCGTTCAGAATCTCCTGCGGCCGCGCGGTGAGGTTCTCGACGGGCTGCAGGGCGGCGGTCGCGGCGAGACTGAAGCTGGCGAAGGGGGTGGCGATGGTGTCGCGGCCGCCGATCTGGCCCGCGCTCTTCTTGGCGTCGCCGGATTCGGAGACGATGTCGCCGGCGTTCTCGACGTCGTAATAATCATCGCCCTTGCCGCCGGCCATGACGTCGGCGCCGGCCCCGCCGATGAGCCGGTCGTTGCCGACGAGCCCTTTCAGGACGTCGCCCTTGGCGGCGCCGACGATCATGTTGTCGAGGGCGTTGCCGGTCAGATCCATGCCGAAGCTCGGCTCGCCGAAGAACGAAAAGGCGCCGCCGGCGACGAGGTTCTCGACCGCCGCGAGGCCCGGATTGGCGGCGTCGCTGAGGCTGTAATGGTTCGAGATCGCGGCGCCGGCGCCGCCCGGCGCGGCGCCGATCGTCACCCGCACCGTGTCGATGCCCTCGCCCGCCTTCTCGACGATGCGGTCGGTGAGGAGGTCGACCTCGTACTGGTCGTTGCCCGCGCCGCCTTCGAGCCGGTCGGCGGCGTTCGAGGGCATGAAGTTGCCGACGAGGACGTCGTCGCCGCCGAGCCCGATCAGCGTGTCGGCGCCGGCGCCGCCGACGATCTGGTTTCCGAGCGCGTTGCCGACGCCGCGCACGAACAAGGCCGCCTCGGTGAGCGTAAGGTCCTGGTGGCGGAAGACGAGATCCTCGACATTGTCCGGGAGGGTGTAGTCGCGGAGAGTCGTGTAGACCGTGTCGCGGCCCTCGCCCGGCTTCTCGACGATTTCGTCCTTGCCGTCGTCGACGCCGTACCAGTCGTCGCCGCGGCCGCCGGCGAGGGTGTCCCACCCCTCCGCGTGCAGGAGCTGCGGCGGCAGTTCGCCGCCCTGTGAAAGGGGCGCGACGTCGAGGCGGTCGTTGCCGGCGCCGCCGGTCAGGGTATCGTTGCCGAGCCCGCCGAGGAGCTGGTTCGCGCCGCCATTGCCGGTGAGCGCGTCCGCCGCCGAGCCGCCGCTCGCGTTCTCGATCGAGATCAGCGTGTCGGTGCCGCCGAAGCCGTCCGAGGCGGTGCCGGCGGCAAGGTCGACGGTGACCTTCGCGGTCGAGGAGGCGTAATCGGCGGTGTCGAGGCCGCTGTCGCCCTGGAGCGTGTCGTTGCCGGCGCCGCCCCGCAGGTGCACGGAAAAGCCCGGGTCCTCGCCGGCGAGGGAGCGCGCGATGAGGACGTCGTCGTGCGCGCTGCCGATCGCGAAGGAGATGCCGACAAGGGTGTCGGTGCCGCCGAAGCCGTCCGCGGCGGTGCCGGCCTTGAGGTCGACGACGACGCCCGCGGGCGAGGTCGCATAATCGGCGCTGTCGAAGCCCCCTCCCCCGATCAGGACGTCGTTGCCCTGGCCGCCCTGGAAAACGTCGCCGATTTCGAGGCGGGGGTCGAAATAGCCGTTGCCCTCGAGGGTGTCCTTGCCGTCGCCGCCGGCGAGGAACCAGGGCGCGTCCGCAAATTGCGTCACCGCCGGGCCGATGTCGTTGTCGAAGCCGTTGCCGGCGACGAGGATGGGGCCGGTTCCGGTGAGGCTCAGGTCGTCGACCATGACGCCGAGGCTCAGGACGACGAGGCTGCCGAGGGCGAGGTCGCTGCGCACCGTCAGGCCGTCGACGTTGACGACGCCCGAGGGCATGCCGGCAAAGCCCGCCGCGATGACGATCAGATCGCCCGCCATGGCGGTGTCGAGACGCTGCTGCAACTCGCCCGGGGTCGTGACGGTGTAAGTGGTCATCCTAGGTCCGCATTCCTCCGACGGCGGGGCCGGCGAGTACAAGTTCAGCCTCGGCGCTTGTCAATCGTCTTAACCTTCGAGCGATAAGGATTCTATCATAGTTTAATTTGCGGAATCGAGCCTCTTATCGCCGTGGCGGATCGCTGTTATTCTCGCGATGTGAGCGAGGACACATGACGATGCCGCTTCGGCCGATTCTTCTACTTTCCGTTACGTCACTTATACTCTGCGGCTGCACCGAGACCGCGTCGCGCTCCAGCGACGGCCCGAACGCCTGGCAGCGCTACGCCCTCTCCCAGCAGGCCCGGGAGGCCGGGCCCGCCGCCGCGCCGCGGACCCGCACCGCCGCCGCGCCGGACTGTTCGCCGCCGGGCAGCACCCGGGCCGGAAGCGCGCCGGACGCCCGCTGCGCCCCCACCACGGCGCGGATCGGCCGCGGCGACGGCTCCCGCACGGCGGTCGCCGGCGAAGCGGCGCTGACGGCGACGACC
This sequence comes from uncultured Alphaproteobacteria bacterium, assembly GCA_963754975.1. Taxonomy (GTDB): domain Bacteria; phylum Pseudomonadota; class Alphaproteobacteria; order Rhizobiales; family Beijerinckiaceae; genus Microvirga. Next base: position 12,407 of record CAVWII010000013.1, on the reverse strand, counting down.
CGCTCGCTCAATCCGGCCGCGACGGTCATCGGCGAATTGGGCCCGGTGCCGGTGCCGACGCCGCCGGCGGGGGGCCCGACCGAGGTCTCCTCGACCTTCGCGCCGATGACGCCGACGCCGAACGTCGTCGCGCAATTGCCGCCGACCACGGTGCCGCTGGCAAGCAACCAGCTGCAGGCGACGCCGACGCCGCGGGTCGTCTTCGCCCCGGCCCCCAGCACCCCGAAGGCGCAGGGCGCGTCGGTCCCGACCGCGGTGCGGCCGTCGACGACGATCCAGACGATCCTCAACGGCGTGCGCCGGTGAGCCTGCCGTCGGCACGAGGCGCTCCGCGCCGGCCCCGCGCCGGCCGCTCCGCCCGTTGCCGGACGGCCCTCGCCGCCGCCGCCCTCGCGCTGCTCTCGGGCGCCGCGGCGGCGCAGCCCGTCGTCGAGCGCGTCCCCGACACTGCGCTGTCGCGAAAGCCGCTCCTGCCGATCGAGACGATCAGCGCCTTCGCCGATTCGAGCCTGACCTTCGAGAAGGATTCGCGACCCGGCCGGTTCTCCAAGGACCGCGTCTGGCAATCGACGATCGGGACCGAGATCGGCGTCGCCCCGAACCTCTCCCTGTCGGCGGGGCTGACCTATATCCGCGTCGACCGCAGCTTCCGCCTGCAGGCCGGCGACTACGCCTCGAACGGCGCCACCGGCTATGTCGGCGCCAGCGTCTCGTTCCTGGACGTCTGGACGCTGCAGGTTTCCGCCGGCTACGGCCTCGCCGCGATCGACCAGACGCACGTCGTCGCCGATCTGCCGGTGGCGGGCGGCTACACCTCGATCGCGCGCTTCGCCGGCGCGACCCTCTCCGGCACCTACTATTTCGGCGACCTGCTCGTGCAGCCCTTCTCGCAGATCGTCTACGCCGACACCCGCTACCCCGCCCTGGTCGAGCAGGCCGAATTCGTCCATGGCGGCATCCTCGACACCGTCACCCGCGCCGGCATCGGCGCCGAGATCGCCTATCCCTTCGTGTTCGACCGCGTCCTCGTCGCGCCGGTGCTGCGCGGGGCGTTCCTCTACGACCTCAACCTGCCGACCGGCTACACCGACCGCACCGCCTTCGAGGTCGCCGGCGGCCTCAACGTCCTCGCGGGCAGCCTCACCGCCGGCGCCCGGATTTCCGCCACGCTCGCCCGCGACGACTATGTGAACCGGGGCGTGCGGGCTTTCGTCTCCTACCGGTTCTGAGCGGCCCTGCCGATGCCGGCGAGAGGGCGAGCGGGCCTTCGCATCGTCTGCGGCGCGGCGGCGGCGTTCCTCGCGACGGCGGCGCTCGCCGAAACCGAGAACGCGCGCGAATTCTGCGCCGCGAGCGGCACTCCGGAAAAGGTCGCCGCCTGCGTGCGCGTCCTCACCCAGGGCACGCCCGCCGAGCGCGCAAAAATCGTCGCCGCGCGCGGCATCGCCGCCTATGCCGCGGGCGATCATGAGGGCGCCGTCGCGATTCTCGACCGCGCCCTCGCCCTCGACCCCGCCGACGCGCAGGCGCTCTATGTCCGCGGGCTCGCCCATTACGCGCAGACCGATTTTCTGCGCGCCGAAGCGGATTACGGCCGCGCCCTCGAGATCGATCCGAAGTTCGCGCAGGCCCTCAACGCCCGCGGCGTCCTGCGCTACCGGCGCGGCGACCATGCCGGCGCCATCGCCGATCTCGGCCAGGCGATCTGGCTCGACCGCCGCCTCGCGCAGGCCTACCAGACGCGGGGCCTCGCCTTCCTCGCCAGCGGCGCCGTCGACCGCGCGATCTCCGATTTCGACCAGGTCCTCGCCCTCGATCCGCGCTCGGCGCACGCCTTCGCCGGCCGCGGCCTGTCCTATGCGAAGAAGGGCAACCCGGCCCGCGCCGTCGCCGATTTCGACGAGGCGATCCGTCTCGATCCGAACCTCGTCCACGCCTATGCCGGCCGCGGCGCCGCGCATTTCGGCCGCGGCGACGTCGAGCGCGCGACGAAGGATTTCGACGCGGTCCTGAGCCGCCGGCCCGACGATGCCGACGCGCTCCTCAACCGCGGCCTCGTCCGGTTCGCCCGCCGCGATCTCGACGGCGCGGTGGCGGATCTCAGCCGCGCGCTTCTGATCGATCCGCGCAGCGCCCGGGCCTATCACGGCCGCGGCCTCGCCTTCTTCGCGCAGAGCGAATACGGCCGCGCCATCGCCGATTTCGACGAGGCCCTGCGGCTCGACGGCAACGGCGCCGACTCCCTCCTCGCCCGCGGCCTCGCCCGCGTCAATCTCGGCGAGATCGAGCGCGCCATCGCCGACGACGGCGACGCCCTGGCGCTCGCGCCGGGCTCGGCGCCGGCGCACTACGCCCGCGGCCGCGCCCGCCTCTTCAAGGGCGACGACGACGGCGCCCGCGCCGATCTCGACGAGGCGGTGCGGCTCGATCCGAAGCTCGCGCACGCCTATCTCACCCGCGGCCAGGCGGCCATCGCGCGCGGCGAGGCGGCCCTTGCGGTCCCCGATCTCGTGCGCGCCATCGCGCTTTACGGCGAGGCGATCGAGAAGAGCCCGAAGGACCCCTTCCTGTTCGCCTATCGCTCCCTCGCCCATGCCCTGCGCGGCGAGCCCGAGCGGGCGCTTGCCGACGCGAACGAGGCCGTGCGGCTCGATCCGCGCTCGGAATGGGCGCATGCGAGCCGCGCCTTCGCCTCCTTCAAGCGGCGCGACTTCGAGCGCGCCCTCGTCCAGTACGGCGAGGCCCTGCGCCTGCAGCCGCGCAACTACGAGGCCCTGGCCGGCCGCGGCGACGTCTTTTCGGCCAAGGGCGACCCTGCCCGCGCGCTCATCGACTACGAGGCGGCGCTCGCGGTAAGCCCCGCCTACCGGCCCGCTTGGAGCGGCCTTGCGGCGTCCCGTGCGGCGCTCAGCGGGCCCCGCGCCGTGCTGTCGCCGCTGACGGCCGCCGCCCTCGATCCGGGCGTGCGCGTCGCCCTCGTCATCGGCAACGGCGACTATCGCGGCGGCGGCGCGCTGTTGAAATCCGCCCCGCGACGCATCGGCCCTGACGAACAAGCTTCTCGGCCTCGGCTTCAAGGTGGTGCAGCTCGAACGCGATCTCGGCCGCGAGGCGACGATCCGGGCGCTCATCCGCTTCGAGGCGCAGGTGCGGGAGGCGGACTGGGCGGTGATCTACTATGCCGGCCACGGCCTCGAGGTCGACGGCCAGAACTACCTCGTCCCGGTCGACGCGCGCCTCAGGAGCGAGGCCGATGTCGGCCCTGCCTCGATCCCCCTCGAGCGCTTCCTCGCCGCTGTGCAGCCGGCGCGAAAGCTCAGGCTCGTCATCCTCGACGCCTGCCGGGACAACCCCTTCGTCGGCGAATTGCGCAGTCTCGGCGGCGGGCGCGCCTTCGGCCAGGGCCTCGCCCGCATCGAGCCGACCGGCGGCACCCTCGTCGCCTTCGCCGCCCGCCACGGCCAGCTCGCCCAGGACGGCAGCGGCGACAACAGCCCCTTCGTCACCGCCCTCCTCCACCGCCTCGACCAGCCCGGCCTCGAAGTCAGGCGCATGTTCGGCTACGTCCGCGACGACGTCCTCGCCGCCACGGGCCGCGCCCAGGAACCTTTCCTCTACGGCTCGATCGGCGGCGAGGAGTATTTTTTCCACGTCCAGTAGGGGAAGGGCGCCGCGCGCCCGTCCTCGAAAGGCGCGCTCCGACATTCACCTCTCCCCGCCTGCGGGGAGAGGGCCGCCGAAGGCGGCGAGCCTGCGAGGCAGGCGACGGGCGAGGGGGCGGCGACGAGAAGGCGCGGCGGTTCAGGCCGTGCGCTCTTTCCTGCACCGCCCCCTCACCCCCGCTTCGCTTCGCTTGTTTCGGTCGCAGGCCGAAACCTTCTCCCCGCAAGCGGGGAGAGGCGAATCGCACCCCACGCCCCATGCCCCCGTCCCCTACGCCGTCTTCTCGAACAGCTCGCGGCCGATCAGCATGCGCCGGATTTCGCTCGTGCCGGCGCCGATCTCGTAGAGCTTGGCGTCGCGCAGGAGGCGGCCGGTCGGGTAGTCGTTGATGTAGCCGTTGCCGCCGAGGAGCTGGATCGCGTCGAGGGCGGATTTCGTCGCCTTCTCAGCCGCGAAGAGGACCGCGCCGGCGGCGTCCTCCCGGGTCGTCTCGCCGCGGTCGCAGGCCTTGGCGACGGCGTAGACATAAGCCTTCGCCGCGTTCATCTCGACATACATGTCGGCGAGCTTGCCCTGCACGAGCTGGAATTCGCCGATCGGCTGGCCGAACTGCCTGCGCTCGTGCACGTAGGGCATCACGACGTCGAGGCAGGACTGCATCAGGCCGAGCGGCCCGCCGGCGAGCACCGCGCGCTCGTAGTCGAGGCCCGACATCAGAACGTTGACGCCCTTGCCGACGGTGCCGAGCACGTTCTCCTCAGGCACCTCGCAATCCTGAAAGACGAGCTCGCAGGTATCCGAGCCGCGCATGCCGAGCTTGTCGAGCTTCTGGTGCGTCGAGAAGCCCGAAAAGCCCTTTTCGATCAGGAAGGCGGTGATGCCGCGGGGGCCGGCCTGCGGATCGGTCTTGGCATAGACGACGAGGGTCTCGGCGACGGGCCCGTTGGTGATCCACATCTTGTTGCCGGTGAGGACGTAGCGGTCGCCCTTGCGCTCGGCCCGGGTGCGCATCGAGACGACGTCGGAGCCGGCGCCCGGCTCGGACATGGCGAGGGCGCCGACATGCTCGCCCGAGATCAGCTTCGGCAGGTAGCGCCGCTTCTGCGCGTCCGTGCCGTTGCGCCGGATCTGGTTGACGCAGAGGTTCGAATGCGCGCCGTAGGAGAGCCCGACCGAGGCCGAGGCGCGGGAGACCTCCTCCATCGCGACGACATGCTCGAGATAGCCGAGCCCGGCGCCGCCGTACTCCTCCTCGACGGTGATGCCGTGGAGGCCGAGCGCCCCCATCTGCGGCCAGAGATCGCGCGGGAACTGGTTCGTGCGGTCGATCTCGTCGGCGCGGGGTGCGATCTTGTCCTGCGCGAAATCGCGGACGCTCTCGCGGATCGCATCCGCGGTCTCGCCGAGATCGAAATTGAAGCTGCGGACGGCGTTCGGGATCACGGGCGGCTCCTCCGATGGCGTGCGGGGGCCGTTATAGCAGGTTGGGCGGGGAGGGTGAGACGTAGGTCGTGGGACGTAGGTCGTGAAGTCGTGAGATCGTGCTTCGTGAAATCCTGCTCAGCACCACTCACTACTCACGAAGCACGACTTCACGACCCACGAAGCCTCCCTACTTCTGACACAACCCCTGCCCCTCGAGCGAGCGCGCCTGCCGCGGGTCGCAATCCGTCGCGAGGAAGGCCTGCCACTGGTTTTCGGTGCCGTAGAAGGTGTTGCGGTCGACGTCGCCGTCGATGCCCGGGACGCGGCCGGTGGTGGTGAACTGCCAGAAGGTCCAGACGCGGTCGTTGTAGCGCTGGTGCGGCTCGGCGGCGACGCTGCGCACCCAGTAGGGATAGTCGCCGAGGGTGCCTTCAAGCACGTCGGAATGGAAGGTGATGTCGGTGTAGATGATCGGCCGCTTGCCGGTGTGCTCCTGCATCGCGACGAGCATCGTCCGCGTCATTTCGAGGGCCTGCTCGCGGGAAAGCTTGCGCGGGCAAGTCTTGGAGGCGCCGTTCCATTCGAGGTCGAGGACCGGGGGCAGGGCGTCCGGGTCCTGCGGCACGTTCGCCTTGAACCAGCGCGCCTGCTCTTCGGCCGGCCGGCACCAGTACATGAAATGGTACGCGCCCCGAGGGATATTGTTGCGCTTGGCCGCATACCAGTGATCGATGAATTTCGGGTCGACGTGGTCGCCGCCCTCGGTCGCCTTGATGAAGGCGAACTGCGTGCCCGCCGCCTTGACCGCGGCCCAGTCGACCCGGCCCTGCCATTTCGAGAGGTCGATGCCGTGGATCGGGTAGCCGTGCGCGGCGACGACGCCGCTATGGGGCTTGGCGTCGCTCTTCATGGAATAGCGCCCCGTCGGCATCACGCCACACGAGGCGAGCCCGAGCGCGAGCGCAACCGCGCCGAAGCGCGCCAGGCGGGCGAGCGGCGAAAGGGGCGGGGGCCTGCGGGTCTTCTGTCGGCGCGCGGTCATCGGCTCGGCTGCAAGGTTTGTCTGCGAAGCGTTGCCCTCAAGGTCGTTAAAAGACCTTTGACGGCCGCGCTTCGCTAGTGCGCCGGCGCCACATCCGCCAAGAATGGTGAACGGACCCCGTCCCTCTCCGCGAGCAGGCGCAGGCTGGCGCCCCGCCTTCCCCGCCGCCGGCCTCGCGGCTGCATGGCCGATCCGGAGGCGTCGTAGATCATGCGGGGCGCAGCGTCACCGCGAAGTCTGACCTGCGAGTCTGGTTCATCAATCCCAATCCACCCCAAAAACCTCATCCTGGGGGCCCCTGGACCGTCAGGTCCAGGGCGTCTCGAGGGAGGCTCCAAGGAACGCCGGAACCACCCGACGCCCAAGGTCGCGGGAAGGTGTTTCCGAGCCTAGCCTCCTGGAGCCTCCTTCGAGACGGGTCGGAGCTGACGGTCCGATCCGTCTCAGGATGAGGGGTGGGGATGAGACGGGATTGATGAACCGGACACCGGGGGAAACAGCAGGCAAGCCCCGCCTCGGTCGGCTCGCACGCCGGGAGGCCGACCTTGCCGGCCCCGCGCCGGGGCGAATCATTCCCACGCCGTGCGGCCGAGCGCGTCGAGGGGGATCTTGAGGTAGCGCGTGCCGTTGCTCTCCGGGGCCGGCAAGCGGCCGCCGGCGATGTTCACCTGGAGGGCGTGGAGGATGAGTTTCGGCATCGGCAGGCCGATGTCCCTGTCCCGTCTCAGGGCGACGAACTCGGCCTCGGTCCCGACCGCCGCGAGGTGGACGTTATGGGCCTTCTGCCCGGCGACGGTGCTCTCCCAGGCCGGCGCGCGACCCCCGGGCATGTAGTCGTGCCCGGAGAACAGGCGGGTGTCGTCCGGCAGGGCGAGAATGCGCTGGATCGTGCGCCAGAGCGCGCCCGCGTCCCCGCCGGGGAAGTCGCAGCGGGCGGTGCCGAAATCCGGCATGAAGAGCGTGTCGTGAATGAAGGCGGCGTTCCCGACGAGGTAGGCGACGGAGGCGAGGGTGTGCCCGGGGAAAACAGGACCCGCGCCTCCATCGAGCCGATGCGAAAGACGTCCCCGTCCGCAAACAGGTGATCCCATTGCGAACCGTCCGTGCGGAAATCGTCGGGCAGATTGTAGATCGTCTTCCACAATTGCTGCACGTCGACGATGCGCTCGCCGATGCCGGTCTTCGCGCCGGTTCGATCCTTGATGTATGCGGCGGCGGAGAAATGGTCCGCGTGGGGATGGGTGTCGAGGATCCACGCGACCGTGAGCCCCCGCTCGCGGACGAAGGCGAGGAGGGCATCGGCCGAGCGCGTGCCCGTGCAGCCCGACTTTTCGTCGTAGTCCAGGACCGGGTCGACGAGCGCGCAGGCCCGGCTCGCCGGATCCGTGACGACGTATTGAACGCTGCATGTGCGAGGCTCGAAGAAGGCATCGATCCGCGGATGCACCGCGAGGCGGCCGGGCGCCGGCTGCGGGAGGGCCGCTGAACTCATCGCAAACTCCTGACAGAAACGGAAAGGCCGCACGGCGCGCACCCCGCGGACGGGAGGCGCGGTCAGCCGCCGGGTTGCGGCACGAGGCGGATGTAGGGCTTCGGCGCCTGCCAGCCGTCCGGATAGATCCGTCGCGCTTCCTCGTCGGACACCGAGCCGGCGATGATGACGTCCTCGCCCTGCTTCCAGTTCACGGGCGTCGCGACGCGGTGCTTGGCGGTGAGCTGCAGCGAGTCGATGACGCGAAGCACTTCGTCGAAGTTGCGGCCGGTGGTCATGGGATAGACCAGGATCAGCTTGATCTTCTTGTCCGGCCCGATCACGAACACGTTGCGGACCGTCTGGTTGTCCGCCGGCGTTCTTCCGTCCGAAGTGCCGCTCGTGCTCGCGGGCAGCATGCCGTAGAGCTTGGATACGGCGAGGTTTGTGTCGCCGATCATCGGATAGTTCGGCGCGAAGCCTTGCGTTTCACGGATGTCGTCGGCCCAGCGGGCATGGTTGCCGACCGGGTCGACGCTGAGGCCGACGATCTTCACGTCGCGCCGCTCGAACTCGGGTTTGATCCTGGCCATATAGCCGAGCTCGGTCGTGCAGACCGGCGTGAAATCCTTCGGATGCGAGAACAGCACGCACCAGGCGTCGCCGATCCAGTCATGGAATCGAATACTTCCCTGGGTGGTGTCTGCCTCGAAGTCGGGTGCGATGTCGCCGATTTGAAGGGTCATGAGGTCCTCCCTGGATCACCCCGCCACAAGCGTGACAGTATAGTCCCGAGGTGCGCTCAAGTGAAGGGATGGAAAATATGCGATGGCCTTAGCTTTCCGGCGTTAGCCATTTCTATAGCCGCCCGAACGCGCCTCGGCCGCCGGAACCCTCGGGGCAAGCGAACCGTCGTCAAGCCGTTTTTCCCAAGGGCGGCTTCGCTTCGGCGCGAAGCTTGACAGCGAGAGTTACCGCAGGGCAAAGTTTACTTGGGCCTGGTGGTGAAACGCGGCGTCGCGCGTGTTCAAGAAAGATTAGGCCTGGCTGCAAACATAAATGACGGGAGGACTCGATAACTCAGGGCATCAAGGGCGTCCGCTCGATTGTGCTGGCGGGAACGGCTTGCATTTTCGCGGCGGTCGGCGCGGCAGCGCAGGAAGTCAAATCGGCCGCGAAGTGGGGCGACATGCAAACCGTCACCCAGGACCTGCTCAACCGGGCGGCTTCCGACGGCAACAACTTCCTGCACACGAACGGCGACTATCTGCAGAGCCGGTTCTACCCCAATCGGCAGATCAACACCGGCAACGTCGCGAAGCTTCGCCCGGCCTGGATCTTCCAGACGGAGGTGAAGGAATCCCTTCGAGACGAGCCCGATCGTCGTCAACGGCGTCATGTTCGTGACGACCTCCTTCAACCACGTCTACGCCCTCGACGCCCGCACCGGCGAGGAGATCTGGCACTTCAAGCACAAGATGGGGCCGATCACCGTCTTCTGCTGCGGACCGAACAACCGCGGCGTCGCGGTCTACAACGACCTCGTCTACATGGCGACGCTCAATTCGAAGCTCGTCGCCCTCGACGCCAAGACGGGAAAGCTGGTTTGGGAGACGGTGATCGCCGATCCCGAACTCGGCTACAGCGAGACGATGGCGCCGACCGCCGTCGCGGGTAAGATCCTGATCGGCACGAACGGCGGCGAATACGGAATCCGCGGCTTCGTCAAGGCCTACGACGCGAAGACCGGCAAGGAGGTCTGGAGCTTCAGCACGACGTCCGAGAACTCGACCGGCGTCTGGGCCACCACCGACGCGACCGGTCGCGACATGCACCGGGACATCGCGGCCGAGAAGGCGGCCCTCGCCAAGATCGGCGACCCCTACAAGACGCTCGGCGGAGGCGTCTGGCAGAACCCGGCGGTCGACCTCGAGACCAACCGCATCTACTTCGTCGTCGGTAACCCGTCGCCCGATCTCGACGGGTCCCTGCGGCCGGGCGACAACCTCTATACCAATTCGCTCGTCTCGGTGGACCTGAACACCGGCAAGTACGTCTGCCATCTCCAGTACATCGCGCACGACGTCTGGGATCTCGACGCGGTGAGCCCCGCGATCATCGCCAACGTCAAGGACAAGGAAGGCCGCGTCGTCAAGGGCGTGCTGCACGCCAACAAGACCGGCCACGTCTACGTCCACGACGCCAAGGATTGCAGCCTGATCCGCTTCTCCGAAGCGATGGTCCCGCAGGAGAACATGTGGGTCCTGCCGACGAAGGAAGGCGCGCGCATGCTTCCCGGCGCCAACGGCGGCGTCGAATGGTCGCCCATGGCGATCAACCCCGGCCTCGGGCTGAGCTACGCGGTCAACCTGCATCAGCCGATGACCTACCACGTCGAGAGTTCGCCGTATCCCTCCGGCAAGCTCTGGCTCGGCGGCGCCTTCAAGGTCATCCCCACGGAAGAGCAATGGGGAAATGTCACCGCGGTCGACTACAACACCGGCAAGATCCGCTGGCAGGTGAAGACGCCGCAGCCGATGATGGGCGGCGCCCTCGCGACCGCCGGCGGCCTCGTGTTTTCCGGCGAGGCGAACGGCTTCTTCAAGGCCTACGATGCCGAAACCGGATCGATCCTGTGGAAGTTCCAGGCCGGCGCCGGAGTCAACGCGCCTGCGTCCTCCTACACCGTCGACGGCAAGCAGTTCATCGTCGTCGGCGCCGGCGGGAACACGCAGATCGACTACAAGCGCGGCAACAACATCATCGCCTTCACCTTGGTGGAATGATCGTCTAGACGTGCATGAACGACCTGCGACGGGGCGGGGCCGCGGGGCCCCGCTTCCGGCTTTTTTGCGCTTCGCCCGGGAATCGAAGAGTTCGGAATGGATGCTCGTCTCCGCCGCTGCGGCATCGCCCTCGTCGCGGCGGGCCTCCTCTGCGATCACCCATCCCTCGCCCAGAGCATCGACGAGAAGGCTCAGCTCTGCTCGGCCTGTCACGGCGAAACCGGGATTCCGCAGGAGAAGACGACGCCGATCATCTGGGGGCAGCACGTCGGCTACCTCTACATCCAACTGCGGGACTACAAGCGCGGCACCCGCAAGAGCGATGAGATGTCGCCCATCGCCGAGGCGCTCGAACGCGACGAGATGCTGGCCCTCGCCGAGTACTTTTCGAAGAAGCCCTGGCCGAAGCTCGACCAACACGCCGCCGACGCCGCCACGACCGCCACGGCGCTGCGCGCCAACGTCGCGGTAAACTGCACCGCCTGCCATCTCGGCGAGTACCAGGGCGACGGCACGGTGCCGAGGCTGTCCGGCCAGAGCGCCGACTACATGTCGAAGACCATCGCCGAATTCCGCACCCGTGAGCGCGCCAACAATCCGGGCATGTCGGATTTGATGAACGCGACCTCCCCGGAGGACCTCGCCGCCCTCGTGACCTTTCTCGCCGCGCGGTGAGTGAAGGGTCCGGTACATAAATCCCGATCCACCCCAAAAAACCTCATCCCTGAGTCGCGCGAAGGCGTTTCCTGCTGGAGCCTCCGTCGAGAACCCTCCTCAGAGCGTGTGAGTTTTCCGGGCGAAAGGCGCCGGTCCGCCTCTCCCCGCTTGCGGGGAGAGGGTTTCGGCTTTGCCGAAACAAGCGAAGCGGGGGTGAGGGGGCGTCTCCGGAAGAGGCGCCACTTCACCGACGCAGCGCCTCGTTCGTCACCGCCCCCTCACCCTCGCCTGCTGCGCAGGCTTGCCGCCTTCGGCGGCCCTCTCCCCGCTTGCGGGGAGAGGCGGACCCGCGCCTGCTATCGGAAAAATTCACAAGCTCTCGGCATGAGGCAGTTCGGGGCTGAGACGGGATTTATGAACCGGACCCTAAGGCGCCGCGAGGGCGCGGCGGGTCGCCTCGTCCGCGGCAAGGTCGAGGGCGGTCTTGCCCTCGCGGTCGCGGCGCGCCTTTTCTGCTCCCGCCCGAAGCAGCACCTCGATGACCGCCGCGTGTCCGCGTTCGGCCGCGATCATCAGCGCCGTTCGGCCGCGATTGTCGGCGCGGTCGACCGTGGCGCCCCTTTTGAGCAGCGATGACACGAGGTCGACGCCATCCTGCTCGGGGACGTCTTCGGCGTGGCCGGCCGCCCACATCAGCAAGGTGAGGTCGTTGCCGTAGGCCGCGTCGATGTCGATGCCGAGAGCCAGCAGGCGATCGACGATCGGCGCGAAGCCGCGGGCAGCCGCATAAAATCGGCGTCTTCCCCATCGTGTCCGCCGCCCGCGCATCGCCTCCTCGCGCCAGGATGGCGTCGACGATCTCGACATTGCCGTTGTAGGCGGCCGCGGCGAGCGGCGAGATGCCGGATCGTCCGGGCAAGTTCGGATCGGCCCCATGCTCGAAGAGCGCCTCGACGAGCCGCGGCCGGTTCAACTCGATCGCCAGCAGCAGCGGCGTCGAGCCTTGCAGGTTGCGCGCATTCACCTCCGCGCCGCGATCGAGGAGCAGCAGCGCGACCGGCAGCATGCCGCCGCGCGCGGCGCGGGCGAGGGGCGTGTTGGCTTCCCGGTCGCGGGCCATCGTCGACGCCCCGACTTCCAGAAGCCGCCGGACGAGGGGCTCGCAACCGTTTTCCGCGGCAGTGAGGAGGAAATTGTTGGTCTGGACGGTCACAAGGTCCCGCGCGGCACTGTAGCGCTGCTCCAGCTCCGGGCATTGCGTCTGGTCGGCGCTGGCGGCGCCGATCGCGAGGAGGGAGCAAAGCCCCGCCAGCACGACCGCCCGGGACGGCATTCGCAGCAGCGTCGATGCGCGTTCAAGCAG
>CAVWII010000012.1:0-118258 GCA_963754975.1 uncultured Alphaproteobacteria bacterium | reverse complement strand
TTATGTAGTCTACTGGTTCCGTTGGTCTTGCAAAACGCCTTGGCTCACCTGCGCGGCAACTAGACAGGGGAACGAGGCGCGCCGTGGGCGCCGGGATGGCGACCGCTCGTCAAGATGGAGCGTGCCAAGACGAGGCAATAATCTGCAAACGGGCTCGTTCCTCCGTCAACGACGAGGAGCCCCCGTGCGTAACACGCGCGCCAAACCACTCCCGGAACGCGTGCAGGTGAGGTGCTGATGGCCGTTCCGGCGCAGCGCAAGCGCATAAGCGACAGCGCGCATCCGTTCAAGCTTCAGGTTGTCCTCTCGACGTCGGGGCCGGCGCTGGAGCGCCGCATCCGCTTTGTCCGCGAGGCGGCCGAGTGCCTCGTAGACCGACTGGCCCGAGAAGGGCAGGGGGCTCGCGTAGCGCGCCGCGCTCTTGCCACGCGGCCCTTGGCGGCACGGCAACGCCTGCCGACCGCGGATGCCGATCGTCATCACAGCGTATCGCCCGCCTATCGCCGCGCGCAATGGCTCCTGGCGCGGCAGACACGGGCCGAGACAGTATCGCTCGAATGGACGCCGGGCGAAGACTACCTCTCCCGCATCCGCACCGTCGGCCTCGCGGCTTCAACGATTGGAACGACGTCACACGCGCGCTGGCGGCCGGGGCCGCTCGGGAGGAAAGGATGGCATCCGCGCCGGACGGGCACGGGGCGCCTTCATGCGACATGTGGCGGCGCTCACGCAGCCGGACCGCCGCGGTGGATATCGTCAGCGGAGCACCGCGGTACGCCGTGAGGAAGATCATGGCCGACAAGACATTCAGCACGCTCGCCCTCGGCACCCGCCAGGACGCTGGAACCTGGGACAAGGGGTGCGCCGCCGTCGGTCTGAAACCTCTGACCTCGATCCGCAACCCGGCACCCGACATGGCGAGTCTCAAGGCGTTCTTCGCGGAATCGCCCGATTGGCTCTATCTCGGCGGCCACTTCGGCGGGCTGTCGCTCTTCAACGACGCATATTATGCCGGCGCGAAGACGGGGAAAGTCGATATCGAGTTCGCTTCGGATCACGTCGAGGTCAGGATCGACGGCACGACCGAGAAGCTCTCGCGCGACGACGGCACGTTTCAACTGCACAAGAAGGTCGTCGTGGTCCTCTGGGGCGGCTGCAGCGTTTGCGACAGCGTGCGCACCCTCCGAACCTTGCGCAGCCTGTTCGACAAGCACGTGCTGCTCGGCTTCTCCGGATCGACCGGCGTCGCCATGGTCGAGGCTATCCTCGGCAACGGCTTCATCAAGAAGAAGCATTTTTTTGACAACGTGCGCGGAAACACGACCGACCCCGACGACGCGGCAAGGGCCTGGATGACAGCAGCGAAGGAGGGTTACGGCGACGGCGCGATGTCCGAGCGTTTCCGCGCCGTCGATTTCGAGGGCCAGGGCTGGCAGCTCGAAGGAGGTCGGATCACAAAGTGGATCAAGGTCTGAGCGGCTCGCTCTGCCGAGACGAGGCCCAAGGAAATCGCCGCTCGCGGGACCCCGGGCCGGCTCGGATCGGTGCCCGCAGCGGGTATTCCGGTTGTGAGCGGCCCGAGACATGGGTGAGTACAGATCGGACACATTGATCGCGCTCCCTCCGAAATCGGCCTGGGCGCGCCGGCCCTTGGGACCGGGCGGAGCACATTGCTTCAACATGAGTTTGCAAAATGCCAGGTCGAAGGGGAAATCCAGCGTGGATGTAGGGCGTCAGCGGCAGTCCGGCGGGCCGTGCCGTCGGCTCTCGCCACAAACTCGGCGAGGAATTCCTGCGCGATGCCCGAGAAGCCTGGGGCAAGCACCCTAAGCGGGCGCCCGATACCACGGCGCGCGACGATCCAGCGAAGTTCGCGCAGATGGCTGCTGGTCTCCTGCCGACAAAACACGAGGAAGAGCATCGGTTGCACGACGTGGCGCGCCTGCCGGACGTCGCCGAGAGCGTGGAGCAATGGCTGGCGGAAACGATCAAACCGTCCGTCAACCAGTCGATTGCGGAACTCCCGTGCCTTTCCGGTCGGGGTGCACGACGATCAGGCGCACGCGCCCGGCTTCGGAGTGTCACCGCTCACAGGCGATGCCGTCATCGTCGCGGTCGAGGTTCGGGGAATATCCAGGCTGGCCCCGGCGCATGTTCTTGTAACCAGCCGCCGCCGCAGCCTTGCAGCTCCTGAAGGAGACGCTCTCTCCGCTGTCGTCATTCTCCTCGACCGATTTGAAGAGGAAGACACCATCGTCGTCCTTGGGGGCGGGGGCGGCTTTCGCCACCCGGGCGCCCTTCCTGACGCAGTAGGACGACCGCTTGAGGGTCTCCAGGGCCGACGCCTGCTCATTGACCAGATACCGGTCGTCGTAGCGGGGGCAGGCGAGGGCCATGCCCTCGTCGATGATGCCGGCGTTCAGGTCGACGTCAGACTCGGTCCGACAGAAGCCGACGTCTCGGCGGTGGGTCTTCTCACCGGTCAGGTCGCAGATCACGGCCTCGTCGCCGACCAGATCGATCAGGGATTCCTTGGCAGCCTCGCCTGCCGCGGTGCCGAGCTCGGGAGCATCGACGCCCTTGAGGCGGACGGTCGTGCTCTCGATGCGGATGGTGTCGCCGTCGATGACGACAGCCTTGCCAGTGACCGATCCGGCGAACGCCGTGCCGGAGGCCAGGACGAGAAGGGAGGCGAGAGCGAGCTTCTTGAACACCTTAGTATCCTTAGGCTTGAAATTTAGCCGCCGCCGAAGATCGGAGCGGCCGTGATGATCAGGGGCATCTTCTTCACGAGGTCGTCGGTGAAGCCGACGAGCTTGAGGGAGAGGTCGCTCATCTCGGGTCCTCGTCTGGTCTTCGATTTCGATGACCCTGCATGCCCCGTCGCCCGTGCGCCATCTTGTCCGGCTACGCCGGAAACGTGTGATCGAGGGCGGCCCGATCGGCAGGGCCGTGACGGCTCTGGCTTGAGCCGATCCGATCAGATGGCCTTGAGGTCGTTGGCGGTGAGGCCGGTTCGGATGGCGAGGCGGAGGAGCTTCGCGACCGGGTCGGCGACGGGTGTGGCTCCGTTGGCGTAGCGCTGCGACTGGCGGCGCGACAGGCCGAGGGGTTCGGCCGAGCCGACAATCGAGAGGCCGAGTGTGTCGAGGGCGGCGCGGTACTCGTCGGTGGTCATCTCCTCGTAGGGCTTTTTGTGGTAGCGGCGCTTGGCGAGCTGGGCGCGGAGGAGGTCGCGCTCGGCCTGCAGTGCGGCGACTTCGTCGCGCAGTGTCATGGGATGGGCTCCTTTGGGTGGGTTTGTGGGCGCTTCGTGAGAGGGCGCGAGCGCCCTCCTTCGAAACGTCCGACTTACTTCTTGCTGCCGCCGTTCCGCCGCCGTTCCCCGTCGCCCTTGCCGCCAGAGCCTTCGCCCTTGCCGCCGTTGCCGTTGTTGCCCGAGTTGCCCGGGGCATCGCGGCCGCCGCTGGCGTTCTCGGCGTTGTTGTGGCCGCCGGAACCGCCCGGTGCGGTCTGGTCGCCGTTACCGAAGCCATTGTTGCCCTGCGGGCCGCCGTGGCTGCTGCCGTTGCCGCCGTTCCCGTTCGTGGCCGTTGCCGCCGGTCGCCCGCCGCCCGTGGTCGCGCCGCCGCCGTCGCCCGTCGCCGGTGCCGCCGCCGACCGTCGAACCACCGCCGTTGCCCGGCTGGCTGCCGCCGCCCGAGTTGCCGTTGCCGACCGAACCGCCGGCTCGACCGACCGCCGGTCGAACCCGTCGGGCCGGACGGCCCCTTGCCGCCGCCAGAGGAGGCCGTGGAGCCGGTTCCGCTGGCCGGACTGGCCGAGGACCCGTGGCTGCCGGCAACACCGCCAGCGGCCGCCGTAGCGCTCCCGCCGCGGCTCTCGCTCGCCGTCGCCGGACCGTCACCCTTCGAGGCGGCGCTCGACGCGGCGCTCGACGCGGCCGAGGATGCGGCCGACGAGGATGCCGCAACCGAGCCGGTCGTTGTCGGGTCGCCCTTGTCGCCGCGCAGCGGCTGGACCTTCGGGCCGCAGTAGACCATCTCGATTTTGGCGCCCTGCTGCTTCACGCAGTAATGCCAGTGCGGCACAACCTGCGCCGAAGCCGGCGCGGCGGCGGCGAAAACAGCCGCAAGAGCACTGGTGGTCGCAATCAGAATCGTCTTCATAATTGTGGGTGTCTCTCCGTTGAGGTCGTGAAGCGGGGTGCTTCGTGAGAGGCAGCGCGCTGCCTCCTGCGAAACCTCCATGGTCGAACGGCCTGGGATGTCGATGGGTCGTCTATGCCACGCCGTCCGGCGCGCCATCTTGTCCGACCCCGCCAGAAACGTGTGACCGGGCGCCGACCCGCTAGGGGAAGCAGAACCTGCAGAAAGCCCCCCAGTATGGTTCTCGAACCGCTCCGCGTGCCGCGCGTAGAAGTCGGTGCTGACGTGCCGCGTCGTCGCCTGGATGCGCGTCAAGTAAGCGCCGCGCTCGAACGGCCGACGTGACGAACCCAGCGCGCAGCGAGTGACCTGAGCGCGATCCTGTTCGGCGCGCACAACCGAATGACCTCGACGACGAAGTCGTGGAAGGCGACTTTGTCGATGAGTGCCGTGCGGTCGTAGGCGCCGTCGGCGAAGAGATGCTTGATCCATGGCCAGCGCTTGCGAATGGCCGCGACAAGCACCTGGCCGCCAGCGCTGTCGGAGAGGTGGGCGGGCGTCAGATTGACCATGAGCAGGCGTCCGTCGGTGTCGACGAGGATATGGCGCTTGCGCCCGACGGTTTTCTTGGCGGCGTCATAGCCGCGCTTTGCGCCCCGCCGCAGGGGCCTTCACTGTCTGGCTGTCGACGACAGCGGCCGTTGGGCTCGCGTCGCGGCCGGTCCGCTCGCGATCCACCATCAGGGCGAGGTCGGGGATCGTGCGGGCAGCGCTGTCGGCGGGACGGCGGAAATCATGAACCCCCAACAATTGTTTGGCGACGACAAGCAAGTTGGCAGTCGAGGCCCCCTCTATTTTGAACGTCAAGCGGGTTCCGAACGCCGGCGCGTGCGCCGACCGTCGGAGCGCTGAAGCTCTGAGGAGAGGAATCATGGAACATGAATTCGAAAAGATGCTGACGCACCTCGAGCTCGTCGAGGAGGCTCTGGCCGAGCGCCGCGACTTCACCTGCGACGGCGACGACGAGTGCCTCGACGCCTACCGCGTCGCGCTCGCCTATGTCGCGAAGGCCGCGAAGGCGATCCAGCACTGCCAGGCCCACGAGCGCCAGGCCGCGTGATGCGCAATGTGACGATCGAATACCGGGACGACGGCTTCGTCGTCGTCCTCGATGGTCAGACCGTCTCGGCTCCGCTCGTGGAGTTCGGGTCGGTGAAGGTCATCGCCGACGCCTTCCCCCTTTTGGAAGCAGCGAACGCCGCTATTCAATCGCCCGGTATCAAAGGCTGATCGCGATCTTCGACGCCGCATGGGGCGCGCGCGTCACACGCACGCGTGACATTGTAGAGGTTGTTCAGCGGCTACCACATTCAAACTGAGACCGCGCCGCGGCGAGGTTGAGCGCGGCATCGCGGGTGTTTGGTAGCGCTGCCGATGGCGGTCAAGAAAACAGGTCCGAGCGGTTCGGACCTGTTTTTTTGTTGCGAAGCGGCCTTCCTGTGCCCGTTAGCTGCTGCGGGCGGTTTATCCGCCTTGCGCGGCCTGCCGCCGGGCGGTCCAGAGGTTGGGCTCCCGCTAACCCCGCGCCACCCTCTGCCGCCCAATCGTGGTCGTGGCTTTGCGTCAACTCCGAACCACTCGCGGGCACGCGATTAGAGCAGAATCCGTCCAAGATGACCCATCCCCGGCTCTGTCACCCCGGGGCTGCGAAGCAGAGCCCGGGGTCCATAAACGCAACGACGCAGACGGCGCGCGACGGTGCGGAGGCTCCGGTGTTCATGGGTTCGGGGCTCCGTTTCGCGGCCCCTGAATGACAGCGCTCGAGCTTTTCAGCGGATGCTGCTCTAGCTCGCGGATCGCCTCGGGCGCATTTTCCCTTGGCCAGTCCCATTCGGCAGAACCGACCGGCAAAAATCGACCTCGGCAATCACTCTGGCCGCGGGTTCGTTATCTCGGCAGTTCGACGTCCCTCGCTTTCACGGTCGATGCTTCTCTCGGAAAATGCGGGTCATAAACGCGAGTACCTGACACGACTTGCTCGTGTCGCTTCGACGCGGGACCGAAATGCGGATCGTAAAGCGCCTCTCGCGGGATGGAAGGGCGACGTGGCGCTTGGCTTGGGTTGCCGATCATTGGCAAAATCCGCTCAATACGCGAACCATAAGCGACCCCGTCGGTAAAAACTGTCACCTTTGGGACACGTGCGGCCTTGAAGATCTCGCACAGGAAGGTCTGCGCAAGGCGCGACGGGCGTCACGGACGGAATCCATGGATCGCTGCGCAATTACGGGCAGCCCGGCGTGGCCGCCCCCAGGGCGCGCAGACAGGGATGATGCGGCCACCCTTGCGGTCGCAGTCTCCGCCACAGGCCGTGAAGAGAAAAGCTTGGCGGACGTCGGGAATTGCACTTGCGCGTTGCGATGAGATGTATAGCGCCCGGGGCCGTGCTAAGCTTCGTTCTACATGTTGTCAGATCGAGCCCCGAGGTCGCCTTGGCCACTATCCGACGCAGCGAGCCTTTGAATGAGGGTCAGAAACTCGCCTCAAGTCCAGAGGACCTCGCCGCGGTTCCAGAACGTCACGGGGGCGTTGCGACCGAATTTGCTCGGGACCTCCACCTCCCGCGCCCCGCAGCGGCGGCGGTGCGTCTCCTTGGATCCGCCCTGATGACGGCTGTCCTCGCCGACTGCAACACCGTGATGCGAGGGACCGAGGAGACAGTGACGATTACGACGAGGCCAGCATCCGCGCGGATCTGGACGTCGCTGGGACAGGGGTGTCCGCAGTCGCCCTGCACCGTCCGGGTGGATCGCAAGACAGAGTTTACGGCGCACGCCGCGGCAAGGGGTACCAGCCGGGTTCTCTGGTCGTGGCTCCGAAGCTTACGAGCCAAGCGGCCCCGGGAGTGGTGGGTAACGCGATCATACCCGGTGGCTCCGTCGGTCTCGTGGTCGACGTCGCAACCGGGGCGATGCTGGACCACACTCCCAACCCGGCTCACATTGATCTCGTGCCGATCAAGCGCACGCGGCAAGCGCGATAGATCGACCGCGGGCTGAACAGATCGAGCCAGTGGAGAACGCCAAGCCTGAAAGAAGGCGTCACAAGTATTGCGCATTTCGCCCCTAGAGCAAAATTTGTTCAAGATGACCCATCCCGGCTCTGTCATCCCGGGGCTGCGAAGCAGAGCCCGGGATCCATAAACGCGACGACCCAGACGGCGCGCGACGGTGCGAAGACTGCGGTGTTCATGGGTTCCGGGCTCCGCTTCGCGGCCCCGGAATGACAGCGGTTGAGCTTGATTTGAAGGCGATTGGATCGAACAGAACTTACGCCGGAGCGCTAACAATTTGACGTGGTTCGATGTGTACTCGGAACGGCGAAGGTCGGGGAAAAAATCACGAAAAAACCTCTTGTTTAGGCCCGCCCTCATTTAGAACTACGCCGAATTTATACTCACGATTCATGGCGGCGCGCCCGTATCTTTATGAAAATTGAAATTTGATCCAGCGCCGTCTGCTCTATCATGGCCGACGTATGGCAGTTCGCCGCGGGAGACACCGGCCCTGGGCGTCCAGCCGCGTGGGGAAACTTCCGGCTGATGGATTAATCCGGTCCACTTTCAGAAGGAAGACGACCATGGAAACTCAACGCCTGGAAAGAGCGACCCGATCCGAGGTGCGTGGCCGATGCCATTGCGGCGCGGTGAAGTGGCGTTTTCAGGGTGAGATTCCCGACGCGACCATCTGCAACTGCACGGTCTGCCGCCGCTATGGCGTGCTGTGGGCCTACGGCTTTGAAGGCCACGGCATCGATGTCGACGATCAAAAAATCACGCTCACTGCCTATGCCTGGAGCTCCCGCTCGATCTCCTTCAACTTCTGCAGCGTTTGCGGCAACCTGGTCAGCTGGCGCGGCTTGCAGCCTAGGGAAGGCGGTCGCACGAGGATCGCCGTCAATCTTCGTCTTGCCGAACCCGAAGAGGTGGCCGAAGTGCCGCTCCGGCGCTTCGACGGTCTTCGAAGTTTCGAAGACTTGCCGCTGGATGGTCGTAAGGTCGCCGACGTTTGGTTTTAGGGCCTTGAGCCGATCGGCGAGGCCGGGAGCCCAGTTCAGCGCTTCCTTAATCTGACGCCCGATCCGTGGCCGTTCTCTTCCACGAACGCGACGCCGGCTGCCTCCTTGCCGAGCGCGCGGCGATCTGCGGCGTCACCGTGCCGATCTCGTTCGGGTTGGGCCCCGTTTCAACAAATCACGGGAAGAACCCTGAGAAGAATCAAATCCTGGCCTTGCAGGGAACGCTTAGCGCGTAAGTTATTGAAATTGCTGGTGAGCGCGCAGGGATTCGAACCCTGAACTCCTGGTGATCAGTCAGATGCGCTCGATAATCAGGAGCCGGTGCGAAGGGTGTCGGACCGATGCGAACGGGGCGAGGAACGCGCCGGTGCCATCGCGGGAGCTCTCGCTCCTTTACGCAACGTGGGCCCTATGTTACGTCTGTGGAACGTTCCACAGACCTCTCACGCGGGAGGGTGTTCTGCCGCTATCGTTGGTCAGAATGCAGCCGGAATCCCCACCAAGCGGCCCCCGCGAGCGATCGCAATCCTCCCCGTTCGCGAAGCCGGCCGTCGAGCTGACCTCCGTTCGCCTCGCATATCGCGACTCGCTCGTCCTGCGCGGCCTTGACCTGACCATCGGCGAAGGGGAGTTCTTCTCGCTCCTCGGCCCGAGCGGCTGCGGCAAGACGTCGACGCTCGCGATCATCGGCGGCTTCATCGAGCCCGACGCCGGCGAGGTTAGGATCCTCGGCCGGTCGATGCGCGGCGTCGCCGCGCACCGGCGGCCCGTCAACACGGTCTTTCAGAACTACGCCCTCTTTCCGCATCTGAGCGTCGAGGAGAATGTCGGCTTCGGGCCGCGCATGCGCGGCCTGCCCCGGCCCGAGATTGCGCGCGCGGTCTCCGAGGCGCTCGCCCTCGTTTCGCTCGAGGGAATGGAGCGCCGGCGGCCGGACCAGCTCTCCGGCGGACAGCAGCAGCGCGTCGCTCTCGCCCGCGCGATCATCAACAAGCCGACCGTTCTGCTTCTCGACGAGCCGCTCGGCGCCCTTGACCTGAAGATGCGCAAGCAGATGCAGAGCGAGCTCGTCCGCATCCATCGCGAGATCGGCATCACGTTCGTCTACGTGACGCACGACCAGGAAGAGGCCATGACGATGTCCGATCGGATTGCCGTGATGGCGGACGGCGGAATCGTCCAGATCGGCGCGCCGCGCGACCTGTTCGAGCGGCCGGCGAGTCTTTCGTCGCCGACTTCATCGGCGCGTCGAACCTTCTCGCCGGATCGCTCCTCGAGGCCCGGCTCGGTCGCGCCACGGTGCGCCTCGCCGCCGGCGGCATCGGGACGGCGATGGCGCCGCAGGGGCCGCTGAGGGCCGGCGAGGCCGTAACCCTCGTCGTCCGTCCCGATCAGCTCGCGCTCGGAACCGCGGATGCCGGCGAGAGCAATGCGCTGCGCGCCACGGTGACCCGCGTCTCGCATATCGGCACGTATATAGAGGTCGCGGTCAGGACCGCCTCGGGAGAGGAACTCATCGCGCGTCATCCGCCGCCGGAATCCTCCGACGCGCTTCCGGCGGTCGACGATGTGCTCTTCGTCTCGTGGCGACATGAAAAGGCGATGTGCTTTGAAGGCACGTTCGAGGGGAACAGCCAATAGGAGGTAGCGGGACCGCAGGGGCGGCCCGCTCGCATTGTCCGTGAGGACGGGAGGGGAAGATGGTGCACGACAATTCGGTATCGGGCAGGCGCCGCACCGGAACGACCCGGCGCAAATTCATCAGGAACGCCGCCGCCGCAGGAGTTGCGGCCCCGGCGCTCATCGGCGGCGCGCGCGCGCTCATCACTCCGGCGAAGGCCGCCCTTGAAGGCCCGGTCAACGCATTCACCTGGGGCGGACGCATCATGCCCGCCGAGGTCGCCGACTTCCAGAAGGAGACCGGCGTGCGCCTCAACTTCATCGGCGCTTCCGGCAACTCCGAGAACCTCGCCAAGGTCAAGCTCGGCGGCGGCAAGCAGTACGACATCGTCGGCGTCGATGCCCTCTGGGTGCCGAAGTTCTACCAGGAGGGTATCATCGACGTCGCGGACCTCGAATCCTGGTCCGGCTACGCCGACATGTTCGACGAATTCAAGAATTTGTCGATCTGGAAGGTCGGCAAGATGTACATGGCGCAGCCCTGGGCATGGTCGCCACTCGTCCTCTGGTACAACACCAACAAGATCAAGACGCCACCGACGAGCATCAATTTCCTGTTCGACCCCGCCCTGAAGCAGCGCATCGCCTTCACGCGCCAGCAGGAGGACGTGATCGCCTGGATGGGCATCGCTTCGGGGGCGAAGAAGCCCTACGACATGTCGAAGGCCGAGCTCGCCAACGCGAAGGAGGCTCTGAAGCGGCTAATGCCGAACATCCTCAAGTTCCCGCCGCAGGAGGAAGAGCTCGTCAAGCTGATGGCGGACGAGAGCATCTGGGTGACGGCTCTCAGCGCCGGCGGCGCGATGCGAATCAAGGATGCCGGCGGCCCCGTCTGCAAGGGCTTCCTGGCGCCGGAAGGATTCATCGGCTATTTCGACGGCGACTGCCTCGTCAAGGGGGCCGCGCACCGGGACGCCGCCATTGCCTGGCTGCAGCACCGGACGCAGGCGAAGTATATCATCGAGAACTTCATGAAGTACCGGCGCCCGCTCGCCTATCGCGGACCCCTCGAGATGCTGAAGCGGGAGGGCAAGGCGGATCTCGCTCATGAGCTCTTCTACGACCAGCCGGAGATCATCTCGAAGATGGTGGTGATCGGCCCGCCGCCGGACATCGGCGAATACGTCGACGCTTTCAATTCCGTCGCCGGAAATTGAAACCGACACGGCGGGCCCGACGCGGCCCGCCGCCCCCTGGACATGTTTTCAGAGCGTGATTGCCTCGCATGAAAACGAGCCACCGTCA
Organism: uncultured Alphaproteobacteria bacterium; assembly: GCA_963754975.1. Taxonomy (GTDB): domain Bacteria; phylum Pseudomonadota; class Alphaproteobacteria; order Rhizobiales; family Beijerinckiaceae; genus Microvirga. The sequence continues at coordinate 107,108 of CAVWII010000012.1, read as the reverse complement.
TTCCGGGGCCGGGAGGCGGAGCCCGGAACCCATGGGCGCCACGCCTCAGAAAGAGCACGGCTCGACCCCTCTCGTCTGCTCCGGCGGCGGTTATGAATCCCTGGGCTTCGCTTTGCGGCCCCGGGATGGCGACGGATGGGGGCGCACCGATTCAAACTGAAAAGATCATGCTTTAAGGACCGATCGCGATGGTTGCCACGCCGACCGCTGGCATTGCGGCGTCGACGCCGCGTCTGCGCCGCTGGAACTGGCCGCTCCTGGCGCTGCTGCCGATCGTCGTGATCGATTTCGTCCTGTTCGTCCTACCCATGCTCGTCATCGCGGCAGCGAGTGTCCTCGTCATCCGCGAGTTTCACGTCACCTTCGAGCTGACCACGAACAATTACCGCTTCTTCCTCGGCAACCCGCTCTATCTCTCGATTCTCCTGCGCACGCTCGCCATCGCGGCGATCGTGACGTTCGTCTGCGTGCTGATCTCCTATCCCTTCGCCTATCTCCTCACCCGCCTGCCGAAAGGTGCGCAGAGGCTTCTCCTCGTGCTAGTCATCCTGCCGTTCTGGACGAGCTACCTCCTGCGCGTCTATGCCTGGATGACCATCCTCGGCGAGCGCGGCCTCCTCAACAGGGCCTTCGTCGGCATCGGCCTCATCGACGAGCCTTTCCGCTTTCTCCTCTACAGCGACTACGCGATAGTCATCGTCTCGGTCTACCTCTATATCCCGTACTGCATCCTGGCGCTCTATACAGCCATCGAACGCGTCGATCCGGGGCTGCTTCTCGCCGCGCGCGATCTCGGCGCGCCGCCGTGGCGCGCCTTCGTGCACGTGATGCTGCCGCTGACGATGCCGGGTGTTTTTGCCTCCTTCATCTTCGTCTTCATCCCCATGATCGGGGAATACGTCACGCCGAGCCTCGTCGGCGGCGCCCGCGGGCTGATGATCGTGAACGTGATCGTCTCGCAGTTCCAAGCGCTTCGCTTCGGCATCGGATCGGCGATGGTGTTCGTGCTCGCTGGCCTTGCCCTGGCGCTCGTGCTCCTGCTCCGCCGCGTCGCCCGGCTCGAGAAGGTCTTCGGGGTCTGAGATGACCGCGCGCCGCTCCCCCCTTCTCTACCTCCACGCGGGCGTGATCTGCACGATCCTCTATCTGCCGATCGTGCTGATGATCCTGTTCTCGTTCAACAAGTCGCAGTTCGGGACCTTTCCCTTCACCGGCTTCACTCTGGATTGGTACCGCGAGCTTTCTAACGAGTTCTTTCTCGTCGACGCTTTCTGGAACAGCCTCATCATTGCCGGGATCACGACTCCGATCGCGACCCTCGTCGGCGGGCTCTGTGCCTTTGCGCTGGTGCGGTCGCAGTTCAGGATGAAGCCCCTCGTCTCGAGCCTCATCCTGTTGCCAATGGTCGTGCCGGGCATGCTGCTCGGGGCCGCGCTCCTCATCGTCTTCGTGCCGCTCCTCGGGTTCACGCTCTCGACCTCGACGGCCGTCGCCGGGCACGTCGTCGTCACGACGCCCTATGCGGTGCTCGCGGTCGCGACGCGGCTCTACGGCTACAACCGCCAACTCGATGCGGCGGCGGCCGACCTCGGAGCGTCGCCCTGGCGCGTCCTGCGCCACGTCACTCTGCCGATCATCATGCCGGGCATCATCGCCGCCGCGCTGATCGTCTTCACGGTCTCTCTCGACACCTTCGGCGTGACGTTCTTCCTGATCGGAACGCAGAGCACCCTGCCGATGTACATCTGGGCGCAGGTCGAGAATGGGGTGACGCCGTCGATCAACGCCCTCGGCACCCTGCTCATCCTCGGCTCGATCAGCATTCTCGGCGTAGCGAACCTCATCCTGCAGCGGCGCTGAGGCCGTCACCCCGTCGCGACCGGAACGCGCTCTGCGGCGCTGCGCACGGTCGCCTCGATGAGCCCGATGCCGCGCAGGCCGTCGTGAAAGGACGGGTATCGCACACGCTCGCCCTGCATCGCCGCCCAGCATTGCTGGACCACGTTGCGAAAGGCGTCGGCATAGCCTTCGGCATGGCCGGCCGGCAGCCGCGACATGAAGGCGCGATCCGGCGGCAGCATCTCCGGCGAGCGTTGCACAATGGCGCTGCCCGCCGCGCTCCGGCGGACGAAGGTGTTCGGCAGTTCCTGATTCCAGTCGAAGCCGAGCGTCGGCCCATCGGCGGAAAGAATGATGGTGTTCGGATGGCCGGGCGACTGGCCGCTCACCGTGAACGGGCCGGCGGCCCCGTTCGAGAGCCGCAGCAAAAGGTCGGCCTGGTCCTCGAGAGCGACGGGGACGCGGACGGAACCGTCCGCCTCGGCGCGGCCCCCGGGCCGCGGGCCGTCCCCGGGAAGTCCCCGCCAGACGCGCTCCTTCACGTGCGTCGAGAACTGCGCGAAGAGCTCGACGATGCGCGCGCCCGTGACGTACTCGACGAGATCGAGCCAGTGGACGCCGAGGTCCATCATCGCATAGGAGCGGCCGGTCGTGCCGGGCGTGAAGAGCCAAGCATACTTGTCCGGCGAGAGGACGTCCTGCGAAAGATAGAAGCCGGCGATACGGCGCAAAGTCCCGAACTCGCCCGCCGCGACGCTGGCGCGCAGATGCTCGACGAGCGGATAGCCGCGATAGGTGTAGGCGATGCCACCGACCCGCCCCGCGCGCTCCGCCGCCTCGATCATGCGGGCGCAATCGTCGACGTGCGTCGCCATCGGCTTTTCGCACATCACGTGCGCCCCGGCCTCGAATGCGGCAATCGCATGCTCCGCATGAAAGTGGTTCGGCGAGCAGATGTGCAGCACGTCCGGACGCTGCTCGCGCAGCATCGCGCCAAGATTGTCGTAGGCCGGCGCCGGGGACATCGCCTTCGCGCTTTCGAGCGTCCGCCCGCACACTCCCACGAGCGTGCCGCCGAGCTCCGCGATGAGCCTTGCATGCACGCGGGCGATGCCCCCTGCTCCCACGATCGCCGCCCGCATCGTCGTCCTCCTGTCGTTTCGGTGTGGGTTTCCGATGGGCTGCGGCGAGGGGCGCCGCGGACGGCTCACGAGGCGGCGGCCGGCAGGGCGATGCGCGTCGGATGAGCGAGCGCCCGGCGGTCGCCGTGCGCGGCGACGATCGCCTGGCACAGCGCGATATCGGCAAGGGCATCCGCCCCCGAGGTGCGCGGCGGCTGCCCCGATGCGATGCAGGCGTGGAAGTGCAAGAGTTCTTCCTTGAAGCTTTCGGCGTAGGAGCTCGTCTCCTCGATCTTCCAGGCACGGGCCGATCCATCGTCGCCGCTTTCGATGGCGAGCTGCGTCGGCATGCTGCGCAGGAAGGGAGACGGAAACGAGAGAGTCAGGCGCCGGTCGAGGGCGTAGAGGCAGAATTCCATGCTGTAGCGGGCCATGCCCGGCAGGTCGACCCAGGCGATGATGCATTGCGTCTCGCCGAAGCGAAGGACCGCCGTAAGGGCGTTCTCGCGAATGTCGGCGAAGTCCAAAGAGTCGGGCTCGCCGAGGAGGCCGCGCACGGCGTTGAACTCGTGCACCATGCTGTCGAGGAGGACGGCGTGATAGGCGTGCCGCGCCGCCGCGTCCGCGCCCGGGACCGCCGCAGCGATCCGCGCTTTCGTATCCGCCGCCAACGCCGGGTCGTGCGGGCCGTTCGCGCGCGTCAGCGGATAATGTGCGACATACGGCGCGAACGGCGATTCCAATGTCGTCACCCGCACGAGGCGGAGGTCCCGCAGCGTCCGCACTTCCTCCGCGGTCCGCAGATATGAGGGATCGAAGCGCTTGTTGTAGCCGACCATCAGCACGACGCCGGCCGCGGCCACCTCGTCCAGGATCCGCTCGCCTTCGGCGACGGAGAAGCACAGCGGCTTCTCGATCAGCATGTGCAATCCCGCCTGTGCCGCCGCGGTGGCGATCGGGGCATGGCTTCCGGAGGTGAGGATGAGCACCGCGTCGAGGCGCATCGCGAGAAGCCGGCGCCAGTCCGTGAAGACTTCGGCAACGCCGTAGGCGCGCGCGCACGTCTCGGCGAGATCGCGGGAGATGTCGCACACGGCGGCGATCTCGAACAGGGCCGCAAGCTCGCGCAGATAGTGGAGGTGCATGACCTGTGCGATCAGACCGCAGCCGATAACGCCCACGCGCAATCGCTTCGCCATCTCTAGCCCGCCTTCTGCCAGCGCGCGTCGCCCGGCTGGGTCTTGCCGCCGGCCTGCGGCGCCCCGGTGGAGCTGCGCTCGACGAGCTGCAGGGGCACCGTCCGCGCCACCGGGCCGCCGGCGAGGTCCCCGTTCAGCCGCGCGACCACGGTCTCGAGGGCGAGGCGCGCGAGCTCCTCCTGCGGCTGAGACACGGTCGTCAGGCCGATGCGGGCAAGGCCCGCAAGAATGACGTCGTCGAACCCGACCACGGAGAGATCCGCGGGCACCGTCACACCGAGCCGGTCCGCGATGTCGAGAAGCTCGATGGCACCGAGATCGTTCGAGGAGAAAACCGCCGTCACCGGATCCTTGCCGCCGATCACATCCGCGATCGCGATCTCCTCGCGGCCGCGCAGAAGCTTCTCGGAGGGCCGCAGCCAATGATAGACGGTCGGATTGAAGCCGGCACGCCGCATCGCCCTCTGATAGCCGAGCTGGCGGGAGTAGTCCGCCGCATCCTCGACGATCGGATCGGCGATGTAGGCGATGCGCCGGTGGCCGAGCGCGAGGAGGTGGTCGGTCGCCATCTCGCCGCCGCGCTCGTCGTCGCCAGAGATGCAGTCGCCCCAACCGGACGAGCACGTCACGAAGGCGACAGGCAACGTCCCTTCGAGCAGCTTTCGGATGCGGTCCGAGCTACCGGAATAGGCAAGGAAAAGGATGGCCGCGACGCGGTAGTCGAGCAGGCTCTCGAGGCTCGCAAGGCTCGCCTTCTCGTCGGACTGCGTGTTGCAGAAGATGGTGAGATAGCCGCGCGCCGCCGCGTGCCGCTCGACCTGTTTTGCCATTTCCGCATGAAACGGGTTGCTGAGGTCGCCGACGACGACGCCGAGGATCGAGGTGCGACGCTGCACGAGCTGCCGGGCCATTACGTTCGGCCGGTAGCCGAGCGCCTCTATGGCGTCGAACACCTTGCGCCGCGTCTCCGTCGTCACTCCCTGGACTCCCCGGATGACGTTCGACACGGTCGACTTCGACACGTCCGCGTTCTGCGCGACGTCGAGGATCGTCGGGGCCCGCCGCATGGTTCCGAGGGCCGGATCCGCGGCCCGATGATCCGATTTGCCGCTACGCATAGGCTGTGCCGTTCGGTGCAATGACGACCTTCATCGCCGCGTCGGTCTGGGCGAGTTCGACGGCCGCCTGCGCGTCGTCGAGCGCCACCCGATGGGTGACGATGCGATCGAAGGGAAACCGCGCGAGGTTCGCCGCCATCAAGCGCATCGATGGAAGGTAGGAGGTTGCCGTTTCGCCGCCGACGCCGAGCACGTTGACGTTACGCGTGCAAATGTCGGAGTTCGGATTGACCGATACCGGCCCCATGTCGACGAAGGTGCCGGCCTCGACGACGACTCCCCCCGGGCGGACCATTCGCAGGGCTTCGACGAAGGTGGAGGGAAAGCCGCTGCAATCGAGCACGATGTCCGGGCCAAGCCCCGCGGTGTGGCTGCGCGCTGCCGCGACCCGTTCCGGCATCTCCGTGTCATCGACGTTGAGAGTGAGCGTCGCGCCGAAGGCGCCCGCAAGTTCGAGCCGGGAGACGAAGCGGTCCGTCGCGATGAGCCGCGTCGCGCCGAGAAGGCGCGCCTTGATCAGGTGACAGAGGCCCAGGGGGCCGAGGCCGAGTACGGCGACGCTGTTCGCAAACCGCGCACCACCGACGAGGCCGAGAAGCGACTGCGCCGTCTCGACTCCGTGCGTCACGGACATGATCTCCGTGAGCACCGCAACGCTGTCCGGCAGATCGTCGGGGACCGAGAAGATCGGCGTGTTCGGGAGAATGTATAGGTATTCCGCCCAGCCTCCGAACAGGTGCGGAGCCGGGCCGCAATGCAGGCTGTTGCCGTAGTCCTGCATGTTCTCGCACATGTAGTACGGGTAGGCGTTGCGGCAGAAATGGCAACGGCCGCAAGCGACGTTCGCGCCCGGGACGATGCGGTCGCCGACCTTGAGCCGCCGGCCTTCGCTGTCGAAGACATCGCCACCAGTCGCGGCGACCTCGCCGACATTCTCGTGGCCGCAGATCAGAGGATAGACGATGTCGCGTTCGTGCGGCGTGCCGGCATACTGCTTGCTCTCGCCGCGAAAGGTGTGCTTGTCCGTGCCGCAGATTCCCGAATAGTGCATCTTCATGACGACCGCGCCGGGCTCGGGCTCCGGCAGCGGGAAATCACGCAGGCGGATCGAGCCGGGCCGTTCGGTCACAGCGGCGCGAACCCTTGTCATGATGCCTCTCCGGCAAGGGCGGCCGGCGCGAGGGCGCGCGAGAGGATGCGGGCCGCCTCCATGATTCCCTGGCGCGGCGGCACGAAGGGATCCTCGTGCTCGATCGCGATCGTCTCGACGGCGCCGGCGGCCGCGAGGTCGGAGACGAATCCCTCCACCAGCGCCCGTCCCGGCCGCGTCCGACGGTCGCGAAGGTCCAGGGCAGGGCCGCCGGATTCGACGGCCACCGGTGATCGAGGAGGCCGTTCAGCGCGAGGGCTTCCTCCTCGAACACGACGTCCTTCGCATGCGCGTGACCGATACGCCCGGCGAGGCGGCGCACAACGCGTCGTGCGTCCATTCCCATCCAGAAGAAGTGACTCGGATCGATGTTCGCCGAAAGCGAGGGGCCGAGCGCGGCGAGGTCCTCGAAGGTCGCGACATTGTAGACGAGCGTGCCGGGATGCAGTTCGAGGCAAATTCGAAGATCGGGATCCGACCGCTCTGCGGCTTCCGCGATGTCCGCCCAGTAATCGGCCGCGCCGTCGCGCCACTGTCGCTCGTGCACGCCCTCGAGATAGGGCAGCCAGCCGCCGGCCCCGAAGGCGGGCGCCGTATCCGCCCTCGCGGCGCCGGGGCAGCCGGCGAGCGCAACGATGCGCCGGATGCCGAGGTCGCCGGCGAGCCGGATCGTCTCCCGCAGCGCCCGGTCGTGCGCCTCGGCGACGCTTCGATCCGGATGGAGCGGATTGCCCCACACGTTGAGGGCGCCGACCGAAAAGCCGTGGTCGGCGATCTCCGCGTGCCAGCGCCGGCGGGCCGCCGGATCGGCGAGGAGGAGCGCCAGGTCGCAATGGCCGGGGGGCGCGTAGGCGCCGGTGCCGATCTCGAGCACTTCGACGTCCGGCACGTCGCGCTGCAACCATTCCATGACCTCGGCGAGCGGCGTCTCGACGAGGCACTCGGTGACGAGGCCGAGGCGGGGAGATCGCGCGCTCACGGCAGCTCCTCGCCCTCGAACGTGCCCTTGGCTCCAAGGTCGACGAGGACGCGGCCGTCGGCGATCTCGACCCGGTAGGTCCGCGCGCGATAGGTGCGGTCGCGGATGCCGCGGCCGGTACGGACATCGAATTCCCAGCCGTGCCAAGGACAGGCGAGGACCGGCACGCTGTCGTCGAGCTCCATGGAGCCCGGAATGTCGGCGGTGAGGCGGCTGCTGAGTGCGCCGGCACAGAGCGGGCCGCTCTGATGGGCGCAGAGGTTGTTCACGGCGTAGAAGGCGCCGTTCCAGCGCACGATCCCGATCTCCCGGTCGCCCACTTCGACGACGCGGATTTGGCGTTCGGAAAAATCCGAGCACGCGCCGACATCCGCCCTCATGGCGAAACCTCGAGGCGCGGGGCCGGGAGATCGGCTTCGGTCCACGCGTAGAAGTCCATAGCGTTCTCGAAGAAGATGCGCCGGTGCCACGCCGCCGGGAGGCGCGACGAGACGAAGGCGATTTCGTCGGCGTCCCAGTGCGGGTAATCGGACGAGTAGAGGAGCCGATGCTCGCCGTCGAACCAGCGCAGCATCTCGATCGTCTGCTCGCGCCGCGGCGCCATCTCGAGGGGCTGCGTCGTCAGCCAGACGTGCTCGGCGACATACTCGCTGGGCAGGCGCTTGAGCCAGGGCACCTCGCGCCTCAAGCCCTTGTACTCGGTGTCGAAGCGCCACAGAAGGCTCGGCAGCCAGGCGGATCCCGCTTCGATCAGCAGCAGCTTGAGTTTCGGGAACTTGTCGAAGACGCCGTGGCTGACAAAGGAGACGAGGTGGGTCATCACCACCTGGGGCCACAGGGTATGCGCCTCGAAGTACAGGTTGACATTGCCGCCGCCGGTGCTCGCGGGATTGGCCCAGCCGCCGGCGCCGCCATGGATCGCGACCGGCCGGCCGGTCTCGGCTGCAGCCTCGTAGATCGGATGAAAGACGGGATGGCCGAACGGATAGTTGAACGGATTGTCGACCATCATCACCTGGATCATGCGTGGGTTCAGGGCGTGCCGGCGGATCTCCGCCGCCGCTTGGTCCGGCAGCTGCGCCGCAACGAGGATCGAGGAAGCAAGACGCGCGTCCGCACTGAGCCAGCGGTCGACGGACCAGTCGTTGAGGGCGCGCGCCAGCTCCGCCGCGAAGTAGGGGTTGTGGTGCCCGGAGACGTGGCTGTCGTCGCCGTAGGTGAGGATGGCGCGACGCACGTCGATTCGGTCGAGGAGCTGGGCCTTCAGGGTCGGGTAATCGGAACCGGGCGGCCCGCCGGTCGCCGGATAGGTATCCGCACGCATGAAGCCGTGCGGATTCGGCAAGCCGTCCTGAACGGTGAGCGGCACGAACCCGGCCGGTCCCCGGCCAGTGACGTATTCGCGCCAGCCTCTGGAGAGGTATTCGGTCAGCTCCTCGTCGCTCGCCCGTTCATGGTGCACGTCGCAGTCGATCACCGGCCCGTTGTACATCGGATCCCTCGGTGTTTGGAGCGTTCCAAAGCGCCCGCCCACTATGGCCCTGGCACTTTGCCTGTCAAGACGCTCTGCCTCAGCCGAAGCTCGCGACGGTATGGCGCGCGATTCGCTCCTCGTCGAGGCGAAAGCCGAAGCCGGGCGCGTCCGGCACGCGGACGGCGCCGTCGGCCCCGATCCGCAGGGGCTCGGCCAGCATTCCGTCGCGGGAGGAGAGCGTGAACCCGCTCGGTGGGTCGTGGGGAAACTCCAACCATTCGCAATTCGGCATTGAGGCGGCGAGGTGGAGATTGGCGAGGAGGCCGATGCCGTTGCCCCAGGTGTGCGGCGCGATCTCGATTTCCGCCGCCTCCGCCATGCCGCCGACCTTGCGAAGCTGGAAGATGCCTTCCGAAAGCAGGGCGTCGGGCTGCAGGATGTCGAAGCAGCCGCGATCGATCAGGAGCTTGAACTCGTGCAGGCCGTGATTGTCCTCGCCGCCGGCGATGCGCAGGGTGCCGAGCTTGTCGCGCAGGCGGGCGAGGCCGTCGTAGTCGTGGCGCGGCAGCGGCTCCTCGAGCCAGGCGGCGCCGAGCGACTCGAGCTCGCGCGCCACCGCGAGGGCGCGGGAAAAACCCCAGCGGCGATGGCCGCCGAAGCCCGGCTCGATCCCGGCCTGATTGGCATCGACCATCACCGCAATTCTGTCGCCGACGCGGCTCCTGATCGCTTCGACGACCTTCAGATCGTGGCGCGGATCGTCGCTGTGAAAGCGGACCTTCATCGCCCTGTAGCCCTCGTCGGCGAGGCGTTCCGCATCGGCGGCGCGCACCTCGGGCGGGCGGACTTCGGCGGTTGCGCAATAGGCGGTGACGCGATCGGCAAATCCGCCCCATAGCTTGTAGACGGGAAGGCCCGCAGCCTTGCCGACAATGTCCCACAGGGCGATCTCGATGAAGTAGAGGGGCGGCGCGAGGATCTCGCAGTCGCGCAGCACGACGGTGAGGGCCTCGACGGCGGTCGGGTCGCGGCCGAGGAGATAGGGGGTCACGAAGCGCTCGACGCAGACCGCCGCCTCGAGCCCCGCATGGGCCGCGGTGATGCCGGTGATTCCCGCGTCCGTCTCGATCTCTACGAGAACCAGAAGCACGTTCGTCTGGTTGCGACCGCGCGCCCAGGCCGGGTGGAAGGGCGCATCGAGGGGAAGATCGACGACGCGGCAACGCACGCGCGTGATTTTCATCGGGGTCCGGCCTTTCTTATGCGATCTGGCGCAGGCGCGTGCGCGCAAAGCGCGGGTCCAGGCGGCGGCCGATCGTGTCGGCCGCACCGTTGAGGGCGAGAACGAGGATGATCAAAACGAGCCCGGGGCAGATGCCAAGCCAGGGATCGATGCGCAGGTAGCCGCGGGCCTCCTGCAGCATCAGGCCGAGGGAGGGATTGGGCGGCTGAATGCCGAGCCCGAGAAAGCTGAGGCCCGCTTCGAGCAGCATCGCGTTCGCGATCGTGAAGGCGGCCTGGACGACGAGCGGTGTCAGTACGTTCGGGAGCACCGAGCGGAAGATCACGTAACGCTTCGAGGCGCCGAAGGCGACCGCCGCATCGACATATTGCCGCCCGCGCTGCTCCAGCATCAGCGCGTAGCCGAGCCGTGCGAAAGTCGGAATCGAGACGGCGGCGATGGCGAGCGTCACTCCCGCGAAACCGGCCCGCATTACGGTCGCGACGACCATCGCGAGGAGCACCGGCGGGAAGGCGAGCAGGACATCGGAGAAACGCATGACGAGGCCGGCGAGGAGGCCGCGGCCGTAGCCGGCCGAAAGGCCGGCGACGGTTCCCGCGGTCAGGGCCAGGAGCACCGCTCCGCAGCCGACGATCAGCGACGCTCGGATCGCCAGGACCAGCCGCGCAAGGAGGTCGCGGCCGAGATCGTCGGTGCCGAGGAGGTGCTCGGCGCTCGGCGGCTGCAGGGTGTTGAGGAGAATCCTGCCTCGTCCAGCCATCGCCGACGAGGCCCGGGCCGACCACAGCTATCAAAGCCGCGGCGCCAACGACGATGAACGACGCCGTGCCGACTCCCGGCCGCGCCGATGCCCAGGAGAGCTGCGCCGAGCTTGCCGTCACCGCGCCGCTCCCGGCCGGATGCGCGGATCGATGAACCCGTAGAGGATGTCGGTCGCGAGGTTGACGACGATGAACGAGGTCACCGCCATAAGCGTCACCGCCTGGATGACGAAGTAGTCACGCTGCAGGAGCGCGTTCCAGAGGAGCGTGCCGAGGCCGGGCAAGTTGAACACCGCCTCGGTAAGGACGGCACCGCCGATGAGCCGGCCGATCTGGATGCCGAACGCCGTGACGGCCGGGATCGCGGCGTTGCGCAGGATGTGCTTCAGCACGAGGCGCGTCGGCCGAACGCCCTTCGCGCGGGCCGTCAGCACGTAATCCCGGTCGACCGCATCGGCGATGCCGGCCGCGAGAAAGCGGGCGAGGACCGCCGCGCTGCCGATCCCGAGGGTGAAGCAGGGCATGATCATGGACTTGAGATTGCGCAGCGGATCGACGGTCAGCGGAACGTAGCCGCTCACCGGCAGCCAGCCAAGCTTGATGGCGATGAAGATCTGCAGCAAAAGGCCAAGCCAGAACACCGGGATCGCGATGGCGAGGGCATTGAGGAGATCGATCGCCCGTGCACCGAGGCTTCCGGCGCGGATGCCCGACCAGATGCCGGCGGGAAGGCCGATGACGAGGGCAATCAGCACCGCCCCGCCTGCGAGCTCCAGCGCCACCGGGAGGCGCTGGGCGATCAGTTGCTGGACCTGGAGATTGTTGACGAGGGACGTTCCGAGTTCGCCCCGCGCCATGCGGCCGAGCCAGAACAGGTATTGCAGGACGATCGGCTGATCGAGGCCCGCCCGCGTGCGAAACGCGGCAAGCTGATCCGGCGATGCGCCGTCGCCGAGAACGAACGCCGCCGGATCGCCCGGCAGAACGAACAGGAGCAGGAAGAGGACAAGGGAGGCACCGAGAAGCACCGGCACGGCAAGGAGAAGCCGCCGGACGATGAAGGCGAGCATCGCGCCGGCTCAGGCCTTCGCGATGTCCTGATAGACGAGGTGAAGTCTTTGCGTCGTAGACGACGCCGGAGATCTTCGGGCTTTGCCCGCAGAGCAGCCCCCGCATGCAGATCGGCACCGCCCAGGCGGTGTCGTGCAGGACCTGGAAGACCTTCTTGAAGGCGGCGATTCGTTCGGCCGGGTCGACGATCGCCGATGCCTTGTAATAGGACTCCTTGTACTCGGGGAAGGTCTTCGGGCCGGAGAACGGGCCCTTGTTCGGCCGGTAGACGCTGCAATCCTCGAAATCCTGGACCTCGGGGACGCCGACGGAGCAGGCATAGACGTTCGATTCGAAGTTGCCGGCGATGCCGTCGTTGACGAGGGTGGTGGGATCCTTCAGCGCGATGTTCGCCGTCACCCCGATCTTCGCCGAGATCCCCCTGCACGATCTGCGCGACCTTGCGGGCATCCGGATCGTTGCTGCCGACGCGCAGCTCGAAAGTCGGGTTCGTCAGGCCCGACTTCTTCACGAACGCCGACGCGGCGTCGAGGTCGTAGTTCCACTGCGCCGCAATCACAGGGTCGTAGGTGGGATCGGACGGCGGCATCGGAATGGTGATCGGCTGCACCCGTCCAAAATAGACGCTCTTGACGATCGCCTCCCGATTCACGGCGCGGGCGACGGCCTGGCGGATGTTGACGTTGGCGAGGGCGGAATCCGGGCGCGTGTAGTTGAGCACCAGCATGACGTAGTCGGCGATCGGCGCGGCATAGGCCGTCCACCCGGCGCCCTCGAGGGTCTGCGCATCCTTCAGCTGGCCGAATTGCAGGATGTCGAGTTCGCCCGCGATGGCTGCGTTCAGCATCGCCTCGGGATCGGTGAAGAAGCGGAAGGTCAACGTCTTGATGTTGCTGCGCGCGGGCTTCCAGTAGGGTTCGACGCGCTCGAGGGTGAGGTGGTCGCCCGGAACGTAGCTTGCAAACTTGAACGGCCCGGTGCCGACCGGCATGCTCGCGGCCTTGCCGAAGTGCCGGGGCGACTGCACCCGGAATAGCGTCAGCCGATAGAGCGCATCGACGCTCGGCGCCGAGGTGCCGAGGACGACCTCGTTGCCGTCCACCTTGACGCTCGTGATGTCTGCGAGGCTGCCGGTCATCGTGCCGCCGGTCGCCGGATCGAGCGCGTAGCGGACGCTCTCGGCGACGTCCGCGGGCGTGAGCTTGCTGCCGTCGTGAAAGGTGACGCCGTCGCGGATCGTCAGCCGGATTTCTGTGTAATCCTTGTTGACCGTGTAGCGCGACGCGAGATCGGTTCCGATGCCGCCGAGCTTGTAGGTCGCGATGTCCGTGACCGGGATCGAGATGAGCCCGTCGAACACGGAATTGCGGAACGGAAAGACCGACGTGTTGATCGTGTTCGGATCGAGCGTCGTGAACGGGATGTTGGTACCGACCGTCAGGGTCTGCGTGTTGGCGGCGAGGGCACGGCCGCCGCGGAACGGCATCAGCCCCGCCCCGGCAAACAGGGCACCCGCCTTGAGGAGTTGCCGCCTGTCCAGTGCGCCCATGTTGCAATCCCCGGTAGGAAGAACCGCCAGTACGCCGGCATGGTGTGGAACGTTCCACAGAAAGGATCGCAGGCGCCTTCCGCAGTGTCAAGGAGCCTGCCGCGCGGTCTCGTCCCACCTCGCACGCGGCAAGAGGCGAATCGGCGCCCCTTTCGTCCCGGTTCTACTTTCGCGATCGCTCCGCAATCAGGGCGGCGGCGGCGCGGGCGATCCTCTCGGCCCGCTCGCGGATCCACGGAATTCGTATCGAATACAGCAGCCAGTTGCGGTCGACCGGATCGTAGGCCGGGGCGACGAGCGGGTTCGACGGGTCGCCGGCCATCGCCATCTCGCGGAGGTTGGTGAGGATTTCGAGCTTCTGCGTCTCTTCGGCGCCGATGAGAAGGGTCGTTGTGGTGCCGAAGCCGAGGACGGACTTTTGCCGCGACACCGTCGCCGAGACGGTGAGATAGCCGCCCTCCTTCCCGCTCGCGACCGTCACGACCGGCCCGTTCGCGCGGACGATCGATCCGCCGCCGACATGCCAATCGATGTCGAGTCCTTCGAGGGCTCCGCAGCGGCCGATGTCGGCGTGAAAGGTCACCGTCTCCCCCGCGCCGGCGATCATCCGCCCGGCCCGGTGCGGCAGCGGGCCGAGGATGCGGACGCTCGGCCAGCGCAGGCGATCGAGAACGTTGCGCGTGATCCCCTCGACCGCGCGGTTCCGTGGGACGAGAATTGGCCAGTCGGTGGTCGCCCCCTGGAAGACGGTGCCTCCGGCGGGCGTGCCGTAGATGCCCATCGTCGCGGCTGCGCCCCGGCCCCCGGTCACCCAGCCTTCGGTCAGTTCGGCGACCCCGAGAATCGCGAAGGAGCGCGGCGTCCCGCATTCGCCGGTCGCGACGGCGAGCCCGTTCTTCCAGCGGAACGCCGCGCCGTCCACCTCGTACCCGATCAGCGGAAACGCTTCGTCGTCGCCGAAGATCGCGCCGTCCCGCAAGCCCGTGCCGGTAAACGCCCAGTGCTGCGCGTGCTGGACCGTGTAGCCCTGGGTGTCCCGCTTGCCATCCCACCAGCCGCCGCCGAAGCGGGTCGCGACGCCGGTGAGCCGCGCTTCGGACCTGACTTCGAGCCAGGAGTCGCGCTCCCAGTCGTCCGGGTCCTTCGTCGCGGGCCCGATCTTCGCGCAGGTGATGGCCGTCTCCCCGTCGACGAAGTGAATGCGGTAGCCGGAAATGTTGCCGCTGAAGAAGGCGATGTTGCCGCCGCCGGCAACATGGGCATCGAGCGCGTCGCGCATCGCGTCGCTCCAGTATTCGTCGTGGCCGACACTGAGAACGAGGCTGTACGGCGCGAGAAGATCGGGCTCGCGATGCAGGTCGAAATCGCAGCAGTAATGGGTCGCGTAGCCTTCGCGTTCGAGCCAGCGCACCAGCGGCGCGTCCCAGTGCTCGAAGGTTTGGCGCCGCGACGACGCGTCGTAGAAATCCTCCGAATCGCCGGGCATGACGAGGCCGCCGGTGCCGCTGCCGGGACGTCGCCAGGTCACCTTGAACCCGGGGTTCGGCGGCGTGCGCGACCAGACGGCCTCCGTATAGAGGCTGCCGTAGCCGGTGCCGTTATAGGCGACGAACGTCGCCCATGCGATCTTGTAGAGGATCGTTCCCGGCTCCACCGTGCCGGCGTGGCGGACGACGAAGAGCGCCATCCCTTCGGTCGCGAATGTCGTCGCCGTATCCGGCGCCGTCTCGGTTCCGTCCGCAGCGATAGCGATGAGCTTTGCGATGTAGATGCCCGTCGGCCAGTCCGCGGGGATGAGGAAGTCGTAGCCCGGCCAGCCCCAATCGAGGTCCGGCGGGCCGTCCGGAAACGCGGCCCCCGCCCGGCTTTCCCCGGACGCTCCGTTCATCGGCGTCAGCTCGGCGCCCTGCCTGAAGAACGCGACGCGAAAGCGCGGGCTCGTCGTCGAGACGTGCAGGGTGAGGACCTCGCCGGGACGGACGCTCGGCTGGCGCGGATAGCCCCTGATCATCGCGATGTGCTCCTTTCTGGCAGATTCGATGCGACCGACTTCCAGAGCTCGTCGGTGCCCCTGGCGGGAACGAACCCCGCTGCCGGGGTCGACGCGCCGGGAAAGTGGCAGGCGACAAGGTGATCGGGCCCGTCCTCTACAAGCTTCGGTTCCTCGGCGACGCAGATCGGCCGTTCCGCCGGGCAGCGGCCCCGGAAGCGGCAGCCTTTCGGAACGGCGAGCGGGCTCGGCGGCTCGCCGGGAAGGCGCATGTCGTAGCCCTCGGCGCGCATCTGCGGCGTCGCCGCGATCAGGGCCGCGGTATAGGGATGAAGCGGCCGCCGCTGCAGGACGTCGCTGCGGCCGATCTCGACGATCCGTCCGAGATACATCACGGCGATCCGGTCCGCGATGTAGGCGACGACCGCGAGATTGTGGGCAATGAAGACGTAGGTCAGCCCGAAATCGCGCTTCAGGTCGATCAATAGGTTGAGGATTTGCGCCTGCACGGAGACATCGAGGGCCGAAACGGGTTCGTCGGCGACGATCAGCTTCGGGTGCAGGGCCAGCGTGCGGGCGATGCCGATGCGCTGGCGTTGCCCTCCCGAGAGCTCGTGGGGATAGCGCTGCGCCAGGGCCGTGTTGAGGCCGACGCGCCAGAGCATCTCGTCGACGACGTCCCGTTCGCGGCTGCGATCGGCGAGGCCTTGAATGCGCAGGCCTTCCAACAGCAGATCGGCAACGCGCAGGCGCGGATTGAGCGAGCCAAAAGGATCCTGGAAGATGATTTGGAGATCGCGCCTCGCGCGGCGCAGGGCATCGCTCGACAAGGCGGCGAGGTTCTGGCCCTCGAACCGAATTTCGCCGGAGGTCGGCTTGAGGAGCATCGCGATGGCGCGGCTGAGGGTCGACTTTCCGCAGCCCGATTCGCCGACCAGGCCGAGGGTCTCGCCGGGCCGCACGGCGAGATCGACTCCGTCGACGGCGCGCACCATCCCGATCGGCCGGCGAAGGATGCCGCTCGCGACGGGAAAATGGACGTGCAGCGCGCGCACGTCGAGCAGCGGCGCCACCTCTGTCATGGCGCCTCGGCGCGGCTGCCGCGCGCATACAGCCAGCACGCCGTCCGCTGCGCGCCGGCCGCAAGCAGAGGCGGGACCTCCTCGCAGGCCTCGAAGGCTTGCGGGCAGCGCGGCCTGAAGCTGCAGCCGGGCGTGGGCTCCAGGGGATTCGGAACGTTTCCGCCGATCACATCGAGACGGCGGCCGCGCGGCATGCCGAGCCGCGGAATCGACGCCATCAGGGCGCGCGTGAACGGATGCTGCGGCGCGCGCAGCACGTCGCGCACCCGGCCGCTTTCGACGATGCGGCCGGCATACATCACGGCGACATGCGTGCCCATCTCGGCGACGATGCTGAAATCGTGCGTGATGAGCACAAGCGCCATGCCGTAGCGCGCCTGCTCGACCCGCAAAAGATCGAGAATCTGCGCCTGGATGGTGGCGTCGAGGGCAGTCGTCGGCTCGTCCGCGATGAGCACCTTCGGCTCGCAGGCAAGCGCCATCGCGATCATCGCCCGCTGCTGCATTCCGCCCGAGAGCTCGTGCGGATATTGCCGGGCGCGCCGTTCGGGCGACGGGATGCCGACCTGCCGCAGCAGGGCGACGGCGCGGCTCCGGGCAGCGCTGCGCGAGGCTCTGCGATGCAGATGCAGGCCCTCCGCCACCTGATCGCCGATCGTCCAGACGGGGTTGAGCGCGCTCATCGGGTCCTGGAAGATCATGGCGATGTCGCGCCCGCGGATCGCGCACAGCGCCTCTTCCGTAAGTGCCGAGAGATCGCGCCCTTCGAGGAGGATCCGCGACCCGGACGCAAGGCGCAGAGGGGACGACAGCAGCCGCATCGCGGCGCGAGCCGTCACACTCTTGCCGCAACCCGATTCCCCGACGAGGCACAGAGTTTCGGCGGCGCCGACGGACAGACTGACATCGCGAACGATGCTCGCCTCCTGCCCCGGCTCCCCGACCACGACACCCAGGTTCTCGACGACGAGCGACAGTGCCAGGCTCCCCTTATGTCCTGTTCTGGAACGTTCCACATTAGTCGGATTGTCTGCTCAGGCAAGATGGCAGCGGCGTCGGAGCGAGAGGGCCGTCCCGGTCACGTCGCCTGGCTGTAAGGTCCGGGCGATCGCCTGGTTTCCAGCGCGCTTTCCAGCTTCTCCGCGAAGAACTCGCGCGTGCCCTCCGTCCCCATGGCGCTGGGCGCAACCGCGTTGAACCGGATGGAACCCGGCCGAGGTCGCGCGCAAGCCCTCGCCCGAGTGCGATCGCGGCTTTTCGACGTCGTCTCATGCAGCATGGCGGCGTCCCAGTCCGCCTCGGGGATGGTATCGAAGCGTCCACCCTTGAATGCACCGTAGAGCGCCGCATTGTTTGACGAGGCCGTCGATCCGACCGAACGCGGCAACGGCTTCCTCGGCGAGGCGCGCCGCCGCCTTGGCAACGTCGGCGGACAGGGCGATCCCTCCCCGCCCGCGGCGCGGATCGCCTCGAGGGTCGCGGCGGACTCCGCCATGTCCGGCGCGACGACGCGGCCGGCGAGCGTCGCTGGCGCCCGCGGGCGGCGGAATTGGCGGCCCGCGGGGCGTAGCAGATGCTCGGACGCCTTAAGCATAGAGGTCACCGACCGCCAGTGTTCCAGCGCACTTAGCACAACGTCACGTGAGAAATCGCGCGTGACAGTCTGTTCGACCTCACGTATATTTGGCGATGTCGAAAAGATCGAAGTCGCAAAATAGCTTCAGATCTAAACGCAGTACAGTGACGCCTTAGTGTAGTCGCTGTCTTGTCTATCCGTAACCGACATAAGTCCACAAGGCCGCGCAACATTAGGGTGTTAGGCGGATGTGGCCGCTCGCTCTCCGACAAGTCAGCCTAAAATATCGACTTCCGCTAACGAAGGAGAAATAAAATGGGCGTTGACACGAAAGCCTCGGATTGGTTCATGGCTGCGCATAGGCTTAAAGTTAATCCTGGCGCAAGTTCTGGTTCGCTGTCGTTTAAGATAGGCAGTCGTGTTGCCAACCAAGCTGCTCTCATAGGCTGTGCTGGAGCAATTAGCGGAAGCGGAATCCCGAATGAATTCTTTTTCAGTCTCGATACGGTAAATATGAACATTTTTGGGGGAGCGTTCTCGCTTCGTGACATAAAGGGTCACATCGGTGATGTGCATCATAACACCTCGATTGTTCCCGGCGAACTTGGCCCAACGGCGCGGAGAACGAACGGCGTAGCGATTATGTTCAACGCGGCAATGGCGAGTTCGGAAACATTCGACTTCATCATCAGCGGCCAATGGATGGTG
The DNA here is from genome assembly GCA_963754975.1 of uncultured Alphaproteobacteria bacterium. GTDB lineage: Bacteria > Pseudomonadota > Alphaproteobacteria > Rhizobiales > Beijerinckiaceae > Microvirga. The sequence continues at coordinate 88,248 of CAVWII010000012.1, read as the reverse complement.
AAAGCGGTGCTCAAGCTTGGAGACACGTTCATACTTTAGGGCTCGCGCCCGGCGTGTCCCGCTCGGTGAGCTTGCCGCCAAGGTGTGCCAGCGCGAGCGGGGCCGGACGATCGACTTCGAGCGTTGCTTGACGTGTGCGGCATTCGACGAGAGGCGAAGCACGGTTCTTTCTCAGCCTTCAATTGCGACGGGCCCTTGGCCGCCGGCTGATGCGCGATGTCGGCCCGACCGCTACATAATCGCAAACACGGGCATGCGATCGCCGATGCCGCGAAGGGTCCGTTTTTGGGGCTCGGGCCGAATTCCGCGCGAAGCGAGAAGCTGCACGGATTTCGGCGGTTCAACGACGGTGTGAGTGGCAAAAATGGTGTCGTCGGTCGCAAGTTCCTGCACGCGCGACGCGATATTCACAGTCTGACCGAAGAAGTCCTGCCTATCGTTGAGGTGCACCGCGAGGCATGGACCCTCATGCATCCCGATCTTCAGGATCAGGTCCTGCCCTTGCCGTCGCTCGTTGAGCTCGCGCATGGATTCCCGCATGCGAAGGGCGGCGGAGATTGCCAGATCGGCCTCGGGAAAAGTCGCCATCACCGCATCTCCGATCGTCTTGACGACAGCTCCGGACTCCGACGCGATGATGTCCGTGAGGATTTGAAAGTGAGCGTTGACCAGGTCGTAGGCGACCAGATCTCCTACGCGTTCGTAGAGCTCCGTCGAGCCCTTCAAATCCGTGAACAGGAAGGTGAGGCTCATGATCTTAAGCTTCTGCTCGACGTTGAGGGCATCGGTCCGATAAAGGTCGCGGAACGTCTGCGTCGTAAGAAGCTGCTTTGCCGTCAGGAACGGGCGTCGCCCGCCAATGAGGCCGTCCATCTCGGGCCCAACCACGAAAACCCCCGGCAAAACCCGCCGCTCCGCGCGATTGTCTAGAGACAGGCGGAGCGGTCCTGGATGCATCGTTGCACGGCCGGCTCCGGCTCGCCTGCTGCTGAAGACCAGCGACAGCTCCTGGCGATCGGCAGCCTCCTCGCCCTCGACGTCGATGTGATGAGCTGAATGCGTGACGGGATCAAAGATGATTACGGTTCGTCTGGGGAGCTGCAGCGACAGGAGCGCTCGTTCCGCGGCCTGCAGCTCGATCGTTTCGAGCACGCACTGACGGCTGAGCTCGTCGAAGGAGGCCGAGTCGGGGAATGTTACTCCCGAGCCGAAGAAAACCTGGCGGTAGTAGTCCCAGAAGTTCAACGAGTCGGGCTCATGCGCGGCAATGGACCGAACACGCGGACTCACCGCGAAACTCACTTCTACGGTGTCATCGAGCAAAGGCTCTCGCGTGACCGCGCAGAAAGCACAATGGAAGTCCTGTTGCCGCAAGCTCTTGAGCGTGGCATTGGCGTCGAGAACACCGCCGCAGCTCGGGCACAGGATGTTCCAAGACATCTCGAAAAGGCCAAGCTGCACCGCATGCAGCAGGGTCGCAATAACCTTGTCCGCAGGGAGGCCGCGATCCGCCGCAAAGCTCAGGGCGTTCACGCGAGCGAGCTCCTCGTCGCGGCCTTCCCGCACGAAGGCCTCAACTTCTCGCGCGGCATGGAAGTCGGTCGTGCGGCGCAGATTTTCGAAGAGGGCGTCGGCATCCTGCATGGATCGAGCATAGCCGATCCTCGACGTCGCGCACAGATCGACACTTGAGCAGGTACGGGGGCCAATTGACGTGCCCCGGTCAACTTACCGCTTTGCTGGCGTCCGGCCTTCTCGGATCTTGGCGGAATTGCTCCATACGGGCTCTTGGCGTAGTACCCGACTCCCGGTCGGCAAAGGGCAAACTGATGATACATTAACATGATATGCTCGCTCAAAGGCGAGAGAATGTCCGACGAACGCGCGCTTTTGGAAATCTTAGGCGAAACGGCCGAACCCAGCACCGTTCAGATGATCGAGCGGCTCATCTCCTACGGCTCAGATCGTGAACTTAATCGCATCAATGTTTTAACGCTTGCGTCAGAAACTGGTCTTGACGAGGAGGACCTGATCGCAGCTTTCCTCCACGCGGCGCGGCTTGGCCTCTTCGATCTCTCGTGGAACGTTCTGTGTCCCGGATGCGGCGGCGTCCTCGACACCGGCGCTTCTCTCAAGCTCGTAAACTGCAATCGGTACAGCTGCACTCTCTGCGCCGCTGGGTACGAGCCCACACTCGACGAGATGGTGGAAGTAACCTTCACTGTAAGTCCGAGAGTTCGCAAGATTGCAGCGCATGACCCCGATAGCCTTCCCTGGTGGGAGTACTACCGCCAAATTCTCTGGGGGAGCGGCCTCGTCTTGCCCGAAGACTTCAAGGAGCTGCTCGATCAGGTTGTTATCGACGCGGTCGAAATCGCGCCTGGAGAAAGGATCTCCCTCGCGCTGCAGCTTCCCGCCGAGTTCATTATCATTTTCGAGCCAGTGACCCATGCGTCACAATTCATCGCAGTCAAGGGCGAGCCCACGCGCGAGCGCCAACACCTCTCCTTGGTCCTAAACGAGGTGCACCCGCAACATCAGATTCGCGAGCTCCGGCCCGGACCGCTTCGGCTGTCCATTGAAAATCGGACAGACAGGCGGGTTCGTCCGGCGGCGTGGATCGCCAACGATACGCTGCACCGGATGCTGGCACACCGCCGGCCCTTTCTGACCGCCAAGCGCCTGCTCACGAATCAGACTTTCCGTGACATCTATCAGACTGGGACCCTCGATATAGACCAGAGGCTGAAGGTCAAAAGCCTGACGTTCTTGTTCACCGACCTCAAGGATTCAACAGAACTCTACGAGCGAGTCGGCGACCTTGTGGCTTACGACCTCGTGCAGGAGCATTTCATTACTCTCACGGCGATTGTCTCGGCCGAGTCGGGAGCCGTCGTGCGGACCATCGGCGATGCCATTATGGCGACCTTTCCGACGCCGGACCGGGCAGTCGCCGCCGCACTGCGGATGCGCGAAGCAATGACGAGCCTCAACCAGCAGCGGGGTCATGAGGATTTGCTGCTCAAGATCGGCATTCACGAGGGCCCCTGCTTAGCAGTCATGCTCAATGACCGGCAGGACTATTTCGGCCAAACTGTAAACATAGCCTCGCGGGTCCAAAATTTTGCGGGCTCGCGCTCGATCGTTGCAACCAGCGCCGTTATCGAAGATCCCACAACAGCAAGAATGTTGGACGCTCTAAGCTTGCTGCCGGTACCACAGCAGGCTTCCTTACGCGGCATCCCCAAGCAATTCACCCTCTACGAAATCCCCTGACTGACCCCGCCTCGTCTGGTCTCGCGAGCGGCGATCTCGCCTCGCTGGGGCTGCGCTATCATCCGCGCGGCGCACCCGCCGCCTGGTCCCGCGTCGGTGCTTTGCAGGGACGCACGCGACGGATCGCCATCGTCGCTGCTTTCATCGGCCGTTCGGACGCCCGAACCGGAGCCTGCGGGCGCTCGCAACGTTTCCGCGCGCAAACGGCGCGCGGTCACGCTCATTCGGTTCGCGGCGTATTCCGCGGCATCGGCTTTGCCCGGCGACGCGGCGGGCCGGTCCCGCCGCTCCCTACTTCGTGATCTTCACCGAAACCGGATCGCTGGTCGGAAAGCTTTCCTCGATCGCATGGTCGAGCTTCTTGTCGAGATTCGCCTTCGAGTTCTCCGGCAGCTTCTCGTCGTCGGTCTCTTTCGGAGGCTTGCGCTCCTCCTCCGTCGGGGCGGGGTTCTTGACGGGGTACTTGGCAGGCTCGGGCATGGCATCCTCCATCGGGTGGAAACGCCAAGCTGCGGCCCTCGTTCCGGCTTCGCTCGACATCCCGGTCCGCGCCGGCCGTCCGAGAACTTGCCGCCAAGCTGAAACCGGCGCCCTGGCTCGCGCTTTCTCTCCATTAACAAACATTAAGTTCGCCGCCGCGCCGCGGGCCCGTGCGCTGGAGACATAACGAAATGATCGCCGCCGACGAACCGAGATTGCCCCGCATCGACGACCCGCCCCCGAACCTCGCCCTCATGGTGATCGGCAAAGCCCTCGCAACGGCGTACCGGTCGAGCACCGACGAACCTCTGCCGCGAACCTTGGCCGCGATCGTGCGCGAGATCGAGCAGCGGGAGAAGGCCCGGGCCAAAACTCCCGGCGAGGGCGTATAGCCTTGTGGCGGATTCATCGATCGCTTCGCCAAATGCATCCCGCTCCACATCCGCATCTTCAAACGTCGGGTTTTGCGCCCCTCCCCCATTGCCGGGGAGGGCAGACAAAGGCGCCCACCCCCCTTGCCTACGGCATTCACACATCTCTCTAAAGAGCACGGGTTCGCCTCTCCCCGCTTGCGGGGAGAGGGTTCGGCCGTCGGCCGAACGAGCGGAGCGAAGCGAAGCGGAGGTGAGGGGGCGGTGCCGGAAGAGGCGCTCGGCCCAAACCGCGGCGCCTCCTTCGTCACAGCCCCCGCACCCTGGCATCCCCGCATGACGGCTGCGTCGCAATCGCCGGCATGGCATTCGCGCGCGGGCCGCGCCATAAGTAAGAGCTGAACCGGGCTGCCGGGCGCAGGTGGGCGAGCCATGGCCAAGGACGGGGACGTCGTCATCGTGACCGGTGCGGGGGGCAACCTCGGCCGCGCCGTGGTCGAGCGGCTGGCGTCGCGCGGCGCCGCCGTCGTCGCCGTCGATCGGCATCCCGCCCCTGCGGGCGGCGACGGCCGGACCCTGGCGGTGACCGAGGCCGACCTCGCAAGCACGGCAGCGTGCGCGGACGTGGTCGAACGGGCGCTCGGCCGGTTCGGCCGGGTCGACGGGCTCGTGCACACGGTCGGCGGCTTCGCGTTCGCCTCCGCGGCGCAGAGCGGAGCCGAACTCTTCGAGACGATGTTCCGCCTCAACCTTCTCACGACCGTGAACATGGTGCTGGCCTGCCTGCCGCCGATGCGAGCGGCGCGGCACGGCAGCATCGTCGCCGTTTCGGCCGGCGTCGTTCTGCGGGCGCCGGCGGGCATGGCCGCCTACGCCGCGGCGAAAAGCGGCATCGTCCGCCTCGTCGAAAGCTTCGCCGAGGAATTGAAGGCGGACGGCGTGCGCATCAACGCGGTGCTGCCGAGCATCATCGATACGCCCCAGAACCGCGCGGCGATGCCGAAAGCCGATCCGAGCGCCTGGGTCTCGCCCGGCGAACTCGCAGCGGCGATCGATTTCCTCATCGGCGACGACGCCGGCGCAGTGACAGGCGCCGCCCTCCCGGTGCCCGGCCGGATGTGAAAACCGCGCCTATCGCGGTAAATTGCGGCACCGGCCGGGCCATGGCGCGCGAAGCGCGGCGGCCGGTTGCGCGCCTCGGCGCGGAGCCGTTAAGGGCGTCGGCCGGAGTCAAGGAATTGTAAAATTTTCCGTCGATTCTCAGTTCCTTCATCCTCTTGAAATTATACGGGTTTTCGGCGCATACTAACTTAAGTTCAACTTACGAAACGGCCCGCTCTCTGTAGTGTCCTGCACGAGCGACGGGTCGTGTTTTGGGGTGGGGGAAGCGCGTGGTTCTCGTTTACGGATTCGGGGCGATCGTTGCCGCCGCTCTTCACGTCGCGCTCTTCTGGTCGCATGGGCCGCTTCTGGCCGTCGTGACGGCGCCCTTGAGCGCGAGCGCAGTCGCCCTCGTCGGCGCGGTCGCCGTGGCCGTCCGCCCGCGCAAGATCGAAACGCCGGCCCCGGAAAAGTCCGAGGACAGCGTCGCTCAGTCGGCCCGCGTCGCCTGAAGAGCCGGGGGGAGGGCGCGGCGGCTGCTCCGCGCACGCCGTGGCATCGTCGGAAGGACTTGCTCTTTTTCTTCGATCGCTCCCGATCGTCTTGAGGACGGTGCGTCGCGGCTGAGACGCGTGTGTCGCGCGCGCGTTTCCCGGAACCGGGCCGGCGGGGCGCCGCGATTCCCGCGCAGCATCTGTAAAATCCAAGTCCCGGACGCGCGCAAAAAACTCAGCATCGCTGGCGCGCAATGTCGCGGGTGCAATCCGGAATAACCCGCGCGCACGAGCGTCTTTACGTTCATGCCCCTGACATGCAAGCCGGCCAGGCTCCCGCATGCCTTGCAAAAGACTGAATCTCAGGTTCGATCTGGCTCTGAGCAAAAACTGACAATATTGATCGATAAACAGCCGGAGGTGCACCAGCGGGAGGCTGAGTGATGACAACTTGGCCTTGCTAGCCAACTCGAAACTCAAACCAATGGGACGTCCGCGATCGAGCGAATGCGGCGATGTCGATTCGGGCGGCGGGATGCCTTCGGGCGCCGCCCGCGCCGCCCGGCGCGCTCGGCCGATCCGGACCGCAGTTGAGGCCGCGTGCTTGAATATTAGTTCCCACACTGAATTCGTCGTTCGAAAGCCGCCGCGGAGTTGGTTCGTCGGCTTCGAAGATCTCGGTTGGATCATCGCCGCGTCCGACGCGGTTGCGATCCTCTGTGCGAGCCTTGTCGCCGGCGCCGGCTATCACCTCAGCGTTTACGAGCAGTTCGGACCGGCTGACGAGTTCCTCGCCGCCGGATCCCTCATCGCCGCGATCCTGGTGCCGATCCTCCAGGCGCGCGGCGCCTACGATCCCGGCGGCTTCGTCGAACGCGGTCCGATGCCGAGGGACCTGCCGGTGCTTTGGCTCGGGGTCCTCATGTTCGTCATCGGGATCTCGTTTGCGCTGAAGACGAGCGATCTCTTCTCGCGCGGCTACGTTTTCACGCTCTGCGTCGCCGGACCCGCCTTCATCGCGATGCAGCGCGCCGTGCTGTACCGGCTCGCCAAGTCCGCGTTCGATCGCGGCGCGTTGAAGGGGCGCAAGATCGTTCTCCTCGTCGACGAAAGCGCCGCCTTCGGCCAGGATCGCGCGGCCTATTTCAGGTACGGCTACACGATCGCGCGCACGGTTCCCCTCCCGGGCGCCGCCGACGCCTCCGGCGAGGCCGTGGAGTGGGGCCGCCGTGGCGATCTTGTCGCCGATCTCGTTCACGGTTCCGATATCGACGAGATTCACATCGCCGTCGAGTGGAGTCGCTGGGGCGAATTGAAGGACGTGCTGAGCGCTCTGCAGCGCGTCCCCGTGCCCGTGAAGCTCCTCGCCGATCCGATCGCGCGGGACGTGATGCGCTATCCGCATCGGCGCATCAATGCGGGCTGGGCCTTCGAGCTCCAGCGCGTACCGCTCACCTTCGCGGAGCGTTCCGCGAAGCGCGCCTTCGACGTGCTCTTCGCGAGCCTCGCGCTCGCCGCCTTGTTCCCGCTCATGCTGCTGATCGCCTGCGCGATTCGCCTGGATTCGCCGGGCCCGATCCTGTTCCGCCAGACCCGGAACGGCTTCAACGGCCGGCCGTTCAGGATCTTCAAGTTCCGCACCATGGTCGTCGCGGAGGACGGCGACGAGGTCGTGCAGGCGACGCGGGACGACGCACGGGTGACCCGGCTCGGCCGCTGGCTGCGGCGCTCGAGCGCCGACGAGTTGCCGCAAATCTTCAACGTGCTGCGCGGCCACATGTCCCTCGTCGGGCCGCGCCCGCACGCCCTCGTTCACGACGACCAATACGCCAAGCTGATCGCGAACTACGCGTTCAGGCATCACGTCAAGCCCGGAATCACCGGCTGGGCGCAGGTCCACGGGCTGCGCGGCGAGACGGCGAGCACCGACGTGATGAATCGGCGCGTCGAACTCGACATTCAGTACATCGCCCACTGGAGCCTTCTGCTAGACCTCAAGATTCTCGTACGCACCGTCATCGAGCTGAATTCGGGCGCGGAACGCCTACTGAACGGCGGCGTACGGGCCGGCCTCGCGCCGCCGTCGCCGCTTCGAAACAAAGTCTGTCCGCAAGGAGGAGCCGACGAGATGCCGCCTGTCGATGTCCGCGGAAGGAGGGTCGCCGGCTTGCGCGCTGCGCTGATTGCGTCGGCCCTTCTCGCCGCGTCCCTGAATTCAGCACTGGCGGGCGAAGGTGTCCGCCATATCAGTCCGTCGGGGTCGGGCACGCGCAGCGGAACTCTCGGCTGAGGATTCCGGGACGATCGCCAATCTTCCGGCGTTCATCGCGGCGGTCGGACCCGGTGGCCGGGTGCTTTTGCGCGCCGATCGCGGGCCCTACCCCGTGACGAGCCCGATCAGGATCGGCGCCGGCGGCGCCGCAGGCAAGCCGGTCTCGATCGCGGGCGTCGACGGCGCCGGCCGGCCGGCACGGGCAAAAATCGTCGGCAACCGGACGAAGCCCGGCGATGCGAACGGCGCCGACGGCGCCGAGGCGCTCCGCCTGCTTGCCGGCGCCGATCATCTCAGCTTTTCGAGCCTCGCCTTTGAGAACGTCGGCAACGGCGCGATCCGGGTTGGCGCCGACATCGCCGATCTCGAAATCCGCGACGTCGGCGCCCGCAACGTCGGGCGCTTTCTCGAGGACAACGCCTCGGAAGGCGCCGCGACCGCGAGCATCGACGGGCTGACGATCCGCGACGTCGACATCGCCGGCTTCTCAAAGGGCGCGATCCGCCTGCAGGACGACACGCGCCGCGTCACGATCGACAACGTCAGCGGCGACAGCGAGCGGCAGCCGGGCGGACTCTACGTCGTCGGCATCCATCTCGAAGGCTCCGTGCACGACGTCGTCTTCCGCCGCGTGACGATGAAGAACAGCGACGGCCGCGGCCGCGACGACCAGTACTGGAACGGCGACGGCTTCGCGACCGAAAAGAACACCCGCGGCATCGCCTTTGAAGACACCGCGGCCTCGGGCAACACGGACGCCGGCTATGACCTGAAATCCCGCGACACGACGCTCCTTCGTGCGCGCGCCGACGACAACATGCGCAACTTTCGCGTCTGGGGCGAGAGCGTCCTCACCGAATGCGTCAGCGAGAACCCGCACAAGCGCGGCGGCAAGGGCAGCCAGAACCACCTTTGGATCGGCGAGCGAGGATCGGCGCGCCTGTCGGGCGGCAGGCTCGCCGACGATGACGCCCGCACCACCGTCGCCCTCGTCGAAAAGGCCGGCCGCCTCGTGATGCAGGGGACGAGCGTGCGCGCCAATCCGGCCGCGCGCCCCTCGCAGGTCGAAGCGGGAGGCTCGGTCGACATCGAGGCGCAGCCATGAGCGTTGCCGCGCATGCGAGCCGCCCGACGCGAAATCTGCGTGCTCGGCCTGCGCGGCCTGCCGCGGGTCGTCGGCGGCGTCGAGACGCATTGCGAGCATCTGCTGCCCGGCCTCAAGCGTCTGCGCCCGGGCGACGAGTTCTCGGTCGTCGCGCGGCGCCATTACGTGCCAGCACGCCCGTACCTGCACGAGGGCGTGCGCGTCATCCCGCTGCCGCACGCGAGGTCGAGCGCGCTCGAAGCCATCACGAACGCGCTTCTCGGCGTGCTCTATGCCGGCTTGCGCCTGCGCGCCGACATTCTGCACATTCACGCCATCGGCCCCGCGCTCGTCGCGCCGATCGCGAAGCTGATGCGCATGAAGGTCGTGGTGACGCACCACGGCGCCGATTACGATCGCGCGAAGTGGAACTGGCTCGCGCGAAGCGCGCTGCGCCTCGGCGAAGCCTTCGCAATCGCCGTGTCGGACCGCGTCATCGTGGTGTCGCCCTCCCTCGCGGACGCGCTGAGGCGCAAGCATCCGCGGCAGGCGGCGAAGATCAGCTTCGTGCCGAACGGCGCCAACCACCTCGCGGGCCGCGCCCCGGATGCCGAACGGCGCCGTGCGGTGCTCGAGCGCTATGGCCTCGGCGACGGGCCGTTCATCCTTTCGGTCGGCAGACTCGTTCCGGAGAAGGCGTTCCACGAATTGATCGAGGCCTTCGATGCGTCGGGCGTCCGGGAGAAGCTCGTCATCGCGGGCGGCGCGGCCCCCGGCGATGCCTACGCCGAACGCCTGCGGCGCGCCGCCGGCGACCGCGTCGTCCTCGCCGGCGCCGTCGATCACGCCGATCTTGCCGTCCTGCTCGGCGCGACCTCGCTGTTCGTGCTGCCCTCGCACCACGAGGGCCTGCCGATCGCGGCGCTCGAAGCGGCCATGGCCGGCGCGCCGCTGCTCTTGAGCGACATCCCGGCGAACCTCGATCTCGGTCTGCCGCGCAGCCATTATTTCCGCAAGGGCGATGTCGCGGAACTCGCACGGCGTCTCGCCGAACCGCATGCGCGCTTCGCCCTCAGCGACCGCAACCTGCTCGCGCCCTTCGATTGGAGCGAAGTGTGCCGGGAGACTGCCGCCGTCTACGCCTCGATGGTGCCCTGACGGCGCCCGGATTCAGCCCTGACCGCTGCGCGGCGGCGAGCCGGATCGTCCCATTCTCAGGATCCGCCGGAGCCGCGGCGTCAGGCCGCGCGCGTGTGCGCCGCGGCGCACCGGCCGGCCGTCCTTGGCAACGGCGCGCTCGGCCGCGTCGACGCGGTAATAGTACTGGTGATAGTGCTGTCGATCGACGAACTCGTCCTCGTAGGAACGCAGAAGGCCGAGATCGACGTCATTGAGAATGGCGCCGACGCAGCGGCTCTCGACGGCCTCGTTCGCCTCGAGCGTCGCCCGGACGATGCGCCGCGACGTCCGTCCCCATTTCACGACGAGGAAGAAGCCGTCGATCTTCGCGGCGACGGCGCGAGCGTCGATGACCGGTCCGAGCGGTGGCAAATCGAGGATGATGTAGTCGAACTCCTCCGCCGCCTTGTCGAGAAACGCGTCCATCTGCGGGCTCGCCATCAGGTGGCTCGAATGGGCGATTTCGGGCCGCGGCACCGACGGCATCACGACGAGGCCCGAGCTGCGCTCGACCCGCGCCACCTGGTTGAGCGTGCGGCTCTCCGTCAACACCTCGAGGAGGCCGGCATCGGCCTTCGGCAGGAGCGTGCGCGTCAGACTCGGACTGCGCAGATCGGCATCGATGAGGAGCGTCCTGCGGCCGTTCTCGGCGATCAGCGTCGCGAGATTCTTCGCGACCATCGTCTTGCCTTCGGCGGGGAGCGCCGAGACGATGCCGAGGACGCGTGCGGTGCGACGCGGCTGAATTGCTTCCGTCGCCAGCGCCGCCGCGCGCAAGGTCTCGGTGAATTCCGAGAATGGCGCATCGAGGACGTAGCGCAGCAAGGCCGGCGAGATCACGTCCGTCGGCGGGCCGGCCTGACGCGCGTCGCGGCCGGGCCCGCCCGCCTCGTCGATCCGCGGCAGCATACCGAGGCATTCGAGGCGGAGCTCGTCACGGATCTGCTTCGCCGTCCGGAAAGCGCGGTCGCGATACTCGCGGAAGGCGCCGACGGCGCCGCCGGCGAGCGAGCCGAGCACCACGGCGAGCGTGAGCGCGAGCGGCGTGTTCGGCGCGCTCGGCTGCAACGGCACCGCGGCGGTCGCGATGACGCGGGCGTCGGTCATCGGGAAGGATTGCTGCTGGACCGTCTGCTGATAGCGCTGGAGGAACGCCTGGTAGAGGCCCTTGTAGTTGTCGGATTCGCGTTCGAGCTCGCGCAGGGCGACGAGCTTGTCGTTCGCCTTCGCGGCGACGTCGATCTGTTCCTGCAGCGTGCGCTGCAGGCCTTCGTAGCGCGCCTTGGCGACCTGCCAGTCGCTCCGATAGGCCTCGGCCGTGCGGTTGAGCTCCTCGAACATCAGGCGCTGATACTCGCCCATCTCGCCGCGCAGGCGCACGACGCTGGCGTGATCCTTCCCGACCCTCGCGGTGAGATCGGCTTCGCGCTTCGAGGCGTCGAGATATTTCGTGCGCAGATCCTTGATCAGCGGATTGTCGAGAGCATCCGCCACGAGGGCCTCGCCGGGACCCTTGTCGATGATCGACTTGATCTGATCGAGCTTCGCCTCGGTTCGGCCGAGATCGTTCTGCGCCGCGCTGACCTGCGTGTTCAGGTCCTTGAGCTGCTGATCGGAGACGAGCTGGCCGCCGACCATGATAAGGTTGTTTTCGGCGCGGAAACGCTGCACGTTCGCGTCCGACGCGAGCGATTGCTGGCGCAGCTCGTCGAGGCGCGTCTGCAGCCACGAATTCGCCCGCCGCACCTCGTCGTATTTCGATTCGAGCTGGTCGGACAGATAGGCTTCGACGTAGGCGTTGGCGATCTCGGCCGCCTGGCGCGGGCTCGGCGAGGTGTAGGCGACGTCGACGAGATAGGTCTTGCCGACGCGCGTGACGAGGGCGCGTGAGAGGAGGCGCGACACGGCCGCCCGCTCGCGCGCATAGGCCTGCTGCTCGGGATCCGAAGGCGGAGGCGTCACGAGCAGGCTCTTCGTCCAGGCGATGCCGGACTTAACGCCCTGCACGATCGTCGTGAAGATTGAGCCGTCGGGGAGCCAGAAGGTGGTGTTGTCGACGAGCTTCAGCCGCCGCACCACGACGAGGGCGATGCGCTCGGATTTCAGGACTTCGACCTGGCTGTCGATGAGGGCGCCGGCGTCGACGGTCGCGTCGGTCACGCCGGCGCCGACATCCTGCACCGCCCGCACCTGCCGCCGCTCGACGAGAAGATCGGTTGTCGCCGTATAGACCGGCACCGCCGTCATGACGTAGACGACGCCGATCGCGACGCAGGCGAGAATCCCCGCGACGATCTCCTTTTTCCGCCGCAACAGGGCCGAGGCGACGAACTCGAGATCGAAATACTCGGCCGCGGACGGTTCCTGAGTTCGAATAAGGAGCGGACCTCGAAGAGGAACCCGGCCTCGTGACGTGAAGCATCGACACCTCGTCGGCGAAGGGCGGCCCGCCGAGCCTGGGAACCAGGAGCCGGCACGCAACCCTCGTGCCAGCGACCCCTGAGTTCCACCCTGCCGCAGCGGAGAAAGCCCGGCAGCGCGGGCGGAGGCACTGACTTGCCGATGGAATGGGTCAGCAAGATGACAGGAAAGCCTTGAGCGGCCTTTCGGTTTCTCAGGATCGGCCAAGCTGCCCGAATGCTGTGCGTCCGGGCGCCGCCTCACCCGTCCGTGAGGCGCAAAGAAGCATCCTTGCGGTTGCAGGCCCGCTCAGGACGGGTAAGGTGGCTCATTGCGCGCGACACGTTCGGTTTCCTTAAGGTCTTTTTGAATGGTGCGTTACATTACTCCGGCCGGTTCCGGCTCCCGCGACGGTACGTCCTGGTCGAATGCGGGGACCCTGGGCAGCCTCGACAGCTTCATCGGCGCGGTCGGACCGGGAGGAGAGGTTCTCCTGCGCGCCGATATGGGCGGCTACAACATCGGCGGCATCGACACCAGAACGATCGGCCACGGCGGCGCGTCGGGCGCTCCGGTGACGGTTCGCGGAGCTCGACGAGTTCGGCGCCGGGATGAAGGTCGAGATCGTCGGCGTGCGTGCCGACCCCTGGCTTCCCGGCCTCAACAAGGGCGGCCAGGAGGTCTTTCTGCTGCAGTCGGGCGCGGACCATCTCGTGTTCCGGGACCTCTCCTTCAAGAATGTCGGCAGCGCCGCCTTTCGAATCGGCGCCGATATCAGCGATCTCACGCTTCGCGACATCGTCGCCGACAACGTTCAGCGGTTCCTCGAAGACCAGGCCGTCGCCAGCACCGGCACGGCGTCCGTCGACGGACTCACGATGACCCACGTCGACGTGCGCGGGTTTTCGAAGTCCGCCGTTCACCTGCGCTATGACAGCCGCCATATCCTGATCGAGGACGTGCTCGGCGACAGCGAGGGCCAGGACGGCGACAACTTCGCCATGGGCGTGCATCTCGAGGGGACCGTTCACGACGTCGTCATTCGCCGCACGAAGATGCTCAACAGCCACGATTCGGTGAACAGCTACTGGAACGGGGACGGCTTCGCCACGGAACGCGGCGTCTATGACGTCCTGTTCGAGGACACCTACGCGGCCGGCAACACCGATGGCGGCTACGATCTGAAATCGAGCGGCACGCATCTCGTCCGCGCCACCGCCGAAGACAACAAGCGCAACTTCCGCTTCTGGTCCGACGACATCGTCGTCGAGGACAGCCTCAGCCTCAATCCTCACATCCGCGGCGGCAGCGGCCTGCAGTCTCACATCTGGGTGGCGGCGGGCGCACATCCGAGCGTCATCGGCACGACGCTCTCCGACAACGACCCGAGGACGGTCGTTCTCGACATATCGGACGGGGCCAGTTCGACGCTGTCCCTGGTCGATTCTCCCATCGTAAGGGCAGTCGGCTCCACCTTCGCGCGGTTCATCGTGGGATCTCAGCTCGTCATCGACGGCGTGACCTACGGAACCGACGCGAACGGAGTGGTCGTCGGAACCGAGCAGAAGGACTCGCTCGTCGGCACGGCGGGCGCGGACGAGCTGCACGGCGGCGGCGGCGATGACCTGATCAATGCGCGCGGCGGCGCGGACGTCATCGACGGCGGCGCCGGATCCGACATGGTATCCTACGACAACAGCCCGGGAGGCGTCGTCATCAACCTCGTCGCCGGGACCGGCGCGGGCTCCTATGCCGAGGGAGACAGGCTTTCCGGAATTGAGAATCTCAGGGGTTCTCAGGCCGACGACATCCTCCGCGGCGACAGCGGAGCGAACCTCATCACGGGCGAACGGGGCGCCGACACGATCGAAGGCGGCGGCGGAGCGGACAATCTCATCGGCGGAGCCGACGTCGACACCCTGGACTATTCCGGCAGCGCCGGCGGCGTCGCCGTAAACCTTACCAGCGGAACCGGGTCCGCAGGCGACGCGGCGGGCGATCGCGTCAGCCAGTTCGAGAACCTCGTCGGATCGGGATACGCGGACCAGCTCGTCGGAGACGGCGCCGACAACGTCATCTCGGGCCGTTCCGGAAACGACGTGCTCTACGGCCTCGCCGGGAACGATCGGCTCATCGGCGATGCCGGCAGCGACCGTCTCGTCGGCGGGCTGGGCAACGACACCTACGTCGTCGGCGACAGAACGGATGTCGTCGTCGAAAGGGCGGGGGAGGGTTTCGATCGCGTCATCGCGAGCCGCAGCTTCGCCCTCTCGTCGTCGAGCGCGATCGAGCTCCTCGTCGCCAGCGCCGCCAACGCACGCAGTCACGCCCGCCTGGACCTCGCCGGCAGCAGCGCCGCGAACAGGATCGAAGGAAATTCCAGCGCGAACGTTCTTGACGGGAAAGGCGGCGCCGACACGCTCGAGGGCTTCCGCGGGAACGATACCTACGTCATGGACAACGCGAGGGACCGGGTGCTCGAGGTCCGCGGCGGCGGCACCGACACGGTCAGCGTCTCCGTCTCATACAAGCTGCAGCCGCGGGCGGAGGTCGAGGTGCTCAAGGCGGCGAGTTCGCACGCGACCGCGAGCCTGCACCTGACGGGAAACGAATTCGCCAACCTTCTGTTGGGGAATGCCGGGCGAAACCACCTCGCGGGCAAGGAGGGGAAGGATCAGCTGCGCGGCCTTGGCGGTTCGGACACTCTCGACGGAGGACCGGGCAGCGATGTGCTGATTGGCGGTCCCGGACACGACACCTTCGTCTTTCGATCGCCGCTGAGCGCACCGGCCAACATCGATAGGATCACGGACTTCAGGCCCGCCGACGACACGATCGCGCTCGGGCACGCCTTCTTTCCGAATGCCGGACCGGTCGGATCGCTGGACCCCGGCGGGTTGCATTTCGGGAGTTCGGCCAGCCTGGCGAGCGACCGCATCGTCTACGATCGGGTGACGGGCTCGTTGTGGTACGACAGCGACGGGAGCGGCGCCGCGAAAGCCGTCAAGTTCGCGATCCTCTCAAACAAGCCGCTCCTGTCGGCGGACGACTTCACGATCGTCTAGCAAGCCCGGGTCAGCGCTGCGGCTCGCCGCCGCGCGCGAGGCGAATTGTCTCCGCGATCTCGGCCAAGGTGACCGCCCGCTGCACCTCGAGCATTCCGGAGACGGGGTCGGCTTCCTGCCGCATCCTGCGATAGCGGGTCCAGCCACGCCTGAGCACATGTCTCAGAAGTCGCGCGGTGCGCAGCGGCCCGGGGGTGCGGCTCCAGGCGCCGCCGAGCGTCCGCCGATGTTTGCTCAACAGGTCCGAGAGGGAGGTTCGCGTCGGATGCTCGACGATCATCTCGGGGGCCTGGACGAGATCGTAGCCGGCCGCCCTGACGCGCTGCGCGAGATCGACGTCCGCTCCCGATTTCAGCGAGGCGTCGAAGCCGCCGAGCTCGTCGTAGATCCGCGTCGACATGAGCCAGTTCGCGGTCACGCAGGCGTCGCTCACGTTTGCGACGGCGGCGAGGTAGCTGTGGCGCATCTCGTACTGCGACACCGGTCCCTCGTCGGCGGGGAAGAGACGGATCGGGCCGGAGACCACCCCGGGTTTGGCGGCCGCGTCCCAGGCGGCGACCGCCGCCTGCAGCCAGCCGGGCGTCGGCCTGCAATCGGCGTCGGTGAAGGCGATCAGTTCGCTCCGGACGCGGGCCAACCCGGCGCTTCGCGCGTGATAGGAGCCCGCTTTCGCGCAGCCGAACCGCGCGACCTCGAGGGGTGACGAGTGAGGAACGGAAGTAGCCCGCTCCGCGCTCTCGCCGAGCTCCCCATCCACCGAAACGTCGTTGTCGACGACGAGCACCCGGAAATCGCGATAGGTCTGGCGGGCAAGATGCTCGAGGCACGCGCGCAGGGGCTCTTCCATGCGAAAGGTCGGGATGACGACGGAAACTCGTGGCTCGGGCATGTCGCTCGTCGCGTGTCCTCTTCGCATCTTTGGGCGTCAAGCTCGGCTCGCCCGCGCCGGGACGGACCGCCTGGGTTCTAGATCAGCCGCCGGTCGGCAACAAGTCTCGCGCCCGCGGTTCGCGAACGCCGGCGCTATCCGGCGTGATGCATGAACCCTGCGCCCGTCGGCAGCGGGCGCGCGCCCCGCGCAAATTCGCTGACCGCGACGGCCGGATGCAAGCGCGCCCGTTTCCGCGTCGCCGCCCATGTCGATCCGAGGAGCAGCGAGAGCAGAATGTTCCCCTCGATGATCCAGAGCGGCATCGTCGCGAGGTTCAGGACGAGGAAGCTGCCCAGCGCCGCGATCATCAGGGGCCGCATCGGTCCGCCGATCCGGAAGGAGGCGCCGATGTTCTGGATGAACAGGCAGGTGACCGCGATGAGCCCGAACAGCCCGAAATCGTAGAGCGTGCCGATGAAGGTGTTGTGCGCGTAGAGCGGCATCGTCTTCGCCCAGGCCTCGGGACCGAACCCGAACAGGGCGTTGCGCAGGTCGCCCGCCGCGTAGGCCGAGAGATAGCCGGCCCAGATGAAAACCCGCGACGAGAACAGATGCCGTTCGTCGTCCGTGAAATGCTCCGGCGGCTTCATCAGTTCGGCGCTGCGCTGGAGCACGGTGAAGACGTCCTGAAAACGCTCCTGCACGTGCATCACGATCGCGATCAGGCCGACCCCGCCGACAGCGACGAGGATCACCGAGATCAGCACCCGTTCGGGCGGGGCAAATCGCCTGATCGAGCGGAAGTACAGGGCCGCGACGACGAGCGGCAACGCGGCGATCAAAGCCGTCCGATAGTTCACGAATGCGAGACCCGCCGTGCTGAGCAGGATCGCCGGCAGCGCGATACGGTTCCGCTTCAGATCGATGAGGCAGGCCGCCATCAGCACCGTAAGGACCACGACGGAGAACGCGGCCTCGTGGTAATAGCCGCCGATGAAGCTGATATCGCCGGGCTTCTCCTCGTTTCCTTTTCCGAGCCCGGTGACGATCGAAAGCGCCAGGAGCGCCATCGGCGCCGCGTAGACCGAGAGGACGGCGAGGAACACGTCGCCGGCCTTGTGCCGGGTAAAGACGTCGTAGGCCGCGACCGTCATGGTCGCGAGGAACATGTACTTGGTGATCACCATTACCGCCCCGGCGGCAGGGCCGACGTTGAAGAGTGCGCTGAGGACGCACGAGGCGATCAGGAGATAGAGCGTCCAGAGACGCTTCAGCCGCCAGAGACGGAGGTCGAGCAGGAGAACTCCGACCATGACGGCAACGATCGAGCCGAGGGCGTTCAGCGACAGCCCGGCGGCGATCGGCGGATAGGTGTAAGGGTGCAGCGCCGCGAGGAGGAGCCGCAGCCACGTCGCGCAGAGCAGGAAAGCGGCGGACCGTCCCGGAAGCCGCCGCAAGCTCCAGACGAGAAGCGGCAGCGTCAGGAGGAAGACGCCGATCATGACGGCCGGCGGGAAGGTCGGGACGACTCTGACTTCCAAGCGTTTACCTCGTTCGGTCACCCGCCTCTGCAGCCTTCGGGCCGAAATCGCCGCAGGCGTGAAGGCCGCGCGTTACTCCATTCGCCGGAAAGCGTTCCCCGGCGGCCGTTTTGACAGAATCCAGGCCGGTCGTCGACCCCGCGACGAGGGCCGGCGCCGGGGCGTCGCGTCGAAAGGCGCGGTTTCGCCTCTTTTGCGAGCGGGGAACGCACGCCCTTCGTCGCGCTCGACATACGGACATCGCGACGGTCGCGCTTGCGTCCGCCGGGCGCGGTCACGGCGACAGGCGCCGATAGACCGCGAAGACGTCCTCCGCGTGCTTGGCGGGGGCGAGATCGGCCGCGATCGCGCGACGGGCGGCGAGCGGATGCACGACGCTCGCGGTGGAGAACAAAATCTCCCGGCAGGCGGCGGCGTAGTCGTCGACGCTCGCGCCGGCCGGCAGGACTCGTCCGCCGCCCCAGCGCTGAAAGATCTCCGTGTGACCGGCATCGTCCGCGGCGACGTAGGGGATGCCGAGGAGGATCGCCTCGACGAGCGTGCGGCCGAACGGCTCGGCAAGCGCGGGCATCAAAAGAAGGTCGAGAGCGGCGAGATTCTCCTCCGGCGGCAGACGGAACCCGGCGAGGTCGACCTTTCCCGAAAGGCCGCGGGCCGCGATCCGCCGTTCCAGGTCGTCGACGGTGATGTCGCCCGCGCGACCGAACATCGCGAAGCGGAGGCGATCGTCTTCGGCGAGGCGGGCGGCCACGTCGATGAAGACGTCGGGCCGCTTGCGACGCCAAAAATTCCCGATGAAGCCGACGATGCGAACGGCGTCCGGATCGCCGCGGCCTGCCGCGAGCCGCGCCCGGTGAGGCGCCGGATCGATCTCGAGCGGCGTCCTGAACGGATCGGTCGAGACGGATCGGCGCTGCGGCGACAGGAACCCCAGCCGCGCATCGCAGGACTGCGAGATCGAAACGACGTGGTTCGCCATTCGCATCACCAGCCGATTGGGCCAGATGTCCCGGTCGAAGGCGCGATTGTGATAGATGACCGGAACGCCCGCGAGCCGCGCCGCCGGCGCCCAGGCCTGCAGAGCGCCGAGATCGTTGCAGTGAACGACGGTGCGAGGGCCGAGCCTTCGCAGCGCGGCGAAGCGAGCCGGCGTGCGCAGGATGTCCCGATGCGGCGGGTGACGATGGCGCGGGACGTCTCCGCTCGGCATCGCCTCGAGGCCGTGCTCGCGCGCAAGGGCGAGCACGGCGGCCCCTTCCGGAGCGACGACGACCGCCCGCACCCCGAACCGCTCCGCCAATCCCGCCGCGAGCAGGATTCCCGAGATGTGGCTGCCGCCGATCTCGGCGGTCGTGAAGGGAACCAGTACCGTGTCGACGACGCCGTTCTCCCGCGCCCCCGCGTTCGATGCCGTCGCGAGCGTGCTCGTCATCGATCCTCCGAATTGTGCCGAGGCAATGCCGATCGCCGCAGCGACCGTTCAGCTTGCGGCCATCGCGTCGATTCGTCGCCGCGGCACGGCGCCCCCGCATCGTGACGTTCGCCGCGCCGCGCTCCCGCGAGGCGATGCCGTCGCAGAGCCGGCACGCGTCGATATTGACCCCGCCGGATTCTCAAGTCAAAACCGCCCGGGCGCGATGTCGTCGATCGCAAGGCGCCGATGGAGGCAGGCCGTTCCGCCGCGAGATGCCGGATATTCGACAGCTAGGACCGATCGTTTTTCCCTTCACGGGATATGGAACCGGAGGAAGCCATATCTCGACCTTTCTTCTCGCCAAGTCATTAACCTCCGACTTCTCCATTCCGACCGTCGTTCTCGCCGTCAAGGGCTCGAACGTCGCGGCCGAGGCGACGGCGCGGGGGCTGCGGGTTCTCGAAGTCGCGGAGCCGCCGGCCGCGAAGCGTGAAACGCTTCGGGACGTGGTCAGGTTCGGCGCCCGGCGCCGGCTGCTTGCGACATTCGGTCCGAACGCGGTCGTTCACGTTTGCGACCTCTGGTCCGCTCAGTCCTGGGGCATCCCGGCGAAATCCCTGGGTCGACCCCTCGTCTACCATCAGCGCGACTTCATCACGCCGCGCCTGCGCGATCGGCTGCTCGTCAAGCTTGCGGACGAGATCGTCAGCATTTCCGAAGCGTGCAGCCGCAATCTGCCTCCCGACCTCTTGCGCACCAAGGTGCACGAGATCGTCAATCCCTTCGATTCGATTCCGGTTCCGACCCGGGACGGCGGCGCGCGCGGGGAGTTCGAGGCTCGCTGGCCGGTCGACGGCCTGAAGCTCGTCGGCTTCAGCGCCAACCTGCTGAAGCGCAAGCGCGCCCGCTATTTCATCGAAGCGGCCGCCGTCGTCGCCCGGCACGAGCCCAGGGCCCGCTTCGTCGTCTTCGGGCGCGATCGCGACGAGAAAACAGCCGAGTTGAAAGCTCTCGCGGAGCGTCTCGGAATCGGCGCCGAGGTCGTGTTCGCAGGCTTCCGCTCGCCGCCTGAGCGGAACATCGCGGCCCTCGACGTTCTTGCCGTTCCGGCCCTCGCCGAGCCGTTCGGCCGAACGCTGGTCGAGGCGTTGCTGCTGGGCGTTCCCTACGTCGCGACGGACGATGCCGGACACGGCGAGATCGCGCGGCGATGGGGCGGCGGCGCCACGGTTCCCGTCGATGCCGCGCCGGAGGTCTTCGCCGCGGCGATCGGGCACGCCTTGAGGCACGCGAGCGACCTGGCGCTCGACGAGGCGGGCCGCGCCCGTGTCGCCGAAGAGCTGCGTCCGGCGACGCATGCGCGCCGGGTGATCGACGTCTACCGCAAGCTGCCGGATTGACCGAATCGGGCCAGGGCGGAGTCCGGAACGATGTCAGGAAAAGCGCTGCAATGTTGAGTTGCGATAGCGGCGCCGGGAGGGATCCGATCGTGCCCCGGCCTGCAAGGTTCCCACGCTCCTCGCACGAGCCTCGATCGGGAAAGGCCCGGGTCGAGGGGCTCCGGTCACGCGGGAGGCATGGCTTAAAGTCAGTATTCCGCTAAGGTCGAGCGGATCGGGGCGATCCGGTTCAGGGTTCGTACAGGCCGCCGCGGTCAAAGCGGTCCTCGCCTGCCGGCACAGGACTTGCGACCGCGCCGAGCCCGACGGCGAGGGCGTTTCGACGACTCGAAGACGTTGGCCCGACGACGGGCGGCCCGCTGGATTGAAGATGGACATCCCGACAAAACGCCCATCCACCTCGAAAAGCGTCGCCTATGCCGGCATGGCCCAGGTTTGCCGCGTCGCTCTCATGTTCGTCAGCGCGCCGCTGCTCGGCAGGCTCCTGGACGCGGCCGATTTCGGTCTCGTAGCGACGGCGGCCCCGATCTTCGCTTTCGTGACCATGGTTCAGCAGATGGGCTTCAATCAGGCCATCGTGCAGCGCCACGTTCTGAGCAAGGGTCAGACCGACGCGCTGTTCTGGCTGTCGGCGGGCTTCAGCCTGACCTTGGCCGCCGCTCTGGTGCTGCTCTCCGGTCCCATCGCGGGCTTCTTCCGGGAGCCACGTCTCGCCGGGTTGATCCAGGCCGGCGCGGTTTTGGTCGTCGTGTCGGTCGCGGCGAGCCAGCCGATCGCTCTTCTGAGCCGCGAATTGCGGTTCAAGACGATCGCCTACCTCGACATGCTCGGTTCGATACTCGGCACGGTGCTCGCGGTCGCGGCGGCGTGGCTGACGCGCAGCTATTGGGCTCTTCTTCTGCCGTTCGCCGCGGCGAGCCTCGTGAACTTCGTCGGCGGCGCGATCGGCGCGAGGTGGCATCCGGGGCGTCCGGTCTGGGACAAGGCGACGCGGGAGATGATCGGATTCGGGACGCACGTGTCGTTGTTCAACATCGTGAATTTTTTGGCCCGCAACGCCGACAACCTGATGATCGCGAAGGCCCACGGCGCGACCGCGCTCGGATTTTACGATCGCGCCTACAGGCTGATGCTGCTGCCTCTGACGCAGGCGACGATGCCGATGAGCCGGGTGCTGACGCCGATCCTCTCCCGGCTTCAGAACGATCCGGAAAACTACCGGCGGACCTATTCGGACGCGGTGAGCTTCTTGATGGCCGCCGTGCAGCCGGGGGTCCTCTGCGCCGTGATCTATTCGCAAACCACGGTTTCGCTGCTGCTCGGTCCGAAGTGGTCGGACGCCGCGCCCATCTTCGCCTGGCTCGGCGTCGCGGGACTGCATCAGATCTTCTCGTCTTCCCTCGGCTGGCTGCTGATCAGCCAGGCAAGGACCCGCGACCTGCTCTTCGTCGGGACCGTCAACGCGATCTCCACCGTGCTCGCGTTCGCCGTCGGTCTTCCCTGGGGTGGCTTTGGCGTCGCCGTGGCCTATGTCGTCAGCGACTATGCGCTTCGCGTTCCCTTCACGTGGTACGTGATCGGCCGGAGCGGTCACGTTCGCTCTTCGGACATCTGGAAAATTGCGTTTCCCCACATCGTCGGGCTTCTCGCGGCTGCGATCGCTCTCATGCTCGTCAAGACTCGCGTCGGGTCGCCGTCGCTGATCGAGTTCTTCGGTCTCGCTTCGACCTCCTACATCGTGAGTTGGGCGGTGCTGGCGTTGTTCCCCTCGAAGCGCGTCCTCTTCGTCGAGGCCTTCAACGTCGGCCGCAGGCGCCTCGCTTCGCTCGCGCAGCGCGTCAAGCCCTGCTAGAGGTCGACCGGCCTCACGTTCGGACGCGCTTTCGGTCGGAAAGGACGCGGTCGATCGCGGCTTCGTAGGCGTCGACGGCGCCGTCGACGCCGAAGTCCCGCACCCGTTCGAGCGCGCGCGCCGCGAGAGGGTCCGCGAAAGCGGGATCGGTCATCGCCCGCAAGGCGGCGGACATCGCCCAGACGTCGTTCATCGGCACGAGGACGCCGTGCGGCGCGCGGCGGAAGCCGCCGGGAGCGGCGGTCGATTCCGCGAGGCCGAGAATCTCGGCGGGTCCGGCTGGACAATCCGTCGAGATGACCGGGCGGCCGAGAGCCATCGCTTCGACGAGGGCGTTCGGAAAGCCTTCCGCGTTCGACGACGAGACGTAGGCGCGCGCCCTTGCGACGACGGCGTGCGGGTTTCCGGCATGTCCCGGAAGGTGGACGCGGCCGGAAATCCCGAGTTGGCGCGCGATCGCTTCGAGCTCCGGCCGCTGCGGCCCTTCGCCGAGGATGACGAGATGGTCCGGGATCCCGGCGGCCGCGAAGGCGCGCACCAGCATCGCGAAGTTCTTGCTCGGAACGAGACGGCCGGCGGCGACGAAGAAATCAGCCGGCAGATCGATCGTCGGCGCCTCCGCCGCGGCGTCGGCGAGCCTTTCGGCATCGACCGGGTTGTGAATCGTCTCGACGCGTTCGGGCGGCACGCCGTAATGCGAGACGAGGTCGGCCTTAACGCCGTGCGACACCGCGACGACGCGATCCGCGAGCGGATAGGCGGCGCGCACCATGAGCCGGTCGATCGCAGCGAGACGCCGGTCCGCGAAATGGCTCGACGTGTGCACCCGCTCGCTGACGATGCAGGGCGTGTCCTGCGTCCGCCCGCAAAAGACGGATGCGACATTGGCGCGCGTCAGGAAGCTGAGGAGAAGGTCCGGGCGATGCTCGCGTACGAAGCGGCGGAGCGCCGAGACGCTGCGTGCGAGACCGCCGCCGGAATCGAGCCGGTGCCGCTTGAGGCCGGAGGGGAGGGCGTAGCGGTCCTCGATGCGGTCGAGGGTGACGAGACGGACCGGCCGGCCGCGTTCGGCGAGGCGCGCGGCGAGGAGCGACATGATGCGCTCGGCGCCGCCGCCCTCAAGCGAGTTGATGACGAGGGCGATCGAGGCGCGTCCGCTGGGCGTCGGCACGGCGGGCGCTCAGCGGGTCGAGATCAGTCCGCTCAGGAAGGTCCCGAGCTGACGGCCGACGAGGCTCCACTCGTTTGCCGAAAGATCCGGCCGAGGCGGGAGCGGTCCTTGTCGCAGGGTGTCGATGAAATTCAGGATCGTCGCCGGGCCGAGTTCGCCCTCGTAGAGATTCACCCACTCGCCTCCGGCGCTCGCCTGCAGCTCGGGCAGGCTGCCGACCCGCGGCGCCAAAAGCGGTCGATCGCGGGAGAGCGCGTAGAGGGCGGCGCCGCTGTTGAGGATGTCGCGATAGGGGAGCACGGCGGCATCCGCGTCGTCGAGGGCACGCTCGAGCTCCTCGTCCGGCACGAATTGCGAACGCAGATCGAGCCGGATGTGGCGGTGTCCGGCGGCGAGGCGCCGGAGCGTCTCGATCAGCGCGGGATCGCTCGCCTTGCCGAGGACGTGGAGGTCGACCGCATCCGGCGGCAATTGCGCGACGCAGGAAACGAGCGCTTCGACATTCTTGTAGGGCCGCACCTGTCCGATGAAGCACAGGCGCACGCGCGGGCCGAGGGCGCGCCGGGGCGTCGGAGCGCTGAGCATGGCCGGCCGGTAATGGCCGTGCGTGGTGACGAGGGACGGCGTCTCGCGCAGAGCGGGGAGATGCTTCAGGACCTCGCGGCGCGAACTCTCCGACAGATAGATCACGCCGTCGAGGAGGTTCAGGAAGGCCTGCACCCGCGCTTCGGCCTTGGCGTCAAACGGGCCGTCGTCGTGCGGCCTGACATTGTGCGCGACCCAGACGAACCGCGTCCGGCGCAGCCGCTGCGCGGCCGCGAGGGCCGCGAGCTTCAGGCCGCGCTCAACCCCGCGGCGGCCGGCGGAGCCGTTGAGGAATCCCGTCGGCCAATGGAACACCACGGCATCCCGCCGCAGCAGCGCCGCAGCCGACCAGGAGAAATCGTCGACGACGAAGCCTTGCTCCTGCAGGGACTTGGCGAACAGGATCGTGAAGGCGTTGGTGTCCCGGGGATGGAAGGCCGGCGCGAGCGACAGGCGCAGCGGCGAACGGCCGCCCGGCAGGCGCACCTTCTCCTGAAATCTCGCCATCGCTTGCCGCCTTCGCTCTCGCCCACCGCCCCGCTTGTCAGTCCGACGGCAATTCCCGCCGGCGGGAATCGTGCCGCCCGACCCCGAAAAGACTGACTTTTGCGACGAAATTGTGCCGGACCGGTCGCTCATTCCGCGGCGATCGGCGCGCCGGCGTCGAGCGCCGCCGCGGAATCCGGATCGGGCCTTCCGACGCTGACATAGGCGAACCCGTTGCGGATCATGTCGTCGGGCCTGTAGATGTTGCGCAGGTCGACGATGACGGGGGCGGCGAGGGCGGCCTTGAGGCGGGCGAGGTCGAGGGCGCGGAAGAGGTCCCATTCGGTGACGATGACGAGGGCGGCGGCGCCGCGGGCGCAGGCGTAGGGGTCGGCGGCGTATTCGACATTGGCGAGGACGCCTTTGGCCTGCTCCATGCCCTCGGGATCGTAGGCGCGGACCTTGGCGCCGGCGTCCTGGAGGGCCGCGATGACGGCGATCGAGGGCGCATCGCGCATGTCGTCGGTGTTCGGCTTGAAGGTGAGCCCGAGGACGGCGATGGTGCGGCCGCGGACGCCGCCGGCGCAGGCGGCCACGACCTTGCGGCCCATGGCGCGCTTTCTCTGCTCGTTCACCGCCGCCACCGTCTCGACGATGCGCAGCGGCGCCTCGTGGTCCTGCCCGGTCTTGATCAGGGCGAGGGTATCCTTTGGAAAGCAGGAGCCGCCGTAGCCGGGCCCGGCATGCAGGAACTTCGATCCGATGCGGTTGTCGAGGCCGATGCCGCGGGCGACGTCCTGGACGTTGGCGCCGACCTTCTCGCACAGGTCGGCGATCTCGTTGATGAAGGTGATCTTGGTGGCGAGGAAGGCGTTGGCGGCATACTTCGTCAGTTCCGCCGTGCGCCGCGAGGTGACCAGCATCGGCGCCTGGTTCAGATAGAGCGGCCGGTAGAGGTCGCGCATCACCTCGCCGGCGCGCCCGTCCTCGCTGCCGATGACGATCCGGTCCGGGCGCTTGAAATCGGCGATCGCCGCGCCCTCGCGCAGGAATTCCGGGTTCGAGACCACCGCGAAGGAGGCATCGGACCGAACCTCGCGGATCAGCCGCTCGACCTCGTCGCCGGTGCCGACCGGCACCGTCGACTTCGTCACCACCACCGTGTAGCCCTCGATCACCGCCGCGATCTCCCGCGCCGCGCTGAAGACGTAGGAGAGGTCGGCATGGCCGTCGCCGCGCCGGGACGGCGTGCCGACGGCGATGAACACCGCCTCCGCCGCCCGCACCGGGCCGGCAAGCTCGGTCGCAAACGACAGCCGGCCCTCGCGCACGTTCTTCGCCACCAGCTCCGGCAGCCCCGGCTCGAAGATCGGCATCTCTCCCCGCCGCAGCGCCGCAATCTTCTCAGGGTCCTTGTCGACGCAGCAGACCTCGTGCCCGAAATCCGCAAAACACGCCCCCGACACCAGACCAACATACCCCGCTCCGATCATCGCTACGCGCATGAAGGATCTCCTGACTCCGCAATTGGTTAGGCCGGCGGCCGGCGCTTTTGGCCGGCGATGCAAGATCGACGCCGCGCCCTCTAAGCCCGCCCTCCTTGGCGAAAGCGTGACGGCGCCGCGCCACGACGATTCTGTCCGGCCCTGAATTCACCCCGCGACCTCATCCTGACAGCGTGTGAAGCTTCCGGGCCAGAGGCGCAGGTCCGCCTCTCCCCGCTTGCGGGGAGAGGGCTGCCGAAGGCAGCAAGCCTGCGCAGCAGGCGAGGGTGAGGGGCGGTGACGAAGGAGGCGCTGCGGCTGCGGCCGGACGCCCTTTCCGCGGACGCCCCCTCACCCCCGCTTCGCTTCGCTCCGCTTGTTTTGGCCGAAAACCCTCTCCCCGCAAGCGGGGAGAGGCGGACCCGCGCCTTTCGCCCGAAGAAGGGGCGGACCCGTCAAGGGCCTCACGACGACGCCACGGGGGTCCGTCCGGCCTCGCCGCCGGGGTGCCACCAATGGCCGCGGAGCACGATGCCGCGCGGCACGATGCGGCGGTCTCCCGTCAGATGCTCGCCGACGACGTCGACATAGTCGAAGCGGCCCTCCTCGACGGTCAAAAGCGTCGCGTCGCCGAGGGACCCGACCCGGAGCGAGCCGTATTCCGGCCGCCGCAGGGCCATCGCCGCGTTCACGGTCGCGGCCTCGATCACCTCGGGAAGCGTGAGGCCGAGGCAGAGGAACTTCGAGAGGGTGGTGACGAGATCGAAGGCCGGGCCGTCGATGCAGAGCTGGTGCACGTCCGACGAGATCGTGTCCGGCAGGAAGCCGTTCGCCAGCATGGCGCGGGCGATCTTGAAGCTGAACGAGCCCTTGCCGTGGCCGATGTCGAAGAGGACGCCGCGCTCGCGCGCTGCCACGACGGCGCGCCGGACGCTGCCCTGAGCCGTGCAGGGCGCGTTCGGAAACGGCCGGAAGGCGTGCGTCAGGACGTCGCCCGGCCGCAGCATCGCCAGCACCTCGTCGTAGCTCGGCGGCGGCTCGTCGATATGCGCCATCAGCGGCAGGCCGACCTCATCGGCGACCTGCAGCGCGATGCCGAGCGGAGCGGTGCCGTGCATGCCGGAGGCATTGCGGCCGACCCGGACCTTGATGCCGATGACGACGTCGCGGTTCGCGTCGGCGACCGCCGCCGCTTCGCGCGGCGCCATCAGCCGCAGCTCCTCGCTCTCGCCGACCATGATGGCGTTCGAGAAGCCGTAGATGCCGGCGAAGGAGACGTGCAGATAGGCGAGGATCCGGGCCTGCGAGCGCTCGATGACATGCTTGCGGAAGCCAGCGAAGTTTCCGGGGCCGGCGCTGCCCGTATCGACCGCCGTCGTCACGCCGGAGGCGCGGCCGTAGGCATCGGCGTCGATGCCGAGCGACGTGCCGCCCCAGTAGACATGCGTGTGCAGGTCGATCAGCCCAGGCGCGACGACGAGGCCGGCAACGTCGCGGATCGCCGTCGCCGGGCCGCCGGAAAGATCGCGGCCGAAGCCGGAGACGCGGCCGTTCGCGAAGGCGACGTCGGCGATGCCGTCATGCTTCTGCGACGGATCGACGACGCGACCGCCCTTGAGAATCAGGTCGTGGCTCACGGGCGGGCTCCGGGTTCTGCGGGAAGCGTAGCCGAGGCAGGCGCACGGGGGAAGCGGAGCCGGCGGCGATCATGCTATCAAGCGCGGGCGCGGGAGCCGAGGCATGCTGTTTCGCGAGGAGGACGGGGCGGTCGTCGCGGTATCGCAGCCGGCGCATGCCTGGCTGTCGGGACAGCTTGCGCGCGCCTGGGGCAACGATCGCTTCGCACCGCCGGCGCCGCGGGAAGAGGTGTGCCTCGCGGCGGAACTGCACGATCTCGGCTGGTTCGATTGGGAAACCGCGCCGAGCCTCGATCCGGAGACGGGACGGCCGTACGATTTCCGGCGCCTGCCGAAGGCCGGCCATACGGGGCTATGGCGGACCGGCGTCCGCCGCGCCCGCCTGTTCGGGCGGCTGCCGGCGCTTCTCGTCTCGCTGCACGCCGACACGATCTACAGCTTCGCCTTCGACCCCGCGAAAGCGGCGCCGGAGGTGACGGCGTTTCTCGACGAGCAGCACGCGCTCCAGGACGAGATCGTCGCCTCGCTCCGCGCCGATCCCGCATTCGCCGCCAACGCGACCCCTGCCGCCCTCGAAGCGAGCCGGCTCCTGATCGCGACCGTCGACCGGATGTCCCTCGAAATCGTCTGGGGCGTGCGCAAGGACGTGCGCTTGGCGAACGCGCCGGCGTCGCGGAGCGAAACGGCCGAATTGCGGCTCGCGCCGGGCCGCGAGCCCGACACCCTCGTCCTCGATCCCTGGCCGTTCGGGCCCGACCGTCTCGACTTGAAGATCGAGGGCCGCCGCCTGCGCGGGCGATTTCGCGACGAGGCGGCGATGCGGCGCGCGCTCGAAGAGGCGGAGCCCGCGGCGATCGCCGCGACCCTGCGCCGGCCCGACTGACGCGTTTTGGCGCGGCCGCCCGTCCTCAATCGTCGAGGGCGGCGTAGACGAGCGTCCGGATGAGGACGCGCAGGTGCTCGCGCTGTCCCGGCGCCTGGACCATGAGGATCGCCCAGAGGTCCTCGGCCGGGTCGACCCAGAACTGCGTCCCCGCCGCGCCGTTCCAGAAATACTGGCCGACGGAGCCGGGAAACGGTGCGAGGCCCGCATGGGTGCGCACCGCAAAGCCGAGGCCGAAGCCGAAGCCCGGAGGCAGGGGGTCCGGGGCGTTTGCGATCGCCGGGTCGAGGTGATTCGCCGTCATGAAGGACAGCGTGCGGCGTCCGAGGATGCGGCGGCCGTCGAGGCTGCCGCCGCTGCGCAGCATCTCGGCGAAGCGCGCATAATCCGCCGCGGTCGAAACGAGGCCGCCGCCGCCGGCCTCGAAGGCGGGCTTCTCGCAGGCGTCGAAGAGCGCAACGGGCGCGCCCGTCCAGGGGTCGTGCGCGAACGGCTGCGCGATGCGGCCGGGGCCGCGGCCCTCGGGCTGGAAGAAGCCCGTGTCCCGCATGTCGAGCGGTTCGAAGATGCGGGCGGCGAGAAACGCGCCGAGGCTTTGCCCGGCCACGATCTCGATGACGCGTCCGAGCACTTCGACCGAGCGGCTGTAGTTCCAGGCCGTGCCGGGATGGCAGAGGAGGGGCAGTTCCGCCATCAGCAGGGCATGCTCCTCGTTCGTGCGGTCGCGGCGCCAGAGCTGCGCGTCGGCGTAGCGCGATTGAAGCGGGCTCGGGACGATCTCGTGCGAGAGGCCGGCGGTGTGGCGCAGAAGGTCCTGGATCGTGATGGCGCGGCGCGGCTCCTCGAGGACGATCTCCGATCCCGAAAAGCGCGCGACCTTCGTCTCCGCGAAGGCGGGAATGAATTTCGACAGGGGCTCGTCGATCCTCAGCAAGCCCTCTTCGACCAGCATCATCGCGGCGACCGAGGCGATCGGCTTCGTCATCGAAAAGATGCGGAAGACGGCATCCGCGCGCATCGCGGTTCCGGTGCCGGGGTCGAGGGTTCCGAGGGCTTCGCAACAGGCGAGCTTGCCGTGGCGGCCGATCATGACGACGGCGCCGGGCATCGTCTGCCGCGCGATCTCGCGGTCAAGGACCTCGACGATTCGCGCCAGGCCCCGGGGCGAGAAGCCGAGCTCCTTCGCCGATCCTGCCGGCAGCGCCGGCGTCGCCTCCGCTCCGATCGCGTCGTTCATGAATCGCCCCTTCAGGCAGGTCGTGGCGGCCGGCGCCGGCGCGGCTCAGGCTCCCGTGAAGATGTCCTCGGCGAGAAGCCGGTCGCCCGCCAGCCGCAGGTCCTCGGCGATCGCCGCCCGCGCCGCCGGGCCGTCCCGGTTCCGGATCGCCTCGACCGCACTCTCGTGCAGGCGGACGCTGTCGCGCGACGGGGAGGCGATCCGGTCGAGGAAGATGTGATAGAAGACGACCGGCCCGGCCTTCAGCCACAGGCGCTCGATGACCTCGAAGAGCGTCGGCATCTTCGCGGCCCTGTAGACCGCGAAGTGGAATTCCATGTTGACCCGCGCGGCGCCGGACGTTCGCGTCGACGTGCCGGCGCGCAGGAGCCGGAACGACGTGCTCAGCTCCTCGATCAGCCGCAGGTCGCTGTCGTCGCGGGCATGGGCCGCCCGTTCGGCCGCGTAGCCCTCGATCTCCATCCGCACGGCGAGCAGCTCCCTGAACTGCTCCTTCGACATGAACGGGACCCGCACCGCCCGGCCGGGCTCGACCTCGAGGACGCCGTCGGCCTGCAGCCGCGCCACCGCGCTCCTCACCGGCATGACCGAGACGCCGAGGGCGGCGGCGAGCTTGCGCAGCGAGATTTTTTCCCCCGGGCCGATCTCGCCGCTCGCCAGATAGCTGCGGATCGCCCGCTCGACCTGCTGACCCTTCGTCGCCGTGCGCGACGTCGCCGGGTCCTTCACGGCCGGCGCGATCTCGCTCATGCCGTCGATGCCGGGCCGAACGATCCTCATGCTGACGAAAGGTCCTCAACCAGGAAATGTGATCACAGCGATGCGGCGCGGTCAAGGAAGCCGCGTCGCCGACCGGCGCTCGCCAGCGCGGTGTCCGAGGGCAGCCCGGCCGCCCTTGACAGCGGCGCTGTTGTGATCACAGTTTAGCATGCGCCCCCGGTCCGGGACGAGCGTCGGACGCTCGCGTCCGCCGTTTCGAGACGCCGTCGCGAACCCGGCAGGACAGGCGCTGGCGATACCCGCCGACGGGGGGAGGTCGTCCGACCGCGGACCGTTTCGGCCGACGTCCGGGCCGAACCGGCGGCGCGGCGACGGCGCTGCCGACAGGGACGGAATGGCGCCGTGCACCGGGATCTCCGGGGCGAGCGTCGAGGGGAGGAGAGCATGGGCGAGTATCGAGACGTTCCTTCCGACGGCGGGAGGATGCGGTCCTACTTCGCTCTGCCGGACAGTCCGAACGGATGCGGCATCGTTCTCGCGAGCTCGGTCTGGGGCCTCAACTCCGATCTCCGGGCGGTTGCGGATGGCTACGCCGCGCTCGGCTTCTCGGTCGTCGCGCCGAACCTGTTCTGGCGGCTGACGGACGACCACGGCGAGGAATACGATTTCTCCAAGTTCGACGACGTCGTGAAGTACGCCGACAGCGGCTCCGACTCAGAAGGCCTCGTCGATCTCCGCAGCGCGAAGGCCGAGCTCGCCGCGCGTTCGGGCTGCAGGCGCGTCGCCGCGATCGGATGGTGCTACGGCGGCCGCGTCGTCTGCCTCGCCGCAACGGAGGAGACCTTCGATCTCACGGCCGCGATGTATCCGACCTATCTCGAGAAGCACCTCGACATCGCCGGCCGGCTCGCGCGCCCGATGGCGCTGCATCTGCCGGAGGTCGAGCGCTTCGGCACGGTTGAGGACGCGGTGGACAGGATGGTCGCGGCATTCAAGGGCAACGCCCTCGTGCGGACCTATCTCTATCACGGCGTGAACCACGGCTTCGATTTCGCGCCGCCGCATCCTTACGCCGACCACGCCGCCTCGAGGCTATGCGACAACCGCGTCGCGCTTTGCCTCGATCGGGTCCTCGTCAGGGGAGAGCCGATCTAGGGCAGAGGCAGGTCGAGGCCGCCATGGCGCAGAAGGTGATCATAACGGCAGCCGTCAACGGCAATCGCCTCGACACGGCGGGGATTCACGTTCCGGTCTCGCCCGAGGAGATCGCCGAGGACGCGAAGCGCTGCTGCGATGCCGGCGCGGCCGTCGTCCACTTCCATGCCCGCGACGTGAAGACGCGGCGCTCGACCGCCGCTCCCGCCGTTTTCGCGGAGACGATCGCGGGCATCCGCGCGCGCTGCGGCGCCCTCGTCGAGACCACCACCGGCATCGGGCCGCGGATCGATCCCGAGACCGGCAAGCCGATGACCGATCCGGTCAGCGGCCAGATGCTGCGGCCCTCGGACGACGACCGTCTCGCGCTCATCGACCTCGACCCGCCGCAGGATCTCGGATCGGTCGCGGCGGGGTCGCTTAACATGTACAATCCCGTCTACCAGAACCCGTCGGTGTTCGCGAACACCCCCTACTACATCGAAGAGAGCGTCAGGCGGATGTCGAAGAAGCCGCGATTCGGCTTTCAGTTCGAGCTCTTCGATCTCGGCTTCCTCGACAACGTCGCCAGGCTGGTCGAGGCCGGCCTCCTGGACGTTTCGCGCCGGCAGTTCTGGCTGAACTACGTGTTCGGATTCGGCGGGCTCGCGTCGAGCGCGCGCAATCTCTGCCTCGTCTCGGGCGAAGGGCTGGCGCGCTTCCCGCAGATCCGGTGGGGCATCGTCGTGCCGGCCGCCGAGCATTTTCGGCTGTCGACCGTCGCCGCGGCCCTCGGCGCGGATGTGGTGCGAACGGGCTTCGAGGATGCGATCCATCTGCCGAACGGCGAGCTTGCGGGCACCAACGCAAGGCTCGTCGACACTCTGGTGAAACTGGTGCGCAGCGTCGGACGGGATGTCGCCGGCCCCGACGAGGCGCGCGCCCTTCTCAATCTCGGCGGGTAGAATGTCCGCAGGCCGCCAGGAGCGCTCGTTGATGCCCTCGCCGGGAGCGGGTTCGATGGCCGAGCGCCTGAGGGCAGCCGCCGCGTCCGAGCGCCTGGCTTACGCCGATTTCCTCAGCCTCGTCGGCGATCTTTTTTGCGCCACGGGCCTCACGCAAGAGGATGCGCGGATCGCGGCGGAGGTCGCGCTCTATCCACAGCTCTGCGGCTCGGATTCGCACGGCGTCGTCACGATGCCGCTCTACGTGACGGGACTGCTCGACCGCACGATCAAGCCGCGGCCGGCGGTGCGCAGCGAACATCCGAAGGACGGCACGCTCGTGATCGACGCCGACAACGGCCTCGGCCTCGTCGAAAGCCGCAAGGCGATGGATCGCGTCATCGAACTCGCGGCCGCGCACGGGATCGGCGCCGCTGCCATGCGCAACAGCAGCCATTTCGGCGCCGCCGGCTATTACGGCGACCGTGCCGCCGCGCGCGGCATGATCGGCATCGCGGCGAGCAACGCCTCCCCGGCGATCGCGCCGACGGGCGGCGTCGCGGCGCTGCTCGGCACCAACCCCATCGGCGCCGGCGTGCCGCTGCCCGGGGCCGCGCCGATGGTGCTCGACATGGCGACGGCGGTCGTCGCGCGATCGCGCATCCGGCAGATGCTGTCGTCGGGCGAGAGGACGATCCCGGAGGGCTGGGCGCTCGATCCGGCCGGGCGCCCGACCACGGACGCCGAGGCGGCGATCGCTGGCTCCGTCCTGCCGATCGGCGGCGCCAAGGGCTACGGCCTCGCGCTCCTCGTGGAAGTGTTGTGCAGCGCCCTTTCGGACGGCTCCCCCGGCGACGAGATCACCTACGAGAACGTGGTCAAGCGGCCGAGCGGCATCGGGCATTTCTTTCTCGCCATCGACCCGGCCGGTTTCGCCGGCTCCAACGCCTTCGGGCGGCGCGCGGACCGCCTCGCAAAAACGATCGGAACGAGCGCCGGCCGCGGGGGCGGACCGCCGCCGCGGCTGCCGGGAGGCCGCGCGCAGGCGTCCCGCGCCGAACGGCTTCGGTCCGGGATCCCGATCGCGCCGAATCTCAAGGCGGCGCTGATGCAGACGGCGGCGATCCTCGATCGCCATCCGGCAGCCGCAGCGGCTGCGCCCTGAGGAGAGAAGCGGACAAAAGACCATTCGGAGGGAGGAAGACATGACACAGGCACATCAACGCAAGCGTCCCGGTTCGACCCGCCGCGCCTTCGCCGCCGGCGGAGCGCTCGGCCTGTTGGCGGCAGGCCTCCTCGGGCCGCAGCCGGCGAGCGCGAAGGACCCGATCGAGGTCGGCTCCGTCGCCGCGCTCACCGGCTATCTCGCCGCCTACGACGCGAACTTCCTGAACGGGCTGAAGCTCGCCGTGAGCGTCATCAACAAGAACGGCGGCGCCGACGGGCACCCGATCAACCTGCGCATCGTCGACGGCGCCTCGAACGCCACGACGGGAGCGACGGCGACGAACCAGCTCCTCAACCAGTACAACGTCACCGCGATGCTGAACGGCGCTTCCTCCGCGACGAGCGTGGCCATCCACCCGCTGCTCGCCGAGGCGAAGGTGCCGATGATCATCCTCTCGCAGCTGCCGCCGGCCGACCACACCTGGGCCTTCCTGTCGACGACGGCGTTCTCGCGGGTGATGGAACTCGAGCTGCAGTTCACGACGAAGCACCTCAAGGCGAAGCGGATCGGCATCATCTACAACCTCACGCCGGCGGCGCAGTCGGCGACGAAGCTCCTCACCGAGCTGGCGCCGAAATGGGGCCTCGAAGTCGTCTCGACCCAGGGCGTCGAGGTCACGGCGACCGACTTCACGCCGCAGCTCGCCGCCTTCAAGGACGCGCGTCCCGACGCCATCCTCGACTTCATGACCGGACCGGCGCATATCCTCGAAGCGAAGGCCGCGGCGACCGTCGGCCTCACCGCCGCGCTCGTCATGGGCCTCGACGACACGCCGACATTCCAGCAGGCCTCGGCCGCCTATCCGAACGCCTTCCTCTCGGCCATTCCGGTGCAGGTCTATCCGGACATCGTCGATGCGCCGATGAAGGCGGCCGCGGGCGCGTTCCTCGACGAATACAAGAAGGCGGGCCTCGATCCGGCGGGCGTGCAGGCGGCGGCGTCGGGCTGGGACGCGGCGCAGATGCTCGCGGCGGCGGTGAAGAAGAGCGGCTCGACGAACGGCGACGCCATCCGCAACGCCCTCGAAACCCTCGACTACCAGGGCGCCGTGACGCATTGGCGCTTCAGCGCGAAGGACCATTCCGGCCAGGAGCAATCCGAGGCGCTGCAGACGGCGAAGTTCGACAACGGCATGAAGGTGGTCTTCCGCAGCGAGGGCAAATGACGCAGGAGAGCTGCCAGCGGTCGCCGCCCGCGGCGCGCCGGCCGCTCCTCGAAGTCGAGGGCGTCTCCGTCCAGTACGGAGGCGTCCGCGCGCTCGAGCCGACGAGCCTGTCGATCGAGGAAAACAGCCTCACCGTGATCCTCGGCCCGAACGGCGCCGGCAAGACCTCGCTTCTGCGGGCGCTCGCCGGCGCGGTTCCCGTGCGGGCCGGGCGCATCGTCCTCAACGGCCGGGACGTCACCGGCCTGCCGGCCTTTCGCCGCGTCCGGCAGGGCCTCGCCCTGGTGCCCGAAGGCCGCGGCCGGCTGCCGACGCTGACCGTCCGCGACAACCTGATCCTGGGCTGGGAATCGGCGCCGTCCGAGCGGCGCGATCGCTACGAGAGCGAACTGTCGCGCATCTTCGCTCTCTTTCCGGTCCTGAAGGAGCGCCTGGACCAGGATTGCAACTCGCTCTCGGGCGGCGAGATGCAGATGCTGTCGATCGCCCGCGGCCTCCTCGCCAAGCCCCTCGTGCTGCTCCTCGACGAGCCGTCGCTCGGGCTCGCGCCGATGGCGACGGCGCGGGTCTACGAGGTGCTGGCGAAGCTCAGCGCCGGCGGGCTCGCGATGATCATTGTCGAGCAGAAGGCCGTGCCGCTGCCGAACGAGCGCGAGACCACCATCGTCCTGCATAACGGGCGCGTGCGCTTCCGCGAGGCGCGGCGTCCGACCATCGAGGAACTCGCGGCGCTCTATCTCGGCGAGGGGAGGGCGCCTTGAAGGAGATCAGGCTCCGCCCCGTCGAGATCGCCATCCTCGTCGCCATCGCGGCGATCTGCATCGCGGCTCCGTTCTACGGTTCGCGCCTGGCGCTCTACAACCTCACGATCATCGCGCTTTATTCGACGGTCGTGATCTCGCTCAACCTGCTCCTCGGCCTCGCCGGGCAGGCGAGCTTCGCGCAGACCACGTTCATGGCCATCGGCGGCTACGGCATCGCCATCCTGACGACGCGGTTCGGCTTCAATCCGTGGCTCGCCATCGCGATCTCCTTCGTCCTGGCGATCGGGCTCGCGCTCCTCATCGGCAAGCCGCTCCTGCGGCTGCGCGGGCACTACCTGTCCATGGGCACGGTGGCGCTGGCCCTCGGCACGGCGTCCTTCGCCAATGCGAGCTCCTTCACCAACGGCGGCTGGGGCATCAGCGGCATTCCGCCTCTCACGGTCGGCGGCTTCTCGTTCCGCAACCCGACCGCGTTTCTGATCCTCGCCTGGACCCTGTGCGGCCTCAGCCTCCTGACCTACCGCCTCCTCGGCAACTCCCATATCGGCCGGGCCTGGCGCGCGCTGTCGACGCGGCAGGACATCTCGGCGACCCTCGGCATCGACGTGCCGCGCTACAAGCTGCTCGCCCTCGTCATCGCGGCGGCGATGGCCTCCCTCGCCGGCTCGCTCTACGTCGCCTACACCCGCTTCGTCGGGCCGGACCTCTACGATATCGCGGTCGTCATCAACCTGATGTTCATGCTCTTCGTCGGCGGCTTGCGCACCACGGCCGGACCGATCGTCGGCGCCGCCTTCGTCATCCTCGTGCCGCAGGCGGTCTCGGGCCTCGAGCACTACCAGAACATCGTCTTCTTCCTGCTCCTCCTCGTCGTGATCCTCGTCCGGCCGACCGGCATCCTCGGCCGCGTCCGCGGCCGCCGGGATCTCGAGAGCCTGTTGCCGGATTGGCTCGTGCGGCGCCGCGGCGAGGTCGGATGAGCGCCGGCTCCGAAAGCGAGGCGAGGCTCGACGTCGTCGACGTGACGAAGACGTTCGGCGGCGTCACCGCCATCTCCGCGGCGTCGCTGTCCCTCGCCGCCGGCACCATCCACGGCCTCATCGGACCGAACGGCGCCGGCAAGTCGACGATGATCGGCGTCGTCACCGGCTTCATCAAGGGCTTTTCCGGGCAGGTCCGTTTCGCCGGGCGCGACATCGCGGCGCTCGATCCGACGCAGATCGCGCGGCTCGGCCTGTCGCGCACGTTCCAGCAGGCGACGCCCATCGCCGGGCTGACGGCGCTCGAGAACGTCATGGTGGGCATGCACATCCACCACCGCGCCAGCGTCGCCGGCGTGCTGTTCCGGACGCCGTCGATGCGGCGGGAGGCCAAGGCCGTGACGAGCGCCGCCCGCGCGGTGCTCGAAGAGTTCGGCCTTGCCGCGGACGCCGATGCCGACGCGGCCGATCTCCCCTTCGGCAAGCTGCGCTTTCTCGAAATCGCCCGCGCCGTCGTCATGCGTCCGAAGATCCTTCTGCTCGACGAGCCGGCGGCCGGCCTCAACCAGGTCGAGACCGAACGGCTCGCCGCGGTGATCCGGCATCAGGTCGGCCTCGGCGTCGGCATTCTCCTCGTCGACCACGACGTTCCCTTCGTCTTCAAGCTCTGCGATCAGGTCACCGTCATGAATTTCGGCTCCGTCATCGCCTCGGGCAGGCCCGACCTCGTCGCCCGCGACCCGGCCGTGCGCGAGGCCTATCTCGGCCCGCAGGAACCGGCGGAGGCCGTGCGATGATCCTCATTCTCACCATCGGCCTCGCCACCGGCTGCGTCTACGCCATCATCGCCGTCGGCTACTCGCTCGAATACCGCACCACCGGCGTCGTCAACTTCAGCGAGGGCAACTACGTCATGGTCGGCGGCTTCTCGACCTACTGGTTTTTGGCCGTCGCCGGCCTGCCCTACCCGATCGCGATCCTCGCGGGGATCGCCGTCACCACCCTGTGCAGCCTCATCCTGTGGTGGTTCATCGTGCTGCCCCTGTGGCGGCGGCGCAGTCCGCCCTACGTCGTCCTGCTCGGCACCATCGTCTTCGGCGGCATCCTCAGCATCCTCGCCCTGCTCCTCCTCGGCCCGATGCCGCAGACGCTGCCGCCCTGGATTCCCGGCTTCTATCTCGCCTTCGGCGACAGCCGGATCGACGGCCAGTACATCGTCGTCGTCGTGATGACGCTCGTCATCATGGCGCTCATCGGCCTGACGCTGCAGTTCACGTCCCTCGGGCGCAAGATGCGGGCCTGCGCCGCGAGCCGCGACACGAGCGAGCTTCTCGGCATCTCGCCGGAACGCATGGGCTTCATCTCGTTCGGCGCCACCGGCGCTCTCGGCGGTCTCGCCGGCGCGATGATCACGCCGGCGCAGTTCACTTCGTCGGATGTCGGGCTTCCCTACGGCGTCTTCGGCTTCGTCGCCGCGGTGCTCGGCGGCTTCGGGACGATGCAGGGCGCGCTCGTCGGCGGGCTCCTGCTCGGGCTCGTGAACGTCCTCGTGGGACGCTACATCTCGTCGAACTATCAGGCCGTGATCGCCTTCGCGATGCTGCTCGCGCTGCTTGCCGTCCGGCCGCAGGGGATCACGGGCAAGAGCTGGGAAGAGGCCGAGACATGACGGACACGGCGCGCGGACGCGTCGCGGGCAAGGTCGTTCTGGTCACGGGCGGAGCCCGCAACCAGGGCCTCAGCCACGGCAAGCTCCTGGCGGAGGAGGGGGCCCGGGTCGTCCTCGCGGACGTCGCCGACGACCTCGGCGAAGCCGCGGCTGCCGCGCTGAAGGCGCAGGGGCTCGCGATCCGCTACAGGCATCTCGACGTGTCGAGCCCCGCCGACTGGCGCGCGGCCATTGCCGGGATCGTGGAGCGCGAGGGCAGGCTCGACGTTCTCGTCAACAACGCGGCGATCCTCGGCAAGTCGGGATTCGCCGATTGCTCCCTCGAGGAGTGGAACGAGGTCCTCGCGATCAACCAGACCGGGACCTTTCTCGGCATCCAGCACGCGGCGCCGGCGATGAGGGCGGGCGGCGGCGGCTCGATCGTCAACATCTCCTCCGTGATCGGCAACATCGGCACCGAGTTCAACTTCGCCTATTCGGTCAGCAAGGCCGCGGTGCAGATGATCACCCGCACGGCGGCGGTGACCCTCGCGCCGACGATCCGCGTCAACACCATCGTTCCCGGCGGCATCGACACGGACATGCTGCGGGCGCTGCCCGACGACATCCGCCGCCAGCGCCTCGCCGCCTATCCGATGGGACGCGCCGGACGGATCGAGGAGGTCTCGAACGCCGTGCTCTTTCTCGCCTCGGACGAATCCAGCTTCACGACCGGCGGCGAGCTCCGGGTCGACGGCGGCGCCCTCGCCGGCGTCAAGCAGCGGCCGGCCCCGTGAGCGCCTGCGAAAAAGCGGACCGCGACGCGTCGATCGAGACTCCCGAAGGCCCGATGCGGGCCATCGTCGCCCGGCCGCCGGGGCCGGGTCCGTTTGCCGCCGTCGTCGCCTTCGCGCATGTCGGCGGCCTCACCGAGACGATGCGGATCATGGCCCGCAAGGTCGCGGCCGGCGGCTATGTCTGCGTCGTTCCCGATCTCTACCACCGGCTCGGGACGATCGTGATCGACCCGCAATCCCATGACGGCGACGTCGTCGCCATCCGCAAGATCGCCGCCGCGAGCGTGACCGAGGCCGGCGCCATGAGCGATGCGGGAGCGGTGCTCGCCTGGCTCGGGAGCCGGCCCGATGTCCGCGGACCGCATTGCGCCACCATCGGCTTCGGCCGCGGCGGCTCGCTCGCCGTGCGCGCCGCGAGCGCCTTTCCCGGTGAGGTCCGCGCCGCCGCCTCGGTGCTCGGCTTCGGCTTCGCGCCGCAAGGGCCGGAGGCGGCGACGGCCGCGCTCGCCGGGATCGGCGCGAGCCTGTATTGCGCCTTCGCGGAGCGCGACGACATCATCCCCGCCTCGGAGCACGAGACGCTGGCGGCGATCCTTCACGCACTCGCCCTCGACGCGCGGCTCGTCGTGCACGCGGGCGCGCGGCACCCCTACCTCTTCCCGGACCGCGCCGTCTACGACGAGGCGGCGGCGGAGCGGGATTGGCAGGCGATCTTCGCGATGTTCGGGCGCCGCCTCGGCGCCGCACCGAAGCATGAGGACGATTAGAATGGATCTTGGCATTCGCGGTCATGTCGCAGTGGTGAGCGGCGCCGGCCGGGGCATCGGCGCCGCGACCGCGCGGCTCCTCGCCGCCGAAGGTGCGCACGTCGTCGTCTGGGACCGGGACGAGCCGCCGGCGAAGGCGGTCGCCGAAGAGATCGCGGCGGCGGGCGGAACGGCGATGCCCGTCACCGGATCGGTGAGCGACGCGGCGGCGGTCGAGGCCGTGAGACGCGCGGTGCTGGCGCGCTTCGGCAGCGTCCACATCCTCGTCAACAACGCCGGCTTCGCGCATATCGGCGCCGCCGTCGAGACCACGGACGGCCAGTGGACGGATGTCGTCGACGTCCACATGAAGGGGGCGTTCCATTGCGTGCGCGCCTTCGCCCCCGCGATGATCGCGCAGGGCTACGGCCGCATCGTCAACATGTCCTCCCTCTCGGTCCTCGGTGCGGACCGGATGGCCGCCTATGCCGCCGCGAAGGCCGGCCTTCTCGGCCTGACGCGCGCCCTGATGGTCGAGCTCGGTCCACACAACATCACCGTCAACGCGATCCTTCCCGGCTACATCCGCACGGAGCGCGTCAGGAACAGCCCGGCCTTTCCGACCCTCGATCAACAGTCCCGCCGCGCCCAGGCAGTACCCGCCGAAGGCCTGCCCGAGGACGTCGCCAACGCCGTCCTCTTCTTCGCTTCCGCGCGCAGCGGCTTCGTGACCGGCGATTTCCTCTCGGTGACGGGCGGGATGTATCAGCTCTGGTAGCGCCCGCCGGCTGGGTCAGTTGAAGCCGCCGTCGGCGAGGAGCGTGCGTCCGGTGATCCATTCCGATTCCGGCGAGGCGAGGAAGGCGACGATGCCAACGATGTC
The DNA here is from genome assembly GCA_963754975.1 of uncultured Alphaproteobacteria bacterium. Lineage (GTDB taxonomy): Bacteria > Pseudomonadota > Alphaproteobacteria > Rhizobiales > Beijerinckiaceae > Microvirga. The sequence goes on along the minus strand of CAVWII010000012.1, from coordinate 46,956 downwards.
CTCGGGCTTGCCGATGCGCCGCAGCGGCGTCGCGGCGCGCACCGCCTCGCCGCGCTGCTCGACCGCCGCCCGCGACATGTCGGTGTCGATGAGGCCGGGCGCGATCGCGTTGATGGTGATCCCCTTCGGGCCGAGTTCCTTGCTCAGGGCGAGCGTCAGCGCCGAGACGGCGGCCTTCGCCGCCGCATAGACGGTCGTCGCCGCCATCGGCGAGACGGCGAGGCGGGACGAGAAGTGAACGATCCGCCCGCCCGGCGCGGGCATGAACGGCACCACCGCCCGCGTCAAGAGGATCGCGCCGAGGACATGCGTGTCGAAGACCTCGCGGATGAAGCCCGCGTCGATGTCCTCGAGCGGCCGATTCGGGCTCGTTCCGGCGGTGTTGACGAGAACGTCGATCCGCCCGAAGCGGGCGGCGACGGCTTGCACCGTTTCGTCGATGTCCTCCGGCCGGGAGACGTCGGCGCGATAGGGCGCGGCGGTTCCGCCGGCGCCGGCGATCCCGTTCACGACGGCAAGGGCCGCGTCGCGGCGCTCCCTGTAGGTGATCGCGACCGCGGCCCCGAGGGAGGCCAAGTGCCGCGCCGTCGCGGCGCCGATCCCGCGCGATCCTCCGGCAACGAGCACGACCTTGTCGCGAAATGGCAGGTGAGCGTTCATGGGGCGGCTCCGGACGGTTGCGGGAGGACGGGCGCGAGGCGGCGGTGCATTCGGCGAGGCGAGGGCGATCTCGCTAGGTCGGGCGCGCCGGCAGCGCCGGCGAACCCGTTTCCATGACCGACTTCAGGTTCGAGAGGATCTGCGGCCATCCGCTCGACACCGCCTTGATGAATTTCGAGTCCTCGCGCTGCATGCTGTGGGTGACGGTCAGCTTGACGGCGTCTCCGGCCGGCTCAAGCTCCATGGTGCAGAGCGAGTCTCCTTCGGCCTTCATTTCCGGCATGAACTCGTTTTGCCAGCGCAGGGCGATGCGCTTGAACGGCTCGCACTCGACGACCTCGCCGGTGTCGGCGACCCGTCCGTCCGGGAGAAGGATCTTCCACGCGGCGCCGACCTTCCAGTCGCTCTCCGGATGAGCGCCGAGCCAGTATTGCTTGGCGAACTCCGCGCTCGTGAGCGCGTGCCAGAGCTTCTCCGGCGAGGTTTTGATGTAGGTCACGTAGACGAAAGTGCTCGCAGGCATATGTGTACTCCCGTTGTGCCGTCGGCCCGGAGCGACCGCCCCACCCGGCGCCGCGTGGTTTCGATCAATGGTCGTCGTCGCGCTCCAGCGCCCTCTTGAGATCGGCGAGGGCCCGCAGCCGCCCGGCGTCGAACTTGCTCATCCACCGGTTCGCGATCTCGCCGATCGGAACCGGATTGATATAGTGGAGCTTCTCCCGGCCTTGCCGCTTCGTCGCGACGAGGTTCGCCTCTTCGAGGATCGCGAGGTGCTTCATCACCGCCTGGCGGCTCATCGCCAATCCTTCGCAGAGCCCCGACAACGTCTGCCCGTTCTTTCGATGAAGCCGGTCCAAAAGCTGCCGGCGGCTCGCATCCGCCAGGGCCTTGAACACGGCGTCGTCGTCCATGCGAGCCTTATATGTAACCTATCGGTTGCGTGTCAAGAACCCGATCGCGGGACGGCATCGGCCGGTGTGAAGTCGCTAACACTTCTGCCGCCCGTCCGGCCGCTAGCCTCCTTGGCAAATTCGTTCAGGACGCCCGCGATCGGGGAAGCCTGGAAACCTCATCGCCGCAATTGAAGCGTAGTCGGTACTTTCTGGATTTCGAGGCGGAGACGGCGCTCGTGTGAGCGTACGGCGTCCCGCCACGCACGCCCGCCTCGCGCCGTGGCGCGGGATCGCAGTCGAGCGTCGCCGGACATCGGGTGATTTACAGCTCAAGGAGGCCTTTCATGCCCCGCGTCTACTACGGAACCAAGAACGAGCCGGGTTTCGATCTCGAACAGAGCAACGATCTGATCGCGGTGCGCACGCGCAGCAGGCGATCGGTGAAGAGCGCGGTCGGACCGGTGCCGACGCCGCTCTCCGCCGAGCTTGCCGACGGCGCGCTCGTCGTCGCCTTTCCCGACGCCGGCGTCGAAGTGTACCGGGTCCCGGTCGGGCGCGGCGCCCGGTCGCTCGAAGAGCGCAAGACCGCGCTCCGCGCGGCCTCGCCTGACGTGCGGTTCGCGGGCGGCGTCCTCGTCGATCCGGGCCTCGAAGGAGCCGGTCCTCTACACCGAGAACCTGTTCGTCAAGTTCGTCGACGCGGCCGATCCGGAGGATTGCCTCGCGGTGCTGCGCGAGGCGGGGCTGACCGTGAAGCAGCAGGTGACCTACGCGACGAACGCCTATTTCGTCGACGCTCCCGAAGGCACCGGGCAGGGCGTGTTCGACATCGCCGCCGACCTGCTGAAGCGTGACGACGTCGAGTACTGCCATCCCGAGCTGATCCGCCGCCGGGAGCCGAAGACCATCCCCGCGCAGCAATGGCACCTGAAGAAAACCACCGATCGGCGGCATCGTCATCGACGCGCACGCCAACGTCGAAGGCGCGCACGCGGTCACGCGCGGGGAGGGCGTCGTCATCGCGATCATCGACGATGGCGTCGACATCGATCATGTCGAGTTCGGCGGCGCCGGCAAGGTCGTCTCTCCGCGCGACGCGACGAGCAATCGAACGACCCGCGGCCGAAGGACCCGTTCAGGACCCGACGATCCGCGAGAATCACGGGACGGCCTGCGCCGGCGTCGCCTGCGGCAACGGCGACGAACGGCGCCTCCGGCGTGGCGCCGGCGGCGAAGCTGATGCCGATCCGGCTCGCCTCCGGCCTCGGATCGCAGCGCGAGGCGGATGCGTTCAAATGGGCGGCCGACAACGGCGCCGACGTGATCTCCTGCAGCTGGGGGCCGGCGGACGGCGCGCTGGTTCGATCCGAACGATCCGCGGCACGGCAGGTCGTGCCGCTGCCGGCCAGCACGCGCCTCGCCATCGACTACGTCGTCGCCAACGGCCGCGGCGGCAAGGGCTGCGTCGTCCTGTTCGCCGCCGGCAACGGCAACGAGTCCGTCGACAACGACGGCTACGCGAGCTACGCGAAGGTGATCGCGGTCGCGGCCTGCAACGACCGCGGCGGCGCAGCGTCTACAGCGACTTCGGCAAGGCGGTGTGGTGCTCCTTCCCGAGCAACGATTTCGGCCACGCGCCGTTCAATCATCCCGATCCGCTCACGCCCGGCATCTGGACGACCGACCGCCAGGGCGAGGCGGGTACAACGTCGGACTGGCCGCCGATGGCGACGTCGCGGGCGACTACACGAACAGCTTCGGCGGCACCTCGAGTGCCTGCCCGGGCGCGGCCGGCGTCGTCGCGCTCATCCTGTCCGTCAACCCGGCGCTGACGTGGCAGGAGGTGAGGGACGTGCTCAAGCGGGCCTGCGACAGGATCGACCCGAGGGGCGGCCAGTACGATGCGGCAGGCCACAGCGACAAGTACGGCTTCGGCCGGCTGAACGCGCTCACCGCCGTCGAGCTGGCGAAGCCTCAGCCGCAGAGCGGGATCACCATCACGCGCACCTTCGACGCCCCGATCCCCGACCTGCAGACGGTCACCGCGACGCTCGACGTCGGCGACAACACCCCGGTCGAAGCGCTGACCGTCGGCGTCGACATCAAGCACACCTTCATCGGCGACCTCGTCATCACCCTGGAGCCGCCGGCCGCGACCGGCGTCGCTCCGGTCGTGCTGCATCGCCGCGCCGGCGGCTCGACGAACGACCTGAAGAAGCAGTACGACGCCGACACGACGCCGGCGCTGGCGAAATTCGCGGGCAAGAGCTGCAAGGGCACCTGGACGCTGAAGGTTCAGGACGCCGCGCGCCAGGACTCGGGCACGCTCGTGTCGTTCTCGCTCGGGCTGTCGTTCGCCCATCCGGATCGCGCCCCCCGCGTCGCGGAAGCGGCGCCGGAGAAGGCGACGAAGACGGCGTCCCGGCGGCCCGCGCGCGCGCCGCGTCCCGCCGGCCGGGCCGCACCGCGTCCGGCTGGCCGGAAACGGCGTTCCTCCTGAACGTCCCCGGGCGGAGCGGGAGCGCCTAGACTAGTTCGCATCCATAAACGGCCGGGCGGCTTCAGGAGAGATCGGCATCATGCCCCGGCTTATACAAAGCGTTCTGCCACCCCTGAAGCCGACAATGTGTTAACAACGCACCGTAAGCTAGCCTATTCGATCGTATCGCCGGGCAAAGATCGGCCGCGAACTGAACGCGATGTCGATATGGCTCTACAGCATCGATACTTGCTCGGCTTGGTTGCGCGTCGATTCGAGCCGCTGCGCCTCAAGGCCACCGGACGGCAAAGCCTGCTGTCGAGTCGGTCTGCGGTGCTTGCCAAGCCAATATCGCCAGCTGAGCTATCAGAACTGGCGTTGCATAAGCAACACCGCAACATTCCGCGCTTTGCCCGGCTTGCCGCTTTTGCATTTTCTTACGTCGTCACATTCTTTTCAGCGCTTTCACGTGACATAGGAACGCAGAACGCGCGCGTTTGTTCCAAGCAAATCTCTCACCGTGGCCGGCGAGTTCTTACCGCTAATATACACGCATGTGCAGTCGCGCTCGCATACTACAGCACAAAAATTATCGCGCTGCAAGCACATCCGCGGCCTGCCCCAACCATTCGCATCGGACATACGCGCTGCCAGCGCTTCATCACCAGTCACATCCGCTACAGACCTGCTCGTTACTGGAGCGACGCACACTCCACATGATGCGCATGCGCTCAACAGCTGACCAGCTTCTCGCCGCCGGCACCGCTCGCCAGCCAAACGCGCCGCTCGCCTGTGTGATATCCGTTCATCAGCGCTGATACCGCGAACTTGGCACGCCAAACGCGGGATTCCCACGCAAATCCGCCGCCGCCGTTGCAGATATCAATCGCTCGGTCATCTTATCAGCTCACCGTAGAGCTGAACCCCTTCGCGCGGTGAACTATCGCGCGCACGTTTCTTCACCGTGATCACGCAGCCATCCGGCTCAGGCATCCTTGCTTCAACACGCACCATCACACACGCTTCCCAAAGCAGCTGCTGTCTCGTTCGTGCAGAGTGCTGGTAACCGTACTGTCCACACACCTGCGTTCAGCTTCCTGCCCCAAGTGTCCTTATCTCTTCCAAGTCTCATCTTCGCGCGATTCGCAGCTGAACGACTCATATTGCGGGCCAGCACTCGCCGGCCAACCCGGTCGACTGCATTTGCTTCGCGATACTAACGGCGGCAGTTCTGCCGCCTTCCTATGCTCACGCGACCAAGCGGCCTCGACAGTTCGACCGCCCACTACGCCAAAGAAAACGGTTTATGGATGCGCACTAGACTAGGCCGGAACCGCACGCTCCATCGACAATTCGGCCTCGAGACTTTCGCGATCGCGAAAGATCGAGGCCACGGCGAGCACGCGGCCGGCGCGCTTGTAGCGCAGGAGACAGTCCTTCGCGGAGACGTCGCCGTCGATCTCGATCGCGTCCCACTTTTCGGCGTGACCGACATAGTTGATCGGCACGTCGTAGTGCTGGCTCCAGAAGAACGGCACCGAGGCGAACGCCTCGCCGAGCCCGAGCATGTTCGCGGCCGCCGCCTGGCCCTGGCGCTCGGCGACCACCCAGTGCTCGACGCGAATGCGCTCGCCGGAATGAGGATCGGGCCAGCGCGCGATATCGCCCGCTGCAAAAATGCCGGGAGCGCTCGTCTCGAGGAAGGCATTCACGGCGACGCCGCGGTCGATCGCGAGACCGGCCCGCTCGGCGAGCGTCAGGCGCGGCCGCACGCCGATGCCCGCGACGACGAAATCCGCCTCGAGCGTGCCTCCGCTCTTGAGGGTCGCGCGCCCGTCGGCGATTTCCGCGACCTCGTTCTCGAGGTGGAAGACGACGCCGTGTTCCTCGTGCAGACGGCGGATGAAATCGCCGAGCTGCGGGCCCAAAATCCGCTCCATCGGCCGCTTGTCCGGCGCCACGACATGGGTTTCGAGGCCGCGGGTGCGGAGGGCGGCGGCGACCTCCAGCCCGATGAAGCTCGCTCCGATGACGAGGGCTCGGCGGGCGCCGTCCGCGTCCTTGAGGATGGCACGGCAATCGGCGAGCGAGCGGAGCGTGTGGACATGCGGCTTGTCGGCGCCGGGAATCGCCAGCCGCACCGGCTCGGCGCCGGTGGCGAGGAGGAGCCGGTCGAAATAGAGGTTGCCGCCGGCCGTCGCGACCTCGCGCGCCTTCAGGTCGATGCCGACGACCTCCGTCTCGAGCCGCAGGGCGATGCCGTTTTCGGCATAGAAACCATCCGGCTGCAACGGCAGCCAGTCCTCGGGGGCGCTGCCGGCGAGGAAATCCTTCGACAGGTTCGGCCGGTCGACCGGCGGCGCGCCGTCGCTGCTGAGCATGACGAGGTCGCCGTCGAAGCCGCGGCGGCGCAGCATCTCGGCCGCGGCGAAGCCCGCCGCTCCGCCGCCGACGATGACCATCCTGCGGGGCGCTTCGGAGGTCGGCCGGGTGCGCGCCCTGGCCCGCTCGCGCTTCCCGCCGACGAAGATCCGCCCGTCGCGCCGCTCGACGCTCCAGGTGTCGAGGGCGTTCAGCGCCGGAGCGCGCAACGCCTCGCCGGTCCGCAACGCGAAGCAGGCGTGATGCCACGGGCAACGCACGTTTTCGCCGTCGACGATCCCGTCGACGAGGGGCCCCTGATAGTGGCTGCAATGGGCGCCGACGGCGAAGACCTCGGAGCCCGTCTCCACCAGCAGCACCTCGTCGTCGCCGACATGCCCGACGAGCTTGCCGTCGACGAATTGCGCCGGCGTGACGCCTTGCGCCAGATCCGGGGTGTCGGGAGTGCCGCCGCTGGCCATGTTCGCCTCCGTCTGTGGCAATGGCCCGATTGTACAGCGCCGGCCGCCGAGTGCGATGCGATTTTCACGACGGCCGCGGTCGGCCCGAATCGTCCTTGAGGTTCGTTCGTGCGGCCCCCGTCTTGATCCGCCGCAGAGACTCCCTTATCGAAGAGCCAGTGGCGCAGCGGCAAAGTTCCGGGTGCTCGCGTCAGGTGCCTCCGGAAGCTGCCGGCCGGGCGGAGGGGTGGCGTGGACTCCCAGCCTCCGGCGGCGAGCGTTCCTCGATTAGTCGGAAAGTGCGTTCTCGCCTATCGCGGGAACGCGGCCGTAAGTCCGACTTTCTCCGGCGAAGATGGGCGCCGGGGCGGGAATAGCCACGGACCCGGCCGCCGTTTCGACCGTGATTCGGCGAAGTTGCGGGTGGCGCGCCAGAGTCTCTCATCTCGTTGACGCGGGCGAACGCGATCTCAGCCGTCTCCAGGAGGCTGCATATCTCCGCCATGTCGAAGCGCGCGATCGCGTCCGCTACCAACTGATCTGTCGCAGCCCGATTGATGGACCGCGAGCGGTTTGTCGCGAACCGGGGATCGATCGTGGGTGCATCGGTTCCGATGATCGTCCGGCAAAAGCGGTCCCACTCGCGGTCATTCTGAATCGAGATCAGAACCTGCAAGCCGTCCCTCGTCTTGAACCCGCCGTAAGGCGCGATCGACGGATGAGCGAGACCGATTCGCTTCGGCGATTGGCCCGCCTCCTCGTGCAGCAGGGGCACGGTCAGCCAGTCCGCCATCACGTCGAACATCGAGATGTGAATGTCCGCGCCGAGGCCAGTCCTTGCGCGCCCGACAATCGCTTCCAGAATTGCCGCATGAGCGGTCGCCCCCGTCGCGATATCGACGAGGGAGATTCCGACGCGGGCCGGCTCGCTCGGACCGCCCGTAATCGAGGCGAGACCCGATTCCGCCTGGATCAGCAGGTCGTAGGCCTTTCGCTTCGCCATCGGACCGTCGTCGCCGTAGCCGCTAATCGAGCAGACGATCAGCCCGCGATTGCGCATGCGGAGCGACTCGCTCGGAATGCCGAGCTTCGCCAGCGCTCCAGGCTTGAGATTCTGAACCACGACGTCCGCGGCCGCGGCGAGCGCCCGGAGACGGTCGCGATCGTGCCTTTCCCGGAGATCGAGAACGACAAATTCCTTGCCGCGGTTCAGCCACACGAAGTAGCTGCTTTCACCGCCGGCGGCTTCATCGTAGCCGCGGGCGAAGTCGCCGTCCGGCCGCTCGATCTTGATGACCCGCGCGCCGGCGTCAGCCAGGCGCGACGTGCAGAACGGCGCCGCGACGGCCTGCTCGAGCGCGATAACACTCAATCCGCTCAGCGGCAGCGATCCAGCCATGATCAATACGATCTTGGCATGCCGAGCACGTGCTCGGCCAGATAGGACAGAATGAGGTTCGTGGAGATCGGCGCGATCTGATAGAGCCGCGTCTCCCGAAACTTGCGCTCCACGTCGTACTCCTCCGCGAATCCGAAGCCGCCATGAGTCTGCAGGCACGCCTCCGCGGCAGCCCACGATGCGTCCGCGGCAAGCATCTTCGCCATGTTGGCCTCGGCACCGCAGCTCTCCTCCAACTCATAGAGAACCGACGCAAGATCGACCATCAGCTCCGCGGCGCGCATCTGAGCATAGGCTCGCGCGATCGGAAACTGCACGCCTTGATTTTGACCGATCGGCCGACCGAACACGATGCGCTCCCGCGCATAGGCAGTCGCCCGGTCGATGAACCATTTGGCGTCCCCGATGCACTCCGCCGCGATGAGAATGCGCTCCGCGTTCATGCCCGAAAGGACATAGCGGAATCCTTCGCCCTCGTGCCCGATCAGGTTCTCAAAAGGGACGCGGACGTTGGTGAGGAAGACTTCGGTGGTCGAATGGTTGATCATCGTCCGGACCGGTCGGATCGAGAATCCGTTCTTCGACGCCTCGGAAATGTCGACCAGGAATACCGACATGCCGTCGGTCCGCCTTTCCACCTCGTCTTTCGGAGTTGTCCGCGCCAGAATTCAGCATCAGGTCGGAATGGCCGGCCCGAGAGGTCCAGATTTTTTGCCCGTTGAGAACATAGTGGCCGTCGCTGCGTTCTGCGAAGGTGACGATCGAGCCCGTGTCGGAGCCGCTCGCGGGCTCGGTGACGCCGAATGCCTGAAGGCGCAGCGCCCCGGACGCGATTTTCGGCAGGAACCGCTTCTTTTGCTCGGCGCTGCCGTGCCTCAGGAGAATCCCCATCGTGTACATTTGCGCGTGGCAGGCGGCGCTGTTGCAGCCCGCGCGCTGCAACTCCTCGAGGATCGCCACGGCGGCCGAAAGCGGCAGGCCGCTTCCGCCATATTCCTCCGGCACGAGAGCCGCGAGATAGCCGGCCTCGGTGAGGCCCGACATGAACTCCGCGGGGTAGCGGTCTTCGCGGTCCAGATTGCGCCAATAGGGGCCGGGGAACGCTTCGCAGAGCTTGGCGATGCCGTCACGAATATCCTGGTGACGAAGTTGCCTCGGCTCCATGAGATGCTCGATCACCAGACCACCGCCAGGCGACAACAGCGGCTGCGTCGAAGCTAGGGGGATCTCGACCCCTGGGCTTCCAGTCCCGGGCAACAACTACCTGTTATTCTGGCGCGCGGACGCTCAGCCACTTTGCCTTTGCGCTCCCGACTTCTTCCCGGCAGGGGAGGTCACTGTCCGCCGCCCGGCTTATTCGGCTGCCAGGGCGAGGATGTTGTCTGTCGCGCCGCTCCTCCCGCCGTCCCGGAGTTACGTCCTGACTGTCGCCCCGGGATTGGTCCGTTCCTGCGCTCGCGGGCGTCGACAATTCGCGCCGCCGGCGCGAGCCCCGAGCTGTCTCCTGAAGTGGTTCAGAGCGTTGAGAAGCGCTTGCCCGGGCTGCGCCGGCCGATACGTGCTGGCGAGCCGATTCCGCGTCGTCACGTTCGATATGCGCGCCTTCGGCGCCTCATCGGCGCCGCCGCCGGGCTTCGACTGGTCGTTCGGCGGCCTCGTCTCCGACCTCCGCCATGTTGTCGACACCGCTGGCGCGAAGCGGTTCCACCTCGTCGGCGAATCGATCGGGGGAACGGCCGCGATAGCCTTCGCGCTCGCCTTCCCCGAGCGGGTGTCGAGCCTCACGCTCTCCAACGCCGCCGCGCGCGGCGGCCGGATTCGGAACGCCGACAGTTGGCGCGGCATCGTAGCCAAATCAGGTCAGGCGACGTGGGCGAGACAGATGATGGACTGGCGGTTCTACGAGGGTGCGCTGTCGCCCGAGGCCCATGCCTGGTATCTTGACTTCCATGCCTCGTGCCCGATCGGCCCGACCCTCGATCTCGTGGACGTGCTGATCGACGCCGATTTTACCTCCCGGCTCAAGGAAATCTCGCTGCCGACGCTGCTGCTGTGCCCCGACTCGAGCCCCTTCATCGCTCCGGAGCTTATGCTCGCCATGCGCGCGGAACTCCCGGATTGCGAAATGCAGGTCTTCGCCCACGCGAAGCACGGGATGCCGCTGTCGCACGCCGAAGCTCTGGCGACGGTTCTGAGGGATTTTCTAGCCCGCCGCTTTCCCGAAGCCGGCGCCCCGATCACTACAACCCGACCATTCGCGGCAGCCACAGGGTCACCTCGGGCAGGTAGGTGACTGACAGCAGCGCCACGAACATCGCGATGATCACGGGCCAAGCCTGGCGCAAATAGACCGTCATGTCGATCTCCGCCATGCGCATGACGAGGAGCATCGCCAGTCCGTGCGGGGGCAGCATGAGACCGATGCACAAGTTCAAGACGACGATCACGCCGAAATGGGTTCTGTCGATGCCGAACATGTCGATCGCAGGGAGGAGCAGCGGCACCAAGAGGATCAAAGCGGCCGTCGAATCGACCGCGACACCCATCACGAGCAGCACGAAGTTGAGAAGCAGCAGCATGACGGTGTGATTGACGTCTAGCGAAGTCAGCCAGGTCGCCAGGCTCGGCCCGACCTGGTACAGCGAGAGCACGACGCCGAACAGCGATGCCGTCGCGATGATGAACAGAATCGCGGCGCTCGTCTTCATCGAGTCGATGACGATGTCGCTCAAGTCTCGCCATTTCAGCTCCTTGTAAACGCACAATCCAATCAGCAGGCCGTAAGCCGCGGCCACGGCGGCCCCCTCCGTCGCCGTGAAGACCCCGCTCAGCATGCCGCCGACGAGGATCACGGGCATCACAAGCCCGGGCGCGGCCTGCACGAAAACCGCAAGCAGATGGGACCAGCTAATCCAGGGCTCCCGCGGATAGTTGAAGCGGCGCGCTACGATGACGTTCATCACCATCAGAAAGCCGGCGACGACAAATCCGGGAACGACGCCGGCGACAAACAGCTTGATCACCGACTCGTTCGCCAGCAGCGCGTAGATGACGAAGGGCACGCTCGGCGGAATGAGCGGGCCGATCGAGCCGGCGCCGGCGATCAGCGATGCGGCAAATCCCGCCGGATAGCCTTTGCTCTTGAGGGCCGGGATGAGAATCGACCCGGTCGCGGAGACGTCGGCAAGGTCGGAGCCCGACATGCCGGCCATGATCACGTTGCTGCCGACGGCCACTTGCGCGAGCCCGCCCGGCGACCATCCTATCGCGGCGCTCGCGAACCGTATCAGCCGGATCGTCACTCCTCCCTTGTTCATGAGGTTCCCGGCGAGAATGAAGAACGGCACCGAGAGCAGAACGAACGAATTGACGCCTTGGAGCATCTGCGCGGCGACGATGGATAGCGTGACGTCGTTCTTGACGGCGAGCACGAACGCTGCGGATCCTCCGAGCACGTACGCGACGGGCACCCCAAGGGTGAGGAACAGGAGCGACAGCGCGAGAAGGCCGAGAAAGATCGTCATGACCCGAAGAGGTCTCTCCCTTCCACCCAGATCCGCAGCCCGACATGCACCAGCATCGCCAGGGATCCGAGCGCCAGCGCAACCGAAACTACGGCGAGCGGAAGCGGAACGGACAGCATGACGGTCGAGAAGTCGGCCCGCAACGTGTCGAACACGGAGACCAGGACGAGCACCAGAAACGCGGCACACAGGACATCGCTGAGGATGTCGGCGAAGGCCCTCCCCCGCGGGCCCATCAGATCGATCGCGAGCGTCACCCGGATGTGATCGCGCTCTCTCTCCAGCACGGCGGCCCCGATGAACGTCAACCAGATCATGAGGCCGCGCGCGATCTCATCGGTCCAGGCGAGGCTCACATATCTGCCCACGGCATAGCGGCTCAGGACCTGAAGGAGGACGGCTGCGATCAGCGCCACCGCGACCACCAGCAGCGTTGCGTCCTCGGCGCGACGCAGGATGCGCAACGCGCGCTCGACTCTCGGGCCGAACCTAGTTGCGGTCACGGATCGCCTTCAAGATCTCCGGACTGAACTTCGCCTCGAACTCCTTGAAGACGCTTTGCACGCGCTCGCGCGCGAGCTTCAGATCCGTTTCGGGGAGGGTGATGATCTCCATGCCATTCTTGCGCAGAACCTCGGAGGCATTCGCCTCATCCTCCGCCTGCTGCTTGCGCTGGAACTCGATCGAATGCTTTCCGGCCGCCACGACGATCTCCTGCAGATCCGGCGGCAGCTTCCGGAAGAACGCCGCGTTCATGATAACGACGGTCGATTCGAAGGAAGTCTGGGTCAGGGTGTAGTATTTCGCGTAGGAGAACGCCCGCAGGCCGACCGCCGGCGTCAACGGCAGGTCGAGGCCGTCGATGACGCCTTGCGTCATCGCCCCCGGCACTTCCGCGAAGTCCATGGCGACCGGATTTGCCGCGAGCGCCTTGTATGTCGCGAGCGAAACCGGGCCGGGAACGACTTTGAGCTTCAGGCCGGCCAGGTCGTCGAGCTTGCGTATCGGCTTTCTCGAAGTCACGATGTTTCGCAGTCCCTGATTCTGAAATCCGAGGAGCTTCAGGCCGAGCCGTTCGAGATCGTTGGCGAGGATGGTCCCGGCCTTTCCGTCCATCACCCGATCGGCTTCCGCGAGGCTCGAGAACAGGAAGGGCATGCTCACGGCGCCGAAATTCGGCGCCTCGCCGCTCAGCTGCGAGAGGCCCGTCGCGACGATCTCGATGGCGCCGAGCTTGACGAAGCGGAGCTGGTCCATCGTGTTGCCACCGGCCATCTGTTGGCCGGAATAGACGAGGACCTCGATGCGGCCGTTGCTTGCCTTCTCGACCTCGTCCTTGAACACCTTTTGGGCCTTCGTATTCGCGTCTTCGGAACCCTGCACGCCTGCGTACCGGATCTGGTACTCGGCCGCCGCGGCCGATTCGTCCGCGAGGACCAGAGGCGCGGCGGCCATCAGCATGGCGAGGCTCAAGATGCGCAGTCGCAGCGTTCGTTGCATTCCTTCTTTCATGGATTCCTCCCCTGCGAAGTTCGGTGAAATCGCGCGGCGATCGGCCTCTCGGCTTCGACCGTCACGGATGGGCGTCGACGGTGACGGTGCGCCGCTTCAGGCGCCAGGCATCATCGAGCTTGACGGCTTCGCAATCGTACCCGCCGACGAATACGAACTCGGTCTCCCGGACGGGCCGCGGCGGGCGGGGCTTGCGCGGCGTCATGACCAGGATGAAATAGGCTCGCAGGTGCGCCCGGTCGCCTTCCCCGTCGATGACGTAGTTGCTGATGAAGTGCCTCATCAGAACTTCGTTCCGGATCTCGCCGTTCTTGGCATGAAACTGCTTCACCCCCTCGACACCGGCGTGGTGGCCGCTGATCGGACTGTCGAGGACAGCGTCGGTCGTGAAGATCGAGAGGAATTCCTCGTCGGTGCTTCCCATATCCATGCACCAGGCATACCGCGCCATCAATTCCTGAATCTCCACCCGATCGGATACCGGTAGCATCATCGGTCCCCCTCATGAATCAGCCAAATCTGCCGGCAGCGTCGACGGTCAACAGTCGCTCGCGGATCAGCCAGCCTCCGTCGCGCTTGACGATGCGATCGACTTGGCGCGCCGACAGCTCGATCTTAGGGCCGCGATCGTCGACCGTGTAGTAGATCATGTGCGACGACACCACCGCTTCCGCGCCGCCGGGACTGGGCTCGATATAGATGTTCCCGGTCAGGTGGCGGTAAGTGCCTCTCGCGATCGCCTCCTTCGCGTAGGCGGCGAGCGCCTGACGGCCGACGAAGGCGCCGGCGCGGCCCTGGAATTTCCCGTCCTCCGTGAAGCATTTCGACCAGCCCTCGTAGTCGCCCGAGTCGAACACGTGATTGTAGCGGGCGAGCAGCTGGTAGATCGCGATGTAGTCCTCAGGGTGCATGGCTCTCCCCGGCGGCAGAGATTCTCGGTTGCGCAGGCTGGCTTCATCCCGGATCGGTTCTCTCGAGCGGGCGAAACCGAGGCGCCCGCAAGGCGCCCGCCTCGAACTCCGCGAACGCGACTTCCACCGCTTGTCCGATGCGGACGTCACCGGGCGCGCATCCGACGATGTTCGCGAGGATGCGCAGGTTTTTCTGTTCCGGCAACTCGACCCACGCCACGACGTAGGGAAGGCGCGCATGAAGCTCGGGGCTTGCCGCATGATAGACGACGGTGGCGGAGTAGATTTCGCCGCGCCCGGAGACGCTCTGCCATTCGAGCCGGTCGGACAGGCAAATGTAGCAGCGGGGAGCCGGGAAGTAGATCCAGCGCAGGCACTGCAGGCACCGCTGAATCCTCAACTCCCCCTTCTCGCACCAATCCCAGAACGCCGCCTCGGCTTCGGGCGAAGCGGCGGCCGCTGCTGCAGGGTGCGCAGTATCGCTCATCGGCGCAGCACCATGGCGCTGCCGCGGGAGACCCCACCCGTCGCGGTCACGAGCCCGAGCTCGGCCCCCGGCACCTGGCGCGGGCCCGCCGTCCCGCGCAGCTGCTCGACGGCCTCGACGATCAGGTTCAGCCCGTGGATATAGCCCTCGGAAAGAAGGCCCCCCGCCGTGTTCACCGGAATCGGGCTCGTCATTCCGATGCCGACGTCGTCGATATAGGGACCACCCTCACCCTTCCCGCAGATGCCGAAGCCTTCGAGCGCGGCGAGGACCGTCCAGGTGAAGCTGTCGTAGAGCTGCGCGAAGCTGATCTCGTTTGGCCCGCAGCCGGCGGAGCGCCAGAGCTCCGGCCCGACGTAGGTCGACGAGGTCTCTGTGAAATCGGGCCAGCGGTCGAACGTCGCCTGCGCCCCGCTCCCTCCGCTGTAGGAGACGGCGCGGACATAGACTGGCCTTCGCCGCATGTCGCTCGCCACATCGGACCGGCTGATCACGAGCGCGCACGCTCCATCCGTCTCCTGGCAACAGTCGAACAGGCGGAATGGTGTTGCGACCATGCGGGACGCGAAGTACTCCTCCCGCCCGAGAGGCGTTCTCGCAACCGCCCGTTCGTTCCGGATCGCGTGTTCGCGCTGAGTCATCGCGACCTTCGCGAGTTGCTCCGGCCGCGTTCCGTATTCATGCATGTGCCTTTGGCAGAGCAAGGCGTAGACGGCTGCGGTCGACTCCAGGCCGGCCGCCGACAGAAAGCGGTAGCCGCCCAAATCCCGGCCACGGATGAAGTTTCCGAAGCGCATTCCGCTGCGCCCGTTCATCGCTCGAAACACCAGCACATGCTCGGCATGACCGCAGGCGATGCTCATCGCGGCCTTGGCCACGATCGCGCACGCAAGGTGCCCGCCGCCGTAGAGGTCTTCGTACCAGCTGTCGGGCGGAGCGCCGATCGCCACACCGAGCTCGTCCGCCTTCGGCGAGTCTCCCTGCTGGAACTCGAGGACAGCGCCGAGCCGATCGGGAGCGATGCCCGCGTCGTGCAGCGCGCCGAGCGCCGCCTCAACGGCGAGGCTGAGCACGCTGCGGCCCGAACGCCGCGTGAAGGCCGTGTATCCGATGCCTGTTATCGCGACCGCATCGCGATCTTCAGGCCGGAACGCGGTCATGCCCATGCTCCGCTGCGGGTCGCATCAGTAGATTTCCTCGAGAAGAGTTGTGAGCTGGGACACGGTCGCGTCCCTGGGATTGGCCTTCGACGAGGGATCGGACAAGGCGGCTTCCGCAATGTCGGCGAGGTCCTCGCGCCGAACATTTGCGTCGCTCAGCCTGCGGGGCAAGCCGAGCTCCGCGATGAGCCCCGAGATCCTGGCGATGACATAGCTCGCCGCATCGCCGCCCGCCCGGTTGTCTCCGAGGGCCGCCGCGATGAGTTCGAAGCGCTCAGGCGCCGCCCCTCGATTGAAGGCCAGAACGGCCGGCAGGAGGAGCGCCGATCCGACGCCGTGAGGAACGCCGCTGCGCGCGCCGAGCTGGTGCGCCAGAGCGTGGCTGAAGCCGACGCCGACGTTGCCGTGCAGGCATTGGGCGAACCATAGGGCCAGCAGAAGCGGCCTGCGGCGCTCGGCCACGTCCGCGCCGGGCGGTATCGACGCCGCCAGGTGCCGAACAATCAGGCCGAGCGCCGCCGCGCACTGCACGTCGATCAGCGGGTTGCTGTTCTTGGCGAGAATTCTCTCGACGCAGTGGTCGATCAGCTTCAGGCCGGTCCCCGCCCAGAGCGCCTCAGGCGTGTGCGCCGCGAAAGACGGGTCGAGCATGACGACGCGCGGGGCGAGGGAAGCGTCTCGGAAGACGTACTTCACGCGTTTTCCGGAACTTGTGATGCCGATCGTCGCCGTGAATTCAGACCCGGACAGGGTGGTCGGAACCGCGAAGATCGGCAGCTTCGGTGCGCCGAGCGGCAGCGCCTCGATGCGGCCTTCCTCGATACATGTCGCGACATCCGAGGCGGCACCCTCGGCGGTCGCGAGGGCAATCCCTTTTGCCGTATCGACGGCGCTCCCTCCCCCGACGACGACGATAACGTCCGGCCTCGCCCCGGCGACAATTTCCGCGCCCCTTGCGACGCAGGCACTCGGCGTATGCTCCCGGCTGCCGGAAAAGACGCGGCTCCCGACGGAGTTCGGAATGGCCCGAAGAATGCGATCGATCAGAGGAGAGGCGCGGACGCTCCTGCTCGTCACCACCAGCACACTCTTGTAGTTCCGTTCGACCAGCAGCTTGCGTAGCTGCACCTCGGCACAGCCGATCCCGAAGAAAACCTTTTCGGTTTGCGGATAGACAAATGCGAATTGAGTCGCGGTGGTCAAAGATGACACATCCATCGGCGCGTCCCGGAGGCTCGGCCGCAGTCGTCGAGAATGCCCGCCCAGAAGAACCAAAGCAAGACAGTCGTCCCGATCATACCTGCTATACAGAACGGCCCAAGCCCGCTACCGCGCGCAGTTGTGCATCGACTTTCGCGGTGCCAGCGTCCGTCTCGCGCAGCCATTCTATTGACTGAATTCCGGTGTCCCATTAGCTTGCTTTTTGAAACGCGCGGCGCGGACGACTTCCTCACACACCGACGATCGGACGCGTCGAGATCAACGGTGGCGCGACTTTTCCAGTGGGATTTGCGGCGCCCCATCGGCTTGATCCGACGCTCTGCGGGGAAGCCGTCGCAGCGCGAGTGTTCTTCTCGAACGGAAGCTTGCAACGATGTTCGTCCGCATCTCTCGCTCCCGCATTCGGCCGGAAAAGCTCGAGGAATATCGCGCGTATTTCGCACAGCACGGCTTGGCGACCGCGAAGACTCAGAAGGGCTTTAGATGGGCATTCGCTCTGCCGCCGCACGCGCCGTCGGAAGAGTGGCTGACGATTTCGGGATGGGATGCGCGGGAGGACGCCGAGACGTACAACCGGCATCCCGACCGGAACAAGACGATCGTGAATGCCGAAGACTTCTTCCTCGAGGCGCCGCACGCGACCGGGTACGACGATGTCATCGAGTAACGGTCGAAGGCTCCTCTGGAACGTCCGCGTCGAGCAACTGTCGCGGGCGGAGCTCCTGGATTTGCAGGAAGCGCGTCTGCTGTCCTTGCTCGCGCGGGTCCAGGCGACAAATCCGTTCTATCGAGAGCGCTTCGCACGCTGCGGCGTCGACGCTTCCCGCATTCGCAATCTATCGGAATTCCGTGAGCGCGTTCCCTGCATCGGCAAGGCCGACTTGATCGCGGACCAGGAGCGCGCGCCTCCGTATGGAACGCGGCTGGCTGTGCCGACGTCGGAGGTCGCGACTGTCGTTCTCACGAGCGGCACCTCCGGCCGCGGCCGCGAGGTCCATTGCTACAGCTTCGCCGATCTCGAGCGTTCGACCGCGCAGCTCGGATACCTGCTGCGCTGGGAGGGATTGGATCCGGGCGATCGCTTCTTCCACACCATTCCCGTCGGCATGGAGCTCGGCGGCGTCTGGTACAAGCGAGGCGCAGAGCGATTCGGGTTGAACTATTTCAACGTCGCCAAATACGATACGGACAGCCGCATCGACCATATGCTGAGGTTTTCGCCGCATTTTCTGATGACCTCCTGCTCCTATCTCGGCCGGCTCGAAGCGCGGTGCCTGGAGCGGGGCATCGAGCCGCGCAAAGCTTTTCCCGATCTTAAGGGAGTATCGATAGGGGGAGAGCCGCATTCCGTCGACTGGGCTCGGAAAATGGAGGACTTCTGGGGCGCGAAGCTGCACGAGCGATTCGGAAGCACCCAGTCGGGCGGTACGCATCTCATGACGTGCGAGTGCGGAGTCCAGCGCAACGGACGTCGCCAAATGATGCACAATCTCGGCCACAAGGCGATCATCGAAGTTCTGGACCCTGCAACGGGGCAGCAGGTCGAGTCGGGCGAGGAAGGTGAACTGGTCGTGACTTGCCTCTATATGGAGACATTCCCCGCGATCAGGTTTCGAATGGGAGATCGCGTTCGCTACATGGCTCACGGCGAGTGCCCCTGCGGCCGGCCGTTCGACGGGATCGAATGCGGAACCGTCTCTCGCCTCGACGACATGATCAAGATCAAGTCCACCAACGTCTGGCCGAATTCCGTCGACGCGGTCGTCTTCGCTCACGCCGATATCGCGGAGTACAACGGCCGCGTCTTCATCGACGATCGCGGGCGGGAGACGGTGCAGGTGGGCATTGAATTCTTGACGACCTCCGAACTTCAGGCGGATCAACGCGCGAGGCTCCTTCGCGCATTGCGCGATGAGCTGAAGTCCCGGACGGACGTGACGATGGATGTGGTCGAGGTGCCGGCTCTCAGCCTTCCGCGCTTCGAGACCAAGGCGCGGCGCTGGCTCGATGAACGCATCAAGCCCTCCGGCGCGGCCCACTGAGCGGGAGCGCGATGTCGGATTCAAGAGCTGAGGGCGATGCGGCGGAAGCAGAGGCGATCCGGAAGGTCGTCTCCTTGTGCGTGGCCTTGGCCGCAAGCGAGGATCCGCTGATCCGCCAGTCCGTGAGGAGGCTCCTGCCGGCTCTTCTCGAGCTGCGCGAGGAAGTCGACCTGTCGTCCGGCATCGCGTCGATCGAGCCATCCGACCGATCGGCCTGATCCCGACCGCCGCCTGCGCGACCCCTACGCCGAGGCCGGGTATCCTCGCGCGCGACTCTTCGGGCCGCCCAGGCACAGTGAAACCGAGTCGAGCCTGGGCGGGCAGCATACCGGGAGAACCGATATCCCGCCTCCTCCAGCCGACCCCGCGAGCGACGGTCTCGCCCTTTAGAGGTAGAAGTCCCTCGCTGAAAGCGTGTGAGCGCCATGGACGCGGATCGCAAAGTCGGCGATGGCGTCGCCGTTCACATCGCCGTAGAGGTTGCCCGACGCGAAGCGAAGCTCGCCGTCGTGTGCCGAGAACGCATGCGAACCGATGAACTTGAAAGCCTGATTGCCGGGCGTTCCGTCCTGATCCGCGTCCATCCGGGAAAGGTCGATCTTGTCGACGCCACGCTTGAAGTCCCTGATCACGTCGCGTTCGTAGACAGTCGAGTCCGACACCTTCGTGAAAACGAAGTTGTCCCGGCCGGCTCCCCCGGTGAGGATGTCGCGCCCGCCGCCGCCGTCCACGCGATCGTTGCCGATGCCGCCGTCGATGCGGTCATTCCCGCCAGCGCCCTTGAGAATGTCGTTGCCGCCGTAGCCGGCGATAACGTCAGCGCTAAAGTCGCCGGTGATCGAATCGCTGCCGGACAGCGCCTTGCGGAGGAGAGCGATGTCGTCCGCGTTCGAAGCCGTGTGCGCGACGGCTGCAAGGCTCGCGACCGAAATCGCGGCCTTCGTGACCGCCACCGCCACATAACCGTTGATCACCTGCTGATAGGACGTCACGACGCCACCGGAGGGCTCTCCGGACGAATCGTAGGTGAAGCCGCGCCCACGGAACAGATCGGCATACCCGCCGCCATACGATACGTAGAACGCTGAGCTCGACGCGACATAGGCGAAACCCTGATACAGCCCGTTGAGATCGACGTTTGCGATGTTGAAAGAGAAGCCGTTCTTGACCTGAATGGCAGCCATGGACCTAAGCTCCTGGTAATATGCGTTGATCGGCGCGGTTGCACTTGACCTGCGCTGGAAGTTTGTCCGCCTTGGAGGACGAAAAAGCCGCGATAGGTCAGCTTCAGAGTTTCCGATAACTCCGCGACCTCGGACGCGCTGCGACTGCCCGCGTCCGAGGCTGTTGAAGTGCCATCGCTGGCGACAACCGGCATCCTGCGGGCCACAGGGCGCCGCCTTCCGCTTCGGCCGTCTAGGGATTCATATTGTGATTGCCGTCCCTCGAAGTTGTGTTCGCGTGCGCCAAACCATTGTCGATGTCTGCCATCCAACGAAAGACTGACAAAGTTCCGCTACAGGGAGCTCGCAAGGCGAATGAAGCGGCTCCGCCGCCCGCCCTCCGCATCGGGATCGCGGCCCTGCCGCCGACGAGCTTGATCCTCGACGGCGAGGCGCTCGTGCTCGTGCTCCGCGATGGCGGCTCGGCGTGCGGGAGCGGCGGGATCGGCTTGTTCGCCGGGCGCTATTTCATCCCGCGCGTCTGACGGGGTCAGGCCGCTTTTGGACTGGCCGACGGGTCAATGACGGGTCTGCTTCCAAAAGTGCCAGCAAGTACGAGGCGTCTACGTTCCTCGTAGGACAGCACGTGCTCGATGTCGGAAAAGCCGTCCGGCGCGCGCTCCTCGACGGCGTCGATGACGCCTTCCGGGCCGCCGGTGCGGTTCGCGTGCACGATCGCGGCGGTCTTCAAGCGCCGCTCGGCGTCGTAGCCGGCCAGCGCGTGAGCCGGGTGCTCGGCGGCGACGAGCCGGTCGGCGAGGCAGCGTGCGTCGAGCACCGCCTGGCTGGCGCCGTTCGAGCCGACCGGATACATCGGATGCGCGGCGTCGCCGAGGAGGGTGACGCGCCCGTGCGACCAGCGCGGCAGCGGATCGCGGTCGCACATCGGATACTCGAAGATCTCCTGCGTCGCCTCGATCAGCTTGAGGACGTTGAGATGCGGGATCGAGAAGCGCTCGACATGCGGCATCAACTCGTCGCGGCGGCCGGGGCGCGACCAGTCCTCGCGCCGCGGCGGCGGTGCCGTGCCGTCGCCGATCTTCACCGCGACGGCCCAGTTCGTGAGCTTGATGCCGGGGCGCCAGCCCTCGGCGATCGGATAGACCACCACCTTCGCCTTCATGCCGCCGGCGATGATCATCGAGCGCCCGGTGAGGAAGGCCGGCCATTCGGCGGCGCCGCGCCAGAGCATGATGCCGTTCCAGGCCGGCGGGCCCTCGCCCGGGAAGAGCTTTTCGCGCACGAGGGAATGGATGCCGTCGGCGCCGATCAGCACGTCGGCGCGGGCGGTGTGCGCGTGCCGGCCGGCGCGGTCGAAGAAATAGGCGCTGACGCCGCCCTCGTCCTGCGCGAAGGCGCCGAGGCGGCAGCCGGTGCGGATCGCCTGCGGGCCGAGCCGTTCCTCGACGGCGCGATGGATGACGCTTTGGAGGCGGCCGCGATGGATCGAGAATTGCGGTACGTCGAAGCCCGCCTCGATGCCGCGGGGCTCGCGCCAGATCTCCTGGCCGAAGCGGTTGGTGTAGATCAGTTCGTAGGTGCGGATGCCGGCCTCGTCGAGGCGCGGCAGGAGGCCGAGCTGCTTCAACTCGGCGATCGCGTGCGGCAGCGTGTTGATGCCGACGCCGAGTTCGCGGATCGCCTCGGATTGCTCGTAGAGCTCGACCGCGATGCCGCGCGATTGCAGCATCAGCGCAGCAGCGAGGCCGCCGATGCCGCCCCCGACGACGATCGCCTTCATGACCTCGCTCCCCCGCGGCGGAAAGCCTTACGCCGCCGCCTCGCCCGGCGGCGGCGGCAGAAAGTTCACCTCGTGCTGGGCCGACAGCGCGACGACCTTCTCGGGCGTCGGGTCCGTCATATTGTGGATGCCCCAGAAGAGGTCGTAGAGCTTGCGCGTCGGCGACACCCAGAACAGGCATTTCGCCGTCGCACCGGACGTGTTGAAGATGCCGTGCGGAACGCCCATCGGCAGGCGCACGAGATCGCCCGGCGACGCGGACGTTTCCGCGCCGTCGAGCCGGAAATCGAGGCGCCCTTCGAGGATGTAGAGATACTCGTCCTGCGTCGGGTGGATATGCGGCGGCACGAACGTCTCCGGCGGAAACGTCGCGTGCCAGGAGAAGGAATGCTCCGACAGGGTCTTCGGCACGTAGGTCTGGCCGAGGATGTTCCAGCGGATGCCGTCGAGCCCTTCGTTGGCGCGCGTGATGCCGGCCGCTTCCGTTCTCATGACCCTGCTCTCCCTCCCGGCGCCTGCCTCAGCTCTGCGGCTTGCACTCCTTCGCGTAGGCGTCGGTGTAGTTCGAGAACACCTTCTCGGCGATCTGCGTCTCGTACTTGCCGTCGGCGCGCTTCACGGCCTTGACGAGGTAGAAGTCCTGCACCGGGAAATTGTTGACGCCGAACTTGAAGGGGCCGCGCAGGGAGGCGAAATCGGCCTTCTTCAGGGCCTCGCGCAACGCGTCCTTGTTCGCCGTGTCGCCCTTCGTCGCCTTCAGCGCGCTGTCGATGAGCGCCGCCGCGTCGTAGGCCTGCATGGCGTAGGAGCCGGGCACCGAGCCGTAGGTCTTCTCGTAATCGGCGACGAAGGCCTTGTTCTGCGCATTGTCGAGATTGGGCGCCCAGGTCATGCCGCCGAACATGCCGACCGCGGCGTCCTGCTGCGCCGGCAGGGTCGATTCGTCGACGGTGAAGGCGGAGAGGAAGGGGATCTTGTCGGTGAGCCCGGCCTGCTTGTACTGGCGCACGAGGTTCACGCCCATGCCGCCGGGCATGAAGGTGAAGATCGCGTCCGGCTTCAGCGAGGCGATCTTGGCGAGCTCGGACTGGAAGTCGAGGGTGTTGAGGGGGACGTAGGATTCCTCCACGACCTCGCCGGTGAAGTGGCGCTTGAAGCCGACCATCGCGTCCTTGCCGGCCTGGTAGTTCGGCGTCAAAAGGTAGACGCGCTTGTAGCCGCGGTCCTGCGCGACCTTGCCGAGGACCTCGTGCACCTGGTCGTTCTGGTAGGAGGTAACGAAGAAGTTCGGGTTGCAGCCCTTGCCCGCGAAGGCGGAGGAGCCAGCATTCGGGCTGATCAGGATCGCGCCCAAATCGACCACCGGCTTGTGGATCGCCGCCAGCACGTTCGAGAAGATCGGGCCGACGACGAAGTCGACCTTGTCGCGTTCGAGGAGGCCCTTCACCTTCGTCACCGCGACGTCGGGTTTCAGTTCGTCGTCGGCGACGACAATCTCGACCTCGCGGCCGCCGAGCTTGCCGCCGAGATTCTTCACCGCGAGCTGGAAGCCGTCCCGCGCCTGCTGGCCGAGCACCGCGGAGGGCCCCGAAAGCGTCAGCATCAGCCCGACCTTGAGCTTCTCCTGCGCCAGGGCCGGCGCCGCGGCGGCAGCCATGCCGGCCGCGATTCCGGCAGCCAAAATCAAACTCTTCACAGCCGTTCTCCCCCATTTTCTTGTGCGGCCGCATCTTCGGACGGGGCGCGGCTGCTGGCAAGGGAGAGCGCTTCTAGGGGGCCGGCGGCGGCAGGCGCTCGGCCGGCGTCACCGTGACCTCCTGCACCTCGCCGTGCCGGAACAGCTTCAGCCGCGTCGGCTGGTCGATCCGGCTGCCGTTAAGGCAACGCACGAGGTCGTCGATGCCGGCGATCGGCGTCCCGTCGAGGGCGAGGATGACGTCGCCCTGGGCGATGCCGGCGCGGGCGGCGGGCATCTCCGGCTCGACCGCCGCGACGACGACCGCGGAGCGGCTTGTCAGGCCGGCCGCATGGGCGATCCGCCGCGCCAGGGGCACGGTCTGGCCGGCGACGCCGATCGAGGCGCGCCGGACGCGCCCGTGCCGGATCAGTTCGGAAACGACGAAGCTCGCGGTGTTGCTGGCGACGGCGAAGCAGAGCCCCTGCGCACCGGCGATGACGGCGGTGTTGATGCCGACGACCTCGCCCCGGCTGGAGACCAGGGGCCCGCCGGAATTGCCCGGATTGAGGGCCGCGTCGGTCTGGATGACGTCGTCGATGAGGCGGCCCGTCCCGCCGCGGAGCGAACGCCCAAGGGCGGACACCACCCCCGCCGTCACCGTCGAATTCGAAGCCAAGCGGATTGCCGATCGCGACGAGCGGTGCTGGCCGCGGCGAAGTTGCTGCATAGCACAAAATACGAGAGTGCAGCTGCGGTGCGTCCAGGGCCCAGTGGCCTCGTCCGAATAGGTCAACCAGCGTGCAGCGACGGCGGGTCGCCGATGCTATGTTTTTGTATGTCGACTGAGAGAGTTGGAGGCCACGTCCGGAATTGAACCGGAGTACACGGTTTTGCAGTCCGTCGGAGGCCGGTTTTCTAACCTTTTGACACTGACGAGGAATTTTTTGCCCAGCCGGCGGACGGAACACGCCCGTGTCTATGACTGGCATTTTTTGCGGCGGTCACACGGAAAACCGTTGCATCCGCGCTACCCTCGCTCGTGAGCACTCGATTACACTGACGTAGACACTGACGAGAATTTTTCGTTCATGGCCGAGAAGCTGACCGAGGGCATCATCAAGGCCCTGGTGCCACCCGCGCGCGGTTCGCGGCTGATCTGGGATTCCGAAATCACCGGCTTTGCCCTGCGCACGTTTGCGCCGACCAAGGCACACCCGGGCGGCGCCCGAACCTTCGTTCTGTCCTACTGGATCGACGGTTCGGAGCGGCGCTACCGGATCGGATCGTGGCCCGACTGGTCGGTCATGGCGGCACGGGCCGAAGCCAGGGAGATCAGGCAGCGGGTCGACCGCGGCGAGGATCCCGCCAGCGAGCGCCGGGAGCGGCGCGAGGCGCCGACCATGGCCGACCTGGCCGAGCGCTACAGGGCCGAGCACCTGCCGCGCAAATCCGAGCAGTCGCAGCACGACGACGGCGTAATGATCGGGCACATCCTCAAGCAGATCGGCGCCGACCGCCGGGTTGCCGATATTCATCACGGCGACATCGTCGCGCTGCATCGCGCGATCACCGCCAGCGGCCACCCCGTGCTCGCCAACCGGACGCTATCCTGCGCCTCGCGGATGTTCTCGCTCGCGCTCAAGCCACTGGCCGGCGAGAACCAGCCGTGGCGCGATCAGGCGCAGGGCAACCCGTGCAAAGGGATCGAGAAGAACCAGGAGCAGGCCAAGGATCGCTTTCTGAGCCCGGCCGAGATCGCGGCAGTGGTCGATGGCCTTGATGCCTGTGGCCGCACCGCGGCGGCTGACTGCCTGCGCCTGATCATGCTGACGGGATGCCGTCCCCGCGAGGCCATGCTCGCCACCTGGGAGCAATTCGATGGCCAGCCCGGCTTCTGGATCAAGCCGAGCAGTCACACCAAGCAGCGCAAGGAGCACCGGCTCCCGTTAAGTGCCCCCGCGCTGCAACTACTCGCCGATATCCGCGTCCGGCGGGGCGAAGTCGCTCCGGGCGACTACGTTTTCCCCGGCCGGAGACCTGGTCAGTCGGTGCAGCAATTGCGCACCTGCTGGGAGGCGGTGTGCAAGCATGCCGGCCTGGCCGGCGTTCGCATTTACGACCTCAGACACACGTTTGCGGCAATGGGCGCCGGCGGCGGGCTCGGCCTGCCGCTGATCGGGCGCCTGCTCGGACACACTCAGGCCCGCACGACACAGAGATACGCGCACCTCGCGGATGATCCTTTACGCGAGGCGGCCGACAAGATCGCGACGGCCATCACAGGGGCAGGGAAGGGCGGCAAGATCGTTCGGCTGCGGGATGGCGGCAAATGAAGGCGGACGTCCCCCGACCGTTGCGAATCCCATCTTGGGTGCCAAAACCAGTCGCCGTCAAAGCGCGCGAACTCTCGCAGCGCTCGCCGCCAATGGTGCCGCCTGCATTGCTGCGCGCGCTGCTTACCCACGAGCGGATGAGGTGGGTCTGGGTCGAACTGAGCAAGCGTCAAGGCGACGGCTATCTGCATCCAGCGCGCCGGCTCAAAAGATCGGGCGACGATCCGCAAGGCTACGCTATGGCGGGGCTGTTCTCTGCCGTGATTACGTTCATGCAAGATGCGGCCTACCGGGCGCCATATGAGAGCCGGCAGGAACCGGAAATGGCGCGCGACGCCTATGCCGGGATGGCGCGGAAGCTCCGAATGTTGACCCGTGCCTTTGCTGAGACCCTTCCTTCGGATCATCGGCTTTACCAGCGCTTCCAGCGGGACAATGGCGAGGACATGCGCAAGCTCGATGACGCGGCCGGCGTGCTCGAACGACTGGCGCAGGAAGAGCAAGAGGCTATGTTGGAGCTTGCGGAACGCGACCGTGGCACTGCGCTGGCTCGCAACATCACCGGTGAACTGGTGAAGACCTGCCGCTGGATTTTCGGCACGCCGCTCTATGGCTGCGTAGCGACCATCGCCAGCGTGGCGCTGGAAACCCCGATTTCCGAAAGCACCATCCGCACGTGGTATCCCCGCGGATAAGATCGCGAAACTCAGTTTTATTCGCGTACTTTCAGAGCGCTTTAATTTCCGCTTTCTGTCCCCGAAATGGACAGAGACAAAATCCTTGATGAATGGTTGTCGGAGGCCGAGGCCGCCGCCGAGATCGATAAGAAAGTACGGACCTTGCGTCAGTGGCGACGGCGGAAAACCGGGCCGCCCTACGCGCGGTTCGGACGCACGGTCAGATATCACCGCCCATCCCTCGCGGAATATTTCAAGTCGATTCAGGTGATGCCCGCTCGGGGGCGCGGTCGCTCTCCGCGCGCGGGGCATCCGACGACCGCACCATGAGTCACCACCACGGTCGTAGCGCCGCGCAGCAGCAGGAGACCGCCGCCTAAACGAACGCCGCTCCGGTCGGGTTTCACCGGGCGGCGCTCGCACATTTCATAAGGCTACACAGTCAAAGCCCGCATGCGCTCTATCGTTACCAAACGCATCCTGCGCGAGGCCGATCTCGAAGGCCAGATCACCAAGGCGCTGCGCAAGATCAAGCGTCCGTGCGGCGCCGCGCTCACTAACGGCATAAGGCAATTGTCCAAGCGCTCGCCGGAGAAGGTGTGGCGGGACCACGTCGAAGCCGTCGTCGCGAACATGGCAGGCAGAGGTCCCGTGCCATGATGCCGCTGCTCGAACCCGATCGTGATCAGATCGAAATCTTCATCGACGCGATTTTCCGCCGCGCGGGCAAGGTCGGCTGGATCAGCCTGCGCGCGTTCTACGACGACAAGAAAGGACAACGCGAGCCCGCGGTTCGGATCACGCCGATCGATCTGGTCGGCGGCCTCAAGTTTCTGATGGACGTCGCCGAGGATGATGCGCGGCGCGCCGCCAACACCGTTCGCCCCGCTGTCTTCTGCCCGCCGTTGAGCGTCTTCGCCAGCAAGGAAAGCGCAAAGGAGAAGAACGTCGCCGCTGGACTGGCCTTGTCGGTCGAATGCGATCAGCGCGCGCAAGCGGCTCGCGAACGGCTGGAGCAATTGCTCGGGCCCGCAACCGTCGTCGTCAGGAGCGGCGGTCGCTGGACGGATTCCAGCGATGGGCAGGAACACGACAAGCTGCATGCCCACTGGCGGCTCGCCGAACCGGCTCAAGGAAAGGAACAGCTTGCGAAATTGAAGCGCGCGCGCGATGTCGCAGCCCGGCTGGTCGGCGGCGATACCTCGAACGTGCCTATCGTGCATCCGATCCGCTGGCCGGGAAGTTGGCACCGCAAGGCCGAGCCGCGCTTGTGCGCGATCGAAACGGTGGACCCCGATCGGGAGATTTATCTCGACGCCGCGCTCGCGATCCTAGAGGCGCAACCCGACGCCGCTCCGAAAGCGGGCAACGGCGACGCCCGGCAACAACAGCACGACGACGATCCGCGTTGGGCGAAACTGAACGGGCACGCGATGGCCAATTTCGATGCCTGGGTGCCGAAGCTGTTCCCCGGCATCGCCAAGCGCACCGACGACGGAGGCTATCGCATCGCGTCCGCTGATCTCGGGCGCGATCTGCAAGAAGACCTGAGCATCGCGCCCGAAGGCATCAAAGACTTCGGCGTGCACGACATGGGCGATGCGCGCGAGGGCAAGCGCACGCCGATCGAACTGGTGATGGAGTGGAAAAAGCTCGACTTCAACACCGCGATGCACTGGCTCGAAAAAGCGCTCGGACCCGCGCCGTTGCCGTTCGTCGATATGAGCGCGTGGGATTCCGTGGCCCCGCCGCCGCGGCAATGGTTGATCGTGGATCACATCCCGTCGCGACAAGTCACTTTGGTGTCGGGTGTGGGCGGCATCGGGAAATCCGTGCTCACACTTCAATTGCTGGCATCGACCGTCCTGGGGCGCGAATGGGTCGGCGGTCTATTCCCCAAACCCGGCGCAGCGATCTATCTCGGCGCTGAAGACGAGCAGGACGAAATTCACCGCCGTCTCGCCGCGATCCTCGAACATTACGATGCGCGTTTTGCTGATCTGGTCGCGGGCGGATTTCGAGCGCTGGCCTTTGCGGGCAAGGACGCCGTGCTAGCCGAGTTCGATCGCAACGGTCGGATCAAAGTCACCGACCTATTTCGTTCGCTCCACGCCGAGGCCGTCAAGCTCCAGCCGAGCGCGATCGTGATCGACACCGTGTCGGACGTATTTCTCGGCGACGAGATCAAGCGCGATCAGGTCCGGCAATTCGGCTCGCTGATGCGACGGCTCGCGATCGACGCCACCGCCGCCGTCATCATCGCCAGTCACCCGAGCATGAGCGGAGAGAAAAGCGGCACGGGACTTTCGGGCTCGACGCAATGGCACAATACGGTGCGGGCGCGCGCCTACTTCCATCGACCCAAGAGTGACGACGACGACAACGATGACGACGACCGCCAACCCGACGACGGCCGCCGTGAGTTGGAGTTCAAGAAAAATCAGTATGGACGGTTGGCCAAGCGCGTCGAACTGTGCTGGAGCAATGGCCTCTGGCTGCCCCCGGCGGCACTGGGCAAGGCCGAGCGACAAACCGAAGCCGAGCGCAAGGCCGAAGATTTGTTTCTGCGACTGCTGCAGCGGTTCGATGATGAAGGCCGCAATGTCTGTGCCGTCAAAGGCGTGAGCTTCGCTCCAGCGATCTTTGCCGATGAACCGGAGGCCAAGCGGGCCAGGATCAGCAAAAAGGCGCTCACCACCGCCATGTCCCGGCTGTTCGAAGCCAAGCGGATTCGGGTCGTGACCGAAGGGCCGCCGTCCAAGCGGCGCAGCAGGCTGGCTGAGGTCGTACCTTCCACCAACCGCTTCCAGCAACCTGCCAACAACCCTCCAGCTGCTTCCAGCAGCCTAGCCACACCCTCCCCCCTATACCCCCCTCCGGTGGTGGAAGGTGGAAGGGGGCTTGCTGGAAACGCGCCCCCACCTTCCACCACCGACCCCAAGAGGGGGCCCGCCGGCGAGGGACTAGCCGGCGTCCTCAGCGCCTGGAGCGCTGCGATCGGTTTTAACCAGCCACGGACGGTCGCGCAGGTGATCGACGAAGGCGATCGGATGCTCAAGCTCGGGTTGCTGACCGTGGCAGCGATGGAGAACGGGCCTGAGATCATCGACCCCATGCGATTGGAGCAATGGCTGCGCGAGGTCAGCGGCGTCGAGGTTGATCATCTTATGCTGCGCAGTGATGGCGCCGACGAAAAGAGCGCGCCGCGATGGACGCTGACGCTGCGAGTTGAGCCGGACCAAGGAAGCCCGTCGCTATGAGCAGGACGTGTCCGAGGGATGTTGTTGTCGCCCCCTAAACGAGGGGCGCCGTGAGAGGAGAAACACATGAGTGTCAACTGCCGCTTTGCTCTTGATGAAAAGCGCAACGTCATTGATGCAGTAAATGCCGCTAACTCTGGGAAGGTCTACTGTCATGAAGGCCATCCGGAAGATGATAAGGACCTGCGCGAGCGCGTACTTTTTATCCGTCTTAGCGGAATGATCAAGAAACTCATTATTAATTTGAGGCCTAGGCAGAAGTTGCCATCGGGCGAAGAATATGAGCCTTTCAACGAAGAAATCTCACTCAATCTGCCTGGCGCTCCTCTATACGATTAGGGCGTCGCACTTGAACACGTTCGATCCCACGGTCTCTATTCGGCATAAGTTCGACGGCAAACTCAGACGTCAGAAGAAACACACGCAGGATTTCACATCGCTGTCGCTTTTCCGCGATGAGGTTGAATGTCTTCTGCGCGACCTGTACGGCGACGTCGAAAGCGAGGCGCTGGACAGCATTATATCGGCCGTGTTCCGTATTGTTGAAGCGTTCACGAAATATGTGCGCCCGGATCTTTGGAAAGAGCATCAGGACGCCGAGAACCTTGACTACATGCTCGGAATCGGTGTGCCAGAAGGAGGTGGGATTAGCGGCGGGGAGTGGCGCCGCGGGATGGTAGCAAAACACGATCTGATGTTGCGCGTTTGCGAGATGCGCGAAAACCCCTCCGCCTTCAGTGCATACACCGGCGAGTTTGCAGCCAGGTTTGGTGAGATGTGGGACTGCAGCGTAGAGGCGGCAGCAAAGACAATAGCAGCAGCAATGGACCCCAGGCTGCGAATATTGTGACGGTGGACTGCAGCAGGTCGCCGCTACGGACGTCGAAACTCGACCACGGGCGCCTATTGTCATGGACTGCGGGCCTCGGAGGTCTGCGATCTCCAATGGCATCAGGTCGCGAGCTAGATCACGGCCGTATGCACGTCCGCAGGGCCAAAAACGGCACGCCGGGGCGATGAGATTCGTGCCTTACGCAAGCTCCGCCGTGAGAGCCCGACCCAGGCTTACGTCTCCGTCACGGAACGCGGCGGACCGATGAGCACCATCGGCTTTCACCATCTCCTCCAGAGGCTCGGCAAGGCCGCCCCAAGGCAGTTTTACCAGAAGGGTGTTCCCCAATATTGACCTGCACGTGCCAATCGCGCCCTAGGAGTTCGACGAGACTCCGCGGGATGCATCATCAGGATGCATCATACTGGCGCTCACTCAGACTTCGATGAGGGCCCTTGGGCCTCACGCTCAACGACTTTTTTGCGACACAGGGGATGTCTCCACTCTTCCAAGAAGCCGAGGCGTTCGTTGCCGAGATGGGTCAGAAGCCGGACGGGTTGCGGAATTTATTTCGGAGCGCCTTGGCTTCGCCGCTTCGAGCGCGGCCTTGGTGCGTCGAGCCTCTCGTGCGGCCCCCGCAAGCGCCTGCCACATCTGCTGCGCCCTCTCGTTCGGCCGCCAGCTCTGAGCCGCGGGCGAGCCTGGCGGGTAGGGACATTCGGCCTCGGGAGACTCAATACAAGGCCATTCCCAAGGCCGGCACCGAAGCTCGTCATGCAACTGAGCGTGCAGCTCCCACCATCTTTTGCAGCCGGCGCACTGTTCGTGCACCCAATATTTGCCGCCCCAATCGCGCGGTGCGCAGGCGCAGGAGATTGGCTCCATCTCAGTGAACAGACAGATCGCTAGCGGCGTGATCTGCATCCGCGGCGGGCGGCTGATAGACTTCCGCTTGCTGCTCATCGCGGTGGCACCCATCCGAAGGCGGTTCCAGGTCGGCCAGCGTTCGGTCGCAGCGGCTCAACGTCGAGCCCCAGCCTTGTAAGCAGACGGCCAACAAGGCCCCGTGCAGCCGTCTCGTGTCGCAACAAGGGGTGATCCTTGAGGCCGTGTTTGGTCGAGATCACCGCACCCTGCTCGGCAATGATGGCAGCGCATTCCGCAGCCCTGTCTGCTGACGCGCAGGCCTGCTCAAGGATCGCCCGTCCGCCGCTGTCGGCGATCGCATACTCGGCCATGATCGAACGCCACAGAGTTGCGCCGGCTTCACGCAGGGTCGGCGGCGGATCAGCTAAGGTGGGCGCCGATCCGGCGACCAATGTCAGTGGTTCTTGCGATTTTCTTCCCATGATTTCCTCGCGCGAATGTTTTGCTCAATTATAGCATAAGTGAGCCGCCTCCGCGCTGGGGTTTCGGGGGCTTGAAAATTTTCTTCCATCCCCCCGGCCCTGGAAGGCTTCGCGACTATAAGGGGGCCGCCTCTGGTGCGGGAAATCCTACTAGGACGTGGGGCCCTCCGCGTCCTGTCGTACGCTAGCGAAGGCTTGGCCGCGCGCGGCGCTAATCTCCAGGAAATCTCCAAAGAGATTCAAGATTGGCTTCAAGACTGTCACACGGCCGCTGGTTAGACATTCCAGCCATGTGCTGGCGCCGGGCAGCCGCACAGCGGCCGTGCGGCTACGCCGCCTAGCCCGTAAAAACCAGAGGGCAATATTGATGGTAGAGTTCGTTCTCTTCTTAGCCGTGGCCGTTGCCCCGCTCGCAGCCATCGCGGTTTTCGCCACTGGAGGCGGCAAAAAGGACACGGATAGCCACAAGTACGACTAGTTGGCTTCTCCTGACCGGTCCCTTCCGTTGCGGTGTCCGCTGATAGCAGCGTCGCCTTGGTCGGTGGATCTAACGATAATGGGGGAGTTGGCGCGACGTGGGCGTTCGCGCAACGGCCCGGGAACTGGATTCAGGAGCAAAAGTTGGTAGGCGCCGGTGCAGCTAGAAAGCTCGCGTCCTCTGTTCCGCCGGCGGCCGATGCCGCCCTAATGGGCAGGTCCGAAGATAGGGGGCGGGTGGGCGCGGCGGCGGACAGCCAAGACGGGGTTAGGCCGTGTACTCATAAATCGGCTTGGTTGATCCGGCCGATGTCCACTTATTCCCCAACAGCGGCGCAAAAGCAGACGTTCGAATGCCGCCGAACAGCTGAACGGAGCCACAAGCGCGCCTCCTACCGGCTGGCGCAGCACACGGATTGATTTTCGGCACGCTGTGGCCGAGCCGCGTCATCCCGGCCCCTCCGTCGGGAATTATTGCTCTAATCCGATAAGTCCATGCGCATTTTGCCGGCTATTCGCATGATAGGTCAGCCCCTATAAATGCGTCCATGCTTGAGGATCAGACCATAGACGCGCCGCCCGCGCGGGCCGCCGCGAAACGGACGAATGCGGTTAGACCCGAAGGCGCGGGCGCATCCGACGTGATCAAAAACGCGGAACACGGGCACCGCGCCGTGGGCGTGACGGTTGCTGACAGCCATTCGATGACCGCCGTGCTCCCGATCATGGGCATGGTCTCGGTCGCATTCCTGGTCATTGGCCTCGCACTGCCGGTGTTGCCGCTGCATGTGCATCGGGGCTTAGGTCTCAGCACCTTTGTGGTCGGTCTCGTTACGGGAAGTCAGTTCGCGGCCTCGCTGATCTCCCGCGTCGGGTCGGGGCACTACGCCGATAGCAAAGGCGCCAAACGCGCGGTGGTCGTCGGATTGCTGATCGCCGTGGCGGGTGGGCTACTCTATCTCCTATCGCTCGGCTTTGTCGGCACACCATGGCTATCCGCCACGATCCTCCTTGGCGGCCGGGCGCTGCTCGGCGGAGCGGAGAGCTTCGTTATCACGGGCGCGGTGAGCTGGGGGCTTGCCCTCGCCGGTCCAGCGAACACAGGACGGGTCATTGCTTGGGTCGGGATGGCAATGTTCGCCGCCCTGGCGTTCGGGGCTCCAGTCGGCACCACGCTTTATGCGCTTGGCGGATTCGCTGCCGTCGCCGTCGCGACGATTTTGCTTCCGCTGATCACCGTGCTCCTCGTCGCTCTGCTGACCCCTGTTCCGGTCCAGCGCGGAGCCCAAAGCGGGCTCCTGAAGGTGCTCGGCGCCGTCTGGCTTCCGGGAGTTGGCTCGGCATTGAGCACTGTCGGCTTCGGCGCGATGATCGCCTTCAGTTCGCTGCTCTCTGCCGAACGCGGCTGGAACCCGCTCTGGCTCGGCTTTAGCGCGTTCGCCATTGCCTTGGTGGCGGCCCGTCTCTTCCTCGGTCACACGCCCGACAAGCTGGGCGGCGCCAAGGTCGCGCTGGTTTGCGTGTTTGTCGAGGCGGCCGGTTTGGTTTTGATCTGGTTCGCGCCGAATTTTGTTTTGGCGGCGGCGGGCGCCGCGCTCACCGGCTTCGGTTATTCGCTCGTCTATCCCGGCCTTGGCGTTGAAGCCGTGCGCCGCGCACCGCCGCAGAGCCGCGGCCTCGCGATGGGCGCCTACACGGTCTTTCTTGACGTGGCGCTTGGGTTCGGCAGCCCCGCGCTCGGGCTGCTCGCCGGGTGGAAGGGATTGGGCTCGGTGTTCCTTGCCAGCGCCATCGTCGTCCTCGGCGCGGCCGGGGTCGCCGCCTGGTTGCTTCATTCATCGCGCAGGTCCGCCCACAAACGACAAAAAGGATAGGAGAACATCATGAAGCTCATCGCAATGACACTCGCATCGCTGTCCCTGCTCGCGTCATCCGTGGCGCAAGCGGACCCTACAAGAACGCGCGACGACGTGCGCGCGGTCGCGCCCGCGCTCGAAAAGTACCGGCAAGACGTCCTGTTCGGCGACCTGTGGAAGCGCCCCGGCCTCAACCTCCGCGACCGCAGCATCGTCACGCTCGCGGCGCTGATCACGCGCAATCAGACCGCCGAGATGGCGCATTATCTCAACTTTGCGCTCGATAAAGGCGTCAAGCCCTCCGAAGTCTCGGAGATCGTCACGCATCTTGCGTTCTATGCAGGCTGGGGCAATGCGATGGACGCTGTCGCGGTCATCAAGGAAGTGTTCGCCACGCGGAAAATCGCGGCGGACCAGCTTCCGCCCGCATCGCCGAAACTGCTGGCGCTCAACGAAGCCGCTGAGGCGGATCGCGCCAAGCGAGTCGGAGACCTTTTCGGCGCGGCCTTTCCGGGTGTCACGCAGTACACAACCGATGTCCTTTTCCGCGATCTCTGGCTACGGCCCGGCCTTGCGCCGCGTGACCGCAGCCTCGTCACGATCAGCTCGCTGGTCGCGTCCGGGCAGGCCGCGCAGCTTACCGGTCACGTCAACATCGGGATGAACAACGGTCTGACCCAGGTCGAGATCGCAGAAGCCCTGACACATCTCGCCTTCTATGTCGGTTGGCCCAACGTGTTCTCTGCCATGCCGATCGCCAAAGACGTATTCGAAAAGCGTCCGCGCTGAACGAACCTTAAGCTCAAGAATGAGGGAACACTCATGGACAGAAGCCGAACCAGGCGAGTTGCAGTCGAAGGCGCGTCGGAAAGCGCGGCGTGGTCCGAGGACGAGCTTCGCAAAATTATCGAGGCGGACGATCTGCGTATTTCGCCATTCCGCGAGGATGGCGTGACGCCCGGCACGCCGACATGGATTTGGACGGTGGCGGTCGATGGCGGTCTCTATGTGCGCGGCTATAACGGACAGGATTCGCGCTGGTATCAGGCCGCGCGCCGCCAGAAGGCTGGCCAGATCACGGCGGCCGGCGCGACGAGAGACGTTCTCTTCGAGCCGGTCGAGGGTTCGATCAACGACCGCATCGACGATGCTTACAGGGCAAAGTATGGCGGTAGTTCTTATCTCGCCCCGATGATTGGTGATCACGCACGCAGCGCGACGATCAGGATCACGCCTCGCAATGGCGCCCCGGACAGCGGAGTCCGCCCATGAGTGGAAATGCAAATTCAGAAGCCCGCGTGCGCATCACGATCGGCGACAGGTCGATTGAGGCAAAGCTTGCGGACAGCGACGCGGCGCGGGACTTCGCGTCTCTCCTGCCGCTCACGCTTGCCATGAACGATCTATTTCGGCGCGAAAAGTTTGCCACGTTGCCTCGTGCCATCTCCGAACAGGGGAAGCGCACGCATGATTACGCGGTGGGGACCATCGGCTACTGGCCGCCCGGACCGGACGTGGCCATCTTCTATCGCCAGGATGGGGAGCGCATCCCCCATCCCGGCCTGATCGTCCTCGGCAAGATCAAGGCGGGCGTGGAAGCTCTCAATGTGCCGGGCGCCATCCGCGCGACTATCGAGCTGTCGTGTGCGCGACGCGTGGAGAATTGGAAAATGAACGTAAAGCGATTTTTGATTCTTGGCGTAGCTCTTTTCTGTACGCTATTCGGAGCGGTGGCCATGAGTGAGCAGCGACCTCAGCAACATATTCAGATCGCCGAGATTGAAGTCGATCCGGCGCAGCTCGACAGCTACAAGGCTGCGGTCACGGAACAGATCGAAGCGGCTGTTCGACTGGAACCCGGCGTGCTCGTTCTCTACTCAGTGTCGAAGAAGGACAATCCTGCGCACGTCACCGTGTTCGAGATTTATCGGGACCGCGAAGCTTACCTCGCCCATCTCCAGGCACCTCACTTCCTGAGATACAAGGCCACGGTCGACAAGATGGTCAGATCGCTCAAGTTGATCCCGGTAGACCCGGTCATGCTCGGGACTAAAGCAAAGTAAGGAATCGATGGCCTCGCGTTCTGTCAGGCTCGATAACGCAACGCATCCACCACAAGGCTGAACGCTGCGGAGGACTGGCGGCGACTGGGATAAAAGAGGTGATAGCCCGAATACGGCTGACACCAGTCCGCAAGGACGCGCTTCAGACGGCCCTTGGTAAGGTACGGCTCCGCCATCTCTTCAGGGATATAGGCTAGGCCAAGCCCCGCCAATGCAGCGCTCAGCATTTGAATCGCACCGTTGCAGATCATTTGCCCGTCGACACGCGCCTTTAGCTCGCGACTGCCTTTCTCAAATTCCCACGCGTACAAGCCGCCATGTGAGGGAAGCCGAAGATTGATGCAATTGTGGCCGATCAGGTCCTGCGGCTTCCTCGGCTCAGGTCGCTGACGAAAATAAGACGGCGTCCCGACGACAGCCATGCGCAGGTCCGGCCCGATGCGCACCGCGATCATGTCTTTGGCAACTTGTTCGCCGCTGCGCACGCCGGCGTCGTAACCCTCCGTGACGATGTTGCTCAGGCCGTAGTCAACAACGATCTCGACTTTGATGTCCGGATACTTCGGCAGCAGTTTCGCGAGTTTCGGCAAAAGAACGGCGTCGGCTGCGTATTCGGTCGCAGTGATCCGAATCGTGCCAGCCGGTTTCTCACGCAGGTCGCGCACCGCCGTGACCTCAGCGTCGATCTCTTCGAAGCGCGGGCCGATGGTTTGGAGGAGGCGGTCGCCTGCTTGCGTTGGCGCCACGCTGCGGGTGGTGCGGGTAAGGAGCCGCACCCCGAGACGTGCCTCAAGTTCGCGAATGGTGTGACTGAGCGACGATTGCGACATGCCGAGCTTTGCGGCCGCTCTTGTGAAGCTGCGCTCCTTGGCAACCGCTAGGAACGCAAGAAGGTCATCAAGATTGCCGCGCTGCATTTATCGCTCCGGATCATAAGTGCTTTCGGATTATAGCGGCTAGTCCGAAGAGCCGCACGCGCTAAATGTGGGTAGAGGCAACCCAAACAAGTGTGGTGCCGCAAGCAAATCGGGGCAGCGATGGATCAGCGGGAAACGAAATCAAGTCACCTGGGGCTTACGCGCAGGCGTTTGCTCCGAGCCATGGGCGGCTTGGGACTATCGGTTTGCCCCGCGCCCGCCTTCGCGCACGGATCGATGGCGGAGACACAAAGGAGAGAAAGAATGGACATCAAACGAAACGGATCGCGCCCGTCGACCAAAGCGCCCGAGGCTTACTTTTCCGGTGCCGTGCGCGTGGAGCCCGTGTTTCAGGTGGGTGACCCCGTGCGCTTCAACGGCGGTAGCGTCACCTTCGAGCCCGGCGCACGCACCGCATGGCACACGCATCCACTTGGCCAGACCCTGATCATCACGGCCGGTCTTGGCTGGGTGCAAACAGAAGGCGGACCGATCGAAGAAGTCCGGCCGGGCGATGTGGTGTGGTTCCCGCCCGGCGAGAAGCACTGGCACGGCGCAACGCCAACCACCGCCATGACGCACATCGCGGTGCAGGAATCTCTCAACGGTAAAAATGTCGACTGGATGGAGAAGGTCAGCGACGAACAATACCGCAAGTGAGGCCGCCTTCGCGGCACCATATCGGAAGCTGGAGTGCCTGGATGGGATTTCGCTGCAACTGACCGGGCGCCAAGCGGACATTATGGGCAAGTAGGGTCAAGATTATTGCGATAACATCGCCCACTTGGAATTCTGCCGGGCCGGTAGCCTGCAATTTCGCTACGAGACGTAGAGCAACGGAGATGCGGTACAGGTTGTGGAAGCCTCTCGTTATTGTGCTTCCTTGGACGGCCATTGTCCTTGCCGTCCTGTACATCGTATATCGATTGGTCGATCCGCTGCCGCCGCGTCACCTCGCAATCGCTGCCGGGATGGCAGGATCCGGGTACGACAACTTTGCGAGGCAATACGCACGGATACTTGCACGCGACGGTGTCGAACTGGAGATCCGCAACGCTGCTGGCGCGGTGGAGAACCTTGATCTGCTGCGTGATCCCGCCTCTGGGGTTCAGGCAGCCCTCACCACCTTCGGATTCTCCCAACCGGCCGATGTGGAAACCCTCTATTCACTTGGTGGAGTATTCGACGCAGCGATATTCATTTTTCACAGGAGCGCGGAGCCAATTACGCTTTTTGCGCAATTGCGTGGCAAGCGCCTTTCCATCGGTATGCCGGGAACCGCCCTACGATCGCTTATGTTGCAGGTCCTGGAAGCCACTGGCGCATTGGATGCTTCCACCCGTCTCCTGGATCTCGATTACACACAGGCAATCGACGCATTGATCGCAGGCGAAATCGATGTGGCGATCTTTCCCCAGCTGGATGGCAGCCCCTTGCAGCGCACGCTCAGCGCCCCTGGGATCCAGTTAATGAACGTAACGCAAGCTGAAGCCATCGCCAAAACCGTCCCCGGGCTGAAGCATGTGGTGTTGTGGCGAGGTCTCATCAGCCTGGCCGGCGACATTCCGGATTCGGACGTTGACCTGCTTGCCTCCCGCAACAGATTGCTCGTGCGAAAGGACCTCCATCCCGCCTTGCAATATTTGCTGCTGGAGGCCATGCGCGAAGTGCACTGGCCACCGGGCCCCTTCAATCGCCTCGGTGAATTCCCCGCCGAGCAACCCGGTGATTTGCCCCTTTCTCCCACGGCGGAGGCATTCTACCGCTCGGGTGCGACCTTCTGGCAACGCTACACGTCCTTCTGGCTTACTTCGCTGCTGAACCGAATCGTATTCTTTGTCATTCCGGTCGTCGCGGCGCTGATTCCCATCATTGGCTTCGCGCCTCGCTTTTACAGATGGCTGTACGGCCACGGCCAAGGCGGCTGCACCTGGCGTTAGCGTGACATGGTTGGTCGAGCCGGTTAGCCGCACGGTCGCGGCGACTATCGCAGTGGGCTAAGGTGAGACTTTAGATTTGCCGTCGCGCGTACGCGCGCGTATTCCTGAATTCGAGGCGACCAACGCGCGGCGACAATATACTAGCGTTAGGAATGTCGGCTGAAACGTTTCGCGCTTCTAAGAACGTCCTTGGCCCGCGTGAGGTTGAGCATACCCGATGAGCGCCCATCAGGGAGCGCGATCCGCCACATGCTGAGCCAATTCTGATCTGGCACGATGTGCAAAGCGACGCTTGTACTATTCGAAGCGAGCACCTGTGGAGGTGCGGCCGTCCTAGGTAGCGAAAGTGAAGGTTGACTCAGCCCCGCGGTTGAGGCGCACGAATTTCGGGTCAAGCTAACATTGCATTTCGCATTCTTAAGCTCATCGACTGGTGCGAGACTGACGCGACGGTGCGCCCTTTGCCGACATTTCGGACTACAGAACCGAGCCGTTGAACGACGCGGTGTGAACAATTGTCCGCAGACTGCGCACGCAATAGTTTTTGCACTAGTTTGGTTATGGATGCCCGTCACGTCATCATCCCGGCGTTTTCGTGATTTGACCTTTCGAACTGCATTGGGGAGCGACTTTTACGGCCGACGCCGGCGCGCATGTAAGAGACTCTAAAAAATAAAGGGTCGTCCTAACCGAAGGAAAAACTTGCTGTCCTTACGCTTTTTTCGGAGCGGTGCCGGTCGATGAACCATTTTTCGACATCGGTTTCATGATCTACCTGAGGGACTTTTAATGCTCCGATCGCGCTCGCGGCGCAGCTCCTCGATCAGGACATCGAGCTCGTCTTCGATGACACCGACGGCGCGGGCGCCGATCTTCACGAAGCGGAGCCTGCCGGTTTTGATGAAGCTTTCGTAAAGGGTGGTCTTGCGGATGCCGAGGCGCTCCAGCACCTCACGTTTTCGCAGGAACTCGCTTGCCGGTCATAATAGGCTCATTCCGCTTGCACCGCGACGTTCGCGGCAGTCGCCTCCATATCGCGGTCGCTGCCGGGGTGGGTTCGGCGAGAGTTATGCCGGCCCCCCCATCTCGCGGAGACCATGGCTTGCTCCACGTTTGCGCGGGCGAAGCATCGGGCAAACGCGGTCAATGACCTAAATGTGCAAAATCGCGGCGATTATTTTTCGGCGATTTTCGGATTAGCCTTGGGTGGACGCCCGCGCTTGACCTCAACGCGACATGATCCACGGAAGGCAGCGCGCAGATATTCTCGACCGCCGCGCATGCCAGCATTTTTCGCAGCGGCTTCAAGGCCGCGGAGAGTGGGGGACCTCCCAGCCGCTTGCTCGGAATTAATGTGAGCGGCGGCGAAGCACTCAGCTTTTTTCTTAGTAACTGGCCGTCGCGCAGTCGGAACCTTAGCATTGGTAGGTTCCCCGCCAGATTGCAAAAACCTCTGAAGGGACGTGGGCACAAGGTGCTCTCGCTTTGGTTTGCTCAGCAACCATTCGACGGCAGGGCGAGGATGAAGCTTGATCTTAGTCAACCCCTCGAAATTGGTTTGGCCATCCTCCACTGCCAAAAGTGGCGTGGTGTCTCCCGTAAACCAGAGCTCGCCGGCCTCAGCTGCATCTCGAAAAGCCCGAATGATCGCAATCCTTGCCATCTCCACCTGTTCGGCTTGTTCTGCCACGTGAGCCGAAAGCACATGGGCGAGCGTGTAAACTCGTATCGGTTCTGATAGGTGGGCGTCCCAGTATTTTTGCCCGCTCGGGTCGCCGTAAGCGGCCTCGAAGATTTTGGCCTCGGCACGAACTCCAAACGCAACCATTTCGCAAATCAACAACGTCACCTCTGAACAGCGAAACACTTCAGCCACGTTAGACAGAGCTTTCGCACGATCAAGGAACCGCTGTTCCAGTGCTCGGTCGTCATTCATTGCTTGGATGCCTTGTTTCCCAGGTCGTATCGACCATGAGCCGGCA
Organism: uncultured Alphaproteobacteria bacterium; assembly: GCA_963754975.1. Classification (GTDB taxonomy): domain Bacteria; phylum Pseudomonadota; class Alphaproteobacteria; order Rhizobiales; family Beijerinckiaceae; genus Microvirga. The sequence goes on along the minus strand of CAVWII010000012.1, from coordinate 5,518 downwards.
GCTCACGCGATGGGCGCGATCGAACGCAGCTCCTTCAGCACCCACATACCTGTTAAAACTAACCCTCCCGGCCGACGCCTTTGGAATTCCGCCATGGCGGTCTCAATCCCGTGTCGCACTAGATTTTGTGGGTTGGCCTGATAGTGCGTCGCCGAATCCGGAAGAACATCTTCGGCTTGAATGGTGTTCCTTTCGCGCGGGTGATCTCATTGTGGTCGACGGTAAACTCTTCGCAGCGGTGTTTTTGGTGCGCTTCATCGCCCTGACCTCACGTCTGCATGCAGTGAAGGCCGCGTTGTCCTCAAGCTCTCAGGCGCTCATCGCGTTTTCCAAAGCGTCACCATGGTCTCAGCATCATGAGACCCTGTTCATTGTGCCACCCTCCGGAGCAGGACTACTCGCTCGCCACCACACGAACGGGGGCAAGACGGGTACTGATGTCCTCTCGAGTATCAAGCTCCATGCGTCGTTTTACCTTGCGCCTCACGAGTTCTTTCTTACGGGGATCTGCGGAAAAGCAAAGCGGTTGCCTTTTTAGAAACGCGGGGAAATACGGATAATCGTGCGCTCTCGAGCATCATGTTCTACGCGCTTCATTGCCGCTTCCCCTTCGATAGGCGCGTTGGAGGGGGTAGGCAGCTTATTGAACGGTCGTGGTAGCCGGTATAGGGGATAGACCGGATTTGACCATTCCTTGGGTAAATCCTCCGGATTCCTGCCACGCTCGTCGATCGTGTTCCAAAGCTGGCCAGCGTGCCGCTTGTGGTAATCCCAGATCATCTGCCATTCCATTTTATACGCCTCAGCATCGGTAAGCTTGGAGCTGATTATCTTTTCTGTGATGTTTAAGCCGCGCCGAACGGCAGAGACTAGCATTTTCCGAAAATGCGGAGACAGATTGCGAATTTTGACGCCGGGTCTGCTGGCGGTCCGCTTTGCTTCGATGAGGTGGGAGTAGATGCGATCGTCGCAGCCCTTACCGATGTAGCGAACCACGCCGTCCACTCGGATCTCATAGACGTAACATCGGCGCAGCTTGGCTGACTGTCCTTTTGCATTTCGTTTAAGCTTTTTCATGTAGCGTCTCATGGTTCTTCGTTCTCAACTCGCGTGCGTTGAAGTCACGCGCCCAAGAAGACAGGCTTATCGATTTCATGTTTTCGCCTCCCCATGGCGGGCGGCATCAGCGCCAGCCCTCGGGCGCCCGCAGAACTGAGCCCAGTCGTTCATGAGGTGACGGCGCTTCTCGAAAAGATCGCCGCGCCGATAGGCGGCTTCGACCGCATTGCTGATGGTGTGGGCGAGGGCCTGCTCTACGACGTGGTTCGGGTAGGCGGTCGACTCGGCGGCCCAGTCTCGGAACGTGCTGCGAAAGCCATGGACCGTTACATCGCTTTGCTTCATCTGCTGCAGCACATCCGGCATGGCCATGTTGCCCAGGCCGGCTCTGGTTCGTTCCCCAATGAACAGATGTGAGTTCCCGTCCTCGCGATAGAGGCCGGACAACAGCTCAATTGCTCTTGGCGACAACGGCACGCGGTGCTCGCGGCGCGACTTCATCCGTGCTGCGGGGATGACCCAGGTGCGAGTCTCGAGGTCAATCTCAGACCAACGCGCACCGACGACTTCTCCAGTGCGCGCTGCAGTCAAAATGGTGAACTCAAGCGCCCGCGCCGCGACACCTTCGCGCGTGCGCAGCTCAGCCATGAAGGCAGCGATCTGCGCCCACGGCAATGCGGGATAGTGCTTCCTTTGGGCAACCGCCCCGGGCGCTGGCAAGACACCAGCAAGGTGCCCCTTCCAGCGGGCTGGATTATCGCCGCTGCGGTGACCCCGCACGGTTGCCCAATCCAGCACGCTCTCGATGCGCCCGCGAACGCGGTTTGCCGTCTCAGTTTTGCTCAGCCAGATCGGTTCCACAACGCGCAGCACTGCCGCCGTGTCGATGGTAGAGACCGTCATGTCGCCCAACACAGGGTAGGCGTAGCAGGCAAGCGAGGCGAGAAATTGCTTGCGATGCTTTGCGTTGCGCCACTTCTGCTCGTGCAAGGCGTTGTAGGCCTCTGCCGCCGCTTTGAACGTCACGACCTGCGTTGCCTTGGCGCGCTCAGCCCGTCGAGCATCGATCGGGTCAATCCCGTCAAGCAATTGCAGCCTTGCCGCTCGCGCCCGCTCGCGCGCATCCTTGAGCGTGACTGTGTGCAGCGGTCCCAGGCCGAGCCAGCGCTCGCGTCCGTTGCGCTGATAGCGCAATTGCCAACTCGCATTGGTGGGGTTGACCACGACCAAGATCAGGCCATGGCCGTCGTGGTATCGCCCGGGGCGCTTCACCAACGTAGCCACTCGTTTGGCGGTGAGCTGCATACGTGCCTCAGACTGCGACCCCCGGTACGAGCACCGGTTTGGCTACCGGTACGTACCGTATCTTATCGGACATTAACGGCCCAAAGTAAAGGCTTAAACCGCTGTCATAGCATCATTTTGGCGGTCATTAACGGTTGTCTCCGGACGTCTCCGAACGCTGCTCGGGCTGCCCGGGACACCGCCCGCCAGGCACGACGACCTGGCTGCGAGGAGCTCGCTGTACGGATCCGGAGGCAATGCCGGAGATGGAAGCGCGGCCCCCGGCCGAAAATCGCCACGGTGGAGCGCCGAGAGGCGAGCGTCCCGCGTCATGGGACGCGCCGCGCCTCACTCGCGCGGACCAGTCGCGTCTCGCAAACGCGACAACAGACATAGTGCGCCTGTCGGCGCTCCGCCCACCCCTCGTTGGGGTGGACGCGAAAGGAAAAGCGAAACCCGGGCGCAGCAACGCACCGCGGGAACGAACAACACTGCGCTGTTTGACATCGTGAGAAAAGGACAGGCGGCGCGCAAGCGTGCCGAGCTGCATGAACCTGATGCAGGCGGCTCCTCGGCATGGGAAGCAAAGACTTGTAGAATGACGTAGCCGTGATTGAACGCTCGGGGCCTCTGCTCCGCTCCAACGAGGATATTCGCCGTGCCCGATGACGGACTGGTAACGCTGCAAAGCTCGCACGATTTCGCCACCACGCTCGAGCGCCTGACGGCAGCGCTCGAATCAAAGGGCGTGAGGGTGTTTGCGCAGATCGATCATGCCGCCGGCGCCACCAGCGCTGGCCTCGAGCTGCGGCCGACCACGCTGGTCGTATTCGGCAATCCTGTCGCCGGAACGCCGCTGATGCAGGCGGTGCAGACAGCAGGGATCGACCTGCCGCTGAAGGCGCTGGTCTGGCAGGACGCGCAGGGCGCGGTTCATCTGACCTACAATGATCCCGTCTGGATCGCGGCGCGGCACGGGTTGGACCGTGGCGCCGAGCAAGCCGTCACGGCCATGACGGCGGGGCTCGCGGCTTTCGCGCGGCACGCCACCGAGCCTTGATGATGGCATAGGCTGTCGCCGAGGGCGGCGAAAACGACCCGGAAAGATATCTTGGACAGACGAACCATCGGATGGGCCCACGGCGGCCGCGGGAGCGGTCGAGCGCGGCAGGCCGATGGCGCCATGGAGAGAAACGAGATGTTGAGAATCGCAGCAGTGAGCCTGTTGTTTATCGTCGTCGGTCTGTCGCCGTTGCAGCTCGATGGCGCGCAGGCGCAGGATATCGCGGGGATGGAGGACTGCACGAAGACGGCCGGGCTCGACAAGCGGACGGGCTGCTTTCAGAGCAACGTCAATTTTCTGCACCAACTCGTCAACAAGAACGCGCTCGATGCGCGCCAGCGGCTCAATGCCGCCAATAACGAGATCGCTGCGCTCAAGGCCGCCCTGGCGAGCCTGCAAACGACCGTCGAGCAGCTGCAGGCGGCACAGAAGGCCGCAAACGACAAGAAGCCCCAGCCCAAATAGCGGGTGGTGACGGCTCGCACGCGTTTGATCGGAGGCCATGCACGCCGCTTGCGGGCGTTTGACGGGTCGCCGGGGCCGGCATCTTCCTGCCGCGTGGGATTGGAATGCGGAACAACCGTTCCTATTTACGTGCCAGTCATTCCTATTTAACAACGCCTTCCGCAAATGTTCGCAGAGCCGAGAGGGAACAGAGAACAGTCAAATGGCCAAGCAGAAATTCGAACGCACCAAGCCGCATTGCAATGTTGGGACCATTGGTCACGTGGACCATGGCAAGACGACGTTGACGGCCGCGCTGACGAAGGTGTCGGCGGACAAGGGCTGGACGTCGAACTTCGTGCCTTATGACCAGGTTGCGAAGGCGTCGGAGAGCCAGGGTCGGCGCGATCCGACCAAGATTTTGACGATTGCGACGAGCCACGTGGAATATTCCACGGCCAAGCGGCATTACGCGCATGTCGACTGCCCCGGGCATGCCGACTACGTCAAGAACATGATCACCGGCGCGGCGCAGATGGACGGCGCGATCCTGGTGGTGTCGGCGGCGGATGGTCCGATGCCGCAGACGCGCGAGCACATCCTGTTGGCGCGCCAGGTCGGCGTTCCCTACATCGTGGTGTTCCTCAACAAGGTCGACGTGGTGGACGACCCCGAGCTGCTCGATCTGGTCGAGCTCGAGGTGCGCGAGCTGCTGACCAAGTATCAGTTCCCCGGCGACGCGGCCCCGGTGATCCGCGGCTCTGCGATCAAGGCGCTCAACGGCGAGAAGGGCGAGACCGCGGACGAGGCGATCCTGCGGCTGTACGAGGCGCTGGACACGAACGTGCCGCTGCCGGAGCGTCCGATCGACCAGCCGTTCCTGATGCCGATCGAGGACGTGTTCTCGATCTCGGGCCGCGGCACTGTTGTGACCGGGCGGATTGAGCGCGGCAAGATCAAGGTCGGCGAGGAAGTGGAGATCGTCGGGCTGCGCGACACCCAGAAGTCAGTGGTGACCGGGGTGGAGATGTTCCGCAAGCTGCTGGACGAGGGTGTGGCGGGCGACAACGTGGGCTGTCTGCTGCGCGGCATCGACAAGGAGTCGGTGGAGCGCGGCCAGGTTCTGTGCAAGCCGGGCTCGGTGAAGCCGCACAAGAAGTTCAAGGCGGAGGCCTACATCCTGACCAAGGAGGAGGGCGGCCGGCATACGCCGTTCTTCAACAACTACCGTCCGCAGTTTTACTTCCGCACCACCGACGTGACTGGGCAATGCACGCTGCCGGCGGGGACGGAGATGATCATGCCGGGCGACAACGCGACCATGGACGTTGAGCTGATCACGCCCATCGCCATGGAGGAGAAACAGCGCTTCGCCATCCGCGAGGGCGGCAAGACCGTCGGCGCCGGCGTGGTGGTGAGCATCACCGAGTAAGCGCTTCGAACGAAACAGGGACGACGGAGGATAGGCGACGGGGAGAACGCGAGCACGATGGCGGAGGACGACATGTCCGTCCGTGCCCGCGCTCCCCCGTTGTCCGTCTTGCGCCTTGCAATGGCGCCCGGGTTCATGCATTTACGTTCCGCGGCGGGCCTCGGGGCCGCCGCAAGCGCTTCCGGAGGAGTGTAGCTCAATGGCTAGAGCACCGGTCTCCAAAACCGGGGGTTGGG
>CAVWII010000011.1:0-57827 GCA_963754975.1 uncultured Alphaproteobacteria bacterium | reverse complement strand
GGTGACGACCCAGCCCCCGTTGGAGAGGCCGGCCAAGGCGGATTGCGTGCGGACGAAGCTGCCGTCGGCATTGACTTTCTTCTCTCCGGTGGAGGCCAAAAGGTAAAGGGACATGGAATCTTCCCGTTCATGAGGGCATCACCACATTATATCACAGCGTCAGAGGATTGCACTCCCGCCTCGGCAGCCCGCGCAAGAACCCGCGCGCGACACGGGCGCATCTTGCGCTTTCCGCCAGCTTGTCTATTTCTTGGGCAAAATGGCGACTGATTACAAATCGGGCGAGTCTGTCTTCGCGATCGGCGGGGTCGGGGTCCCGGAAGCGGCCGTGCTGGCGCCCCTGTCGGGCGTCACGGACGTCGTCTTCCGGCGGCTGGCGAAGCGCTTCGGAGCGGGGCTCGTCACCTCCGAGATGGTGGCCTCGGACGAACTCGTCCGCGGCTCCGTGGAGGCGCGCCTGCGCGCCGAGGGCGAAGGGATCGCGCCGCACGTGGTCCAGCTCGCCGGTTGCGAGCCGCGCTGGATGGGGGAGGCGGTTCGCATCGCGGAGGATGCCGGCGCCGCCATCATCGACATCAACATGGGCTGCCCGGCGAAGCGCGTCATCGGCGGCTATGCCGGCTCGGCCCTGATGCGCGACCTCGACCGGGCGAGCCGCATCGTCGCGGCGACGGTCGCCGCGGCGCGGGTGCCGGTGACCGTCAAGATGCGCCTCGGCTGGGACGACGGCAGCCGCAACGCGCCCGAACTCGCCCGCCGCGCCGAGGCCCTCGGCGTCGCGGCCCTGACGGTGCACGGCCGCACCCGCCAGCAGTTCTACAAGGGCGCCGCCGACTGGGCCGCGATCGCCGACACCGTCCGGGCCGTCTCGATCCCCGTCACCGCGAACGGCGACGTCGGCACGGCGGTGGATGCCCGCCTGTGCCTGCAGCGTTCCGGCGCCGCGGCCGTGATGGTCGGCCGCGCGGCCGTCGGGCGGCCCTGGCTCGTCGGGCAGATCGGCGCCGCCCTGGCCGGCCGGCCGCGGCCCGATCCGGCGCCCGCCGCCATGCTCGAGGCGGCGGCCGAGCACTACGAGGGCCTGCTCGCGCTCTATGGCGCCGGGACGGGCCTTCGCCACGCCCGAAAACACCTCGCGGCCTATGCGGAAGCCGCTCGCGATTCGGGCTTTGCGGTCGCGCCCGGGGACCGGCTTGAACTCGTCACGAGCGACAGCCCGGCCCGGGTTCTCGCTCTCCTGCGCCGCGTCTTTTCCGTACCGATGCGGAAGGCGGCCTGATGATCCTCCCCGAGCTCATCGTGAACGCCCTGCCGCTGCCGGTCCTCACGGTCGACGCGGACGGCCGCATCCTGCATGCCAACGCCGCCGCGGAATCCTTCTTCGAGGCCTCGCTGCGGGTCATGCAGCGCCAGCGCCTCGCCGACCTCGTGCCCTTCGGCTCGCCGGTCGTCGGCCTCGTCGACGAGGTCCGCGGGCGCGGTTCGAGCGTCAGCGAGTACCGGATCGACATCGGCACGCCGCGGACCGGGCCGGAGCGGGTCGTCGACGTCTTCGCGACGCCCCTCGGGGACGGCGCCGAGCACGTCGTCGTGATGCTCCAGGAACGCACCATCGCCGACAAGATGGATCGCCAGCTCACCCATCGCGGCGCGGCGCGCTCGATCACGGCCCTCGGCGCCATGCTGGCGCACGAGATCAAGAACCCGCTCTCCGGCATCCGCGGCGCCGCCCAGCTTCTGGAGCAGTCCGCCGACGAGGACGACCGGCTCCTGACCCGCCTCATCTGCGACGAGGCCGACCGCATCGTGAAGCTCGTCGAGCGGATGGAGCTGTTCGGCGACGAGCGCCCGGTCGAGCGCGGGCCGGTCAACATCCATGGCGTCTTCGACCAGGTGAAGCGCCTCGCCCAGACCGGCTTCGGCCGTCATGTCCGCTTCGTCGAGACCTACGATCCTTCCCTTCCGCCCGTTTACGGCAACCGGGATCAGCTCGTGCAGGTCTTCCTCAACCTCGTCAAGAACGCCGCCGAGGCGATCGGCATCGATGCCAACGAGGGCGAGATCGTGCTCTCGACCGCGTTCCGCACCGGCGTCCGCCTGCAGGTGCCGGGGTCGAAGGAGCGCATCAGCCTGCCGATCGAGCTCACGGTGCGCGACAACGGCCCCGGCATCCCCTCCGACCTCGTCTCCGACCTCTTCGACCCCTTCGTGACCACGAAAGCCCAGGGAAGTGGCTTGGGACTTGCCTTGGTTGCGAAGATCGTCGGCGACCACGGCGGCATCGTCGAATGCGATCCCGCTCCGAGGCGCACGACCTTCCGCGTGCTTCTGCCCATATACCGCGCCAGCGACGGCCGCGGCTCCGACGCCTGAGATTGAACCATGCCGAGCGGACACATACTCCTCGCCGACGACGATGCCGCGATCAGGACGGTCCTGAACCAGGCGCTCTCAAGGGCCGGCTACGAGGTGCGCTCCACCTCGAACGCCGCCACGCTGTGGCGCTGGGTGGCGCAAGGGGAGGGCGACCTCATCATCACCGACGTGGTGATGCCGGACGAGAACGCCTTCGACCTCCTGCCACGGATCAAGAAGCTCCGGCCCGACCTGCCGATCATCGTCATGAGCGCCCAGAACACCTTCATGACGGCGATCAAGGCGTCCGAGCGCGGCGCTTACGAGTATCTGCCGAAGCCCTTCGACCTGAAGGAGCTCGTCGCCGTCGTCGGGCGCGCCCTGTCGCGGCCGCGGGCGCCCTCGAACGCCGGCCATCCGCCGGAGGGGGAGGACATCCCCCTCGTCGGCCGCTCGCCGGCGATGCAGGAGATCTACCGCGCCCTGGCGCGGCTGATGCCGACCGACCTCACGGTGATGATCACCGGCGAGTTCGGGACCGGCAAGGAACTCGTCGCCCGCGCCTTGCACGACTACGGCAAGCGCCGGCAGGGGCCGTTCGTCGCCGTCAACATGGCGGCGATTCCGCGCGACCTCATCGAGTTGGAGCTCTTCGGCCACGAGAAGGGCGCCTTCACCGGCGCCACCGCCCGCTCCGCGGGCCGCTTCGAACAGGCCGAGGGCGGCACGCTCTTCCTCGACGAGATCGGCGACATGCCGATGGAGGCGCAGACGCGCCTCCTGCGCGTCCTCCAGCAGGGCGAATACACGACCGTCGGCGGCCGCGTGCCGATCAAGACGAACGTCCGCATCATCGCGGCGACGAACAAGGATTTGCGCATCTCGATCCAGCAGGGCCTTTTTCGCGAGGACCTGTTCTTCCGCATCAACGTCGTGCCGCTGCGGCTGCCGCCCCTGCGCGAGCGCGTCGAGGACATCGCCGACCTCGTCCGGCATTTCTTCGGCATCGTCGAGAAGGAAGGCCTGAGCCGCAAGCAGATCGACGTCGAGGCGATGGATCGCCTCAAGCGCTACCGCTGGCCAGGCAACGTGCGCGAGCTCGAAAACCTGGTTCGCCGTCTCGCGGCTCTCTATCCGCAGGACACGATGACCGCCGCCATCATCGATTCCGAGCTCGATTCACGGCCGCTCACGAACGGGCCGCAGCCGATGCTCGCGAGGGCTACCCCGAACGGGCTCGCCGATTCGGAGGGCCTCTCGGACGCCGTCGAGCGCCACCTCGCGGACTACTTCGCCGGCTTCAAGGATGGTCTGCCGCCGCCGGGCCTCTACCATCGCATCCTGCGCGAGATCGAAGGCCCGCTCATCGGTGCCGCCCTCGCCGCCACCCGCGGCAACCAGATCCGCGCCGCCGAGCTTCTGGGGGTCAACCGCAACACGTTGCGCAAAAAGGTCCGCGACCTCGACCTGCAGGTGATCCGGACGGGGCGGTGAGCGTGTCCCCTCCGGCTCCCGCTCGCCGTCGGCGGTTCGCCTCAGAGTCTGGCTCGCATTTCGAAACAACCCCAAACCCCTCATCCTGAGAGCTTGTGAAGCCATTAATCGCGCATTTGCCAGCAATCTCCCATCGGAGCCGTTGGATCCTGCAAAAAGGGAAGAGAAGACCCAATCCATGGGTCTCGATCGTCCGCCAAAACGTCCTCGATGAGCTGCGGATCGGCGAGAGCAGCGCCGTCCGGCCCATAGACGCTCTGATAGATCTCCTCGGGGCCGTTCTGGTCCGTCTCCCATACGGCAACCCAGCCGCCGCCCTTGAGCGCCGCCACGTGCGGGTTGAACTGAGCGCCGGTCGCGCTCGAAACCACCGACGGAGCGGCCTGTTGAATTGGGAACGCCATCGCAAATCTTCGCACGGCCCGCTTGCGCAGCGCGGCGAGCTTTCTGAACTGTTATAGAATTTCCTGCGACGAGAGCAACCTTGCCTTGCCGTGCGGACCGCATGGAGAGGGCACGAGCCGGACCGGAAGGATGGGCGGCGGTTTTCCCGGAGGTCGGGCAGGCAATCGGCCGACGGCTCGGCGCTACCGCCCTTCCCAGTGCGGCTCGCGCTTGTCGAGGAAGGCGCCGATGCCCTCGGCGGCATCGCGGGCGAGCATGTTCTCGACCATGACGCGGGTGGCGTGGTCGTAGGCGGCGGCGAGCGGCATCTCGGCCTGCTCGTAGAAGGCGCGCTTGCCGATCTTGACCGTGAGCGGCGATTTTTGCGCGATCGTCGCCGCGAACCGGCGCGCCCCGGCGACGGCCTCTCCCGCCGGCACGATGCGGTTGACGAGGCCGAGGCGCAGGGCCTCCTCGGCGCCGGCCATCTCGCCGAGCAAGAGCATCTCCATCGCGTGCTTGCGGGTCAGATTGCGCGACAGCGCCACCATCGGCGTCGAGCAGAAGAGGCCGATCTGCACGCCCGGCGTCGAAAAGCGCGCGCCCGCGCCGGCGACGGCGAGGTCGCAGGTCGCGACGAGCTGGCAGCCTGCCGCGGCCGCGACGCCCTCGACCGCGGCGATGACCGGCTGCGGCAGGCGCACGATCGCCTGCATCATCGCCGAGCAGCGCGTGAGCGTATCGGCGAAGAAGGCGCGGCCGCGGTCCCGATCGCCGCGATGGGCGGTCATTTCCCTGAGGTCGTGCCCGGCCGAGAAGGCCGACCCGGCGCCCGCGAGCACCACGGCCCGAATCGAGGGGTCGGCGGCGATGGCGACAAGTTCCGCGGCCAGCGCGTCGAGGAGCGCGATCGAGAGGGCGTTGCGGGCGTCCGGCCGGTTCAGGGTGAGGGTGGCGATGCCGTCGCCGTCCTCGCGCAGGAGGGGCGCCTCGATGCGGGCTTGAACGTTCATGCGCCTATTGTCCGGCCCGCCGCGGCATGGTGCAAGGGGAGGGGACGCAGGAGACTTCTTGAGACCATGGCGACGGCGATGACCGCCGAGGAGGTGAGCGCCTTCCTCGATCGCGAGTTCCCGCAGATTCATATCGGCGGCCGCAGCTACCACATCGAGGCGGTCGGACCCCTCTTCGCGCGCCTGCGCATGGATTATCACGAGCGCCACATCCGCCCCGGCGGCACCCTGTCCGGACCCGCGATGATGGCGCTCGCGGACCTTGCGCTCTACGTCGCGATCCTGGCCCAGATCGGGCCGGTCGGCCTGACCGTGACGACCAATCTCAGCTTCAACTTCCTGCGCAAGCCGGCGCAGCGCGGCCTTACCGCCGAGTGCCGCCTGCTGAAGCTCGGCAAGCGCCTCGCCGTCGGCGAGGTCGACATCCGCTCCGAAGGCGCCCCGGACCTCGTCTGCCACGCCACCGGGACGTATTCGATCCCGGACCGGCCCTGAGCGCCGGCCACCGGCTGGCATCCGCGCAACGCCTGCGCTATGGTGTTTCCGGGGAAAGGGACGGGCTTGCGCCCGTCCCCCTCACCTAGCCTGAGAATTGGACCCGGAACGAGATCATCCAGCCCGTCCGGGTCCTCTTCACGACTAGAGTGATCGTCAGCGGTCGAAACCACATCGGATCGTCTCCGGTTCGCAGGCGAGGCCTCGCCTCGGCCGGGGTGGCCCGTCCTCCCCGAACGCGCCGCTGGTCCGACGCTGTTGCTTCCGTCCGCGAAGTCTTTTCCTATATGATAAGTTACAGCGTGTCTTCAACCTGCGTCGGCGCGTGGCGCCGAAACGTACGGTATCTCCATACCGCTGCCACGAATCGTCGCGATGACGCCGATTTCCGGCGGCGTCGTGAGTGCCAAGCGGCCTGTCGCGTGTTGACACGGCGCTGCGCAGCCACTAAACCCGCGCCCTTCGCTGCCGCCTTCCGCGGCGCGTCGTTTTCAGCACCGGGCTGCCCGGCAGCCCCGAACGGGATCGAAGAGCCGTGATCAAGACCACGTCGCTGAAGCCCGCCGATGTCGAGAAGAAGTGGGTCGTGATCGATGCCAGGGGGCTCGATCGTCGGCCGCCTCGCCTCGGTCGTCGCCATGCGCCTGCGCGGCAAGCACAAGCCGAGCTACACGCCCCACGTCGATTGCGGCGACAACGTCATCGTCATCAACGCCGAGAAGGTGATGTTCACCGGCCGCAAGCGCGAGCAGAAGGTGTACTACCACCACACCGGCTATCCGGGCGGCATCAAGGAGCGCACCGCGAAGGCGATCCTCGAGGGCCGCTTCCCGGAGCGCATCGTCGAGAAGGCCGTCGAGCGCATGCTGCCCGCGCGGCCCGCTCTTCCGCCAGATCATGGGCAACCTGCGCGTCTACAAGGGCGGCGAGCATCCGCACGTGGCGCAGAAGCCCGGAGCCGCTCGACGTCGGCGCCCTCAACCGCAAGAACGTGAGCGCCTGACATGGCCGACCCTGCAATCCCTCGCCGACCTCCAGAAGCCGCCCAGGCCCAGGCTCCGGCCGCCGAGGAAGCGCCGAAGCACGTCCAGAAGCTCGACGCCCAGGGCCGCGCCTACGCGACCGGCAAGCGCAAGGACGCGGTCGCCCGCGTCTGGATCAAGCCCGGCACCGGCACAGATCACCGTCAACGCCCGTCCGGTTGACATCTACTTCGCCCGGCCCGGTGCTGCGCATGATCCTGCGCCAGCCGCTCCAGGTCGCGAACCGGGTCGACCAGTACGACATCGTCGTCACGGTCAACGGCGGCGGCCTGTCCGGGCAGGCCGGCGCGGTGCGCCACGGCCTCGCAAAGGCCCTGACCTTTTACGAGCCGGACCTGCGCGCCCCGCTCAAGAAGGAAGGCTTCCTCACCCGCGACGCCCGCGTCGTCGAGCGCAAGAAGTACGGCAAGAAGAAAGCCCGCCGCAGCTTCCAGTTCTCGAAGCGCTGAGGCGATCCCGCGCCGCTCCCGCCCGAGGGCTATCGGATTCCCACATCGTGGGAGCTGCGCTTCGAGCGAATTGAAGAGCGCTTCTCACCTCTCGCCGGTTGCGGGGAGAGGGCTGCCGGAGGCAGCAAGCCTGCGCAGCAGGCGAGGGTGAGGGGGCGGTCACGCACGAGGCGCTGCGGCGCGGCAAGGCGGCTCTTTCGGAGACGCCCCCTCACCCCCGCTTCGCTTCGCTCCGCTGGTTCGGCCCAAGGCCGAACTCTCTCCCCGCAGGCGGGGAGAGGCGAATCCGCGCCCTTCAGACAGCGTTGACAGCGGCGGCGTTCGCGCGCATATCCGCGCCGTGATGATTGCCGCCGCAACCCTCGCCGACACCAACCGACGCGACGCCGCCGTTCCGGCGCGGGCGCGATGAGGGACGTCTGACGGTCCCCGCGAGCCGCGCCCGGAGCGCGGTTTTTTTGTGCCCGAACTCACCCTCGGATCGCCCGCCATGACCCTGCAAGCGACCCTTTCCAACCCGAAGACCGCAGCCGCCGTCAGGACCGTCTTCATCGACGGCGAGGCAGGCACGACCGGGCTCGGCATCCGCGACCGGCTCGCGGGCTTGCCCGGCCTCGCGCTCCGCTCGATCGACCCGGCGCGGCGCAAGGACCCTGAGGCCAAGCGCGCGATCCTGTCCGAGGTCGACCTCGTCGTGCTCTGCCTGCACGACGCCGCGGCGCGGGAGACCGTCGCCCTCGTCGACGGGCTATCCGGCAAGAAGCCCAAGATCCTCGACGCCAGCACGGCGCACCGGGTCGCGCCCGGCTGGACGTATGGCTTCGCCGAGCTCGAGGCCGGCCAGCGCGCCGCCATCGCCGCGGCCGAGCGGGTCGCCAATCCGGGCTGCTATCCGACCGGTGCCATCGCGCTGATCCGGCCCCTCGTCGCGGCCGGACTCCTGCCGGCCGACTATCCCGTCAGCGTCAACGCCGTCTCGGGCTACAGCGGCGGCGGCCGCACCATGATCGAGGCCTACGAGCGCGGCACCGCGGCGGCCTTCGAGCTCTACGGGCTCGGCTTCGAGCACAAGCACGTGCCGGAGCTGCAGGCCTATGCGAGCCTGACCCGGCGGCCGATCTTCATCCCCTCCGTCGGCAATTTCCGGCAGGGCATGCTGGTCTCGGTTCCGCTGCATCTCGATGCGCTGCCAAAAAAGCCCGCCGCGGCGGAGATCGAGGCGGCGCTTGCCCGCCACTATGCCGGAGCGGAGCTCGTGACGGTCGTGCCCGCCGGTTCCGACGAGCGCCTCGAGCCGGAGGCGCTCAACGACACCGATCGCATGGAGCTGCGGGTGTTTTCCCGCGAGGCCTACCGGCACGCGCTCCTCGTCGCTCGCCTCGACAATCTCGGCAAGGGTGCCTCCGGCGCCGCGGTACAGAACATCCGGCTGATGCTGGGCCTTTAGGGGAGACGCTTTCGCCTCTCACCGCTTGCGGGGAGAGGCGAAGGAAGCGCCCCAACCTTGACATCGCCCCGGCCCCGTGAATGGTGCGCGCGACCTCGACCGAAGCGGTTCCCATGCATCGATATCGCACCCATACCTGCGGCGCCCTGCGCGAATCCGAGATCGGCGAGGTCGTTCGCCTGTCCGGCTGGGCGCATCGCATCCGCGACCACGGCGGCGTTCTTTTCATCGACCTGCGCGATCATTACGGCATCACGCAAGTCGTCGCCGATCCGGATTCGCCAGCCTTCCGCAAGGCCGAGGCGGTGCGCTCGGAATGGGTGATCCGCATCGACGGCAGCGTCCGCAAGCGTCCCGCCGGCACCGAGAACCCGGATCTGCCGACCGGCCAGGTCGAGGTCTACATCCGCGATGTCGAGGTCCTCGGCCCGGCGGCGGAGCTGCCGCTGCCGGTCTTCGGCGATCAGGACTATCCCGAGGAGACGCGGCTCGCCTTCCGCTTCCTCGACCTGCGCCGCGAGAAGCTGCATCGGAACATCATGACGCGGGGCGCCATCGTCGACACGCTGCGAAAGCGCATGAAGGAGAGCGGCTTCTTCGAGTTCCAGACACCGATCCTGACCGCGTCGTCGCCCGAAGGCGCGCGCGATTTCCTGGTGCCGTCGCGGCTGCATCCGGGCAAGTTCTACGCGCTGCCGCAGGCGCCGCAGCAATTCAAGCAGCTCATCATGGTCGCGGGCTTCGACCGCTACTTCCAGATCGCGCCCTGCTTCCGCGACGAGGATCCGCGCGCCGACCGGCTGCCCGGCGAGTTCTACCAGCTCGACATCGAGATGAGCTTCGTCACGCAGGACGACGTCCTTGCCGCGATGGAGCCGGTGATCCGCGAAACCTTCAAGGATTTCGCAGAAGGCAAGCCGGTGACGCAGAGCTTTCCGCGCATCTCCTATGCCGAGGCGATGCTCGCCTACGGCTCCGACAAGCCGGACCTGCGCAACCCCCTCAAGATCGTCGACGTGACGGAAGAGTTTTCGCGCGAGGACGTCACCTTCAACGCCTTCAAGACCGTGATCCGCGCGGGCGGCGTCGTGCGCGCGATCCCGGCGCCGGGCGCCGCCGCGCAGCCGCGCTCGTTCTTCGACAAGCTCAACGAATGGGCGCGCACGGAAGGCGCCGCGGGCCTCGGCTACGTCGTCTTCGAGGACGATGGCGGCGCGCTTTCCGGCAAGGGGCCGATCGCGAAGTTCATTCCCGCCGCGGCGCAGGCGGCGCTCGCCGCGAAGGCCGGGCTGAAGGCCGGCGACGCGCTCTTCTTTTCCGCGGGCGAGGAGGCGAAGGCGGCTTCTCTCGCCGGCAAGGCGCGCGTCCGCATCGGCGACGACCTGAAGCTCTCCGACAAGGAGCGCTACGAATTCTGCTGGATCGTCGACTTCCCGCAATACGAGTGGAACGAGGACGAGAAGAAGATCGACTTCTCGCACAACCCGTTCTCGATGCCGGCGATCGAGCCTGACGCCTTCCTCGCCCTCGATATCGACGACCGCGAGAGAATTCTTTCGCTGTCGGCGTATCAGTACGACATGGTCTGCAACGGTTACGAGATGGCCTCCGGCGCGATCCGCAACCATCGCCCGGACATCATGAAGAAAGCCTTCGCCATCGCCGGCTACGACGAAAGCGTGCTTACGGAAAAATTCGGCGGCATGTACCGCGCCTTCCAGTACGGCGCGCCGCCGCATGGGGGCATGGCGGCGGGCATCGACCGCATCGTGATGCTTCTCGTCGGCGCGCAGAACCTGCGCGAGGTGACGATGTTCCCGATGAACCAGCGCGCCGAGGACCTTCTGCTCGGCGCGCCCTCGGAAGTGACGCCGAAGCAGCTCCGCGAGCTCGCGATCCGGCTCGCGCCGGCGGAGAAATAGGGGAGGGAGAATGGCGACGCGCCAACTCGTCGTCGCGGCGCTCCTCGCGTCGTCTCTGCCGGTCGCGGCGGCCGAATGGCCGAAGCCGGTCCAGGACGCCATCGCCGAGCGCGAGGCCTATTGCAGGGAGCAGGGCGGGACGGGGATCGAATTGGCCGACTTCGTCGGGCGCCTCGACCTCGACGGCGACAAGCGGGACGACTTCATCCTCGACGATGGCAAATATCGCTGCTCGAAGGGCCCGCCCGGCTATTGCGGCTCGGGCGGCTGCTCCATGACCGTCTGGCTGTCGAAGCCGGAGGGCGGTCCGAAGATCGTGCTCGAGACGCTCGGCGACGGCTACGCGCTCTCCTGGTCCCGGATCGGCGCGACGATCGCCTTCCCGGGCCGCGGCGGCAAGACGGCATACCGCTTCGCCAAGGGCTGCGCCGTCGCCGTGCCGGGCGGGGAGAAGAGCTGCTGAAGGAGGCGATCGCCATTGTCGTGGCCTTCGACAGCGCCCATGCGC
Source organism: uncultured Alphaproteobacteria bacterium (assembly GCA_963754975.1). Taxonomy (GTDB): domain Bacteria; phylum Pseudomonadota; class Alphaproteobacteria; order Rhizobiales; family Beijerinckiaceae; genus Microvirga. The sequence continues at coordinate 46,717 of CAVWII010000011.1, read as the reverse complement.
TGCCGGCGTGCCTCGACGCCCTTCGCGTCGCCGGCGTGCCGGCGATCGTCGTCGACAATGCCTCCGGCGACGACGGCGCGGCGGTCGCGGAAAGGCATGGGGCGAAGGTGCTGCGCAACGCCAGGAACGAAGGCTATGGGCGCGCCAACAATGCCGGCATCCGCGCGGCCGAGACGGAACTCATCCTCGTCGTCAATCCGGATGTCGTCGTCGAAGCGGGCGCCGTCGCGGCGCTGGTCGCGGCGGCGGAGCGATATCCGGACGCGGCCTTCTTTGCGCCGCGCATCGTCGAGCCGTCGGGGCGCGTGTTCTTCCAGCCGCGCTCGCTGCTTGCGCCGTACCTGAAAAACCCGCGCGGCCCGCTCGTCGTCCCCGAGGGCGAGGCGTGCGTTCCGTTCGCGTCGGGCGCCTGCTTTTTGGTGCGGCGCGACTTCTTCCTGGCGCTCGGCGGTTTCGACCAAAACATCTTTCTGTTCTACGAGGACGACGATCTCTGCCGCCGCATCGCCGATTCCGGCCGCGCCCTCGTCTACGTGCCGGACGCGGCGGTGCGGCATGGCCGCGGCCGCTCGAGTGCGCAAAAGCCGGGGCGCATCTTTGCCTCGCGCTGGCATCAGGCCTGGTCGCGCGCCTATGTGAGCCGAAAGTACGGCCTGCCCGATCCCGCGCCGGCGATGCTCGCGGCGAACGCCGCGAAGGCGCTCGCCGCGCGGCTCGTCCTGCGGCGCGATCTCGCCGAGCGCTACCGCGGCACGGCCGCCGGCGCGCTCGCCTACCTGCGCGGCGAGACGGCGCTTGCCCGCGAAGGGCTCGCTCCGCCATGAGCGCGCTCCTCGGTCCGACCGTGACGCAGGCGATGCAGGCGCCGCGCAACAATTTCACCCTGCTGCGGCTCCTGCTCGCCCTCGCCGTCGTGCTCTCGCACGCGGTCAGCGTCGTCACCGGCGAGGTCAAGGACGAGCCGCTCGTGCGCGAGACCGGCTACACCTTGGGCGAGCACGCGGTGAACGGCTTCTTCGCCATCTCGGGATTCCTCGTGACGATGAGCTTCGACCGCCGCGGCTGGCGCGACTATGCGATCGCGCGCACCTTGCGCATCGCGCCGGCCCTCATCGTCGCGACGCTCGTCGTGGCGCTCCTCGTCGGCGGCGCCATGACGAGCCTCGCCTTTGCAAACTACGTCGCGAGCCCGGGCCTGTGGCGTTTCATCGCCGGCACGCTCACGACGTTCAAGAGTTCGCTGCCGCTGCCCGGCGTGTTCGCGGACAACCCGCTGCGCTTTCCGATGGGGACGGTTTGGACGCTCAAATTCGAGGTCCTGTGCTATGCCGGCGTTTTTGCAATCGGGATCGCCGGACTTCTCGGCTCGCGCCGGCTCGCCGCCGCCGTCGTCGCCGCGCTCTTCGTCGCCCTTTTCGCCCTCGAAGCCGCCGGCCTCGATTCGAAGGGCATCGAGACCTCGCTTCGCCTGCCGCTGATCTTCGCCTGCGGCGGCGCGGTCTATCTTTTCCGCGAGCGCCTGCGGCTCTCGGCCGTCGCCACCGCGGCTCTTTTGCTCGCGACCGTGGCGTTCTCGGCGACGCCGCTCTACAAGCCCCTGCTGTTCGTCGCCTCCGCCTATGCGATCCTCTGGCTTGCCCTGTCGCCGGCGCTCGCGCGCGTCGGCGTAGAGCCGCCGGCGGATTTGTCCTACGGTACATACCTCTACGGCTGGCCCGTGCAGCAGACGCTGCACGCGCTCTTTCCCGCCCTCGCGCCGCTCGCCCTCATCGCGCCGAGCCTCGTCGTCACCCTCGCCGTCGCGGCCCTGTCCTGGTACGCCGTCGAGAAGCCGGCACTGACCTTGAAGTCGCGAGCATTGGGGTCGTGGGTCGTGGGTCGCGGGTCGTGAGTGCTGTCGACCATCGACCTACGGCCTCACGAACCCCCCACTCGCCATTCGCCTCTTCCGTTACGGCGCCGCCGGGCGCAGCTCCCTGAGCCTTGTCACGAGCTCCCCCGTGCGGTCGCTCTGAAGGAGGGGGATGAGGCCGGCGACGAGTTCGGCCGGCAGCTCCCACCAGGCGGTTTCGAGGAGCGCCGCGATCGTCGCTTCGTCGAAGCGGTAGCGGACAAGCAGCGCCGGGTTGCCGGCGACGATGGCGTAGGGCGGCACATCCTTCGTCACCACGGCGCGGGCGGCGATCACGGCGCCGTCGCTAATCGTAACGCCGGAGAGGATCATCGCGCCGGAGCCGATCCAGACGTCGTTGCCGATCGTCACGTCGCCGCGGCTCGAATGGTAGTCGCGGGTCTTCGGCGCCTTCTTCCAGAGGGCGCGCTGGGCCGAGAAGGGGTAGGTCGTGACCCAGTCGATCCGATGGTTGCCGCCGAGCAGGATCTCGACCCGGTCGGCAATCGAGCAATAGCGCCCGATCGTCAGGACCGCGCCAGCCTCCGGGAAGCGCACCTTCGGCCGACCGTAGGAAAATTCGCCGATCGACCAGCCGTGCTTTTCGGCGAGCTTCGAGAGATGGAGCTGCGACTGGTTATGCGGGTTGCGCCAGTTCTTCAGCCGGTGCCGAATGCCGAGGGCCATCAGCGGCGCTCCCGCGGCCGTTGACGGGCCTCGCGGAAACCGCGCACAACGGACCGGGCGGCACAAGACCAGGGCGGAGCGGCAGGGATGGCGGACAACATCTCGGAAGACCTGAAGTCGAGCGCGCTGTTCTACCACCGCCATCCCCGGCCGGGTAAGCTCGAAATCCAGCCGACGAAGCCCCTCGGCAACCAGCGCGACCTCGCGCTCGCCTATTCCCCAGGCGTCGCCGCCGCCTGCGAGGCGATCCACGCCGACCCGGCCGAGGCGGCAACCCTCACCGTGCGCCAGAACCTCGTCGCGGTGATCTCGAACGGCACCGCCGTGCTCGGCCTCGGCGATATCGGCCCGCTCGCCGCAAAGCCGGTGATGGAGGGCAAGGCGGTCCTGTTCAAGAAGTTCGCCGGCATCGACGTCTTCGACATCGAGGTCGCGGAGAAGGACGTCGCCCGCCTCGTCGATGTGGTGGCAGCGCTGGAGCCAACCTTCGGCGGCATCAACCTCGAGGACATCAAGGCGCCGGAATGCTTCGAGGTCGAGGAGCGGCTGAAGGCCCGCATGGGCATCCCGGTCTTCCACGACGACCAGCACGGCACCGCGATCATCGTCGCGGCGGCGGTGACGAACGCCCTCGAACTTTCCGGCAAGCGGCTCGGCGACGTCAGGATCGTCACCTCGGGCGCCGGCGCGGCGGCGCTCGCCTGCCTCAACCTTCTCGTCTCCCTCGGCGCCAAGCGCGAGCATATCGTCGTCACCGACATCGAGGGCGTCGTCTACGACGGCCGGCCGATGCTGATGGACCGCTGGAAATCGGTCTACGCGCAGAAGACCGGTCTGCGCACCCTCGCCGAGGCGATCGTCGGCGCCGACGTCTTTCTCGGCCTCTCCGCGGGCGGTGTCCTGAAGAAGGACTATCTTGCCGCGATGGCGCCGCGGCCCGCTCATCCTCGCCCTCGCCAACCCGTATCCCGAGATCATGCCGGAAGTCGCCGAGGCGGCGCGGCCGGACGCGATGATCTGCACCGGGCGTTCGGACTATCCGAACCAGGTCAACAACGTCCTCTGCTTCCCCTACATCTTCCGCGGCGCCCTCGACGTCGGCGCGACGACGATCAACGAGGCGATGAAGGCCGCCGCCGTGAAGGCGATCGCGGCGCTCGCCCGAGAGACGCCGTCCGAGGTCGTCGCCCGCGCCTACGGCGGCGAGGCGCTGCCGTTCGGGCGCAAATCGCTGATCCCGAGCCCGTTCGATCCGCGCCTGATCCTGCGCATCGCGCCGGCGGTCGCCCGCGCGGCGATGGAAAGCGGCGTTGCGACGCGGCCGCTCGAGGACCTTGCCGCCTATGCCGAATCGCTGACGCGATTCGTCTTCCGCTCCGGCTTCATCATGAAGCCGCTCTTCGCCAAGGCGAAGGCGCGCAAGAAGCGCGTCATCTACGCCGAGGGCGAAGACGAGCGCGTGCTGCGCGCGACGCAGGTGATTCTCGAGGAGGAGCTGGCGCAGCCGATCCTGATCGGCCGCCCGAGCGTCGTCGAGGCGCGGCTGAAGCGCTTCGGGCTCGCCATGACCGCGGGCCGCGATTTCGAGCTCGTCAACCCGGACGACGACCCGCGCTTTCGCGACTACGTCGCGACCTATGTCGAGGCGGCCGGCCGCAAGGGCGTCACGCCCGAGGCGGCGAAGACGCTGGTGCGAACCAACACGACGATCATCGGCGCGCTCGCCGTGCGGCGCGGCGATGCGGACGCGCTGATCTGCGGCCTCGAGGGCCGCTTCGCCTCGCGCCTGCGCCACATCCGCGACATCATCGGGCTTGCGCCCGGCGTCCGCGAGATGGCGGCCCTGTCCCTCGTCATTACCTCGAAGGGCGCCTATTTCCTCGCCGACACGCACGTGCAGCCGGACCCGAGCGCGGAGGCGATCGCCGACATGACGATCGCCTGCGCGAGCCATGTCCGCCGCTTCGGCATCGCACCGAAGATCGCTCTCATCGCGGACGCCGATTTCGGCTCCTCGGACACGCGCTCGGCCCTGAAGATGCGGCAGGCGCTAGGCCTCATCCATGAGCGCGCGCCCGAACTCGAGGTCGACGGCGAGATGCAGGCCGACACGGCGCTCTCCGCCGAGATCCGCGAGCGCGTCTACCCGGGCTCGCGCCTGCGCGGCGAGGCGAACGTCCTGGTCATGCCGAATCTCGATGCCGCCAACATCGCCTTCCAGTTCGCGAAGATCTTGGCCGATGCGCTCCCCGTCGGCCCGATTCTGATCGGCCCGGCAAAGCCCGCCCACATCCTGACGCCCTCCGTGACCGCCCGTGGCATCGTCAACCTCACCGCCGTCGCCGCCGTCGAGGCGCAGGCCGGCGAGGTCGATGGCGCCATGGTGTAGCAGGCGCCTCCGGCCGAAGGGCACCACTCGCCTCTCCCCGCTTGCGGGGAGAGGGCCGCCGGAGGCGGCAAGCCTGCGCAGCAGGCGAGGGTGAGGGGGCGGCGGCGAAGAAGGCGCGGCGGCGAGGAAGGGCGCCTCTTTCTGCACCGCCCCTCACCCCCGCTTCGCTTCGCTCCGCTGGTTCGGCCGAAGGCCGAACCCTCTCCCCGCAAGCGGGGAGAGGTGGACCCGCGCCGTTCGCGAAGGGTCGGACTTTCAAGGCCGGCCGGGTCCGGCGCCCGGGGATATGGTTTAGCGTAGCAACTCTCCTCCGGCGCTGCCGGGGCCCTCCGGGAAAGCCTGTCGATTTTCGAGGCTCTCAAGGTCCTTTCGTTACAATTTGACCACAGTGTTGTGATGGTGCATCACCTAAGGGGAACCGCCGTCGAGGCGGCGACGCGAGGGGCGGTTTTGAACGACGACGGTCAGTCAGCGACGCGGACAGCGCTTCCCGAGCGCCCGGCGCGGCTGCTCGCCGTCGTCGGGCCGGTCGCCGTGCTGGCGGCCCTCGCCTCGGCGCTGGCGACGTTCCTCGTCCTTGCCGGCCTGACGCCGATCCTGCCGACGCACGAGGTCGTCATCCGCCTCTTTGCGATCAATGCCGCCCTCGTCCTCCTCTTGATCGTCATCGTCGCCTGGCAGACGCGCCGCCTGATGCGCGAGCGGCGGGCCGGAACCGCAGCGGCCGGGCTGCATGTCCGGGTCGTCGCGCTGTTCAGCCTCGTCGCGGTGCTGCCGGCGATCCTCGTCGCCGTCGTCGCCTCCGTCACCCTCGAGCGCGGTCTCGAGCCGTGGTTCACGAGTTCGCTTCGCGAGCTCGTCGGCAACACCGTCGCCATCGCCCGCGCCTATCGCGAATCGCAATGCCGCTCGCTTGCCCGCGAGACGCAGCTCATGGCGAACGACCTCAACCGCGCCAAGGTCATCTACGATGCCGACAAGCGCGTCTTCCACGAATTCTTCAACAGCCGTGCGATCTCGCTCGGCATGCCGGTGGCGATGCTTCTCGAGCCGAACGGCACGCCGGTCGAGAAGGCGGAGCCGAAGCCGCTGCCGAACCTGCCGCCACCGTCGGAAGAGGACCTGAGGGAAGCGAGCGACACGGAAGCGCTTTGCCTCTTCCCGCGCACCGGCAACGTGTTCCGTTCGGTCCTCAAGCTCTCAGCCCATGGCGGCCGCATCCTCTACGTCGCCCGCGAGGTTGACCCACGCGCGGTCGACTTTCCGCCCATCGCGGAGGCGGGCGCGGCGGTGTACGAGGCGCTCGACCAGAAGAAGGCGGGCATCCAGATCGCCTTCGGCTCGATGTTCGCGCTGATCGCGCTGATCGTGCTTCTGTCCGCGATCTGGTTCGGGATCAACTTCGCGAATCGGCTGGTCGCCCCGGTGCGCCGCCTCATCCACGCGACGGACCAGGTCGCGACGGGCAACTTCTACGTCCAGGTGCCGATCCGCGACCGCGAAGGCGATCTCGCCCATCTCGGCGAAACCTTCAACAAGATGACGGCGGAGCTTCGCCGGCAGCACGACGGCCTCACCGCCGCGAGCGATCTCATCGACCGCCGCCGCCGCTTCACGGAAGCGGTGCTCGAAGGCGTTTCCGCGGGTGTCATCGGCGTCGACGCCGAGGGGTTGATCACCATCGTCAACCCGTCGACGGAGGCGCTCCTCGGCGTCGCCCGCGACGCCCTGCTCGGGCAGCCGATCGCCGCCTTGCTGCCCGAGGTGGCGCCGATCGTCGAGGAGGCGCGCCAGACCCGCCAGCGCATCGTGCAGCAGCAGATCGTGATCAGCCGGAGCGGCAAGGACCGGACCCTCGACGTCCGCGTCGCCGGCGAGCACCACCGCGACGAGCGCGACTTCGTCATCACCCTCGACGACATCACCGATCTCGTCTCGGCGCAGCGCACCTCGGCCTGGGCGGACGTCGCGCGCCGCATCGCGCACGAGATCAAGAACCCACTGACCCCGATCCAGCTCTCCGCCGAACGCATCCGGCGCAAGTACGGCAAGGTCATCACCACCGACCGCGAGGTCTTCGACCAGTGCACGGCGACGATCGTGCGCCAGGTCGACGACATCAAGCGCATGGTCGACGAGTTCTCGTCCTTCGCGCGCATGCCGAAGCCGGCGATCGGCGAGGAGGACCTCGCCGAGACCGTGCGCCAGGTTGTCTTCCTGATGCGCATCGGCCATCCCGAGATCGCGATCGAGGACGATCTCCCCGACGGCCCGCTGATCGCCGCCTTCGACCGCCGACTGATCTCGCAGGCGGTGACGAACATCGTCAAGAACGCAACCGAGGCGATCGCCGCCGTGCCCGAGGCCGAGCGCGGCTCGCCCCTCATCAAGCTGCATCTCGACGCGAGCCGTCCCGACTTCGCGATCCTCGCCGTCAGCGATACCGGCAAGGGTTTTCCGGCGGAGGGTCGGCAGCGGCTCCTCGAGCCCTACATGACGACCCGCGAGGGCGGCACGGGGCTCGGCCTGCCGATCGTCGCCAAGATTCTCGAGGAGCACGGCGGCGGCATGGAGCTTCGAGACAACCCGGCCGGCCGCGGCGGACAGGTTCTGATGTGGATTCCAAAGAAGCAATCGGCTGGGGCGGCTCTTGCCGTCGACGAGCCGCGCAGGGCGAGCCTATGAGCGCAGATATTCTGGTCATCGACGACGAAGCCGACATTCGCGAGCTCGTGGCGGGCATCCTCGAGGACGAGGGCCATCGCACGCGCACGGCCGGATCCTCCGACGAGGCGCTCGCCGCGATCGAATCGCGGCGCCCGCACCTCGTCTTTCTCGACATCTGGCTGCAGGGCAGCCGCCTCGACGGCCTGCAGGTGCTCGAGCTCGTCAAGGGCGATCATCCCGACCTGCCGGTCGTGATGATCTCGGGCCACGGCAACATCGAGACGGCGGTCTCGGCGATCAAGCACGGCGCTTACGACTTCATCGAAAAGCCCTTCAAGGCGGACCGCCTCGTCCTCGTCGCGGAGCGGGCGCTCGAAGCCTCCCGCCTGAAGCGCGAGGTGCGCGACCTGAAATCGCGCTCGGTGCAGGCAAGCCGCATCGCCGGCCATTCCGTCGCCGTCAACCAGCTCCGCCAGACGATCGACCGGGTTGCGCCGACGAATGCGCGCATCCTCGTCACCGGCGCGCCGGGCTCCGGCAAGGAGCTCGCGGCACGCACGCTGCACGGCCTGTCGAACCGGCAGGCGAGCCCCTTCGTGGTGCTCTCCGCGGCGACGATCACGCCGGAGAACATGGAGGCGGAGCTTTTCGGCGTCGAGGGCACGGACGGCAAGGGCCGCCGCGTCGGCGCCCTCGAAGAGGCGCATGGCGGCTCGCTCTACATCGACGAGATCGCCGACATGCCGCGGGAAACGCAGAACCGCATCCTGCGCGTCCTCGTCGACCAGAACTTTCAGCGCGTCGGCGGCGGCACGAGGGTGCATGTCGACGTGCGCATCATCTCCTCGACGAGCCGCGACCTGCCGGCGGAGATCGCCGCCGGCCGGTTCCGCGAGGACCTGTTTCATCGCCTGAGCGTCGTGCCGATCCGCATTCCCTCCCTCGCCGAGCGGCGCGAGGACGTGCCCGAACTGATCGACTTCTTCCAGGAGCAGATCTCCGCCTCGACCGGCCTGCCGCGCCGGCGCATTGCCGAGGACGCAATGGCCGTGCTCCAGACCCACGACTGGCCGGGCAACATCCGCCAACTCCGCAACAACGTCGAGCGCCTGATGATCCTCATCTCGGCCGACCCGGACGCAGAGGTGACGGCGGACATGCTGCCCTCCGAGGTCGGGGCGCTCGTGCCGACGACGCCGGGCGGGGCAGGGGGCGAGAAGCTCATGAGCATGCCGCTCCGGGACGCCCGCGAAATCTTCGAGCGGGAGTATCTCCTGGCTCAGATCGCCCGCTTTTCGGGCAACATCTCGCGGACGGCGGAGTTCATCGGAATGGAGCGCTCCGCCCTGCACAGGAAGCTGAAGTCCCTGGGGATCGGAGGCTAAGCTTTGCCGATTCACCGGAAAAGTCCGAAAACGCCGCCCGGCCCGTTTCACCCTCTTGCGCTATGGTAATGTTCGCCATGTAATGTAGCGCCGGTCCACCGCCCGAGGGCGGACCAACAAAAAGGCTCGAGCCAAGACCGGCGGCGACGGGCTTACGAGGCTAACTCAATGGCGGGCGATCGCGCGCAGAACCTTCAGGACACATTTCTCAATCACGTCCGAAAGAACAAAATTCCTCTCACCATTTTCCTCGTGAACGGGGTCAAGCTGCAGGGCGTAGTGACCTGGTTTGACAATTTCTGCGTCTTGCTGCGCCGGGACGGCCATTCGCAGCTCGTCTACAAGCATGCCATCTCCACCATCATGCCGGGTCATCCCGTCCAGCTCTTCGACCAGGCGGACGAAGTCGCGGAGAAGGCGTGAGGCGCGAGTTCTGAGGCCGTGACGGAGCCGCGCAAGCCCGCGCAGAGCCGTCTCGCCCAGCGCGCGGAGCCGGAAAAGGACGTCGCGGCCGGGACCCGGACCCTGGTGGTCGGGCCTTATCTCGCGCGCCCTCGCCGGCCGCGGGCCGGCGCCGCGGCTCCGCCCGAGAATCCGCGCCCGCCCGCGGCCCGCCTCGACGAGGCGGTCGGGCTCGCCGGCGCCATCGACCTGACGGTCGTCCAGGCCATGATCGCGCCGCTGACGGCGCCGCGGCCGGCGACCTATCTCGGATCCGGCAAGGTCGCGGAGCTCGGCGGCCTCGTTACGGCCGAGGCGATCGGCCTCGTCGTGCTCGATTGCGCGCTGAGCCCGGTGCAGCAGCGCAATCTCGAGCGCGCCTGGGGCACCAAGGTCATCGACCGGACGGGGCTCATCCTCGAGATCTTCGGCCGCCGCGCCCGCACCCGAGAGGGAGCGCTGCAGGTCGAACTGGCGCATCTGTCGTATCAGAAGAGCCGTCTCGTCCGCTCCTGGACCCATCTCGAGCGGCAGCGCGGCGGCTTCGGCTTCCTCGGCGGCCCGGGCGAGACGCAGATCGAGGCCGACCGCCGCCTCATCCAGGAGCGCATGAGCCGGATCGAGCGCGACCTGGAAACCGTCGTCCAGACCCGCGAACTGCACCGCAAGAGCCGGCGCCGGGTGCCGTACCCCATCGTCGCCCTCGTCGGCTACACGAATGCCGGCAAGTCGACGCTCTTCAACCGCATGACGCAGGCCGATGTCCTCGCCGAGAACATGCTCTTTGCGACCCTCGACCCGACTTCGCGCGCGATCGACCTGCCGCATGGCGAGAAGGCGATTCTGTCGGACACGGTGGGTTTCATCTCGGACCTGCCGACGATGCTCGTCGCGGCCTTTCGCGCGACCTTGGAGGACGTGATCGAAGCCGATGTGCTCCTGCACGTCCGAGACGTGTCGCATGAAGAGACGGAGGCGCAGGCGGGCGACGTCGCTACGGTCCTGCGCGAGCTCGGGGTCGATGCGGGCGACGAGGCGCATCTCATCGAGGTCTGGAACAAGGCGGATCTGCTCGATGCTGCCGATCGCGAGCGCCTCGCCACCGCCGCGGACCGCCTGCCCGGCCGCCGCCGCCCGATCCTGGTCTCGGCGCTGACGGGCGAAGGGGTAGGGGACCTCCTCGTCGCCATCGAGGAACATCTCTCGCTCGGTCGTCCGAGCTACGAGGTGAACGTCGCCGCCGAGGACGGCGAAGGGCTCGCCTGGCTGTTCGCCAACACGGAAATTCTGGAACGGCGCGTGTCGGACGAGGGCCGCACCCTCGCGCAGGTCCGTCTCACGCCTGGAAAGGAGCCGCGCTTCCTGAATCGATTTCCCGGCGCGCGACGGGTGTAAGGGCCGGGCAGGTCATGGTTCTTGAGATCGTGGGTCGTGACGGCGTCGGTCGCAATTTTCGTTTCACGACCGACGTCTTCACGACCCACGACGTCCTACGTCCTAAATCCGACCCAGCAGCACCAAGATCAGGACGATGATCAGGATAAGGCCGATACCGCCGCTCGGGCCGTAGCCCCAGCCGCGGCTGTACGGCCAACTCGGGATCGCGCCGATGAGGATCAGGATCAGGATGATGAGGAGGATTGTGCCGAGACTCACGGCTTCTTCTCCAGCGCGTCGGGATTGTCCTTCCCGAGAACCGCATCCTTGATGCCGCCGATGGTGTTCTGGACCTTGCCGGCGATCTGATCGCCCTTGCCTTCTGCTTTCAGCTTCTCGTCGCCGAGCACCTTGCCGGCGGCCTCCTTGACCTTGCCGCCCATCGTCTTGGCGGCGCCTGCAACACGATCCTTGTCCATGATACCCTCACACTTCCGCAGCGTAACTGCGCCGCGGAGGAAACGGGCGGGCTTCGGCGAGGTTCCGGAAAATGTGACGGCAAAGGGGAGGCGGCGGCGGCCTGTCAGCTCGGCAGGAACATCGCGAACGGCTCTTCGACCGTGCGGCGGAGCACCTGGCGGTAGCGCTCGTGCCAGCGGTGGCCGGGAGGGATGCGGCCGAATTCGGCGCCGGGCACGGCGGCGAGCGGCACGAGGGCAATCGGCGTCGCGATCGGGGTGAGCTGCGCTCCGCGCCCCGCGAGCAGTGTCGTCAGGATGCCGTGCAGTTCGCCGCTGATTGTCGGCCGCGAGACGGTGATGAGCCGGTACTGCCCGAACTTGTTGGTGACGAGATAGATGTGCCCCGACTGGTTCGGCACCGACACGTGCCCGTCCTGCGTGAAGGCCTGGTCGACCCGCTCCGCCTCCTGAAAGATCAGGCAGGAGCAGCCCTCATCCCAGCTGATCTCCGTCCGGTAGGCATAGATCGCGTCGCGGTCGCCGAACGACGGCCGGACCGTGAGGTAGCGCCCCTCGATCCACTTCACCGCGGGCCGCGAATAGGAGCCGAGATCGGCCGGCGCAAGGCCGATCGGAGCTGCGGCCGGGGCGGGAGCCGAGGGCCGGCGCAGGGCGACGCCGAGGGCTTCCTCGAGCCGGATCGTCGTCGCGAGCGTGAAGGGCCTGCGGCCGGAGAGCGCCTTCTCCAGGGTCGAGATGCTGATTCGGGCCTCGTCGGCGAGGCGCTGGCGGGAGATCCGGCGACGCGCGATTTCCTCCCGGATCGTCGCCGCGACGAGGCGGCTCTGGTCTTCGGGCAGGTCCTTCTCGAGCGCCAGCGTCACCGCATTCTCCCGAAAGCCGCACGAATGCGCACCGATCCGCCCGCCTCGGTCCGGAGCAAGGCGCAGGCCGGCGATGCGGTCCAGAACAAAGCCGAACTTGAGGCTCGATGTCCTTGAGGCGGCGGGCGAAAACCGGGAAGGCGGAGCTGCGCCCGAAGCGCTCCGCGACGAGGAGCACCGATCATGCGCCCGACCATCCAGCGCTCTCTGTCCTGGGAGGAGCCGCTTTCGACGCAACGCGCCCTTCGCATGGAAACGACTCTCCGCGGCCTCAACATCGTGGCCCTGATCATTGTTGCAATTGCGGCTTTTTTGGCAAGCGCGCCGCGGGTTTATGCGCAGGCCGCGAGCGGCGCGCTGCGCCTCGTCACGCCGGGCGAGATGCGCTCCGGCGCGCTTCTCTTCAGGGGCAAGGAGGAGGGCCGCTACGTCCAGGCGCCGATCGTCGGCACCGATGTCGATCTCACGGTCAGCGGCCCGACGGCGCGGGCCCGGGTCACGCAGCTCTTCCACAACCCGACGGACGGCCATGTCGAGGCCGTCTACGTCTACCCGCTGCCGGAAGGGAGTGCCGTCGACACCTTGAAGATGGTGATCGGCGACCGCGTCGTGATCGGCGAACTGAAGGAGCGCGTCGAGGCGAAGGTCATCTACGAGCGCGCCAAGGCGGCCGGCCAGAAGGCGACCCTCCTCGAGCAGGAGCGGCCGAACCTCTTCACCAACTCGGTCGCCAATATCGGCCCCGGCGAATCGGTGCTCGTCCAGATCGAGTATCAGGAGCCGGTCCGGCAGAGCGCCGAGACCTTCTCGCTGCGCGTGCCCCTCGTCGTCGCGCCGCGCTACAGCCCGGCGCCGGTGGCGCAGACCGTCGACTTTGCCCCCGGCCAGCAGGGCTGGGGCCGCACCGCCGATCCGGTCCCGGACCGCGAGCGCATCTCGCCGCCGGTCCTCGATCCGCGCGAGACCGCGCCGGTCAACCCGGTCGCGATCACGGTGCACCTGCAGGCGGGCTTCCCGCTTGCCGAGGTAAAGAGCGAGCACCACAAGGTCAGGATCGCCACGGAGGCGGACGACAGCCGCACGATCAAGCTCGACGGTCCCGTTCCGGCCGACCGCGATTTCGAGCTGACCTGGGCGGCCAAGCCCTCCGACGCGCCGACCGTCGGCCTCTTCCGCGAGCGCGTCGGCGAGGCCGACTACCTCCTCGCCTACCTCGTGCCGCCGACCCTCGAGCAGACGACGGACGAGCGTCCGCGCGAGATCGTCTTCGTCATCGACAATTCGGGCTCCATGGGCGGCACCTCGATGCGGCAGGCCAAGGCCAGTCTGATCTACGCCCTCGGCCGCCTGCGGCCGGTCGACCGCTTCAACGTCGTGCGCTTCGACGACACCTTCGACGTGCTCTTCCCTGACACGGTCCAGGCCGAGGTCGAGAAAGTGTCCGCCGCCAAGGCCTTCGTCTACGCCCTCGAAGCCAAGGGTGGCACCGAGATGGTGCCGGCGATGAAGGCGGCGCTCGCCGATCCGCGGCCGACCGATGGCGCGTTCCTGCGTCAGGTCGTGTTCCTGACCGACGGCGCCGTCGGCAACGAGGAGCAGCTCTTCGACACCATCACCGGCGGTCGCGGCCGCTCGCGGATCTTCATGGTCGGCATCGGCTCGGCGCCGAACACCTTCCTGATGACCCGCGCCTCCGAGCTCGGCCGCGGCACCTTCACCCATATCGGCTCGACCGAGCAGGTCGAGGAGCGCATGAAGGCGCTCTTCGAGAAGCTCGAAAGCCCCGCCGCGACCGGCCTTTCCGCTGTCTTCTCGGCGGGCGAGGCGGACGTGACGCCCTCGCCGCTGCCGGATCTCTATCGCGGCGAGCCGATCGTGCTCGCGGCCCGGCTCGACAAGCTCGAGGGCAACTTCACGATCTCGGGCACGATCGGCGAGCGGCCCTGGACGGTAACCGTGCCGGTGACCCGGGCGGCGAGCGGGCAGGGGCTCTCGAAGCTCTGGGCGCGGCGCAAGATCGCGGACGCCGAGGTCGGCCGCAACATGCACAAGCTGACGGCGCTCGACGCGGACGCGAAGATCCTCGCCCTCGCCCTCGAGCACCACCTCGTCACCCGCCTGACGAGCCTCGTCGCGGTCGACAAGACCCCGAGCCGCCCGGAAGGCCAGCGGCTCACCCGCGCCGACGTGCCGCTGAACCTCCCGGCCGGCTGGGACTTCGACAAGGTCTTCGGCGAGCAGCCCGGGAAGGCGCGTCCGACACGGGCGGACCGCGCCGGCGACCCCAGGGTCACGCCCGCGCGGGCCGAGGAAGGGCGGGCCTACGCCGATCTCGTCGACAGCACGAAGAAGCCGGCCCCGATGGGGAAGATTGCGCCCGGCGGCAACGGCGGCATGGCGCCCCTGCCGCAGACGGCGACGGATGCGGAGATTCGCATGCTCCTCGGGCTCGCGCTCTGCGCCCTCGCCTTGGCGCTGATCGGGATCGGCGCCCGCCGCAACTGGTTCGGAGCGCCGGCCTGAGCGCCGGCGGCCGAGGGAGGGAACTCCGCAATGTCCATGCGCTCCGTCCTCCGCTTCTGCTCCCGCCCGGCGACCCTCGTCGCCGGGCTGGCGCTTGCCGCCGGCCTGACGCTGATCGGGCAGGGGCTGTTCATCCACGCCAAGGCGATCCTGGCGCAGATCCTCCTGGAGCGGGCCTTCTCCGAAAGCCTCGCCACGGGCCGGCCGGCGAAGCCCTGGTCCTGGGCCGATACCTGGCCGGTGGCGCGGGTCGAGGTGCCCCGGCTTAAGGCGGAGGCGATCGTCCTCGCCGGCTCGAGCGGCCAGGCCCTCGCCTTCGGGCCCGGCCAGATCGAAGGCACGCCGGACGCCGGAGAGCGCGGCACGACGGTCTACGCCGCCCACCGCGACACCCATTTCGCCTTCCTCGGCGACGTCCGCCTCGGCGACGAGGTGCGCGTCACGCGATCTGACGGAGGGATCGCGCGCTTTGCGGTGACAGGCACCCGGATCGTCCCCTTCGACGCCTCGGGCCTCGACCCGCAGGCGGACGGGCGCTTCCTCGCGCTCTCGACCTGCTGGCCGCTCAACGCCCGCACACCGGGTCCGATGCGCTATGTCGTGCTGGCCGAGGCGGTCGGGGCCATGGCGCAGTCCCGTTGACGGCCGGGCGCGCGGGAGGCGAGCCCTTCGAGCGCGTCATATGCTCTGCGCGTGGCGGAGGGCGCGGATTCGCCTCTCCCCGCGCTCATAAATCGCAAACAGCCCCATCATCCTGAGGAGGGTTGACGCAGGTCCGACCCGTCTCGAAGGAGCTCCAGGAGGCTCGGAAACGCCTTCGCGCGACGTCGAGTGGGCGGTTCCCGCGTTCCGGAACTCCTCGAGAGCCGCTGCGCGGCCTCCTCAGGATGAGGCTTCGAGACACCCTGGACCTGCGTCGCCCCCGGAGCTTGAATTCGGCGAAGGCCGTCCGCCTCTCCCCGGCGGAGCGAAGCGAAGCGAAGCGGGGGTGAGGGGGCGTCCCCGGAAGAGGCGCCCTTCGGCGACGCGGCGCCTCGTTCGTCACCGCCCCCTCACCCTCGCCTGCTGCGCAGGCTTCCGCCTTCGGCGGCCCTCTCCCCGCAAGCGGGGAGAGGCGAAGCGGCGCCCTTCGCCGCGGTCTCCTTTCCTCTGGCAGGAGGTGCGTCGCGCCCGTCTGGTTCGCTCAGCCCTTCGCCTTGGCCCGCTGCCAATGCTCCTCCATCTCGTCGAGGCTCGCCTGCGCGAGGGTCCGGCCCTCGGCGGCTAGGCCGGTCTCGACGGCGCCGAAGCGGTCCTCGAACTTGCGATTCGTGCGGCGCAGGGCCTTTTCCGGATCGATCCCGTGATGGCGGGCGAGGTTCGCGACGGCGAAGAGGAGATCGCCGATCTCGTCCTCGATCCGATCCGTGTCGCCGCTGGCGGCCGCCTCCGCGACCTCGCGCAGCTCCTCCTCGATCTTGTCGACGACCTGCGCCGTGTCGGGCCAGTCGAAACCCACCTTCGCGGCCTTCGTCGTCAGCTTCTGGGCGCGGACGAGGGCCGGCAGGCTGGCCGGAACGCCGGCGAGGAAGGCGCCGTCCTCGTCCGGCAGGCCGGCCGCTTGTCGCGCGGCACGGCGCTCCGCCTTCTCGGCGCTCTTGATGGTGTCCCAGAGCGCCTTCACCTCGGCGGGCGTCAGGTCCCGGGCCGGGCCGAAGACGTGCGGGTGCCGCCGGATCAGCTTCGCCGTGATGGCGCCGACGACGTCCCCGAAGGAGAACAAGCCCTGCTCCTCCGCCATGCGGGCGTGGAAGACGACCTGCAGCAGGAGGTCCCCGAGCTCGTCCTTGAGGTCGACGAGATCGCCGCGGGCGATCGCGTCGGCGACCTCGTAGGCCTCCTCGATCGTGTAGGGCGCGATCGAGGAAAAATCCTGTTCGAGGTCCCACGGGCAGCCCGTCCCGGGCGTGCGCAGGGCGGCCATGATCTCGAGCAGGCGGTCGATGTCGCGGGAGGGGTTCATGCGCGGGAACGAGCGGTTGCCGCGCGCCGCGCGGGGCAGGGTCAGTGCGCCAGGAGGACGGGAATGGTCGCGCTCGCCAGGATATGGCTCGTCGCGCCGCCGAAGATCATCTGGCGAAGGCGGCTCTGCGTATAGGCGCCCTTCACGAGGAGGTCGCAGCCGATGTCCCGCGCGGTTCCGAGGATGATCTCTCCGGGCCCCTTGTTGTTGGAGGCCACGGTGCGGAGGCGGACCGGCAGCCCGTGCCGTTCGAGAGCGCCGACGAGATCCGGGCCGGACGGACCGGTGACGCCCCAGTTCTCGATCTCGAGCACGGTGACATTGCGGGCCCGCTTGAGGAACGGCATCGCGTGGGCGACGGCGTTGGCGGTCTCCGTGCTGCGGTTCCAGGCGATGACGACCTCGTCGCCGACATCCTTGACCGGCGCGGGCGGCACCAGCAGGACCGGACGGCCGCTGTCGAAGAGGGCGGCCTCGACCGTCGCCATGCGCGGATGACCGGTGCGGCTGCTCGGCCGGCCGAGCACGGTGAGATCGAAGATGCGCGCGTAGGCGCCGACGAGTTCGTCGCCGGTGAGAAGGTCCTGCTTCCAGCCGAAGCCGGGGAGGGTGCCGCCGGCCCGGGCGACGCCGCGGGCGAGCATGGCGTTCTCGAAGCGATGGCGGGCCGTGTCGGCCATCTCCTGCCGCGAGACCGGGTCGAGCCCCGGCACGACGCCGAAATGCAGGTCGGCGGCATAGGCCGAGATCTGGTCGACGCTGACGGCGATGCCTTCGACATAGCTGTCGAAGCGCCGCGCGACCGCGAGGGCCGTGTCGATCGCGGCGTCGATGAGGTTATGCTCTTCGATCGGGACGAGGATGTTCTTCATCGTTCTCGGTCGCTGCTCTCTCGATTGCCATGGGTACGCCGAAGCGCGACCGGAGTCGATGCGGACCGGCCGCCGGGACGGCGGACGTTCCGCGCGCGCCGACCGTCCGTTGACATGTTCGCGCCGCTATACAACCCCTAACCCATGTGAAGTTGCAATCCGCGCCCATACGAATCCTTTCCGGGGCATCGGTCTCGAAAACCGGGATCGCCGAAGTCGCGGGGAGAATGGCGATGGCGACGATGACGTGGGAAGAGTGGTTCAAGTGGCTGAAGACGTTCAAGACGCCCGACAATCTCCCCGACAGCGGGAAATATGACTCGACGGGTCCATTCAAGAAGTACCAGCAGGACAGCGAGCCGAACAAGACGACGTTGTCGAACGACATCCTCGCGGGAACGGTTTTCGCCGACACGATCTTCGGCGATACGAGCGGCAGCTATGCCGGAGAAAAATCCGGGTCCGACAGCATCGGCGGCTTCGACGGCAACGATACGCTTTACGGCGACGCATACAGCCTGCTCGGCCAGGCGGAAGCGGGCGACGACAAGCTCTTCGGCCAAAACGACGACGACAAGCTCTACGGCGATGCCTGGATGGTCGGGGCGCTGGCGAAGGGCGGCCACGATCATCTCTCTGGTGGACCCGGGGTCGACACCCTTTATGGAGACGCCTGCTCGCTCATCGGGAAGGGCGGCAACGACTACATCGAGGGCAACGACGGATCGGACACGCTTTACGGCGACGGCTCCGGATTTTCGGCAAGTTCGATCGGCGGCAACGACAAGCTGGTCGGCGGTGCCGGCGACGACACCCTGTACGGCGACGCCACGACCAAGCCGACGGGCTCCAAGGGCGGCGCCGACCGGCTCACCGGCGGCTGGGGCAACGACATCCTGACGGGCGGCGGCGGCAAGGACGTCTTCGTCTTCGCGCCGGGCGACGGCAAGGACGTCATCACGGATTTCGTCAAGGGCGAGGACGTCATCGACCTCTCGGCCTGGGGCCTCGCCTCCATCGGCGCCAAGGAAAAGCACATCAAGGCGGACGGCGTGCATATCATCCTGTCGCCGACCAACGAGATCGTCCTGAAGGGCGTCTTGCTGTCCCTGACCGCGTCGGACTTCATCCTCTAGAGCAAAATCCGTTCAAGATGACCCATCCCGGCTCCGTCATCCCGGGGCTGCGAAGCAGAGCCCGGGATCCATAAACGCGACGGCGCGCGACGGTGCGGCGACTGCGGTGTTCATGGGTTCCGGGCTCCGCTTCGCGGCCCCGGAATGACAGCGCTGAGGCAACGATGGACTGAGCCTGGGGCGCCCGACCGGGCGCCCTTTGCTTTTCGGGAGACGTTCAGCGGTGAAGATCGTCCGGAAAGGGTGTCTGGCGAGCAAACACGGTCTAGTTGTTTGATCGTCTTCTGTTCGTATAAGCTAAACATGTGCTAACATGGCAAATTATTGCCAAAATAGCTTGTCACACTGCTCCATGACGTTTAGGTAGGTGCCCGAAGCCAGCATGAGGGAACACGGATGAAGCGCTTTCTACTCTTTGCCGGAAACGGGAATTCCAATGCCCAAGGCATCAACGGTCTCGTCGGCGATTACGACGCCGTCGCCGAGGCGTTCCTGTCCCTCGTCGACAACCAGGTGCCGTCGACCTGGTGGCACATCCTCGACACGCACACGGGCGAGGTGATCGAGCGCGAGCATCTGCGCGCCAAGGACAGCACCCTGTCCTTCGCCAAGTCCGACCGGATCGTCGGCGTTTCGATGCCGAGAGTCGCGGTCCTGCCGCCGGCGAAGCCCCTGAGCGAACTCGAGCGGAGCATCCGCAACGTCGTCGAGACCTCCGTGAAGGCGAACGGCCAGGTGGGCGGCGCCCACGCCTGAGGCCCTTCAGGCCCCATTCAATCGAGGCAACAGCCGCTCCGGGAACCGACCCTCCCGGGGCGGTTCTTTTTTGCCGGGGTGCGGCGCGGCGCTACTTCGCGGGCTTGTCGCCCTGGAGGAGGAAGGCCGGGACGTGATCGCCGAAGCCGACGACGCTGTCGCCCGCCGGCTCGCGATCGGCCCGGTTGCGCCCGCGGGCCGGCCTGTCGCCGCCGGTCCGATCCCGCCCGCCGCTGCGCTCGCGCGGCGCCGAGGTCTCGGACGCGCGCTGCGGCTGCTCGCTGCGTTGCGGGCGCTCGCCGCGCCCCCGCCCTGACGCTTCGCGGCGCTCGGGCGCCTCCGCCGGTTCCTGCGGCGGCTGGCGCTCGCGCGCCGGATGGCCCCGGCGTCCGCCGGACTCGCGACCGCGCTCGCTACGTTCCCCGCGCTCGCTGCGTTGTTCGCCGCGCTCGCTCCCCGCGCCCTGCGTTGTTCGCCGCGCTCGCCCCGTTCCCCACGCTCGCCCCGAGTCCGGGCGCGGGCCCGCGGGCGGTCGTCGTCGCCGGAGCGGCGGCGGGAAGAGCCCGCGGATGGGGGGCGCTCGGCGAGGGTCGGGCCCTCCCACGGAATCGGGGTCTGGATCAGGCGCTCGATCGCCTGGAGCGAGCGGTCGTCGCCGGGCGCCACCAGCGTGAAGGAATGGCCGGTGCGACCGGCCCGGCCGGTCCGGCCGATCCGGTGAACGTAGTCCTCCGCGTGGTGCGGGACGTCGTAGTTGATGATGTGGCTCACCGCCGGAATGTCGAGGCCGCGGGCGGCGACGTCGCTCGCGACGAGGAGCGTCGTTTCGTCGTTGCGGAACCCTTCGAGGGCGGCCATGCGCGAGCGCTGATCCATGTCGCCGTGGAGCGCGGCGGCGTTGAAGCCGTGCGAGAGGAGGGAGCGGTGCAGCACCGCGACATCGCGCTTGCGGTTGCAGAAGATGATCGCGTTCTTGAAGTCGTCGGAGCCGCGGATGAGGGCGCGCAGGGTCTCGCGCTTCTCGTGCGGCTCGCGGCCGGTCGCGACGAGGCGCTGCACGATGGTCGGCGCCGCCGTCGCGGCGCGGGTGACCTCGATCTTCACCGGGTTGTGCAGGAAGGCGTCGGCGAGGCGCTGGATTTCCGGCGGCATCGTCGCCGAGAAGAACAGGGTCTGGCGGGTGAACGGCACGAGCTTCACGATGCGCTCGATGTCCGGGATGAAGCCCATGTCGAGCATCCGGTCCGCCTCGTCGATGACGAGGAGCTCGACGCCCGAAAGGAGGAGGCGACCGCGCTCGAAGTGATCGAGCAGCCGGCCGGGCGTGGCGATGAGCACGTCGACGCCCCGATTGAGCTTGGTGTTCTGGTCGCCGAAGGACACGCCGCCGATCAGCAGGGCCACCGAGAGGCGGTGATTGACGCCGTACTTCTCGAAGCTCTCCTCGACTTGAGCCGCAAGCTCGCGAGTGGGCTCGAGAATGAGGGTCCGCGGCATGCCCGCCCGCGCCCGCCCCGTCTCGAGCATCGTCAGCATCGGCAGGGTGAAGGCGGCCGTCTTGCCCGTGCCCGTCTGGGCGATGCCGAGGACGTCGCGGCGGGCGAGGACGTGGGGGATCGCCTGCGCCTGGATCGGCGTCGGTTCGGTGTAGCCGGAGGCGGCGACGGCCTGTTGGACTTTGTCGCTCAGTCCGAGTTCGGAGAAGGGCATAGAGACGTTGAACCGTTGGGAGTGTGCGTCCAGTGGGGCGCCGCTCACGACGGCAACGAACGGGCACGGGACTGGTTGCGCCTGAACCCTTGAGATTCCGGCGGAAAGTTTCGCGGACCATAGGCGAAGCCCGCAGCTTGTCAATGGAACGCGGCCGCCTCACGCGAATGTCAGGGCGTTGGAGCGGGGCAGGTGCCGTTTCGGAAGCGGAAAGACGCGGGCTTGCAGGACGCTCGCGACCGCATTTCTTGGTCAACAATTCCCTAAGCGCCGGCTCGCTGAATTAAAGCATTCGCGAAAGCCTTGCAGCGCCTGAATTTTCCCAGTTCGATGGCGGTCGTAGCTGACGTAACGTCATTACAAAAAACCGCTTCCACAACGGTGTTTTCACTGGCATGAATCGCTTTGCTGGCGGCATTTTCCCTTCGCGTGGGGCCGCTGTTGCACCAATGTGACAGACCTTCCTCTAGGCCTTCGATATGAGCTTGGCCGGACCTCACGAAACGGACCCACGACAATGAAAAAACTCCTCCTCTCTTCCGTCGCCCTCCTCGGCATCGCGGGCTTTGCGGCCGGCGCGACGGCGGCCGACCTTCCGTCCCGCCAGCCGGTCATGGCGGCCATTCCGATCTTCACCTGGACCGGCTTCTACGTCGGCGTGAACGCCGGCTTTGGCTTCAACACCAACGATGAGGACGTCTTTGTTCCCGGGATCGGCTTCGTCGGCTCGAACAACGACGGCGGCTTCGTCGGCGGCGCCCAGATCGGCTACAACTATCAGATCGGCCAGCTCGTGATCGGCGTCGAGACGGATCTGCAATACGCCGATCTCGGCGGCAGCAGCGATAACGCCTTCTTCGTCGGCGGCGTGCTCTACAACAACAGCGGCTCGGACAACTATTTCGGCACCGTGCGCGCCCGCCTCGGCCTCGCGGTCGACCGCGCGCTGCTCTACGTGACCGGCGGCTTCGCCTACGGCGATGTGGGTGGCAACACCTTCGGCGGCGGCTCGTCGAACGGTGGTTGGACGTTCGGCGGCGGTCTCGAATACGCGATCACCAACACCATCACGGTGAAGCTCGAGGGCCTCTACGTGAACCTCGATCGCAGCAACGACGACACTTTCCTGCTCGGCACGGGGTTTGCCAACGACCGCGGTGACAACGAGTTCGGCGTCGTCCGCGCCGGCCTGAACTTCAAGTTCTGATCGCCACGAGGCGCTCCGATCGGAAAGGCCCGGCGGCGACGCCGGGCCTTTTGCTGTAGGCGTCGTTCGTCACGGCGCCGACATCTCGGGCTCGTAGAGAGGCGGCGACCTCAACGGAGAGACGACGATGGACGGTCCGCCCCTGACGCGCTCGCAGGCTTTCGAGGAGTCCGAGAACCGCGGCTCGAACGACAGCGCCAACGCCACCCTCGGCGACATCGTCGCGAGCCGCTTCAGCCGCCGCGACCTGATGCGGGGCGCCCTTGCGGTGACGGCGATCTCGGCCACGGTCTCGCCCCTCGCGGTGACCGTCGCGCAGCGCGCCGAGGCGCAGGCGGCGAACGCGACCCCGTCCTTCGACTTCAAGGAGATCGCCGCCGGTTCGGATGAGCGCCACGCCATCGCGGAAGGCTACGACGCCGACATCCTGATCCGCTGGGGCGATCCGGTGCTGCCCGGCGCGCCGTCCTTCGATCCGCTGAACCAGTCGGCCGCGGCACAGGCCCGGCAGTTCGGCTACAACACCGACTATCTGGGCTATTTCCCGATGCCCGGCGCGGCCGACGCAAGCGCGCACGGGCTCCTCGCGGTGAATCACGAATACACGAGCGAGGAACTGATGTTTCCCGGCCTCGGCCGGCAGGACACGAAGCAGGCCGGCTTCGCCGGCATGACGAAGCCTTTGGTCGACATCGAGATGGCGGCGCATGGCGGCTCGGTGATCGAGATCCGCAAGGAGAGCGGCCGCTGGCGGGTGGTGCCGGATTCGCGCTACGCGCGCCGCATCACGGCGCTCACGGAAATGACGCTCGCCGGTCCCGCCGCCGGGCACGAGCGGGTGCGGACCTCGGCCGATCCGAGCGGCCGCGCCGTCCTCGGGATGGTGAACAATTGTGCCGGAGGATCAACGCCTTGGGGCACCTGGCTCACCTGCGAGGAGAACGTCAACGGCTATTTCTCCGGCGCCCTGCCCGAGGGCCATCGCGAGACGGCCAACCACAAGCGCATGGGCGTTCCCGGCGCCGCCTTCGCCTGGGGCCGTTTCTACGACCGCTTCGACCTCGGCAAGGAGCCGAACGAGGCGAACCGCTTCGGCTGGGTGGTCGAGATCGACCCATTCGATCCTGCCTCGACGCCGAAGAAGCGCACCGCGATGGGGCGCTTCAAGCACGAGGGCGCGGCGGGCATCGTCAACCGGGACGGCCGCTACGTGATCTACCAGGGCGACGACGAGCGCTACGAGTACGTCTACAAGTTCGTCACGGAGGCGGCCGTCGACCGCGCCAACCCGGCCGCGAACCGGGACATCCTCGATCGCGGCACCCTGCACGTCGCGACCTTCGCCGCCGACGGCAGCGGCACCTGGCGCCCGCTCGTCTTCGGACAGGGACCGCTCACGGGGGCGAACGGCTTTTCCAGCCAGGCCGACGTCGTGATCGAGTGCCGCCGCGCCGCCGATCTTGTCGGCGCCACGAAGATGGACCGGCCGGAGGACGTCGAGGCCAACCCGAAGACGGGCAAGGTCTACGTCATGCTGACCAACAACGTCCGTCGCAAGCCAAGCGAGGTCGACGCCGCCAACCCGCGCGCCGACAACCGGTTCGGCCACATCGTCGAGATCGCGCCGGCCGGCGGCGACCATGCGGCGACCGCGTTCACATGGGAGGTGCTGGTGCGCTGCGGCGACCCAAGCGTCGCCGCGGTCGGCGCCACCTTCTCGTCGGCAACGACGAAGAACGGCTGGTTCGGGATGCCCGACAATTGCGCCGTCGACGGGCAGGGCCGGCTATGGATCGCGACCGACGGCAATTCGCCCACCAAGACCGGCCGCGCCGACGGCCTCTGGGCCCTCGAGACGGAGGGCGCCGCGCGGGGCACGTCCAAGCTCTTCTTCCGCTGCCCGGCGGGGGCGGAGATGTGCGGGCCCTATTTCACCCCGGACGACGCGACCCTCTTCGTCGCCGTCCAGCACCCCGGGGAAGCCGACGACGACGACCCGAACGCCAAGGCCGCCACCTTCGAGGACCCGTCGACGCGCTGGCCGGATTTCGCGCCCGGAATGCCGCCGCGGCCTTCGGTGGTCGCCATCACGCGCCGGGGCGGGGGGCGCATCGCCGGCTGAACGTGATCCGGATCACGGACGGACGGGACGGCTTGCGGGCCGTACCGTTCGTTTCAGGGTTCGCGTTGACAGCCCATTCCGGACCATTCATGACGCCTCGCTTTCAAGAAGGGGGGATCGTCATGAAGGCCAGCTCTCTGTTCCTGCGGACCGCCGTCCTCGCCGCCCTTGCCGGCATGGGCCTCGGCATCGGCATGGGCATCTCGGAGGATCATTCGCTGCATTCCCTGCATGCCCACATCAATCTCGTCGGCTGGGCCTCGATGCTCCTCTTCGGCCTCTACTACCGGGCCACCCCGGCGGCCGACGGGCGCCTCGCGCTGTGGCACTACTTCATCGCGGCGCCCGCCTTCCTCGTCTTCATGACGGGTCTTGCCGGGATCTTCCTGGGCCATCCGGAGACGTT
Source organism: uncultured Alphaproteobacteria bacterium (assembly GCA_963754975.1). Taxonomy (GTDB): domain Bacteria; phylum Pseudomonadota; class Alphaproteobacteria; order Rhizobiales; family Beijerinckiaceae; genus Microvirga. The sequence continues at coordinate 21,801 of CAVWII010000011.1, read as the reverse complement.
CGCGCCGTTCGCCATCGTCGGCGCGCTCCTGACCTTCGTTTCGATGAGCCTGTTCGCCTGGATCGTCTTTGCGACGACCGGCCGGGCCGCCGCGCCGTCCTCCTTCGAGGCGGAGCCGGCGAGGGCGTGAGGCGAGGGGCCTCCGCCTCGCCCCCCGTGCGGGAGGGGCGAAAAGGGGCGCCGCGGCGCCCGGATTGTGCGACGCAGCGAACTCTTGTCACACCCGGTGGGCTCGGCTAAGGCTCCGCCCCGCAGCCCCTTGTCGTCGCAGGGCCTCGCCTCGGGGGCCGGAACGGCGTAAATCCGGGTTGCCGGCCGCGCCGCGCGGCCGTCCCGTCCAGGTGTCGCATGCCTAATCTTCTCGCCGACTACCTTCCCCTCGTCATCTTCATAGGCGTGTCCCTCTTCATCGGGCTCGCCCTCCTCGTCGCGCCCTTCATCGTCGCCTACAGCCGGCCGGACGCCGAAAAGCTGTCGGCGTACGAGTGCGGCTTCAATCCCTTCGACGACGCCCGCATGAAGTTCGACGTCCGCTTCTACCTCGTCTCGATCCTGTTCATCATCTTCGATCTCGAAGTCGCGTTCCTCTTCCCCTGGGCGATCGTGTTCGGCGACCTCGGCTGGTTCGGCTTCTGGTCGATGATGATCTTTCTCGCCGTCCTGACCATCGGCTTCATCTACGAGTGGAAGAAAGGCGCCCTCGAATGGGATTGATCGTCGATTCGCAGTCCCGGACCATCCCGCGCACGGCGGAGGACGTCGTCGACCCGCTCACCGGCAAGGCCGAGGGCGACACGGATCCCTATTTCGCCTCGATCAAGGACGAACTCGCCGACAAGGGCTTTCTCGTCACCTCGACGGAAGACCTCGTCAACTGGGCCCGCACCGGCTCCCTGATGTGGATGACCTTCGGCCTCGCCTGCTGCGCCGTCGAGATGATGCAGATGTCGATGCCGCGCTACGACGCCGAGCGCTTCGGCTTCGCGCCGCGCGCCTCGCCGCGCCAGTCGGACGTGATGATCGTCGCCGGCACCTTGACGAACAAGATGGCGCCCGCCCTGCGCAAGGTCTACGACCAGATGCCGGAACCGCGCTACGTCATCTCGATGGGCTCCTGCGCCAACGGCGGCGGCTATTATCACTATTCCTATTCCGTGGTCCGCGGCTGCGACCGCATCGTGCCGGTGGACATCTACGTTCCCGGCTGCCCGCCGACGGCGGAGGCGCTGCTCTACGGCGTCCTGATGCTGCAGAGGAAGATCCGCCGGACCGGCACCATCGAGCGCTAGATCGGACGCAGGCATGACCGCAGATCTCGAAGCGCTCGGCGCGCACGTCGCGGCTTCCCTCGGCGATGCGATCGAAGACCGCGCCATCGCATACGGGGAACTCACCCTCGTCGTGCGCGGCGAGGACATCGTGCGGGTCGCGACCTTCCTGCGCGACGATCCGGAGGGCCGCTTCGTCTCCTTCGTCGACATCGCGGGCGCCGACTATCCCGCCCGCGAAAGGCGCTTCGACGTCGTCTATCACCTGCTCTCGCCGCACCACAACCGCCGCATCCGCCTCAAGGTGCAGACGGACGAGCGCACGCCGGTCCCCTCGATCATCGACGTCTTCCCGGCCGCGAACTGGTTCGAGCGCGAGGCCTACGACCTTTACGGCATCCTCTTCTCCGGCCACCCGGACCTGCGCCGCATCCTCACCGACTACGGCTTCGACGGCTATCCGCTGCGCAAGGACTTTCCGCTCACCGGGTTCGTCGAGACGCGCTACGACGAGGCGCAGCGGCGCGTCGTGTACGAGCCGGTCAAGCTGAACCAGGAGTTCCGGAACTTCGACTTTCTGTCGCCGTGGGAGGGGACGGACTATGTGCTGCCGGGGGATGAGAAGGCGAAAGGTTCGTGAGTCGTGAGATCGTCAGTCGTGCGTCGTCAAGCGTGGAGGACATGACTGCGGTGGCGTCGGATTCTGCGCGTGATGCATTCGACGGTCGCGGACGCGTTCAGTCGTACCGCGACTTGCGAGTATGGCAGGAAGCGATGACGCTCGCTGAGGCTTGCTTTCGGGTCACGCGAGGTTTTCCGAAAGAGGAGATGTTCGGCATGTCCTCTCAAATCCGACGGTGCGCATCATCGATCGCGGCGAATATCGCCGAAGGTTTCGGTCGCGAACAAAATCGCCCCTTCATCCATTTCCTGCGAATATCGCAGGGCTCGCTCAAGGAGCTGGAAACCCATTTGCTGCTTGTCCAGCGCGTCGAGCTTGCGTCCGCGGCGACTGTCGAGCCCCTTCTGTCGGCCTGCGAGAATACCGGCAAGATGCTGCGGGGCCTGATTCGCTCCCTGCAGAAGCGCGAAATCGAGGCCTGATCCGATGTCGCTTCAGGCACAACTTTACGAAGCACGACTAACGACCGACGACCGACGATTCCTCTCCGGCAACAAACGGGCCGAGCCCCGATGACAGAACACTCCCTCCGCAACTTCTCCATCAACTTCGGTCCGCAACACCCGGCGGCGCACGGGGTGCTGCGGCTCGTGCTGGAGCTCGACGGGGAAGTCGTCGAGCGGGTCGATCCGCATATCGGGCTGCTCCATCGCGGCACCGAGAAGCTGATGGAGTACCGGACGTACCTTCAGAACGTGCCCTATTTCGACCGGCTCGACTATGTCGCGCCGATGAACCAGGAGCATGCCTTCTGCCTCGCCATCGAGCGGCTTCTCGGGCTTTCCGTGCCGCGGCGGGCGCAGCTCATCCGGGTGCTGTTCTGCGAGATCGGCCGGCTCCTCTCGCATCTCCTCAACGTCACGACCCAGGCGATGGACGTCGGCGCGCTGACGCCGCCGCTCTGGGGCTTCGAGGAGCGCGAGAAGCTGATGGTGTTCTACGAGCGTGCCTCGGGCGCGCGCATGCACGCCAACTACTTCCGGCCGGGCGGCGTCAACCAGGACATCACGCCCTCCCTCGTCGACGACATCGAAGCGTTCTGCGACCCCTTTCTCACCGTCCTCGACGACCTCGACGCCCTCGTCATCGGCAATCGAATTTTTAAGCAGCGCAACGTCGATATCGGCGTCGTCGCCCTCGACGACTGCTGGAAATGGGGCTTCTCGGGCGTCATGGTGCGCGGCTCCGGCGCCGCCTGGGATTTGCGCAAGGCGCAGCCCTACGAGTGCTACGAGGAGCTCGACTTCGACATCCCGGTCGGCCGGAACGGCGACAACTACGACCGCCAGGTGATCCGCATGGAGGAGATGCGCCAGTCCGTGCGCATCATGCGCCAGTGCATCGACGCGGCTGCGTGCGCCTGAGGGGCAGGGGCCCGTCACCAGCCTCGACGGCAAGGTGGCGCCGCCGTCCCGGCGCGACATGAAGCGCTCGATGGAAGCGCTCATCCACCATTTCAAGCTCTACACCGAGGGCTTCCACGTCCCGGCGGGCGAGGTCTATGCCGCCGTCGAGGCGCCGAAGGGCGAGTTCGGCGTCTATCTCGTCGCGGACGGAACCAACAAGCCGTATCGCTGCAAGATCCGCGCGCCCGGATTCGCGCACCTGCAGGCGATGGATTTCATGTGCCGCGGCCACATGCTCGCCGACGTCTCGGGGGTGCTCGGCTCCCTCGACATCGTCTTCGGCGAGGTCGACCGATAAGAGGGAAACGGATGGCCGTTCGCAAACTCGCCCCCGAAGAGATTCAGCCGCCAAGCTTCGCGTTCACGCCTGAGAACGGCGCCTACGCGGATGCGGTGATCGCCAAGTATCCAGCGGGCCGGCAGGCCTCGGCGGTGATCCCGCTGCTCTGGCGCGCCCAGGAACAGGAGGGCGGCTGGCTGCCGCGGGCGGCGATCGAGGCCGTGGCGGCGCGGCTCGACATGCCGAAGATCCGGGTGATGGAGATCGCCACCTTCTACACGATGTTCAACCTCGATCCGGTCGGGAAATACTTCATCCAGTTCTGCGGCACGACGCCCTGCGTGCTGCGCGGCGCCAACGACATCCGGGCCGTGCTGGAGCGGCGCATCGGCGGGCAGCAGCACGTGACGCCGGACGGGCTCTTCTCCTGGCTCGAGGTCGAATGCCTTGGCGCCTGCTGCAACGCGCCGATGGTGCAGATCAACGACGATTACTACGAAGACCTCACGATCGCGAACTTCGAGACCCTTCTCGACGACCTCGCCGCCGGGCGGCCGGTGAAGGCGGGTTCGCAGATCGGCCGGCGCTCGTCCGAGCCCCTCGAGGACGTCAAGACCCTGACCGATCCCGCCCTCTTCGACGGTTCGCTGATCGGCGCTTGGCGCAAGCGCTTCGAGGAGGAGGCGCTGAAGCCCGTCGACACCGGCGAGGCCGCGGCGCAGATTGCAAGCCTGCCGCAGGACGCGAAGGCCGCAAAGCCGCCTTCGGGACGGCCGACCGAGACGGACGCCGCCGACACGCCGGCGAAGCGCGTGAAGGAAGGCGATGCGCCGGTGAAGGCGAGCGAACGGAGGGATGCCGGCGATAGCGCCAAGGCGACGGCCGCGTCGGGCAAGGCGGCCGGCAAGGCGCCTGCGCCGCAAGGCGAAAAGTCGTATACGGCGACGCCGGCGAAGCCTGAGGACGGTCGGCCCGTCGCGGCGCCGAAGAAGCCGCGGGCGAAGCGCGGCGCCAAAGACGACGACACGACGGCCTGACGGGAAGAGAGCGATGCTGCAGGACCGCGACCGCATCTTCACCAACCTCTACGGCTTCCACTCGCCGGGGCTGAAGGCCGCGCAGATGCGCGGCGCCTGGGACGGCACCAAGTTCCTCATCGACAAGGGCCGCGACTGGATCATCGACGAGATGAAGAAGTCGGGCCTGCGCGGGCGCGGCGGCGCCGGCTTCCCGACCGGGCTCAAGTGGTCGTTCATGCCGAAGCAGTCGGACGGCCGGCCGCACTACCTCGTCGTCAACGCGGACGAATCCGAGCCAGGCACCTGCAAGGATCGGGAGATCATGCGGCACGACCCGCATCTTTTGGTCGAAGGCTGCCTGATCGCCTCCTTCGCCATGGCCGCCCACGCCTGCTACATCTACATCCGCGGCGAGTACATCGAAGAGCGACACGCCCTCCAGCGCGCCATCGACGAGGCCTACGAGGCACGGCTCGTCGGCCAGGACAACGTGCACGGCTTTCCCTTCGACATCTACGTGCACCAGGGCGCCGGCGCCTATATCTGCGGCGAGGAGACGGCGCTGCTCGAAAGCCTCGAGGGCAAGAAGGGGATGCCGCGGCTGAAGCCGCCGTTCCCCGCCAACATGGGCCTCTACGGCTGCCCGACGACGGTCAACAATGTCGAGTCGATCGCCGTCGCCGGGACGATCCTGCGCCGCGGCGGCGCCTGGTTTGCGGCGATCGGCCGGCCGAACAACACCGGCACGAAGGTGTTCTGCATCTCGGGCCACGTGAACAAGCCCTGCAACGTCGAGGAGGCGATGGGCCTCACCTTCCGCGAATTGATCGACACCCATTGCGGCGGCGTCCGCGGCGGCTTCGACAATCTCCTCGCGGTCATCCCCGGCGGCTCCTCGGTGCCGCTCGTGCCGGCGCACGAGATCGCCGACGCGCACATGGATTTCGACACCCTCCGCAACCTCAAATCGGGCCTCGGCACCGCCGCCGTGATCGTCCTCGACAAGTCGACCGACGTCATCCGCGCCATCGCCCGCATCGCCTACTTCTACAAGCACGAAAGCTGCGGCCAGTGCACGCCCTGCCGGGAAGGCACCGGCTGGATGTGGCGCGTGGTGAGCCGCATGGCCGAGGGCCGCGCGCAGAAGCGCGAGATCGACATGCTGCTCGAGGTCTCGACGCAGATCGAGGGCCACACCATCTGCGCCCTCGGCGACGCGGCGGCCTGGCCGATCCAGGGCCTCATCCGGCATTTCCGCCCGGAGATCGAGAAGCGCATCGACGACTACGCGGCGAACCCGCATTCCGAACCCGTGCCGATGGCGGCGGAGTAGGCGAACGATGGGCACCCCAATTCCGAGAGGCGCAGAATTCGCCTCTCCCCGCTTGCGGGGAGAGGGTTCGGCCTTCGGCCGAACGAGCGGAGCGAAGCGAAGCGGGGGTGAGGGGGCGGTCCCGGAGGAGGCGCTGGCCGTGCCGCAGCGCCTCCTTCGTCACCGCCCCCTCACCCTCGCCTGCTGCGCAGGCTTGCTGCCTTCGGCAGCCCTCTCCCCGCAAGCGGGGAGAGGCGAGTTTGCCGTTTTCGATCGTTTCGGGACCGCGGAACCGGGAAGCGAACGATTCACACCCTCCGAGACTGAACGCATGACCAAGCTCATCGTCGACGGCATCGAGGTCGAGGTTCCGGCGGAATACACGCTGCTGCAGGCGGCGGAGGCGGCGGGGGCCGAGATCCCGCGCTTCTGCTTCCACGAGCGGCTGTCGATCGCCGGCAATTGCCGCATGTGCCTCGTCGAATTGAAGGGCGCGCCGAAGCCGGTCGCCTCCTGCGCCTGGGCGGTGCGCGACTGCCGGCCGGGCCCGAACGGCGAGCCGCCGGTGGTCAGCACCAAGTCGGCGACGGTCAAGAAGGCCCGCGAGGGGGTGATGGAGTTCCTGCTCATCAACCACCCGCTCGACTGCCCGATCTGCGACCAGGGCGGCCAGTGCGACCTGCAGGACCAGGCCATGGCCTACGGCGTCGATTCCTCGACGATTCAAGGAGAACAAGCGCGCCGTCGAGGACAAGTATCTCGGCCCCCTCATCAAGACCTCGATGAACCGCTGCATCCATTGCACGCGCTGCGTCCGCTTCACGACGGAGATCGCGGGCGTCGAGGATCTCGGCGCCATCTGGCGCGGCGAGGACATGGAGATCACGAGCTACCTCGAGCGGGCGCTCGGCTCCGAGCTCCAGGCAAATGCCGCCGACCTCTGCCCGGTCGGAGCGCTGACGCACAAGCCCGAGGCCTTCAACTATCGCCCGTGGGAACTGGTGAAGACCGATTCCGTCGATGTCATGGATGCGGTCGGCTCGAACATCCGCGTCGATTCCCGCGGCCGCGAGGTCATGCGCATCCTGCCGCGGGCCAACGAGGCCATCAACGAAGAGTGGATCACCGACAAGACCCGCCACATCGTCGACGGCCTGCGCCTGCAGCGCCTCGACCGGCCCTATCTGCGCGTCGACGGCCGCCTGCGCCAGGCGAATTGGGGCGAGGCGTTCCGCGCGATCGCCGAGCGCGTCCGCCTCGCCGGGACCGACCGGATCGGTGCCATCGTCGGCGACCTCGCGGCGGTCGAGGAGATTTTTGCGCTGAAGCTGTTGATGCAGGCGCTCGGGGTGAAGAACCTCGATGCCCGTCAGGACGGGGCGCCCTTCGACCCGGCGCATGGCCGCGCCTCCTACCTCTTCAATTCCGCCGTCGCCGGCATCGAGGAGGCGGATGCGATTCTCCTCGTCGGCGCCAATCCGCGCATCGAGGCGTCCCTCGTCAACGTCCGCATCCGCAAGCGCTGGCGCCAGGCACCCCTGCCGATCGGGGTTATTGGCGAGGCCGTAAACCTCACCTATGCCTACGAATATCTCGGCGCCGGCCCCGAGACCCTGGCCGACCTTCTCGAAGGCCGGCACTCCTTCGCCCAGGCGCTGAAGGCGGCAAAGCGCCCGCTCCTCATCGTCGGGCCCGGCGCGACGAGCCGGCCGGATGGCCTTGCGGTCCTCGCCCAGGCGGCCCAGCTCGCGGAGGCGGTCGGCGCCGTAGCCGAGGGCTGGAACGGTTTTTCCGTCCTCCACCTCGCCGCCGCGCGGGTCGGCGCCCTCGATCTCGGCTTCGTTCCGGGAGATGGCGGCCGGACCGCCGCCGCCATGGCCGCCGGGGGCGTCGACGTCCTGTTCAACCTCGGCGCCGACGAGATCGAGATCGCGCCGGGGGCCTTCGTCGTCTACCAGGGCACCCATGGCGACCGCGGCGCGCACCGGGCGGACGTGATCCTGCCGGGGGCGGCCTATACCGAGAAGTCGGGCACCTTCGTGAACCTCGAGGGGCGCGTCCAGCTCGCCAACCGGGCGGCCTTCGCCCCGGGCGATGCCCGCGAGGACTGGGCGATTCTGCGGGCCCTCTCCGACGTCCTCGATCGACGGCTCCCCTTCGACTCCCTGGCGCAGCTCCGCCAGAAGCTCTATGCCGAGCATCCGCATTTCGCGGGGATCGACGCCGTCGCGCCCTCGGACGTTAGCGGCGCCGTGCGATCCCTCGCGGGATTGCGGGGCCAGGTCGGGCGGGGACCGTTCGTCGGCCCCGTCGCCGATTTCTATCTGACGAATCCCATCGCCCGGGCCTCGGGCGTCATGGCAGAGTGTTCGGCGGTCGCCCGCGGCCTCAAGCTCGAAGCGGCGGAATAAGGGTTCTCGGCCAATGGCGTTCGGAGACATCCTCCTCACGGTCGCGATCGCGGTGGGCAAGAGCCTTCTGATGCTCGTCGCCCTCCTCATCTTCATTGCCTACGCGCTCTATGCGGACCGCAAGATCTGGGCGGCCGTGCAGCTCCGCCGCGGCCCGAACGTGGTCGGCCCCTGGGGCCTGCTGCAAAGCTTCGCCGACCTCTTGAAGTTCGTCCTGAAGGAGCCCGTCATCCCGGCCTCGGCGAACAAGGGCATGTTCCTGCTCGCGCCGCTGGTGATGTGCACGCTCGCGCTCGCCTCCTGGGCGGTGATCCCCCTCGATGCCGGATGGGCCATCGCCGACATCAATGTCGGCATCCTCTACATCTTCGCGATCTCCTCGCTCGGGGTCTACGGGGTGATCATGGGGGGCTGGGCCTCGAACTCGAAATACGCCTTCCTCGGCGCGCTGCGCTCGGCCGCGCAGATGGTCTCCTACGAGGTCTCGATCGGGTTCGTCATGATCACCGTGCTGATGTGCGCCGGGACCTTGAACCTGTCCGGCATCGTCGTCTCGCAGGACACCGTGCTCGGTCTCTTCGGCTGGTACTGGCTGCCGCTGTTTCCGATGTTCGTCGTCTTCTTCATCTCCGCAATGGCCGAGACGAACCGGCCGCCCTTCGACCTGCCGGAAGCCGAATCCGAGCTCGTCGCCGGCTACATGGTCGAATACTCCTCGACGCCGTACCTGCTCTTCATGCTCGGCGAGTACGTGGCGATCATGACCATGTGCGCGCTCGGCACCATCCTCTTCCTCGGCGGCTGGCTGTCGCCGCTCCCGTTCCCGCCCTTCACCTGGATCCCCGGAGTGATCTGGTTCGTCCTGAAGGCAAGCTTCCTCTTCTTCATGATCGCCATGGTGAAGGCCATGGTGCCGCGCTACCGCTACGACCAGCTCATGCGGCTCGGCTGGAAGGTCTTCCTGCCCCTGTCGATCGCCATGGTCGTGATCGTTGCCGGATTCCTGCAGCTCACGGGTCTCGCGCCCGGCCAGCTCCACTGAACGGAGGCGATTGATGCCGCTCGATCAAGCCGCCCGCGCCCTGCTCCTGAAGGAGTTCGTCTCGGGATTCCTGCTCGCCATGCGCTACTTCTTCAAGCCGAAGGCGACGATCAACTATCCCTTCGAGATGAACCATCGCGGGCCGCGCTTCCGCGGCGAGCACGCCCTGCGCCGCTATCCCAACGGCGAGGAGCGCTGCATCGCCTGCAAGCTCTGCGAGGCGATCTGCCCGGCCCAGGCCATCACGATCGAGGCCGGCCCGCGCCGCAACGACGGCACCCGCCGCACCACCCGCTACGACATCGACATGACGAAGTGCATCTATTGCGGCCTGTGCCAGGAGGCCTGCCCCGTGGACGCCATCGTCGAGGGTCCGAACTCCGAGTTCGCCGTCGAGACCCGGGAGGAACTATTCTACGACAAGAACCGGCTGCTCGAGAACGGGGCCCGCTGGGAGCGGGAGATCGCGCGGAACCTCAAGGTCGACGCGCCCTACCGGTGAGGGTCCGGGCGCGCTTGTCGCGCCCGGCGGAAAGCGATAGACGGGCCGCCGGCCGACATCGGCGGGGAAGGACGATCGGACCACGATGGCTGTCAATGCCGGCTTCTTCTATCTCTTCGCGACGATCACCGTCGCGTCGGCCTTCATGGTGATCGCCTCGCGCAATCCCGTGCAGTCGGTCCTGTTTTTGATCCTGGCCTTCGTCAATGCGGCCGGGCTGTTCCTTCTCCTCGGCGCCGAATTCCTGGCCATGATCCTGGTCATCGTCTATGTCGGCGCGGTGGCGGTGCTGTTCCTGTTCGTCACGATGATGCTCGACGTCGACTTCGCCGAGCTGCGCCAGGGCTTCCTGCAGTACCTGCCGATCGGCGGCCTGATCGGCGTCATCTTCCTGCTCGAACTGATCCTCGTCGTCGGCGCCTATTCGATCGACCCGAACCTTTTGCGGACGAATCCGGCCACGGTCCTGCCGCCGACCGTCACCAACACCGAGGCGATCGGGCACGTCCTCTACACCCGCTATTTCTACTTCTTCGAGGCCGCCGGCCTCATCCTCCTCGTCGCCATGATCGGCGCCATCGTGCTGACGCACCGCGAGCGGCCCGGGATCAAGCGCCAGGACATCGCGAAGCAGAACGCCCGCACCCAGGAGACCGCCGTCGAGGTGCGCAAGGTGCCGTTCCGCCAGGGCGTATCGGAGCCTCAGCCATGACCGTCGGGCTCGGCCATTTCCTCACCGTCGGCGCCGTGCTGTTCACGCTCGGCGTGCTCGGCATCTTCATCAACCGCAAGAACGTCATCGTCATCCTGATGTCGGTCGAGCTCATCCTGCTCGCGGTCAACATCAACATGATCGCCTTCTCGGCCTATCTCAACGACATCGTCGGGCAGGTCTTCGCGCTCCTCATCCTCACCGTCGCCGCCGCCGAGGCGGCGATCGGGCTTGCGGTCCTCGTCGTCTTCTTCCGCAACCGCGGCTCGATCGCGGTCGAAGACATCAACATGATGCGGGGCTGAGCGCGCGATGTATCACGCCATCGTCTTCCTGCCCCTCGTCGGCTTCCTCATCGCGGGCCTGTTCGGGCGCATTCTGGGCCCGCGCCCGTGCGAGATCGTCACCACGTCGCTGCTGTTCGTGTCGGCGGCCCTGTCCTGGTTCTCTTTCTTCAGCGTCGGCTTCGGCTCCGGCGCGACGCACGTGCAGGTCGCGCAATGGATGGCCTCGGGCGACCTCGTCGTCGACTGGGCGTTCCGGATCGACACGCTGACCGCGGTGATGCTCGTTGTCGTCAACACCGTTTCCTCCCTCGTGCACCTCTACTCGATCGGCTACATGAACGAGGACCCGTCGCGGCCGCGGTTCTTCGCCTTCCTGTCGCTCTTCACCTTCGCCATGCTGATGCTGGTGACGGCGGACAACCTCGTGCAGATGTTCTTCGGCTGGGAAGGCGTCGGCCTCGCGAGCTACCTTCTGATCGGCTTCTGGTATCACAAGGACAGCGCCAACGCGGCGGCGATCAAGGCCTTCATCGTCAACCGCATCGGCGATTTCGGCTTCGCCCTCGGCATCTTCCTCGTCTTCGCCCTGTTCGGTTCCGTCGCCTTCGACCAGATTTTTCCGCGGGTCGGCGAATTCGCGGATGCGCATATTCGCTTCCTCGGCATCGAGTGGCACGCGCTGACGCTTGCCGCGCTCCTCCTCTTCATGGGCGCGATGGGCAAGTCGGCGCAGGTGCCCCTGCACACCTGGCTGCCGGACGCGATGGAGGGGCCGACGCCGGTCTCCGCCCTCATCCACGCGGCGACCATGGTCACCGCCGGCGTCTTCATGGTGGCGCGGCTGTCGCCGATCTTCGAATACGCGCCGGCGGCGATGAGCGTCGTCGTCGTCATCGGCGGCATCACCGCCTTCTTCGCCGCAACGGTCGGCCTCGTCCAGAACGACATCAAGCGGGTGATCGCCTACTCGACCTGCTCGCAGCTCGGTTACATGTTCGTCGCCCTCGGCGTCGGCGCCTACGGCGTCGGCATCTTCCACCTCTTCACGCACGCCTTCTTCAAGGCGCTGCTCTTCCTCGGCGCCGGCTCGGTCATCCACGCGATGCACCACGAGCAGGACATGCGGGCCATGGGCGGCCTGCGCCGCTACATCCCCTTCACCGCGGCGATGATGGGGGTCGGCACGCTGGCGCTGACGGGCTTTCCCGGCACCGCGGGCTACTTCTCCAAGGACGCGATCATCGAGGCCGCCTTCGCCTCGCACCGGCCGGGCGCCGCCTTCGCCTTCCTTGCGACGGTCGTCGCCGCCTTCATGACCTCGTTCTATTCCTGGCGCCTCTACTTCATGACCTTCGAGCAGCAGCCGCGCTGGGCGGGGCAGGGCGGCGAGGGTCACGGCGCCCAGGAGAGCGTCGAGCACGATGCGCACGGCCACGAGGCCGAAGCCGCCTCGCACGCCGATCACGGGCATGGCGGCCACGACCATACGCCGCACGAGAGTCCGCTCGTGATGCTGGTGCCGCTCGCCGTGCTGGCGGCGGGCGCGCTCCTCGCCGGCCTTCTCTTCCGCGGCGCCTTCATCGGCGAGCATGCCGACGCGTTCTGGAAAGGCGCGCTCTTCTTCGGGCCCGAGAACCACGTCATGGAGGAGATGCACCACGTCCCCGGCATCGTCGCCTTCCTGCCGACGATCATGATGGCGCTCGGCTTCGGCGTCGCCTGGTACATGTACATGGTCGACCAGACCTCGCCGGCGACGATGGCGGCGCAGCATCCGATCCTCTACCGGTTCCTCCTCAACAAGTGGTATTTCGACGAGCTCTACGACACCCTCTTCGTGCGCCCGGCGATGCGCCTCGGCCGCTTCCTGTGGAAGACCGGCGACGGGCGGATCATCGACGGGCTCGGGCCGGACGGCGTCTCGGCCCGCGTCCTCGACATCACCCGCGGCGTCGTGCGGGTGCAGAGCGGCTACCTGTACCACTACGCCTTCGCGATGCTGATCGGCGTCGCCGCCCTCGTCACCTTCTATCTCGCCACGGGAGCGCGCTGATGCTCAGCTTCGGCATCCTCTCCGGCCTTCTGATCCTGCCGCTCATCGGCGCCGCCTTCATCCTGACGCTTCGCGGCAGCGAGGAGGAGGTGCGCGCCAACGCCCGCTGGGCGGCGCTCGCCGCGACGAGCATCACCTTCGTGCTTTCGCTCGTCGCCTGGCTGCGCTTCGATCCCGGCGACCCGGGCTTTCAGCTCGTCGAGACGCATGCCTGGCTCGCCTCGAACATCGCCTTCAAGCTCGGCGTCGACGGTTTCTCGATGCCGTTCATCCTGCTCACGACGTTTCTGATGCCGTTCAGCATCCTCGCTTCGTGGGACGCGATCGAGCACCGCGTCAAGGAGTACATGGTCGCCTTCCTCGTCCTCGAGACGACGATGATCGGCGTCTTCGCGGCCCTCGACCTCGTGCTCTTCTACCTCTTCTTCGAGGCCGGCCTCATTCCGATGTTCCTGATCATCGGCATCTGGGGCGGCAAGCGGCGCATCTATGCGAGCTTCAAGTTCTTCCTCTACACACTGCTCGGCTCGGTCCTGATGCTTCTCGCCATCATGGCGATGTACTGGACCGTCGGCACCACGGACATCCCGACGCTCCTCACCCAGACCGCCTCGAAGTTCGGCCACAACGCGCAGCTCTGGCTCTGGCTCGCCTTCTTCGCCTCCTTCGCGGTGAAGATGCCGATGTGGCCGGTCCATACCTGGCTACCCGACGCGCATGTCGAGGCGCCGACGGCGGGCTCCGTGATCCTTGCCGCGATCCTCCTGAAGATGGGCGGCTACGGCTTCATCCGGATCTCGCTGCCGATGTTCCCGGAGGCGTCGGTCTATTTCGCGCCGCTCGTCTTCGCGCTCTCGATCGTCGCCATCGTCTACACCTCCCTCGTGGCGATGATGCAGGAGGACATGAAGAAGCTCATCGCCTATTCCTCCGTCGCCCATATGGGCTTCGTGACGATGGGCATCTTCGCGATGAACCCGCAGGGCGTGCAGGGCGCGATGTTCCAGATGATCTCGCACGGCCTCGTCTCGGGCGCCCTCTTCCTGTGCGTCGGCGTGATCTACGACCGCATGCACACCCGCGAGATCGACGCCTATGGCGGCCTCGTCGAGCGGATGCCGCTCTACGCCGTCGCGTTCATGGTCTTCACCATGGCGAATGTCGGCCTGCCCGGCACCTCGGGCTTCGTCGGCGAGTTCCTGACCCTCGCCGGCTCCTTCCGCACGAACCCGCAGGTCGCCTTCTTCGCCACCTCGGGGGTGGTCCTGTCGGCGGCCTACGCGCTCTGGCTCTACCGGCGCGTGATCTTCGGGCAGCTCACGAAGCCGTCCCTGCGCTCGATCGCCGATCTCGACCGGCGCGAGATCCTCATCCTCGCGCCCCTCGTCGCGCTCGTGATCTACTATGGCGTCGTGCCGAACCCGGTGCTTGACGCCTTCGACGCGCCGACGACGAAGCTCCTGGCGCAGATCCAGTCCGCGCTCTCCGCCGTGAAGACGGCGGCGATCGTCCCGTGAGATCGGCATGAACCCGGCCCACCCGCTCCCGCTCTTCGGTCCGGCCCTGCCGGAGATCCTGCTCGCCGTCGGGGTGCTCGTTCTCATCCTCGTCGGCGCCTTCCGCGGCAATCGCTCGACGGGGATCGTCAACATCGCCTCGCTGGCGCTGCTGGCGGTCGCCTTCGTCGCGGTCCTGATGCTGCCCTCCGAGCGCACCGAGGCGATGGCCGGGTCGTTCGTGTTCGATTCCTTCGCCAAGGTCATGAAGGTGCTGACGCTGATCGGCGCCGCCGCCGGCATCCTCATGGCTTCCGACTACATGAGGCGGGAGGGCATCGATCGCTTCGAGTTCCCGATCCTGATCGTGCTCTCGACGATCGGCATGCTGATGGTGATCTCGTCGAACGACCTGATCGCGCTCTATCTCGGCATCGAGCTCTTGTCGCTGTCCTCGTACGTCATCGCCGCCTTTCATCGCGACGACCTCAAGTCGACGGAGGCGGGGCTGAAGTACTTCGTCCTCGGCGCGCTCTCCTCCGGCATGCTTCTTTACGGCGCCTCGCTCGTCTACGGCTTTACCGGCACCGTCTCCTTCCCGGCGATCGCGGCGGCGCTCCAGGCCAACACCGTATCGAGCGGCGTCATCTTCGGCCTCGTCTTCGTCGCCGCCGGCATCGCCTTCAAGATCTCCGCGGTGCCGTTCCACATGTGGACGCCCGACGTCTACGAGGGCTCGCCGACGCCCGTGACCGCCTTCTTCTCCGCGGCGCCGAAGATGGCCGGCATGGCGATGGCCGTGCGGGTCTTCGTCGACGGTTTTCCGGGCATTCTCGGTCAGTGGCAGCAGATCATCGTCTTCATCTCGATCGCCTCGATGGCGCTCGGCTCCTTCGCGGCGATCGGCCAGCAGAACCTCAAGCGCCTGATGGCCTATTCGTCGATCGGCAATGTCGGCTACGCCCTCGTCGGCCTCGCCGCCGGCACGCCCGACGGCATCCAGGGCGTCGTCATCTACATGGCGATCTATCTCGCGATGACGCTCGGCGCCTTCGCCTGCATCCTCGGCCTGCGCCGCGGCGACACCATGTACGAGAACATCGACGATCTCGCGGGATTGTCGCGTACGCACCCCTGGATCGCCTTCGCGCTCGCGGCGATGATGTTCTCGCTCGCCGGCATCCCGCCGCTCGCCGGCTTCTTCGCGAAGTTCTACGTCTTCGCGGCGGCGATCCAGGCGAACCTCGTGACTCTCGCCGTGATCGGCGTCGTCACGAGCGTGGTCGGCGCCTTCTACTACATCCGCATCGTCAGGGTGATGTATTTCGACGAGCCGCAGGAGCGCTACGCGCCGCTCGAACCGGCGCTGAAGATCATCCTCGGCCTCGCCACGGCCGTCGTCGTCCTGTTCTGGCTCGTGCCGGGGCCCCTCGTCGGCGCGGCGGGAGCCGCCGCCCGCTCGCTGTTCTGACGTGAGGCTGTCCTCCGCGACCATCGCCGCCGGATACCGGCTCGTCCGTCTCGGAACGACGCAATCGACGAACGACGACGCGCTCCGCGCGGCAGGCGAGGGCGATCGCGGCGCGCTCTGGATCGTCGCGGACGAACAGCGCGCCGGCCGCGGCCGCCAGGGCCGAGCCTGGGCCTCGCCGCCGGGCAACCTCTACGCCAGCCTTTTGCTGATCGACCCCTGCGACCCGGCGCTTGCGCCGCAACTCGGCTTCGTCGCCGGGCTCGCCCTGCACGAGGCGGTGGGTTCGCTCGCGGGCATCGGCGCGCCGCGCCTGTCCCTGAAATGGCCGAACGACCTTATCCTCGACGGCGGCAAGCTGGCGGGACTGCTGCTCGAGGCGCACCGCGTCGCCGGTCGCTTCGCCACGGTGATCGGCTTCGGCGTCAACATCGCGACCGCGCCGGAGGGCACGCCCTATCCGGCGGCGCGCCTTTGCGACCTGCGCCCAAAGATCGGCCCTGCCGCGCTCTTCGAGACGCTGGCCGATGTTTTTTCGCGCGACTTCGACGCCTGGCGCGCGGCGCAGCGCGCCGCGGCGGGCGATGCCTTCGCGGCGACCCGCGCGCTCTGGCTCGAACGCGCCGCCGGCATCGGTGCGCCGGTGACGCTGCGTTTGCCTTCAGGCGAGCGCAGCGGCACCTTCGAGGGGCTCGACCGCAGCGGACGCCTGCGGCTGCGCACCGCTGCCGGCCTGGAACTGATCGATGCCGGCGACCTTTACTTCCCCAACCTCGAATCCCGGAACGCCCAAGCCGCTCGGCCGGCGGTTGAGAACAGATGAACCTAGACGACGAACTGGTTTTCGTACCCCTCGGCGGCCTCGGCGAGATCGGCATGAACGCAGCGCTCTACGGCTTCGGGCCGCCTGAGCGACGACAATGGATCCTCGTCGATTGCGGCATGGGCTTCGGCGGCGAAGAGAACCTTCCGGGCATCGACCTCGTCTATCCCGATCTGCGCTTCGTCGAGGCGGAGCGCGAGAATCTTCTCGGCATCTTCATCACCCACGCGCACGAGGACCACATCGGCGCTCTCGTCGAATTGTGGCCGGCCCTGAGGGCGCCCGTCTACGCGACGCGCTTCGCGACGAGCCTTCTCGCCACGCGGCGCCTCTCCGAGCCCGGGGCGCCCAAGGTGCCTTTGAAGGAGGTCGTGCCGGGGCAGCGCATCGTGCTCGGGCCGTTCGACATCGAGTACGTTCCGGTCGCGCATTCGATCCCGGAATCGAACGCGCTGGCGATCCGCACGCCGCGGGGTCTCGTCCTGCATACCGGCGACTGGAAGCTCGATCCGACGCCCTATCTCGGCAGCCTCACCTCGGAGGCTCAGTTCCGCGGCCTCGGCGAGGAGGGCGTGCTGGCGCTGATCTGCGATTCGACGAACGTCGTCCGCGACGGCGTCTCGCCGAGCGAGGGCGACGTCGCGAAGGAGCTCGCTCGCCTCATCGCGGACGCCCCGAAGCGCGTCTCGATCACCACCTTCGCCTCGAACGTCGCGCGCATCCGCTCCGTCGCCGACGCGGCGCAGGCCTGCGGCCGTGAGGTCGTCGTCGTCGGCCGCGCCATGGAGCGCGTCGTCGACGTCGCCCGCGAGTGCGGCTTTCTCGACGGCGTGCCGGATTTCCGCCCGCCCGACGCCTACGGCTACCTGCCGCCCGACAAGGTCGTGGCGCTGCTCACCGGCTCCCAGGGCGAGCCGCGCGCCGCGCTCGCGCGCATCGCCACGGGCGAGCATCCCGACATCACCCTCAACAAGGGCGACCGGGTGATCTTTTCCTCGCGCGCCATTCCCGGCAACGAGAAGGCGGTCGGCACCATCATCAACAACCTCATCGAGCGCGGCATCGAGGTCGTCACCGACCGCACGAACCTCGTCCACGTCTCCGGCCATCCGCGCCGCGAGGAGCTGCGCCAGATGTATGCCTGGACGCGTCCGCGCATCGCCGTGCCCGCGCACGGCGAGCCGCTGCATCTGTCCGAGCACGCAAAGTTCGCCCGCGGCGAGGGCGTTCCTACCGTCGTCGAGGCGCGCAACGGCACCATGGTGCGGCTCGCGCCGGGACCGTCGGCGATCATCGACGACGTGCCGGCGGGCCGGGTCTACAAGGATGGCGATCTCGTCATCGACAGTTCCGACCGGGCCGTGGCGGAGCGGCGCAAGCTCGCCTTCGCGGGCATCGTCAGCGTCGCCATCGCCCTCGAGCAGGACGGCACGATCGCCGGGGACGCGATCATCGACGCCATGGGCCTGCCGGCGAAGACCCGCAACGGCGAGCCCTTCACGGATTTCATCGCCGGCGTCGTCGAGGATACGCTCGGCAGTCTGCCGAAGGGGAAGCGCCGGGACCCCGACGCAGTCGAGACGGCGGTGACCCGGGCGATCCGGAGCACGGTCAACAATCTCTGGGGCAAGAAGCCCGCGTGTCACGTCCTGGTGGTGGAAGTCTGACGGGGAGGGCAGGGATGATCGGACGGCTGAACCACGTCGCCATCGCCGTAAAGGACCTTGCCGCCGCGACGCGCACCTATCGCGAGACCCTGGGCGCCGAGGTCTCGGCGCCCGAGGCGATCGAGGAGCACGGCGTGACGGTGGTGTTCATCACCCTCCCGAACACCAAGATCGAGCTTCTGGAGCCCCTCGGCGCGGATTCGCCGATCGCCCGGTTCCTCGATCGCAACCCGGACGGTGGCATCCACCACGTCTGCTACGAGGTCGACGACATTCTGGCCGCCCGCGACCGGCTCGTGCGGACCGGCGCCCGGGTCCTCGGCTCCGGCGAGCCGAGGATCGGCGCGCACGGCAAGCCGGTGCTGTTCCTGCACCCGAAGGACTTCAACGGCACCCTCGTCGAGCTGGAACAGGCCTGAGGGGAGCCCCGCGACACCCTCATGATCCCGATCCGCTTTCTCGCCGGCTCGCTCCTCGGAACCCTGCTCGCGGTGATCGTCGTATCCGCGGCGGCAATCCTTGCCGCGATCGTGCTTTTCGGCCTTTCGCCCACCGGCGCGGTGGCACTCTATTTCGTGGTCTGGTGGATTTCGCTCTTCGGCGTGCTTCCGTTCGGCGCGCGCAGCCAGATCGAAGCGGGGGAGGTGACCGCCGGCACCGACCCCGGCGCCCCGGCCGCGCCGGCTCTGCGTGAGAAAGCGCTCTGGACGACCCTCGTCGCCGGCACCGTGCTGATCGCCATGGCCGCCGCGATGCCCCTCTCGGGGCTTTGAGAGGCGAAGGGCCCACCTCTCCCCGCTTGCGGGGAGAGGCGAATCCGCCTCATCCGAAAAAGAAAAAGCAAGGCTCGCGCCTTGCTGGAAACGCCCTTCGGCGATTTTGGACCTTCGGCTTCTTTAGCCGGCGCCTGATTTCAGGCTCGAGGTCTGGTTTCCTCCCGAAACTCGGACCGCCGCCTCCCAATATCGATGATGGGAGGCGCTCAGCGCGGGTGTTATAGCCAGACCGCCGGGGCCTGTCACCACATTTTGAGCACCCGGTGACGCACATTTTTGCATCAACGCCCAAGTTGCGGCATCGCCGGACCTTGCCGTCCCGACGCCCCCGTCCAGCCACAAACCCTTGTCTTTTCGGGAGCGGCTGTGTTGTGTGCGGAGCGAAGACTCGTCTCCTCCCTCAGCCGAAGGCGTTCCATGCGTTTGAGCCGCTATTTCCTGCCGATCCTGCGCGAGACGCCGAAGGAAGCCGAAATCGTCTCCCACCGCCTGATGCTCCGGGCCGGCATGATCCGGCAGGAGGCGGCCGGGATCTACGCCTGGTTGCCGCTGGGTCTCAAGGTCCTGAACCGGGTCAATGCCATCGTCCGCGAGGAGCAGGACCGCTCCGGCGCGCTCGAACTCCTGATGCCGACGATCCAGTCCGCCGACCTCTGGCGCGAATCCGAGCGCTACCAAGCCTACGGCAAGGAGATGCTGCGTATCCGCGACCGCCACGAGCGCGAGATGCTGTTCGGGCCGACGAACGAGGAGATGATCACCGATATCTTCCGCGCCTCGGTCAAGTCCTACAAGGATCTGCCGCTGAATCTCTATCATATTCAATGGAAGTTCCGGGACGAGGTGCGGCCGCGCTTCGGCGTCATGCGCTCGCGCGAGTTCCTGATGAAGGACGCCTATTCCTTCGACCTCGACCAGGCCGGCGCCCGCCACTCCTACAACCGCATGTTCGTCGCCTACCTGCGCACCTTCGCCCGGATGGGCCTCAAGGCGATCCCGATGCGCGCCGATACGGGGCCGATCGGCGGCGATCTCTCGCACGAGTTCATCATCCTCGCCTCGACCGGCGAGAGCGAGGTGTTCTGCCACGCCGACTACCTCGGCTTCGAGACGCCGGGGGGCGACACCGATTTCGACGATGTCGCCGGCCTGCAGAGCACCGTCGATCGCTGGACCTCCCTCTACGCCGCGACCTCCGAAATGCACGACGAAGCGGCCTTCGACGCCGTTGCGGAGGATAAGAGGGTCTCGGCCCGCGGCATCGAGGTCGGGCACATCTTCTATTTCGGCACCAAGTATTCGTCCCCGATGGGCGCGCGGGTGATGGGGCCGGACGGCCAGGAGCACGACGTCCATATGGGCTCCTACGGCATCGGCCCGACCCGCCTCGTCGCCGCGATCATCGAGGCGAGCCACGACGGCAACGGCATCGTCTGGCCGGATGCCGTCGCACCCTTCGACGTCGCGCTGCTGAACCTGAAGACCGGCGACGCGGCGACCGACGCCGCCTGCGCCCGGCTCGAGAAGGAGCTCGCCGCGGCCGGCCTCGAGGTCCTCTACGACGACCGCGACGAGCGCCCCGGCGCGAAGTTCGCGACCGCCGACCTCATCGGCCTTCCCTGGCAGATCGTCGTCGGGCCGAAGGGCCTCGCCGAGGGCAAGGTCGAGGTGAAGCGGCGCGCCGGCGGCGAGAAGACGATCGTGCCCCTCGATGAAGCGGTCGCGCGGCTGACGCGCGGACGGTGAGGGCGATGGCGGAGGCGAAGCGCAGACCGACCCGGCCCTTCGCAGCCTTCGAGTGGATGCTCGCCGGCCGCTATCTGCGCACGCGCCGCCGCGAAGGCTTCGTTTCGGTGATCGCCGGCTTCTCCTTCCTCGGCATCATGCTCGGCGTCGCGACGCTGATCGTCGTGCTGTCGGTGATGAACGGCTTCCGCGGCGAGCTTCTGACAAGATCGTCGGCATCAACGGCCATATCTTCATCGCGCCGATCGACTCGACGCTGCGGGACTACGCCGAGGTCCGAGCGGGTCGCGAAAGTGCCCGGCGTGCGCCGCGCGGTGCCGATGGTCGAGGGCCAGGCCTTCGCCTCGTCGCAATACAACGGCTCCGGCGTCCTCGTGCGGGGCGTGCGCGGCGAGGACATGGCGAAGATCGACGCCGTCGCCGGCAATCTGCGGCAGGGCACCCTCGACAATTTCGACGACGCCGGCGGCGTCGCCATCGGCCGCCGCCTCGCCGAGACGCTGTCGCTGCAGGTCGGCGATACGATGACGCTCATCTCGCCGCGCGGCGCGCAGACGCCGTTCGGCACCGCGCCGCGCGTCAAGGGCTATCCGGTCGTCGCGATCTTCGAGATCGGCATGTCGGAGTTCGACGCGACCTTCGCCTATCTGCCGCTTCCGGAAGCACAGGCCTACTTCAACCGGGAAGGCGACGTCACCGTCATCGAGGTCTTCCTCGACAACGCCGACGGCGTCGAGGAGGCGCGGCCGCGCATCGAGCAGGCGGCCGAGCGGCCGGTCGTGCTGACCGACTGGCGCCAGCGCAACCGGACCTTCTTCGCGGCCCTCGAGGTCGAGCGCAACGTGATG
>CAVWII010000010.1:0-42821 GCA_963754975.1 uncultured Alphaproteobacteria bacterium | reverse complement strand
CGGTAGGAGTCGGGAAGCGGGATGAAGTCCGTTTGAGACCGGGGTAGCGCTCGCCTCCGAAGATCGCTGCGGACCCCTTCCCGCGGCGATCGCACGAAGGACCGACCATGGCCCCGATCGCCTCGGCTTTTACCGGATGCCGCTGCCGACCGTCCTGACCGCTACGCTGCCGCCGGTGTCCTCGCGGCGGCCGCTTTCTCCATGATGAAATCGGCGCAGCGGCTGCCGAGCATCATGGCCGGCGCGTTCGTGTTGCCCGCATTGATGTCGGGCATGGCCGAGAGATCGCAGATGCGGAGCCCTTCGATTCCGCGCACGCGCAGCCGCGAATCGAGAACGGCGAGGGCATCGCCGGACGGCCCCATTCGGCATGTCCCGGCGGGGTGGTAGTTCGTCTTCACGAAGCGCCGACAATGCTGCATCAGCGCTTCGTCGCTAAGATCGGCGGGGTCGGGAATCGAAACGGCTTCGAAGCGCTCGGCCAGCGGGCTCATGCCGAAGGCGCGCAGGAAGAAGCGCTGTCCCTCGACCATCCGCGCCATGTCGGCGGGCTCCTTGAGGAGGTGCGGCGAGACGAGGGGCATGTCGTCCGGATCGGCCGAGCGCAGGCGGACATAGCCGCGCGAGGCCGGCTTCACCAGGACGGTGGTGATGGTCATGCCGTAGGCGTCCTCGATGAGGCCGCGAATGTCGCGGTCGAGATAGACGATCGGCACGCAGAACGCCTGGATGGTCGGCTCGGCCTCGGGGTCGTGCGGATTGACGAAGGCGCCCGCCTCGACGCCGGACGACAGGATCGGACCGGTGCCGAAGAGCTTGAAGCGCAAGCCGTTGAGGATCATGCGCCAGCCGACACCCTGCCTGTAATAGCCGTATCGCCCCTTCGCCTTGGCGATCATCGGCACCTCGGGGTGGTCGATGAGGTTCTCGCCGATGCCGGGGTGGTCGGCGATGCAGGCGATCCCGTGCGCTGCGAGCCGGTCGGCGGGGCCGATGCCCGAGAGCATGAGCAATTGCGGCGTCACCAGCGCGCCCGCGGCGACGACGATCTCGCCGTCGGCGTCGGCGGTTCGGTCGATCCCGTCGGGACCGCGATAGGTGACCCCGGTCGCGCGGCCGTTTTGGGTCTCGATGCGGCGAACGCGCGCGTTAAGGCGGATGGTCAGGTTGGGATTGCCGGCGAGGGGCGCGAGAAAGGCATAGGCGGCGCTGCTGCGCTTTCCGTGCCGGTTCATGAACTGGTAATAGCCGACGCCGCGCTGGAGCGGACCGTTGAAATCCGTGCTCGGCGGAACGCCGAGGGCCCGCACGGCCTCGACGAACCAGTGCGAGATCTCATTGATGTGGCCGGGGTCGGAGACGAGCAGCGGGCCTTCGGCGCCGTGGCGTTCGTCGTTCAGACGCTCATTGCCCTCCATGCCGCGGAACTGCGGCAGCACGTCGGTCCAGCCCCATCCCGGATAGTCGTTGTCGCTGCGCAGGAGGGCGTGCCAGGAATCGTAATCCGACGGCCTGCCCCGCATGTAGACCTGCGCGTTGACGGAGGAGCCGCCGCCGAGGACGTTGGCCTGAGGGATGTCGTGGACGCGGCCGTTCAGGTGCTCCTGCGGGACCGTGTGGTGGTAGCGCATGAACTTGCTGCCGTTGATCAGCTTGAAGATGCCCGGCGGCATGTCGAGGAGCGGGTGGCGATGCGAATGTCCCGCCTCGAGCAGCAGGACGCGCGCGCCCGCCTCCCTGACGAGCCGGGCCGCGGCGACGGAGCCCGACGAGCCGCCGCCCACCACGATGTAGTCGAAACGTTCTCTCATGTCCCGCGCTCGCAGAGGCGTTGTCGGGCTCACGTTAGCGCAAATCGCCGGCGGCCTGAATCGCAGCCGCGCGCCGCGTGGCATGGGCAGACATCTCGCCCAAAGGCGCGCGGCATCGCTTCTCCCCGCTTGCGCGGCCAGAGCAGCATCCGTTCACGCTGAATCAAGCTCAAGCGCTGTCATTCCGGGGCCGCGAAGCGGAGCCCGGAACCCATGAACACCGCAGTCTCCGCGCCGTCTGCGTCGTCGCGTTTATGGATCCCGGGCGCCGCTTCGCAGCCCCGGGATGACAAAGCCGGGGAGGGTCATCTGACGCGTCCTCACTCGCTCGCGAGAATGTGGTTGCGCACGATCGGGCAGATCTGCGTCTCCCACTTCTTGCCGCTGAAGACGCCGTAATGGCCGGTGCCGGCCTGGAGATGGTGGCGCTTGCGGTAGGGGCGCAGGCCCGAGCAGAGCTCGTGCGTGGCGAGGGTCTGGCCGATCGAGCAGATGTCGTCGCGCTCCCCCTCGACCGTGAGGAGGGCGGTCTTGCGGATCGCCCTCGGCTCGACGCGGTTGTTGCCGACGCGCAGGTCGCCGCGGGCGAGGCGCTGCTCCTGGAACACCACGCGCACCGTCTCGAGGTAGAACTCGGCGGCAAGGTCGAGGACCGCGAAATACTCGTCGTAGAAGGCCTTGATGACCGCCGCCTTTTCCGTCTCGCCGGCGACGAGGTGCTCGAAGAGCTTCGTATGTGCCTTGAGGTGCCGGTCCATGTTCATGGCCATGAACGCGGTGAGCTGCACGAAGCCCGGATAGACCCGTCGGCCGGCGCCGCGATAGCGGCCGGGAACCGTGGCGATCAACTGGCGCTCGAACCATTCGATCGGCTGGCTCATCGCGAGTTCGTTGACCTTGCTCGGATTCACCCTCGTGTCGACGGGCCCCGCCATGAGGGTCATGCTGCGCGGCTGCGCCGGGTGGTCCGCCTGCGCCATCAGCGCCACGGCCGCGAGCACCTGGACGCAGGGCTGGCAGACCGCGAGCACATGCCCGCCGGGACCGATCGCGTCGAGGAAGCGGACGACGTGGTCGACATAGTCGTCGAATCCGAAGCGCCCGTCTTCGGCGCTGACGTCCTGGGCGTTGTGCCAGTCGGTGATGTAGACGTCATGATCGGGCAGGAGGGCCTTTACCGTGCCGCGCAGGAGGGTCGCGAAATGTCCCGACAGCGGCGCGACGACGAGCAGTCGCGGCTGCGGCGCCGCGCCCTCCTTCCTGAACCGCAGCAGAGTCCCGAACGGCGTCGTGAGGACGGTCTCCTCGACCACCGGCATCTCGGCGTCGCCGATGCGTACGGTCTCGAGGTCGAAGGCAGGCCGCGCGTGGCTCAGGCCGGCGCGGGCGATCATCTCGAGCCCGGCCTCGGCGAAGCTCGCCGCGAAGGGCTTGGCGTTCACCCAAGGGGCCGCCCAGCCCGGGGCGGCCCGGGCGATCGCGCGCAGCGGCGCCATGAAATCCGACTGGTGCTGATAGGCGCGGTACAGCATTGCCCTTCCGAACGGCACTCGGCAAAGATGAGCAAGGTTTGTGCCGCAAGCCCTGAGGCTGGTGCGGTTCTTGCTCCCGGAAACGCCGGGACGGGCGCTTGGCCCGCCGCAGGAACGAGGCCGGCCATGGCTGTGGCAACGCTCACGATCAGCAGTCGCAACTATTCCTCCTGGTCCCTGCGCGGATGGCTCCTGTGCCGGATGTCCGGCCTGCCAATTCGCGAGGACGTGCTGCCGGTCGACGACCCGTCCGCCCGGGCCGAACTCCTCTTGCTCTCGCCCTCGACCCTGGTGCCGCGGCTGACCCATGGCGAGGTGGTCGTCTGGGACACCCTCGCGATCGCCGAATACCTGAACGAGATCCGGCCCGAGGCCGGGCTGCTGCCGCCAAATCAGGCGGCTCGCGCCCATTGCCGCGCCGTTTCCGGGGAGATGCATTCGGGCTTCGCGAACCTGCGCTCCGCCTTGCCGATGAATCTGAAGACGGTGCACCGGGGCTTCCGGGTCTGGGCCGGCGCCCAGGCCGATATCGACCGCGTGCTGGCGATCTGGCGCGATTGCCTCGACCGCTACGGCGGCCCTTTCCTGTTCGGCCGCCCCTCCGTCGCCGACGCCATGTACGCCCCCGTCTGCACGCGCTTTCGCACCTACGACGTCGGCCTCGACGACCTTGGCGAGGACTATTGCGCCGGCATCATGGACTGGAAGCCGATGACCGAATGGCTCGCCGCCGCCCGCGCCGAGCCGGAGGAGATCGAAGAGCTCGAGGTGGAGTTCTGAGCCTAGCCTCAGCGCCCCTCTTGAGCCCGCTTCAGCCCGGCGATGTCGATCTTCTTCATCTGCATCATCGCCTGCATGACGCGGCCCGCCTTCTCGCGGTTGGGATCGCTCAGCATCTCGGCGAGGAGCGAGGTATTGATCTGCCAGGAGAGGCCGAACTTGTCCTTCAGCCAGCCGCATTGCTGGATCTCGCCGCCGGGGGTCAGCTTGTCCCAAAGATCGTCGATCTCGTCCTGGGTCTCGCAGTCGACGAGGAAGGAGACCGCCTCGCTGAACTTGAACATCGGCGGTCCGTTCAGGGCGACGAAGGTCTGGCCGGCGAGCGAGAACGACACCGTCATGACGCTCCCCGCCGGGGCCGGACCGCCCTCGCCGTAGCGCGAGAGACTGACGATCCTCGCGTCCTTGAAGACCGAGCAATAGAAGTTGGCCGCCTCTTCGGCGTCGCCGTGGAACCAGAGAAACGGCGTGATCTTCTGCTTCATCGGCATGCGCGATGCTCCATCTTTCGTCCCAGATCGACCGGATGCGTCAGGGACCGATCCGAGGACGACCGAATCGGGTCCGATCCTACAGCCGGTCGCGGAATTTCGACGGCTCAGGTCAGAGACGCGGTCCCGGCGCCATGCCGCCGAACCGCTCAAGGTCGGCCGGCGACCGCCGATCGTCCGCCTGCCCAAAGTGACGCCTGCGCGCGAACGGTCCGAACTTTTGCGCGTCCCGCAAGTTGCCCCTTGGCGCTGAGGAGGACGGGATGGGAGAGATCTCGGGAGTTCGCCGCCAGTTCGTCCGGGCCGCGATGAGCGCCCCCTTCCTCGATCGCGAGGAGGAGCGGCTCCTCGCCGTGCGCTGGAAGGACGAGCGCGACGAGGCCGCCCTGCACCGCCTGACCGCCGCCCATATGCGCCTCGTCATCGCGCTGGCGGCACGGTTCCGCCATTACGGCCTGCCGATGGCCGATCTCGTCCAGGAGGGTCATGTCGGGCTTCTCGAGGCCGCGGCGAGGTTCGAACCGGAGCGGGAGGTCCGCTTTTCCACCTACGCGACCTGGTGGATCAGGGCCTCGGTCCAGGACTATATCCTGCGCAACTGGTCGATCGTCCGCGGCGGCACGAGCTCAGCCCAGAAGGCCCTCTTCTTCAACCTCCGGCGCCTGCGCGCGAAGCTGACCCGGGGCGGCGAGGACCGGATCTCCGCCGAGGTCCACGGCAGGATCGCCGCGGCGATCGGCGTCTCCCGCGCCGACGTCGCCTTGATGGACGCCCGGCTGTCGGCTCCCGACGCGTCCCTGAACGCGCCGGTCATGGAGGCCGACGCCGGCGCTTCCGCGGAGCGGGTCGAATTCCTCGTCGACGGTTCGCCCCTGCCCGACGAGAGCGTCGGCGAGGTCATCGACGCCGAGCGGCGGGTGCGCTGGCTCAGGCAGGCCCTCGACGTCCTGAACGAGCGCGAGCTCAGCATCCTGCGGGCCCGCCGCCTCCAGGACGAGCAGGTGACCCTCGAATTCCTGGGCGACCGGCTCGGAATATCGAAGGAGCGCGTCCGCCAGATCGAGGGCCGGGCCCTCGAAAAGCTCAAGCGGGCCTTGACCGAGCGTTTCCCGAACGCCACGGGCGCCTTCGTCTGAAGCCCCTCACTCGACGACGATCTTGTAGCGCTCGCCGGGCTTCACCGCCGTGCCGCGCTCGAGACCGTTGAGGAGAAGGAAGCGCTCGAGAGCACGGTCGCCGACCGCCATCCTGGCGGCGAGGCCTTCGGCGGTGTCGCCCGCGGCCGCCGTCACGATCTGGAGATGCAGCGGCTCGAGGGCTTTCGCCTCGGCCGGATCGATCTGCCGGACGCTGTTCAAGGTGCGCCGGAAGAGGCCTTCGAGGTCCCCCGTTCCGGCCTTCGTGGCGACGATCAGCCGGTAGGTCGTGCCGCCGATCCGGATGGCCGAGAGCCGGAACGACCATTCCTTGCCCTTCGAGGTGGCGAGCGCCACCGGCAGGCCGTTGACGGTGGCGGTCTCGAGACTGCCGGCGTCGATGGTGTCGTTCCAGGTCGTGCGCAGGACCTCTTCCAGGCTCTGGTTGCCGGGGGTCGTCGCGGCGTCGAAGAGCAGGCGTCGGCTGCCGTCCGCACTCTGCCCGAGCACCGCCTGCGATGTGTTCTCGAGCGAAAAGCCCTCCGGCGCCTCGAAGGCGACGCCGAGGCGGCCATGGATGAAGCGCCGGCCGCGCACAAGCCCGTCGGCTGGGTCGTCGCCGTAGGCAAGGCCGTCGATGGCGGCGAGGTAGCGGGGCCGGTCGACGTCGCCGATGCCGGGGGCGCTTGCGCGCCGGGCCGCCTGGAGGGCGAGGTTGATGCGCTCGGACGTGCTCGGATGGGTCGCGAGCATGTCGGGCGCCGCCGGGCGGTTCTGGTCCGTGCCGCCGCCGGACTTGCCGAGGGCCGCAAGAAAGCGCGGCGCGCCGAAGGGATCGAAGCCCGCCCGCGCCAGGACCTTGACGCCGGCCTGGTCGGCCTCGAGTTCCTGGCTGCGCGAGAAGCCGGCGAGGCTGAAGCGGGAGCGGTCGCGGACCATGGCCGCCTCGGTCGGATTGTCGAGGACCTTCTCGGTCACCCGGGTCAGGAGGGCCGAGCGCGCCTCGAGCTCGCTGCGGAGCGAGGCGTGACGCAGCGTGACGTGGGCAATCTCGTGGGACAGGACCGCCGCGATTTCCGCCGTGTCGTTGGCGAGGGCGAGCAGCCCGCGGGTGACGTAGAGCCTGCCGTTCGGCAGGGCAAAGGCGTTGACGACGGGCGAGTTGAGGATCGTAATCCGGTAGGTCTCGTCCGGCCGGTCGGTGGCGGCGACGAGCTTCGCGGTGACGTCGGCGAGGAGGCGCTGCGCGGCGGGCGAGCGCACCTCGCCCCCGAAGGCCGCGACGAGGCGGGCATGGTCGCGCTCGGCCTGATTCTCGTTGCCGGTGGTGCGCGGAGCCGCCGCGGGCAGCGGCGCGCTGGTCGCGAACGGGGTGCAGGCGGCGACGAAAGCCGCCATCCCGAGGCCGAGGATCCGCAACGCACAGCCCTTCATCGTCCCTTCCGCTCCCTCATCGCCGCCCGCGGCCCGCCTCGAGGACTTCCACCGTCTCGGCCGCGGTGACGGTGATTGCCGTTCCCTGCCATTCCTCGAGGATGCCGCGCACCCGTATCGTCCGGCCGCGCAGGGTCGCCGCCGTCACGCCGCGCGCGGCAAGGGCGGCCCAGGCCGGTTTCGGTACGATGAGGGTGAAATCGCTCGCCCACTCGGTTCCGAAGTTCAAGTAGGTCCGCTGCCGGCGTTCGCCGACGCTGTGGACCCGGCCCTCCACGAGCGCGAAGCGGCCGATGCGCCCCGCAAGGCGGGCCGCGTCGCCCGCCGAGATCGGCTTATAGCCGTCCCCGGCCCAGACACCAAGACCGCGCTCGCGCGCCGTCGCCTCAAGAGCCAGGAGTTCCGGCTGGCAGAGGGTCTCGCCGGGCCCCGGATCGACGATCGCGAGCCCTTCCTCCACGAGCGTTTCGCCGAAATCCAAACCCGGATCGAAGGCGAGGCGCACGGGCCGGCGGCCCCAGCGGTCCGGCTCGCCCAGGGGACGCACCCGTGCCTCCGCGCCGTTCCGCGCGCGCAGCAAATCGGCGGCCCGCCCCAGCCCCTCCTCCGGCAGCCGCAGCCCGGCAAGCCGCACCGGGCCGAGGCCCGCCAATTGGAGCGCGCCGTCCGCCGCCACGGAGACGAGCCTGTCGCGCGCCTCGGCCGCGGCGCAGGCCGCGCCCTTGGCGCGCGGCGCTTGCGCCATCGCGGGGAGCGCCAGAAGCAGGGGCGGGAGGAGAGGGAGAAGGACGTGGAGGCGACGCATGCGGGAACGCGCCACTCAAGCACGCCGGGCCGTTTGGCGCTACACTATTTCACGCCTACCATGCAGCCGGGCCCGCCGCCCTCGCTCCCGCCCGCCGTCTGGAACGCCGCAAGAGCGCATGATACATCCCGCCCGACGGTCCCGTAGCTCAGCAGGACAGAGCAGCGGTTTCCTAAACCGAAGGTCGGAGGTTCGAGTCCTCCCGGGATCGCCAATCTTCCGGATGTCCGGCCCGGACACATGGGTAGCAGAACGTCCCTAGACATGGGCGTCGCCGCTGGTCGTGTCGGGCGAGCCGCCGGCTCTTCTGAAGCGACCCGCCCTCAGCTCTCACCCCGCCACGTAGCTTTTCAGAATCGACGCTCCCAGCGTGTACTTGGGATCGACCATGTTGCCGACACGGACGCGGCCAGCCTGCGTCAGCAGGAAGTAGGCCTCGAGGTCATCGAATCCGTAGTCCGTGGACGAGCCAGCGGATGAGCTCGCGATAAGCAATGCGCGCGGCGTCCTCCATCGGGCGCGAGCTGCCGATCGTCATGATCACGTGCTCGTTCTCAAGCCGCGGCCAGGTGATCGGCCAGCCTTTGATGAGGTCGACCTGCACGGTCGTCGTGGATGGTATCTCGACGGCGACTCCGCAAAGCTCTCCATCGCCCTGAGTGGCGTGGCAATCGCCGAGATAGAGATACGCCTCCTTGTGATGGACCGGGAAATAGGCGATCGCGCCAGGTCCGACATCCGGAAGATCCATGTTCCCGCCCCAGTAGTCCGGCTGCAGGGATGTCACCGCCTCGATCTCCGGCGAGACGCCAAGGGTTCCGATGAACGGTGCGTAGGGGAGCGTGATCCTGGCGTTGAATCGGATGCCGCCCTCGGTCACCTCCATCTTCTTCACTCGTTCCGGCAGAGGCGCGTGGAGCATCGCCGTGTTGCCCGTCGAGACGAGCCCGCCGAACTCGGGGATGAGGGCAGTGGTGCCGACGGGCTGCGGTCCGCGGGGCTTGATGGCATGGATGTGGACGCACAGCACATCGCCCTTCTCCGCGCCCTCGACCGCGATCGGCCCGCATTGCGGGTTGAGGAAGGGCATATGAAGGACCTCCGACGGCTTGTCGCTCTCGCTTTTGATCGCACCCTCGAAGGCGTCCTGCGTCTCGGCGACGACGACGTCCCCCGGCTTGATGCGGAGGACCGGCTCCGCATAGGGACCGTACACGTAATGGTACCGGCCCTGCTTCGCCTCGGTCAGATGGTGCGTGGAGCCCGTTCTGCCCCGCGCTTCGCCCCGTTTCGCCATGTAGGAAGTGTCAAGCCATGTCATCGCTTCTGCTCCCGGTCAAACGGCAAGGAACGCCGATATTCTCGCAGTGTCCTCGAAATCGTCACGCTCGAGGGTGGCAACGACCCGCCCCTTGTCCATGGCATAGGCGCGGTGCGCGGCGGTCTGCAAGAGGTCGAGATTCTGCTCGACGAGAAGCACGGCGATCGGCCGGGTCGCGACGAGGTCCGCGATGAAAGTGCCGATCTGCTGCACAATGTTCGGCTGCACCCCGTCGCTCGGCTCGTCCAAGAGAAGCAGCAGAGGGCCGTTGACGAGGGCGCGGGCGATCGCAAGCATCGCCTGCTGCCCGCCCGAGAGGGTGCCGCCCCGCTGACGTTCGCGCTCGCGCAGGAACGGGAACCACGCGTACACCTCATCGAGCGCGAATGTTCCACGCTGCGCGTTGACGAACCGGCCCATCTGCAGGTTCTCGAGCACGGTGAGATGCGGAAAAATCTCGCGCCCTTGAGGAACGTAGCCGATGCCGCTGCGGGCCCGCGCGTCGGCGCTCCGCTGCGTCATGTCCATTCCGTCGAACAGGATGGTTCCGGAGCGCGCCGGAAGCAGGCCGATCAGGGTCTTCATCAGCGTGCTCTTGCCGACGCCGTTGCGGCCAAGCACGCCGACGACCTCGCCGGGCGCCGCCGTAACGGTGACGTCCTGCAAGACGTCGCCGACGGCATAGCCGGAGCGCAGGTTGCTGGCGGAAAGGATCGGGGTCATGGTTCAGGCTCGTCCCAGATAGATCCGGCGCACGTCCTCGTGCGCGGTGATCTCGGCGACCGAACCCTCGGCGAGGACGCGGCCCTGGTGGAGAACCGTCACCACCTGGGCGACCTCCCGCACGAAGGCGATGTCGTGCTCCACGACGACGATCGTCAATCCATCGGCGTTGAGGTGCTTGAGCAGGCGCGCCGTCTGCCAGCTCTCCTCAGGCGACATGCCGGCCGTCGGCTCGTCGAGCAACAGCACGTCCGGCCCGCCGGCCAGCACCATCGCGATCTCGAGCCACTGCAACTGATGATGCGGCAGCTCGCGCGCCGGCCTGTCCGATGTCGGGTCGAGATCGAACAGCTCAAGCGCATAGCGATAGCGCGCTTCGGCCTCGGCCGGGCGGTCGAGTTTCGAGATCTTGGGCAATGCCTCGAAGTTCTGGCGGACCGACAGCGTGTGATAGGCACGGTTGGTCTGAAAGGTGAGACCGAGGCCGAGCCGCACGCGCCGGAAGGCCGGAAGATGGGTCACGTCGCGACCCTTCAGCAATACCCGTCCGGCATCCGGGGCGTGGATGCCGCACAGGAGCGCAAAGAGCGTCGACTTGCCGGCGCCGTTCGGGCCGATGAGACAGCGCAATTCGGAGCGCTTGACGACAAGGTCTACGCCGTCGGTCGCGACGATGCCGCCGAACCGCTTGGCAAGGTTCTCGGTCGCAAGGGCGGCGCCTTCGGTCATCGGGATTGACGCCGCCGGAGCGCGGCGCGACCGATCGTGGCGATTATGCCGCTGGGGAAGAACATCATGACCAGGACGAGGAGGGCGCCGATGATCACCAGCGCCGACTGGTACCCGGCCGACGAGAGGGTGTAGGTCAGCCAGTTCAAGGCGTAGGTGCTGACGGCGCACGCGAACAGGCTCTCGCGCCCGCCGACCGCGACCCAGATGACCGGCAGGGCGGCCTGCGCGAGGCCGACCTGCGTCGGAGTGATGTAGTTCCCCCACTGCACGTACAAGAGGCCGCTGACGCCGGCGAGAACGCTCGCCAGGACGAAGATCGACCACTGTCGGGCGCGGATGTCGTGACCGAGCAATTCCGTGCGCAGGGGGTCTTCACGGATGGCCAGAAGCACCTTTCCGGCGGGCGCGTTCACGAGCATACGGCAGCCGAGATAGCAGGAAAGCACGACGACGACGACATAGTAGTAGAAGGAATAGCCGAAGAAAATCAGGTTTCCGATCTGGAACGACGGAATGCCCGTCATGCCGTTGTAGCCGCCGAGCTGGACCTGGCCGACGCGCCATTGGTATCCGGCCGTTTGGCCGAGGAAAGTCTCGAGGAGCAGAGTGAGGACGAGGGTCAGGATCGGGACGATCCATGCCTGCACGCGGGCATAGAAGACGAAGTATCCGAAAATGCCGGCCACCAGCGCGCAGGCCGCGAGCCCTCCGACGGACCCGATGAGGGCGCCCCAGGGATTTGCGGTCAGATTTCCGGCGATGACGCCGTAGCAATACCCGGCGATTCCGAAATACGCGACCTGACCGAAGCTCAGGACGCCGCAATGGCCCCACAGGAGGCAGAGCCCCAATGCGAGCGGGATGTTGAGCAGGTAGAAGGCGACGTTGCTGACATCGAATTCGGTGACGAACGCCGGATAGATGGACAGTCCGAACAGAGCCAGGCCCAAGCCCACCCAGAACCCGGCCGATCGCGCCCCACCCGCGGCCCTGCCGATTATCGCCAGGCGATGACGCATTGTCTACGCCACCCGCGAGCGCCGGTCCTGCCAGCGCTGATAGGTGGCCGAGATGCCGTCCGGCATGAGGCGGATGATCAGGAGCGCCGCAAGCAGCAGGGCGACGTTGCCGAGGAACGCACCGAGCCAGAATCCGACGGGCGTCTTGACGATCGAGAGGAGAACGCTGGAACCGAGCGCGCCGGCGATGACGTTCGTCGCACCGCCGACCACCACCGTGATGAAGGCGGGCGCGACGAACTGTTGACCCATGAAGGGCGCGATGGACACGGTCGGGGCGAGGAGCGCGCCGCTCAATCCGGCGAGCCCCGCTCCGAGACTGAAGGTGAGGAGATAGATCCGGTCGGTGTCGACGCCGAGCGCCCGGGCGATTTCGGCATTCTGCATCGTCGCCCGGGCCTGCAGGCCGAATCGGGTGCGATTGTAGAGGAGCCCGAGGAGCACCAGCACGAGCGCGGTCAGCGCGACGAGCGCAAACCAGTAGACCGAGAACGAATACTGGCCGACCGCGATCGACCCGCCCGGGATCGGGATCGACGGCATGAACGGTCCCAGCAGCATGAGCGTACCCTGCGCGAGCACCAGGCTGATTCCCCACGTGACGACCAGCGCGCCGAGCTTTTCCTCGTAGAAGCGTCGGACGATCGCCCGTTCGAGAACCGCGCCGATGAGCGCCACCACCGCGAAAGCGGCAATCACCGTGAGCGGGAACGGAATCCCGCGGTGGTACAGGATGGTCGCCGTATACGCGCCGAGCATCATCAGTTCGCCATGCGCGAGGTTGATGATGTTCATCATGCCGAGAATGACGATGAGCCCGAGGCCGGCCAGGAGCAGGAAAGCTGCGTTCGTCGCGAGCTGATAGAGTACGCTGACGCCAACCGCCAAACTGTCCATGGGAAACCGGGCTCCTCGAGAGCTTGCGACGGCCGCTCCCGCGCGGGGGCGGCCGTCGTGCAGGCGATCGCGTTACGTCTTGCCGAACATCGAGAAATAGGGATCCTCGGCCGGAGTGTACTGCTTGAACTCGGGATTGCGAACGAGGTTGACGCCGAGCCGCTGCAGCCACCAGGCCTGAATCATCGGCCAGTCGCGCACGAACCTCACATTGTGGTTTTCGTCGCAGACCGCCAAGCGGATCGGGTGCGCGCAGTGGTGCGTTCCCGGTTCGAGGAAGACCGAGCCTTCCGGCGCCTCGATGTTCCAGCCGAGCTCGAGCGCCTTCTTCACCGTCGCCTGGTCCGTCGTGCCGGCGAGGCGTGCGGCCTTGGCGTAGAGATGGATCGTGAAGTAGGTATTCTGCGCCATCTCGCCGATATACTGGTCGTCGGGGAACATCGCCATCCAGCGCTTCACGAAGGCCCGGTTGCGCGCGGTCGGAACTTCGAGCTGGTACTGGATGGCGTTGTGCATGTTCGCCAGCGACGGCGGCGGAAAGCGCTTGTGCTCGTAGCCCTGCGCCATGTTGACGGTCGACGCCATCGGGAACTTGAGGCCCGCCGCTGCTGCCTGCGGGTAGTAGTTGTGATGGTTCGACCCGACGAGCAAGGTCATCACCCAGTCGGGTTTCGCAGCCTGGATCCGCTGGATCACCTGGCTGAACTCGGAGACCGACAGCGGGATGAACTCCTCGCCGATGATCTTGCCGCCGACGAGCGGGATGAACGACTTGGTCCAGGCGGCGGTGAGCTGGCCGAAGTTGTAGTCGGCCGCGATCGTGTAGCAGCGCGGACCGAACTTCTCCACCATGTACTGAACCGTGGGGATCACCTGCTGTTCGCAGACCGGGCCGGTGCAGAAAGTGTTGGCGTCCGCGACCCCGCCTTCGTACTGGTTGGTGTAGAAGTAGAGCTGGCGGAACTGATCGACGATGGGCCGGATCGCCTCGCGTTCCGCGCTCGCGAAGCCCGCGACGAGAACGTCCACCTTGTCCTGCTGGATCATCCGGCGGGCGAGCTGCTGCCAGACCGTGTTGTTGCTCTGGCCATCCGATGAAACGAGGTTGACGGGACGGCCGAGGACGCCTTTCTCGCCCGAATCGACGAGGATATCGGCGTCTTCCAGATAGGCGAGATCCGTCGGGCTCTTGTCGCCGCCGTCGCCGACCACGTTGAGGCCGGTGCCTTCCTTGCCGATGATCGGCGGACCCTTGGCAACCTGCGCCGCCGCGCCGAGGAGGCCCGCACCGATGTTCGGCGCTCCCTTGAGCGTCTTGCCGTCGTTGATCTCCTTGACGGCGAGCTGAGCCGCATGCAGCTTCTGAATGCCATAGACCGCGAGATTGCCGGACTCGTCCTCGATGAAGCCGACCTTCACGGGTCCGCTGGATTGGGCGCGCGCCGTCTGCGTGTAGTTGAAGTCGCGCAGGTAGGTCGGTGCAGAGAAGCCGGCCACGAGACCCGATACGGCCGCCGCGCCCTTGAGGATCGTGCGACGGTCGGTGAGAGCCCCTTGGGCATGTTCCACCGGTTCCGAAGCGGGAGCCGGGTCAACGGATTTGCTTGTCCTTTCGTCCATGTCCATCTCCAAGTCCTTCCCTGGTTGCCGTCACGCACGCAGACCCTTCCTTGCGGAGGCGAACGGCCCTGCCGCCAAGAGGCGAACCGCCAGTTCCTCCACGGTCAATCGCTGTTGCATGCTCTCGCGCCGAAGCATGCAATAGGCCTCGTCATCGCTAATCCGGTGTTGGGCGGCGAGCGCCAGGACGGCTTTGATGACGAAGCGGCGCGCACCATGACGGGCCTTGAGGTCCGCAATGCGCGCCACGAGTTCCTGGCGCCTGCGATGATCGTTGATGGCAAAGAACAGCGTCGTGTAGATTCCGGTCGACCGCAGGGGCTTGTGCAAGAGCGCGGAGGGCGCCAAGTCGAGCGCGCGCTGAAGGCGGCTCGGAGTCTCGAGGCCGAGCACCGCCACGAGCGGAATGGTGAGCGTGCTGCAGGCGAGGAGCACGCCGTCGTGGGCATCCGCGTCGAAGAACAGCACGTCCAGCGAGCCAAATGGATCGCATCGTGCCGTCTCGTCGATGCACGGGTCGATGACGGTGGCAGTGAGGCCGAGCCGGGTGAGGGTCTCGACGAGAATCTCGCGGTTGCGGTCCGCGGCGTGAAGGATCCCGGCGCGCATGCCCCTGAAATTCTGGACGACGCGCGGACTCATCAAACAACCCTCAATCCGGCAGGCCGCGGCAGCTCCGTGTCGCTCGCCGAGTTGTGCCATACGAGGTACGGGTCGGGGCGGACGGGGCGCGGCGCCTCGTAGATGATCGAGAAGCCGCCCTTGAGGTCCGAGACGCCGATCCGTGGGGTGAGATAACAGTGCCGGTTATCCGGGTCGATTTGGACCTCGCCTTGCGGCGCATCCATCGAGACGAAGGGCAGCGCCGCAAGAGTTGCCGGCAGACTGGCCGAGTGCGCGTGACGCACGGCCCGGGCCAGGAGATGGACGGCTATGTAGGAGGCTTCGGCGTCGGCCGAGGTCGGGCCCGCGTCCGGGAAGGCGGCGCGGTAACGGCGCACGAAGTCCCGGTTGCGCTGGCTGTCGATGGTCTCGAAGTAGACGCTCGAGCTCAGGTGACCGTCCCAGGCTTCAGGTCCGATTTCGACGAGCTCGGGTTCGGCGAGCGAGCAGCTCGCGACCGGCAGGTCGTTCGGCTGATCGATGCCCCGCGCGAGGGTCGCGCGCCGCAAGGCCCGCAGGAAGGCGTAGACCGACTGTCCGATCAGGGTCGTGAAGACGAAATTCGGGCGGCTCGACAGAATCTGACCGATGGCCGCCTCAAACTCGACTTCCTCGACCGGAAAGTAGCGCTCGGCGAGGATCGCGCCGCCGACGCTCTGAAGCGCCTCGCGCAGAATCTTGTTGTTTTCCCAGGCCCAGACATAGTTCGAGCCGATGCAGAAAGCCCGTTTGCCGCGCGACCGGAGCAAATGACGCGCCAGCGGAACGATATGCTGGTTCGGCGCTGCCCCAGTGTAGATGACGTTGTCGCTGCTCTCGAAGCCCTCGTAGTGCGACGGATACCAGAGGAGACCGTCGTACTTTTCGAACAACGGTAACACTTCTTTCCGACTCGAGGATGTATAGCAGCCTATGACATGAGTGATCTTTTCCCGGGCGAGCAGGAGCTGAGCGCCCCTCGCGTACTCGGTGTTGCACCCGCCCGGATCGATCGGCACCGGCTCAAACCGAAATTTGAACCGGGGGTCCTCCGCTATTTCCGCGATCGCGAGGCTGGCGCCATTCCGCATCGCCCGGCCAATGGTCCCGTACGGCCCTGTCGTCGAGAAGAGCAGACCGACCCTGACGACCTCTGAGTTCCCCACAAGACACTCCAACAATAAAAGCCCGCCGCCGGAAAGGCTCGGGCTTCGCTGCCGGTTACGTCAGTTGAGAGAGTGCAAGACACCGCCGCGCGAGACGGCGAAAGCGACATTGCTTACGCAAAGATTGCGCACGACCGCCGCTGCGTCAAGGTTCAAATTTCCATCGTGTGCTGCGGGATTTGGCACATCAGGGGGCGGTCGGATCTGGACGCTTGACGGCAACCCCGCTGCCGGGCAGCCCGGCAAATGCAGCACGAATGCAGCCAGGGATTGGAATCGGCACCGGCGCAACCCGTCGACCGTCCCTCCGAAGGTGCTCGCCAACATCTCCGAAGGGGCGAAGCGGCCGATCTCTCCAACGGCCGAGACGAGACCGGCCGCGATGCCGCCTCAAGCCAACTCCGCCTGGGCAGACCTCAGCTCGCGCGGCGTCTTGCCCGTCCAGCGCTTGCAGGCGTGGCTGAACGAACTCGACTCCTCGAAGCCCAGAAGCCAGGCGACCTTCGAGATCGGAATGCTATCCTCTTCGAGATACTGCCGAGCCAGCGTCGCCTTCAGCTGCTGAAGGATTTCGATGAAGGTCGTGCCTTCTTCCGCGAGCCGGCGCGCCAGCGTCCTCTCGCTCATTCCCAAGGCCTTGGCGACGTCTTCCGCCCGGGGCGTGCCGTGCGGAAGGAGCGGCGTGATCGTGTTCTCGACCAGGGTCCGCATCGCGCTGACCTTGCCTTTTCGAGCGTTCAGGCTCTCTTCGCAGACCTTGCGAAGGATCTTGTTCAGACGCGGGTCAGCGTCAACCAGCGGAAACTCCGCAGCGCCGGTCGGAAAGACGATTTCGTCGACGCTGCTGCCGAACGCGACCTCAGTCCCGAGAATGCGAGAGAACGCGGCCGTCCCCTTTGACCGCACGTGCACCATCGACACGCGCGTCGGAACGAAGTGTCGCCCGGTCAGGAGCCGGTAGATCCGGATTGCCGCGATGATCAGGAACTCGACCTGGTGACGGGCGACGTGCCTCTGAACGCTCGCATAG
The DNA here is from genome assembly GCA_963754975.1 of uncultured Alphaproteobacteria bacterium. GTDB lineage: Bacteria > Pseudomonadota > Alphaproteobacteria > Rhizobiales > Beijerinckiaceae > Microvirga. Next base: position 25,682 of record CAVWII010000010.1, on the reverse strand, counting down.
CCCAGGCGCTGCGCCGGCTCCGACCCCTTGCGGTATTCCAGGACGAGGGTCTCATTGGTAATCCGACTATACCGGGAAGCGCGCTCGAGCGCCGTCCCGAGCGTGTCCGAGGAGGCAAGCACGTAGTACAGCAGCCCCACGCTCCGACAATCGAGCTCCGCCGCGAGGGTCAGTCCCAGAGTGTCATCATCGAGCACCTCGGCAGCGACGTTCAGGAACGCGACCTGACTCTGCATCGCGATACGATTGTCGGGATCGCTGATCTGCTCCTGTGTCAGGCCGGCACGCAAGAGCACAGGCTTCAGGTCGATCTTCGCACTCCGCAGACGATCCGCGGCAAGCCGTGTCAGACTTGCGTCAACGGTCGGCAGGGCTCCGAGCTGCCGCACGAGTTGACGAGCCTTGTCTCGATGCGTTTCCATGCAAGTAATCTTAGTACGGTCTGGGGGCTCGATTACTTGCGACCTATAACAAGCTGGGTTCCCGGTCACAACTTCTCAGATGCGACACGGGGGTTCCAGGTCGGCCGAACGCCGCGCGGCTCCTCCTTGGCCAAGACGGGGCGATCCAGCAAACCGCCGAGCCATTCCGGTGGGGGACCAGCGCGCGCACCCTTCTTTGGAATTTCGGAGTAGACGAGAGTTGGATAGATTGATTCGAGGGGAGGCAATCAATGCTCGTCACGTCGGTCCGCCTCGCCTTCGCGATTCTCGCGGTTGCAGCTGCGGTCCTGCCGAGCGCCCCCGTCGCGGCGCGCCAGGGCAGCATCCGTATCGAATACGTGGCGCCCAAGGACGCTGCACACCAGCCGATCTACGACGCCCTGCGCGAAAAGCGCGTGCTCGAACGCGTTCGCGACAGTCTGCAGGGCTTGCGCTTGCCGCGACCCCTGACCCTGAAAATCGAAGGGTGCAACGGCGACATAAACGCCTCCTACGAATCCTCCGACACCACGCTCACGGTCTGCTACGAGTACCTCGCCTACATCGAGGAACTCGCGCAGGAGATTTCGCCTGCGGGCGTGAAGGAGGGCCTCACGCCCGCCAATTACGTGGTCGGCCCCTTCCTTGAGGTCGTGCTGCACGAGATGGCGCACGCCATCTTCGACCTGAAGAAGGTGCCGATCCTCGGGCGCGAGGAGGACGCAGCCGATCAGGTCGCTGCGTTCTTGCTCTTGGGTCTCGGCAAGGACGAAACCCGTCGGGTGATCGCCAGCATCGCTGTCATGTATGCCAGCGAGGCCAAGGAGGCGCCGTCGAAGCTCAAGGATTTCGCGGACGAGCACGGCCTGCCGGCGCAGCGTCTGTTCAACCTGTTGTGCCTCAGCTACGGCGCACACCCCGAGTTGTTCGGCGATCTCGTCGAGAAGGGCTTTCTGCCCCGCGAGCGCGCCGAGCAATGCGGCGGCGAATACCGCCAAGTCAGATTGGCGTTCGACCGCCTTGTCGCGCCGCACTTGAAGGGGGTGACGAAGTCGTTGGGCAAAGAGCTCGGCGCACGGCCCAAGGCTAGCCGCGGCCGCTGAGCGCGGGAGCGCGGCGCTTGTTGCCGGGCACGTCATGCGGGCCCTTGGGGCTCGCAGGTGGCGAAGGACGTGTCCGGGCTGACAATGAGCGTCGCACTTTCTCCGGGCCGGTGATGAAGATCGGCCTCATGTTCCCTCGCGAAAACGAACCGCTCCGGTCATGATGTCGTACACGCCCCCGACGAGCTTAAACTCCCCGTCCGCCACTCGCGGATGGCGCCCGCATACTGCAGACTGCCGGCGATTTCCGGCGACAGGACATTTCCCGCAACGCGAATGACAAACAACTCTCCCAGGACAGCGTCGAAGATAAGCTCGGGCGGGACCCGCGAGTCGGAACAGCCAAGGATGGTGGCGAAGGGCCGCTGGCCCTTTGCCAATTTCGCCAGGGCGTCCGGCCGCATTCCGGTGAAACTCGCTTCCCCCCTTCGGAACCGGGCATTGCCTTCGATCAGCAAGTGCAGTGCTTCCGCTGCGGCAACGGTATTCGCAATGCGCCTCACTTCTCAGCTCCAAATCGGGCACCGCCGTCTGCAGTTCTAGTCTAACTGACTCTGGGCTTGGGGGAGACGGGCGGGCGCCGGCATAGCCTCTCTCACCGCCCCAAATACCCCGGCAGCCCCAGGATAAGCCCGGCGAGGTCCGGTTCGAGGATGTGGTAGGCGGCGTCTTCCGGGGTAAACCAGCGCGAATCGCGCTGGCCTTTCTCGCGCCAGCTCGCGAGTTCCTCCTCGACGCGGAGCGGGAAGACGGCGACGCGGCAGAGCACGAAATGGTCGGACTTGCGCTTCCAGTAGACATAGCGGCCGATCGGCTCCTCGGCGACGAGGCCGCGCACGCCTGCCTCCTCGAGGGCCTCCTGGGCGGCGGCCTCGTGGTCGCGCAGGTGCTTCATCGGCCAGCCCTTGGGCACGATCCAACGGCCCGTGTCCCGGGAGGTGACGAGGAGCACCTCCGGGCGGCCGTCGTCGACCTGCCGATACGGCAGGGCCGCGACCTGCTGCATTTCCTCCTTGGACATGGCCCTCATCGAGCGGGATTCGCCCCAGTATGCGATTGCAAGCCAGCTAATAAAGAATAAAGGTGGCCAAAACCCGATAGAAGCTGGGGACGACGACAGCACGATGGCCATCGACGACATCGAAACCCGCCTCGCGGCCGCCTGCGCCGTCGCTCGCGAGGCCGGTGTGATCGCGCGCCGGCACTACCGCGCCCGGCCGCGCACGCAGCTTCCGGACTTCAAGGGCCATCAGGATTTCCTCACCGCCACGGATGCGGAGGTCGAGGAGCACATCCGCAGCCGGCTCGCCGCGATCTGCCCGGGCGACGCCTTCTTCGGCGAGGAGGGCGGCGGCGCCTTCGGGGACGCGGTCTGGGTCGTCGACCCGATCGACGGCACGGCCAATTTCGCCCGCGGCATCCCGCATTTCGCGATCTCGATCGCCTTCGTCCTGCGCGGGCGGATCGAGATCGGCGTCGTCTACGACGTCATGCAGGACGAGCTTTACGCCGCGGCGCACGGGCGGGGCGCCACCCTCGACGGGCTCCCGATCCGGGTCAGCGGCCTGAAGGAGATGCGCCATGCCACGGTCGAGGCCGGCTGGTCCTCGCGGCTGCCGCCGGAGCCCTATACGGCCCTCGTCGGCCGGCTCAAGAGCGCCGGCGCCAACGTCCGCCGCGGCGGCTCGGGCACCCTCGGCCTCGCCTTCGTCGCCGACGGGCGCATCGACGCCTATTGCGAGCTGCACATCAATTCCTGGGATGCCCTCGCCGGGCTCCTGCTCGTCACCGAGGCGGGCGGGGCGGCGAACGATTTTCTCGCCGGTGACGGGCTGGCGAGCGGCAATCCGGTCCTCGCCTCGACGCCCGGCCTTGCCGGCGCGCTCGCCGACCTGACCGGCATCGCCATGGCCTCACCGAGGTCCTGAGCCGGCACGACTTTCGGCGGGGGCCGGCCGGCTTCCCGCCGAAACCCTTGACCGGACAAGGCAAGCCGGTCGACCCTAGCCACTAAGCAAGAAGCACGCTTCGGGAGGACATCATGAAAACATCGACCCGCTCGTCGCTCACCGCCCTCGCGGCGCTGGCGGCCGGCGCCTTTCTCTCCGGCCAGGCGGCGCAGGCGCAGGGCGCCCTCGTCATGTATTGCGGCGTCCAGGAGGAATGGTGCCGCGCCATGGTCAACGGCCTTCGAGAAGGAGACCGGCATCAAGGTCTCGATGACGCGCAAGAGCTCCGGCGAGATCTATGCGCAGGTCAAGGCCGAGGCCGCCAATCCGCGCGCCGACATCTGGTGGGGCGGCACCGGCGATCCGCACATGCAGGCGGCCGAGGAAGGCCTGACGGTCGAGTACAAGTCGCCGATGCTGCGCCGAGCTGCAGGACTGGGCGCTGCGCCAGTGGGAGCAGTCGAAGCAACCGCGCCGTCGGCATCTATTCCGGCGCGCTCGGCTTCGGCTACAACACCGAGCAGGTCGAAGGCGAAGGGCCTCGCCGAGCCGAAATGCTGGGCCGACCTGCTCAATCCGAAGCTCAAGGACGAGGTGCAGGTCGCCGATCCGAACTCGTCCGGCACCGCCTACACCCTGCTCGCGACGATCGTGCAGATGATGGGCGAGGACAAGGGCTTCGACTATCTGAAGGCGCTGCACAAGAACGTCAACCAGTACACCAAGTCGGGCGCCGCGCCGGCCAAGGCCGCCAGCCTCGGCGAGACCACGGTCGGCATCACCTTCCTGCACGACATGGTGACGATGATCGTCGACAGGCGCGCCGATCGTCGCCGTTCGCGCCCTGCGAGGGCACCGGCTACGAGATCGGCTCGATGTCGATCATCAAGGGCGCGCGCAACCTCGACAACGCGAAGAAGTGGTACGACTGGGCGCTGACGCCCGGCGGCGCAGAAGCTCGGCGCCGAGGCGAAGTCCTATCAGGTGCCGTCGAACAAGGCGACGCCGGTGCCGCCGCAGGCGCCGAAGCTCGACGAGATCAAGCTGATCGACTTCGACTTCGCGAAATACGGCTCCTCCGACGAGCGCAAGCGGCTGCTCGCGAAATGGGACGCGGAGGTGAAGAACCTGCCGAAGTAGGCGTGCCGCCATGGCGACCGGATTGGCAGCCGCTGCCGTCGGGCCGTGGTTTGCGATCTGGATCGGCGGCTTCGCCTGCTGCCATCGGCTACGCGATCCTGCCGCTGGCATCTGCGAATCCGGCCGGCTGTCGCTCCGCGAGTTCGACGGGCCGCGCGCTCGGCGCTGTTCGGCCGAGCGCCTGGCTGGCTGCCGATGCTGGCGCCGCTCCTCGCTGCACCCTGCTGCCGCTGGCGGGCGGCAAAGCCGGCGCGCTGGCGGGCCGCGTCCTCGATCGCCGCCGGCGCTGCGCGGGCTCGGCACTGCTCCTCGCTGCAGGGCTTCGCGATCGGGCTCTGCCGGCTGGAGCTGGAGCTTGCTCGCCGCGCTGTTCGGCGAGCCGGGACCGCGGCAGGCCGGCATGGGCTTCGGCGCGGCGCTCACGGCCGCGGCGTTCCTGATCCTGCTCTGCCACGGGCTTGCCGGCGCGGGGCTGTCTGCCGCGGCGATGCCTTCGTCGTCGTCGTCGATCGGCGTCGTCATCGCGCTCATCGCGCATCTTCGTCTTCTTCCCCGTCTCGACCATCCTGATCAGCGCCGTCGAGGACAATGCAGCGGCACTTTCGCGCCGGCCGAGCTTCATCGCCAAGTTCATCGACCGCTCGATCTGGGGCCTCGACTGCCTCACCGTCGGAGCTGCGCTGCGGCGTCGCCTGGAACACGCTGTTCCTCGGCCGTTCTCGTCGGCGTCGGCACGACCGCGCTCGGCCTTGCCTTCGCGCTCATCGCGACGCGCACCGGCTTCCGCCTCAAGAAGCTCCTGCGCGTCGCTGACGCGTGCTGCCGATCATCACGCCGCCCTTCGTCATCGGCCTCGCGCTGATCCTGCTGTTCGGCCGCTCCGGCGCGGTCTCCGGCGCTCCTCGCCGACTGGTTCGGCATCCCGCGCTCGCGCTGGATCTACGGCCTGCCGGGCGTCCTCATCGCGCAGCTGCTGGCCTTCACGCCGATCGCCTTCCTCGTGCTGATCGGCGTCGTGCAGGGCATCAGCCCGACCCTCGAGGAAGCCTCGCAGACGCTGCGCGCCAAGCGCTGGACGACGTTCTGGACCGTGACCTTGCCGCTGATGCGCCCGGGCCTCGCCAACGCCTTCCTGCTCGGCTTCGTCGAGAGCCTTGCCGATTTCGGCAATCCGCTGGTGCTCGGCGGCAATTTCGAGGTGCTGTCGACGAAGATCTTCTTCGCCGTCGTCGGCGCGGCGCACGATCAGGGCCGCGCCGCGGTGCTGTCGATCGTGCTGCTCGCCTTCACGCTCGGCGCGTTCTGGCTGCAGCACGCCTGGCTCGGCAAGCAAGTCTACACGACCGTCACCGGCAAGGGCGATGCCGGCCTGCCGCACGCCGCTGCCGCGCCGCGTCGCTTTCGCCGTCTACGCCACGGCGATCCCGTGGGCGCTCTTCACCTTGCTCGTCTACGCGATCATCCTCGTCGGCGGCTTCGTGCGCTCGATGGGCCGCGATTACACGCCGACCCTGGAGCATCTACCTCACCGGCTTTCGCGATCGAGTGGACCAGCAACGGCCTCTATTTCGGCGGCTCGGCCTGGAATTCCTTCTTCGCCACGGTCGAAGATCGCCGCGATCGTCGGCGCCGCTCACCGCCGCGATCGGCCTGCTGACCGCCTATCTGCTGACGCGGCAGCGCTTCGCCGGGCGGCGCGCTGTTCGAATTCGCCACGCATGCTGTGCTTCGCCATTCCCGGCACCGTGGTCGGCGTCAGCTACATCCTCGCCTTCAACGTGCCGCCGATCGAGATCACCGGCACCGGCCTCGATCCTCGTCATCTGCTTCGTCTTCCGCAACATGCCGGTCGGCGTGCGCTCCGGCATCGCCACCCTGAGCCAGATCGACAAGAGCCTCGACGAGGCGTCGCTGACGCTCGGCGCGCGGTCCGTTCACGACGATGCGGCGCGTCGTGCTGCCGCTGCTGCGGCCGGCGATCGTCGCCGCGCTCGTCTACAGCTTCGTGCGCGCCATGACGGCGGTCAGCGCCGTGATCTTCCTCGTCACGGCCGAATACAACATGGCGACGACCTACATCGTCGGCCGCGTCGAGGCCGGCGAGTTCGGCCTCGCCATCGCCTATTCCTCGGTCCTCATCGTGGTCATGCTCGTCGCCATCGTCGCTGATCCAGTTCGCCGTCGGCGAGCGCCGGCTCGGGCGGCGCGGCGCGGGCGCCATCGCCATCGGCAGCCGCCGCATGAAGCCGTTCACCCACGCGACCGCGCAGCGGGCTCGCCCCGGCAAAGCGGCCGCCTCGGTCGAATTCCGGAACGTCACCAAGCGCTACGGCGCGGTGACCGCCGTCGACGACGTCTCCTTCACCATCGAGGCCGGCACGCTCGTGACGCTGCTCGGCCCGTCGGGCTGCGGCAAGACCACGACCCTGCGCCTGATCGCCGGCCTCGAGATGGCGAGCGAGGGTCAGATCCTGATCGGCGGCGAGGACGTGACGCAGCTCTCGGCCGCCGACCGCGACGTCAGCATGGTGTTCCAGTCCTACGCGCTGTTCCCGCACATGATCGGTGCTCGAGAACGTCGCCTACGGACCGACGCGTGCAGGGCCTCGGCGAAGCGCGACGCGCAGGCGATGGCGCTGGAGAAGCTGCGCGCTGGTCGGCCTCGACGGGCTTCGAGAAGCGCTCGCCGTCCGAACTGTCCGGCGGCCAGCAGCAGCGCGTCGCGGTGGCGCGCGCGCTGGTGCTGGAGCCGCAGGTGCTGCTGTTCGACGAGCCGCTCTCCAACCTCGACGCCAAGCTGCGCCGCCGCGTGCGCGAGGACATCCGCGAACTGCAGCGCAGCCTCAACCTCACCGTCGCCTATGTCACCCACGACCAGGAGGAGGCGCTTGCCGTCTCCGACCGCATCATCGTGATGTCGAACGCCCGCATCGCGCAGACGGGCGCGCCGCGCGAGCTCTACGAGGAGCCGGCCAACCTCTTCGTCGCCGATTTCATCGGCGACGCCAACATCGTCGAGGCGACCTTGCAGGAGACCCGCGGCGAGACGGCGATCGTCATGCTCGACGTGCTCGCCCTCGAACTGCCGCGCCGGGGCGTCTCGGGGCGCAGCGTGAAGCTCGCCGTTCGTCCCGACGCGATCTCTCTCTCGGAAAAGCCGACGAAGGAGCCGGCCATGGCGGGCCGCGTCGGCAAGGCCTCCTATCTTGGCACCCATGTCGAATACGAGGTCGAGACGCCGGTCGGCACGCTCTTCGTGGTCGACCACGGGCGCAAGGACCCGTACCTGCCCGGAACGGCGGTCGCGGTCACCCTGTCGCCGGAGCGCGGCGTCGCCATCATTCCGGGCTGAGCCGACAGGTTGCGGCGGCCGGCTCCGTCTCGACCTCGATCGTCGCATGGCGGATGCCGAATTCGGCGCGCAGGCATTCGCGCGTCAGGGCGACGACGGTGCGAGGATCGGTGCCGGGCTCGCATTCGAGATGCAGGGTCGCGAGCGCCTGTCCGGACGTGATCGACCAGAGATGGATGTGATGCGCGCGCACGACGCCCGGGATCTTCGCCAGGCGCCCCGCCATCGTCTCCCGGTCCATCCCTTCCGGCGCGCCTTCGAGGAGGATGTGGCCGGAGCGGCGCACGACATCCCAGGCGGAGCGCATGATGAGCAGCGCGACGAGGGCGGCGAGGAGCGGATCGATCGGCGTCCAGTCCGTGAAGCGGATCACCAGGGCCGCGACGATGGCAGCGACCGAGCCGAAGAGGTCGCCGAGCACGTGCACCAGCGCGCCGCGGACGTTGAGGTCCTCGCTGCCGCCCTGAAGGATGGCGAAGGTGGCGATGTTGACGATGAGGCCGAACACGGCGACGACCAGCATCGTGTCGGCAAGCACCGGCCCCGGCGCGAAAAAGCGCCCGAAAGCCTCGACGATGATCCAGACGGAGACCGCAAGCAGCGTCAGCCCGTTGACGAAGGCGGCGAGCACCTCGAGGCGCTGATAGCCGTAGCTGCGCTGCGCGTCCCCCGGCCGCCGGCCGAGCCGGATGCCGGCATAGGCGAGCCCGAGGGCGGCGACGTCGGCGAGCATGTGGCCGGCATCGGCGAGGAGCGCCAGCGAGCCGGAAATGACGCCGCCGACCGCCTCCGCCACCATGAAGAGCGCCGTGAGGATGCCGGCGACGACGATGCGCCGCTCTGCGCTCGCGCCGGTCGGGATGTGGCTGTGCGCGTGGCCGGCATGGTCGTGGCCGGCATGGTCGTGGGCGTGCGGCCCGTGGCTGCCCTCGCCGTGCCGATGCGGGCGATCGTGGTCGTGGTCGTGGCCGTGATCGTGGCCGGAAGAGGTCATGCGGCGCTCCGGAACCGCTCCCTTGTCCGACAGGGAAGCCGCCGGTTCAAGCCGTGAAAGGCTGCGCTTCGCCTCTGCCCGCTTGCCAGCTCGGAAGGCGGATTTGCCTCTCCCCGCTTGCGGCGAAGGGTTCGGCCTGCGCGAACGAGCGTAGCGGGGGTGGGGCGGCGCAAGCGCCTTGCCGTCGCGCAGCGCCTCGTTCTTCGCCGCCCCCTCACCCTCGCCCGCTGCCCAGGCTTGCTGCCTCCGGCCCCTCCCCGCAAGCGGGGAGAGGTGAATGGAGCCCATCACCAGGCGAGGTGGCGCGTGTCGATGAAGGGCGCTCGCTCCGCTGCCGGCGCGACCGCTTCCGCGCTGCGCTCCGGCGCCAGCGCCTCGCCGATGAGGACGAGGGTCGGGCCGTCCGCGGGCAGGCGGACGTCGCCGTCGGCGAGGGCGTCGAGCGTCGCCTCGACCGCATCCTCCTCGCGCCGCGAGACGTTGCTGACGATGCGCACCGGCGTGCCGCCGCGCAGTCCGTGGCGGAGGAGGCGGCCGGCAAGCGCGGCCGCGGTCTCGCGGCCCATGTAGAGGCAGGTCGTGGCGCGCGGATCGGCGAGCGCGTCGAGGTCGAGATCCGGCGGCAGCGCGCCGTGCCGATCGTGCCCCGTGACGAACTGCACCCGCTGCGCAAGCCCGCGATGGGTCAGCGAGAGCGTCAGAGCGCGGAGGCCGCGGCGAGCGCGGCCGTGACGCCCGGCACCATCCGCACCGGAACGCCGCGCAACGCGGCAGGCTTCGATCTCCTCGCCGGCGCGGGCGAAGACCGCCGGATCGCCACCCTTGAGGCGTACGACGCGCTGCCCCTTCTGCGCCAGCTCGATCATCAGCCGCGCGATGTCCTCCTGCCGGCAGGAGGCGCCGTGGCCCTGCTTGCCGACGAGGATCCGCCGCGCCTCGCGGCGGCCGAGCTCAAGGGTCTGCGCCGGAACGAGGCGGTCGTAGAGGATCACGTCGGCGGCCTGCAATTCGCGCACGGCCTTCAGGGTCAGCAGCTCCGGATCGCCCGGGCCGGCGCCGACGAGCACGACCTCGCCCTTGCGTCTGCTGCCGCGCCGCGGAAGATGTCGTCGGCGAGGCGCTCGAGCTCGGCGAGACGCTCGTCCTCCTCGGCCTGCGAGATGAAGGCGACGTCGACGAATCTTTCCGAGAAGGCGCGGCGCGCCGCCTTCGACGGCAGGAGGTCCGCAAGCCGCTCGCGGAAGGACTTTGCCGTCGCGCTCCAGCTGCCGAGGCCGCGCGGCAGGATCGCCTCGATGCGCCGCCGCACCGCCTGCGCGAGCACCGGCGCGGCGCCGTCGGTCGAGATCGAGACCACGACCGGCGAGCGGTTGACGATGGCGCCGAACTGGAAATCGCAGAAGGCCGGCTTGTCGACGACGTTGACGAGGGCGCCGCGCCCGCGGGCCGCGGCGGAAAAGCGCGCCGCCTCCTCATCGTCCGCCTCGGCGATCGCGACCGTGGCGCCGTCGAGATCCTCCGGCCGCCAGGAGCGCGCGTGCAGCGCGATCGACGGATGCGCCGCGGCGAGCGCCATCAGCTCCGGCGACGCGATCGGCGCGAACACCGTGACGCTCGCCGCCCGCGGCCGCCGCCAGCTCCGCCTTCCACGCGACCGGCTCGCCGCCGCCGGCGATGACGACGCGGCGGCCGGCAAGGTCGAGGAAGACCGGCAGGCTCGCGAGCGCGTCGAGCCGCGCGGGCCGAGTCTCGGCGGGGACGATGTGGCGCGTCATGGGCGAGCCTCCAGGGTCGCGCCCTTCCGCGGACCCGTATTCGCGTGGAAATCGGCGCCGTTTGCGGTCTTCGCGACATAGCCGGCGCGGATCACGAAATCGCCGAAGCGCTCGTCCGGCGCCGCGTTCGTGCGCATAGGCTTCGAAGAGCGGATCGAGGGTTGCGACGATGCCGTCGTGCTCCTACGTCCTCCGCGTAGAGCTTCGAGAGCCGCGAGCCGTCGAAGGCACGCGCCGAGATAGAGGTTGTAGCGGCCGGGCCCTTTGCCGACGAGGCCGATCTCGGCGATGTAGGGCCGCGCACAGCCGTTCGGGCAGCCGGTCATGCGGATCGTGATCTCGTCGTCGCGCGAGCCCATGCAGCGCGAGCCGCTCCTCGAGCGCCGTGACGAGGGTCGGCAGGTAGCGCTCGCTCTCGGCGAGCGCGAGGCCGCAGGTCGGCAGCGCGACGCAGGCCATGGCGTTGCGCCGCAGCGCGCCGGCGTGGCTCGTCAGCCCGTGCGCGTCGACGAGCGCCTCGATCGCCGCGCGATTCTCCGGCGCGCACATTCGCGACGATGACATTCTGGTTCGCGGTGAGGCGGAACTCGCCCTCGTGCACCTCGGCGATCCGGCGCATGCCGGTCAGGAGCGCGGGCCCGTCCGGGATGTCGCGCAGGCGGCCGTTCTCGATGAAGAGCGTGAGATGGAAGCGGCCGTCCTCTCCCGCGGTCCAGCCGTAGCGGTCGCCGTTCGAGTCGAAAACGCGAAGGGCCGCGGCCGGCTCAAGCGCCTTGCCGATGCGCTTCTCGACTTCGGCGCGGAAGGCATCGAGGCCGCGATCCTCGATCGTGTATTTGAGCCGCGCGTGCTTGCGGTTCGTGCGGTCGCCCCAATCGCGCTGCACGGTCACCACGGCCTCGGCGACGGCGAGCGCATCCTTCGGCGCGCAGAAGCCCATGACGTCGGCGGTGCGCGGATAGGTGTCCGTCTCGCCGTGCGTCATGCCCATGCCGCCGCCGACCGCGACGTTCGTAGCCCTCGACCTCGCCGTCCGCATCGAGGATCGCGATGAAGCCGAGATCCTGGGCGAAGACGTCGACGTCGTTCGAGGGCGGCACCGCGACGACGGTCTTGAACTTGCGCGGCAGATAGGTGCGCCCGTAGATCGGCTCGACGACCTCCTCCTCGCCGCCGGCGATCTTCTCGCCGTCGAGCCAGATCTCGCGATAGGCGGGCGTGTGCGGCAGGAGCTGGTCGGAGATGGCCTGCGCGAGCTCGAGCGCCGCGCGGTGCGCCTGCGACTGGTGCGGGTTCGTCGAGGTCGCCAGCACGTTGCGGTTGACGTCGCCGCAGGCGGCGAGGGTGTCGAGGAGCGCGGCGTCGATCGCCTTCATCGTCGTCTTGAGGTTCGACTTGATGACGCCGTGGAACTGGAAGGTCTGGCGCGTCGTGAGCCGCAGCGTGCCGTTGGCGTAGGTCGCGCGCGATCTTGTCGAGCCGAAGCCACTGCTCGGGCGTGCAGACGCCGCCCGGCATGCGCAGCCGGATCATGAACGAGAAGGCCTTCTCGAGCTTCTTCGTCGTGCGCTCGGGCCGCAGGTCGCGGTCGTCCTGCAGATACATGCCGTGGAACTTCACGAGCTGCTGGTCGTCCTCGGCGATCGCGCCGGTGACGATCTCGCTCGAGGCCCTCGGCGAGCGTGCCGCGCAGGTAGCCGCTCGCTTCCTTGATGCGCTCGTTGCGCGAGAGTTCGTTTGCTCATCCTGGGCTCAGTAGACGTCCTGGAGGTAGCGCTGCTCGCGCTCGAGCGGCGCGACGGCCTGTCTCGGCGGCGTCCGGAGACAGCGCCTTCACGTCGCGCATAGGCGCGCGACGAGGTGGCGATCGGACGTCCTTCGCCATCGCCTTGGCGTCGCCGCACACGTAGAAGTCGCGCGCCGTTCTCGAGCCAGTCGACGAGATCGGCGCGGCGCTCCCACAGCCGGTGCTGGACGTAGACCTTCTCGGGCGTGTCGCGCGAGAAGGCGAGGTCGATGCGCGTCAGCGATCCGTCCTTGAGCGCGTCCTGCCATTCGAGCTGGTAGAGGAAATCGTGCGTGTAGTGGCGGTCGCCGAAGAAGAGCCAGTGTGCGGCCCGTGGCGCCGGTCGCGCGGCGCTCCTGCACGAAGGCGCGGAACGGCGCGACGCCCGTGCCCGGTCCGACCATGACGATGTCGGCGGCACGGATCGGGCAGGCGGAAATGCTTGTTCGGCTTGACCCGGACCTTCAGCGAGGCGCCGGCCTTCAGCGGTCCGCAACGAAGGTCGAGGCAACGCCGTGCGCGGGCGCGGCCGTGGCTTTCGTAGCGCACGGCGGCGACGAGAAGATGCGCCTCGTCGCCGACCTCCCGCCGCGAGGAGGCGAGCGAATAGGCGCGCGGCGGCAGCGGCCGCGTCAGCGCCTTAAGCTGTTCCGCCGAAAGCGTTGCGGGAAAGGCCTCGAGAAGATCGATGAGCTGGCGGCCCTCGATGCAGGCCTTGCGCGCCGGCCCTCGTCGAGAAGGCTCTTCACGCGCGCGTCGCCGGTCGTCGCGACGAACCGCTCGACGCGTCTTGAGCGAAAGCGTCGTGATATCGCGCTCCGTAGCGTAGCGCGTGGCGCACGGCGTCGCTCGCTCGCAAGACCCGTCGCGGCCAGCACCGCATCGACGAGGCGCGGATCGTTCTGCGGGAAAGAGTTCGAGCGAATCGCCGGGCTCGTAGGCCGGCGCCGCGCCGTCGAAGCCGAGCGCGAGGTGGAATCGTCTCCTTGTCGGAGCGCGACGAATTGAGATCGATGTGGTCGATCGACCTCCGCCGTGAACGGCTCGCGGCTCGACCTCGCCCGCGCCGCGGCTCGCGAAATCGACGGCGACGACGTTGCTTGCGGCGACTCTCGAGCGGCGGCGCCAGGGTTTCGAGCGTCGCCTTGATCCAGGCCGAGGCCGGCGCCTCGAAATCGAGATCGCAATCGATCCGATCGACGGCGCGCATTGCGCCGAGTTCCGCGAGGCGCGCGTCGATCGCCTTGCCGACGGCGCAGAACTCCACATAGGCGGTATCGCCGAGCGCGAGCACGGCGAAGGTCGTCCGGCGAGGCGCGGCGCGCTGCTCGCCCATCAGGTCCGCATAGGCATGTACGGCGCGGCGGGCGGATCGCCTTCGCCCCAGGTCGCGGCGATGACGACGAGACGTCCTGCTGCGCGGCGAGCTCGGCGAGATCGAGATCGGCAAAGTCCACGATTGAGGTTTGAACCCGTTCTTGCGAGCAAGCTTCGCGATATCCTGCGCCAGGCGTTCGGCGTTTCCCGATTCGCTCGCGAAGAGGATCGTCAGAGGCTCCGCCGCGCGCGCTGGCGCGTCCGGACGGCCTGCTGGGCCGCGCCGTGGCGATCGAGGCCGGCGAGAAAGCCCGCGAGCCAGGCGCGTTGCGTCGCGATCGCGGCGTCGAAAGACACGGTCGAGACTGACTCGGTCGTCGTCGCCGAAGGGCGCCGTGCGAGGAAGTAGCGACGGTGCAGCCATGGCCAGAATGTCGGGTCCGGGCCCCGCTCAAGTCAATGAGATTGTTCTTTTTAACGAACGGCGTAGGAGAAGAACGGTTTCTTCCTGTCAAATGGCGAAAATCATAGAATTGATCTAATATCCTTCTCGGTCCTCGCCCTCAACGTGGAAGATCGTTCTATAATTCCAACCGCTTCCTCCTCCTCGTGCGAGGAGGCGAACCGTCAGGCCCGACCCGTCTCGAAGGATGATGCGGGAAAGCGTCGGAAATCGGTTTCGCGGACATCAGCCACGGGCCGATCGCCGTTCCGGCGTTGTCCGAGCGACCCACACTGGACTTGCGGTACCAGAGTCCTCGAACGAGATTCGCGCGGCGGAGATGGATCACGGGTCCAGCGCTCGGAATGAAGCGCCGATTTCGCGATCTGAGCCGCTCCTCAATCGGCAGCGCGGTCGTCGATCTTCACGCGCTCCATCGCGAAGCGCGAGCTGACGTTCTTCGAGGGGATCGCCGCGATCAGGCGCTTGTAGAAGCGCGTCGTAGGCCGGCCATGTCCGGCACGACGACGCGCAGCATGTAGTCGACGTCGCCGGCCATGCGATAGAATTCCAGCACCTCCGGCATCGCCGTCACGAGGTCTGCAAAGCGCGTGAGCCAGCCTGCGAGTGGTCGTTCGTCTCGATCGAGACGAACACCGTCAGGCCGAGGCCGAGCTTCTCCGGATTGAGCAGCGCGACACGCTGCTCGACATGCCTTGCGTCTTCGAGACGCTGGATGCGCTTCCAGCACGGTGTCTGCGAAAGGCCGACGCGATCGGCGATCTCGGCGATCGAGAGAGTCGCGTCGCGCTGCAAGAGGTCGAGGATCTTGCGGTCGATGAGCATCCATGTCCCGCTGGCGGGGTCGCTGGACGAGGAGTGTTCTTCCTTGTCGCTCGCTCCATTGGAGTGAAATATTCCTTTCTTCACGGGTCGATCTTGCGGGAATGGAGAACATCTATCTACTTTGCGTGCGATGGCAATCGGCGCCCGGAGCTTTGCGCGGCGCCGAGGAAGCTCCTCCGAGGAGCGTTCATGGACGTGCGTCGCCTGTCGGAACGCCTGCGCGGGGCGTCGCTGTCCGAGAGGATCGGCCTCGCCGCGTCCGCGGTGCGCGGCCGCGTCGTGTTCACGACGAGCTTCGGCCTCGAGGACCAGGCGCTGCTCGACGCCATCGCCACCGTCGGCGCGCCGATCGACGATCGTCGACCCTCGACACCGGACGCCTCTTTCCGGAGACCTACGATCTCTGGGCGGCGACGGAAGCAGCGCTACGGCCTGCGCATCGAAGTCTTCGCGCCGCGCGCCGATTCGCTCGAATCGCTCGTCGCGCGCAGGGCATCAACGGCTTTCGTGCCTCGGTCGAAGCGCGCAAGGCCTGCTGCGGCATCCGCAAGGTCGAGCCGCTGAGCCGCGCGCTCGCCGGCGCCGCCGTCTGGATGACCGGCCTGCGCGCCGAGCAATCGCAGCATCGCGCCGGCACGCCGTTCGCGGAGGATCGATGCGGCTCCTCGGCGTCTTCAAGGTCAATCCGCTCGCGGATTGGCAGCCGCGGCCGAGCGTCGAGCGCTATGTCGCGACCGTCGCGTTCCCTACAACCCGCTGCACGACCGCGGCTTTCCGTCGATCGGCTGCGCGCCCTGCACGCGCGCGGTCGCGCGTCGGCGAGCCGGAGCGCGCCGGCCGCTGGTGGTGGGAGGACGACGGCGAAGAAGGAATGCGGCCTGCACCTGCGCCCCGCCGCATTCGAGAATGCGCGAGCCGATCCGCGAGGAGCTGGCCGGCATGAGTGCCGCACCATTCGATGCGGCGCCGCTGCGCCGGCCCGCCTGACGCATCTGCAGCGGCTCGAGGCCGAGAGCATCCACATCCTGCGCGAGGTCGCGGCGGAGGCGGAGAATCCGGTTCTGCTCTATTCGATCGGCAAGGATTTGTCCGTTCTGCTGCACCTTGCGCGGAAGGCGTTCTATCCCGGCCGCCTGCCGTTCCCGCTTCTGCACATCGATACCGGCTGGAAGTTCCGCGAGATGATCGCCTTCCGCGACCGCCGCGCGCAAGCGAGCTCGGTCTCGACCTGATCGTGCACACCAACTCCGACGGCGTCGCCCGCGGCATCGGTCCGATCAGCCACGGCTCCGAGATCCACACCGACGTGATGAAGACGCAGGCCCTGCGCCAGGCCCTCGACCGGCACCGCTTCGATGTCGCCATCGGCGGCGCCCGCCGCGACGAGGAGGTTTCGCGCGCGAAGGAGCGCGTCGTCTCGCTGCGCAACGCGCATCACCGCTGGGATCCGAAGCGCCAGCGCGCCGAGCCTTGGCGGCTCTACAATCTGCGCAAGCGCCGCGGCGAAAGCTTGCGCGTGTTCCCGCTTTCGAACTGGACCGAGCTCGACATCTGGCTCTACATCCACGAGGAGAAGATTCCGGTCGTGCCGCTCTATCTCGCGGCGCCGCGGCCCGTCGTCGAGCGCGACGGCCTCCTGATCATGGTCGACGACGATCGCCTGCCGCTCGAGCCGGGCGAAAGGCCGCAGCAGCGCTCCGTCCGCTTCCGCACGCTCGGCTGCTATCCGCTCACCGGCGCGGTCGAGAGCGCGCCGCCACGATTCCGGACCTCATTCGCGAGACGCTGCAGGCGCGCACCTCCGAACGGCAGGGCCGGCTGATCGACCAGGACGGCAGCGCCGCCATGGAACGCAAGAAGCAGGAGGGCTATTTCTGATGATCGCCGCGTTGAGCGAGACCCGCTCGGGCTTCGAGACGTTCCTCCAGAAGCAGCGCGACAAGGACGTGCTGCGCTTCATCGCCTGCGGCTCGGTCGACGACGGAAAGTCGACCCTCATCGGGCGCCTGCTGCACGATTCGAAACAGCTCCTCGACGATCAGATCGCGGCCTTGAAATCGGCCTCGCGCCGGCACGGCACCACCGGCGACGGCCTCGACCTCGCGCTCCTCGTCGACGGGCTCGCCGCAGAGCGCGAGCAGGGCATCACCATCGATGTCGCCTACCGCTTCTTCTCGACCGAGACGCGCACCTTCATCGTCGCCGATACGCCCGGCCACGAGCAGTATACGCGCAACATGGCGACCGGCGCCTCGACAGCGGATCTCGCCGTGCTGCTCGTCGACGCCGGCCAGGGCCTGACGCGGCAGACGCGGCGCCACGCGCTCCTCGTCGACATGCTCGGCATCCGCCAGGTCGTGCTCGCCATCAACAAGATGGACCTCGTCGGCTGGTCGGAAGAACAGTACAAGGCGATCATGGCGGAGTTCGAAGCCTTCGCTGCCGATCTCTCTTTCGAGACGGTCGTCGGCATTCCCCTCTCGGCGCTGAACGGCGACAACGTCGTTCTACCGGCCATCGCGGCGCCCTGGTACGGCGGCCTCACGCTGCTGCAATATCTCGAGCGCGCCGAGGTCGGCCGCAGCGCCGCGGCTCTGCCGTTCCGGATGGCAGTGCAGTGGGTGAACCGGCCCGATCACAGCTTTCGCGGCCTTTCGGGTCTGATCGCCAGCGGCGTCGTGCGCGTCGGCGACCGCGTCCGCGTGCTGCCTTCCGGCCGCGACAGCACCGTGGCCCGGATCGCAACCTTCGACGGCGACCTTCCCGCGGCGCAGGCCGGACAATCGGTGACGCTCGTCCTCGCCGATGCCCTCGACGCGTCCCGCGGCGATGTCGTCGCGGCGGCGGGCGCGACACCTGCCGTCGCCGAGTGGCTCACGGCCCGCGTGTTCTGGACGAGGGACGGGCCGCTCCGCCAAGGCGCGGTCCTCGCGCTGAAGCTCGGCGCCGCCACCGTTTCCGCGACCGTCGAGGCGATCCGCGAGCGCATCGATCCCGACAGCGGCCACGGCGCGCCGGCGAGCGCGCTTTGCGCGAACGACATCGGCACGGTCGTGCTGACGCTCGACCGCCCCCTCGCCTTCGATCCCTACGGCTCGCAGCGCGAGACCGCGAGCTTCATCCTCATCGACCGGGAGACGGCCGATACCGCCGGCCTCGGCCTCGTCCTTCCCTCCCATCCCGAACCGAACGCGGAGCGTCCCGTGCCGAAGAGAAGTCTGTTCACCAGCCTGTTCGCGAAGCTCAAGCCGAAGACGCCGGCGCGCGCGCTGCGCGGGCTCGGCGTCTTCCTCGTCGCGGCCGCCTCGATCGTCGCCGTCGGCGGCGCCGCCCGCGCGCAATCGGAACTTCTCAACGTCTCCTACGATCCGACGCGGGAGCTTTATCGCGAGATCAACCAGGTCTTCGCCGCCGACTGGAAGACGAAGACCGGCGAGACGATCGCCGTGCGCGCCTCGCATGCGGGCTCCGGCGCGCAGGCTCGCGCCGTCATCGACGGCCTCGCCGCCGACGTGGTGACGCTGGCGCTCGCCGCCGACATCGACGCCATCGCGCGGGCGACGAAGAAGCTGCCCGACAACTGGCAGGCGCGACTGCCCTTCAACTCGGCGCCCTACACCTCGACGATCGTGTTCCTGGTCCGCAAGGGCAATCCGAAGGCGATCAAGGACTGGGACGATCTCGCGAAGCCCGGCATCCAGGTCATCACGCCGAATCCGAAGACCTCGGGCGGCGCGCGCTGGAACTATCTCGCCGCCTGGGGCTACGAGCTCGCGCGTTCGAAGGATCCGGCGAAGGCGAAGGACTTCGTGCAGGCGATCTACAAGAATGCGCCGGTGCTCGACACCGGCGCGCGGGGCTCGCTCATCACCTTCGCGCAGCGCGGCCTCGGGGACGTGCTCGTCGCTTGGGAGAACGAGGCCTTTCTCGCCTCCGAGGAATTCGGCAAGGACAAGTTCGACATCGTCGTGCCGTCGATATCGATTCTCGCCGAGCCGCCGGTCGCCCTCATCGACGGCAACGTCGACAGGAAGAACACCCGCAAGGCCGCCGAGGCCTATCTCGAATTCCTCTACACGCCGAAGGCGCAGGCGATCATCGCCAAGCACTACTACAGGCCGCGCCAGCCGGAGGCCGCGGCGAAGGAGGATCTCGAGCGCCTGCCGAAGCTCAAGCTCTTCACCATCGACGAGGTCTTCGGCGGCTGGACCAAGGCGCAGAAGGAGCATTTCGACGACGGCGGCACCTTCGACGCGATCCTGAAGGCCAAGGGCTGAGCATGGCCGCCGGCGCGTTGAGCGCACCGCGGAGCGCCACCGCTCCGCGGTGGCGGTTCCGTAGCCCGAGCGTTCTGCCGGGCTTCAATCTCGCTTTCGGATATGCGGTCGTCTATCTCAGCCTGATCGTCCTGATACCCCTCGCGGCGCTCGTCCTGCGCGCCTCGACGGCCGGGATCGAGGGCTTTTCCGCCGCGCTCGCCGAGCCGCGGGTCACGGCGGCCTTGCGCGTCTCTTTCGGGCTCTCCTTCGCGGCGGCTTTCGTCGATTCCCTGTTCGGCCTCCTCGTCGCCTGGACGCTGACGCGCTACCGCTTTTTCGGCCGCAAGTTCCTCGACGCCGCGGTCGATCTGCCCTTCGCGCTGCCGACGGCGGTCGCCGGCATCTCGCTCGCCGCGCTCTATGCGCCGAACGGCTGGATCGGCGGGCTCGTCGAGCCGCTTGGTCTCAAGATCGCGTACACGCCGCTTGGCATCTTCGTCGCTCTCGTCTTCGTCGGGCTACCCTTTACCGTGCGCACCGTCGAGCCGCTCATCGCCGAGATCGACCGCGAGCTCGAGGAAGCGGCGGCGACGCTTGGCGCCGGCCGGACGCGGGCGGTGTGGACGGTGCTGATCCCGCCGCTTCTGCCGGCGATCCTCACCGGCTTCGCCCTCGCCTTCGCCCGCGCGGTCGGCGAATACGGCTCGGTGATCTTCATCGCCGGCAACATCCCCTACGTTTCGGAGATCGCGCCGCTGCTCATCATCATCAAGCTCGAGGAGTTCAACTATACCGGCGCCACGGTCATCGCGACGATCATGCTGGCGATCTCGTTCCTGACGCTTTTCGCGATCAACGGCTTGCAGGCCTACAGCCGACGGAGGTTCGGGCATGGCTAGGCTCGCCCCCGTCACCACCGAACAGCCGCTGACGCGCCGGCTCCTGATCGCCGCGGCGGTGTCCTTTCTCGGGCTCTTCCTGATTCTGCCCCTCGTCACGGTCTTCGTCGAGGCGTTCGCGAAAGGCGCCGCGACCTACTTCGCCTCATTCTCCGATCCCGACGCGCTCGCGGCGATCCGCCTGACGCTCCTCGTCGCCTCGATCGCGGTTCCGCTCAACCTCGTCTTCGGCGTCGCCGCGGCCTGGGCGATCGCCAAGTTCGAGTTCCGCGGCAAGAGCGTCCTCGTCACCCTCATCGACCTGCCGTTCTCGGTGTCGCCGGTGGTGTCGGGGCTGGTTTACGTGCTGCTCTTCGGCGCCCAGGGTCTCCTCGGACCGTGGCTGCAAAGCCACGGCGTCGAGATCATTTTCGCGCTGCCGGGGCTCGTCCTCGCGACGGTGTTCGTGACGTTTCCGTTCGTCGCCCGCGAGCTCATCCCGCTGATGCAGGACCAGGGCACCGCGGACGAGGAAGCGGCGCTGACGCTCGGCGCCTCGGGCCTGCGCGCCTTTCTCACCGTCACGCTTCCGAACATCCGCTGGGCGCTGCTCTATGGCGTTCTGCTCTGCAATGCCCGCGCCATGGGCGAGTTCGGCGCCGTCGCCGTCGTCTCGGGCCATCTGCGCGGCCTCACCACGACCATGCCCCTCCATGTCGAGATCCTGTACAATGAATTCAACTTCGTGGCAGCCTTCGCCGTCGCTTCGCTCCTCGCTGGTCTCGCCCTCGTCACCCTGGCGATCAAATCGGTCCTCGAGTGGCGCTACGGCGACGAAATCGCGGGCCGAGCCGCCCATTGAGAGGACCGATTCGGTGGACATCACGGTCGCCGATATCGTCAAGGATTTCGGCGACACGGCGGCATTGCGCGGTGTCGGCCTGCGGATTCGCTCCGGTGAACTGATGGCGCTGCTCGGCCCTTCGGGCTCCGGCAAGACGACGCTTTTGCGCGTCATCGCCGGCCTCGAGGTCCCGGATTCCGGCCGCGTGCTCTTCGGCGAGGAGGATGCGACCGCGATCCCGGTGCAGAAGCGCCGGGTCGGCTTCGTGTTCCAGCACTACGCGCTGTTCCGCCACCTCACCGTGTTCGACAACATCGCCTACGGCCTCAAGGCGCGGCCGCGGGCGCTGCGGCCCTCCTCGACCGAGATCCGCAAGCGCGTCCTGTCGCTCCTCGATCTCGTCCAGCTCGACGGGCTCGACCGGCGCTTTCCGGCGCAGCTCTCCGGCGGCCAGCGCCAGCGCGTCGCGCTCGCGCGGGCGCTCGCCGTCGAACCGCGGGTGCTGCTCCTCGACGAGCCCTTCGGCGCGCTCGATGCGAAGGTGCGCAAGGATCTGCGCCGCTGGCTGCGCGGGATCCACGAGCGCACCGGGCAGACGACGATCTTCGTCACGCACGATCAGGACGAGGCGCTCGAGCTCGCCGACCGGGTCGCGGTGCTCAACGACGGCCGCCTGGAGCAGGTCGGCACGCCCGGCGAGATCTACGACGCGCCGGTCTCGCCCTTCGTGATGGCCTTCGTCGGCGACACGACGCGCCTGCCGGTTGCGTTGAGGCGGGGCCATGTCCACGTCGCCGGCGAGCCGACGGGCCTGAGCTTTTCCGGCAGCCGCGATGGCGACGCCGACCTCTTCGTGCGCCCCTCGGACCTCGCACTTGCGGGCGACGAGCCCGGCAGCCTTGCGGCGACCGTCGCCTCCGCGCACCGCTCCGGCCAATCCCTGCGCACGGCTTTGCGCCTCGAGACCGCCGGCGTCACGGTCGAGGTCGACCTTCCGGCGGACGAGAGCCTGAACCGCGGCGACCAGGTCCGGCTCAAGCTGCGCGGCGGCCGCCTGTTCCAGGACAGGGGCTGAGCTACCTCCCGAGCGCGATCCGCCTCTCCCCGCTTGCGGGGAGAGGGCTGCCGAAGGCAGCAAGCCTGCGAAGCAGGCGAGGGTGAGGGGGCAGTGAAGAAGGAGGCGCTGCGGCGCGGCAAGGCGCCCCTTCCGCAGACGCCCCCTCACCCCCGCTTCGCTTGTTTCGGCAAAGCCGAAACCCTCTCCTCGCAAGCGGGGAGAGGCGAAGCCGCGCCCTTCGCCGCTATGCCGCGACCTGTCGTTCCGGCGGGCCGGACCGATTCCATCGAACGACGGCCTGCTCTAAGGCTCGCGGGCTAGGCCTCGCAACGGCGGCGCGGGCGCGGGCTGCGGCCGAAAATCCTCGCGGATCGTGACGGAGCCGATCTTCTCCGCGAGGGAGCTCGTGCCGAGGAAGACCTCGATCTCGCCCGCCTCGACGGTGAGGCGGCCGTCCTCCGCATGGAAGCCCAGCGCTTCCATCGGCACCGCCAGCGCGATGCGCTTCGATTCGCCGGGCACGAGCGCGACCTTCTCGAAGGCCTTGAGTTCGCGCAGCGGCCGCGAGCGGCTCGCCACCGGATCGCGGATGTAGAGCTGCACCACCTCCTGCCCGGCCCGCCCGCCGGCATTGGTCAAGGTCGCCTCGGCGAGGAGCGGGTCGCCCGGCTCCAGGGAAGGCTTCGGCAGGCGCGCATCGGTCAGCGCGAAGCGCGTGTAGCTGAGGCCGAACCCGAACGGGAATTGCGGCGCGATCTCCGAGTCGCGATAGCCGAGCGTGTAGCGGTTGTTCGGCAGGGTCGGCCGGCCCGAGGGCAGGCTGTTATAGGCCATCGGAAGCTGGCCGGCGCTGCGCGGCCAGGTCAGCGGCAGTTTTCCGCTCGGGCTCTCGTCGCCGAACAAGACGTCCGCGACGGCGTGGCCCGCCTCCGTGCCCGGATACCAGGCCATCAGGACGGCTGCGGCGCGCTCCGCGAAGCGCCCGAGGGCGACCGGGCGCCCGGCGACGAGGACGAGCACGACCGGCTTGCCCGTCCCGAGCAGGGCGTCGAGCAGCTCCGGCTGCCGGCCGATCAGGTCGAGATTCGTGCGCGAGGCCGCCTCGCCCGAGAATTCCTGCGGCTCGCCCATCACCGCGACGACGAGGTCCGCGCCTTGCGCGGCCGCGACCGCGGCGGCGATGTCCTCCGCCTTCGTGCAGAAGAGATCGCAGCCCGGTGCGGCGCTCACCGCCATGCCGGCGGCCGCAGCGCGTTCGCCGATGCCGTCGAGGATCGAGACCGTGTCCGAGGCGTGGCCGCGGGCGCCGTGCGGGCCGAACGGGTCCCGCTTCGCATCGGCCAGGGGACCGACGACGGCGACGGTGCGGGTCGCGGCGGCGATCGGCAGGACGTCGTCGCGGTTCTTCAGGAGCACGAGCGTCTCGCGGGCGACCTCGCGGGCGGCGCGGCGCGAGGCGGGCGTCGGGAAGGCGGCGTCGACATGGCTCGGATCGACGGCCGGGCGCTCGAACAGGCCGAGCTTCAGCTTCACCCGCAGCACCCGCCTCACGGCCTCGTCGACGGCCGCGACCGGCACGCGGCCGGCCCGCACCTCGTCGGGCAGGTAGCGCATGTAGAGCTGGCTCATCATGTCCATGTCGATGCCCGCGAGAAGCGCCTTCCGCGCCGCCTCGGCCGGGTCGGCAGCCACCCCGTGGACCATCAATTCGCCGATCCCGCCCCAATCGGAGGTGACGAACCCCTGGAAGCCCCATTCGCCGCGCAGGACGTCGGTGAGGAGCCAGCGATTGGCGGTGTTCGGCACGCCGTTGAGGGCATTGAAGCCGGCCATGACGCTCTGCGTGCCGGCCTCCACCGCGGCTCGGAACGGCGGCAGGTAGAGGTCGCGCAGCAGCGGCCGCGGGATGGCGGTCGAATCGTAGTCGCGGCCGCCCTCCGCGGCCCCGTAGCCGGCAAAGTGCTTGACTCCCGTCGCGAGGCCTCCGTCGTTGAAGCCTTCGACCCGGGCGGCGGTCAGGACCGAGCCGAGATGCGGGTCTTCCCCAAAACCCTCGACGATACGGCCCCAGCGGCTGTCGCGGGAGAGGTCGGCCATGGGCGCGAAGGTCCATTGCACGCCGACATAGGCGGATTCTTCGGCGGCAAAACGTGCCGCGAGCCGAGACAGGCGG
Source organism: uncultured Alphaproteobacteria bacterium (assembly GCA_963754975.1). Lineage (GTDB taxonomy): Bacteria > Pseudomonadota > Alphaproteobacteria > Rhizobiales > Beijerinckiaceae > Microvirga. The sequence goes on along the minus strand of CAVWII010000010.1, from coordinate 1,345 downwards.
GGATTGAAGGCGGCTGCCTCCCCGAGGGGCAGGGGGAACTGGGTTCGGAAGCCGTGCAGGACGTCGAGGCCGAAGAGCGGCGGAATCTTGAGGCGCGACTGCCGGGCGAGCGCCTGCGCCCGCGCCACCTCGCCGGCGCTGTTGAAGTTGAGAAGGGCCCCGGCCTTGCCCTCGCGGATGTCGTCCCAGCGCAGGGGCGGACCGTGCGAGACGAGGTTGAGCTGACCAACCTTCTCCTCGAGCGTCATGCGGCCGAGGAGATCGTCGATCCGACGCTCCGTGTCGTCGGCCGGCGCCTGCGCGAGCGCCGGGACGCCGAGCCCCGTCAGAAGCACTGCGCCCGCCAGGAGGCGCCTCAAGACCGATCGCACGCTCGCCAGACCTCCGCACGGCTTCAGCCCTCGCCCGCTCCGCGCCGAAAAGCAACGCCCGTGTGCAACGGCACCGGGCCTCCCCCGGGGATCATCCCGTGCCGGTCCGGCCGGTTGCAAGGGGAGGGCGGCGATGCAATTGTTTCCGCGGCCCTTCCACGGGGAAGCGTGCCGTTGGGTAAGCTATTCTCCGAGATCGGGATTCATGCGTCAGCGACCGTCTGTACGCGTTCAAGTTCCCGCCGCGGTCCTCGGGCTCGCGGCCTGCGGCGCAGCGCTCGCCGTTGCGATCGCGCTCGACGCCCATAATGCCGTTCTCGTCGCCGGGGCGCTCGCCTTCACGGGGGTGGCGATCGCCCTCGTGCTCGGCCATCGGGCCATGGCATCGCGGGGCCTTGCGGCGCTCGAGCGGCGGGTGACCTCGCTGACGCGCGGCGACAGGGCCGAGCCCGCGCCCTCGCGCGATCCGGCGGTGTCCCGGCTCGACGGCGCCTTGTCCGGGCTCGCCGCCTCCCTGCGGCTGCGGCAGGCCGAAACGGAGGCCTTCGAAGCCCGCCTCAGCGGCGAGCTGGAAGAGCGGATCGAGGAGGCGACGCGGCGCCTGCGCGAGGAGACGAGCACCCGCCAGAAGGCCGAGCGGCGCTTGCGCCAGACCCAGAAGATGGAGGCGATCAGCCGCCTCACCGGCGGCATCGCCCACGACCTCAACAACAAGCTGATGGTGATCAGCGCGAACATCGATTCGGTAACACGGCACGTCAAGGCGCAGCCGCACCTGCGGCGCAAGCTTATCGCCGCCCTCGTCGCCTCGGACCAGGCGGCGTCCCTGATCTCGAAGCTTCTCGCCTTCGCGCGCCAGCGCGATCTGCTGCCGCAATACATCGACGTCGCGAGCCATCTCGCCTCGATCACTTCCCTCCTGGAGCGCTCCTTCCTCAGCGACGGCGTCGAGGTGCATCTGCTCATTCCGGCCA